>NZ_CP132480.1:0-1254580 GCF_030770395.1 Telluria beijingensis | reverse complement strand
AGGACGAGTGCGGACAGCGGACGGCGGATCATGACTTCCTTCGGACAAAAACACGGGAGGCCGCCAGTGTAATCGGATTTCCGAAGCAGATACCTACTTTGCCAGGGGCGCCGCCGCCGCTTCGTCTTCCTGCACGCCGCGAATCCGCTCGCGCACCAGGTGGATATGGCTGCGCAGCCGATACAGCTCGTCGGCATAGGCCAGCGGCACCGAGATGTGGTTGACCCGGTCCTCGAGCCCGTCCAGGCGCCGCAGCAAGTCCTTGCGCACGGCATCGCCCGGCTCGGGCCCGGCGTCTTCCAGCGCCTGCTCGATCGCGCGCAGTTCGCCATACCAGCGGTACACGCGCGAACGCACGCGCCACACGTAAATCGGCGGCACGATCTTCGACAGCGGAATGAGCAAGGCCGTCAGCGCCACCACCACGATCCACAGGCGCTCGGCCAGGTTGGCCAGCCAGAAGCTCAGGTAGCGCTGCATGAAGGGCGGGCCGTCGCGATAGTAACGCGCGGCCTCGGGCGCCACCGGGATCTCGGTATATCTCGGCGACGGGAACTGGCCCTGCTGCTGGAACCAGCCGGCCCCGCCGTGGATCTGGGTGGCCGATTTCACCAGCAGGCCCACCAGGGCCGGATGGATGTCCTCGCGCGCCACCAGGGTCGCGGTCGGCGCGATCAGGTGGTAGTCCTGGGCCGGGATATTGCGGCCCAGGTCGACGATCCCGCGCGGCAGCACCACATGGGTCAGGAACGGCAGGCGCCGCGTATAGGCTTCGGCCTGGGCGAAATCGAACAACCGGATGCCAGGCGTCTGCAGCAGCATCTGGATCAGCGGCGCTTCGGGCGCCGACGAGAACACCAGGCCGTCGATGCGGCCGGCCAGCAGCTCCACCGTGGCCGGGGTGTCGGCCAGGTCGCCGATCTGCACATCCTTGGGTTCGATGCCGTTGGCGTCGAGCACCTGGCGCAGCAGGCGCGGCACGCCGGTGCCTTCCGGGCCCAGGTTGATGCGCTTGCCGCGCAGGTCGGTCAGGTTCGTCACCTTGGCCTCCGCGCGCAGGAACAGCCAGACCGGTTCGGTGAACAGGCTGCCCAGCGACACCAGTTCCTGGCGCTCGGCGGCGTCGCCATCCTGCGCGTTCATGGTGTCGCCGTCGGTCGAGCCGCTCTGCACGAAGGCCACGTCGGCCTCGCCCGCCAGCAGGCGCTGCAGGTTGTCGCGCGAGCCCAGGGTCGGCTGCAGGGCCACCTTGATGTCGTCGCGCGCGAGCAGGCTGGCGTACTGCTTGCCGAACTGCTCGTAGGCGGAGTTCTCCTGGCCGGTGGCCAGCCGCAGGCTGCGCGGCGGCGCCGGATCGACCCACCAGTAGGCCAGCAGCACGGCCGCCCCCACCATCAGGATGGTCGGGCCGGACGCCACCACCAGGTCGCGCAGCGAGACGATGGAAAAATTCTGCAGGCGCGCGCGCAGGCCCTTGCCGTGCGCGCCGCCTGCCTCGCCCACCGGCTTCAACGCACGCACTGGCGCTGGGCCGCAGCGGGGGCTGCACCCGGCGCCGGGGCCGGCCCTGGCTCGATCATCGGCATCAGGCTCGGCGCCAGGGTCACCAGCAACTGCACCGGCAGCGCGCTGGTGAAGTCGTAGTGCTCGGACTGCGGACCGTGCACATAGGCCGTCATGCTGCCGTAAAAGCGCTCGCCGATATTGAACACGAACGTGGCCGAGCGGTTCACGTAGCGCGATTCGATCAGGCGTCCACCGCGCGCATACACGTCGAAGCGCTGGTCGCCGGTGCCGGTCTTGCCGCCCAGCGCGATCACGCTGCCGTCGGCCTGCACGAAGGCGGTCTTGACGCGCTTGGCGGTGCCGTCCGAGACCACGCCCTGGATGGCGTCGGCCACCGTGCGCGCGACTTCCGGCGCCAGCACCTGCTCCTTGCCGCCGCCCTTGTTGCGCTTGACCAGCGTCTCGTACGGCGTGTCCTTGGCGAAGTGCAGCGAATCGATGCGCTCGATCGGCTTGCGCACGCCGCCGTTGATGATGATGCCCATCAGCTCGGCCAGCGAGGCCGGCCGGTCGGCCGAGGCGCCCAGCGTGGTCGCGAACGACGGTACCAGCGAATCGAAGGGATAGCCCATCTTCTTCCACTGGGCGTGGATCTTGAGGAAGGCCTCGACCTCGAGCAGGCCGGCGATGCGCTTGTCCTGGGCGTTCTTGCGGCTGGTCTTGAACAGCCACTGGTAGACTTCCTGGCGCTCCTCGACGCTGGCGGCGGTGACCTCGGACCAGGTGGCCTTGGGATGCGTGCGCAGATAGCTCACCAGCCACAGTTCGAGCGGGTGCACCGAGGCCACGTAGCCGCGGTCGGCCAGCGACATATTGCGCGGATCGTACATCTCGTACATCTTGGGGATGCGCTCGGGATCGATCTCGTTGGCCGACGGCAGGGTCGCATTGATGAAGGCGCCGAAGTGTTCCAGCGTGGCGTTCGGCGCCACCGTGCGGTGGGCCGCGGCGAGCTTCGAGGCCAGCGGACGCACGCCGGAGAACAGCAGCGCCTCGATCTCGGCCGGGGTCTTGCCCTTGTACTTGTTCCAGAACTTGGCCAGGAAATCCTTGCCCTCGTTGTCGGCGAAGCGCGCCAGGTAGGCGGCGCGGCGCGGATCGTTGGCGTCGGCCAGCAGCTGGGCCGAGGAGCCCGGCAGCTGGAACATGTAGTAGCGCACCACGTCGCGCATCATGCGCACGAACACCAGGTTGGTGGACTGGCGCAGCGCCTGGTGCACGTCCATGATCTTGTCGTTGTCCAGGCGGCTGAAGTTGCCGAAGGTGTGCAGGCCGCCGCCGGTCATGAAGCGCTCGCCCGGATTGGCCGAGTAGCGGCGCGCCATGGCGGCGTCCAGCATCGGCTTCAGGCCTCGGTCGGCGCCGTCCGGCAGGGTCTGGAAGTATTCCAGCGCCCACTGCGACATGCGGTCTTTCGGGTCGACCTCGACGCCGTGCAGGCCGATTTTATCCAGCGGCTCGAAGCGCTTGTGCAGCTGATCAAAAATGTCGAGATAGGTCACCAGCGTGCGCAGCTTGGCGGTCGAACCGAGATCGAGCTTGGCGCCCTCGTTGATGTCGAGCGGCTGGTCGTAGTTGTCGGTCTGGACCCGCAGGTAATTCACGTGCTCGCCCCGCTCCATCAGGGTGAAGCTGTACACCACCTGGGCCGGGTCGCCGTTGCCGAGCAGGCCCTTGCCGGTCAGGCCGGCCGCTTTCGCGTGTTCGGCGTCGGACAGCTGGCGCAGGGCCGCCGTCACCGCCTGCTGGGCATTGCTGTCCAGGGTCGAGACCACCGACAGGTCGAGGCGGTCGACGTTGTACAGGCGCGAATCGCCGATCAGGTAGCCGAGGTGGTTGCGCACCGCATTGGCCGCCTTGCGCGAGACAAACGCATCGGCCGGCGGCGGCGCCACGCCGCTGTGCAGGGCCGGCTGCAGCTTGACGTTCAGGGCGGCGTCGCGCAGCTGGGGCGAGATCACGCCGGCCTGGGCCAGCACGCGCAGGTGGCTGTCGGTCAGCACCTCGAGGTCGGGTTCGCCCGCGCCCAGGTAATACGCCGGACGGCGCTGGGCAATCATCAGGGACAGCGCTTCCTTGTAGGCCAGCACGGCATCGGGGCTCGTCATCGGGCCCTTGAGCATCTGGGTCACCTTGTCGAAGTCGCGGCCATACCAGACCCACAGGCCGTCGCCGATGCCGTTCACTTCGCCATAGCCCGACTTGGCCGACAGCGGCACCGTGTTCAGGTAGTCGAGCACGATCTGGCGCCGCGAACCGGTGGTGTCCTCGCCGTCCTGGTAGGCGCGCAGGGTGGCCGAGGCCATCTGGATGATCTTGTCGGTGGTCGAACTGGTGCGGCCTTCGGGCGAGTGCCGGTATTTCTCGATCTGGGTCGCCAGCGTGCTGCCGCCGGCCACGCGCCCGCCACCACCCAGGCCGATGCTGGACAGGGTCTTGTCGAACACGGCCTTCGAGAAGCGGTCCCATTCGACCGCCGGGTTGCGGCGCGGATGGGCGGCGTCGAGCAGTTCGCGGTTCTCGATGAACAGCAGGCTTTGCACCAGCAGCGGGGGCGCGGCGTCGAACTTGTCGTAGTAGCGCTCGGGGAAGCGCGAGGTGTAGATCGGCTGCGAACGGCAGTCGAGGATCTCGAGGCCGACCTTGGTCTTTTCGTGGTAGGTGGCGTACAGGCCGAGGTCGGCCATCTTGACCATCTGCGGCGAGATGCGCGCCTGGGCCGCGATGGCATAGTCGCGCGTCTGCAGCCGCTCGAGATACTGCGGCAGGCCGGCATAGCCGAGCCGGGTGTCATAGGGGCTGGCGGCCGGGAAGCGGATTGCCGTGCTCGGGCCGTTCTCCACGCGATAGG
Source organism: Telluria beijingensis (assembly GCF_030770395.1). GTDB lineage: Bacteria > Pseudomonadota > Gammaproteobacteria > Burkholderiales > Burkholderiaceae_D > Telluria > Telluria beijingensis. The sequence goes on along the minus strand of NZ_CP132480.1, from coordinate 1,250,163 downwards.
TGAGCTCGCTGGCCATGTCGGCGAAGATCCTGGCCTGCAGGCGCGAGGTGCGCGTCTCGAGCACGGCCCAGGCGGCCAGGAGCGCGACCAGCAACAGCAGGAACAGCACCAGCCACAGCTTCCAGCGGCGCTTGCGCGGCGCCGGCTCGTCGTCGCCCGGCTCGCCCTGCGGGCCACCGGGAATGCCGCCATTGCCCGCCAGGTGCGGGAAGGCTTCGTACAGGGGGACGTCGTTGCCGCCGGCCGCGAGCGCGGGCGCGCCTGCCGCGGCAGCGGCATTGGCTGGCGCGGCGGTGGCGACGGCGTCGCCGAACGTCGGCTCGCTGCGCTCGCCCGCGGCGCGCTTGCCGGACACATTACTTGGCCGTCCGAGACGGCGAATACTTTCCATGATGGCTTAACCGGTCTGAATCAAAACGCTCGCAATCCCCGCCAACCTGCTCGCCATCCGTATTGCTGCCGGTCCGTTCGAGTGATCGTGGTCCTTGTTAGTTCGCACACTGGTGGTGCAATCCCACTCCAGATCGCACCGTCCGTAGGCAATATTCCACCACATCAATACGTCCCGCGCGAGGCGCCGTTTAACAAATTTGCTGTGCTTGGAATATTTTCGCAAAAAAACAACGCGCTCTTGACGGAGTGATATTGCCCAGTGTCTTGAGTCAACAGTGGCTTCAATATTGGCTATCAATACTTAACGCATCGGAAACGCCTTCGGTGCACAGCCATCTGTTGATCCATATCGATACGCCGCTCACGCAGGCTGGGTCGCCTCTGCCAATCGGAGTTCTTCCAATGCCTGCAAACAGTAGAACTGGAACCAGAGCCCTGCGAACAGGAAAATCATCACGTACAGCCACAGCGACACCAGGGCCAGGACCGGGAACAGCACGATCGACAGCACGGCGCCGCCCATCCAGACGATGCCCGGCAGCGCGCCGGCCAGGCCGGTGACGAAGCCGATGGCGAGCAGGGCCGGCCGGCGGCGGCGCATCAGGGCCAGGCGCTCGGCCTGGGTGGCGTGGGCGGCCAGCGCATCGTAGCTCATCACGCGCGAGGTCACCCAGGCCCACAGGCTGGCCTGCACCAGCCAGGCCAGCGGCGGTACCGCATACAGCGGGAGGGTGAACAGCCACAGCAGGGCGAACACGGCGGTACTGCCCAGGTTGATCGCCACGCTGCCCAAGAAGGAGCCGCCCTCTTTCTTTTCGAGCCCGGGAAACTGGCGCTTGCCGACGTGCGACTCGATGGCCGGCATCGCCACCACGCCCACGAACAGCAGGGCCGAGCCGATCATCAGCGGCAGCAGCAGCACGATCGCCATCAGCGGCACCACCATCACCTTCAACATGCCCAGGCCGACCATTTCGAGCATGCTGCCGCTGGTCTCGAAGCCGCCGTAATCGGCGAACAGGCCGTGCAGCCAGTCGAGCAGGGGCTGCAGTCCGAGCCACATGGCGACGCCCCACAGGGTCAGCGCCAGCAGCAGCGGCGCCAACGACAGCAGCAGCATGCGGCGGCTGAACTGTGCGCGCAGGGCGCGCCGGCAGGCAGTGAGGACGCCGTTCATGGGATGGTCCTTCGCGGCATGGAGTCTCCTGGTGAAAGTGTGATGCCGCCATTCTACGGGATGACACCGGATGGACCCATGGACTACAATCGTCGTTCAATCTGAACAACAAGGAAGACCATGTCCACCATCACCACCGAATCCGGCCTGCAATACGAAGAACTCGTCACCGGCGAAGGCGCCGAGGCGAAAGCCGGCCAGCACGTCACCGTGCACTACACCGGCTGGCTGCGCAACGACGACGGCAGCCTGGGCGCCAAGTTCGATTCGAGCAAGGACCGCAACGACCCGTTCGAGTTCGCGCTCGGCGCCGGCCACGTGATCCGCGGCTGGGACGAAGGCGTGCAGGGCATGAAGGTCGGCGGTTCGCGCCGCCTGACCATTCCGGCCAGCCTCGGCTACGGCGCACGCGGCGCCGGCGGCGTGATCCCGCCGAACGCGACCCTGATCTTCGACGTCGACCTGCTGGCCGTCTAAGCGCATTTGCCCGTGCGCCGTCCTGCGGCGGCGCACGGTCCGCCGTCTTGACGGCGGCATTTGAACTTCCCTTCTAAAGTGCGGCCGGATTTCCCGTGCCCGCCTCTACCCTGCGCTAAGATGCTTGCCGCATTGTCCAAGCGACAATACCGCAATCAACCATCACAGGAGTTTCCATGAGCTTGCAGGAACAGTTCAACCAGGCCCAGATCGATTCGAAGAACCTGTCGGAGCGTCCCGACAACATGACCTTGCTGAAGATTTACGCGCTGTTCAAGCAGGGTTCGAGCGGCGACGTGACCGGCGAGCGTCCGGGCATGACCGATTTCGTGGCGCGCGCCAAGTACGATGCCTGGGCCGGCCTGCAGGGCACGTCGCAAGAGGAAGCCCAGCAGCAGTATGTCGACCTGATCGAGGAACTGAAGGGTTAAGCCTCACGCCGCGGCGGCGAAGGTCTTGCGCATCTTCTCCGCCACCTTGGCCTCGATGGCCGGCGCGAACGCGCCCATGAAGAAGCCCAGGCGGATGCGCATCGCGGCGCGCTGGTCTTCCAGTGTCAACATCCCCTCCACCCCACTGCGCTCGAAGCGCAGCACATCGCCGTCCCACCTGCATTCCAGGCCGTATTCGGCCGCGATCCGCTGCGCCACCTGCTCGGCTGCAGTGCGCGCCGCGTCCGGGCTCAGGCTGTGCTGCTGGACGATGCTGATTTCCGCCATCTGGCTGTTCCTTCCTGAATCGATTGCAAACAATCCGCCATGATGCCAGTTGCGGCCAGGCTATGCCAGAGCTCGCTACAACAGGCCGCTACACGGAGGCTCAATTGATGAGTATCAAAGCGCGCCCGGCGGGGAGCGCGAGGATGAAGACGCATCCCGTCATTACGCGAGGACTCGTCATGGAAACCCCCGTCGTGCCAGCGAACCGCCTGTTGCCGGGCGAGCCAGAGGCGGCGCAGGCCGCACAGCCTCCGGCGCGCTTCGTCCCCACCCCGAGCGCGCCCTACCGCCAGCAGCACCGCGCCGCCCGCCTGCTCGAAGAACCCGAGGGCCCGCAAGCCGAGCCGCCGCCGGGGACCGAAGCACCGCCGCCAGTGCCCGGCGCCCGCGTACTCATGTGAAAGCAAGACCCCTCGGTGGGCGAAATCGGCACCCGCAAGGCGTATCTGCCGGGCGTGGTGCTGGCCGGTCCGCGCGACGCCCGCATCGCGCCCGGCGAACCGGGCATCGCCGCGGTCGAGCCGAACGCCTTCGGCGACTTCGTCACCCAGCCCGACACGCCGCAGTTCGACGCCGTCCACACCTTCGTCGTGGTGCGCCAGACATTGACCATGTACCAGCGCGCCCTGGCCGCCGCCGGCAGCGCCATGCCCCTGCCCTGGCAATGGAACAGCAGTGCCGACACCCGGCCGCTGCTGGTCTTCCCGCACGGCCTGCCCAACGTCATGAACGCCTTCTACAGCCGCAGCCAGGCCTGCCTCAAGTTCGGCGACTTCATCCCCAACGGGGCGACCGACCGGGTGTTTACCTGCCGCTCGTTCGACATCGTGTCGCATGAGACTGCGCACGCGGTACTCGACGGCATCAAGCCGCAGTGGCTGCAGGCCGACGCCCCGCCCCAGACCGGCGGCCTGCACGAAGCCTTCGGCGACCTCACCGCGATCTTCCTGGCCCTGTCCCAGCTCGACCAGTGCGAAGCCGTGATCGCCCAGACCAAGGCCGACCTGCGCGACAAATCCTTCCTGGCCGACATCGCCGAGCAGTTCGGGCTGGCGCTCGGCAATAGCAGCGGCCTGCGCAATGCCGACAACGACATCAAGCTGAGCGAAGCCGGCACCCAGGTCCACGCCATCTCGCAGGTATTCACCGGCGGCGTGTTCGACGTGCTGGCCGACCTGTTCGCCCACGAGCGCGATCCCGCGCGCGAAGACGACGCCGCCGTCCTGCACCGGGTGGCCGGCTACCTGGGCGGCGTGCTGCTGCGCGCCCTGATCGCCGCGCCCGACACGGCCGCCACCTATGCCGACGTGGTCAATGCCATGCTGCAGATGGTGACCGGCGACGGCAAGCCGGCCGCCTATGCCGACGCCATCCGCCTTCAGTTCAGCCGGCGCGAAGTCGTCGAGGCCGGCCATGGCGGCGGCCCGGCGGCCGCCTTCGTCCCCGGCGTGCCCCTGGCGGCGCGGGTGTGCGACGCCCCCGGCGCGCGGCAAGACCGGCGCGCCTGCTGCGGCACCATGCAACTGGCCGAGTACGATTGCGCCGAGCGCCTGCTGGCCGGCGAGGCGCGCCTGCTGGCGCGCTGGTGCGCCGAACATGGCCGCCACGGACCGGCGCTGCCCGGCCTGCCGGCGGCCGCGCAGCCGGGCGCCCAGTCACCCGCTCATTTACCCAATCCTTCGATGCTGGCATGAAGATCCACGCCCGCGCCTGCGGCGGCTTCGCCGGACTGGCCGCATCCTACGAACTGGATACTGCCCGCCTGGCCGAAGGACCGGCCCTCGAAACGCTGCTGCGGCGCCTCGACTTCTTTGGCGCCGCGCCCGCCTGCGCGGTCGGCGCCGACCTGCCGCGCTGGGAGATCACGGTCGAGGACGGTCCGCGTTGTCATACCGTCTTCCTGCGCGAGGACGGCAGCGGCGGCGAGTGGCAGCACCTGCTCGAGCGCTTGCGGCAGGCCGGATAGCATTTTTTCCAGTTCCAGCAGTCCAACCGAAGCATGCGCCGCCACATCGCGTACGTGATTCGAACGCGTGGGCGGCGCAGCCGCCCACCCTACCGACCATCTCCGATGGGCACTTGACAGTCGCTCAATCCGCACGATCGTGCGCTTTTCTCATTCATTTGCTTATGTAGATTGTGTATATAGGCGAGTTTGTGAGAAAAGCCGAATTGCCCTAAAATACAGTGCTTTGCTCTGTCCGGCCGGCCTACTCATGTTCTTGCGCACGGCGACGCGACATCCCACCAATTGATAGGACTGTTATGACCCACGTTGTCACCGAATCGTGCATCCGTTGTCGTTACACCGACTGCGTCGATGTATGCCCGGTAGATTGTTTCCGGGAAGGCCCGAATTTCCTCGCCATCGACCCTGACGAGTGCATCGACTGCGCCGTCTGCGTCGCCGAGTGCCCGGTGAACGCGATTTATGCCGAAGAAGACGTGCCTGGCGACCAACAGCAGTTCATCAAGATCAACGCCGACCTCGCGCGCTTCTGGCCTTCGATCACCAAGACGAAGCCGGCCCTCCCAGACGCGGAAGAGTGGAAAGACGTCAAGGACAAGCTCGACCAACTGGCCCGCTAATACCGCCGCTGCGCCGCCCGTTCGGCGCCGGCCCGGGGTCGTTCTGCATGGCAGTGCTGGCTGCCATCGCCTCACCAATCAAAAAATCACAGGAAGTAAGCGCATGACTATCAGTGCCACCCACGAAGCGGGCAGCATCGCTCCCAACAGTTCCTTCGCCGGCGCCATCGAAGCAGACGCCGTGATCATCGGCGCCGGCCCGGTCGGCCTGTTCCAGGTCTTCGAACTCGGCCTGCTCGAAATTAAGGCCCACGTCATCGATTCGCTGCCGGCCGTCGGCGGCCAGTGCGTGGAACTGTATCCGGACAAGCCGATCTATGACATCCCTGCCGTCCCGGTGTGCACCGGCCAGGAACTGACCGACAACCTGCTCAAGCAGATCGAGCCGTTCGAGCCGACCTTCCACCTGGGCCAAGAGGTGACGACCGTCCAGCGTCGCGAAGACAACCGCTTCAACGTCGAAACCTCGACCGGCACCCAGTTCATCACCAAGACCATCTTCATCGCGGCCGGCGTCGGTTCGTTCCAGGCGCGCACGATCAAGGTCGATGGCATCGACAAGTTCGACAACGAGCAGCTGTTCTACCGCGTCAAGGATCCGGCTCGCTTCGAAGGCAAGAACATCGTCATCTGCGGCGGCGGCGACTCCGCGCTGGACTGGGCCCTGAACTTCGTTGGCAAGGCCGAGTCGGTCGTGCTGGTGCACCGCCGCGAAGACTTCCGCGCCGCCCCGGCGTCGGTGGCCAAGATGAAGGCCCTGTGCGACGAGTACGAGATGCAGCTGATCACCGGCCAGGTGACCGGCTTCGACGAGAAAGACGGCCAGCTGAGCGAAGTGAAGGTCACCGGCGCCGACGGCGTCACCCGCCGCGTGCCGCTGGACATGCTGCTGGTGTTCTTCGGCCTGTCGCCGAAGCTGGGTCCGATCGCCGAATGGGGCCTGGACATCGAGCGCAAGCAGCTCAAGGTCATGGACACCGAGAAGTTCGAGACCAATGTCCCGGGCATCTTCGCCGTGGGCGACATCAACACCTACCCGGGCAAGAAGAAGCTGATCCTGTCGGGCTTCCACGAAGCCGCGCTGGCCGCCTTCGGCGCCGCGCCATATATCTTCCCGGACAAGAAGATCCATATGCAGTACACGACCACCTCGCCGAAACTGCACAAGATCCTGGGCGTCGAAACCCCGGTGTTCGACTAAAGGCTGATGCCGCCGCGTTCAGTAACGTTCAGTAACTAAGCGGCGACACAATCCCCTGAAGCGCCCCGCCTTGCGGGGCGTTTTGCTTTATGTGGGCCGCCCAACGGAGCGTGTCCGGGCAAATATGCTACAAGTGCACCATACATGAAGGGAGAGGTGTGGGCCCTTGTTGCCACCGGCCAATGCAAATCCCCTATAATCGGATGAAGCTTATGCGCGGGCGATATCAGCGCAGTGTCAATACGAAGGAATACTTTATGCTTTATCAACTGCACGAGATGCAACGCTCCTTCCTGACCCCGCTGATGCAGTGGGCCGATGCGTCGTCAAAATTGTTCTCGAATCCCGTGTCGCCGTTTGCGCACACCCCATTTTCCCAACGTATCGCCGCCGGCTACGAGTTGATGTACCGCCTCGGCAAGGAATACGAAAAACCGGCCTTCGGCCTGAAGACCACCACCATCGAGGGCAAGGAAATCGGCATCGTCGAGCGCATCGTCGTCGACAAGCCTTTCTGCCAGCTGCTGCACTTCAAGAAAGACATGAGCGACGCCGCCTTCGCCGCCCTCGAGCAGCCGGCGGTGCTGGTGGTGGCGCCGCTGTCCGGCCACCACGCGACCCTGCTGCGCGACACGGTCAAGGCGCTGCTGGTCGAGCATGACGTGTATATCACCGACTGGGTCGACGCCCGCATGGTGCCGCTGGCCGATGGCCCGTTCCGCCTGGACGACTATGTGTTCTACGTGCAGGACTTCATCCGCCACCTGGGCCCGGACGTCCACGTGATCTCGGTCTGCCAGCCGACCGTGCCGGTACTGGCTGCGATCGCCCTGATGGCAAGCAACAAGGATCCGAAGCTGCCGAAGACGATGACCATGATGGGCGGCCCGATCGATCCACGTAAATCGCCGACCGCGGTCAACGACCTGGCCATCGAAAAACCGTATTCGTGGTTCGAGAACACCGTGATCTACGCGGTGCCGGGCAATTACCCGGGCTTCGGCCGCAAGGTGTATCCAGGCTTCCTGCAGCATGCCGGCTTCATCGCGATGAACCCGGGCCGCCATGCCCAGAGCCACCGCGAGTTCTACCAGCACCTGGTGCGCGGCGACGACGATTCGGCCGAAGCGCACCGCAAGTTCTACGACGAGTACAACGCCGTGCTGGACATGCCGGCCGAGTACTACCTCGACACCATCAAAACCGTGTTCCAGGATTACAGCCTGCCGAAAGGCACCTGGAAAGTCGGCGGCCAGCTGGTGCGTCCGCAGGACATCGAATCGGTCGCCCTGCTCACCGTTGAAGGCGAGCTGGACGACATTTCGGGACTGGGCCAGACCAGCGCCGCACTGACCTTGTGCAGCGGTATTCCGAAGGACAAGAAGCACGAATTCGTGGTGGAGAAGGCCGGCCACTACGGCATCTTCTCGGGCCGCCGCTGGCGCGAGATCGTGTGTCCGAAGATTACCGAGTTCATTCGCGCGAACGGGTAAGCCGAGCAGCTCAGCTCTGAAGCAAGACAAGAATGCCGTGGCATGCCACGGCATTCTTGTTTTCGCGTCACATATCAACTTATCTTGGCCTGATAATTCGAGGATGTCCTTCCTATCTTGGAGAGATTGGCAAGTTGGGGCCGCCGTTCAGTCAGCACCGTCATCTGCAGGTAGAAAATCATGCCCGTTTCGGGTATATTTTGGAGATCGAATCGATGGTCAGCGTCCTCAAGCGCAGGGATTTCGCCCGCTGGCAGGCGGGTGAGAAGCTGCCGGATAGTGTCTTGTGCAAGGCTGTCGTAGAAATGGAAAACGGCCTGATCGACGCAGATCTGGGCGGATGCCTTTACAAGAAACGGGTAGCACGTCCTGGAGGGGGTAAAAGCAGCGGCTATCGCACCTTGCTTTCTGCACGGATCGGTAATCGGTACGTTTTCCTGCACGGGTTCCCCAAGAGCGAGAAGGCAAACATCACACAGGGGGAAAAGGTAGCTCTCCAGTTTGCAGGCAAGATTTTCCTGGATTTATCTGGCGAAGCGCTGTCAAAAGCTTTGCTATCGAAGGTGTTATCGGAGGTTCATTGTGAGCAAGATCATTGAGTCGCTGCGTGAAGATCTTTCCGCGCTTCACGAAGCGGGCGCCATCAGCAAGATGACGATGCGGGAATTCGACATAACCTGCCCAGCGCCAGTACGGGAATTCAGCGCCGGCGACATCAAGCGCTTGCGCGAGATGCTGAGATTTAGCCAGCCGGTATTTGCACATCACCTGCACACATCGCCTTCAACCGTACGTAAATGGGAGCAAGGCGAAACGCGTCCAGCCGGTCCCGCGCTCAAGCTGCTGAACATCATCGCCGACAAAGGTTTGCAGGCGATCATCTAACGGTCGCGACATCCGTCACACAGCAAGCCTCAGCGTCCCTGCACCACCTGCGCCACGCGCCCGGTCGCAATCGCCACCAGCGCATACCGGTCGCCCGCATCGACCCACTGGTGTCCGCGCGGCGGCTTGGCCAGGCGCAGGGCGCGCCAGTCCTCGACCACGTGCTGGTGCGCCTGGTAACGCGCCGGCAGGCGCTCGCCGCGCTGCAATTCCTTGCTCGCGTCCACGTTGCGGTAGCGCGCCGGATACACGGACGCCTGCTGCGCTTCGGCGACGGGCTTGGCGCGCCGGTCGGCCTTGGCCTTGTCGGCGCCGCGCTGCTGCAAGCCGTCGCCGGCCGAAAAGATGGCGGCAAAGAGCAACGGCGCAATCAACTCGTTCATTCCTGTCCCCGGGGGTGAGCGTCAGCCGATAGTACAGCATCGATGTGACAGGTCGTCTGTTCGCTTGCCCACGTAATGTCATATTGAATCAAGCCGGGCCCGCCTGCCGGCCGGGCTGATCGCATCGCGCCCCGTTTTGGCGGATAATGTCGGCTTGACCAGATCGATCCCCCGACGCTTTCCCCCGTGACCACCTCCCTCGCCGACCAGCTCGAAGACCTGCTGCCGCAGACCCAATGCACCAAGTGCGGCTATCCCGCCTGCCGCCCGTATGCCGAGGCCATGGCGCGCGGAGAGGCCGAGATCAACCAGTGTCCGCCCGGCGGCATGGAAGGTGTGCGCCGCCTGGCCGCGGCCACGGGCCGCAAGGTGATCCCGATCAATCCGGCCAACGGTCTCGAGCGTCCGCGGCCGGTCGCCTTCATCGACGAGTCGCTGTGCATCGGCTGTACCCTGTGTATCCAGGCCTGCCCGGTCGATGCGATCCTGGGCGCGGCCAAGCAGATGCACACCATCCTGCCGAGCCTGTGCACCGGCTGCGACCTGTGCGTCGCCCCCTGCCCGGTCGACTGCATCGCGATGGTGCCCGTCACCGGCGAACGCACCGGCTGGGATGCCTGGACCCAGCAGGATGCCGACGCCGCGCGCGCGCGCCACGACTTCCGCAGCGCGCGCCTGCAACGCGAGCGCGAGGAAAACGATGCCCGCCTGGCCGCCAAGGCCGTGGAAAAGATGCGCGCCGTGACCGCCGAAGTGACGAATACCCCCGAAGAACTGGCCGAGAAGGAGCGCAAGCGCGCCATCATCGCCGCCGCCATGGAACGCGCGCGCCTGAAGGCCGCCGGCAACCAGGACAAGAACTGAACGATGAATCCCGCCAAACGCCTGGAAATCTTCACCCGCTTTCGCGCCGCCAATCCGAAACCGACCACCGAACTCGAATTCACGACCCCGTTCGAACTCCTGATCGCGGTGCTGCTGTCGGCCCAGTCGACCGACGTCGGCGTCAACAAGGCGATGCGCCGCCTGTTCCCGGTGGCGAACACGCCGCAAGCCATCCTCGACCTGGGCATCGACGAGCTCAAGACGTATATCTCGACCATCGGCCTGTACAACACCAAGGCGAAGAACGTGATGGCGACCTGCCAGATCCTGGTCGAGCAGCATGGCGGCGAGGTGCCGCCCGTGCGCGAGGCGCTGGAAGCGCTGCCGGGTGTCGGCCGCAAGACCGCCAACGTGGTGCTCAATACCGCCTTCGGCGAGCCGACGATGGCGGTCGACACCCACATCTTCCGCGTCTCGAACCGCACGAAAATCGCGCCGGGCAAGAACGTCGATATCGTCGAACAGAAGCTGCTGAAATTCGTGCCGAAGGATTTTTTGCACGACGCCCACCACTGGCTGATCCTGCACGGCCGCTACACCTGTGTGGCGCGCAAACCAAAATGCTGGAACTGCCTGATCGCCGACCTGTGCGAATTCAAGGACAAGACGCCGGCGCCGCCCGGCGTGCTCGATCCGGCGGTGGCGGCGGCGAACGCCGCCAACTGATTCACGCCATTCCGAGCGCCTGGCGCGGTCCTGGCAAGGATGGCGGCGCGGCCTGGGCTTGCGCCTCGACCTTGAACACGCTGACCACTTCCGTCAGCGCCACGGTCTGGTCGCGCAGCGACTGCGCCGCCGCGGCGGCCTCTTCGACCAGGGCCGCATTCTGCTGGGTCGCGCCGTCCATTTCCGTCACCGCCTGGTTGACCTGGGCGATGCCCTGGCTCTGTTCGCTGCTGGCGGCGCTGATCTGGCCAATGATGTCCATCACGTGGCGCACGCTGTCCACGATCTCGCTCATCGTCGTGCCGGCCTCGCCGACCAGGCGGTTGCCGGCGTCGACGCGCGCGCTCGATTCGCCGATCAGGTCCTTGATCTCTTTCGCCGCCTGGGCCGAGCGCTGGGCCAGGGTCCGCACCTCGCCCGCGACCACCGCGAAACCGCGCCCCTGCTCGCCGGCGCGCGCCGCCTCGACCGCCGCATTGAGCGCCAGGATATTGGTCTGGAACGCGATGCCGTCGATGACGCCGATGATGTCGGTGATCCTGCGCGACGAGGCGCTGATCGAGGCCATGGTGCCGACCACCTGCTCGACCACCTTGCCGCCCTTGGCCGCGACGTCGCAGGCTGATACGGCCAGCTGGCTGGCCTGGCGCGCGTTATCCGCGTTCTGGCGCACGGTCGACGTCAGTTCTTCCATCGACGACGCCGTCTCCTCGAGCGCGCCGGCCTGGCGTTCGGTGCGGTTCGACAGGTCGAGGTTGCCCTGCGCGATCTCGTTCGACGCCACGGCGATGGTCTCGGCGCCGCTGCGCACTTCGAGCACGATGCGCTGCAGGCTGGCCGACATCTCCTTGAGCGCCAGCAGCAGCTGGCCGGTCTCGTCGCTGCTGCGCACCGTGATCGTGGTGCGCAGGTCGCCCGAAGCCACGCTGCGCGCGGCCTCGACCGCCTCGCCGAGCGGACGGGTGATCGAGCGCGACACCAGCACGCCGGCCACCGCCGCCACCAGTGCGCCGAGCAGCATCAGGGTGTAGCTGACGGTGGTCGCGCGCGCGCCGACCGCGTCGGCCTGGGCCACGCTGCGCGCGCTCTGCGCCGACATCTTTTCTTCCGCCTGCACCAGCAGCTCGGCCGGCGCGCGGTCCTTGCCCTTGACCGCCACGTCGCCGGCGCTCGCATCGAGTCCGGCCGCCACGAAGTCGTCGTAGCCGCGCCGGTAGTCGCGCCCCATCTGCGCATGGGCCGCCCCGAACTGCGCCACCAGCTCACGCACCTCGCCTGCCGGCAGCACCTGCAGCAGCGCCGCAACCTGGCCCGCCACCTCGGCCTCGTTCTTCTGGAAGGCGTCCCAATACTTGCGGCGTTCGCCCTCGTCCTTGCCGCGCAACAGGGTGTTCTTCCACTCCTGCAGCTGCTTGCGGAAGTGGGACAACAAGGCTTGTACTTGCTGGGCCTGGCCTTCCGTGGCGACGGCCTGGCGGTAGGTATCGACCGAGCGGTTCATCTGCGCGATACCGAAGAAGCCGGCACAGGCGACCAGCAGGGTGACGGCGGCAAAGCCGAGCGGAAGTTTGCGACTGAGTTTCATGATTGCTTGCCGCGCGAAGTGCGGACGGGTTGGATGGAGAGGGAGTGTGCTGGCGCACCCATGCATAGTGTATGAGCGCGCCGACCGGCTGTCTCCGGCAGGAAACTAATTTAGACGAATGGCAAACATCCGCGGCGTCGACCGTGCTCCGCGCGCAACGATGGCGACCAGAGCGAGCACTTACTGATTACAGGAGCACCATATTGTCGCGGTGGACCAGCTCTGGCCCTTCGACGAAGCCGAGGATGCGTTCGATCTCGGTCGACGAATGGCGCATGATGCGCCGCACTTCGCTGCTGGCATAGTTGGTCAGCCCGCGCGCCAGCGGCTTGCCCGCCTCGTCGACACAGGTGATCAGCTGGCCGCGGCCGAACTCTCCCTTCACGGCCAGCACGCCGATCGGCAAGAGCGACTTGCCTTCCCTGGTGAGCTTGGCGACTGCACCGGCATCGATCACGACTTCGCCGGTCGTATGCAGGTGGTCGACCATCCACTGGCGGCGCGCCGTCAGGCGGCCGGTGGGGGCCAGCAATTGCGTGCCGATCGCCTCGCCGCCGGCCAGGCGCGTAAGCACGTCCGGTTCGCGGCCCCAGGCGATCACGGTATGGGCGCCGGAGCGCGCCGCGCGCTTGGCGGCCAGCACCTTGGTCAGCATGCCGCCGCGCCCGATGCTGCTGCCGGCGCCGCCAGCCATCGCTTCCAGGGTCGCGTCACCAGCCTGCGCCTGCTCGATCAGGCGGGCGTCCGGGTCCTTGCGCGGGTCGGCCGAGTACAGGCCGGGCTGGTCGGTGAGAATGACCAGCGCATCGGCCTCGATCAGGTTGGCGACCAGGGCGCCGAGCGTGTCGTTGTCACCGAACTTGATCTCGTCGGTGACGACGGTATCGTTCTCGTTGATGATCGGGACCACGTTTAGGCGCAGCAGGGTGGTCAGGGTCGAGCGCGCATTGAGATAACGTTCGCGGTCGGCCAGGTCGGCGTGGGTCAGCAGCACTTGCGCGGTCTTGACGCCGTGGGCGCTGAAGCTGGATTCATAGATTTGCGCCAGGCCCATCTGGCCGCAGGCGGCGCAGGCCTGCAGTTCGTGCAGTTCGTGCGGGCGCTTGCTGAAACCGAGGCGCAGCATGCCCTCGGCAATGGCGCCCGAGCTGACCAGGACCACGTCCTTGCCGAGCGCGCGCAGGGCCGCGATTTGCTGCGCCCAGCGGGCGATGGCGGTATGGTCGAGGCCCCTGCCCTCGTCGGTGACGAGGGAGGAACCGACCTTGACGATGATGCGGGAGGCTTGTTGGAGTGCGGAGTTCATGGCGACAGGAATTTACCCCGCGGTCGCAACGCGAGCAGGGCAAGTCCTGCCAGCAGTTCAACCGCGCAGACGACGAATAATACCCCCGTGGGCAAGCCGATCGCGAAGGCCGCGACGAGGCGGCCGGCCGGCTGGGCCAGGAGGAACAGGGCAGTAAGGTCGCCGAGGATGGGCTGGTCGCCCTGCCTGGCCGCCAACAGCGCCAACCCCGCGGTAGCGAGGCGGATGCCGACGTAGATGGCGTAGAACTGGCTGTAGCCGTTCACGCCAACGAGAAACAGCCCCATCGCGGCCGCGATGAGGTCGGGATCGAGCATGGCCGCGAGCGCGGCCAGCGAACTGGCGGTGGCGACCAGCTGCAACAACTGGCCGCGCAGCCAGGCGCGCGACCAGGTGGTGGCCTGTGGAACGCTCGCGCTCAAGTTCAGTCTTCGATGATCTTGAAGCGTGGATCGTCGGGATCGATCGACGAGATGCCGCGCGCTTCCTCGGTCATCGAGGTTTCTTCGGCACGCTGCTCGGAGTGGCGCTTTTCTTCGAGGTGCAGGTAGATCGCATTGATCAGGTCCTGGCAGCCTTCGCGGTTCAGGGCCGAGATCTCGAACACGGGACCTTTCCAGGCCAGGCGCTTGATGACGTCCTTGACGCGCTTCTTGCGCTCGGCATCGTCGAGCACGTCGAGCTTGTTCAGCACCAGCCAGCGCGGCTTGTTGAGCAGCTCTTCGTCGTACTTTTCGAGCTCCTTGATCAGGGCCTTGGCTTCCTTGACCGGATCGACCTTCTCGTCGAACGACGACAGGTCGACGATGTGCAGCAGCAGGCCGGTACGGGCCAGGTGGCGTAGGAACTGGTGGCCAAGGCCGGCGCCTTCGGAAGCGCCTTCGATCAGGCCGGGGATATCGGCGATCACGAAGCTCTTTTCGTGCGACACGCGCACCACGCCCAGGTTCGGGTGCAGGGTGGTGAACGGATAGTCGGCGATCTTCGGCTTGGCGTTCGACACGGCCGTGATGAAGGTGGACTTGCCGGCATTCGGCATGCCCAGCAAGCCGACATCGGCCAGCACCTTCAGTTCGAGGCGCAGGGTACGACGCTCTCCGTCTTTACCCTCGGTCTTCTGGCGCGGCGCGCGGTTGGTCGAGGTCTTGAAGTGAATATTGCCCCAACCACCCTCGCCGCCCTTGGCCAACAGTTCGGTCTGGCCATGCTCGGTCAGGTCGGCGATGATTTCGCCGTTGTTGTCATCGATGATCAGCGTGCCGACCGGCATGCGGATGGTGATGTCTTCGGCGCCCTTGCCATAGCAATCGGAGCCGCGGCCCGGTTCGCCATTCTTGCCGGTATGGACTTTCGAGTAACGGAAGTCGACCAGGGTATTCACATTGCGGTCGGCAACCACAAAGATCGAGCTGCCCTTGCCGCCGTCGCCGCCGTCAGGACCGCCGAATGGGCGGAACTTCTCGCGGCGGAACGAGGCGCACCCGTTGCCGCCGTCGCCAGCGATGACTTCAATTCTTGCTTCGTCAATAAACTTCATGATTGTGACCGCTAAAAAACTAAAAAGGCCCTACCGTGGGCAGAGCCTTTCGATGGAAGGCTTGCGCCTTGCAAAGAAGCGCCGTCGATGACGGCGCGAGTGCGTTATTACGCTGCGACTGCTTCGTTGGCAACGACGGTCACGAACTGCTTCGAGCCCACGCCTTGCTTGACGAACTTGACGGTACCGTCGACCAGCGCGAACAGGGTGTGATCCTTGCCCGTGCCGACGTTGGCGCCAGCGCGCACTGGGGTGCCGCGTTGACGGATGATGATGCCGCCGGCGTTGATTGCCTGGCCGCCGTAGACTTTCACGCCAAGGCGTTTGCTTTCTGAGTCACGGCCGTTGCGGGTAGTACCGCCGCCTTTTTTGTGTGCCATTGTATTACTCCTTGATGACTATGCTGGGAACCGGACGGCGATTAGCCGTTGATCGAAACGATCTGGATTTCGGTGAAGTTCTGGCGATGGCCCTGACGCTTCTGGTAGTGCTTACGACGGCGCATCTTGAAGATACGGACCTTGTCGTGACGACCATGCGAAACCACTTTCACCAGCACCGTTGCACCTTCGACCAGCGGAGCACCAAACTTGATGCTGTCGCCCGCGCCAACGGCGAGGACCTGATCGATCGTGAGTTCGGAACCAATGTCAGCCGGTATCTGTTCTACTTTAAGTTTTTCACCAGCGACAACTTTGTATTGCTTGCCACCGGTTTTTATGACCGCGTACATGATTTGAAACCTCATCAAATGTTAAAAGAATCCGCCAGCAACAGGACCCCGCGCAGAAGCGCTGGACTGTTCGTAAGCCGGGGAACAGGGGATTATACATAACTTGCCGCGCTGCGTCAAAAGCGCTCAGCGATTTCTTCCCTGCGTGGCATGCTGTCAACGTCGCCCGGCCGGCAACACGGCGTTCCCGGGCGGGCTCTACCCTACTGGCAGCACGGATATCCCTTGCATACCGTATAATCGCGGCACTCTTATAGTTAACCCACCACGTCTTCGCAGGTCAGCCTTGTCAGCCGCCACTCAACACGCCCAACAGAACACCATCGTCCAATCGATCGCGCCCGACATGGAGGCCGTCAACACGGTGATCCGCCAGCGGCTGCATTCGGACGTCACCCTGGTGAACCAGATCGCCGAGTACATCATCAGCGCGGGCGGCAAGCGCATCCGTCCGGTACTGGTGCTGCTGCTGGCCAATGCCTACGGCTACCGCGGCACGGCCCACCACGAGCTGGCCGCCGTGGTCGAGTTCATCCACACCGCGACCCTGCTGCACGACGACGTGGTCGACGAATCCTCGATGCGCCGCGGCCGCCAGACCGCCAACGCCCTGTTCGGCAATGCCGCTTCGGTGCTGGTGGGCGACTTCCTGTACTCGCGCTCGTTTCAGATGATGGTCGGCCTGGACAATATGCGCGTGATGCAGATCCTGTCCGATGCCACCAATGTGATCGCCGAAGGCGAGGTGCTGCAACTGCTGAACATGCACGATCCGGACGTGACCGAAGCGGCCTACCTGCTGGTGATCCGCTCCAAGACCGCCAAGCTGTTCGAAGCGGCGGCCGAACTCGGCGCGCTGGTGGCCGGCGCCAACGACGCGCAGATCGCGGCGGCTGGCGAATACGGCCGCTCGCTGGGCACGGCTTTCCAGCTGATCGACGACGTGCTCGACTACGCGGGCGACGCGGCCGAGATCGGCAAGAACCTGGGCGACGACCTGCGCGAGGGTAAACCTACCCTGCCGCTGATCTGGTTGATGGAACATGGCACGCCAGAACAACGCGAGCTGGTGCGCAACTGCATCGAGCAGGGCGACGAGCAGCAGTTCGATGCGGTGCTGGCGGCGGTGACGTCGAGCGGAGCGCTGGATTACACGCGTCGGCAGGCGGAACAGGCGGCTGAACGCGCCACGGCGGCGATCGCGGATTTGCCTGACAGCGTCTATAAAAACAGCCTGCTCCAGCTCTGCGGTTTCGCTGTTGACAGGAACCATTAAGAGAAATTATATTAATGCCTTCCCGGGGTGACCTGTAAAGACACCCCGAACCGTCGGGGTGTAGCTTAGCCCGGTAGAGCGCTACGTTCGGGACGTAGAGGCCGGAGGTTCGAATCCTCTCACCCCGACCACAGAATTCAAAAAGCTAGACTAGGCGTTGCCAGTCTGGCTTTTTTTACGCCTGTCTTCAAGTAAAAGTTATCATAATATTACCTGTACGTGAGCAATATTGTCTATGCACTTTTCCCGGCGGCTATCTGCGCAAAAAGGCGGGCGTGACTAGGAAGTCCGGAGGCGGATCTGACCATTGGACGCTGCTTCAGTTGTATCCGCCAGTTCATGTCCAGCTCGTGTCTCAATGTCAAATCTGACGCTGTCAGCGGCATCACAAGCACTCACTACCGCGTCCGTTTGGCGCGCCCCGCTAAGGGTTTCAGCTCGACAGGCTTAGCGAGGCGATTCACGACGCGAAAACTCTCATAAGCCAGGCTCGTACCATCGAAGGGCTGACGACGCCCCGAGCGTCGTCAGCCCGGCTTTCGGTGGCCGGACTGTGCTGGATCAACATGCTGGCATGCTTGACGTGCAAGGCCCTGGCCTGTTGATCGTTCCCAATCTCTGGGCCCGTCAACGATGGAGGATGGACATTCCATTACTTTCCGAGGCGAGATCACGGCAAACGACGCTTACCTGAAAATTCACGGCAATACGTCGGGTGGCTGGGACTTTGTTGCCAACAAAATCGCAGCTTAGTGTATGCGGTCGACTATTTAAGAAGGAGACCTTGGCGAGCTGCTCGCGAAGTTTCATGGGCGCTTCGCCGGCAGAGATCAAGAGTGCGCGGCGCTTGTCCAATCGGTTACGTCAATCGGCCACACATCGCGATGGCAGCCCGGGCCGAGGGTGGTAGATCAAACATTCATTAAGCCGGGGACGGTCATTGCGAACTTCAAGTTCGAGAATGGACGTGCGCGCTATCCGAATCAAAGCGGCTGGCACGTGGCGATTTTCAGCAACTTTGGAAATCGGCGTCCGGGTGGTGGCTACACGCACTTTTGGATCGTCGACCAGTGGCGGGGCAAGACCGTCGGGCGAAGAAGGAAACAGGCATGGACACCCGAAGAGATCAAGCGGAACAACATCCGGCCGGTAAACGACGCCGAGCAGTATTACATCGTCAACGTGCCATGAAAGCGGTCTTATTGATCCTTTTCGGGATAAGCGTCAGCTCTTCGGCGGCAGAAGTAGTGGAGTGCCCGAAGAAGTTGGACGGCAAGCGGCTCATCAGCATTGGGGCATTCTTCGACAAGGAAACCGAAATCCAAGGCGATCGCTTCGATGTGCGTGGCGGCTATCGCATCGAGCTGCCATTGAACGTCGCGTGGCTCGTCTGCGAATATGGCGCGATAAGTGGGCCTCAACGCTGGATTCAAGTGAAGCCCCCAGCCAATGTGAAGCGCTGCACAATTCGGGTTCGCGAAGTGGAGAGCAAGCTTCAAGATGTCAAGTTGACTTGCGAATAGTGCGCGGGGTGGCGACTTGCCCACGGACCGCGGCGCCGGTCCATAGACCATGGGCGCTGGGCGGTGGTCAAGTCGCTACCCTTGACGTTGGATTTCGGCTTCCTCGGGATTTCGCCTACGCCAATTCAGTGACGAACTGCGAAAACGGACGACGCACTTTCTTCAAGTCGACCAGCCAATCGCCCTCATCCGCCCGATAGCCAACAGGCAAGAGGATCACCGAACGCAATCCACGTTCGCGCAGCTTCAGGATCTCGTCGACCTTTGCAGGATCGAACCCTTCCATCGGCGTGGCATCCACCTTTTGCTCTGCGGCTGCAATCAGCGCGCTGCCGAGGCCGATGTAAGCCTGGCGCGCGGCGTGTTCAAAATTGGTCTGGGCGTCGCGTTGCGGGTACGTCGATAGCAACTGCTGGCGGTAGGCTTCCCAACCTTCGTTTCTCAAGCCGCGCTCGGCGTTCACCAGATCGAACATCGCATTGATGCGCTCGGCCGTATAGGTATCCCACGCGGCAAAAACGAGCAGATGCGAACTCTCCGTCACCTGGGCCTGGTTCCAGGCATGCGCCCTGATCTGTTCACGCAGAGCATCGTTCGTCACCACGAACATCTCGTACTGTTGCAATCCACTGGAACTGGCCGTCAGGCGCACCGCCTCGAGAATGCGGTCGATCTTCTCTTTGGCGACCTTCTTGGAAGGATTCATTTTTTTGGTGGCATAACGCCACTGCAGGGTTTGCAGGAGATCGGACATGCAAATTTCTTTCTATGTGAGTGAATGACGCGCCATGATGCCCGACCCGGCAGTTTTTTGCCGGGCAAGGCTTCATTTGCCGGCAGGAGCACGTCATTTCACGGTCCGATACGCGCCCACATCGGCAACTGGACCAAGTTCGCCGGTTCACGCAATTGCCGGTTCTCGCATTCGCGCGCCTCGGCACTGAACATCAGCCGATACAGATTCGGATTCATGGCCCGAAGCGAGCGCTCGGTCCCGCCCTTCCGGTGTTCAGAACAAATGCCGCACCCCAAAGTTGTACGCCTTATCCCCACTCCCCTGGCTCGACGCGTTACCAACCGTATAGAACCGCGCCGCTCCCGCCGGCGCATCGTTCTTGATCCGCGCGATCGAGGTGTACAAATCGGTCCGCTTGGACAACCGATGCGACAAGCCGATCGCAAGCTGGCGCGCATCGCCGGCATGGATGCTGCGATCGTTCTTGTCGGTGTACGACGTCATGATGGTATTCGCGCCCAGCCGCACGGTCAGGCCGACCATGACATCGCGCGTATCGGTGCCCGGAATCGCCCGCCCATTGACAATCACCAGCCCCTTGCTCGACTGCACGGCCAGGTGTGCCTTCACCGTGCTGAAATCGATGGTCCCGCCAACGATCGCACTACGTCCGCTATCGCTGTTATTGGCGTTGTTGTTCCGATGGTAGCCGCCGCGAATATCGAAGCGGCCAAGCTTGTAGCCGAGCATGGCGCCCATATTGCGATTGGCGCTGCTGTCGATCGCCGACTCGCCGAATCCGTAGGCGACTTCCGCGACCAGCCCGCCGACGCCGGCGGCCGCCAGCTTGACCGTGTTATTCATGCGGATGCCGCCTTCGGACAGCATATTGTTGCCCGAGCCTGCCATGCTGACGCCGCCGAACGGGTCGAGCGCATTGATGGTATTGAAGATCGGCGTGTACTGGCGCCCGAGCGTCACCGAGCCGAGGCCTTTCTTCGTCAGGCCGACGTGTGCCTGGCGTCCGAACGTCGTGCCTCCCTGGGCCGAGGCGCCAGTGTCGATATTGATGCCCATTTCAAGGACGAAGTTCGCCGAGACGCCGTTGCCTAGATCCTCGGCGCCGCGGAAACCAAGGCGCGAGCCGCCGGCGATGCCGCTGCCGACCTGGGTCACGCTGCCCGCGGCGCCACCGCTTTCACGCACGATGCCGGCATCCATCAAGCCATAGACAGTCACATTCGATTGCGCTGCCGCGCTGCTGGCCAGGATCGCCCCGCCCACCAGTACGAGAAATTTCTTGCTCATGAAGTCTCCATTATTTTTCTAAGTGTCGTCCGGCGCTATGCTTGCTGCCGGTACTGGCTTGTGACAGAGTGGCTGCCAACCGCAGCGCACGACCGCTCACCCGCCTGATGCAGTGTGTAGACAGTCCATATCGCCAACAAGAGGTGGGGTGGAACAGCAGTTGTTCCCGTCAAGAACAGCACCACGCGAGCAGCATGCGCAGGCGGCCCTGCCCGATCAAAAGAAGAAAACAGCGATCGGCCGGGCATGAAGCCGGCCCATCGCGCAGCATGGAGGAGGCATTACAGGCAGGCGCAGCGAATGCGCCCGTCAGTGCGTGTCGGTCCAGCGGATAGGCGCTTTCGCGATCAGGGGAATCGGCTTGCCGATATTGGCCGCGCGTGCGCGCTGGTAGGCCAGGCCGGCGACGGTCAGGTCGGAGACACCCATCCCCATCGACTTGAACAGGGTCACATCGCAATCCGGCCCAGGCTTCTCGCCATTCGCGATGATCGCTCCCAACGGCCGCACGCGGTCCCAGTCTCCCGCCCCTTCGCCACCATCGAAATAGTCGATCAATTCGCGCGATGCCTTGCGTGCATTGGGCACGTCGTCGACGCCGATGAAGCCGACGCGCGCGAACACGCCCTGCTCGATCTCGGCGCTGTGGGGCAGGATGGCGCCCACCGCGTTCAGGTGCGCGCCGCGCGCCAGCATCGAGGCCTTGAGAAACGGCGTGCGCGCGCGGGTGCAGGTGGTCACGATCGGCGCACCGTCGGTGGCCTCTTCGAGCGTCGCCGCTTCGACCACCTCGATGTCGAATTGCCCGGCCACCTCGCGGCAGAAGGCCTGGCGTTTCTCGGGCGTCGGGCTCCAGACCCGCAGGCGCTGCAGGCGCTGCACCAGGTGCACCGCCGCGACCTGGGCCAGTGCCTGGCGACCGGTGCCGATCATGGCCATCTCGCGCACATCGGGACCGGCCATCCAGCGCGTTCCCAGCCCGGTCATGGCCGAGGTGCGCATCTGGCCCAGGCAGTTCGCCTCCATCATCGCCAGCAGGCGGCCTTCGTGGGCGTCGAACAGCACGAACACGGCCTTGGCCCCGTTCGGCGTATTGATCCAGTTCTTGTAGCCGCAGATGCTTGACCCCAGCATGACCGAACCGAGCGAATGCAGCGACGATTTATCGTGAAAATTGGCCAGCGCCTTCGGGATGTTCTGTGCGGTGCCGGCGCCCAGTTCGCGTACGCCGGCTTCGAGCACGCCGATCGTGTCCTCCAGGGTGACCATCGATGCGACATCTTCTTCGCTCAACCAGATTGCGGTTTGACTCATTCAGTGCTCCCCTGTTATTTGAACCGGCAGTGTGAACCGCGCGGTCATGGCCGACAAGGTCGCGGCCGGAACAGCAGCTGTTCCAGTCCAGATCAACGCCGCCGCGCGGTCGGCCCTCAGCGCATCCCGGCGAAGCAGGATTTCAGGAATTCGACCGCGGCCTGCAGCTTGGCCGAGGTGCCGCTGCGTTGCAGCAGCACGGCGTAGATCGCCCGGTTGTCCGGCAGGTAGTCGCTCAGCACCTCGACCAGCGTTCCCGAGCGCAGGTCCTCTTCGAGCATCCAGCGTGGTCCCATCATGATGCCCAGTCCGGCGCGGCAAACGATCAGCCCGGCCTGGCCGTTGTCGGTCGCCAGGCTGCCCTTCACGTGCACATGCCCGATCTCGGCGCCGCGCTTGACCGGCCAGCGGGTATTCAGGGCCGAACCGCGCGTGATCAGGCAATTGTGGTCCATGAGATCTTCTGGCACCTGGGGCACGCCGTGCTGGCGCAGATACTCGGGCGACGCGCAGAACGCCCGCCGGTACGGCGCCAGCTTGATCGCCACCAGCCCTGGATCGATCACGTCGGCGATCCGCACCGCGACATCGATGCGCGCCTTGTACAGGTCGAGCTTCTCCATCGAGAAATTCACGTCCAGCGACAGCAGCGGGTTCTCGCGCATGAACTGCGCCAGGCGCGGCGCGATTACCGCCAGGCCCAGCATCGCAGGCGCCGTCAGGCACAGGTGGCCGCTCGCCTTGTCCTGGATCGACGACATTTCTTCCGCCGCGCGGTCGAGTTCGAGCAAGGCGCGCATCGCGTATTCATACAGCTTCTGGCCGGCCTCGGTGACGACCAGGCGCCGCGTGTTGCGGTTGAACAGCCGCTGCCCGGCCTTGGCCTCGAGCGCCGCCACGCGCTTGCTCACCATCGCCGGCGTGGCGTCCATCCGGCGCGCCACTTCCGAGAAATTGCCGATTTCGACGGTGCGTACGAAGATGCGCAGTGTCGTCAAGTCTTCGAAAATATTCCTGTCCTGCGCCGAGGTTTCCATGAATTGCGCCATCGCCTTGCTCATCGCCTGCTTCCTTCCCGCCCCGTCATGATTCGAGCATCAATTCTGCCAGAGACGGGACAGCGATCCTAGTCGATCCGGGCGCCGGATTTCTCCACCGCCTTCTGCCACATGCGCAGTTCCTTGTCGACGTAGGCCGCGAGTTCTTCAGGCGTGCCGGGCATCGGCTCGGCGCCGCGCTCGATCAGGGTCTTGCGCAGCTCGGGGTCCGCCAGTGCCTTGTGGATGGCGTCGTTGAGCCGGTCGACGATGGCGCGCGGCGTGCCTTTCGGCGCATAGATGGCATCCCAGGCGACGACGTCGAAGCCCGTCAGGCCCGACTCGGCGATGGTCGGCACGTCCGGATGGCTGGCCAGCCGTTTCGACGACGATACCGCCAGTCCGCGCACGCGGCCGGTCCGCGCATGCGGCGCCGTATTCGGCATCACGTCGAGCATGATGTCGATCCGTCCGCCCATCAGGTCGGTGAGCGCCTGCGCCCCGCCGCGAAACGGGATGTGGCGGATATCGAGGCCCGACATCTGCTTGAGGATTTCCATCGCCAGGTGCGAGGTCGTGCCGTTGCCGGCCGAACCGAAGGTGTATTTGCCCGGATTGGCCTTGGCCAGTTCCATCAGTTCGCGCACCGACCTGGCCGGGAAGTCCTTGCGCACCACCAGCATCGCCGCGATATGGGTCAGCTTGCTCACCGGCTCGAAGTCCTTCTGCGGATCGTAGCCGGTACGCTTGTACAGCCATTTGTTGATGCCATGCGTGCCGTTGGTGCCGTACAGCAGGGTGTAGCCGTCGGCCGGGCTCTTGGCGACCACCTGGGCGCCCATATTGCCGCCGGCGCCGGGCCGGTTGTCGACCACGATGGGCTGGCCCAGTTCCTTGGCGGCGCGCTGCATCACCAGGCGCGCCAGGGTGTCGCCGCCGCCGCCGGGCGGGAACGGCACGACCAGGCGGATCGCCTGGTCCGGATAGGCCTGGGCCATGGCGCCCAGTGGGGTGGCCAGCACGGCGCCTGCTGCGAGTGCGGCGAGGAAGCCGCGACGGGTCGGGAAAGTCATGTGTGTCTCCTGTGTGATGTGTCTTGTCGACGGGCCCGGTCTGCGCCGGGCGCCGCCACACGGTTCAAATACTCATGCAGATATATTTCAGTTCCTGGTAATCCTCGATGCCGTAGTGCGATCCCTCGCGTCCCAGCCCCGACTGCTTGACGCCGCCGAACGGCGCGACCTCGGTCGAGATCAGGCCCGTGTTGACGCCGACGATGCCGTATTCGAGCCCCTCGGCCACGCGCCAGGCGCGGCCCAGGTCGCGCCCATAGAAGTACGACGCCAACCCGAATTCGGTGTCGTTGGCCATGGCGATCGCCTCGGCCTCGTCCCTGAAGCGGAACAGGGCGGCGACCGGGCCGAAGGTTTCCTCGCGCGCGACCAGCATGGCCGGGGTGGCGCCGGTGAGCACCGCCGGCACGACGAAATTGGCGCCGGCGGCATGGCGAGTGCCGCCCCAGGCCAGTGTCGCCCCGTGGGCCAGCGCATCGTCGATATGCTCGAGCACCTTGTCCACCGCCTTGGCGTCGATCAGCGGCCCGATCGTGCTGCCCTGCTCCATGCCGTCCGCCACCTTCAGGGCCTTGACGCGCTCCACCAGGCGGCGCGCGAACTCGTCGTACACGCCGTCCTGCACCAGCAGCCGGTTGGCGCAGACGCAGGTCTGGCCGGCGTTGCGGAACTTGGACAGCAGCGCGCCCTCCACCGCCGCGTCGAGGTCGGCGTCGTCGAACACGATGAATGGCGCGTTGCCGCCCAACTCCATCGAGGTCTTCTTGACCGTGTCGGCGCACTGGCGCAGCAGCACCTTGCCGATCTCGGTCGAACCGGTAAAACTCAGCTTGCGCACCAGCGGATTGGCGCTCAATTCGCCGCCGATCTTGCCGGCGCTGCCGGTGACCACGTTGAATACGCCGGGCGGCACGCCGGCGCGCTCGGCCAGCACCGCCAGCGCGAAGGCAGAATACGGGGTGGCCGAGGCGGGCTTGAGCACCATGGTGCAGCCCGCCGCCAGCGCCGGGCCGGCCTTGCGCGTGACCATCGCGCTCGGAAAATTCCAGGGCGTGATCGCGGCGCACACGCCGATCGGCTCCCTGGTGACGACGATGCGCTTGTCGGCCTGGTGGCCCGGGATCACGTCGCCGTAACTACGCTTGGCTTCCTCGCCGAACCATTCCAGGAACGATGCGGCATACAGGATTTCGCCGCGCGCTTCGGCCAGCGGCTTGCCCTGCTCCAGCGTCATCAACAGCGCCAGGTCTTCCTGGTTGGCCAGCATGAGTTCATACCAGCGGCGCAGGATCGCGCCGCGCTGCTGCGCCGTCCTGGCGCGCCAGGCTGGCCAGGCGGCGTGCGCGGCCTCGATCGCGCGCCGGGTCTCGGCCACGCCCATCGACGGCGCGGTGCCGAGCGCGGCGCCGGTCGCCGGGTTGTTCACGGCCAGCGTGGCGCCATTGTCGGCCTCGCACCAGAGGCCGCCGACCAGGCAGGCCTGGCGGAACAGGTCGGGGTCTTGCAGCGCGGGCGCTGCAGGGTTTGTCTGCATGGAGATTCCTGTCATGGGGACTAATAGACCGACGGCCCGGTCGGATTCGCAGCAGGCGCCGCGGCCTCGCCCTTGAAGCGCTGCGCCAGCGCCTGCGCGCTCTTGACCAGCAGCGATGTATCCACGCCGACCGCGGTGAAGGTCGTGCCCAGTTCGATGTAGCGGCGCGCCAGCGCTTCGTCGGCGATCAGGATGCCGGCGGCCTTGCCGCAGGCAGTGATGCGGGCAATGCCGTCTTCGACCGCGCGCCGCACGTCCGGATGGCCCGGCTCGCCCAGGTGGCCCATGTCGGCCGCCAGGTCCGATGGCCCGATGAACACGCCGTCCACGCCGTCGACCGCGCAGATCGCCTCGATCTGCGCCATCGCCGCCGCGGTCTCGACCTGCACCAGCACGCACACCTGGTCATTGGCGCGGCGTAGATAGTCGGGCGTGCGGTTCCATTGCGAGGCGCGCGCCAGCGCCGCGCCGACGCCGCGCACGCCCTGGGGCGGATAGCGGGTCGCGGCCACCGCCAGCGCCGCCTGGTTGGCGTTCTGCACCATCGGCACCAGCAACGTGTTGGCGCCGATATCGAGCAGGCGCTTGATCTCGACCGGGTCGTTCCAGGCGCTGCGCACCACCGGGTGCACCGGGTACGGCGCCAGCGCCTGCAATTGGGCCAGGATGGTGTCGAGCGTATTCGGCGCGTGCTCGGCGTCGATCAGCAGCCAGTCGAAGCCGGCGCCGCCGATCATCTCGGCCGTGTAGGGGCTGCACATGCCGAGCCAGAGTCCGATCTGCGACTGGCGCGCGGCGAGCGCGTGCTTGAAAGTGTTGTGCATGCGGTTCATCCGAAATGGCAGGACACGGCGCCCAGCGGACCGTAGTCGACGAACAGCGTATCGCCCTTTTTGGCGAACACCGGGCGCGTAAACGAGCCGCCCAGGATCACCTGGTCTTTTTCCAGCGCGACGCCATAGCCGGCCAGCCGGTTGGCCAGCCACACGACGCCATTCGCCGGGTGGTTCAGCACGCCGGCGGCGACGCCGGTTTCCTCGATCACCGCGTTCTGCGACAGGATGGCGGACACCCAGCGCAGGTCGACCTCGCCGACCCGCACCGGGCGGCCGCCCAGCACGACGCCGGCATTGGCCGCGTTGTCGGCGATGGTGTCGAACACCTTGCGCGTGCGTCCCGTGTCGGGGTCGACCATGTGCGAGCGCGAATCGATGATCTCGAGCGCCGGCGTTACGTAGCGCACCGCATCGAGCACGTCGAACAGGGTCACGTTGGGGCCTTCCAGGCGGCGGTCCATGATGAAGGCCAGTTCGACCTCGACCCGGGGCGCGATGAAGCGGTCGGTCGGGATGGTGTCGCCATCGCGGAAGAACATATCGGCGAGCAGCGCGCCGGAATCGGGTTCGGTGATGCCCACCGCCTGCTGCATCGCGCGCGAGGTCAGGCCGATCTTGTGGCCCTTGAGCGCATTGCCGCCGTCGATCTTCTTTTGCACCCAGGCCCTCTGGATGGCATAGGCGTCGTCGATGGTGATGTCGGGATGGCGCAGCGAAATCTGCCGGATCGGGGTGCGGCTGGTCTCGGCCTCGAGGAACTCCGCGGCCAGTTGTTCGATGATGGAAGGTGAAAGCAAGATGATCTCCGGGTGAATCCAGATTGTTATTCGGCCGGCAGCAGGCGGCGGCTGGTCTTGCTGCGGATGCGCCACTGCCCGTCCTCTATCACCAGCTCGTCAGTGCAGTCGCGCAGGCCGGCCAGCTGCACCGGTCCGGCGCGGCCATCGGCGTCGACCCGCGCTTCATGGGCGCTCAGGTAGAAGCGCACGCGCGCCTGCGCCGCGTCGGCCTCCTCGATCCACAGATTGGTCACGAGATGGGCGGTCTGGCGCGCCGGGTCGCGCCCTTCGAGCGCCGCCAGCACGGCGGTTGGACCGACAAGTTCGGCGCCCTGGCGATGCCAGACGCCGTCGTGCGCCATCAGCGCGGCGCAGGCGCCGTGGTCGCGCGCATCGAGGCCGGCAAAAAAGCGGTAGACCACGGCCGCGATGGCATGCAGGTCTGGCGTTGTCATGACTGCGTCTCCTGGTTGTCGACGGTGCTGGTGCCCGTCGTTTCATGGTGCCTTATGGCAAATTGCCGGGCAAGTGGCGCCCTGGAACAAGACTTGTTCCGGGGCGGAGCCGGTGCCCGGGTTCAGGCCACTACGATCTGCGGCAGCGGCACTGCCGGATCGGCAAAGCGCGCGGCATCGATGCGCGCGCCATCGGCGACGAATTTGCGCAAGGTGCGAAAATCGCGCGGGCTGTTGGTGACGATGGCCGACAGCGCGCGCCCCTGCGCATCGAGCTCCATCGACACCATCCTGCCCGGCCCGATGCTGCGGCTGAGCTGCTGGTGACCGCTGCCGCAGACCCCAGCCAGCTGCACCATGGTCTCGTACTGCTGCGACCAGAAGTACGGCAATGGCCGGTAATCGACCTCTTGTCCCAGCGCGGCGCGGGCGGCGGCGATGCCCTGGTCCTGCGCGTTCTGCCAGGATTCCAGGCGCAGCACGCCGTCGTCGGCATGGATCGCGGTGACGTCGCCGGCCGCATAAATATCGGGATCGGAGGTGCGGCACTGGCGGTCGACCACGATCCCGCGCTCGCAGCGCAGCCCGGCCGCGCGCGCCAACCCGTCGCTCTGCACCAGTCCGATGCCGACCACCACCAGGTCGAAGGATTCACGGCTGCCGTCGGCGAACAGCGCGCTGCAGCCCTCGGCCCCGGCCTGTTCGAGCGCCTCGATGCCGCTCGCCAGGCGCAGGTCGACGCCGTTGGCGCGGTGCAGTTCGGCCAGCATGTTTGACAACAGCGGCGAGGCGCTGCGCGCGCACAGGGACGGCCCGGCTTCGACCACGGTGACGGCGCAGTCCAGCGCGCGCGCCGCAGCGGCAGCTTCCAGCCCGATCCAGCCACCGCCGATCACCAGCACCCGCGCGCCGCGCCGCATGGCGGCGCGCAGGCGCCGGGCATCGTCCAGCGTGCGCAAGGTATGCACACAGGCGGCATCGATGCCGGGCAGTTGCGGCAGGCGCGCGTGGCCGCCGGTTGCCAGGATCAGCTTGTCGTAGGGGATGGCGCTGCCGTCGTCCAGCACCACGGCGCGCGCGCCGCGGTCGATGCGGCAGCAGCCCAGCGCGGGACGCCAGGCGATGTCGAGTGCGGCCAGTTCGGCCGCCGGCAGCAGGAACTCGAACGGCGCGGGATCAAGCTGCAGCTGTTCCTTCGACAGCGGCGGCCGCTCGTACGGAGGATGGGCTTCGTCGCCCACCAGCACGATCCGTCCGGCGTATCCTTCGCTGCGCAAGGTGCGCGCGGCCCAGGCGCCGGCCTGGCCGGCGCCGATCACGACGATCGTCGGCGCCGCCATCAGGCAGTCTCCTCGAGGTAGATGACGCCGTCTTCGACTTTCACCGGATAGGTGGCCAGGTTGACGGTACATGGCGGGCTGCGCACCTCGCCGGTGGCGATGTCGAACAGCCCCTGGTGCAGCGGGCATTCGATCATCTCGTCGACGATATAGCCCTCGGACAGGCTGGCGTTACCGTGCGGGCATTTGTCCTGTGTCGCGCGCACGTCGCCGCCCAGCAGGTACAGGCACACGGCCTCGCCGCCATGGGCGACGCGCAGGGTGCCGGTTTCAAGCGGCACGTCCGCTACTTTAGCAATGGGGATCCAGGTCGCGCTCATATCACAGCCCCATCGCTTCGCGGTAATACTGGTAGAAGGCGCGGATCAGCACCTCGGTCACCATATAGTCGGTCGGCTCGGTGTCGCGCCCGCCCATCTCGATGATGCCCGTCGAATCCGGATAGCCGGTCACGCCGATCTGCATCTGGCTCAGCATCTCGCTATCGTCCATCGACACGAAGCCGGCTGGCCCCAGCAGGTTGGCATGCTTCAGGCGCAGGCGCTGCATCTCTTCGTCGTCGTCCTCGTAGCCGTAATACGTGAACACCAGCTCGTGCTCGGTCGGGCTGCGCGGGATCACGTGGCGGGTCTTGAGCGAATTGGCCTGGATGCCCATCTGCGCCGCCGGGAAGATCCAGGCGCCGCCGACCCGTCCGCGGTTGAATTCGGCGCGCGGCGTCACGGTTTCCTTGTCGAGCAGCTCGAGGTCGGAGCGGAAGCGCCCCATCTCGGCCGTGGCATCGGTCACCTTCTTGCCTTCGTTGTGCGACACCATCACGCTGTGCTTGCCGCCGCCGGTCGGGATGTTCTCGGACTTCGAATCGGCGCGCCACAGGCCGAAGGTGATGTAGAAGGTATGCAGCAGCGTGGCGTGGTAAGGGTCCTTCAGGTTTTCGAGGTACATCTTCCAGTTGCTCGGAATGAGCTGGCGGCTGTAGCCGAGCAGGGTCAGCTTCTTACCGGGGAACATGTGGTCGATCTCGGCCAGCACTTCGGGGCCGCAGTATTCCTCGAAGTCGGGTGCGTCGGCGGCGAAAGTGGCCCAGATCGAGCCGCCGCGGTTGACCGTGCGCAGCTTGTTGAGGCTGTTCTCCTTGTTGCTGAAGTCGCGCGGCATGCCGCCCTTGCCCAGCGCGCCGCGCTTGAACGGCACGCCTTGCAGGTTGCCGTCGAGGTCATAGTTCCACTGGTGGTAGGGGCAGGTGAAATCCTTCACGGTGCCGGTGTTCTGCCAGCAGATCTGGGCTCCGCGGTGGGCGCAGCGGTTCTCGATCACGCTGATCTCGCCATTCTCCTTGCGCACCATGATGACCGGACGGGTGCCGATCCACTGGCGCTTGAAATTGCCCGGTTCCGGGATCTCGCATTCGAGGCCGACATAGTTCCAGGTCTTGCCGGCAAAGAAGACATCCATCTCCTTCTGGAAGATCGCCTCGTCGGTGTAGATCCAGTTAGGGATACGGGTGAAGCCCTCCTCGGGCCAGCGGCGGTGGAAGACGATCGGTGCTTGCGCTGGCGGCGCGTCGTGCTCGTGGTTGCAGGGGGAAGTCATGATGGGTTCTCCAGCGGCGTTTAAACGGGAATGATCAGCGAGGTGCGGACGCGGTAGTTGTCGCACACGCAGTCGCGGTCCTTGAGCAGGAAGCCGTCGGCGGTGCGCACCAGCGTATCGATGTAGCGGCCGACCATATTGACCACCGGCTCGCGGTCCGACTGCGATTCGACGATCATGAAATTGGCTTGCGCCTCGATGGTGTCGCCATCGATGCGCTTGACCTTGATCGCGCTGATGAAGTGGCGCAGCGAGCGCGGCTCGTACATGGTGGTCTGGCGCAGCGCAAGCACGCGGTCCTTGACCATGTTCTTGTTGAGGCACAGGATCAGGCCATACGGCAGTTTCTGGTCGTAGTTCTCGCGCGCGGTGACGCGGTAGCGGCAATCCTCGACGAAGAAGTCGGGCCAGCGCTCGAGGTCTTCCTCGTCCAGGCAGACGGCGTACTCTTCATAGAAGTCGCGCAGGTCGGCGCGCAGTGCGGCATGTTCACGGGAATAGGTCATGACGGTCTTTCGGTGGATGGTCGGTGGATGGCGCCCGGTTCACAGCGAGCCGCGGTTGCTCTCGAAACCGGGCTGGCTGCCCAGTGCGATGATCGGTTCGTACGAGCGCTCCTGCCAGATCAGCGATTCGATCCCGATATGGAAGGGATGGTCCTGCACCGTCAGCGACGACACCGTCTCGGAACCCGAGTTGTGGGCGTGCATCGCCCAGCCCGGCGCCGACAGCAGCAGGTCGCCGGCCTTCCAGTCGAAGCGGCGGCCCTCGACCATGCTGTGGCCATGGCCGCGCAGGTAGTAATTGATCGCCGACGAGCTGTGGCGATGGGGCACATGGCTGTTGTTCGGCGGCGAAGACGAGATGGTCGCGAAGAAGCTGTGGGTGGTGCCGTTGCGGCGCTCGGTGGCCGGGTTGTAGAGCACGAACAGGCGCCGTCCGTTATAGCCCTTGGCCAGGTCTTCGACGCTCGGCAGGTAGCCGGCCACCTTGGCATATGGCCAGTGCAGGGGCTTCGATTCGACCACGTCGATGTCGATCAGCCACTCATACCCCAGCAGGTGGGCGCCGTCGTCGCCGATCTGCTCACGCAGGGCCAGGTCGCGCGCCCGGCTGACGTCGCCGCGCGGCGCGGCCGGGGTGGTGTTGCGGTCGGCCGGCGGCACGTCGCCTTCGAATTCCTCGGCGAAGTGCACCTCGAGCTTTTCCAGCACCGGCGCATTCGAGTACGACAGGCGCACCCAAGGCTGCTGGCCGGTATTGCGGTACGAGTGCACCTGCATGGCAGGAGTGTTCCAGACGTCCCATTTCTGTACCGCGATCTCGCGCTTGCCGACCACCGCCACGCCTTGGCCGGACAGGCAGATCTCGAGCATGTTCGAATTCTTGCGCAGGTTGAGCGTGCTCTCGCCCGGGTTGACCACATTGATCGTGACGTCGGTCGACGGCGCGAAACCCAGGCCCGGCAGGGTCGCCTGCGGATGCACGATCAGCGCGGCGCGGCGGCCGTTGGCCGGCTTCGGCAGGTTGATGAGGCGCTCGATTTCGAGGTCGATGTCTTCCTTGCTCACGATGATGGAGCTCCACTTCGTCTGCTCGCGTGGCGCAGCGCCGCTCACGTCGACAAATGGCTTGTAGATGTCACTCATGGTCTTGTCCTGGAGGTGGTGTGGGTAAGTGTTGGCAAGCGTCAGGTGGCGCTGGTGGCCGGCGCTTCCTGGATGACCGGATTGACCAGCACGCCGATGCCGGCGATCTCGATTTCCAGCCGGTCGCCGGCCTGCATCCAGACCGGCGGCGTGCGGCTCGCGCCGACCCCGCTCGGGGTGCCGGTGGCGACGATGTCGCCCGGGCGCAGGGTGGTGAATGTGGATATATAGGACACCAGGCGCGCGACCGGGAACAGCATGTCGGCGCTGTGGCCGCGCTGCATCTCGACGCCGTTCAGGCGACAGGCGATGGCCAGGTCTTGCGGCGCCGCGATCTCGTCGGCGGTCACGATCCACGGACCGATGCTGCCGCTGCCGTCCCAGTTCTTGCCGGCCGTGACCTGGGCGGCGTGCTTCTGGAAATCGCGCACCGAGTTGTCGCCCAGGCAGGTATAGCCGCCGACATAGTCGAGGGCGTCGTCGACGCTGGCGTGGCGACAGTGGCGGCCGATCACGACGGCGAGTTCGGCCTCGAAATCGAACTGGCTCGATGCCGCAGGCCGCACGATGGCTTGTTCGTGTCCGACGAAGGAATCGGCGAAGCGGATGAAGATCGATGGATAGGCTGGGGTCTCGCGCCGGCTCTCGGCGATGTGCAGGGCGTAGTTGATGCCGACGCAAAGAATCTTGCACGACGGGGTGACCGGGGCGCTCCATTCGACGTCGGCGCGCGCGATGCGCGCCGGCTGCCGCGCCAGTGCCTGGCCAAGCGCCAGTAGCCCGGCCGCCAGGCCGTCGCCGATGGTCGGCCACTGGTCGGCGAGCGGCGCGATGCCGGTATCGGTCACGACGCCCCAGCCCTCCCGGCCGCGGAATCGGTAGCTTGCGAGTTTCATGTCTGTCTCCGTTGCAAGAACAATGTATCGTCCTGCGGCGTCAAAATTGCATGCATTTCTTGGGAAACAACGCCGTCTTTTTCTATTTGAGCCGATTATTGCATGCAATTCTCACATTTACAATCACCTGTGCGTTGTAAATCGGTACAATTGCATGCAATTGAAAAGAGGTAGGCAGGTATGGCAACCCAAATCGCTCATGTGGTCTCGCACTTGCGGGACCTGGTACTGTCGGGTGAACTCGCGCCCGGCGAACGCATCGTGGAGATCCCGTTCGCGGCCCGCCTGGGCGTGTCGCGCACGCCGTTGCGGCTGGCGCTGATAGAACTGGAAACAGAAGGCCTGCTCGAGCGCCTGCCCACCCGCGGTTACCGGGTGCGCTCGTTTTCACTGGAAGACATCGCCGAGGCGGTGGATGTGCGCGGCGTGCTGGAGGGGATGGCGGCGCGCATCGTGGCCGAGCGCGGCGCGAGCAGCGCCGAACTGGCCAGCCTTGAGGACGTGGTGCGGCGCGGACGCGCCCTGCTCGACACGGCATCCCGGCCGGGCGCGGTGCTCGATGCCGAGGCCTGGCGCGCGATCAACGGCCAGTTTCACCGCCTATTGGTGACGACCGCGAACAACCGCGCGCTGGCGTCGGCGCTGGAACACAATAACAAGATTCCGATGGCGGGGCCGGGCGCCCTGCCCCTGCCCGAAGTGCCGTCCGACCTGGAGCTCGCGTTCGTCCATCGCGCCCAGGCCGACCACGAAGACCTGCTGCAGGCCATCACCCGGCGCGAAGGCGCGCGCGCGGAAGCGATCCTGCGCGAGCACGCCTATCGCAGCCGCGAGAACAAGCGCATCCTGATCGCGCGCATACGCAAGGAGAAGGAAGGGGCGGCCGACGCTTCCTGAGCTGCGGATGCGTTTCAACTTGTCCACGAGGACGATGGTCACGCTACATCAGCTGCCCCGGCAGCGGTAGCTAATTGGCGCCAATGAGGTTGCCGGCGCACTGCGGCTGGTCGACGCCGTGGAACGGGTCAGGAACGGCTGCCGCCGCCCCTGTTCGGCGAGACCAGCGCCGCCAGCGCATCCATGGCCAGCGACAACCGGTTCTTGTCGTTCTGCCAGGTGTGGGCGTGGTCCGCCCCGGCCAATGCGCCCAGGCGCCACTGAACGCCTTCAGGCGGATCTTCTTCATGCCGTTCTCAGGCCTGGTCGAGGCTCGGCCGCAACATGTGCAGCACCAGGATCGCCACCGGCACCGCCAGCGCCACGAAGCCGTATGCCAGGAACAGGAAGGCGCCCGCCGCACAGCCGATGGCGAAGCCGAACAGCGGCCAGAAGAACTTGCCACAGCGCGCAGTCGTCGCCGCGTCGCCAGCGCCGCGCAGCACGTCGACCGAGTCGATCACCAGCTGGGTCACGTTCCCGGTCATCATCGAGGTCGGCGCCAGGTGGGCCAGCAGCAGCTTGCTGGCCGCGCTGTGCGCGCCCATGGCGGTGGTGCCGAGCAGGCCGGCCGCCATCGCCAGCTGCGACATGTCGCGCTGCACCGGCTCGGACAGCATGCCGCAGACCATGAAGGCGAGCAGCAGCGCCAGCTGCAGCAGGTAGGAAGGCCGGTGCGCATCGACGCCGAGCCGTTCGCACCGGACGACCAGCAGCCGCATCGCGGCGATACCGACGATGAAGGCCGGGAAGGCCAGGATCTTCAGCAGCGACGGGATATGGACCGGGTCGGCCAGCGCCGCGCCGAGCAGCACGAAGTTGCCGGTGACATGGGCCGTGAACAGGCCGAACAGGCCGATGAAGCCCAGGGTATCGACATAGCCTCCGAGGAAGCCCATATTGAAGCCCTGCAGGCGCGATGGTGATGGTGGTGGATTCGTCATGGTTGGAACGCGGAGGAGAATGCAGGTCGGAAAGTGAATCGGACCTGGATGCGGTTATCGGGCTGCGATCGGCGCCAGCAGCTCGTGCGTGCCTCGAGGGTCTGGCGATCGATGTGTTGCGAATGCCCTGGGGTCAGGACGTCGCGTCGTGGATTGCTCATGAAGGTCTCCTGGTGGTAGCGGTCGACCGCGCGCCGCACGGTCGTTGAAACACCGTGCCGGCCCTGTGGAGGGCCGGACTCGTCATCCGGGGTGCGGGCGGGCGGCGCGGACAAGCGGCCCGTGTTCGAGCGGCCGGGCCTGGCGCCGACCGCATCAAGTATGAGCACGCCCTCTCCGCAACGATAGAATCAGAATGCTCTTTTGCAGGGTGCAAGGCCCTGGCCACTGGCGGAGCGCGACGCCCGGCCGTCCATCGACTCGATAGCACGAATCTTCAAGCGCCAGCGCCAGGAGCCGTCACAGAATATGGCCTCCCTCAGGCCTGCGGCAGCCCGCCGCGCCATGGCCATGATCGACCAATGCGATAAGGAGACTGCATGAACACGAACACCAATCTCGAACGAAAGACCGCCGCCCACGGCGTCCCTTGGGAAGAAGCCTACAGTTATTACCAGGCCGTCCAGGTCAAGGATGTGATCTATGTGTCCGGCCAACTCAGCCACGACAAGGATGGCAATTTCATCGCGCCGGCGGAGCTCGGCGCGGATGGCAAGCCGGTCGACGGATCGGCCATGGAAGCGCAAATGCGCCAGACCTACAAGAACGCCATCGCCATGCTCGCCGAATTCGGCGCCACCCTCGATGACGTGGTCGAAGAGACCTTGTTCGTAACCGACGTCGAGGCGGCGTTTGCCGTTGCCGGCAAGGTCAGGAAAGAGATGTATGGCGTGCCGCGGCCGCTGTGCGCGAGCAACCTGATCGGCGTTGCGGGACTTTCACAGCCGGTGCAGCTGATCGAAATCACCTTCCGCGCCGTCCTGAAATAGCCTGGACCACGGGTCGGGTCCGAACCGTCGCGTTCCGCTTCGTTCCCGACATCAGGCAAGAACCGCATGGCGCATGCGCCAAGCGCCCCCCCCCTGGCGGCCGACATCGTCGGGGAAGCAGGACAGCATTGCATGCCAGGCGCCGCGCAACACTCCTATCCGCGCGCCACGCATCGTGGCGACCGTTCGCCACGGCCGGCCGTCTTCAACAGCTGCCTTCCCGTACCCGCAACGGGTCGATTCCGCTTCTGCCCCCAGCTTGCAACATTTTGACAAACTTTTGATAATGAGGATGAGTATGATTCTCATTCACAAAATAATGATGTCTGCAAAGCAAGTTCTCTCCGTCTAAGGCGCCAGCGTCTACCTGCCGGAAACCGGCTCGCCTTGCACGGCAAACGATGCCGTTCGCCTGGCACAGGCAGCGACGGCCACACGCCAACCTGTCCAGACCACGCCATGCACCTCACGCCAAGCCGGAAATCGCCGGCGCCCCCCCTGCAAGCCGGGCTCGCCCGCTACCGCTGGACCATCGCCCTGCGCAGCATCGCCGCCATCGGCGGCGGCTACGTCCTCGCCGCCGCCAGCGCCGACTGGCTCGGGCGCCTGCTGCCCGTCCTCGGCATGAGCCGGCTGGAGGCGGTCGCCACCGCCACCATGCTGGCCTTCATCGTGCACGCCTGCGCCGCCATCTGGGCCTTCGCCGTCGCCAGCACCCGCCGCGCCACGCTCGGCATCGTGCTGCCGGCGGCCGTGCTGGCCGCGGGCGCCTGGGCCGCCGGAGGTGCGGCATGAGGCTCGACGGCAAAGCGGAAGGCCTGCGCCAGTCGATGTCCTGGCTGCACACCTGGACCGGCATCCTGCTCGGCGGCCTGCTGTATGTGATCTTCTTCACCGGCACCCTGAGCTACTTCCAGGACGAGATCAGCCTGTGGATGAAGCCGGAACTGCATGCATCGGTCCCGCCCGCGACCACCGAACTGAGCGCGCAGGCGGCCATGGCCAGCATGGCGCGCATCGCGCCCGACGCCTCGACCTGGACATTGACCCTGCCCACCGAACGCCGCACCACGGTCGGCGCGAGCTGGCGTCCGCCGGGCCAGGAAAACGCCGGCCGCGCCGGCCTGAAACGGGCCGAACTCGATGCCGTCACCGGCGAGCAGATCACGCCGCGCGAGACCCGCGGCGGCGGCTTCCTGTACCGCTTCCACTTCGAGCTGCATTCGATGCCGCGCGCGGTCGCGCGCTGGATCGTCGGCATCGCCACCATGTTCATGTTCGTCGCGATCATCAGCGGCGTCATCACGCACAAGAAAATTTTTGCGGACTTCTTCACCTTCCGTCCGCGCAAGGGCCAGCGTTCCTGGCTCGACGCGCACAATGCCAGCGCCGTGCTGGCCCTGCCCTTCCACATCGTGATCACCTTCAGCGGCCTGCTGCTGTTCATGGCCACCCTGATGCCGTGGGCGATCGAGTCCGCCTACCAGGGCGACCGCCAGGCGTATAACGCCGAACGCCGCGGCGGCGGCGCCCAGGCCGAGCAACGCGCCCCGCGCGGTCCACGTGGTGGGCGCGACGGCGCCAGCGCCCAGCCGGCCGACCTGGCGGCGGCGATCGGCCCGATGCTGGCCCAGACGCGCCAGGAATGGCCCGGCCGCAGCGTCGGCACGATCACCGTCAATCGTCCCGGCAAGCCGAATGCGACCGTCGAACTGCGCGAACACGGCAGCGAAAGCATGATTTCGCGCGGCGCATCCAAGCGCCTGCGCTTCGACGCCGCCAGCGGCAAGCTGCTGGACAGCCCGCCAGCGCGGCAGCCATCGACCGCCAGCGCCATCTTCAACGTCATGGTCGTGGCCCACCTGGGCGACTTCGCCGGCCCGGCCGTGCGTTGGCTGCTGTTCCTGTCCGGCGTGATGGGGACGGCGATGGTCGGCACCGGCATGGTGCTGTGGGTGGTCAAGCGCCTGCCCGAGCGGCGTAAGCTCGGCCACACGCCCTGGGGCCACCACCTGGTGGAAAAGACCAATATCGCGGTGATCGCCGGCCTGGCGCTGGCCACCGCCGGCTACTTCTGGAGCAACCGGCTGCTGCCGTTCGACATGGCCGGGCGCACTGGATGGGAAATCAATGCCTTCTTCATCGTCTGGCTCGCGAGCCTGCTGCATGCCATCGTGCGCCCCGCGCGCGCGGCCTGGATCGAGCAGTGCATCGCGGCCAGCCTGCTGTTCGCGCTGCTGCCGCTGCTGAATCCCCTGACCGGCGGCCACGGCCTGTATACCAGCCTGCAGGCCGGGCAATCCAGCATCGCCGCCTTCGACCTGGCCATGCTGGCGCTGGCGGCCATCTTTGCCGCGATCCCGTTCCACATGCTGCGCAAGCAGCGTCGCGCCGCGGCAGCAACCGCTCCGGCCGCGCCGCTCGCGCCTGCTTCCACCTCGGTGACGCCATGACGACCATCATCGTATTCGGCCTGTGCTACCTGGCCATGCTCGCCGTCTGCGCCACCATGGCGCGCCACGTGGACGACCTGCCGGCCAGCACCTGGCCCGCCGCTTCCAGGCGCCTGCTGCGCGCCGGCGGCTGGCTCCTGCTGGCGGCCGCGCTGGCGCCGGCGATCCACTACTGGGGCGTCTCGGTCGGCATCGCCGCCTGGCTCGGCCTGCTGACCTTTGCCAGCGCCGGCCTGGCGCTGCAACTGACTTACCGGCCAGCTTCGGTCCAGGGCGCCGCCCTCGCGGCCGGCGCCATCGTGATCGTGGCCTGGGCGCTCTGACGCCGCACATCGCGTTCGCAAGAAATACAACAACGTTTCAACAAGGAAGAGAGAGAAATGCACGATCGTACCCGCACCGCTCCAGTCAACTCACGGAAAAAAAGCCTGGCTGTCCTGATCCCCCTGCTGTTCGGCAGCGCCGCCGCCGTGGCGCAGCAAACGCCGGACCCGAAGATGCCGACGGTGGTGGTCACCGCTGCCGGCTATGAGCAGAACATCAAGGACGCGCCGGCCTCGATCACCGTGATCAGCGGCGCCGAGATCGCCAAGCGCTCGTACACCGACCTGGCCGACGTGCTCAAGTTCGTGCCCGGCGTGTCGGTCCAGGGCAGCGGCACCGAGCAGTCGATCTCGATCCGCGGCATGGGCAATGCCTACACGCTGTTCCTGATCGACGGCCGCCCGGCCCAGGGCGGCGACACCTTCGAACTGAACGGCCAGGGCCGCGGCCAGCAGATCGCCTTCATGCCGCCGCTGGACATGATCGAGCGGATCGAAGTCATCCGCGGCCCGGCCTCGGGCCTGTACGGCTCGGATGCGATGGGCGGCGTGATCAACATCATCACCAAGAAGATCTCGAAAGACTGGCGCGGCAGCGTGACCGCCGAATTCGTGAAGCCGGACGGCGCCAACGACGTCAACGGCGACGGCTACAACTCGAGCTTCGTCGTCAACGGCCCGCTGGTCGACGACGTGCTGGGCATCCAGCTGTCGGGCGGCTGGCGCGGCACCGACGAGGGCAGCGTGGTGCAGTTCGGCGATGCCACCACCGGCGACGCCGACTACAAGCAGTACAACCTCGGCACCAAGGTGACCTGGAAGGCGGATGCGCGCAACACCGTGACGGCGGGCGGCAGCCGCACCGAGACCGACCGCTACCGCCATCCGGGCCGCTCGCTGGCCGCGAACGCCGCCGCCAGCTACCAGGGCTCGACCAAGGACAATCTGTTCCTCGCGCACGACGGCAACTACAGCGACCTGCGCACCAGCACCTACCTGAACTACGACTCGGCCGACAATCCGACCACCCGCACCAATGCGCCGAGCGGCGCCATGCGCGGCATCGAATTCAATACGCTGACGCTCAACAGCCAGGGCACCTGGCGCGCCACCGAGGCGCACACCCTCACCGGCGGCTTCACCTACAAGCACGAAGAGCTGAAGGATGGCGCGACCAGCGCCGTCAACGCCCACAATATCGCCAACGACGCCTACGTGGAGATGGACCGCTACCAGTATTCGGTGTTCCTGGAAGACGAATGGCGCCTGTTCGACGGCCTGGCGCTGAGCACCAGCGCGCGCTACGACAACAACGAACAGTGGGGCGGCCACTGGAGTCCGAAGGCCTACCTGGTGTATCGCGCCACCGATGCCCTGACCATCAAGGGCGGCGCCATCACCGGCTACAAGGCGCCATCGCTGCGCAACTCGGCGCCCGACTTCTCGGCCACCTCGATGGGCGGCGTCAGCATCGGCAACCCGAACCTGAAGCCGGAGACCAGCCTGACGTATGAAGTCGGCTTCGACTACGACCGCGACGACCTGGGCTTCAAGACCAGCGCCGTGGTCTACCAGACCGACTTCGACGACAAGATCATCCGCTCGCCGGACTTCCTGTGCCGCCCCAACGTGCCGTGCGTCTACAACGGCCTGGAGTACCCGGCCCACCAGTGGGGCTACAAGCAGACCATCAACGTCGACAAGGCGCGCGTGCGCGGCGTGGAACTGGCGCTGGACTACCAGTTCACCCGCAGGCTCGCGCTGCGCTCGAACTACACGCTGACCGACTCCGAGCAGCTCACCGGCGCCAGCAAGGGCAGCCCGCTCAGCGACCAGCCCAAGCACGCCGCCAACATGGGCCTGAACTACGACCACTCGGAGGCCGCCAACCTCTGGATCCAGGCCGCCTATACGGGTGAATTCATCAGCACCGACCTGGTGAGCGGCGCCTCGACTTCGCAAAGCTATACGCTGGTCGACATGGGCGCGGTGTACCGGCCGGTCAAGAACGTGGCGCTCAAGTTCGGCATCTATAATGTGGCCAACAAGGATATCGCCAACAGCTCCAACGGCTATATGGATGGCCGCCGCTATGCGGCCACGGTCAACTACACCTTC
Source organism: Telluria beijingensis (assembly GCF_030770395.1). Classification (GTDB taxonomy): domain Bacteria; phylum Pseudomonadota; class Gammaproteobacteria; order Burkholderiales; family Burkholderiaceae_D; genus Telluria; species Telluria beijingensis. The sequence goes on along the minus strand of NZ_CP132480.1, from coordinate 1,209,022 downwards.
TGACCCTATTGACCCGGCATGGCGCCCAGTGCGCCGTGCCGGTCGTTTCAGCACCATTCATGCAAGCACCCGCCGCCTACGTCACCGATCGCGTCTACCCCTCCTACTTTTATCCGGAGTCGCAACCGCTGTGGCTGTCGACCGTGGCGCGGCTGCGCGGCCTGCGCGGGCCGGACCTGGATCGCGCCTACCGCTACTGCGAGCTGGGGTGCGGGACGGGATTCAATGTCATCCTTGCCGCAGCCCTGAATCCGGTCGGGCACTTCACCGGCGTCGACATCAACCGCGAGCACATCGAACTCGCACGGGCGCTGGCGCGCGACATGGGCGTGCGCAATGTCGAATTCCACTGCCGCGATCTGCAGGGCTTCGTGCAGGACAATACGGTCGCTTTCGACATCGCCAACTGCCATGGGATGTGGTCGTGGGTGGCGCCGGGGGTCCAGCGCAGCATCCTCGAATTCGTCGCGCGCCACCTGAAGCCCAAGGGGCTGTTCTGCCTGCACTATATGTGCCATCCGGGGTCGACGGCCATGATCCCGGTCCACCAGCTGTTTCGCAGCATGGCGCGCCAGGGCAAGGGCGATTCGCGGGCGGCGGTCGCGCGTGGGTTGGAGGCGGTCGAACGGCTGCTGGCGGCGGGCTACTACGACGACCAGCCGCGCCTGCGCGAACGGTTGCAAGGCCTGAAGCGCGCCGATGCCGACGCCCTGGCGCACGAATTGCTGGCCGAATTCTTCAGCGTGCATCATGCCGGCGACATCCACTGGCTGGCCGCGCAGGCGGGGTTGTCGTTCATCGGGTCCTCGGAACCGTTCTATAACACCGATCCAGCCCTCTGCCTGCCAAGCGACATGCATCCGCTGCTGGAGAGCGACAGCTCGCCAGCCTTCGTCGAAACGCTCAAGGACATGGGGAGCCGGCGGCCGCACCGCAGCGACGTGTTCCAGAAAAATGCGGCCCTTCCCGATGCGCGGGAGAGGCGGGAAGCGCTCGATTCGCTCGTTTTCCTCTACGACGGCGCCGCCGCGCCGGACTTCCCGGCCATCGCCACGCCGCTGGGGCCGATGACGGTGTCCGACGAAGCCTTCTTGCGGCTGGCCGAACTGGCCAGAACCGACGGACGTGTCGCATTCAGGGACTTCGCCGCGGCGCTGCCGGCCGGGACTGCCGACGGCAGGGGCGTGCAGGCCGCGCGCATGATGCTGCATGCGGGGTTGCTACGGCCGGAGCAGCCAGAAGCATCCAGGGCCGGCGTCCAAAGGCTCGCGGCGATCGACCGCCTGCTGGCCGCGAGAAATGTCGGTTTGCGCCTGCGCCGGGACTGCGCAAGTGGCCAGTTCCTGCGGACGCAGGCCTGGTAGGGGGCACGGCAGATCCGGGAATATCGTCGCCGGATGCCCGGCAGCAGTTATACTGGGCCGCTGGCCGCTCCGGTCAGCCACCACAGGGGTAAGGAATCATGGATCGACTGTCGCTGGCGGGTACCGAACTCCAGTACCTTCACGTTTGCGCTTTTTTCAATAGCCGCGACGAGGAATACGATGTGCTGCTGCCGTTCTTCAAGGAAGCCCTGGCGCAGGGCGAGAAGAACATCCACATAGTCAACCCCGACAACACCGAGGATCATCGCCGGCGCCTGGGCGAGGCCGGGATGGACACTCCCCATTGCGAAGCCTGCGGCCAGCTCGAAGTGCTGCACTGGAAGCAGACCTATCTCGACGAGAGCGGGAGCTTCAACAAGGACAGGATGCTGGCCACGGTCGACTACCTGACCGGCGCCGGACGCGACCCGGCATTTTCGCGGGTACGCATCATGGGCGACATGGACTGGGTCTTCGCCGGCACGCCCGGCGCGGCCGACATCCTCGAATACGAGGCCGAAGTCAACGAGGTTCTCGAACGCAACAAGCAGCCGGCCGTCTGCGTGTACGACATCGCCAAGCTGTCCGGCGCGATGATGATGGATGTGCTGCGCACCCACCCGCTGACCCTGATCGACGGCGTGGTCCAGGAAAACCCCTTCTTCACGCCGCCCCAGGACATGCTGAAGGAACTGCGGGCGCGCAAACGTGCCTGACGATTCGCTCGCCAGCGATGCAGCGGCCGCCGGCCCCCTCCCCATGAACGCCGACGCTGGCCAGGCAGACGCGCGGCGTGGCATGCGCGACTTGATGGGCTTGCTCTCGCTGTCGGCGCTATGGCTCGGCAAGGACGGGGCCACCGTGCTGGAATTGATGACGCAAGCCGTCGAGCGCCTGGCGCCGCTGTCCTTTTCGGTGGTCGAGGCCAGGCTGTTGCCCGGCGAAGCGCCGCGCTGGTTCGTGCGCGCTGGCGGCGTCCAGTTGCCCGATGCGGCGCACGACACCTGGCGCGCGGCAACGCCAGGCTGGCCGAAGGCGGCCGGCATGTCGGCCAGCACCGGCGGCTTCTGCGACACGCCGATGGGACCCATGCGCGTGATCCGGCTCGAACTGGGTGTCGGCGCCCACGATAGTGGCGCCTGGTTCGGATCGAACGAACCCGGATTCCCGAGCGACACGGCGCTGGCGATCCTGCGCGCCGCGGCATCGCTCGCGGCCACCGGCCTGCAGGCGGCCCGCACGCGCCACGCACAGGAAGAGGCCGACCGCCTGAAAGACGAATTCCTCGCCATGCTGGGACATGAGCTGCGCAATCCGCTGGCGCCGATCCGGGCCGGCGCCAGCATCTGGCAATCCGATGACGTCACGCCGGAACAGCTCAAGCAAACCGGCGCCATCATCGAACGCCAGGTGCAGCACATGACCCACCTGGTCGACGACCTGCTCGATGTTTCGCGGCTGTCGACCGGCGCCATCGTGCTCGAACGCGGCATCGTCGACATACGCGAGGTAGTGGCGCTGGCGCTCGAGCAGACCGGCTCGCACATCGAGGGCCAGGGTCACGTGCTGGCGACCGCCATCCCCGACGCCGCATTCCCGGTCGATGGCGACATCAAGCGGCTGGTGCAGATTCTGGCGAACCTCTTGCACAACGCCGCCAAGTACACGCCGCGCGGCGGCCGGATCGCCCTGTCGGTGCGCGCCAGCGACAGCACGGTCTGCGTCGGCGTGCAAGATAACGGCATCGGCATCGAAGCCGCGATGATGTCGCGGATATTCGACCTGTTCACCCAGGTCAGGCGCTCGGGCGACCGCAGCGACGGCGGGCTCGGTGTCGGCCTGGCGCTGGCGCGGCGGCTGGTGGACCTGCATGGTGGCACGCTCGCGGCCGCGAGCGAAGGGCTCGGCCACGGCACCCGGATCGAGATGTCGCTGCCACTGGCGGCGCCGGTTGCATCAGCGCCGGCACCGACGGCCGCCGCAGCGCCGGCGCCGGTGGCGCTGAAAGTGCTGGTGGTCGACGACAACGAAGACGCGGGGTCGACCATGGGCATGCTGCTGGAGGCGCTGGGCCACGTGGTCAGGGTCGTGCACCACCCGCTGGCGGCGCTCGAACTGGCGCCCGTCTTTACGCCGGACGTGTTCCTGCTCGATATCGGCCTGCCCGACATGGATGGCTACGTGCTTGCGCGCCGCCTGCAGGCATTGCCGTGCACCGCCAATGCGCGATTCGTCGCACTCACCGGCTTCGGCCAGGCGAGCGACCAGCGGCAGGCGTTCGAGGCGGGTTTCCACCACCACTGCACCAAACCCGTGGAGTTGCAGGTGCTCGACGCGATCTTTACGCAGATCGTCGTCGAAAATGGCAAGCGTGAACAGCGCATGCGCTGAAAATCGCCCCATTCGCCGTATCATATGTGCCCCAGTGGCCGAACGCTGTTACCGGTTGGCATCCACAATTTCAACCCATGAGGAACCCCATGTCCGAACAACTCACCGTCACCACCGCCGATCGCAGCTTCGACTGCTATGTCGCACGTCCCGACGTCGGCGGTACCTATCCCGTCATCGTCGTGCTGCAGGAAATCTTCGGCGTCAATGGCGGCATCCGCAGCATCGCGGACAACTATGCCGCCAAGGGCTATATCGCCGTCGCCCCCGACCTGTTCTGGCGCACCGATCCCGGCATCCAGCTGTCCGAAGCCAATGAAGCCGACGTCGCCAAGGCCTTCGCGATGTACCAGGCCTACGATTTCGATCATGGCGTGCAGGACATCGCCGCCACCATCAGCGCCGCGCGCACGATGGAAGGCAGCACCGGCAAGGTCGGCGTCACCGGCTACTGCCTGGGCGGCCTGATGACCTACCTGGCCGCGGCCCGTACCGACGGCGACGCCTTCGCGGCCTACTACGGCGGCGGCACCGACCAGTACCTGCACGAGGCCAAGCATATCGGCGCGCCCCTGCTCTATCACCTGGCGGGCGCCGACGAATACATCGGCCCCGAGGCGCAGGAGCAGATCAAGGCTGCGCTGGAAGACAAGGCCGATGCCGAAGTCCACGTCTATCCGGGTCGCGATCATGCGTTCGCGCGGCCGGGCGGCAGTCATTACGATCATGACGATGCGACGCTGGCCAATAGCAGGAGTGACGAGTTTTTTGCGCGGACCCTGCGCTAAGCGTCTCCTGCCTGCCGGCGCCCTGCCGGCAGGTCCCATCCGTGCGGCCTTCCCGCGCGGCGCATGCTTTAATGCCATCGCCCGCCGGCGCTCGATAGCCCGACGTTCATCGCCATCCACGGAGAAGCCATGCTCGAATCGGTCGGTACCCCCACCCTCTACCTGTCGTTCACCGCCTTCGTGGTCGTCATGCTGGCCATCGACTTCTTCGGCCTCAAGACCGCCGGCGACCACAAGGTCAGCACCAAAGAGGCCGCCCTCTGGTCGCTGGTCTGGATCACGGTCGCCCTGGCCTTCGGCGCCTGGTTCTACTGGTACCTGGAGGGCCTGTCCGGCCCCGTCGTCGCGCGCGAGAAGGCGCTCGAATACCTCACCGGCTACCTGATCGAAAAATCGCTTGCGGTCGATAACGTGTTCGTCTGGATCACCCTGTTCAGCTTCTTCGGCGTGCCGGCCCAGTACCAGAAGCGCGTGCTGCTGTACGGCGTGCTCGGCGCCATCGTGCTGCGCGCGATCCTGATCTACCTGGGCGCCCTGCTGCTGGCCCAGTTCCACTGGATCCTGTACGTGTTCGGCCTGTTCCTGCTGTACACCGGCATCCAGATGCTGCTCTCGGCCGACAGCGAACCCGACCTGGCCGACAACAAGGTCCTCAAATGGCTGCGCGGGCATATGCGCATCACCAACGAGTACCATGGCGAGCACTTCTTCGTGATCCAGAACGGCCTGCGCTACGCAACGCCGATGTTCGTGGTGCTGATCATGGTCGAGATCACCGACGTGATCTTCGCCGTCGATTCGATTCCCGCCATCTTCGCCGTTACCGGCGACCCGTTCATCGTGTTCACCTCGAACGTGTTCGCCATCCTGGGCCTGCGCGCGATGTACTTCCTGCTGGCCGACATGGCCGACCGCTTCCACCTGCTCAAGTATGGCCTGGCGGCGATCCTGATCTTCATCGGCGTCAAGATGCTGCTGCTCGACATCTTCAAGATTCCCACCGGCATCGCGCTCGGCGTCGTCGGCGCCATCCTGGTGACGTCGGTGGTTGCCAGCCTGATGACGACCAAACCGACCAGGGCGCCGCCACCGACCTGACGCTCGACGCCACGCAAACCCGACGGGCTCATCTATCCGCACGGAACCGCAACCGTCGCAAAGCCTGATCTTCGCCATAGCCGTCCTGCCTGCGCCGACTACTGTATCCCGAGCCACTGCCCACCCATCAGGGTGCGGCAGCATGGCTTTCCGATACGAAAGGAGAACCTCATGGCAAGGTTCGGGGTAGAAGCAATCAGGTATTTCAACCATGCGCGCGCCGCCGGCGTGAGCACGGCGGGAGACCTGACGTACACCTTTAACAGAAGCAATGGCTTTGACAGCAAGCTGCGCTCGGCCGGTCACACCCGCGCATTCTACTGGGCCAATACCGACGTCTGGGAAACCGATATCCGCGACACCGACCAGGGCGGCAACGACAGCAACTGGGTCGACGACGTCGACCTGTTCTGGATCGAGACGCACGGCAATTCCGAGGCCGATGGACGGGCGCGCATGCTGTACGACATCGCGCGTACCGATTGGCGCACCTGGTCAGACCGCTGGCAACTGGGCGAGGACTGGAACAGCGAATGGGTGATGGCCTATTCCTGCCACACGGTCAACCTGGATGCCGTCGCCGGCCTGTGGAACATCTTCGCGCGCCTGCACATCTATTGCGGCGCCTGGGGCGATATGTACGATGGCATCACCACCGACGAATGCGGCGAAGACGTGGCCGACAACCTGGTCGATGGCGACACCGTTTCCAGTGCCTGGCACGACGGCGTGTCCGACTGGTGGGTCGACAACCATCCGGTCACGGTCTGCGTCGGCGACGCCGCCACCTGGAACGGCGGCAGCATCCGCTGGGATCTCTCCGCCATCAACCGCGACCACCTGTGGGGCCATGGCAGCGTGAGTCCCGACCTGGCGCCGGCGCAGCAGGCATGTCTTTTGTGGAAGTGGACGGAGGGCTGAACCATGAACCAGCAAACGCTGATCGATAACCTGATGAAGACCGGCGCCCATGCCGTACCTGGCCGCGCCGACGTGATCGCGCTCACCCCGCTCACGCGCGACGATGCGCGCGCCGGCATGAACCGCTTCCTGACCGCGCTGCACGAAGCCGACATCTGCCGCCACGACCGCGCCAACCTTGCCGACCGCGGCGAACGCAGCGTGGCGCACCTGGCCGATGGCGCGCGCGCCGTGGTCTACCACGCCTCGGGCGCGCTGCAGTACGTGTCCGGCCTGGCGCCGTTCCAGGCGCCGTATGAACGCCTGGAAGAAACGCCGGCGCTCGTGCGCCAGCTGGAACAGGCCGCGCAGCGGCTAGACCTGGCGGCCTGGGTCAATGAACGGGGCAACCTCGCCTTCGAGCGCCTGTGGCAGACCAAGGCGCGCGGCGCCGACCGCGACCAGAGGCTGTCGGATACCCTGCTGGTGCGCGCCACCGGGGCCTGGCGCCATGCGGTGGACGAGATCCCGGTGCTGGGCGCGGCCTCGGTCGCCCTGCGCCTGGCCGGCGACGGCACGGTCGACGCGCTGTCCATGCGCATCCGGCACAGCGATGCCGAGGTGCTCGACACCGCCCCCGTCATCGAGGCCGAACTCGCCGCGCGCCAACTGGCAGAACGCCTGGCCGGTGTGCTGGGCAAGTCGAAGGAACGCTTGCCGGCCGACGTCGTGCAGTCGGCCGCGATGCGCTTCGGCTATCTCGACCTGGGCAGGCGCAAGGCCCAACGCGTGCTGGCGCCGGCCTATGTGGCGCAGATCGTGCTGCAGCACCGGCTCGAGCGGCAAGCCTATGTGCTCGCGGTGTCGGCGACCGAGCGGCCGTATCTCGAGTTGCCGCTGTTCGGCAGCGAGGCGCCGCAGTTGCGTGCGCGTGGCATGCATCCCGTTTGCCGCGACGACGCGTCGTAAACCGGTCAGGCCGTGGTGACGGTCACGCGTACTTGCTGCAACAAGGTCCTGATCTCGGGCAGGCACGATCCACAGTTGCCGCCTGCCCGCAGGCTGGCTGTCACCTCGGCTGGCGTCTTCAAATCCTGCTGCTCGATGGCCGCGCAGATCGTGTTGCGGCCGACGCCGAAGCAGGAGCAGACGGTCGGCCCCGGATCCGGCCCCTGGGCCGGCGCCCGGCCGGCCAGCAGGATCGCGCGTTCGCGCTGGCTCAACTCGGCCTGGGCGAACAGTTCGCCGAGCCAGGCGCGCGCCGGCAAGTCCGGCCGGCGCGACACGAACAGGCAGGCTTCCAGCCGGCCATCGACCACCAGCGCCGCGCGCAGCATGCCTTCCGATGTATCCTGGTACTCGATCCAGTCCGCGTCGTCGCCCGCCTCCAGCAGCGCGCGCGCCATGTCGGGCGACACCGGCTCGCGGCCGCCCAGTTCATAGCGCACGAAGCCGCTGCCGCGCACGCGGGTCCAGTGCGCCACCCGCTCCAGGTTCAATTCCTGGCGGCTGAGGATGAAGCCATACCAGGCCACGCCGAACGGTTCCACCCGCACCGGCGTATGCTTGAATTCGGGCTCGCCCGACACCGGATCGACTTCCGGATTCACCAGCGCCCCGACCCGCGCGTCGGACGCGGTCTGGCCATTCCAGTGGATCGGCACGAACACGCTGCCGCGCGCGATGCCGCCGCCGTGCGCCACGCGCGCCACCATCGCACCCCATTGCGAGCTGACGCGGGCCAGTTCTCCCTCGCGCACGCCGGCCAGCAGCGCGTCGTGCGGGTGCAGGTCGACGAAAGGTTCCGGTGCATGGCCGGCCAGGCGCGGAGATTTTCCGGTGCGCGTCATCGTGTGCCACTGGTCGCGCAGGCGGCCGGTATTGAGCGCCAGCGGGAATTCGCCGCTAGTTGCATGCACCGGCGCACGCGGCGCGGTGGCGACGAAGCGCGCCTTGCCGTCCGGGTGGGAAAAGCGGCCGTCGCCGAAGAGGCGCGCGCTGCCCTCGGTCGCGGAATGCAGCGGCCACTGCACCGGCTCCAGGGCATCATAGGCAGCGCGGTCCATGCCCACCAGCGGATCGAGCCGGAAGGCGCGCTCATAGCCCGCTTCGCCATTCTTCCAGGTCGACAGGCGCGCATGCTCGTCGAAGATCGCATGCGCGCCCTCGTAATCGAAACCGGCGAAGCCCATGCGCCGCGCCACCTCGCACAGCGCCTGCCAGTCGGCGCGCGCCTCGCCCGGCGCCGGCAGGAAGGCGCGCTGGCGCGAGATGCAGCGTTCGGAATTGGTCACCGTGCCATCCTTCTCGCCCCAGGCCAGCGCCGGTAACGCGACGTGCGCATAAGCTCCAACGTCGGTGTTCGCCACCACGTCCGACACCACCACCAGCTCGCAGGCGGCAAGCGCACGCCGCACCTGGTCGGCGTCCGGCATGCTGACCACCGGATTGGTGGCCATGATCCACACCGCCTTGACCTTGCCCTCCTCTATCGCGCGGAACAGGTCGACCGCCTTCAGGCCGGGCTTGTCGGCGATGCGCGGCGCATCCCAGAAGGTGCGCACCGCCTCGCGGTGCCCGGCGTTGTCGAGATCGAGGTGGGCCGCCAGCATGTTCGCCAGCCCACCCACTTCGCGCCCGCCCATCGCATTCGGCTGGCCGGTCAGCGAGAACGGTCCCATGCCGGGGCGGCCGATGCGGCCGGTCAAAAGGTGGCAGTTGATGATGGCATTGACCTTGTCGGTGCCGCTCGACGACTGGTTGACGCCCATCGAGAAGGCGGTCACCACCTTGTCGGTGCGCGCGAACAGGTCGTAGAAGGCGCGTAGCTGCACCGGGTCGATGCCGCAGGCGCGCGCCACCTCGTCCACGCCGCCGCCGGCATCGGCAGTGCCGAGCGCCGCCTCCAGGCCCTGCGTATGCGCCGCGACGAAGTCACGGTCGACAAAGCCTTCGCATGCAAGATGGGCCAGCAGGCCGTTGAACAGGCGCACATCGCTGCCGGGCTTGAGCGGCAGGTGCAGGTCGGCCAGCTCGCAGGTGGCCGTGCGGCGCGGGTCGAGCACGACGATCTGCAGTTCGGAACGCGCCTCCTTCGCCTTGACGATGCGCTGGAACAGCGTCGGATGGCACCAGGCGGCGTTCGAGCCGACCAGCACGATGACGTCCGCCAGTTCGAAGTCCTCGTAGCAGCCCGGCACCACGTCTTCGCCGAAGGCGCGCTTGTGGCCCGCCACGGCCGACGACATGCACAGGCGCGAGTTGGTGTCGATATTCGCGCTGCCGACGTAGCCCTTCATGAACTTGTTGGCGACGTAGTAATCCTCGGTGAGGATCTGGCCCGAGACGTACAGCGCCACCGCATCCGGCCCGTGCTCGTCGACGATGCGCCTGAAACCGTCGGCGACGGTGTCGAGCGCGTCGTCCCAGCCGGCACGCGCCATCGCGCCGTCGCGTCGCACGCCTGGATACAGCAGGCGGCCATCGAGGCCGAGCGTCTCGCCCAGGGCCGAACCCTTGACGCACAGGCGGCCGCGGTTGGCGGCGTGCGCGGCATCGCCTTCGATCAGCGCGCCGCCATCGCCCAGCGGCGTGGCCTTGACGCCGCAGCCGACGCCGCAGTAGGGACAGGTGGTGCGGACTTCCTTGAGCGGGATCGGCATGTGCGACATAAGTGACTCTCTTCTACGCGGCCTGCGCTTCACACAGCGCAGGCCCGAACAACAATCGATCGCGCAGCGCCGAGATTTCGGCGCCGCGCTGGATCAGGTCGAAATACCAAGGGCCGTCCGCCACGTCGCCATACAGCACGGCGCCGGTGATGCGGTTCCCTTCGAGCACCAGGCGCTTGTAGACACCGGCGCGGCGGTCGCGCAGCACCAGGTCTTGCGTGCCCGGCCCGCCGACGATGTTGCCGGCCGAGTACAGGTCGATGCCGGTGACCTTCAGCTTGGTGGCAGTGGCCTGCTGCACGTAGCGGCGATGGCCCAGGCCGGCCAGGTGGGCGGCGCACACGCGCGCCTGGTCCCAGATCGGCGCCACCAGGCCGAAGGTCGCCTTGCGGTGCTGGACGCACTCGCCCACCGCGTACACGCGCGGGTCGTAGCTTTGCAGGGTGTCGTCGACCACGATGGCGCGCTCGACGTGCAGGCCGGCTTCGCGCGCCAGCGCCACATTCGGCCGCACGCCGGCCGCCATCACCACCAGGTCGGCCGGCACCTCGAAGCCGTCGGTGAAGCGAACTCTTTCCACCTTGCCGCTGCCGAGGATGGCCGCGGTCTGGGCGCCGAGCAGGATGCGCAAGCCGCGCCGCTCCAGCGCGCTTTTCAGCAGCAGCGAGGCGTCGACGTCGAGCTGCTGGTTCAGCAGGCTCTGGGTGAGATGGACAACGGTCACGTCCATGCCCTGCCGCAGCAGGCCGTTGGCCGCTTCCAGCCCCAGCAGCCCGCCGCCGATCACGACCGCATGCCTGCCGTCGCGCGCCGCCTGCAGCATGGTGTCGACGTCGTCAAGGTCGCGAAAGCCCACCACGCCCGGCAAATCCGCGCCCGGCACCGGCACGATGAAGGGTTGCGAGCCGGTCGCCAGCAGCAGGCGGTCATACGCCACCTCCTTGCCCGAACGCGCGCTCACGATGCGCCGCTTACGGTCGATCGCCACCACCGGATCGCCCGCGTACAGGGTGATGCCGTGTTCCTCGTACCAGCTGCGCGGATGCAGCACGATCTCGTCCGCGGTCTTTTCGCCGGCCAGCACCGGCGACAGCATGATGCGGTTGTAGTTCACGCGCGGCTCGGCGCCGAACACGGTGATGTCGTAGAGCTCGGGCGCCAGCGCCAGCAGCTCCTCGACCGTGCGCATGCCGGCCATGCCGTTGCCGACCACGACCAGGGAGGGCTTCACAGCCGACTTCATGCGGCGACCCACACCTGCCCGGCGTCGATCCGCGCCGGGTAGCTGGCCACCGACTGCGCCGGCGCTTCCAGGCATTCGCCGCTCTGCAGGTCGAAGTGCTGCTTGTAGATCGGCGACGCCACCACGATGCGCTCGCCGATGCTGCCCACCAGCCCGCGCGACAGCACGGCGGCCTGCGAATTCGGATCGTAGTTATCGATGGCGAACACGCGCGGCTGGTCGCCGCCGACGCGGAACACCGCCACCTGGCGGCCATTCAGCAAGGCGCACACGCCGGTGTCGGGCACGATCTCGTCCAGGGTGCAGATCGCGGTCCAGTTGTCGAGTTGAAGATCACGGTGCATGGCTACGCTCCTTAAATGACGGCGGCAATGGGGATGGTGCGGCGGCGTTCGTCGAAGGTGGCCGGACGCACCTGGCCACGCTCGGGCACGAACACGACGTTGTCGTCGGCCTGGGCGCTGTTGACGAAGTGGCGGAAGCGGCGGCGCACGGCAGGATCGGTGACGGCTTCCTTCCACTCGCAGGCATAGGTGTCGACCACGTGCTGCATCTGCGCTTCGAGCTCCTGCGCGATGCCCAGGCTGTCGTCGATCACGACCGCCTTCAGGTAGTCGAGCCCACCTTCCAGGTTTTCGCGCCAGGTGCTGGTGCGCTGCAGGCGTTCGGCGGTGCGCACGTAGAACATCAGGAAGCGGTCCGTCAGGCGCACCACTTCTTCTTCGCTCAGGTTCGAGGCGATCAGTTCGGCGTGGCGCGGCTTCATGCCGCCGTTGCCGCACACGTAGAGGTTCCAGCCCTTGTCGGTGGCGATGAGGCCGACGTCCTTGCCCTGGGCTTCGGCGCACTCGCGGGTGCAGCCCGAGACGCCGAACTTGATCTTGTGCGGCGCGCGCAATCCCTTGTAGCGGTTTTCCAGCGCGATGGCGAAGCCCACGCTGTCGCCGACGCCGTAGCGGCACCAGGTCGAGCCGACGCAGGATTTCACGGTGCGCAGCGATTTGCCGTAGGCGTGGCCCGACTCGAAACCGGCCGCGATCAGCTCTTCCCAGATCGCGGGCAGCTGGTCCACGCGGGCGCCGAACAGGTCGACCCGCTGGCCGCCGGTGATCTTGGTGTACAGGCCGTACTTCTTGGCCACCATCCCCACCGCGATCAGGCCGTCGGCCGTGACTTCGCCGCCCGGCATGCGCGGCACCACGGAATAAGTGCCGTCCTTCTGGATGTTGCCCAGGAAGTAGTCGTTCGAATCCTGCAGGCTGGCGTGCTTCGGCTTCAGCACGAAATCATTCCACACCGAGGCCAGGATATTGGCGGCGGTCGGCTTGCAGACGTCGCAACCGAGGCCCTTGCCGTGGCGCGCCAGCAGTTCGCCGAAGTCCTTGATGCCTTCGACGCGTACCAGGTGATAGAGCTCCTGGCGCGAATACGGGAAGTGCTCGCACAGGTGGTTGTTGACCGCCACGCCCAGTTTTTTCAGCTCGGCGTTGAGGACTTGCGTCACCAGCGGCACGCAGCCGCCGCAGGCGGTGCCGGCCGAGGTGCAGCTTTTCAGCGCGCCGATGGTGGTGGCGCCGCCGGCGACCGCCGCGCACAGGGCGCCCTTGCTGACGTCGTTGCACGAGCAGACCTGGGCCGTGGCTGGCAGCTTGTCGACGCCGATCGCCGGGCGGGCCGCGCCGCCGTCCTCGGGCAGGATCAGGTATTCGGGCGCTTCCGGCAGCTCGATCCTGTTGAGCATTGTCTGCAGCAGCGCGCCGTAGGCGGTGGCGTCGCCCACCAGCACGCCGCCCAGCAGGTACTTGCCGCAGCTGGAGACGACGATCTTGCGATAGGTTTGACGGCGTTCGTCGAGGAACTGGTAGCTGCGGCTGCCCGGCGTGGCGCCGTGGGCATCGCCGATGCTGGCCACGTCCACGCCCATCAGTTTCAGCTTGGTGCTCATGTCGGCGCCGGCGAAGCCGCACTCGCTGCCCAGCAGATGGCGCGCCGCGGTGCGCGCCATATCGTAGCCCGGCGCCACCAGGCCATACAGCTGGCCATTCCACAAGGCGCATTCGCCGATCGCGTAGATATGCGGGTCCGAGGTCACGCAGCGGTCATCGATCACGACGCCACCGCGGGCGCCAATCTCCAGGCCAGAGGCGCGCGCCAGCTCGTCGCGCGGGCGGATGCCGGCCGAGAACACGATCATGTCGGTGTCCAGGTGCGTGCCGTCCGCGAACTGCATGCGGTGGGTGGCCTGCTCGCCGTCGACGATCGCCAGCGTGTTCTTGCCGGTATGGACGCCAACGCCCAGCTCTTCGATGCGGGTGCGCAGCACGCGTGCGCCGGGATCGTCGACCTGCACCGCCATCAGGCGCGGCGCGAATTCGACCACGTGGGCATCCAGGCCCAGGTCGCGCAGCGCCTTCGCGCATTCGAGACCCAGCAGGCCGCCGCCGATCACCACGCCGGTTGTCGACCGCGCGCCGCACTCCTGCATCGCTTCCAGGTCTTCGATGGTGCGATAGACGAAGCAATCCTTGCGATCCGCGCCAGGAACGGGCGGCACGAAGGGATAGGAGCCCGTCGCCAGCACCAGCCGGTCATAGACGACGGAGGAACCGTCGGCCAGGCTCACGCTCTGCGCCGCGCGGTCGACCCCGACCACTTTCGCATTCAGGCGCAGCACCATGTCCTCGCGCTCGAAGAACCCCGGTGCGACCAGCGACAGGTCGTCCGCCGTCTTCCCGGCGAAGAATTCCGACAGGTGCACGCGGTCGTAGGCCGGCCGGGGCTCTTCGCCCAGCACGGTCACGCGCAGATCCTGGCGTCCGCTGGCGGCCAGGGTTTCGAGGAATTTATGGCCCACCATGCCGTGGCCGATGACGACGATATGCATTTGCTGCTCCTTCATTAAGCTGCTGCGGCGGCCGGCGCATTGCTGGCGCTGGTCGCGGTGAATCGGGCTGCGATAGCGCAGATGCTGGCGACCAGCACCAGACCGCTGAGGATGGTGAGCGTCTGCTGGATGTCGCCGGTACCCTTCATCAAAAATCCGGCCGCCACCGCGCCGACGTTGCCGCCGGCGCCGACGATGCCGGCCACGCCGCCCAGCGCCTTCGGTGCGACGAAGGGCACCAGCGCATAGGTGGCGCCGCAGGCCATGTGGGTGAACAGGCCGAACACCAGCATCGCGAGCACGGCGAACACGACGCCCTCGGCCTGGGCGAACCACAGCAGGCCGAGGCCTTCGCCGATCATCAGCACGAACAGCACGGTCACGCGGCGGTTCAGGTCACCGTTCAGCGCGGCCTTGTCCGACAGCCAGCCGCCCAGGGCGCGGGCGAACAGCGCCAGCAGGCCGAAGCTGCCGGCCGCCATGCCGGCCTGCGCCAGCGACAGGTCGAAGTGCTCGACGTAGTAGACGGCGGCGATGTTGTGGATGAAGATCTCGATGCCGAAGCAGGCGCCGTAGGTGACGAACAGCAGCCAGGCGCGATGGTTGCGGCACCCGGCAACGAAACTCGCCCAGCCGCCCTTGCCGCCGCCTTCCGGCATGCGGCCCGTCTTGCGCAGATCGTCGTAGTTACCGGCCGGGCAATCCTGCGTATAGCGCCAGTAGAAGAAGGCCATTGCGATCATCATCAGGCCGGGCACCACCAGCGCCACGCGCCAGCTCAGCGACTGGCTCACGCCCAGCATCGCGATCGCGGCCACGAACAGCGGCATGATGGCCTGCGCCGCGCCGCCGCCGGCATTGCCCCAGCCGGCGGCCGCCGCATTGGCGGTGCCGACCACCTTCGGTCCGAACATGACCGAGGTGTGGTACTGGGTGATCACGAAGCTGGCGCCGACCGCGCCGATGCCAAGGCGCGCCAGCAGGAAGGCCTCGTAGCTCTGCGCCATCGCCACGCCCAGCACCGGAACCGCGCCGATCAGCAGCAACCCCGTATAGGTCTTGCGCGGGCCGTAGCGGTCGCACAGCGGGCCCACCAGCAGGCGCACGAAGATGGTAATGGCGACGGCCGCGATATTGATGTTGGCGACCTGCTCCATCGAGAGCCCGAACTCGCCCTTGATGACCGGCATCAGCGGCGCGCAGGCGAACCAGGCGAAGAAACAGACGAAGAAGGCCACCCAGGTCAGGTGGAAGGCGCGCATGGGCGCGCCCTGGAATGAAAAGAGGTCGATGCGGTCCGCTTTGCTGGCCATTGTTCTTCCTTTGAAAAACGAAAAGGCGTCCGCGCTTGCTGCCGTGGGCAGTAGCTGCGGACGCCGTTGTCCTGTGCCGTCCCTGCGTTGGGCCAGCGCTATATGAAGAGAATCGCCATTGATCCTGTAATCACTCTATGAGCAAGAGGCGTGCCACCGGGTCACTAGAGGAGGACGGCAGGTGGCATGAAGCGGACATGCTGCATTGCGGTGCACCATTCCCCACAATGATGCAGGAACGTGCACCGCGTTCAAGATCATGCCGCAGCCCATGCCTGCGGCTCGCTGCCATTCCACACCCGGCCATCGACCAGGGTCGAGCTGCGCATGGACGACGCGGGCAGCATGGTGCCGGTCCGTTCGGCCGCCTCGCGGTACAGGTCGATGCGGTTGACCTGCGCCGCCAGCGCCAGGTACGGCGGGTCTTCGCGCAACAGCCCCCAGCGCCGGTGCTGGGTCATGAACCACATGCCGTCCGATAGCCACGGGAAGTTGGCTTCGCCGTTGGCGTGGAAGCGCAGGCCGTTGTGGCCGCGCCAGCCATCGCCGTCGGTTTGCCGTCCGCCCAGGCAGAATTGCAGCGTCTCGCGGCTCGCGCCGATATAGGCGGGGCTGGCCAGCACCTCGGCCGCGGCGTCGCGGTTGGCGCGTGCGGCATCGAGCCAGCGTGCTGCGTCCAGCAGCGCCGCGATCATGGCGCGGCAGGCGTTGGGGTGGGTGGCGGCGAAATCGGCGCGCGTGCCGAGCGCCTTGCCCGGGTGGTTCGGCCATATCTGCTCGCTGGAGGCGGCCTGCACCCCGGCGCCGTCGCGCTGCGCGCGCTGGCCCCACGGCTCGCCCGCGCAAAAGCCATCCATATGGCCGGCCGCCAGGCTGGCCGCCATCTGGACCGGCGGGACCGTCACCGCCTGGCAGTCCAGCAGCGGGTCGATGCCGTGCGCGGCCAGCCAGTAATACAGGAACATCGCGTGGTTCCCGGTCGGGAAGGTATGGGCCAGGACCAGCCGGCGCCCGGTATCTTCCACCCGGCGCTTGAGCAGGCCTGGATCGCGGGCGGCGTTGGCGAGCGCACGCGACAGCGTGATGCCCTGGCCGTTCTGGTGCAGGTTCATCAACACCGCCATATCGCACTGCTGGGTGCCGATGCCGTTCTGGACGCCGTACAGCATCCCGGTCAGCACGTGGGCGGCGTCGAGCTGCTGGGCGATCAGGCGGTCGCGCATGCTGGTCCAGGACAGCTCGCGGGTGAGTTCGAAGCGCACCCCGTACCGTTCGTCGAAGCCGAGCACCGAGGCCATCACCAGCGGCGCGCAATCGGCCAGCGGCATGAAGCCGATGCGGACCGTCTCGATCTCGGGGCGGTCGGTGCCGGCGATCCAGGCGCTCGCGCCTGTCATTGTCATCGTCATTTGATTGCCTAATTGCGGGCCTAGCCCAGCAGGTCTTCCACGTCGATCAGGCGTTGCGCGACTTCCGCCAGTTTCAGGTTCTTGTTCATGGCCAGGCTGCGCAGGCGCTGGTAGGCCTGCTCTTCGCTCAGGCTGTAGCGCGACATGAGCAGGCCCTTGGCGCGGTCGACCGTCTTGCGCTCCGCCAGCTTCTGGCGCGTGTCGCTCAATTCGTCGAGCAGCTTCTGCTCGCGCCGGAAGCGCGCCAGCGCCACGTCCAGCACCGGCTTCACGCGCTCGGCCTGCAGGCCGGCCACGATATAGGCCGACACGCCGGCGTC
Organism: Telluria beijingensis; assembly: GCF_030770395.1. GTDB lineage: Bacteria > Pseudomonadota > Gammaproteobacteria > Burkholderiales > Burkholderiaceae_D > Telluria > Telluria beijingensis. The sequence continues at coordinate 1,191,641 of NZ_CP132480.1, read as the reverse complement.
CATGGCCGCGTCCATGCTGGCCGGCGCATCGTCTTCGGTGAACAGGACGATCGGGCGCCGTGCGTCGCGGGTGGCGATCACGATGTGCTCGAGCACGTCGCGCGCGTCGGACTCGCTGTCGGCGATGATCAGGTCGGGCTGCAGCTGGGCGATGCGCTCGGGCAGGAAGATATCCGCCGGCAGCGAAGCAACCAGGTCATAGCCCGATTCAAGCAGGCCGATGCGCAGCGCCGTGCTGCGCCGGGCCTGCGCGGCCTGGGCGGCATCCGGGTCGGCGCCGGGGGCTGTTGCGGAAAGCACGACGACGATCCGCAGGTGGGGTGAAACAGGGTCTCGCGATGTCATGTGCTTACGATATGCAAGATTCGCACCAGCTTTGCATGGCATGGATAGCCTTTGCCCTTCTTATGCGAACGCTAATGTTCCAGATATACGTGCAACGAATATCTTACATCAGAGCAACAAGACAATCATTCATATGGTGAATCGCTGGAATCACAAATCTAAAGTTTGTTTATGATGCGGACGCCTCTATACTGCAACGCAACATCGAAGTATTTATCTCAGGGGAACAATCATGACTGCAGCCATCCAACGCACCAGCTTCTTCGCGGCAGCCATCTCGGCCATCCGCAGCTTCTCGCAAGACCTGTACCTCGCCCACGGCGGCTACGCTCCGACAGTGCGGGGTTGATCATGCACCCGCTCGAATACGTCACCATCGCCCTGGCCGTCGTCGCCGTGGCAGCGCGCGTCGCCATGTTCCTGCCGCGTCCGCCAAAAGGCCCGTTCAAGGCTATCTGAAACGGGTCGCCGTTGCGGCGCACCAGTGCCGCATCATCCCGTCCGCATACCGCGCCGGCCGTACAGACGTACCGCCGGCGCTTGTCTTTACAGCAAAAAAAACCTGTCATATTCCGTGGTCGCGACGAGTGCCTGCGCTAGAATGCATGCGCATTTCTGGCAAGCATCTTTGGCATACCTGCCATTTCCACACTCATCAGACTCCACATGCGAACACCTGCACTTACCCTGTTTGCGGCCTCTTTCGCCGCACTGATCGCGCTGCCGGCCGCGGCATCCACTCCCATCACCCTCGACCAGGCCATGAGCCATCCCGACTGGATCGGCACCCCGGTCGAAGACGCCTGGTTCAGCTGGGACGGCAAGCAGGTGTACTACAAGCAGAAGCGCACCGGCTCGCCGGTGCGCGACGTGTTCCAGGTCGCCGCCGGTAAAGCCCAGCTGGTGAAGGACGCCGAGCTGCCGAAGATCGACAGCGCCGACGTGGTCTACAACCGCGACAACACCCGCATGCTGGTCTTGCGCAACAACGACCTGTTCGAACGCGACCTCAAGTCGGGTCAGCTGGTCCAGGTCACGCGCGGCGCCAGCCGCATCACTGCCGCCCAGTACAGTTTCGATGAAGCCGCGGTGCAGTACCGCATCGGCACCGACTGGTATGTGTGGGACCGCGCGAGCAAGGTCACCGGCCCCGCCGCCCTGCCGCGCGCCGCCAAGGACCCGAACGCACCGGAAGACGACCCATACCGCTCGACCGAGCTGCGCCTGATCGAACATCTCAAGCGCCAGAAGGACGATCGCGACGCCCTGCGCGCCCGCACCGACGAACTGCGTCGCGCCGACGCTTCGATGGCCCCGGGCCAGGTCTACCTGGGCGACAAGGTCACCATCGAAGGCAGCTCGCTGTCGCCCGATGGCCGCTGGCTGCTGGTGGTCACCGCCGCAAAGGGCGCCGACAAGGGCCGCGCCGGCAAGATGCCGCGCTACGTCAACGAGTCGGGCTACGAGGAAACCGAAGACGTGCGTAGCCGCGTCGGCCGCAATATGCCGGTGCCGCATGCACTGAAGCTGGTCGACCTGCGCACCAACAAGGTGCAGGACCTGTCATTCGACGCACTCCCGGGCGTCAATGTCGACCCGCTGGCCGACCTGCGCGCCGCCGCCAGGAAGGATCCGCTGAAAGGCAACCGCCCGGTGGTGGTGTCGGGCGGGCGCAATGCGATCGACTGGAGCGCCAACGGCGCCAACGTCGCCGTCATGCTGCGCGCGGTCGACAACAAGGACCGCTGGATCGCCAGCGTCGACCTGCGCGCCGCCAAATTGCAACCCCTGCACCGCGTGAGCGACAATGCCTGGGTCAACTACGACAACGCCGAATTCGGCTGGCTGCCGGACAACCGCACCGTGTGGTACCTGTCGGAAGAAAGCGGCTACTCGCACCTGTATACCAAGGACAGCGCGAGCGCCGCCGCGCCGCGCGCGCTCACCTCGGGCAAGTGGGAAGCCAGCGACGTGCGCTGGACCCATGACGGCCGCACCGCCTACATGCTGTGCAACCGCGAGACCCCGGGCGACTATGAAGTGTGCGCCGTGGGCGCCAATGGCGGCAATGTGCGCGAAGTGACCGGCCTCGATGGCGTCGAGAAGTTCGCCCTGTCGCCTGACGAGAAGAAGCTGCTGGTGCACTGGTCGTCGAGCTATACCCCGATCCAGATCGCGACCGTGCCTGTCTCCGGCGGCGCCGCGACCAAACTGACCGACACCCGCACGCCCGAATTCAAGGCGCGCGAATGGATCGAGCCGCAATACGTGGCGGTGCCGTCCAGCGCCGGCGGCGATCCGGTCTGGGCCAAGCTGTATCGTCCGGCCCAGCTCGAGCCGGGCAAGAAGTATCCGGTCGTGATGTTCGTGCACGGCGCCGGCTACCTGCAGAACGTCAGCAAGCGTTATCCCAATTACTTCCGCGAGCAGATGTTCCACAACCTGCTGGTGCAGAACGGCTACGTGGTGCTGGACATGGACTTCCGCGCCTCGAAAGGCTATGGCAGCAAGTGGCGCACCGCGATCTACCGCCAGATGGGCCATCCGGAACTGGAAGACTACATCGACGGCGTCAAGTACATGGTCGGCCAGCACCAGGGCGACGCGGCCAACGTCGGCATCTATGGCGGCAGCTACGGCGGCTTCATGACCTTCATGGCGCTGATGCGCGCGCCGGACACCTTCAAGGCCGGCGCCGCGCTGCGCCCGGTGACCGACTGGACCACCTACAACCACGAGTACACCGCCAACATCCTGAATACCCCGGACATCGATCCGGAAGCGTACAAGAAGTCGTCGCCGATCGAGTATGCGCAGAACCTGAAGGGCCACCTGCTCATCTCGCACGGCATGATCGACGATAACGTGTTCTACCAGGACTCGGTGCGCATGGCGCAGCGCCTGATCGAGATGAAGAAGGACAAGTGGGAACTGGCGAGCTACCCGCTGGAACGCCATGGCTATGTGCAGCCGGAGGCGTGGTACGACCAGTACCGCCGCATCCACGAACTGTTCGAGCGCTCGCTCAAGCAGTAAAGCGGTAAGATCACAAGGCGCCTGCGGGCGCCTTTTTCATTACCGATGCGACCTACTATGCAACGTCCGTTCCTGTTTGCCCTTTGCCTTTTCATGCATGCCGGCGCGCCTGCCGCCGCCCAGGCCTTGCCGGCCGGCGGCGGCCTCGATGCGAATCGGGTGACCGAACTGCGCTACGGGGCGGCCGCCGATCCGGCGCCAGTCGCGGCGAGCGCCACCTCCGCCGCCACCGCCAAACCCGATGCTGCCAGTCCCGCCGCCGCCACGCCGTCCAAAGCAAAGGCCGCGCCATCCGCTGCCCGCTCGCCTGCCGCGGCCAGGACAGAGCGCGCCGCCATTCCGGATGCCATCGCCACCTTGTGGCTCGAACGCACTGACGAAACCGGCAACGGCGGCCAGGTTCCCGTCACCTTCGGGCAGGCCTTCGAACCAGGCGCGCTGGCGCGCGGCGACCGGCTCGAGGCCAAACTCGGCGACGGCAAGCGGCTGCCCCTGCAACTGGACGTCAAGGCCCTGCACCCCGACGGCTCGGTACGCCATGCGGTCGTGTCCGCGGTCCTGCCCACGCCGACGGCGCAGCCGCTGGCGTTCGGGCTGGTGCGCTCGACCCAGGACGCAGGCAGTGCGCCGGCCGATGCGACGCCGGCCGCGCTGCTCAAGTCAGGACTGAGCGCAACGGTCGAACTGGATATTAACGGCAAGCGCTATACCGCCTCGCTGGAGCGCCTGCTGGCCCAGGGCAAGCCGGCCACCTGGCTCGATGGGCCGATCGCGCGCGAGTGGCTGGTCCCCGCGCCGTTCGTCGACCGCGGCGGCCGCGCCCACCCCCACCTGGCCGCCCGCTTTGCCGTACGCTGGTATCCCGCGCTCAAGAAGGCGCGGGTCGACGTCACGGTCGAGAACAACTGGTCCCACGAGCCCTCCCCGCAGCACATCACCTATGACGCCAGGATCGCGGTCGGCGGCGACACCGTCTACCGCAAGGAGGGCCTGACGCACTACCACCATGCGCGCTGGCGCACGCTGGCCTGGTGGGGCGGCGACCCCGCCCTGCACCTGCGGCACGACAGCCGGCAGTTGATGGCAACGCGGGCGCTTCCCAATTATGATTCCTCGGTGGTCGTCAACGAGCGCGCGCTGGCCGCCCTGTATGCGAGGTGGGAAGGTCCCCGGATCGAGCCGATGGGGGTCGGCGTTGCGCTGAAGGGCATGCCGACCGCCGGCGGACGCATGGACATCGGCCTGCACCCGGGATGGGCGGTCATGTACCTGCTGGGAATGGATCCGCGTGCGCGCACGGTCACGATGGGCACCGCCGACCTGGCGGGGAGCTGGTCGGTCCACTACCGCGACCGGCGCACCGGCCTGCCAATGAGCCTGCTCGACTATCCCTATACGACGCTCATCGCGCCGGCAGGCGATACCCGCAATCCGGCGACCGGCAAGCTGGAAGCCCTGCCAAAATGCGAGCCGGCCGCACAGTGCCGCACGCCGAACTGGCACGACGTCGCCCACCAGCCGAACCTGGTCTACCTGCCCTATCTGCTGAGCGGCGACCATTATTATCTCGAAGAGCTGCAATTCTGGGCCATGCATAACGTCTTCCATTCGAACCCCGGCTACCGCCAGTATGCCAAGGGCCTGGTCAAGCCGGAACAGGTGCGCGGCCAGGCATGGGCGCTGCGCAACCTGGCCGAAGCGGCGTACATCACGCCCGACGCGCACCCCCTGAAAGCGCATTTCCTGCGCATCCTGGACAGCAACCTCGATTGGTACAACGCCGAATACACCGACAACCCCGCGGCCACCCGGCTGGGCTTCCTCACCCATGGCTATGCGATCGTCTATCACAAGAAAATCGGTCTCGCCCCGTGGCAGGACGACTTCTTCACGTCGGCCGTCGGGCGCACCGCCGAACTCGGATTCGCGAAAGCGGAACGCCTGCTGCAATGGAAAGCGCGCTTCGTCGTCGAACGCATGGTCGGCGCCGGCAGTTGCTGGATCACGGCCAGCATGTATGCCATGCGGGTGCGCGATACACCGACCTCACCGCTCTATCCCACCATCGCCAGGATCTTCCAGGCCAGCCACGAACCGCAGGTCGCCAACCTCGCCTGCGGCAGCGGCGAATTCTCGACCGCCCTCAAATTGAAGCCGGGCCAGATGGTCGGCTCTTTTACGGGCACCGTCGGCGCACCGGTGAATATGCAGCCCGCCCTGGCCTACGCGGCCGACGCACTCGGCGCCGATGGGCAGAAGGCGTGGCAGCAATTCATGGGTCGCATCAACAAGGCCGACTACGGAACCGGCCCGCAGTTCGCGATCGTGCCGCGCAAGCAGTAATCCTGCCGTTCAGGACAGGAAGTCGAGCAGGGTGCGCGCCACCACCTTGGTCGCACGGCGCAAGTCTTCCAGCAACAGGCGCTCGTCGGCCTTCTTGGCATGCGATTCCTCGACCGTGCGCGGCCCGGCGCCATACAGCACCGTCGGGATGCCCTGCTGCCCATACAGGCGCGCATCCGCATACAGCGGCGTGCCGTGGGCCGGGATGTCCTCGCCCATGACCGCGCGGCCGTGGCGCCGCAGGCTGTCCACCAGCGGCGCCACCCCGGGCAGGGGCCGCAAGGCGTTCGACAGCAGCAGGCGCCGGATCTCGAGGCGGATGCCGGGCAGGCCGCGCACCGCGTCCTCGACCAGGCCGCGCACCCGGAGTTCGACCGCCGCCGGATCTTCTTCCGGGATCATGCGCCGGTCCAGGCGCAGCACCACCTTCCCCGGCACCACATTGGTATTGGTGCCGCCTTCGATGCGGCCGACGATCATCGTCGGCGAGCCGATGCCGGGCACGCTGCTGCGGATCGCCTTCAGCGCCGGCAGTTCGCCATAGAGCGCGTTCAGCACCTGCGTGGCGGCCTGCAGGGCGTCGACCGCGGTCTCCGGCATCGCGCCATGTCCGGCCTTGCCGTGCACCGTTACTTCGAGCTGCAGGCAGGCGTTGTGGGCGGTGACGATGCCGTGACTGAAGCCGGCCGCGATCACGTAGTCGGGCCGCGTCAGGCCCTGCTCCAGCAGCCAGCCCGGCCCCAGCAGGCCGCCGAATTCCTCGTCGTAGGTGAAGTGCAGCTCGACCGCGCCGGCCAGCGGCAGGCCCAAGGCTTCCAGCGCGCGCAGCGCGAACACATAGGTGGCGAAGTCGCTCTTCGAGACCACCGCCGCGCGCCCGTACAGGTAGCCATCCTCGATGACGGCGCCATACGGCGGCCGGGTCCAGCCTTCGCCGGGCGGCACCACGTCGCCGTGGGCGTTCAGCGCCAGCGTCGGGCCACCCGCGCCGAAGCGGCGGCGCACGACCAGGTTGGTGATGCTCTCCAGCCCGTAGTCCCGGACTTGCTGCGCCGGCACCGGGTGGCGCTCGACCGGCCAGCCGGCGCTTTCCAGCATGCCGGCCACCGCCTCGGCATGCGGCGCGTTGTTGCCCGGCGGGGTATCGGTCGGGATGCGCACCACGGCCTGCAGGAAGGCGACCTGCTGGTCGAAGTGGGCGTCGATCCAGGCCTCGAGGCGCTCATACGGGGAATCGTTCATTGCGGGTCTCCGGTGCCGGCGCCGGCTTCGAACCAGGCGCCCACCTGGGCGCGTTCGGCGTCGGTCATGTGGGTGAGGTTCGCCAGCGGCATGGCTTTCAGTTGCACCGTCTGCTGGTAGATGCGGGCGGCGTGCTGGCTGACCAGTTCGGGCGTGTCGAGCACGACGCCGCCCGGCGCCGCGGCGAAGCCGGGCTGGGTTGGCTGCTGGGCGTGGCACGACACGCAGCGCCGGTCCATGATCGTGCGCACCGTGGCGAAGCGGGCGGCGGCGTCCACGGCGCCGGCGGCCGGATCGACGCGCGCCGGCTTGGCCGGCGCCAGCGCCACGGCCAGCGCCAGCAGCACGGCCACGCCTGCGGCCGGATAGCCCCAGGCGAGCCGGCCCTTGTGGCGCAGGTTGAAGAAGTGGCGGATCAACACCCCTGCCAGCATGATCGCGCCCAGCACCGCCCACGCATGCGGGTGGTTATAGGTCATCGCATAGTGGTTGCTGATCATGATGAACAGCACCGGCAGGGTGAAGTAGTTGTTGTGGACGCTGCGCTGCTTGGCGCGGATGCCATGAAACGGGTCGGGCTGGCGCCCGGCCAGCATGGCGTCCACCATCTTGCGCTGGCCGGGGATGATCACCATCGCCACGTTCGCCACCATGATAGTGCCGATCATGGCGCCCACGTGCAGGTAGGCCGCGCGGCCGCTGAGCAGGTGGGTCAGCACCCAGCTGCTCGCGACCAGCAGCAGCCAGACCACGGCGCCGAACGCGAGCTGCCGTTGCACCAGCCTCGATTTGCACAGCAGGTCGTACACGACCCAGCCGGCCACCAGGCTGGCGATGCCGACGCCGACCGCCTGCCAGCTCGAGAGGTCGGCCACGCTGCGGTCGACCATCATCGCCTTCGCGTTCAGGTAGTAGACGACCACCAGCAGCGCGAAGCCCGACAGCCAGGTGGAATAGGCTTCCCACTTGAACCAGTGCAGCTCGCCGGGCAGTTCGGCGGGCGCCACCAGGTATTTCTGCGGGTTGTAGAAGCCGCCGCCGTGCACTGCCCACAGCTCGCCCGACACGCCCTTGCGCGCCAGGTCGGAATCCGGCTGCGGCGGCTTGATGGTGTTGTCGAGCCAGACGAAATAGAAGGAAGCGCCGATCCAGGCAATGCCGGTGACGATGTGCAGCCAGCGCAGCAGCAGGTTGAACCACTCGAGGGCATATGGCGCCAGGTATCCGGGGTCGAACATGGTCCTCCCTTGTAAATGGTTGCGGCCGGATCGAAGATACGCCGATTCCAATTTCTGCGACATGAAATCTAGCGTATATTCGACATATCCACCTTGATATACGCTGCCTGTGATGTCCAGCCTCCCCCGCAACCTCGACCTGCACCTGATCCGCATTCTCTACCTGCTGCTGGTGGAGAAGAACGTGTCGCGGGTGGCGCTCAAGCTGAACCAGCCGCAGCCCTCGATCTCGGCCTCGCTGCGTAAACTCCGCGAGCTCACCGGCGACCCGCTGCTGGTGCGCGGCGCGCGCGGCATGGTGCCGACCCAGCACGGCGAGAGCCTGCTGAAACCCGCCAAGCGCATCCTCGACGAGGCCGAGAGCCTGTTCGTGCGCAAGGCGCCGTTCGTCCCCGAACAGGCGGCGCGCACCTTCCACATCGCCGCCCCGGATTATCTCGACGCGCGCTTCCTGCCCAATGTGGTGGCGCTGCTGCGGCGCGGTTCGCCCGCCAGCAAGGTCGTCATCCACGCCCTCGGCCCCGGCCTCGACTACCTGCGCATGCTGTCCGACGGCGACATGGACCTGGTGATCGCCAACTGGGACGAGCCGCCGGCCCACCTGCACATGTCGAAGCTGTTCGAAGACCCGATCATCTGCACCATGCGCGCCGACAGCCCCTACGCCAGGCGCACGGCGCCGGACGCGATGACGCTCGAGGACTACCTCGACCTGCCCCACGTCGCCCCGACCCAGATGCTGCCGGGTTACCACGGCGTGATCGACGCGTACCTGGAGCGCCACGGCCTGCAGCGCCGGGTGGCGGTCGAGTCGCCGTATTTCGGCGTGATCCCGTACATGCTGACCCAGAGCGACCTGGTGCTGACCACCGGGCGCCAGTTCATCCGTGCCTTCGAAAAGACCTTGCCGCTGAAGAGCTTCACGGTGCCGATCAAGTTTTCGCCGATGCGCTTCTACCAGCTGTGGCACCAGCGCGTGCACCAGTCGACCGAGCACAAATGGCTGCGCGACCAGGTCAGCATTGCCGCGCGTACCCTGAACCAGGAGTAGACCATGTTGACGATCCAGGCGCTGAACGAAGTCGATGCCGCCGCCTTTACCGGGGCGCTCACCGGCATCTACGAACACTCGCCCTGGATCGCGGCGCGCGCCGCCGCAGCCCGCCCCTTCGCGACGCTGGCCGCGCTCAAGCTGGCCTTGCAGGCGGTAGTCGATGGCGCGAGCGACGAGGAACGCCTGTCCCTGCTGCGCGCACACCCCGAACTGGCCGGCAGGGCCGCCATCGCCGGCGAGCTGACGGCGGAATCGACCGGCGAACAGGCCAGCTCCGGCCTGGACCGCTGCACACCGGACGAATATGCGCAGCTGCATGCACTCAATGCACAATACAACGAGCGCTTCGGTTTCCCCTTCATCCTGGCCGTGAAAGGCACGACCGGCCGCGGGCTGGCGCGGCAAGACATCATCGATACCTTCGTGCGCCGCCTGGACAACACGCGCGACGACGAATTGCGCGAAGCGCTGCGCCAGGTGCACCGCATCGCCGAGATCCGCCTGAATGCGCGGCTCGAAGTCGAACCGTCGCTCGGCGCCACCGTGATGGACTGGTGCGAGACCCTCGGCGGCATCAGCGACACCGACACCGATCTGACCTGCGCCTACATGACGCCGGCCCACCGGCGCACCGCCGCGACCATCGCGGACTGGATGCGCGATGCCGGCATGACGGTCCACATCGACGCCGTCGGCAACGTGGTCGGCCGCTATGCCGCCGCCGTGCCGGGCGCGCGGACCCTGGTCACCGGCTCGCACTACGACACCGTGCGCAATGGCGGCAAGTACGACGGCCGGCTCGGCATCCTGCTGCCGGTGGCGCTGGTCGGCCAGCTGAATGCGCGCGGCGAGCGCCTGCCCTACGACCTGGAAGTGATCGCCTTCGCCGAAGAGGAAGGCGTGCGCTTTCGCAGCACCTTCCTCGGCAGCAGCGCGGTGGCCGGCGGCTTCGACCCGGCGCTGCTCGATGCGGTCGACGCCGACGGCATCCTGCTGCGCGACGCCCTGCTGGCGGCCGGCCACGATCCGGCGGCCATCCCGACCATCGCGCGCGATCCCGCCAGCGTGCTGGGCTTCGTCGAAGTCCATATCGAACAGGGACCGGTGCTGCTCGAGCGCGGCCTGCCGCTGGGCGTGGTGAGCGCGATCGCTGGCAGCTCGCGCTACGTCGTCGAACTGAAAGGCGTGGCCAGCCACGCCGGCACCACGCCGATGGGCATGCGGCGCGATGCCGCCGCCGCCGCGGCCGAGATCGTATTGCTGGTGGAAAGCCGCTGCAGTGGCCCCGCCTCGCTGGTGGGCACGGTCGGCCAGCTGGACGTGCCCGCCGGTTCGGTCAATGTGGTGCCCGGCGCCTGCAGGCTGTCGCTCGATATCCGCGCCGCCGATGACGCAATCCGGCTGGCGGCGGTGGACGATATCCTGGCGGGAGTCGAGCAAATCTGCGCGCGGCGCGGCGTCCAGGAAAAACTCTACAAATTGCTCGAGATCGACGCCGTGCCCTGCGCGCCGCACCTGATGGCGCAACTGGGCCACGCCGTCGAACGCGCCGGCCTGCCGCGTGTCGACCTGCCCTCGGGCGCCGGCCACGACGCGATGCGCATGGCCCGACTCACCGACGTCGCGATGCTGTTCGTCCGCTGCGGCAACGGCGGCATCAGCCACAATCCGCTCGAGACCATGACCGCCGACGATGCGGACCTCGCCGGCACGGTTTTGCTCAACTTTCTGCTCGACTTCCTGCGCGGTATTACTCTGCCTGCAGCGCCGGCAGGATCAGGGTCGTGAGCAGCTTCTCGGTCAGCGGATGCGGCCCCGGCACGCGGAAGTTGGTGGTGGTGATGACCACCACCGCGTCCCACTCCGGCAGCACATAGACCTTGTTGCCGCCCATGCCGGACATGGCATAGGTATTCACCTTCTGTTCGCCCACGGTGAACGGCTGCAGCCACCACAGGTAGCCGTAGTCGACGCCGTCGCGCACCCGGGCATGCGGCTCGATCGATTGCGCGACCCAGGCTGATGGCAGCACCTGCTTGCCCGCCCATTTGCCGCCGTTCAGGTAGAGCTGGCCCAGCTTCCACAGGTCGCGGCTGCGCAGGCCCAGGCTCCCGCCCGTCATCGCCGGCCCCAGCGGCTGCACCTGCCATTTGACCTTGTCGATGCCCAGCGGCTTGAACAGCACTTCGTCGGCAAAGTCCTGCACGCTGCGCCCGGTCGCACGCTCGAGCAGCGGCGCGATCAGGGCCGTGCCGGCGGTGCAATAGCTGAAGGCGCGGCCGTAGGGCTGCTGGGCGGGCGGCGGCGTCCATTCGGGGAAGCCGCGCACCGGCAGGTCGAGGTAGAAGCGGCTCCAGTCCTCGATCAGGTACATGCGCTCTTCGTGCCCGCGCGAGAACTCGTTGAAATCGTCGCATTCGACGATGGCGCTCATGGTGAGCAGGTCTTCGACCGTGATGCGGTCCTTGCGCGGGTCGGGGTGCGCGACCGGCATCCGGTCCCTGAAGAAGGGCAGCACCGGCGCATCGACCGTCAACAGCTTGCGCTCGATGGCCGCGCCCACCAGCATGCCGCCCACGGTCTTGGTCACCGAGCGGGTATTGCGCAGGCCCTGCGCTCCTTCGTCATCGAAATACTGCTCGTAGAGCACCTTGCCGTGGCGCGACACCACGACGCTGGTGATCTGTTTGAAGTTGCCGGCCTTGATCTCGCCGGTGACGGCATCGAAGTTCGCGCCGCCGGCGCTCCCCGCGGCCACGAAGCAGGCCAGCGCAATCGCATATCGAAACATGCATCCTCCTCGTCATGGAAAACGCCAGTCTAGTCGGCTGCCTGCGGCGCTGTCTTGTATCCATCAAACATCTGGCGGCGCCAGGCGCCGGGCGGCATGCCGAAGCGCTGGCGGAAGGCATGGCTCATATGGCTCTGGTCGACGAAGCCGGCCTCGAACGCGATCTCGGCCATGCCCAGGCCGCGCTGGCGCAGCATGGCGCAGGCGCGTTCGATGCGGCGCCAGCGCAGCAGCTCGCCGGGCGAGCAGCCGAACTGCTCGCGGAACACGCGCGCCAGGTGCACCGGATGCACGCCGCTGCCGGCCGCCACCTCGGCAATCGACAGGCCGGGATCGACGGCGCCATCCATTACCGCCCCGTAGGCGTGGCGCATCCAGGACGGCGGCTGGCGCAGGGGCCGCCCCGGCCTGCCATCGGAATGCGCCAGCAATTCCCACACGCCGGATTCGAGCAGGGTGGCGTCCGGCCGGCCCTGCATGCGGCGGGCGAGCGAGAAAGCCGTGCGCAGGCAGGCCGCCTGCTGCAGGTAGCTGGCCTGCGCGGGAATCCGGCGCAGGGACTCGTCGCCATCGAGGTGGCGCGGCGCGATCGAGATCGTCATGAAGCGCCCCTTGCCGCCCAAAAAACGGTCGCGGTGCACGGTGCCGGGCGGGTTGTAGACCAGGGCCGGCGCCGGCGCGAAGGCCGGCGCCCCGTTGGCGCTGGACAGGTAGGTCCCGGCCAGCACCAGCACGTAATGCGCTTCCTCGTGCAGGTGCAGGTGGACGTCGCGCTCGGGCGCGTTCGCTTCGAGCACCCCGAGTTCGAAGATTCCGCCCTGGGTGCGCTCGTGGCGCACGCCATAGAATTGGCCAGGGCGGAAGCGCACCGTCATCGCGCGCCCCGCCCCTTCATCATGAGGCCGTAGACCACGGCGGCGATGGCGACGCCGACGAACCAGGCATAGGTATAGATCGTCTTGAACACCTCGCCGACGTCGGGGAAGCTGGCCGGGAAGGCCGCGTTCAGGAAGCCCGGGATATTGGGCAGCACGCCCAGCGCGAAGGCCGCCAGCGCCGCGTTGTTCCAGCCATTCCCGTAACTATAGATGCCATCGTGCCGGTACAGCTGGTCGACCTCGAGCCGGGTCTTGCGCACCAGGTAGTAGTCGACCACCAGCACGCCGGCGATCGGTCCCAGCAAGGCCGAGTAGCCGACCAGCCAGGTCATGATGTAGTTCTGGGTCGATTCCAGGATCTTCCACGGCATCATGACCAGCGCCAGGCCGGCCGTGAGGTAGCCGCCGCCGCGATAGCTGATGCGGCGCGGCGCCAGCGCAGAAAAGTCATAGGCCGGGCCGACCAGGTTGGCCGCCAGGTTCACGCTCACCGTATCGACCAGCAGCACGATCAGGGCCACCAGCACCGCGATGCCGGTCATGCGGCTGGCCAGGTCGACCGGGTCCCACAGCGCCTTGCCGTACAGGACCACGGTGGCCGAGGTGACGATCACCGCCAGCGCCGCCAGCAGCCCCATGGGCAGCGGCAGGCCGACGGTCTGGCCGACCACCTGGTCGCGCTGCGATCTGGCGAAGCGGGTGAAGTCGGGGATGTTCAGCGCCAGCGTGGCCCAGAAGCCGATCATGGCGGTCAGCGAGGGCCAGAAGGTCGACCAGAACTGGCCCGCCCTGGGGCCGCCGGGCACGAACTGCGAACGCTGCTCGAGCAGCGGCCCGAAGCCGCCCGCCTTGTCATGGACCCACCACAGCAGCACGAAGCAGATCGCGATTTTCAAAGGCGCGGTCCAGGTCTCGAGCTGGCGGATCGACTCCATCCCGTGCACCACGAAATACAGCTGGATCGCCCAGAACGCCAGGAAGCACAGCAGCTGCGCCAGGTTGATGCCGAGCCAGGCCAGCGGCTCGCCGCCGATCGGCGCGCCCTGCATCACGCCCAGCAGGGTGTAGATCATGCTGCCGCCGAACCAGGTCTGGATGCCGTACCAGCCGCAGGCAACGATGGCGCGCATCAGCGCCGGCAGCTTGGCCCCGCCGGTGCCGAACGAGGTACGCGCCAGCACGGCATACGGGATGCCGTACTTGGCGCCGGCATGGCCGATCAGCAGCATCGGCACCAGCACGATGGCGTTCGCCAGGAAGACCGTCATGACCGCCTGCCAGCCCGACATCCCCGCCTCGACCAGGCTGGCCGACAGGGTGTAGGCCGGGATGCACATCACCATGCCGACCCACAGGGCGGCGAAGTGGTACCAGCGCCAGGTGCGCTGGGCGGCGGTGGTCGGAGCGAGGTCGTCGTTCCAGAGATCGTTGGCGGTTGGATGGGTCACGGTGCGCACGGAAAGAATCGATGCGCGCGAGTGTAACGCAAACGTCAATACGACGTGAAAACCTCAGGCCAGCAGATCGGCATGGATGGCCTGCGCCGCCTGCAGGCCGTGGCGGCGCGCCTGCGTCGCCTCCAGCCGCGGCGCCACGCAGTCGCCGCCAGCATAGATGCCCGGTAGCGCGGTGCGAAAGCGGCCGTCGACCTCGATCCGGTCGCCCTCGCGCGACTGGCCGGGCACCAGCGGGTCGAGCTCGGGACCGGCCGCGCGGCCGACCGCCTTGAACACGGCATGGGCCGCGATCTCGGTGAAGCCGCCGGTATCGACCACGCGGCCGCCCAGCATGCGGGTCTGCTCGAAGCGCACCGTCTCGACCGCGCCGCGCTCGTCGCGCAGCACCTCGAGCGGCGCGACCCAGCCGCGCACCCGCACGAAGCAGGCGCGCGCCACTTCTTCTTCGCGGCCGTCGGGCGCCAGCGCATGACGCAGCGCCAGCGTCACGTCCTGGGCGCCGAGCTGCTTCAGGCGCGCCGCCATGCCGACCGCGCCGCGGCTGGCGCCGATCACGATCGCGCGCTGCGGCACCGGCAGCGCCAGCAGGTCGTCCAGCGCCTGCACCGCCGCCACCCGCTGGCCGGCATCGAACAGGCCGGCCGGCGCGCTGCCCGACAGCGCCAGCACGCGGCTGGACGCCAGTCCGACCCCGAGGAAGACCGCGTCATGCCACAGGTGCAGGTCGGCCAGGGCCAGGTTGAGGCCCAGCTTGCGGCCGTATTCGCAGCGGATGCGCCCCTGCGCCACCATGCGCTCGAACGACTCCCGTTCGGACAGATCCGCTGGCGGGGTCTCGAGCATGCGCTCGCGCGAGCGCGCCTCGTACAGCACGACGCCGTTGCCGAGCAGCGCCAGCCGGATGGCGCAGGCCATGCCAGCCACGCCGGCGCCGACCACCGCCACCTGCCTGCCGGTCGGCGGCGCCGGCTCGCCGGCATTCCCGGCGTGTTGGTCGAATGCGGACAAGTCCAGGACTTCGGTGGTGGCGCTCATCGTTCTCTCTTTCTTGTTATCGCGGCCGTGACATTGAAGTTTGAACAAGAATAGTAGATATTGCAACGGGCACACAAACGGAGAGTTGCGTAGCCGCAAAAACATGCGTGACGCATCGTGCTGGATCGTCGAGGCCCACCCTGTCGCCAGGCCTCGCAGCAATGGTATGCTACCGCTTATCACACTGGCAATGCGAACCATGTCGACTTATATCACCCCTGTCCTGACCACCGAACGCCTGGTGCTGCGCCCGCTGGCCGCGAGTGACGCACCGGCCCTGTACACGATCTTTTCCGACCCGGCCGTGGTGCGCTACTGGAGCGCCGAGCCGTGGACCGATATCTCCTTCGCCGAAACCGCCATCGCCCGTGCGCTGGAAGCCTACCGCGACGAGACCGAGCTGCGCTTCGCAGTCGAACTCGTTTCCAGCCGCGCGTTGATCGGCACCGTGGCCCTGCACCACTTCTTCAACCAGAACAAACGCTGCGAACTCGGCTATGCGCTGGGCAGCGCGCACTGGGGCAAGGGCTATGCCTTCGAAGCGATCGCGGCCGCGCTGGAACACGGCTTCCGCGAGGTCGGTCTGAACCGGGTCGAAGCCGACATCGATCCACGCAACACGGCCTCGGCCCGGGTGCTGGAAAAACTGGGCTTCCGCAAGGAGGGCCATATGCCGCAGCGCTGGCTGGTGCATGGCGAGTATGCCGACACCGCGTTCTACGGCCTGCTGCGCGACTACTGGAACGACAGGGTGAACCACTGATGACGAGGCAAACCACGACGATGAAAACCCTGGCCGCGGGGTCGACCCTGGCGCTGGCGCTGCTGGCCCTGGCGCCGCAATCGGTCGCGGCCCAGGCCACGCTGCCGACCTGGCGCGAGATCACGGTCTATGCGAGCGATGCGAGCTATCCCGCGGCGCTGGCGCGGCGCGGCGTACAGGGCGACGTGACGGTCGAACTGGCGCCGGACGCCAGGGGCCTTGCTACGGTACGCGATTCCTCGCGCTCGGCCGAACTCGATGCGCTGGCGCTGGCCATGGCGAGGCGGCTGGACATCACTGGAACCGGCAACGGCCTGGTGACGATCCGTTTCAGGAAAGACCACACGACGACCATCGCCACCAAGAGTTGCGCCGATTTCAACGCCGACGCGGCCTGGCAGGCGGCGACCTTCCCCGAGCGCGGCCTGCGCGAACTGCCGGCGCTGTCCGAAAGCATTGGCATGCTGGTCTACAGCCTGCACCGCAATGGCTCGGCGCGCCAATCCTTCCCGGGCGTGGAAGCGATCGTGCAGGCAACGGTGGCGGCCTGCGCCCGCGCGCCCGAGGGCGGCATGCTCGACGTGATGCGCCAGGAAGCCCTCAAGCTGATCGAGCAATAGCGCGCAACAGCCGGTATTGACGGAAGAAAGGCGTCCCGTTCATCCGTCCCCACGACCGCCCGTCCCCGGATTCGCACCGTTTATCGGATCGGTCTTGGCGTAACATGGGTGAATCCCTACAGTAGGGTCATCATTGTTAGAAAGGACTTGCTCGCATGAAAACCATTCATACGTCCACCAGTCGCTTCCAGTCGATCCTGCGCAATATGGAAGTTGCCGGCCGCACCACCTGGCGCCTGGCCAAGTCCGGCGCCCGCTCGCTGCGCCGCATGCCGTGGCCGGTGCTGCTGATCATCGCGATCGCGCTAGCCGCCCTGGTCACCATCGTGCCGATCGTGCTGGCCCTGTTCGTCGGCCTGCTGGTGCTGAAATTCCTGGCCATCGCCATCTTCGGCCGCGAACCGCGCCGCATCAAGCATTACACGCAAGAGTAAATACCATGGCCGCCACCCAGATCAACCGCGCACTCGACTTCGTCCGCGACGCCTTCCGCGAGGCGGGCGTGCTGTGGTGGCGCTTCTTCGACTGGCTGGCGCTGATCGAATGGCGCCAGCTGTACCTGGTCTGGTTCCTGGTGTTCGTGACCGGCCTCTTCATCAAGCTCACCGAGCCGGCGATCTGGTTCATCCTGATCTCGTTCGGCGTCAAGGTGCTGGCCGGCGGCAAGCGCCGCGCCGAGCTGCTGGCGCGCGACGCCTCGACCAAGGCCGACGTCGCCAATCTCGAACGGCGCCTGACCGAGGCCCAGATGGCCACGCTCCAGGCCCAGGTCGAACCGCACTTCCTGTTCAACACACTGGCCCTGATCGGCCAGCTGATCGAGACCGACCAGAAAGAGGCCGCGCGCGTGCACGGCTACCTGATCGAATACCTGCGCGCCTCGCTGCCGCAGATGCGGGCCACGAAAGGCACGGGCGGCACCCTGGGCAAGCAGGTCGAGCTGTCGCGCGCCTACCTGTCCATCATGCAGGCGCGCATGAAGGAAAGGCTGGCGGTGCGCTTCGAGGTGCCCGACTTCCTCGGCAGCGCGCCATTCCCGCCGATGATGCTGCAGACCCTGATCGAGAATTCGATCAAGCACGGCCTGGAGCCGAAGGTTGCCGGCGGCACCATCGTCGTGCGCTCCCGGGTCGAAGGCGCCATCCTGCATGTCGACGTGGTCGACGACGGCGTCGGCTTCAACCCGCATGCCGGCAATGGCGTCGGGCTGGCGAATATCCGCGAGCGCCTCGCGCTGTTGTACGGCAAGGATGCCGAGCTCGTGATCGAAACCCCGGCCGGCGGCGGCGCCTGCGTGTCGATCCGCCTGCCCTACCGCATGACGGAAGACGGCTGATGACGCAAACGCACCCGACGGCCCTGATCGCCGACGACGAAGCCCCGATGCGCGACCAGCTGCGCGCCCGCCTGCACGAGGCATGGCCGGAGCTGCGCATCGTGGCCGAAGCGGCCAACGGCGTCGAAGCGGTGGCGCTGGCGCGCGAGCACGCGCCGGACATCGCCTTCCTCGACATCCGCATGCCGGGCATGGGCGGCATCGACGCGGCGCGCCAGATCTATGCGCAATGCCATATCGTGTTCGCCACCGCCTACGACCAGTACGCGGTCGAGGCTTTCGAGCATGGCGCGATCGACTACCTGCTGAAACCCGTCACCCTGGCGCGCCTGGACACGACGGTGGCGCGCCTGCGCCGCCAGCTGGACCGGGCGCCGCAGGACATCGGCGCGCAACTGGCGCGGCTCGCGCAGCTGGGCGAGCAGCTGGCGGGCCAGAACCAGGCCGCCGCCAGACCGGCGTGGCTGCGCTGGATCCAGGCCCAGTCCGGCAACAGCCTGCGCATGGTGAGCACGCGCGAAGTGCTGTTCTTCCAGTCGGACGACAAGTACACGCGGGTTCAGACCGCCACCGCCCAGCACCTGATCCGCAAGACGCTCAAGGAGCTCGAGGAAGAGCTGGACCCGGACGAGTTCTGGCGCATCCACCGTTCGACGCTGGTGCGGGTGGACGCCATCCTTGAAGTCAGGCGCGACCTGCGCGGTCGCCAGATGCTGCGCCTGCACGGCTATCCCGACGAGCTGGAAGTGAGCCGCAACCACGGGGCGCTGTTCCAGCAGATGTAGGGCGCGATGCGGGCGGCATTACGGCTGCGCCGGATTCAGGTAATTGTTCTTGACCCGCACGTAGTGCTCGGCCGAATAGCGCAGCCAGGTCTTTTCGGCCTCCGTCAGCGGCCGCACCTTTTCGGCTGGCCGGCCCATGTACAGGAAACCGCTCTCGAGCCGCTTGCCCGGCGCCACCAGGCTGCCTGCGCCGAGCATCACCAGGTCTTCAACCACCACGTCATCCATCACGATGCTGCCCATGCCGATCAGGCAGTCGTTGCCGATGCGGCAGCCGTGCAGGATGACCGAATGGCCGACCGTGACGTAGTCGCCGATGACCAGCGGCGAACCCTGCGGCTTGTGGGGCGTGCGGTGGGCGACGTGGCCCATCGTGAGGTCCTGGATATTGGTGCAGCTGCCGATCGCGATGTCATTGACGTCGCCGCGCAGCACGGCGTTGCACCAGACCGAGGAATCGGCGCCGATGCGGACGTTGCCGATGACCTGGGCAGAATCGTGCAGGTAGACGCCGGCGGCAAGTTGGGGAACGGCGTCGAGGTAGGGAGCGATCGGCATGCGGTATGGCTGGTTGACGGGAATGCGTCATTCTAGCTTGGCCAACTCCTGGCTGGTTTGCTGCTATGCTGGACCGGTCTTGCCTACGGTCCACGCCATGCCGCTCCAAGCCACGCTCACCACTTCCTCTTCCATCTGGTCCATCTTCTGGATCTTCCTGAAGCTCGGCCTGACCTCGTTCGGCGGCCCGATCGCCCATCTTGGCTACTACCGCAACGAATTCGTCCTGCGCCGCCGGTGGCTGAACGAGGCGCGCTATGCCGACCTGGTGGCCTTATGCCAGTTCTTGCCCGGGCCGGCGTCGAGCCAGGTCGGATTTTCGCTCGGGGTCCTGCGTGGCGGCGGCCTGGCAGGCGGCCTGGCGGCATGGGCAGGATTCACGCTGCCTTCGGCGCTGCTGATGTTTGCCTTCGCACTTGGCGCCGCGAACCTCGCCGGACCATGGGCTGCAGGCCTCGTGCATGGGCTGAAGCTGGTCGCGGTCGCCGTGGTGGCGCAGGCGGTGTGGGGGATGGCGCGCACGCTTACGCCAGACCGCCAGCGCATCGCGATCGCGCTTGCCTGCATGGCGCTGGTCATCCTGGTCGACGGGGTGGCCACACAACTGGCCGCGATCGCGGGCGGCGCCATGGCCGGATACTGGCTGTGCCGGGGGCCGCTGGTGCAACTGGACGGCGCGCTGGCGATGCCGGTCGGCCGCAGGGCTGGCATCGCCGCGCTGGTCCTGTTTGCCATCCTGCTGCTCGGGCTTCCCGTGCTGCTCGGGTTCACGACGCACGGTCCACTGCTGCTGTTCGATGTCTTCTATCGCTCCGGCGCGCTGGTATTCGGTGGCGGACACGTGGTGCTGCCCTTGCTGCAGGCAGGGACGGTGGCCACCGGGTGGGTCCCGAACGAGACTTTCCTGGCCGGCTATGGACTCGCCCAGGCCCTGCCCGGACCGCTGTTCGCCTTTGCTGCCTTCCTCGGCGCGCAGGCCGGAATGACGGCTAGCGCGCTTGCCGGCGCGGCGCTCGCCCTGCTGGCGCTATTCATGCCTGGCCTGCTGCTGGTCTACGGGACACTGCCGTTCTGGGACCGCTTTCGCCGCCACGCGGCCGCGCGCCGCGCCATGATGGGCGCGAATGCCGCCGTGGTCGGCATCCTCGGCGCCGCGCTGCTCGATCCGGTGTGGACCAGCGCCGTGTTCGATGTGCGCGATGCCGGCGTGGCGCTGGCGGGCTTGCTGCTGCTGACGCTGTGGAAGGCGCCGCCGTGGATCGTGGTGATCCTGTCGGCGGCGGCAGGCGTGTTGCTGGCGGCCGTCTAGCCGAACAGGCCTTCGTCCGAACCGTCGCCGTCGAAGAAGCCGCCCAGGCTGTCCTCGTTACCGTTGTCGGCCAGGCTGTCCTGTCCGCCACCCCCGGCTTCGTCGACCGAGCCGATGCCGGCCTGGTCGGCCAGCGCGCCGCCGCCTGCGGCTTCCGCCGCTCCACCGTCGGCCGCGTTATCGGCCAGCAGATGGTTCGACGCCCCCTGCCCGTCATTGCCCAGCAGGTTGCCGATGCCGTGGAACAGGAAGCTGCCCGCCGCCACGCCGGCAGCCGTGGCCGCCACCGTGCCCAGCATGCTGCCGCCGGCGCCGCCGAGGAAGCCGCCGCCGCGCGCGGGTTGTGCGGCCTGGGCCGTGGCCGGTGCGGCTTGCTGGTAGCCGCCCTGCCCGATGCCCGGCACCGGATTGGTCGGGCGATTCTGCGCCGCCGAATTGCCCCAGGCATTGGCGTCGAGGAAACCGCCGCCGCTCTCCTTATTGCCCCGGCTTTCCAGCTCGGCGATACGGGCCTTGGCATTGCCCAGCGCCTGCTCGACCAGCAGCGCGCGCTGTACCAGCAGATAGGCGGCGTCGGGCTGCTGGGCCACGGCGCGCTGGATCAGCGCGTCGGCTTCCGGGTCCTTGGTAACGCCTTTGGCCTGGACCAGTTGGCCCAGGAAATCCTGCAACATCTTTTCATCGGATGGATTCATGTCGGGCTCCTGTGTGAAGGATAGTCATCCCTTATGTTGTGGATCAGTCAGCATTTTTTCAAGTTCCGGCATCGGCTGCGTTACCATGAACGGCCATCGACCTTGACTGGAGGATGCAATGAGCTCGACCGTGGTTCCCTGCCTGCGTTACCGCGACACACCCGCGCTGATCGACTGGCTGTGCAGCAATCTTGGTTTTGAAAAACGCCTGGTGGTGCCAGGCAAGAATGGCGGCGTGAGCCATGCGGAGCTGACGCTGGGTGACGGCATGGTCATGATCGGCACCGAGGCCGACGACGACTACGGCCAGTTGCTGACCACGCCCGGCAAGACCGGCGGCCTGCAGACCCAGACCATCTGGATCCGCGTGCCGGATGCCGACGATGTGTATGCGCGGGTGGTCGACAGCGGCGCCGACATCGTCAGGGTCATCGATGACGCGCCATACGGCGGACGCGAATTCGCCTGCCGCGATCCTGAGGGCCATGTATGGAACGTGGGCACCTACGATCCCTGGAAAGCGGCTTCCTGAATCGCTTTCCGCCGCGCTTGTTGCTATGCTAGCGCCCTGGCGCCGCCCGCATCGACGGGTGGCCGGTCATATTTTTTGCAAGGAAGCACAACATGGTCTCGCTGCAGGAGCAGTTATTGAAAGCCGGCCTGGTCGACAAGAAGAAGGTCAAGCAGGTCAACCAGGACAAGAGCAAGCAACACAAGGAAGTGCTGCGCACCGGCGTGGAAAAGGTCAACGAATCGCGTGAAGCAGCGCTCGAGGTGCAGCGCCAGAATGCCGAACGCGCGCGAGAGCTCAATGCCCAGCGCGACGCCGCCGCGGCCCAGAAAGCCATCCTGGCCCAGATCGCCCAACTGGTGCAGCAGAACAAGCAATCGAAGGGCAAGGGCGACGTGCCCTATAACTTTACCTTCGGCACCAAGGTCGAGCGCATCCACGTGACGGCCCAGATCGTCGAGCACCTGGTGGCTGGCCGCCTGGTGATCGTGCACATGAATGGCAGCTTCGAACTGGTGCCGCGCGTGATCGGCGAGAAGATCGCCCAGCGCGATGCGGCCATCGTGGTGCAGGTCAAGAAAAAAGTGCAGGAAGTCGAGGAAGACGATCCTTACGCCGACTTCAAGATCCCGGACGACCTGATGTGGTGATCGAGGGCGGCCTCGCGGGGCCGCCATAGCGAAGCACTATTGCTTCGTCTTGTCTTCCACGTCGTGGGCATCCGACCGGGGCTTGCCGGAAGTGCGCTTCTCATCCTTCTTCGGCTGTCCCAAGCCGGACGAGGTCGCTTCTTGCTTGCTGCTGCCCTGGAAATCGGGATCCACGATATTCGCGCTTTCCGGTCCTTCCGCGGCCGGGTTTTCCCGCTTCGCTCGCTCGCTGTTGATCGGAAGCTGCCGGTCGACGGTTTCGGTTCGGGTCGCCTGCGTGGTCTGCGAACCGGTCTTGTCAGCCTGGGCTGCGGCGCCCGCCGCGATGATGACACCGCTTAACAGGACGATGACTTTTTTCATTGCTACCTCCGAATAAAGGTTGGTCATGCAAGGATGTCATCACAGTGGTGGCCGAATCCCGGATCACAAGGCCTGTTCACATACCGAGGTCACGCCCGCCGAAGGCATTCGGCAACTGCTCTGCCGCCGTGGTCTCGAACACGGCCCCTTCCAGGTTGGTCAGGACCACCGGCAATGCGTTGCCGCCCAGCTCGAGAATCACCTGGCGGCAGGCGCCGCACGGCGCGATCGGGCCCTCGGTCTGGCCGATCACGGCGAGCGCCAAGAAGTCACCCGGCCGGTAGCCGCTGGCAATGGCGCTGAACAAGGCGGTGCGCTCGGCGCAATTGCACAGGCCGTAGGCGGCGTTCTCCACATTGCACCCACGGAAGATGCGGCCATCCTTGCACTCCAGCGCGGCCCCTACCTTGAACTGCGAGTACGGGGCATAGGCCAGCTCGCGCGCGGCGCGTGCTTCATCGATCAGTTTCGCGTATTTCATGCTTCGGCCCTCAAGGACGGATGGTGCGGTGGATCATGGGCGCGGCTGCCGCTTTCGCAGCGCCGAACTGGTAGGCGGCCTGCACCTGGCGGATCGCCTGCTCGGCCGCGGACTGGGTGCGCGCATGCACCATCGCCAGCGGCTGGCCGACGGCGACCTGGTCGCCCAGCTCGACCAGGCCGGTCAGGCCAACTGCGTAATCGATCGCATCCTGAGGCCGCACGCGGCCACCGCCCAGCGCCACCACCGCCAGGCCCAGGCCGCGGGTGTCGACCGAGGTCGCGTAGCCGGCCTGCAGGCTCGGCACGGGCACGATGACCGGCGCCGTTTCCAGGTAGGCGTCCGGCTTGTCCATCAGGTCGGCCGGGCCGCCCAGGGCGGCGACCATGCGCGCGAAGCGCTCGGCGGCTGCGCCCGAATCCAGCGCGGCCTGCAGTCTGGCGCGCGCTTCCTCCTCAGTCGAGGCCAGGTTCGATATCACCAGCATCTCGGCGCACAGCGCCATCGTCACCGCATGCAGGCGCGCCGGGCGCGACTTGCCGCTCAGGTAGTCGATCGCGACCCGCACCTCGACCGCATTGCCGGCCGCGTGGCACAGCGATTCGTCCATGCCGGTCAGGATGGCCGAGGTGCGGGTGCCGGCGCCGTTGCCGACGCTGACGATCGATTCGGCCAGCTCCACCGATTTCTGCGCGGTCGGCATGAAGGCGCCGCTGCCGACCTTCACGTCCATCACCAGCGCGTCCAGGCCCGCCGACAGCTTCTTCGACAGGATCGAACCGGTGATCATGGCCACCGATTCGACAGTCGCCGTCGTGTCGCGGATGCCGTAGAAACGCTTGTCGGCCGGCGCCAGCTGGGCGGTCTGGCCGATGATGGCCACGCCCACGTCTTTCACTACCTGCCGGAATTTCTCGGGTTCCGGCACCGTGCTGTAGCCCGGGATCGCGTCGAATTTGTCGAGCGTGCCGCCGGTATGGCCCAGGCCGCGGCCCGAGATCATCGGCACGAAGCCGCCGCAGGCCGCAATCATCGGTCCCAGCATCAGCGAGACCACGTCGCCGACACCGCCGGTCGAATGCTTGTCGACCACCGGGCCTGGCAAGTTCAAGGATTTCCACTCCATGACCTGGCCCGAATCGCGCATCGCCAGGGTGAAGGCGACCCGCTCGTCCATGGTCATGTCCTTGAAGTAGACCGCCATCGCAAACGCCGCGATCTGGCCTTCGGTGACGCTGCCGTCAGGGATGCCGCGGACAAAGAACCGGATCTCTTCGGCGGAGAGGACGCCGCCGTCACGCTTCTTGCGGATGATTTCCTGGGGGAGGAACATAGTTAAGTCCGTTTTCACTAATAGCCTGAAAACGTCATTCCCGCGGAGGCGGGAATCCAATGCGTTCGCGTCATGCTAGCGTACTTGGATTCCCGCCTGCGCGGGAATGACGGGGGTTTTTTTGAGGTTCCGGGCCGATTACACGCCGTACGGAATCCAGACGTTCTTGACCTGGCTTGCATGCTGCAATACCGCGCGGCCGCCCGCCTGCTTCGCATCGAACCAGTCGCGGCCCTTGCCGCCGCCGGTCCAGGTGCGCTTGAGCGAGTCGCTCGACAGGCGCTCGACTTCGGCGCAACCTTCAGCCGAGCCGTCATGGCGCCACACCGCATCGACATCGCCGTGCGAAGCCAGCGTGCGCGCCAGTTCGTCGGCCGAGCCAGTGACGATATTGAGCGCGCCGCCCGGCAGGTCCGAGGTATCGAGCACCTGGTACAGGTCGATGGCGCTCAGCGGATGCTGCTCGGACGGCACCGCCACCACGCGATTACCCAGCGCCAGCGCCGGCGCCACCAGCGAGATGAAGCCCAGCAGCGGGTTCTCGTTCGGGCACACGATGCCGATCACGCCGACCGGCTCATTGAGCGCCACGGTGATGCCGTGCATCGGCGGCTGGTGGGCCGCGCCGTCGTACTTGTCGGCCCACGCCGCCCAGTAGAACAGGCGCTCGATCGACGCCGCTACTTCCAGCGCCGCATCCTTCGCGCCGGTTTGCTGCGCGATGCGCTGGGCGAATTCGTCGGCGCGGATCGCCAGGTTCTCGGCGATGTAGTACAGCACCTGCGCGCGGTTGTGCGCGGTGGCCTTGGCCCAGCCGGACGCCTTGTGCGCCGCCTCGACGGCGTTGCGGATGTCCTTGCGGTTGCCTTCGCCGATATCCGCCAGGAAGTCGCCGTTGGCGCCATTGACCGCGCGGCTGTAGGCGCCGTCGGGGCGCGCCTGCTTGCCGCCGATGTACAGCTTGGCGGTGCGGTCGACCGCGAACGGGCTGTCGTCCGGCGCTGGCTTCGCCTTGGCCTTCTCGGCGACGACAGGTGCGCTCGGACGCGCATCCTCGGCCAGCGGCACCAGGTACTCGTACATGCCCTCCTTGCCGCCTTCGCGGCCGTAACCCGATTCCTTGTAGCCACCGAAGCCGCAGGCCGCGTCGAACTGGTTGGCGGTATTGATCCACACTACGCCAGCCTTGATCTGCGGGACCACGTCCAGCGCCAGGCTGATCGACTCGCTCCACACGCAGGCCGCCAGGCCGTACACGGTGTTATTGGCCAGTTGCACCGCCTCGGCCGGGGTGCGGAAGCTCATCGCCACCAGCACCGGTCCGAAGATCTCGGCCTGGGCCACGGCGGCCGAGGTCGACGCGCCCGTGATCAGGGTCGGCAGGTACCACGAGCCGGTGGTCGACAGTTCCACGTTCGGCTGCCACACCTCGCAGCCTTCGGCGCGCGCCGATTCCACGAGTCCGTGGATGCGCTGCTGCTGCACCGGATCGACCAGCGCGCCGATATCGTTCGATTTGTCGAGCGGCGAGCCGACGCGCAGGTTCTGCATGCGCGCCTTCACCTTGGCGATGAATTTGTCGTACACCGACTCCTGCACCAGCAGGCGCGAACCGGCGCAGCACACCTGCCCCTGGTTGAACCAGATCGAATCGACCAGGCCCTCGACCGCCGCATCCAGGTCGGCGTCGTCGAACACGATGAACGGCGACTTGCCGCCCAGTTCCAGCGACAGCTTCTTGCCGCTGCCGGCGGTGGCCTTGCGGATCAGGCGGCCGACTTCGGTCGAGCCGGTGAAGGCCAGCTTGTCGATGCCCGGGTGATTCACGATCGCCTCGCCCACGCGGCCATCGCCGGTGACGATGTTGACGACACCCGCCGGCACGCCGGCGCGCTGGCAGATCTCGGCGAACAGCAGCGCGGTCAAGGGCGTGTACTCGGCCGGCTTGAACACGACGGTGTTACCGGCGGCCAGCGCCGGCGCGATCTTCCAGGCCAGCATCAGGAGCGGGAAGTTCCACGGCACGATCTGGCCGACCACGCCCACGGCGCGGTAGTCGGCGAATTCTTCGGACTGCAATTGCGCCCAGCCGGCGTGATGATAGAAGTGGCGCGCGGCCAGCGGCAGGTCGGCGTCGCGGGTTTCGCGAATGGTCTTGCCGTTGTCCAGCGTCTCGAGCACCGCGAACAGGCGCGCATGCTTCTGCAGCAGACGCGAAAGCGCGTACATGATCTTCGCGCGGCCGTGGCCTTTCATGGCGACCCAGCCCGGCTGCGCGCGGCGTGCGGCGGCGACGGCGCGCTCGACGTCGTCCTGCGTCGCCTGCGTCACCTGCGCCAGCTCGGCGCCATCGGCCGGATTGTTGGTGGCGAACGTTTCCGCAGCGTCGGTCCAGGCGTTATCGATGAACAGCCCGAAACGGCGGCCATGCTGGTCCAGCCACGCGAGCGCTTCCTTGGTACTTTCTGGTGCGGGACCGTAATCCATGGTCTGAAGAATCTCTTTAATTGTTGGCATGACGAGTCCGGAAAATTAGGGTTGCGCGTGGCGATGGGCGGCCGAGTAGTTGCCGGTCACGTAGTGCTCCAGCTGGCGCTCGATGTCGGTCAGCAGGCTGGACGCGCCGATGCGGAACAGGTGCGGCTGCAGCCAGTCATTGCCCAGTTCTTCCTTCATCACGGTCAGGTATTGCAGCGCCGACTTCGCGGTCGACACGCCGCCGGCCGGCTTGTAGCCGATCTGGAAGCCAGTCTGCTCGTGGTAGTCGCGGATCGCGCGCACCATCACCAGCGACACCGGGATGGTCGCGTTGACGCCTTCCTTGCCGGTCGAGGTCTTGATGAAATCGGCGCCGGCCATCATGCAGACCCACGAGGCCTTGGCGACGTTTTCCAGCGTGACCAGGTCGCCGGTGGCGAGGATGGCTTTCACGTGCGCTTCGCCGCAGGCCTGGCGGTAGGCCACCATCTCGTCGTACAGCGCCTGCCAGTTACCGGTCAACACATGCTGGCGGGTGATGACGATGTCGATCTCGGTCGCACCGGCGGCCACCGACAATTCGATCTCGCGCACCTTGGTTTCCATGCTCGACAGGCCGGCCGGGAAAGCGGTCGACACGGCGGCGATCGGCAGCCGGCCCTGGATCACCTTGACGGCGGGCTGGATCATCTCGTGGTACACGCAGACGGCGCCGGTCGACAGGGTCTCGAGACCGAGGGCCTGCATCAGGTCGGCGCGCAGCGGACGCATCGCCTTCATGCACAGGCGCTCGACGCGGCCCGGGGTATCGTCGCCGCTCAGGGTGGTCAGGTCCATGCATTCGATGGCGCGGACCAGCCAGGCGGCCTGGTATTCCTTCTTGACCGTGCGGCGATTGGCCAGGCTGGCGGCGCGGCGGTCGGCCGCGTTGCGGTTGACCTTGAGGCTATTCACCAGGCCCAGGTCCAGCGCAATGCCGGTATTACGTTTGAAGTCCAGCGGCTGGCTCATAGCAGTGCGGTTCCGTTCGAAAGTGGTTTGATGCCGAGGTGCCTGGCCAGGGTGGCGCCGATGCTCGAGAAGGTGTCGGCGGTCGGCAGTTCCTGCGGCGTGACATTCGGGCCGAAGAAGATCATCGGGATGTGTTCGCGGGTGTGGTCCGAGCCGGGCGCGGTCGGGTCGCAACCGTGGTCGGCGGTGATCACGACCAGGTCGCCGTCCTTCAGCTTGGCCATGAATTCCGGCAGGCGCGCGTCCAGCTCGTGCAGCGCGTTCGCATAGCCGGCGACGTCGCGGCGGTGGCCGAAGTGCATGTCGAAGTCGACGAAGTTCACGAAGGTGAGCGATTTGTCGCCCGCTTCATCGGCTACTTCGAGCAGGCGGTCGAACAGCGCCATATTGTCCGGACCCTTGACCAGGCGCGTCACGCCCTGGGCCGCGAAGATGTCGCTGATCTTGCCGAGGGCGATCATCTCGCCGCCGGCGTCCTTGACGTGGTCGAGCAGGGTCGGTGCGATCGGCGGCACGGCGTAGTCATGGCGGTTCGCGGTGCGCTTGTAGTCGCCGTTGGCGCCGACGAAAGGACGCGCGATCACGCGGCCGATGTTATACGGCTTGACCAGCTCGTAGGCGGCTTCGCAGACTTGATACAGGCGCTCGAGGCCAAAGTGCTCTTCGTGCGCCGCGATCTGCAGCACCGAGTCGGCCGAGGTGTAGAGGATCGGTTTGCCGGTCGCAACGTGCTCGTCGCCGAGTTCATTGATGACGGTGGTGCCCGAGGCGTGACAGTTGCCCAGCCAGCCCGGCACGCCGGTCAATTCCTGCAGCTTGTCGGTCAGCTCTTTCGGGAACGACGGCACGGTCTTCGGGAAGTAACCCCAGTCGAACAGCACCGGCACGCCGGCGATTTCCCAGTGGCCGCTCTGCGTGTCCTTGCCGGTCGACTGTTCGCGGGCGACGCCCCAGGCGCCGGTAAAGCCGTCGCGCAGCGCGAAGCCGGGCGCCCACTCGCCGCTGGCTTTGTGCGCCGCGGCGGCCAGGCCCAGCTTCTCGAGGTTCGGCAGCGACATCGGCTTGCCTTCTTTCGCGGCCCATTCGGCGATGTGGCCGAAGGTGTTGGCGCCTGTGTCGCCATACTTGTCGGCGTCCGGCAATGCGCCGAGGCCGAAGGAATCGAGCAGGAGGATGAATGCGCGTGACATGGTCTTCGCTTTCTTCGGTTCTAAAAAATTCAAGCCTCGGCGCGTGGGGTCGAGCCCAGGCGTTCAATGTAAGCGTGGATCAGCTTGACCATGTCCTGCGCCGCGATGGCCGCATACTTCAGGGTCTGCTCGTGCGACAGCGCGAACGGCGACAGGCCTTCGGCCAGGTTGGTGATGGCCGAGACGGCGGCGACCTTCAGGCCGCAATGGCGCGCCGCGATCACTTCCGGGATCAGCGACATGCCGACCACGTCGGCGCCCAGCGTCTTGAACGCGCGGATTTCGGCGACGGTCTCGAAGTGCGGGCCTGCGGCGGCCAGGTAGACGCCTTCGTGCAGGACGATGCCCTTCTCGGCGGCGACGGCCTTCACTTGCTCGCGCGTTTGTGCGTCATAGGCATTCGACATGCTGAAGAAGCGCGGGCCGAAACGCTCGTCGTTCGGGCCGGCCATCGGGCTGCCAGGCAGGAAGTTGATGTGATCGGTGATCGCGACCAGGCTGCCGGCATCGGCTTCCACGCGCAGCGAGCCGGCCGCATTGGTGACGAACAGCAGTTCGCAGCCGATCTGCTTGAGCGTGCGGATCGCCGAGGTCATCACGCCCGGGCCATAGCCTTCATAGAAGTGGCCGCGGCCTTTCATGCAAGCGACCGGCACGCCGGCCAAGGTGCCCAGCACCAGTTCGCCGGCGTGGCCGTGCACGGTGGAGATCGGGAAGCCCGGCAGGTCGGCATAGCTGATCGACACCGCATCCACCAGTTGTTCGGCCAGCACGCCCAGTCCGGAACCGAGGATCAGCGCCACGCGCGGCGCGAAGTCTGGCTTGCGGGCGCGGATGATGTCGGCGGCTTCGAATGGGGTATTGCTGGACATGATATTCCTTGTTGAAAGCTGGGAGTGGGTCGCGGATGAGAGGGGCAGGTGCCAGACGCGCGCGAGCGCAGCGCATTTGGACAGCCGGATATTATAACTATGCATGAATGCCGATATGTATGGCAAATACACTTTTTCTTCCCGATTTATATCTTTTATAGATAAATTACACGAAGCGCCGGCGGGCTGCTTACACTGAAGGAAAGATCCGTTGACAGGGCCAGAACAATTGTCTAGCATGGTTAAACAATTGTCCTTGGCGCCTGACGGCGCACCCGAACGCGATGCCGAAAAAAGAACAGTTATACGAGCTGATCCGTTCCAATCCCTTCATCTCGCAGCAAGACCTGGCCGGCCACCTGGGCCTGTCGCGCTCGGCGGTTGCCAACTACATCGCTACCCTGGTGCGCGAGCGCCGCATCCTCGGCCGCGCCTATGTGCTGCCCGACCACCGGCCGATCCTGTGCATCGGCGCCGCCAACCTCGACCGCAAGCTGCGCACCTCGGGCAAGCTGGCGCTCGGCACCTCGAATCCGGCGCGCCAGACCGAATCCTTTGGCGGCGTGGCGCGTAATATTGCCGAGAACCTGGCCCGCCTGGGCGTGCCCACGGCACTGGTCACGGCGGTGGGCGGCGACGCATCCGGCCGCGCCCTGCTGGCCCACGCGGACGATGCCGGCATCGATACCCGCGGCGCACTGCGCATCGACGGCGCCGCCAGCGGCACCTATACCGCGGTGCTCGACCACGACGGCGACATGCGCGTGGCGCTGGCCGACATGGAGATCTACGAGACGCTCACGCCCGATTTCCTGGCCGCCCGCGAGCAGCAGCGCGCCGGCGCCGCCCTGATCGTCGCCGACCTGAACCTGCCGGTTGCTGCCGTCTCCACCCTGTTGACCGGCGCCATGCGCGACGCCGTGCCGATGGCGATCGTCGCGGTGTCCGAACCCAAGATCGACCGCCTGCCGCGCGCGCTGCATGGCCTGCGCCTGTTGATCCTGAACCTGGGCGAACTGGCGGCGCGCGCCGGCCGCCCGCTCGAGACCGACGCCGACATCGCCGCGGCCTGCGCCGAACTGCGGCGCGACGGCGCCCAGGACGTGATCGTCACGCGCGGCGTAAAGGGCGTCATGTTCACCACCGCAGACGGCATGCAGGCGCTGGACGCGCCGGCCGCGGACGTAGTGGATGTCACCGGCGCCGGCGACGCCTTCGCCGCCGCCGTCTGCTGGACCCTGTACAACGGCGAGCCGGACCTGGAACTGGCCTGCCGCCGCGGCCAGCAGCTGGCCGCCATGACCGTCGGCTGCGCGCAAACCGTCTCGCCGCAGCTGGCACCGGGCCTGTTCGACAGCCCGGCGCACGCCATCGTTACCGACTGAATCACAGCAAAGACCTCATCATGCAATCCTTCCTCCTGTTCTCGCCCGAAGTGGCGGCCGCCCGCACCGCCGGCAAACCCATCGTCGCCCTCGAATCGACCATCATCTCGCACGGCATGCCCTACCCGCAGAACGTGCACACCGCGCGCGAAGTCGAGCAGGTCATCCGCGACGCCGGCGCGGTGCCGGCCACCATCGCCATCATCGGCGGCAAGATCTGCGTCGGTCTCTCGGAAGACCAGCTCGAGACCCTGGGCTCGTCGCCGGACGCCATCAAGGTCAGCCGGCGCGACCTGCCCTATGTGCTGGCGCAGGACCGCCTGGGCGCGACCACCGTCGCCGCGACCATGATCTGCGCCGAGCTGGCCGGCATCGAGGTATTCGTCACTGGCGGCATCGGCGGCGTGCACCGCGGCGCCGAGACCAGCTTCGACATCTCGGCCGACCTGCAGGAGCTGGCGCAAACCAGCGTGGCCGTGGTGTGCGCCGGCGTGAAGTCGATCCTCGACATCGGCCTCACCCTCGAATACCTCGAGACCCACGGCGTGCCGGTGCTGGCCGTCGGCCAGCCGGGCTTCCCCGCCTTCTTCACCCGCGACAGCGGCTACCAGGCCGACTTCCAGCTCGATTCGCCCGAGGAACAGGCCGCCTTCATCCGCACCAAGTGGCAGCTCGGCCTGAAGGGCGGCGTGGTGGTCAGCAACCCGGTCCCGGCCGACGACGCGATGGCGCCGGACGAAATCGACGCCATCATCGCCCAGGCCCTCGGCGAGGCCGAACAGCAGGCCGTGACCGGCAAGCAGGTCACGCCCTTCCTGCTGGCGCGCATCAAGGAACTGACCGGGGGGCGCAGCCTCGCCACGAATATCGCGCTGGTCAAGCACAACGCCCTGGTCGGCGCGCGCCTCGCCGTGGCGCTGCAGCACAAGGCCGCCTGACGCGCGCGGCCCACCATGTCGATCGACCTGAAACAGCTGAAATACTTCCTGGCGGTGGCCGAGGAAAAAAGCTTCAGCCGCGCCGCCGAGCGCCTGCACATCTCGCAGCCGCCGCTCTCCCAGCAGATCATGAAGCTCGAGAGCGAGCTGGGGGTCAAGCTGTTCACCCGCACCACGCGCAGCTTCGAGCTGACCGTGGCCGGGCGCGCGCTGATGGTCGAGGCGGCCGACCTGCTGGGCAAGATGCGCATGACCATCGACACCATCCGCCAGATCGACCGCGGCGAAGTCGGGCGGCTGCGGGTGGGCATCGTCGGTTCGGCCATGTGGGGGCCGATCCCCGGCCTGCTCGAGCGCTTCCAGACCGATTTTCCGCGCGTCACCTGGACCATCCACGAGCTGGGCCCGAACGACCAGTGGGAAGCGCTGCGCAACAAGCAGATCGACGTCGGCTTCTGGCGCGAGCCGCGCATCGAGGCGGACGTGCTCAAGCAGGCCAACCTGCGCCAGGAGCTGTGCTTCAGGGAGCAGTTCTGCGTGGCCGTCAATGCCCGCCATCCGCTGGCCGCGCGCGACTCGATCGCGCTGCCCGAGATCGCGGGCGAGCCGATGCTGACCCTGCACCTGGACCAGTCGGCCGAGCCGCGCTACCTGCTGCAGTGCTGCGTGAACGCCGGCTTCCAGCCGACCATCTTCCAGGAAGCGGCCGAGCCGCAGACCCTGCTGGCCATGGTCGGCGCCGGCCTGGGCGTGGCCCTGATGCCGGAAACCACCAGCCGCATCGGCTGGCCGGGCGTGCGCTTCCTGCCGATCCATGCCCATGCACCATCGGCCAACCTGTACATCAGCTATCCGGCGCAGGACGATGCGCCGGTGGTGCGCGCCTTCCTGAATATCCTGTTTCCCGACGCACCGCCCGCCTGAACGCCCCCAATCGGCCCGCCATATGCGGGTCGAACCGCTTTTGTCCCGCCACCATTTCCTCAGTACATTTTTTTGCCCATTTTTCAGGCAAAAACCCGCCGCACGATTGAGCCTGATTGACTATTTTTTAACATCGCCTCCGGTATGATGATTGTCAAGTTCATCAATATTCTCCAGGAGCTCGCATGAAGACAGCATCACCGCGCTACGACGGGCTCCGCCTGGAACAATTCGATGGCATCCAGGCCGACGAGATCGCGCAGTTGCGGCTCGCCATCGATCAGCGCATCGACCAGTTGCTGAGCGGGGGCGGCCCGTCCGACCAGCTGACCAAGGCCATGCGCGCCTCCGCGCTCAGCGCCGGCAAGCGCATGCGTCCCCTGCTGCTGATGCTGGTTGCGCGCGATCTCGGTTGCACCTCGAAGGCGCTGGTGGACGTCGCCTGCGCCGTCGAGCTGGTGCATGCGGCCTCGCTCATCCTGGACGACCTGCCGTGCATGGACGATGCCAGCCTGCGACGCGGCAAGCCGGCCATCCACGTCCAGTTCGGCGAAGACGTCGCCATCCTGGCCTCGGTCGCCCTGCTCAGCCGCGCCTTCGGCGTGCTGTCCCAAGCCCACGATATTCAGCCGGCAACCCGCGCGCGCCTGGTCGCCACCCTGGCGCAGACCGTGGGCGAGCAGGGCCTGGTGCGCGGCCAGTTCGAAGACCTGCACGGCGGCGCGCGCTCGCCCGAGGCGATCGCCACCACCAATGAACTCAAGACCGGCCTGCTGCTGGGCGTCGCGGTCGATATGGCCGCCATCATCTGCCATGCCGACGACAAGGTCGCGCGGCAGTTGCGCGCCTTCGCGCTGGCGGCCGGCCAGGCCTTCCAGATCAAGGACGATTTCCTGGACGGCCAGGACAGCGCCGTGACCGGCAAGGACACCGGCAAGGACGCCGGCAAGGCCACGCTGATCAATACCCTCGGCCGCGACGAAGCCAGGCGTCGCCTGGCCGCCTGCCTGCTCGAGGCAGACCGCTGCCTGAGCGCCGCCATCGGCGCCAAGGGACGCACGCGCCAGTTCGTCGCCCAACTGTTCGGCAGGGAAGCCAAGGCCCAGCGCTTCGCGCCCGAGCTGGCCACGGCGCGCGACGCGCGTCCGAGCGCGCAGCTGGCCGAGTTGCGTCTCAACTGACCGGCGAGCTTCGCGCATGGCGCATTTCGCGGTCGTGGCTCCGGCGCTCTACAGCCATGTCAACACCTTGTCGGTGCTGGCGCGGGAACTCGTCGCCCGCGGCCACCGCGTCACCTTCGTCCATCGCCCCGATGCCGCCGCCTTCGTGAAGGACGCGCGAATCGGCTTCCACGCCGTCGGCCTGGATTCCCATCCGGCCGGCTCTCTGCCGGCGATGCTGGCGCGCGTGGCGAATCCCGGTTCGCCGCTGGGCCTGCGCCGCGTCATCCTCGACATGGCGGCCAGCACCACGATGCTGTGCCGCGAACTGCCGGCCGCGCTGCAGGCGCTGGGGGTCGACTACGTGCTGGCCGACCAGATGGAAGCGGCCGGCGGCCTCGTCGCCGAGAGCCTCGGCATGCCCTTCGTCTCGGTCGCCTGCGCGCTGCCGGTCAACCGCGAGCCCGGCATTCCCCTGCCCGTCATGCCCTTCGTGTATGAGGACAGCGAACGCGCTTTCAAGATCGTCGAAGGCAGCACCCGCGTCTACGACTGGATGATGGCGCCGCATGGCCGCGCCATCGCGGCCGAGGCGCAAAGGCTTGGGCTGTCCCCGCGCGACAAGCTGCACGAGTGCCTGTCGCCGCTGGTCCAGGTCGGGCAGATCGTGCCCGGCTTCGATTTTCCGCGCCGCCAACTGGAACCGCATTTCCATCACGTCGGCCCATTGCATGCCGGCGCCGCGGCGCCAGCGCACACAGCGCAGGAGCTGGCGGCGCTGCTGCCGCCGGCCGGCGACGGGCGGCCGTTCGTGTATGCCTCGCTCGGCACGCTGGTCAGCAACCGTTTCGGCCTGTTCAAGCGCATTGCCCAGGCCTGCCGGCAGCAGGATGCCCAACTGCTGGTCGCCCACTGCGGCGGGCTCGATGCAGCGCAGGTGCGCGCACTGGAAGCGATCGGCGACACCCGCGTGCGCGACTTCGTGCCGCAGCTGGCGGTGCTGGCGCGGGCCGACGCCGTCATCTCGCACGCCGGCGCCAACACCGTGATGGAAGCCATCGCCACCGGCACGCCGATCCTGGCGCTGCCGGTCGCCTTCGACCATCCGGGCGCCGCCGCCCGCGTCGAATACGCCGGCGTCGGCCTGCGCGCCTCGCCGCGCTTCGCCAGCTCCGGCGAGCTGTCGCGCAAGCTGCGCCGCCTGCTGGACGAGCCGGGCTTCAGGCAGCGCATGGCGCCCTTGGCCGACGAGATTGCCCGGGCCGGCGGCGCCCCGCGCGCGGCCGACATCGTCGAATCCGCGCTGGGCCTGCAGCCGGCGCCCCGGCAGATGGCCAGCCATGGCTAATTACGATGTCATCCTGGCCGGCGGTGGCCTGGCCAACAGCCTGATCGCATGGCGCCTGCTCACTGAGCGCCCGGCGCTGCGCATCCTGGTGCTCGAACAGGGCAAGCGCCTGGGCGGCAACCATACCTGGTCGTTCCACGAGTCCGACCTCGGTGCCGCGCAACAGCGGTGGATCGCGCCATTGGTCACGCATCGCTGGCCGCGCTATGACGTGCAATTTCCCGACCTCGCCCGCACCCTGGAAGGCGGTTATGCCAGCATCGCCTCGACCGACCTGGCGCGCGTGATCGAACCCGCCCTCGGCTCCGCGCTGCGCACCGGGGTCTGGATCGACGAGGTGACGCCCACCAGCGTGCGACTGGCCGATGGCGAAACCCTGCACGCACGCGCCGTCATCAATGGCCGCGGCATGGGTGGCAACCGTCACCTCGCGCTCGGCTACCAGACCTTCCTGGGCCAGGAGCTGCGGCTCCAGTCCGCCCATGGCTTGACGGCGCCAATCATCATGGATGCCAGCGTGGCCCAGCAAGGCGGCTACCGCTTCGTCTACCTGCTGCCGTTCGGGCCCGACCGCCTGCTCGTGGAAGACACCCATTACGTCGACGGCGCCGGCTGGGAACCCGAGCGGCTGCGCGCGAACATCGCCGCCTATGTCGCGGCGCGCGGCTGGCAGGTGCGCGACGTGCTGCGCGAAGAACAAGGCTCGCTGCCGATCGTGCTGGCTGGCGACTTCGACCGCTTCTGGGATGCGCTGCAGGGCCAGCCCAGCGTCGGCCTGCGCGCCGGCCTGTTCCATCCGACCACCGGTTACTCGCTGCCGCATGCGGTGCGGCTGGCCGAACGCGTCGCCGCCCTGGATGATTTGTCCGCGCCCAGCCTGTTCGACGCCATCCGCGACGAAGCACGCCAGTCCTGGCAAGGACAGCGCTTTTTCCGCATGCTCAATCGCATGCTGTTCCTGGCCGGCAGTCCGGATCACCGATGGCGCGTGATGCAGCGCTTCTATCGCCTGCCCGCGCCCCTGATCGCGCGCTTCTACGCCGGCCGCCTGAACCTGGGCGACAAGGCGCGGCTATTGACCGGCAAGCCGCCGGTGCCGGTGCTGGAGGCATTCGACGCCGTCCGCAAGACCCACCCCCATCAAATCAGGATCGCAGAATGAACCAGATGAGAATAGATCCGAGACCCGAACCGAAGCGCGCTGTCGTCATCGGCGCCGGATTCGGCGGCCTGGCGCTGGCCATCCGGCTGCAGGCCGCCGGCATGCAGACGACCCTGCTCGAAAAACGCGACAAGCCGGGCGGGCGCGCCTATGTCTACGAAGACCAGGGCTTCACCTTCGACGCCGGCCCCACCGTCATCACCGATCCGTCGGCGATCGAGGAATTGTTCGCCCTGTGCGGCAAGAAGATGGGCGACTACGTCGAGATGTTGCCGGTCGCGCCCTTCTACCGCCTGTGCTGGGAAGACGGCAGCCATTTCGATTACGCCAACGACCAGGAAGCGCTGGACCGCCAGATCCATGCGCGCAATCCGGCCGACGTTGCCGGCTACCAGCGCTTCCTGGCCTACTCGAAAGCCGTGTTCGACGAGGGTTACCTCAAGCTTGGCGCCGTGCCTTTCCTGTCCTTCCGCGACATGATCCAGGCCGGCCCGCAATTGGCGCGGCTCGAAGCGTGGAAAAGCGTGTACGGCATGGTGTCGCGCTTCGTGAAAGACGAGCAGCTGCGCCAGGCCTTCTCCTTCCACTCGCTGCTGGTGGGCGGTAACCCGTTCGCCACCTCGTCGATCTACACGCTGATCCACGCGCTAGAACGGCGCTGGGGCGTGTGGTTTCCGCGCGGCGGCACCGGCGCTTTGGTAAAAGGCCTGGTGCGCCTGTTCGAGGACATGGGCGGCAAGCTGGAACTGAACGCATCGGTGGCGCGCATCGAGACCGCCGGCAACCTCGCCAGCGGCGTGCGCCTGGAAGACGGCCGCTGGTTCATGGCCGATGCGGTAGCCTCCAATGCCGACGTGGTGCACACCTATGCCGACCTGCTGAAGAACCATGGCCGCGGCAGCAGCCACGGCGAGGCGCTCAAGAAGAAACGCTTCAGCAATTCGCTGTTCGTGCTGTACTTTGGCCTGGACAAGCACCACGAGCAGCTGCAGCACCACACGGTCTGCTTCGGCGCGCGCTACCAGGGCCTGATCAAGGAAATCTTCAACGGCCCCAAACTGGCCGACGACTTCTCGCTCTACCTGCACGCGCCGTGCGTCACCGATCCGTCGCTGGCCCCGCCCGGCTGCGGCAGCCATTACGTGCTGGCCCCGGTGCCGCACCTGGGCAATGCGCCGGTCGACTGGGAGACCGAAGGCCCGCGCTACCGCGACCGCATCTTCGACTACCTGGAGCAGCGCTATATGCCGGGACTGCGCAGCCAGTTGGTCACCAGCCGCATCTTCACGCCGCACGACTTCCGCGACGAGCTCAATGCCCACCTGGGCTCGGCCTTTTCGCTCGAGCCGATCCTGACGCAGAGCGCCTGGTTCCGTCCGCACAACCGCGACGCCGAGCTGCCCAACCTGTACCTGGTCGGCGCCGGCACCCATCCCGGCGCCGGCGTGCCGGGCGTGATCGGCTCGGCCAAGGCCACCGCCGGCCTGATGCTGGAAGGAGTCCACGCATGACTACCCAGGTCGACATGAACCTGATGCGGCACGCGACCCAGACCATCGAGGTCGGGTCGAAGAGCTTCGCGGCAGCGGCCAGGCTGTTCCCGCCCGCTACCCGGCGCAGCGTGCTGATGCTGTACGCCTGGTGCCGCCATTGCGACGACGTGGTCGACGGCCAGGAGCTCGGCTTCGCCGCCGCGCCGAGCGAGCATGGGGCCACCTTCGAGCTCGATCGCCTGTACGACAATACCCGGCGCGCCTATTCCGGCGAGCCGATGCGCGACCCGGCCTTCGCCGCCTTCCAGGAAGTAGCGCTGGGCCATGCGATCGCGCCGCGCTATGCCTTCGACCACCTCGCCGGCTTCGCGATGGACGTCGAGGAGGCGCGCTACGACACCATCGACGACACCATGCGCTACTGCTACCACGTGGCCGGCGTGGTCGGCCTGATGATGGCCTCGATCATGGGCGCGCGCGACGAACTGGTGCTGGACCGCGCCTGCGACCTGGGACTGGCCTTCCAGCTGACGAATATCGCGCGCGACATCATCGACGACGCCAGGATCGGCCGCTGCTACGTGCCGTCCGAATGGTTGCTGGAAGCCGGCATCCCGCCCGACCACGTGGCCCTGCCGCGCCACCGCGCGGCGCTGGCCACGGTGGCGGCGCGCCTGGTCGACCATGCCGAGCCGTATTATGAATCGGCCACGCTGGGCATCGCGGCGCTGCCCCTGCGCTCGGCTTGGGCGATTGCCACCGCACGCAATGTGTACCGCCAGATCGGGATCGAAGTGAAACGGCGCGGCGCGCGCGCCTGGGACGAACGGGTGGGCACCTCGAAGGCCGCCAAGCTGCGCCTGCTGGCCCTGGGCGGCGCCCAGGCCCTGGCTTCGCGCGCTAGCCCTGGTCGGGCAGCGACGGCGCGGCGGAGCGGTCTGTGGCTGCGTCCTGGCCGCGCGGGCGGCGCACCTGGCCATGCCGCTCCTGCAATTGACGCTTGAGCGTCGCGATCGGCGGCGCGTACAGGAAGCCGAAGGAGACGGTGCCCTCCTTGCCCTCCACCGCATGGTGCATGCGGTGGGCCTGGTACAGGCGCTTGAGGTAACCGCTGCGCGGCACATAGCGGAACGGCCAGCGCTGGTGCACCAGGCCGTCGTGGGCGATGAAATAAAGCGCGCCATAGGCGGTCATGCCGGCGCCGATCCATTCGAGCGGGTGATAGCCGCGGGTGCCGTACCAGATCAGGGCGATGGCGACCCCGGCGAACACCACGGCGTACAGGTCGTTCTTCTCGAACCAGCCGGTGCGCGGCTCGTGGTGCGAGCGGTGCCAGCCCCAGCCGAAGCCGTGCATCACGTACTTGTGCGCGACGATGGAAAACACTTCCATGAACGCGATGGTGGCAAGGACGATGAGGGCATTGGCAAGCATGGTGTTGGGCTGGAAGCCAGGGAAACAGGATGTCCACAGCCTATCATGACGGGGCCCGCGCACGGTTGCGTGGGAGCACCGCACGGATGGTCAAACACGATTCACCCCTTTGATTATGGAGTTCTCATGCAGTCGATGTATCGTACCCTGGGCCCCGCCCTCCTCCTGGCGGCAAGCATCTGCGCACCCGGCCTGGCCTCGGCCGCCTCGATCGAAGTCCGGGTCCAGGGCGTCACGAGTCCTGCCAAGGGCACGGTGCGGGTCGCCATCTGCGACAAGGCGACCTTCCTGAAGGATTGCCCTTATTCCGCCTCCGCGCCCGCCCAGGAGGGCGAAACCGTCGTCACCGTGAACGACGTGCCGCCTGGCTCGTGGGCCGTGCTGGCGTTCCAGGACCTGAACGATAATGGAAAGCTCGACCGCAATGCGCTGGGCATCCCGAAGGAGAACTACGCCTTCAGCCGCGACGCGCGCGGCCGCTTCGGCCCGCCGGGCTTCGAGGATGCGGCCTTCGTGTTGCGCGATGAAAAGGCGGTCAGCTATATCAAATTGCGCTGATCTCTCGTTCGAGGCCGCTCAAGGCGAAGCATCGTGCTCGCGCTGCCGGCGGCGAATGCGCCGGCACCTGATCTCCAGTTCGGCGCTTCCCGCGCCAGGCGGATGACCGTTGCAGGTCTGGCTGCGCACATGCTTGCGCCGACCGACGCTGGCGCTGCATCGCCCGCAATAGCTGCCCTCGCGCAGCTTTCTTGATGAGTTGTGTGCTGGCTGCTGCATTGTCCCCCGCCCGGAATCGTGTTGAGATCATTCTATTCACGAGGTGCTCGACAATAGTGCCAGCGGGGAGATCGCTCGCGTGTCGGAATTCTCGTACTTTTAGTGAGAGACGAAATCATGCCTCTTGGCGGGCCTCCACCGGGGTCAGGGCGTCGGCAAACTCGTGGTTGACATCCCGATGGCCCATCTCGTCCTGGCGCACCGCCAACACCACGTCGCGCAGGCGGGCATTGGCAGGCAGGTTCCAGTACGCGATCGCGATCTCGGGCGCCGCGACGTTGTCCACGCGTCCCGCATCGATCTCCGCCAGGTACAGGGTGTAGCTGACGACGGCCTGCTCTTCGAAATACCCGACCAGGCGGTGCGCGGTGCGTGGCGACGTCAGGTACAGCACGAAGAAGGCGATGAAGAACAGCGCCTGCACCATCAGGATCACCAGGCGCTCGAACCAGTTTGGCCTGGCGATCTGCACGAAGGTCATCAGGTGCATGCGCTCGTTCTCCGCTTCGTCGAGCAGCGTGCGGATCCAGCCCTGGTCCTCGACCATCCAGCGCAGGCAACGCAGGTGGACCAGCATGCCGCCCACCATGCCTGGCACGGCC
The DNA here is from genome assembly GCF_030770395.1 of Telluria beijingensis. Taxonomy (GTDB): domain Bacteria; phylum Pseudomonadota; class Gammaproteobacteria; order Burkholderiales; family Burkholderiaceae_D; genus Telluria; species Telluria beijingensis. Next base: position 1,150,044 of record NZ_CP132480.1, on the reverse strand, counting down.
GCCACGGTTTCCAGGACGATCGCCCGGTTACCGTAACGTTTGGCAAAAAACGTGTCCGCGAAAAAGCGGAGCATCAGCGTCAGCCCCAACGCGACGTGGTCGGAAACATTGCGGGCAGCACGGTGGTCTTCCACGGGCTTGGTTCTATCGAGCGCTTTCATTTTCAGACTCCCTCTTTCCAGGTTGAATATCTGTCGATTTGCTGTATCCGGCCAACGCCTTAAACATGCATTCAAGATACTCTTTAAAATTCCAGGGGTCAACGATAAGCTAAGTATTTCCGGATGGCTCCTACTTAAGGAAGAGCCCTAATGGGTGGCGCCGCCCGTCTCGTGCACGTCGTGCTCGACGCTTACCGTCACCTCGACCGCCAGCTTGATGCCGGCAATGATGTCCTCCAGCGCCATCGACGGCGGCGCACCCTGCCGCACGGCGGCCTGCTCTGGCAGGAAGGGTACGTGGATGAAGCCGGCCTTGACCGGCTGCGGCAACTCGGCCGCATGGTGCATCAGCCCATAGAACACGTGGTTGCACACGAAGGTGCCGGCGGTCTGCGACACGCCGGCCACCAGCCCCTTCTGGCGCAGCGCGCGCACGATGGCCTTGATCGGCAGGGTCGAGAAATAGGCGGCCGGGCCATCGGCTGCAATCGCCGCATCCACCGGCTGCTGTCCGCCATTGTCGCGGATCGACGCATCGTCGACGTTGATCGCCACCCGCTCGACCGAGATGTCCGGCCGGCCGCCAGCCTGCCCCACCGCGATCACGACATCCGGATGCAGCTCGTCGATCATCGCCACGAGATCTTCGATCGCCTGCCCGAACACGCAGGGCAGCTGGCGCACCTCGACCATGAAATGCTCGCCGCGCCAGCCGTCGAGCGCGCGCACCGCTTCCCAGGCCGGGTTGATGGTGGCGCCATTGAACGGCTCGAAGCCGGTGAGCAGGACAGTCTTGATCATCACAGATTCATCAAAAAATAGAGCAGGAAGATATTCGCCACCAGGATCGGCAGCGCGCTCGGTATCTGGGCCCGGATCACCGCGTTCTTGTCGGGCAATTCCAGCAGCGCCGCCGGCACGATATTGAAGTTGGCCGCCATCGGTGTCATCAGGGTACCGCAATATGCGCTGAACATGCCGATCGCCGCCATCACGGCCGGATTGGCGCCATACATGCCGATCAGCACCGGAATGCCGACCCCGCCCGCCATTACCGGGAAGGCCGCGAAGCCGTTGCCCATCACGATCGTGAACAGCGCCATGCCGATGCAGAACACCGCCACCGCGACGAAGCGCGAATCCATGCCGATATACGTGGTGGTCAGGTGCGCCACCGCCTTGCCGACGCCGGCCTCCGAGAACAGCAGCCCCAGCACCGCGAGGATGTGCGGCAGCACCACCGCCCAGCTCATGGCGTCGACCAGGCGCCGCGCCTCGCGCACGCCCTGCAGCGGGGTCGAGCGGGTCAGCCAGCAGGCGGCAATCAAGGCCACGATGGCGCCGCAGCCCATGCTGACCAGGGTCAGGTGGGCCGGGTCGAGCAGCGGCAGGCCGCCGACCTGCAGGTCCTTCAATACGGTGGCGCCGATCACCGTCACCAGCGGCAGCAGCAGCGCCGGAATGAAAATGCGGTTACCCAGGCGCGCCACGCTGGCGCGGCGCACATCGACGTCCAGGGTCTTCGGCGCGCCGGCTTTCACGCCGCCGAAGCCGGCCAGCAGCGCCATGCCCACCATCAGGGCGCCGACCGCGGCCGGCGGCATGCGCTCGCCGGCCAGGTACAGCAGCGCGTACTGGCCCCAGAACAGCGCGGTCGTGAAGCGGCGCGGATTGCTGCGATCGACCAGGCTCATGATGGCCACGCTGGCCAGCAGCAGACCGACCAGGATGTAGAAATGCTCGATGGTGAGGGTCATGCCGCGCCCTTCCCTGCGGCCTGCGCGTCGACTTCGCGCCGGATCTCGGCATCGAGCCGGCGCAGGTTCCAGGCGTGGATCACAAAGGCCGTGATCGCGGTCGGGATGCCCCACAGAGCGATATGCAGCGGATTGACCTCGATGCCCTCGGCCTGCAGGATGGTGTGCATCAGGACGATGGCGCCGAAGGCGACAAAGATGTCTTCGCCGAAGAACAGGCCGATATTGTCGGTGGCGGCCGACATGGCGCGGATGCGGTGGCGCACGCGCTCGGGTAGGCTGCCATACTGCGTTTCCGCCGCCGCCTCGGCCATCGGCGCGACCAGCGGCCGCACCATCGTCGGGTGGCCGCCCAGGCTGGTCAGGCCCATCGCCGCGGTGCTCTCGCGCGCGAACAGGTAGACGATCAACAGGCGCCCGGCGGTGGCCGAGCGCACCCTGGCGATCACGGCTTGCGCCTGTTCGCGCAGGCCGAAGCGTTCGAGCAGGCCGATCGCGGCCAGCGGCAGCAGCAAGATCAGGGGAAGGTTGCGCGTCTTGACGAAGGCGGCGCCGAGCGACTCGAGCAGGGCCATGACGGGCATCGCGGCCGCCACGCCGGTGACGCCGCAGGCGGCGACGGCGACCAGCACCGGATTGGCCCGCAACAGGAAGCCGGCGACGACCACCGCCACGCCGAGCAGTGGCCACAGATTGACAGCAGATTGCATGGATTCCCCGGCAGTGTTCGACAAGCGGGGAATCTTACTCGAAATGGTGTGTTATCTCGGCAAGAATTCAGGCCGGCCGCACCGGATTGCCGGCCAGCTCGCCGACCACCGTATTCCACTGGCGCACGTGGAAGGCGCGCACCAGGCCGTTGATGACATAGGGGTCGCGCGCCGCGAACAGCTGCACCGGTTCGGGCGTGGCGCAATCGAACACCAGCACCGCATGGTCGGCCGGTTCGGCCAGGGCGCCAGCCAGGACCAGCTCGCCGCGTTCCTGCGCCTCCCAGGCCAGCTTCAGGTGTTCGTCCCGGAATTCTCCGCGGCGTTCGAGGTAGTCGGGGGCGAGGTCATACGTCAGCAGGTAATGCACGGCTTCTCCGGAGATGGCGATAAGGGAACTACATCCTAACCGGAATGCCATGATCGGCACACCAGCACGGATGGCGGCACCCAATGTTGGTTTAAAACAACTTTTTAACCCGTTTCGCATGCTATTCCCAACAGTGAGAGGTGCCACACAGAATAAAACTCAACGGTTGGCGTAGACTATCAGTCATGGATATGTCGAAGAAAATGGCGGCGGGGATCACGGGCTTTGCCAGCATGCTGTGGCTGGGGCTGACGGCCGCCGTCGCCGCCAACCAGCGCCGCCTGGTCTTCAATCCAACGCTCGAGCGAGAGGTGAAAAGCCCGCGCAGCAGCGGCCACCGTACCCGTCCGGTCGTGTTGCGCGCCGCCGACGGCACCCGCCTCTCCGGCTGGCTGATGACGCCAACCATCCCCGGTCCGCGTCCGGCAGTGCTGTACTTTGGCGGGCGCTCCGAAGAAGTGTCCTGGGTCGTGCGCGATGCCGGCAAGCTATTCCCCAACATGACCGTGCTGGCCATGAATTACCGCGGCTATGGCGAATCGCAGGGCGTACCGGCCGAGATCCACATGATCGAAGACGGCTGCCTGCTGTACGACTGGCTCGCCACCCGCGGCCAGGTCGATCCGCAGCGCATCGCCGTGGTCGGCCGCAGCCTGGGATCCGGCGTCGCGGTGCAGGTAGCCAAGGAACGGCCGGCCCATTCGGTGGTCCTGATCACGCCCTACGATTCGATCCTGGCGATCGCCAAGCGGCGCTTCAGGGTGATGCCGATCGAATACATGCTGCAGCACCGCTTCGAGTCGATCAAGTACGCACCCTCGCTGAAGGCGCCGACCTATGTGCTACGCGCGGCCAGCGACGACGTGGTGCCGCACACGCATACCGACCTGCTGGTGGCCAAGTTGGGCCAATTGGTGGCGGACGACGTCGTTCCCGACTCCGACCACATGAACATCCCCTACCTTGAAACAACGCAGGCCCTGATCGCCGGCTTTCTCACGCGCCAGTTCAGCCAGCCGGTGACGCCGGCCGCGGCGGCGGCCGTCGCCGACGCCGTGGCGAGCGCCGAGCCGCCGGTCGAAGCGCCGGTCCTGCCGTCCGACCTGGCCCTCGCGACAAAATAATTGCTGAAAGTTGTCAGCATTTATATTTTCATCGAATAAATTGCCAAGTAAAATGGTATTTGTCATCAACTTGTAGGTTGATGCATATTTGACAGCTTGCGCTGAAATGGCGTGGGCTCGCTCATGATTTTGCCAAATTCGTATCGCCTTCAGCCCAAACCACTGTCCAGCCTGTTGTGGCCGTGCTACACGTTCGCCACTCTGCTGAGAAAATAGTCGCCAGAAACAAATCGTAACCCCCAGCGGATCGCCGGGCTGACACAATCGCGCAGCGCGAAGTGCCATCCCGCCAGAGCCGCGCGGGGTCGCAGCTTGCGCAGCCCTTACCCATCGGCCGCCATGCCGCGGGTACAATATCGCTATTCCAGGAGCCCATTGATGAAATTTAAGCAACTCAGCATCACCATTGCGGCGCTGTGCGTCGCCGGCAGTGCGGTGGCAGCGCCGGCAGCAGGTCCGATCGCGCAGCCCAAGCTCGGCATGGTCTACGATGCGGGCGGCAAATTCGACAAATCGTTCAACCAGTCGGCCTTCGAGGGCCTGCAACGCTTCTCGAAAGAGACCGGCGTCAAGGTGTTCGAAGTCCAGGCCAATAGCGATACCCAGGCCGAGCAGGTCATGCGCGGCCTGGCGCGCAAGAAGGTCGACATGATCGCCGCCATCGGGTTCTCGCAAACCCAGGCCGTGCAAAAAGTCGCCCGCGAGTTCCCGAACGTGCGCTTCGTGCTGATCGACAGCGTGGCGCAGGGCGCGAACATCGAATCGGTGATGTTCAAGGAACAGGAAGGCTCCTACCTGGTCGGCGTCGCCGCCGCCATGGCGTCCAAGTCCAAGAAGCTGGGCTTCGTGGGCGGCATGGACATCCCGCTGATCCGCGCCTTCGCCTGCGGCTACAGCCAGGGCGCCAAGGCGCAGGCGCCGAAGGCCGAGATCGTCCAGAACATGGTCGGCACCACCGCCGCCGCCTGGAACGACCCGGCCAAGGGCGGCGAACTGGCGCGTGCGCAGTTCGCGCGCGGTGTCGACGTCGTGTTCGCGGTGGCCGGCGGCAGCGGCATGGGCACCCTGCAGGCAGCCAAGGAACAAGGCAAGCTGGCGATCGGCGTCGACTCGAACCAGAACTACCTGCACCCGGGCACCATGCTGACCTCGATGGTCAAGCGCGTCGACGTCGCGGTGTACGACTCCTTCATGGGCGTCAAGAACGGCACCTGGAAGGCCGGCGTGCACTACAAGGGCCTGAAGGAAGGCGGCGTGGACTGGGTGCTGGACAAGGACAACCGCAAGGTCGTCACGCCCGAGATCGAAAAGCGCGTCAACGCCGTGCGCACCGACATCATCAACGGCAAGATCAAGGTCATCGATTACCGCGCAGGCAGCAGCTGCCCGGTCTGATCTTTTCATTCCTATTCGAAGCGCGCCGCGCCGGCTGATCCCGGCCCGGCGCGCTTTTGAATAATAAGAACACTTCATATTTACGACAGATCGCAATGCAGCCAGCCGTAGAATTTCGCAACATCAGCAAGGCCTTCGGGCCTGTGCAGGCGAACGCCGACGTCAGCTTCTCGATCGCCAAGGGCTCGATCCATGGCGTGATCGGCGAAAATGGCGCCGGCAAATCCACCCTGATGAGCATCCTGTACGGCTACTACCATGCCGACAGCGGGCAGCTCGTCATCGACGGCGCCGAGCGCAGGATCCGCTCCAGCCTGGAGGCGATCGACCTGGGCATCGGCATGGTCCACCAGCACTTCATGCTGGTCGAGAACATGACGGTGCTCGATAACGTGATGCTCGGCACCGAGGGCGGCTTCAAGCTGTCGAAGAAGCGCGTCGAAACCGAAGCCAAGCTGCGCGAAATCTGCACCCGCTACCAGCTCGACGTCGATCCGCTGGCCGTCATCTCGACCCTGTCGGTCGGCGCCCAGCAGCGCGTCGAGATCCTCAAGCAGATCTACCGCAGCGCCGAGATCCTGATCCTGGACGAGCCGACCGCGGTGCTGACCGCGCAGGAAATCGCCTCGCTGTTCGACATCCTGCGGCTGTTCAAGGAACAGGGCAAGACCATCATCCTGATCACCCACAAGCTGGGCGAGATCATGGAGATCACCGACCAGGTGACGGTGATGCGCGCGGGCCGCGTGGCCGGCGCCGTCGCCACCCGCGGCACCTCGAAGGAACAACTCGCCAACATGATGGTGGGCCGCCCGATCGAGGGCAACCTGCCGCGCAAGCCGCACGCGCCCGGCGCACCGGTGCTGCAGGTCGAGAACCTCCAATTGAAGGATGCGAACGGCGTCCAGCTGCTGGCCGACATCGCCCTCACGGTGCGCGCCGGCGAGATCGTGGCGATTGCCGGCGTCTCGGGCAATGGCCAGAGCGAGCTGATGGAAATCCTGTCCGGCATGCGCCTGCCGACCTCCGGCAAGGTGGCGATGGAAGGCACGCCGCTTCCCTTCGCCGGTCGCACGAATGCCGACGGCCTGCCTGCCACCTTCCGCAACCTCGGCATCGGCCACGTGCCCGAAGACCGCCTGCGCGACGGCGTGATCAAGGATTTCTCGGTCATGCAGAACACCGTGTTCGGCTACCAGGACCGCGTCACCAAGGGCATGGGGCTGTTCGACTTCGACGCCATCGCGAAACGCTGCGCGCACTTGCTCGAACAATTCGATGTGCGCCCGAAAGACCCCAATGTGCGCATCGGCCTGCTCTCGGGCGGCAACCAGCAGAAGGTGGTGATCGCGCGCGAAGTCTCCGCCGCACCGAAACTGATGCTGGTCGGCCAGCCGACCCGCGGCGTCGACATCGGCACCATCGAGAGCATCCACACCCAGCTGCTGCGCCTGCGCGACGAAGGCGTGGCCATCCTCCTGGTGTCGACCGAGCTGGAAGAAGTGCGCGCGCTGGCCGACCGCATCGTCGTGATGTCGGGCGGCCGCGTCACCGGCGAACTCCATATTGACGAATTCGATACCACCCGCCTCGGCCTCCTGATGGGCGGGATGCACAAATCATGAAAACGACTGAACTCCCACGCTGGGCCTCGGGCTTCGTCCTGCCGGTCCTGAACCTGCTGTCGGCGCTGCTGGTCTCGGCCCTGGTCATCCACCTGCTGGGCGAGAGCCCGCTCGAATCGCTGCAGATCCTGGTCAACAGTGCCGTCATCAATCCCGAGGGCCTGAGCTACACGCTGTTCTACGCCTCGACCTTTGTCTTCACCGGCCTGGCCGTGTCGATCGCGATGAAGGCGGGCCTGTTCAACATCGGCGCCGAGGGCCAGATGTACCTGGGCGGCCTGGGCCTGACACTGGCCATGCTGAGCTTCGACGCCACCTTGTCGGGCTGGCTCCTGATCCCGCTGGCGATCGTCGCCAGCGCGGTATTCGGCGCCGCCTGGGCCTTCATTCCCGGCTACCTGCAGGCCAAGCGCGGCAGCCACGTGGTGGTCACGACCATCATGTTCAACTTCATCGCCGCCGGCCTGATGAACTTCCTGATCCTCAAGATGGTGCCGGAAGGCGACCAGAACCCGGCCAGCCGCGTGTTCACGGACGCCGCGGCGATCCCGCAGCTGTCGACCTGGCTGCCGTTCTTCGGCGAGAACACGCCGCTGAACCTGGCCTTCCTGCTGGCGCTGGTGGCGCTGGCGATCTACTGGGTGGCGGTGTCGCGCTCGAGCTGGGGTTATAAACTGCAGGCGACCGGCCTGAATGCCCACGCCGCCCACTACGCCGGCGTGCGCATCAGCCGCACCATCATCGTCACGATGCTGATCTCGGGCGGCCTGGCCGGCCTGGCCGCTGTGAACTCGATCCTCGGTTCGACCCACTACCTGAGCCTGAACTTCCCGGCCGGCGCCGGCTTCATCGGCATCGCGATCGCGCTGATGGGCCGCCAGCATCCGATCGGCATCCTGCTGTCGGCGGTGCTGTTCGGCGCGCTGATCCAGGGCGGCTTCGACCTGTCGCTGGAAAAACCGAACATCCCGCAAGAGACCTTCATTTTCATCCAGGGCCTGATCATCCTGTTCTGCGGCGCCATGGAAAACATGTACGCGCCGGCAGTGCTGAAACTGATCAACGCCACGCGCACCAAGGGTTAAGCCATGGAAGACTTCCAGTTCGCCAGCATCCTCGTCTCCACCATCCGCTATGCGCCGGTGCTGATCTTCGCGGCCATGGCCGGCCTGTTCGCCGAGCGCAGCGGCGTGGTCGACATTGGCCTCGAGGGCAAGATCCTGGCCTCGGCCTTCGTCTCGGCCGGCGTCGCCTATACCTATCAAGATCCATGGATCGGCATCGCGGCCGGCATCCTGGCCTCGACCGCGCTGGCGCTGGTCCAGGCCTTCGTCTCGATCACCCAGAAGGGCAACCAGCTGGTGGCGGGCATCGCCATCAATATCGCGATGAGCGGCCTGACCTTCGTGGTGGCCCAGTACTTCTTCCAGCAGGGCGGCCGCACGCCAGATCTTGGCGAGGCGCGCCTGTCGACCGTGGTGCTGCCGGGCGCCGAGCTGGTGGCCGGCGTCCCCGGCCTGGGCTGGTTCTGGACCCGCCTGGTCGGCGGCCATTCGCCGCTGGTCTATTTCGCCTTCGCCCTGCTGCCGATCGTGCACTGGGTGCTGTTCCACAGCCGCTTCGGCCTGCGCCTGCGCGCCTGCGGAGAGAACCCGCATGCGGCCGACGCCGCCGGCATCTCGGTCCAGCGCACCCGCTACACAGCGATGATCATCGCCGGCGTGCTGTGCTCGTTCTCGGGCGCCTACCTGTCGATCGTCCAGAGCGGCTTCTTCTTGCGCGACATGTCGGCCGGCGCCGGCTACCTGGCGCTGACGGCCCTGGTGTTCGGCAACTGGCGTCCGCTGCACACGGTGCTGGGCTGCCTGATGTTCGGCTTCTTCGCCGCGGTGCAGATCCAGATAGAAGGCGTCGACCTGCCGGTCGTGGGCCGCATCCCGGGCTCGTTGATCCAGATGATCCCGTACATCGTCACCGTGGTCGTGCTGGCCGGCCTGATGGCCAAGTCGGTGGCGCCAAAGGCGCTGGGCAAGCCTTTCGTCAAGTCGCGCTAAGCGATACCTGCGCCTGTCCGCGCTCGCGGGCAGGCGCATCGTTTCTCCTTTGTCATTACTTCCGCTACGTAGAAATACCTAGTTTTGCCGTCGAACGTCGGCAGCTGACCACAGATACCGTAAAATTTGGCATACAAAATGCAATCTTGGTCGGCAAGCGCCTTTCAGTCTGAGAAAATACCGACTTTCCGTACGGCAACCAACCGAGCAGGATTGTTGTCGTCCACATTTTCTCTTTAGGAAACTTATGGCAATCGAGAATATCAAGCTGCGCAGCCTCCTGTTCGGCGGCTTCGCTACCCTGCTCGCCGCAATGCTGATCCTGGTCGGGATCGGCATGGTCCAGACCAAGAAGGCCGAGGAACTGACCGACAATCTCACCAGCGTCAGCATGCAGCGCCTCGCCATGCTGCAGGAGTGGCAGGCCATCATCGAGACCAATGCGGCGCGCACGATCGCCGCGATCAAGATGGTCGATCCGGTCGACGAAAAATACTTCATGGACGATATCGCGGTCTCGTCCAAGCGCTCGGACGTCCTGCACAAGGGCCTGATCGAGAGCCTGAAAGGCGATGCCGAAGTGATGGCCCTGTTCGACAAGGTCGACGAGCAGCGCGAAGGCTATCGCGCGGCGCGCAAGAGCGCGCTCGAGAAGAAGGCAGCCGGCGACGACGAGGCGGTGCGCCAGTTCCTCGCCGCCGACATGCTGCCGCGCGTGAAAGCCTATATCGCCAGCCTGCGCGCGATCGTCGAGTACCAGCAGAAGGTGGTCGCGGCCGATGCCGCTACCATCGACGACGGCTTCAAGAGCAGCCTGAACCTGCAAATGGCCCTGGCCGCGATCGCCCTCGTGAGCGGCGCCGTCTTCGCCTGGTGGATCGGCCGCCGCATCACCGCGCCAATCCAGGACGCCGTGACGGTGGCGCAGACCGTCGCCCTAGGGGACCTGAGTAGCCGCATCGTGGCCCAGGGGTCGAACGAAACCGGCGTCCTGATGACCGCACTGAAGGACATGAACGACAACCTGGTCGGCATCGTCGGCCAGGTGCGCAGCGGCACCGAGACCATCGTCGAGGCGGCCGACCAGATCTCGGCCGGCAACCTCGAACTGTCTTCGCGCACCGAGCAGCAGGCCGGCGCGCTGGAAGAAACCGCGTCCTCGATGGAAGAACTGACTTCGACCGTGAAGCAGAACGCCGACAATGCCCGCGAAGCCAATGCGCTGGCCCAGACCGCATCGACAGTGGCCGGCCGCGGCGGCGAGACCGTCGGCCGCGTGGTGCAGACCATGGACGCGATCACCGATTCGTCGAAGAAGATCGTCGACATCATCGGCGTGATCGACGGCATCGCTTTCCAGACCAATATCCTGGCGCTCAATGCAGCGGTGGAAGCGGCGCGTGCCGGCGAGCAGGGCCGCGGCTTCGCCGTGGTGGCGAGCGAGGTGCGCAATCTTGCCCAGCGTTCGGCGGCGGCTGCCAAGGAGATCAAGACCCTGATCGGCGACTCGAGCGCCAAGGTCGAGGAAGGCAGCCGCCTGGTGTCGGACGCCGGCGCCACCATGCAGGAAATCGTCGACAGCATCGGCCGCGTCACCGCGATCATGTCGGACATCGCCATGGCCAGCCAGGAGCAGTCGGCCGGCATCGAGCAGGTGAACCAGGCAATCGCCCAGATGGACCAGGTGACGCAGCAGAACGCGGCGCTGGTGGAAGAAGCGGCGGCGGCGTCGACCTCGATGCGCGAACAGGCGCAGTTGCTGGCGCAGCTGGTGTCGACCTTCCGTTTCGAAGAAAGCGCTCAGGCAAGCCGTCCCTCGCTCAAGAACCCAAGTCGTCCGGCCCTGGCGATGCGCCAGCCGGCCTGACGCGAACAAGTTGTCTCCTCTTCACGCCGGGCTCGTCCCGGCGTTTTTTTATGGCGTCACGGGATCGATCGGCTCGTAGCCGGCTGCACGGCGGCTGGAACGCGCCAGCGTCCAGGCAAAACCGATGCCGGCCGAGGTGCCGCTGTTCTTGAGGTGCAGCGGGCTGTCGCGGTTGGCGCTGCCGGCATACGATTCGTAGCGCACGAAGCCGAACAGGCGCACGTCGGGATTTAACTGGCGCGTGGCGAACAGGCCGACCCGGGTCAGCATCAGGCCGGCGTCGGCACTGTAGGCGGCGCGTGAAGCGTTGACGTACTGCGGCTGCACTTCGTAGAAATAGCGGTTGATGCGCTTGTCGCCGAACACGACCGAGACATTCCCTTCGACGCTCCACAGCCCGCGCTCGCCACGCGTTTCATAGGCCAGCTTGGGCTCGAAGGTCCAGCCCTGGCGCCGCAGCCCTCCGCGCGCCTCGATCACGGCGCGCAGCGGCAGTTCGGCCCGTAGACGACTGTTGCGGTCGATGTCGGCCACCCGTATCTTCAGGCGCGGGCCGAATTCGAACAGGGCGCCCAGGTCGGGCATGCCGGCCCGGATCTCGACGTCGTCCGAATCGGACGGCAAGGCGCCGGCCAGGCCGACGTCGAACTCGAGCCGGTCGGAGCGGAACAGGCGCGCCCCGATGCCCGACTGGTCGGCGCGCAGCACTTCGCCGCGGTACAGCAGGTAGGGGACCGGAAGGACGCGGTTGTTACGATCCTCGGAGCCGGGGTAGGCCGGCGCGGTGAGGCCGAAGGCGCCAACGCCGAACTCCCACAGCGGCAGATTGGCCGGCTCCATGGACTGGGCGCTGGCGTGGGCTGCGGAGATCAGGCATGCGGCCGCGATGGCGGCTTTGAACGTGGGATGCATGTGGCCTCTGGATCGAAGTCGTGGGTGATGGAATTCTAGCCGAGGCCTACGCTCATACGTCCGATTCGATTGAAAACCAGGCCATGCCTATGCGCCACGGCTAACCTTCTGATTACTGATATTTGAGTGCACTCAACTGCATTCAGGCAATCAGCCTGTAATTTGGAGTTTTTGGAATCTGACTGGCAAGGCTATGCCGAGCGAAAATACCCGGCCGAGCGCGGTAGTCCAAACATGGGAGTAACGATGCAATCCGCAACCGTGCCAATATGCGTGCGACTTGTCGCGACGCTCGCACTCGTCACAGCAGCCTCCCTCCCCGCCAATGCTGCCCAGCCCATGTCAACGAACGACGACATCCTTGGAACATGGCGGATCACGAAGATGCTGGATGCGTCGAATGTCGCTGCGCTAGACCACCGGGAAGCCTCCCGGCTGGTCGGGAAACTATTTATCGTCGCGCCAGAAAAAGTCTCGCTGAATGGCGAGTCCTGCACCGAGCCCGAGTTCGCCCGCCACTACGAAGATACCGTGCGCTACCTGCGCGAGGAAGCGCACGCCTCATCATGGAAACTGGGTTTGCCACTGACGGTGACGGTCATCGATTTGTCCTGCACCGAAGCCCTCATCAAGGGACACGACAGAATTGTCGTGCTCTGGAAAGGCGTCTTTTTTGACGCTGTGAAGCAGGTATCCGAGGCCCCCGGTCAGGCAAGACGTTGAGCCTTGCACGGACACCCCTGGAAAAAGTCCCGGTTCTCGACCATGATCGTGCGCCGCAACCGTTCGACGACTGACGGCGCACGCACCGTTACGGCCAGATCGCCTGCAGCATCGCCGCCAGGTTGTACCCACCCTTGATCAGCTGGGTCTTGGCGATCTCGGAGCTCGGCACCGGATAGTTCTGCGGCACCTCCAACGCGAAGGTGTAGTAGGTCTCGCCCTTCTTGCTGGTCTGCGGAGTGATCTTGCCCGGCACCACGTCCTTGTAGGCCAGCTTGGCCGACACCAGGCCGTCCTCGACCCACTGCACCGGCCAGGTCGCCACGTCGCCCTGCGCTTTTTTCAGCTGCGGCTGGCTGGCGATGGCCACGTCGGCGAACTGCTCCGGCGTACGGGTCTTGATGCGACGGAAGGCGTAATCGACCGTGGTGCTGTCCCAGTACGAGTGGAATGGCTTGGTCAGCGCCGCCGGCACGCCTTCCTTGACCACCACCGGCTCGCCAGCGGGAATCACGCCCGACGACAGGGCATTCAGGCGCTCGTTATCCAGCAGCAGGTTGTTGCCGCCGCGCGAATCGAAGACCAGGGTCTCGTCGATCTCGGCGCGATTCTTCGGCACCACGAACTGGCCGTCCTTGGACACGAATGCCGAGCCCACGTGCAGCGGCTGGTGGATGTCGCCGGCGAAGTGGGCCAGCAGGATCAGCGCCTGGCGCTTGGTGAACTTGTGCGGGTTCAGCGCCGGGTCGGTCTTGCCCTGCAACACGGCAATGCACTGTTCCAGCGTCTGCACGATGTCGACCTCGCTGGTGCCCACGCCATGCTCATGGTAGTGGTCCAGCTGGAACGGCACATTGGTGTAGTGGTATTCGCTGTGGCGCGGATTGCCGGCGACGTAGTCGACCATCTCCTGCGTCTGCGGGCCGCAGAAGGTGCCCTTCACGCAATCGGCCCAGTTGGCGACCGAGGCCAGCGATTCGCCCGGCTGCAACAGCAGTGCGATTTCCTTCTGTGCGTTCGTGCCCTTGAGCAGCCGGTCGGCGATGGCGCCGATGGCGCGGTGGCCGTCGCGGCCCCAGGCGGCGGCGTCGGGCGCGGCCACCGAGGCGAAGACGCCGGTCAGCGCCAGCACGCATGCGAGTTTTTTCATGGTGAGTCCTTGTTGAATCAGTTGACCTTGACGATGCGCGGCGCGGGGTTGCTTCCACCTTGGGCCATGGCGGCGCCCTGCCCTTCGATCTTCTTCAGGTAGGCGATGAAGCCGTCGAGATCGAGCATGCCGGTGGCGTTACGGTCGGTACCCTGGCCGAATTCCGGATAGCCATCGCTGCCCTCGGCCAGGAAGTTATTGGTCGCGATGCGGTAAGTGGCGCCGTCTTCCATTGGCTTGCCATTGAGCTTGAGGCTGCCCGGCACGATGCGGCTGCCCTCGGGACGCTTGGCATCCCAGGCGTAGCTAAAGCCTTCCGACACCTGCAGCACCGAGCGCACCTCGTCGACGCCGTTCGGCCACTGGCGTTCGAGCAGGCGGCGGATCTGGGCGCCGGTCAGGTTCATCAGCACGGTGGTATTACCGAAGGGGAGCACGACCTGGGTCTGGCCGAAGCTGACCATGCCGTCCGGGCCCGCCTCGAGGTCGCGCCGCACGCCGCCGCTATTCATGAAGGCCAGTTGCGCACCCATGTGGCGGGTCGAGTCCAGCGCCGCGTCGGCCACCAGGCTGCCCAGCACCGATTGACCCGACTTGTTCGGCTCGCGCAGCAGCGGCGTCCCCGCCACCCTGGCGATCGGACGGCCCAGGGCTTCCTTGCTGCGTTCCTTCACCTGCGCCACGAAGGCGACCATCTTCGGGTCCGCCGGATACTCGCCCGGCTTCATCACCACATTGTTCACTTTCAGGTTGCTGACCGCGCCCGTCTTCGGCTCGACCTGCATCGACACGCGGGTGAGCAGGTGGCCGGCGGTGTCGGCCTGGGTCACGGTGCGGCCATCGACGTCGCACAGGTAACCCTGGTGCGAGTGGCCGGTCAGCACCAGCTTGATCGACGGGTCGATCTTTTTCACCACGTCGACGATGTCGCCCTTGAGTTGCGAGCAGCCTGGCTGCAGCGGCGATTCGACCGTGCGGCCGCCCTGGTGCACCAGGGCCACGATCACTTGCGCGCCGGCGGCGCGCATGGCCGGCAGCGCAGCATTGATCGCCTCGGCCTCGTCGCCGAACTGCAGGCCGGCGATGCCGGACGCCACCACCATATTCGGCGTGTCCTTCAGCACCACGCCGACCAGGCCGACCTTGATGCCCTTCACTTCTTCGATCTTGAAGCCCGGGATCACCGGCTTGCCGGTGGCCGCGTCGATCACGTTGGCGCCCAGGTAGGTAAATTTGGCGCCGCCGAAGTTCGGCGTGAACTTGCAGGCGCGGGTCGGATGCGGAGAATCGCAGCCGCCGTTCTGCTGGCGCAGCAATTCCTTGCGGCCGCCGTCGAATTCATGGTTACCGACCGCGCTGGCGTGCAGGTTCAGCATATTCATCACCTCGATCGTCGGCTCGTCGGCCCACAGCGACGACAGCGCCGGGCTGGCGCCGACGATGTCGCCGGTCGACACCAGCAGCAAGTCCTTGTCTTCCTTGCGCCAGGCCTGCAGGGCCGCCGCCACCGCTTCGGCGCCGCCGGCGCGCATGACTTCTTCCTTGCCGTCGGCGTGCTTCAGGGTATAGCGGCTCGGTTCCAGGTTGCCGTGGAAGTCGTTCAGCGACACCAGGTTGATGGTCACTGGGCCCTGGGGCGCGCTGGCGCAGCCGGCCAGGACAAGGGCGAGGGTCAGGGTGGAGAGACGGATCATGGAGACACCTATTCAAATACGGGAAAAACAGGAACGGCCGGTGTCTCCACCGGCCGTCCTTGACTAGCTCATGCTACGAATCCGACTACTTAGAATTCGTATTTCAGGGTTGCCTGGATGGCCCACTGCGACTCGCCCTTGGCTTGCTTCAGGTCTTGACGCTCGACGTCGTTACGCACGACGTAGACGTATTTACCCGATGCATCCAGACCGGCGAAATCGACGAAGCTACGCGCCATGCCGCCGTTCGACTGGAAGCTGATCTCTTCGGTACGGCCCCATTTCTTGTTCAGCAGGTTGCCGAAGTTCATGAAGTCGAGAGTGAAGGTTGCCTTGTTGCGCTTGAACAGGCCAGGGATTTCCTGGCTGATACGCACGTCGAAGGTGTTGACCCACTCGGCGGTGCTGTTGTTACGCTTCACGACACCACCAGCCGAACCGTGCAGGCCCTTGTTGGCGTTGACGACGTCCCAGAAACGCTGCTCGTTCGAACGGTTGTTCGCGGTGTCACCGTAGAACACGACTTCGCCGGAACCGAAAGCGGTCGGGATGTACATCAGGTCGTTGCCGGCCAGGTTGTCGCCGTTCATGTCGTTGTTGAACGTCCAGCTGTATGGACGGCCTTCACGACCTTCGTAGAAGATGCCCAGGCTCGTGTTGTAGTTGTCGATGAACTTCTTGCGGAAGTTCACGAACGCGTTCACACGGTTCTTGATGGCATAGCTCGAAGCGGCGGCGACTTCTTCGTTCGGGTTGAACACCGAACGGCCGTTGAAGTTCGAGTTCGCAACCGACGAGGTCAGCGGCGAGACTTCGGTCGCATCGGTGTAGGTGTAGGCCACCGACCAGCCGAAGCCCTGCATCATCGGACGCGACAGCGACGCGGTCAGGACTTTTGCATCGCCCTTGTCGGTGTCACGCGCCACCAGCACGTTGCCGAAGCTGCGGTTGTTCAGCGAACGGGTCTGCGCGCCGGCGCTGGTGATCACGTTGGCGGTGTTGTTCGACACGCCCCAGCTAGCCTGGTTCAGGCCGGCAGCGTTCCAGAACAGTTGACGGCCATCGGTACCGATGCGGGTCGGCGCACCCAGGTTCAGGTGTTCATAGTAGATGCCGTTCTTGTTCTTGGTGTACAGCGCTTCTGCGCCGAAGACCAGGCCGCCCCATGGCAGTTCGGTGTCGAACGCCAGGTTGGTTTTCCAGATCGATGGCTGGCGGAAGTTCGGGTCCAGGAAGTTGACGTCAGCGGCCGGGATGGCGCCGGTGATGCCTGGCTGGGTATCAGGATTCGGGCTGAACAGGCCACCGGTGGTCGGGCAGCGGGTCGCGCCGGTGCCCGAGCAGCTGATGGTGGCGGTCGCCGCACCGGTGCCCGAGAACGGGTTCGACATCCAGACGGTGGCTGCCGCGCCCTGGAACAGGCCGACACCGCCACGCAGTTGCGTTGGGCGTGGCGACTTGTCGAAGCGGTAGTTGAAGCCGAAGCGTGGCTGGACCAGGTCGGTACCGTCGATGGTCTGGCGGTTGTCCAGGCCGAAGCCGCCGCTCTGGCGGGTGCCGGTGGCTGCATTGGCGGCGACCATTGGCGCCGCAGCAGCGGCGTTGTACAGCGGACGGCCGCTGACGTCGTTCTTGTCGTAGCGCACGCCGTAGGTCAGGGTCAGCTGGTCGTTGACGGACCAGGTGTCCTGGATGAACAGGCCGGTGTTCTTGGTCTCGAACTGGGCGATCGCGTCGCTCAGCGAGGCGCCTGGCAGCGCGCGCTGCTGGCTGTAGCTCAGCGGACGGCCGCGCTGGAAGTTCTCGAGGACGGCTTGCTGGATGCGGTCGGCCGAGGCGCCGGCGCAGGTCAGCGCGCCGAACGAGTAGAAGTTGCTGTCGGTCGAATCCAGGCAGGCGAAGGTGTACGAACCGTAGATACCCTGCAGGAAGGCGTTGTAGACCTTGTTATTGGTCTGGTCGGCGCCGAATTTGATTTCATGGTCGCCCACGACCCAGTTGGCGCCGGCATACACGTCACGGGTCTCGTTGCCCAGGACGTTGTTATGACGGCTGAACTCGGTACCGAAGTTCAGGAAGCGGTTGGCGGTCGACAGACCGGCCGGTGCGCCGGCTGGCAGCGCGCCCATGAACTGCAGGCCGATCGACGGCATTTGCGTGCTGTTGACCGGGACCGAATCGTAGTCGCGGGTCGAATATTTGAACTCGGTCGAGAAGTTCGGGGTCCAGTCCGAGAAGATCTGGCCGACCACGGTTTCGATCTCTTTGCCCTGGTTGTAGAAGCTCGACGACAGGCCGACGCCGGTGGCCGAGAAGCCCGGGTAGAACGGCTCGCCCTGGGTGGTCTTGGCGTAACGCAGGTTGGCGCGGTGGTCGTCGGTGATGTTCCAGTCGAACTTCACCATGCGCTCTTTCGAGGTCAGCATCGAGCCGCTCGGGACGGCCGGGCTGCCGATGTCGACGCCGTACTGGCTCTGGGCGATGCGCTGGGCTTCGGCGATGGCAGCCGGGGTGATGGCGACGGTGGTGCCGGCGCCGCTGCCGATCGGTCCGAAGTCAGGGCTCGAACGCGAGCTCTCGAAGTTTTCGGCCAGGGCGAAGATGAACAGCTTGTCCTGGATCAGCGGGCCCGATGCCCAGATACCCTTGGTGGTTTCCTTCGACTTCGGCGGATCGCTGTAGACGTCGGTGATCGGGTTGTAACGGTCGCCGGCCATCGTGTCGTTGCGGAACACGTAGTAGACGCCGCCCTTGTAGGTGTTGGTGCCCGACTTGGTCACGGCGTTGATGTTGGCGCCGGTATAGCCTTTCTGGGTCACGTCGTAGTTGGCGACGTTGACCTGCACCGACTGGATCGCTTCGATCGAGATCGGCTGGCGTGCGGTCGGGCTGCCGTTGGCTTCCAGGCCGAAGGTGTCGTTGATCGCGACGCCGTCGATGGTCATCGAGTTGTAGCGCGAGTTCTGGCCGGCCACGGACAGTTCGCCGCGGTCCTTGTCGGTCTGCGAGACGCGCGGGTCGAGGCGGGCGTAGTCTTGCAGGTTACGCTGGATCGATGCCTGGGTCTGCAGTTCGGTGTTGCTGATCGAGGTACCCGAACCCATCGAGTTGCGCGAGAAGATCTCGGCGCGCGAGGCGACGCCGGCCACGGTCACGGTCTGGATGCCGACGGTCGCGTCGACGGTCGCGGTCTGGGCCAGTTCGACGAAGACGTTATTGCGGGTCTCGGTGATGCCATCCTTGGTGATGGTAATCGTGTAAGGACCGCCCACGCGCAGGCCGCGCGCGGTGTAGCGGCCTTCGGCGTCGGTGACGACATTGCTGACAGAACCCGACTCGACGTGCAGGATCTGCACTTGCGCGCCGGCCGCTGGTGCGCCGGTGGCGTTCGAGATACGGCCGCCGATGGCCGAAGTGGTGTTCTGTGCGAACGACGGCGCAGCCGCCAACGCAACCGACAAAGCCAGCGCCAACTTGGTGAGCCGGATCTGTTGTTGAGTGATCATTGAATACCCCAAAAAGAACGTCAATTTATTGTTGGACGCCCATGCGGACGCCCTCCCCTACGATGTACTGCTTGAATTTTTTTGCTTGGTGAGCCGGCGCTTTCAGCCGACAAGCGGCTGCGATTGTATCGTTACAATGTTTCAACAAAGTGACGCGGTGGAGTGATGTCATACAGCGGAATGCCGCCAATATGCATGAGCTTCAGACAAGCAGACAAATTCGATTTGGCTTGGCTATTTAGAGCTTTGGCATATAAATCACCGCGTTAGTGTTGTCTGTACGCGACATAATCGAAGCTGACTCAGCCGAAATGTGACAAGGCGGGATTATATGGGCGGCATTCTCCAGCGGAATTTTTTTGATAAAAATTCAGTGGAAGCGCATGGGTAACGAAGATTTTTGTAGCGAGAAGGCGACATAAGTTAATTTTCCACTAACTTATTGCCAAAAGTCACTCGCCAATTATGACAAGGTAGAGGCCCGGCGGACGCCGGGCCGGGAGATGTCACACTTTATTTGCCGCGCGCGGCCACGGCGTCCAGCGCCGCGATCCGTGCTTCGAATTCCGTGTAACGTTGATCCAGCTGGCGCGTCAGACGTTGCTTTTCCGCCACGGGCAGGAAGGCGTAGCGGATGCTGTTGTAAGAGGCTTTCTTCACTTCCGCATAGCTCGGCCTGAACTGGCTGGCGAACTGCACGTACTCATGCGACAGCGTGTGACGGGTCACGCCGGTATCGTCGGTCGAAATCACGAAAGGCACGCCGTATTTGCGATACAGGTTGAGCGGGTGGTTCGCGCCCGAAACGCCGCTGATGAAGGCATTCGAGGTCAGGTTGATCTCGACCGGGATGTCCTTCTCGCGCATGGTCTTCATGATGGCCGGGGCATTCGCCTCGTGCGCCAGGTCCAGGCCGTGGCCGATGCGGTCGGCGCCCGCCACCGCCAGCGCCTGGTCGATGTGGAATTTCAAACCTTCCGGCGGCACGTCGCCCATGGCCAGCTCGCCGGCGTGCATCGCCACCTTCACCTTCGGATATACCGTCTTCAGGAAGCGGAACATCTTCATGTGCAGGCTGTAGTCGCGCATCGACACATGCGTGCTTTCCTGGCCCACGATGTTCAGGCCGACGATGCGACCGCCCTTGTCGGCCGCCTTGAAGCTCGACACCATGGCCGAGAACACCTGGGACGGGTTCAGCAGGCGCAGCGTGTAGTTCTGGTAGCGCATGGTGAAGCGCTCATCGTCGATGCCTTCCGACGCCTCATTGATCTGCCTGACGAAGTCGTCGATCGACTTGTTGAAGGCGGCGTCCTGGTCCAGCGTGGCCAGCTTGGCGCGCAGCACCTTGTCGAGGGCCTTGTCGTCGCCCGCATCGCGCCAGGCCTGGCTGTCGAAATCCGGGTTGGCCACGAATGGCGACAGCAGGAACATCGTCTCGATGTAGCCGACGTTTTCCGCGATGGCGCGCTGCTTGAGCTCGAGCAGGCCTTCGCGCAGGTTGTCGTTGGCCACCGGGCCGAAGTAGCCGAAAGACTGGAAGAAGCGCTGGTCGGGCGCCGGCTGCAGGTTGGTGTGGTTGTGGAAATCCTTGTTCGACCAGCGCTTGGCGACTTCGCGCCAGGTGTCTTCGTCGGCCCGCACCTCGGCGCCCGAGCGGCAGGTGCGCTGCGCCGCCGGACGCGCCAGTTCGCGCGCGACCACGGCCTTGTCGGTCTCGATGCGGTAAGTCTGCGTGTTGATGCAGAAGCCCTGCTTGTCGACGAATTCGGTATAGGTCTCGGCATACACCGAGCCCGAATAATGGTGGTGCAGGTCGCCGCCCTTCGGCATCTGGGTGAAGAACATCGTCAGTTCGGACAGCTTCGCTTCGCCTGCGATCAGGCTCGCATAGTGGCGGGCCGTTGCCGCCTCGTTCGCGTTGGCGGCGGGCTCCTTGGCCCAGGCCGGGTCGGCCATGGCCAGCGCCAGCAGCGCGCCGCCGGTCAGGTTCTTGTGCATCGTGTGCTTTCTGGATGGGGTTGACCGCGCAACTCTAACTGCTTCGTTCACCCTTGGCAATATTGCCAAATCAACGTTGATGCACCTTGCGGCCGTTCGAATAGGTCGCGGCAATCGTCCGGTCGTCGCCCAGCAGGGCCAGCGCGAACAGAAGTTCTTCCAGCGAGTCGCAATGGCTCGTCCGGCGCGCCAGCAGCGGCGTCGCCTCGCGGTCGAGCACCACGAAATCGGCTTCCAGGCCGGGCTGGAAACTGCCGATCGTGTCGCTTAGTCGCATGCTGCGCGCCGCGCCCAGGGTGGCGAGGTAGAACATGCGCAGTGCGGGCAGGTAACTGCCCTTCAGCCGCGCTACCTTGTAGGCTTCGTTCATGGTCTGCAGCATCGAGAACGAGGTGCCGGCGCCGACGTCGGTGCCCAGCGCCAGCTGCACGCGCGCGCTGTCGGCGCGCTCGAAGTCGAACAGGCCGCTGCCCAGGAACAGGTTCGAGGTCGGACACACGGCGGCTGCCGAACCGGTGGCGGCCATGCGCGCGAAGTCCTCGTCGTCGAGCCAGATGCAGTGGCCGAACAGCGCGCGCGGACGCATCAGGCCAAAGCGCTCGTACACGTCGAGATAGCTGCGCGCCTGCGGGAACAGCTCGCCCACCCAGGTGCACTCGTCCCTGTTCTCGGCCACGTGGGTCTGGATGAAGGTGTCCGGATGGCGCGCCGCCAGCTCGCCCGTCAGGCGCAGCTGGACGTCGGTCGAGGTCGGGGCGAAGCGCGGCGTGATCGCGTACAGCGAACGTCCGCGCTTGTGCCACTTGTTGATCAAGTCTTCGCTCTGGCCCAGGTCGCCCTCGAGGTCGCGCAGGAAATCCGGGCAGTTGCGGTCCATCAGCACCTTGCCGGCCACCATGCGCAGGTTGCGTGCCTCGCTCGCCTCGAAGAAGGCGTCGACCGATTGCGGATGCACGGTGCAGTACACCACGGCGGTGGTGGTGCCGCAGCGCAGCAGCTCGTCCAGGAAGAACTCGGCGGTGGCGCGCGCGTGCGCCGGATCCTCGAAGCGGCGCTCGCTGGGGAAGGTATACGTCTCGAGCCAGGGCAGCAGGCCGGGAGACGGCGAGGCGATCATGTCGGTCTGCGGGTAGTGCAGGTGGGTGTCGATGAAGCCGGGGACGATCAGCTTGCCGCGGTAGTCGATCGGCTCGACGCCAGGCGGCAGGGTCGCGACCAGGGCCGCATGATCGCCGGCCGCCTTGATGCGGCCATTTTCAATGATCAGGAGGCCGTCTTCGTGCCACAGCGCGGCCCGGTCGTCGAAGGCCGGGTCGGCGCGAAAGTGCAGCAAGCTCGCACGGTAGGCTTGCAGATTGGGTGTTGCGGTGGACATCAGGTGAATTCCGGTTGTATTTCAGGGTGGTGGGCAGCATCCCACACGGACAGCAGCTGGGCCGCGACGGAGGCGGCGATCACGGCCGGGGCCTTGCCGTCGATGCCGGGCAGGCCGATCGGGCAAACCATGCGCGCGATGCGCGCGGCGTCGACGCCGCGTTCGCGCAGGCGCGCCTCGAACTGCCTGCGCTTGGTGTCCGATCCTATCAGACCGAACCAATCCCTGCCCGGACGCGCCAGGATGGCGTGGCACAGGCGCAGGTCGAGCGCATGGCTATGGGTCATCACCAGGAAGCTGGTGCCGGGGGCGGCGTGTTCGGCCAGCGCTTCCGGAGATTCGGTGGCTTCGATCGTGACGTTGGCCGGGACCTGCGCCGGGAACAGGTCTTCCCGTTCGTCGACCCAGGTCACGCGGCAGGGCAGCGGCGCCAGCGCGCGCACGATGGCGGCGCCGACGTGGCCGGCGCCGAACAGCATCAGGTGTTCGCGCGGGGCGAGGACGGCGTCCAGCAGCCAGCGGCGACCGCCCTCGCCTTCCACCACGCGGGTGTCGGGCGCCGGTGCGAAGGACGGCGTGGCGGCCGCGCCGGCGAGGTGGCGGCCGGCGTCGTCGAGCAAGGTCCATTCGGAGGCGCCGTCGAGGGCGACCAGGCGCCAGGTATCGAGATTACGGCGGGCGCGCAGGAGGTCCAGTTGATCGGATGCGGCGCGCTCGAACGCGAGCCAGGCCACGCCGCCGCAGCACTGGCCCAGGCTCGGGCCCAGCGCGAAACGCTGGAAGCAGCGCGCCTCGCCCCGGTGCAGCATGGCGCGCGCGATGTCCAGCGCACGATGCTCGAGATGGCCGCCACCGATGGTGCCGTCGAAATCGTGGGCGCGCACCAGCATCCTGGCGCCCGGCTCGCGCGGCACGGAGCCTTTCACGGCGGCCACCGTGACCAGCACGGCGGCTTCGCCATCGCGCGTGACGAGCCAGTCGTCCATCATGCGCGCGCCGCCTCGACGAAGGCGATCGCGTCCAGGATCTCCTCGCAGGTGGCCGGCGCGTTCAGCGGCGGGTTGATCCTGTGCCCGCCCACGCTCGAGATGGCGTCGCGGATCGCGAAGAACACCGAGAACGGCAGCAGCAGCGGTGGCTCGCCGACCGCCTTGGAGCGGTGGATGCTGTCCTCGACGTTGGCATTGTCGAACAGGCGCACCCGAAAGTCTTCGGGGCAGTCCGACACCGCCGGGATCTTGTAGGTGGACGGCGCATGCGTCATCAGCTTGCCGGCCGGGTTCCACCACAGCTCCTCCGTCGTCAGCCAGCCCATGCCCTGGATGAAGCCGCCCTCGACCTGGCCGATATCGATCGCCGGATTGAGCGAGCGGCCGGCGTCGTACAGCGCATCCACCCGCAGCAGCTTCCATTCGCCGGTGAGCGTGTCGACCACCACTTCGGACACCGCCGCGCCATAGGCGAAGTAGGAAAACGGGCGCCCGGTCATCGTCTTCGGATCCCAGTGCAGGCCGGGCGTCGCATAGAAGCCGTCGGACCACAGCTGCACCCGCGCCAGGTAGGCCTTCGCCACCAGTTCCTCGAACGGCAGCGACAGGCCGCCGACGAAGACGCTGCCCGCCGCGAAGCGCACCTCGGCGGCATCGCCGCCGTACTGGCTGGCGGCGAAGTCGGCCAGGCGCGCGCGGATCTTGCGCGCCGCATCCTGGGCCGCCTTGCCGTTCAGGTCCGCGCCCGTGGACGCGGCCGTGGCCGAGGTATTGGCCACCTTGGACGTGTCGGTGGCGGTGGCACGCACCCGTCCCAGTTCCACGCCCAGTTCGTGCGCCACCACCTGCATCACCTTGGTGTTGATGCCCTGCCCCATCTCGGTGCCGCCGTGGTTGACCAGGATGGAACCGTCCACATAGACGTGCACCAGCGCGCCGGCCTGGTTCAGGTGGGTGACGTTGAAGGCGATGCCGAACTTGACCGGCGTAAGCGCCAGGCCTTTCTTGAGGACCGGACTGGAGCGGTTGTAGTCGTCGAGGGCCGCGCGCCGGGCGCGGTAGTCGCTGCCGGTTTCCAGCTCGGCCACGAGTTCGTGGATGACGTTGTCGACGATCTCCTGGCCATAAGGCGTGGTCTTGCGCTCGTCCTTGCCGTAGAAGTTCAGGCGCCGGATGTCGAGCGCATCGCGGCCCAGATTGCGCGCGATCTCGTCGATCACGTATTCGATGGCGATCGCCCCCTGCGGCCCGCCGAAGCCGCGGAAGGCGGTGTTCGACTGGGTGTTGGTCTTGCCGCAGGCGGCGCGGATCTCGACGTCGGACAAATAATAGGCGTTGTCGAAGTGGCAGACGGCGCGCGTGGCCACCGGGCCCGACAGGTCGGCCGAGTAGCCGGCGCGCGACACCATGTCGACCCTGGCCGCCAGGATACGGCCTTCAATGTCGTAGCCGACTTCGTACTCGTAGTGGAAGCAGTGGCGCTTGCCCGTGACCAGCATGTCGTCGTCGCGGTCGGCGCGCAGCTTGACCGGACGCCCGGTACGCACGGCGGCGATGGCGGCCGCCGCGGCCCACAGCGCCGACTGCGATTCCTTGCCGCCGAAGCCGCCGCCCATGCGCCGGCACTCGACCGTCACGTGGTGCGAATGCAGGCCGAGCGCATGCGCGACCACGTGCTGCATCTCGCTCGGGTGCTGGGTCGAGCAGTACACATGCATGCCGCGGTCTTCGCCGGGGATCGCATACGCGACCTGGCCTTCGAGGTAGAACTGTTCCTGGCCGCCCACGTGCAGCTCGCCCTTGACGGTATGCGGCGCGCGCGCGAACGCCTGCGCCGCGTCGCCACGCGCCAGGCGCATCGGCGGCAGCACGTACGATGCGGCGGCGCGCGCTGCCTGCGGCGTGAGGATGGCCGGCAGGTCGTCGTAGTCGACCACGGCCAGGCGCGCCGCGCGGCGGGCATTGTCATGGCTGTCGGCGACCACGATGAAGAGCGGCTGGCCCACGTACTGGACCAGGCCGTCGGCCAGGATCGGATCGTCGTGGACGATCGGCCCGCAATCGTTGATGCCGGGGATGTCGCTGGCTGTCAGGACGGCGACCACGCCGCGGCTGGCGCGCACCGGTTCGAGATCGATCGTGTTGAAGCGCGCATGTGCGCGCGCCGACAGGCCGAGGGCGGCGTGCAGGGTGCCGGCCAGCTCGGCGATATCGTCGGTATAGGTGGCCTGGCCGCGCACGTGCAGCTCGGCGGATTCGTGCTTGCGTGCGCGGCCGACTTCGGCCCAGGCGTCCATCTGTTTCATCCCGGCCTCCTTACAGGCTCGCAAAGGCGTTGACGGCGCTGGCCGGCAGCGGATCGACGGGCCGCGTCTCGAGCCAGAAGCGGCGCAGCAGGTTTTGCGCGGCGCGCAGCCGATAGCCGCTGGACGCGCGCGCGTCGCTCAGCGGCGCATAGTCGCGCGCGAGCGCGTCCATCGCGGCGCGCAGCGTGGCTTCGCTCCAGGCCTGGCCGCGCAGCGCGGCTTCGGCCTGGCTGGCGCGCTGCGGCGTGGCGGCCATGCCGCCGAAGGCGATGCGCGCATCGAGGACGGTCTCGCCATCGAGCGTCACGGCGAAGGCGGCGCACACGGCCGAGATGTCCTGGTCGAAGCGCTTGGCCAGTTTATAGGTGCGAAAGCGCAGTCCACCGGCGGGCAACGGCACGCGCATGGCCTGCACGAACTCGCCCGCGCGCAGGTCTTTCTGCTGGTAGCCCAGGTAAAAATCTTCCAGCGCCAGCGCGCGCATGCCCTCAAAGCCGTTGAGCACCACCTGGCTGCCCAGCGCGATCATCCATGGCATCGAATCGCCGATCGGCGAACCGTTGGCGACGTTGCCGCCCAGGGTGCCGGCGTTACGGATCGGCAGCGAAGCAAAGCGCTGCCACAGTTCGGACAGTTCGGCCGGGTAGCGTGCGCACAGCGCCGCGTAGGCGTCCTGCAACGAGACGCCGGCGCCGATTTCCAGCATGCCCGCATGCTCGCGGACGGTCTTGAGTGCCTCGACCTGGCCCAGGTAGATGACGTCGCCCAGCGCGCGCATCTGCTTGGTCACCCACAGGCCGACGTCGGTCGAACCGGCCAGCAGCACGGCAGTTGGGTATTCGACGCGCAGTTTTACCAGCTCGTCCAGCGTGCGCGGCACGTGGAAGCGCTGGCCGTGGGCCGTGTAGCTGAAGCCGTGCGCGCGCTGCAGGCCCTGGAGGCGCTCGGCCAGCGCGGCCTTGTCGAAGGCGACCGCCGGCAGCTCGACCATGCGGCGCGCGGCGTCGATGATGGGACGGTAGCCGGTGCAGCGGCACAGATTGCCCGACAACGCATCGTCGATCTCGCAGCGCTGCGGCGCACGCCCTTCCTGTTTGAGGTACATGCCCCACAACGACATCGCGAAACCCGGCGTGCAGAAGCCGCACTGGGAACCGTGGCACTCGACCAGCGCCTGCTGCACCGGATGCAGCGCGCCGTCGGAGCCGGCCAGGTCTTCGACCGTGAACAAGGCCTTGCCGTCGAGCGTGGGCGTGAACTGAATGCAGGCGTTGACCGCCTTGAGCGCCAGCTCGCCCTGCTCCAGTGAACCGACCACCACCGTGCAGGCGCCGCAGTCGCCCTCGGCGCAGCCTTCCTTAGTGCCCGTGCAACGCAAATCCTCCCGCAGGTGCTGCAGGATGGTTTGCGTCGGCGGAGCGTCGCGCAGTTCGCGCAGCTCGCCGCGGAAGAGGAATCGGATCGGTTCTGACATGCCTGTTATCTGGTGCAGCTTTACTGTTCGCCAAGGGCGGAAGGCTACCATCCAGCCGTCGCCCCCATATAATCACATTCTGATATTGATTATCATCAAAATCACATATTAAAGGCGTACGGTGTCGCCCCTCATGCCATATAAGGATGCACCGTTTTCCAGTGATTGGCGATATCGATCCGGCGCGCGATCCATACCCGGTCATGTTGCGTTACGTACTCAAGGAAGCGCGCTAGCGCCGCCGTCCGTCCAGGGCGCCCCGCCAGGCGGCAGTGCAGGCCGACCGACAGCATCTTGGGCCGGTCCAGGCCATCCGGATCGCCCTCCGCGTAGAGCACGTCGAAGGCATCCTTCAGGTAATCGAAGAACTGGGTACCGGAATTGAAACCCTGGGCGGTGGCGAAGCGCATATCGTTCGTGTCGAGCGTGTAGGGCACCACCAGGTGCGGCACGCTGCGGACGGCGCCGTCCGCGTCGCGCGCCTCGACCCGCTGCCAGAGCGGCAGGTCGTCGCCATAGTGGTCGGCGTCGTAGGCGAAGCCGCCATGCTCGACCACCAGCCGGCGCGTGTTGGGCGAATCGCGGCCTGTATACCAGCCTTGCGGCGCGGCGCCGGTCAGGGAACGGATGATCTCGACAGCCTCCTTCATGTGGGCGCGCTCGGTCGCCTCATCGACGTTCTGGTAGGAGATCCAGCGCAGGCCGTGGCAGGCGATCTCGTGGCCCAGCTCGCGAAATGCCGCGACCGCGTCGGGATTCCGCTCCAGCGCCTGGGCGACGCCGAACACGGTCAGCGGCAGCCGTCGATCCTCGAACAACCGCAGCAGGCGCCACAAGCCGGCGCGCGAGCCGTACTCGTAGAGCGATTCCATGCTCATGTGGCGCGCGGGGAAGGCGCTGGCGCCGATAATCTCTGACAGGAAGGTCTCGGAGGCCGGGTCGCCATGCAGCACGCAATTCTCGGCCCCCTCTTCGTAATTCAGGACGAACTGCAGGGCGATGCGCGCTGCGCCGGGCCAGCGCGCGTGGGGTGGAGTGCAGCCGTAGCCGGCCAGATCGCGTGGGTAGGCGGTTTTCATGACTGAACGTGGTGGGAGCTTCAGTCAATCATATCGCGAAGAGAACACAGCCTTATAAGGAATATCGCATAGATTCAGTCATAACCAACTTATACGAGCATGTATTTCCTCCTATTTGCTCATCGCGGTCGAACTATGAGGCGAACCGGATTTTACTCTCACAGCATCGAAAAACCAGCCGTCCCAAGCGATTACCAGTCGATTTGGCCTCTTGATGAATACCGTCGTGCAACTCAGGTCGACGACCGTTACCGGATTTGGCAGCCGCAGCTTGTCGGCGCTTGCGTGGAATTCCTTGCGCAGAAACATGTCGGGTTCAACCTGCTGTGCTGCGAAATCCGACGGGCCACACTCGCGCGTGCCAAATCGAACAGCATCTTTGGTGATTTCGAATCGCTTACCTATCAGCTGGCTTGCTTCCTTTTCGTCGATGGAAGTAACCTCGGCGCCGTCGAGCGCTGCGGTCAACCTCCATTCACCAGTCACCGCACGTTCGTACCGATCCGCTGCCATCGCCGATGCCGAGAGCATAAGCATGGCTGCAAATCTCGATACATGCCGCCACAAGCGACGACGGATTATCCGGTCACATAGGAATTTCATGGTTTCTCCGATTCGCCAGCAGGCGTTGCGTGCTCGACTCGAAATGGCGCGCTTTCTTCTTCCCGCCTTTTGATAAGGCCTCGCGCAACGACATACTTTTTTCTGCCTCCTTCCTTAACCTCAACCTTGATCATGCGCGAAATATTTTCTGCGGCACCAGAAAAATCGCCTCTATTAACTAGCTCAAAGGTATCTCTGGTGCCTCGTACGCCACGGTTATACGTAACACTACAAAGCGCGTCGAATTGCGCCTGATTAAGGGGAACTTTTGTGTTACGCCTGACGTCACGCTCAGTTTCGGCAACACGTCGTGCGAACTCCAGGTTGACCATGTCGACACTTACTTTCTTCTGCAGTTCTTCTTCAGAACAGACACCTTTGTGCGCAAGTATCCCCGCCCCCCAGGTGCAGTGGCCTTTGTTCTTTCCCATATCGTTGTAGTAGCGATAAACAGCCGTCTCGGTGGCACGCAAGCGAGCCCGCGCATCTGGGCTCATACTCATTGCCCGGTTCGGATTGCCGTCTGAATTTTTCGCTTGTCGATCAGCCATTGCCACTCCACGCGAATATGAACTGCAGCTAAAACTAACACTTTGGAAGAAGCTGCCATTGAGCCATCCCAAACATAACGGCTAGGTTAGTGGGCCTCGATGACGAGACCACTCGCATGAATTTTTTCGCGATCGCTCCGGTCAATAGGCTAGTGGCTTGAGCGTCTCTGTCGACGGTGATAAACTGCACATGCAGCCCTAGGCTTTGTCCTCTCCCAACCACCATACTGGTGATGACGCTAGGTCAGTTTTTGGTCCCGCAATGCGGGACCACCCGAATTCAGACGACCCGCCACTTGGCGGGTTTGTCGTTTTCAGCACAAGGCATTCCAGTCACCGGCCTTGCACAAAAAGGCCTATCCCAGGCTTGCAGTAGCGCTATGATTTGATTGTCGCCTTCCTGCTTCACGACATGCGGCGACTTTCACACCAACAGAGCGAATCGATGGAGACAGGATGGGAAAACTGACCACCCACGTGCTCGACACCGCCCACGGCTGCCCTGGCGCCGGCATCCAGGTCGAGCTGTACGCAATCGGCCCCAACGAGCGCACACTGCTCAAGAGCACAACCACCAACGACGACGGCCGCTGCAGCGAACCCTTGCTGGACGCAGCCGCCCTGCAGCCAGGCAAATACGAACTGGTCTTCCACGCCGGCGACTACTACGCGGCGCGCGGCGTCGACCTCCCATCCCCGCGCTTCCTCGACCGCATCACCCTCGCCTTCGGCATCGCCGACCCCACCCAGAACTACCACGTGCCGCTGGTAATGACACCGTGGTCCTATTCGACCTATCGCGGCAGCTAGCAAACTTGCGGGCGTCATTTATCGTTGATCGGAAGTAAGATACCCGACAGCACAACGACCAAGGACCCCGCCGCCATGCAGCCCACCACGCCCGCCCCATCGCCCATCGCGCACGACGACAACGACGACCTTGTCCCGGCCTGGCTCGGCCCCGTGCGCATCGGTATCGGCCTGGCCCAGGGCCTGCTGCTCTATGTCCTGTACACGGCGGCGCAAGACAAGTTCTGGCCGGCAACCGCACCGCTGCTGTTCGGCCCGCTGGTCATGCTCGGCCTGCTGCTGCCGGTGATCCTGATCAGCGGCCTGGGCCAGCTGGAGCGGCGCCAGCTGCTGGCGTGGGCGGCATGCGCGGCTGGCGTGATCGCGCTGCTGGCCGTGTACGACATCTGGCGCCGCCTCGGCGTGCACGACTGGCAAAGCGGCAGGCCATCCGGCGTGCTGACCTTCTGCCTGGCGGCCGGTTTCTTCATCGCCCATGCGCTGGTGCTGGCGGGCAGCCGCGAACGGCGCCGCGTCGCGTCCTACACCAGCTATTTCGAGGCCGCCTGGAAGCTCAACCTGCAGATCCTGTTCTGCCTGCTGTTCGTGGGCGCCACCTGGCTGGTGCTGCAACTGGGCGCGGCGCTGTTCGACCTGGTGAAACTCGACTTCCTGAGCAAGACCCTGGGCAAGGCCTGGTTCTTCATCCCCGTCACCGCCTTCGCGTTCTCGGTGGCGATGCACCTGACCGACGTCAAGCCGGCCATCGTGCGCGGCATCCGCAACCTCCTGCACGTGCTGCTGTCCTGGATCCTGCCGGTGCTCACCCTGCTGGTGGGCGGCTTCCTGGCCAGCCTGCCGTTCACCGGCCTCGATCCGCTGTGGGCCACCCGCAGCGCCGCCGGCATGCTGCTCAGTGCGGCCGCCGCCTTCGTGGTGCTGATCAATGCCGCCTACCAGGATGGCGCCACCCCGCCGGCGCGCGCGATCGCCGTCTCGGCCCGCATCGCCAGCCTGCTGCTGGTGCCGCTGACCCTTCTCGCCGCCTATGCGCTGGCGTTGCGCGTGGGAGACCACGGCTGGTCGGCCGACCGCGTCATCGCGGCCGCCTGCCTGCTGGTGGCGGCCTGCTATGCCGGCGGCTATGCGGCCGCGGCGCTGCGCCGCGGCTGGCTGCGCACCCTGGCCGGCGTCAACATCGCCGCCGCCTTCGTGGTGCTGGCGGTGCTGGTGCTGCTGCTGTCGCCCATCGGCGACCCGGGCCGCATCGCAGTGAACAGCCAGATGGCGCGCCTGGCCGCCGGCCAGCTCACGCTGCCGCAACTCGACGTCGCCTACCTGTACCACCATGGCGCGCGCTACGGCCGGGCCGCCATTGCGCAGCTGGAAAAGAGCGCCAGCGGCGACGACGCCGGCTGGCTGAAGGTGGAACTGGCGCGCCTGCACCAGCCGAACGAATTCGAAGCCGGGACCGGGGTCGCGGACCTGGCCGCCAACCTGCGGGTATGGCCGGCCGGAACAGCCCTGCCCGCCGGCTTCGTCGGCCATGACTGGAAACAGGTCAAGGAACAATTCCGCCTGCCCCTGTGCCTGCGCCAGCAGGGGGCCATCTGCGACGCCTTCGTGATCGACCTCGGCGGCGATGCGCGGCCCGAAGTCGTGCTGGTCGGCGCGATCAACCACGGCACCGCGGTGCTGCGCCAGGGCCAAGGCAATGCCTGGGAGTTTGCCGGCACCGTCCCGCCGGGCCTGACGAATTGCGCACCGCTGCTCGATGCCATGCGTGCAGGCAAGATGCGCGCGATTCCGCCCGCCGTCGCCGACCTCGAAGTGGCCGGCCGCCGGATCGCGATCGAGCCCGGCTACATGCGGTTCGAATGCGAGCCCACGCCCGAGGGAGACGCGGCACGTTGAAGAAAATTGCTATGCTTGGGTGCGTCGACATTTGATGGGAGCTGGCGCACACCATGGCATTGCACATCGTCCACTTCATCGGCCCGATCAACCATAATTCCGCCTGCACGGTACGCAACTGCTGCCTGGAAGCGCTGCAAAAGGGCGCGACCGAGATCGCCCTGCACATCTCGACCGAGGGCGGCAATATGACGGCCGGCTTCGCCCTCTACTTCTTCCTGAAGTCGCTGCCGATCCCGCTCACCACCCACAATATCGGCAGCGTCGAATCGGTCGGCGTGGTGATCTTTTTGGCGGGCCAGAAGCGCTATGCCTGCCCGGGAACGCGCTTCCTGATCCACCCGCTGCACTGGGGCTTCGGCAACCTGGTGGCGGCCGATCATGCGCGCGTGTCGGAATGGCGCGAGTGCCTGGATTTCGATGCCGATCGCTATGCCAGCATCTTCCGCGAAACCACCCGAGAAGCTGGCCATGAAACCGACATCCGGCAACACCTGACCGGACAGGCGCGCATCTATACCGCCGAGGAAGCTGTCGGCGCCGGCATCGTCCATGAAGCGATCCAGGCCAGGCTGCCGACGGCCGGGCCGACTTGTCACTGGTGGAACTAATTTAGACAATGAAATGTGTCAGTACAACCACAGCTGTTGCTGATTTCACGTCAAATATCACCAAATGTCATAAATCTGTTGCTGAGTAAATTGCCCGCTGGATAGAATCCAACTCATCAATACGGCGCTCCTGCCTGCTGCCCTGGACAGCGCCCCTCTTCCCAAGCAGCTCACGTAACACTGGTCGTACACCTCGAATGAACAAGAAGATCCTCGCCAGCCTGCTGGCGTTCCCCCTGCTCGCCCCTGCGGTGCAGGCGCAAGACAATGCCGTCAAGATCAGCGGCTTCGGCACCGCCGCCCTGACCCGCTCCGACGACGCGCGCGCCGAGTTCGCGCGCCCGAACCAGGCCAACGGCAGCGCCCGCAAGGTACGCACCGGCATCGACTCCAACCTCGGCCTGCAAGCCGACTACACCGTCAACAACTGGTTGTCGCTGACCGCCCAGGGCCTGGTGCGCCAGGACGCCGAAGAGCACTATGGCGCCGAACTGAGCTGGGCCTTCGCCCGCTTCCGCATTTCGGACGACGTCAATGTGCGCGTCGGCCGCATCGGCCTGCCGGTGTTCATGATCTCGGACTACCGCAATGTCGGCTACGCCAACACCATGCTGCGTCCGCCGGCCGAAGTGTATTCGCAAGTGCCGTTCAACAGCGCCGACGGCGCCGACATCACCTGGCGCCACGACCTGGGCAATACCAGCCTGACCGCGCAACTGGCGATCGGCACCAACAAGACCCCGTTGGCCGGCGACCTGCACGTGCGCGGCAAGGACCTGGTGGCGCTCAACGTGGCGGCCGAGAACGGTCCGTTCACGCTGCGCATTGGCCACGCCCGCAGCAAGCTGACGATCGACGATTCGGCCTCGCTCAACACGCTGGTGGGTGGGCTGCGCGCGGCCGGCGCCGGCTACCGCCTGCCCGAACTGAACGCGCTGGCCGGCCGTATCGAAGCGAAGGACAGCAAGGGCACCTTCAGCTCGATCGGCCTGGGCGTCGACTGGAACAACTTCGTGCTGCAGACCGAGTTCGCCAAGCGCAAGACCGACACCTATATCAACGACACCAGTTCCTGGTACCTGATGGGCGGCTACCGCATCGGCAAGTTCCTGCCCTATTACACGCGGTCTGAACTCAGGATCGACGACAGTATCGAGAACACCGTGCCCGCGGCCTGCCCGGC
The DNA here is from genome assembly GCF_030770395.1 of Telluria beijingensis. Lineage (GTDB taxonomy): Bacteria > Pseudomonadota > Gammaproteobacteria > Burkholderiales > Burkholderiaceae_D > Telluria > Telluria beijingensis. Next base: position 1,116,121 of record NZ_CP132480.1, on the reverse strand, counting down.
CGGCTACCCGGCCGCCTGCACCCCGACCCTGATGCAACTCGGTAACGGCGTGCGCCGCCTGCCGACCACCGGCGTCGGCCAGGGCGAGCAGACCACCGATACCATCGGCGTGCGCTGGGACTTCTATCGCTCGATGGCGCTGAAAGTGCAGATCGACCGCATCAAGCCGACCGGCAACGGCCTGTTCATCCATGCCGAGCCGGGCTTCAACGGCCCGGTGACCGTGGGCGCCGTCGCCCTCGACGTCGTGTTCTGAAGGAGCGGCCATGAACAAGTTCATGCTGGCCGCCTGCGCGGCCGCGAGTCTCATGTCCCTGCCGGCCTTGGCCGAGGTGGTGGTGGTAGTCAATCCGAAAGCCGCCGAGAGCACGCTGGGCAAGGAGCAGGTCGCCCAGTTCTTCCTCGGCCGCTCGACGGCCATGACGCCGATCGACCAGCCGGACGGCACGCCCCTGCGCGCCGAGTTCTACAAGAAGGTGACCGACAAGGACGCCTCGCAGGTCAAGGCGCTGTGGTCGAAGCTGGTGTTTACCGGCAAGGCCACGATGCCGAAGGAAGTCGCCGACAGCGCCGCCGTCAAGGCCGCCGTCGCCGCCAATCCAAAGGCTATCGGCTACATCGACAAGAGCGCGGTCGATGCGACCGTCAAGGTCGTGTACAGCGCCCAGTAAGCCCCCCCGACCGCCGTCGGCCCCATGCCGCGCGGCGGTTCACGCATTTTCCGGAGACACCATGAGCATCAAGCGCAGGATCTGGGCACTGCCCGTCATTTCCGCCATCATCTTCGGCCTCGGGGCCGGCGCCAGCGTGGTCATCGCGAACGGCGCGCTGGCGTCGATCACGACCACCGGGGCGGTCGACTATCCGCTGATGGATGTCTCCAAGACGCTGTCGCTCGAGATCGCCGCCGTGACCGATGGCCTGACCGATGCCGTGACCGAAGGCGACAAGGCGCGCCTCGACCAGTTGAACGCGCAGGCCGACAAGGTGCGCGCCAGCATGGACCGTCTGGGACAGATCGCCGGCCAGCAGGAAACCGGCGTCCGCCTGAAGAAGGCGTTCGACGCCTATTATGCCCCGGCCCTGTCGTCGGCCCGCATCATGCTCGAGATGGAGCAAGGCGACCCGCAATCGACGGTCGGCCGGATGCAGGCCGCCCTGGCGGCCCTGAACGCCGACCTGGCCAAGACGACCGACGCCGCCCAGCGCCAGTTCGCGGCCGGCATCGCCGCCAGCCAGGACAGCGTGCGCAAGTCGCTGGTCGTCATGATCGCCAGCGCCGTGCTCGTGATCGCGGCGCTGGCGCTGGTGTCGTGGTTCGTGGTGCGCACCATCTGGCAGCAGCTGGGCGGCGAGCCGGCCTATGCGCGCGAGATCGCGCAGGCGGTGGCCGCCGGCGACCTGGCAATGGAGATCCGCGTCGATGCCAACGACCAGGGCAGCCTGCTGGCCGCGCTCGACGAGATGCGCGCGCGCCTGGCGACGCTGGTGGCCGGCATCAAGGACTCGGCCACCACCATCGCCAGCGCCAGCACCGAGATCGCCAGCGGCAACGCCGACCTGGCGCAGCGCACCGAATCGCAGGCCGCCAACCTGGACCGCACCACGCGCGCGATGGAAGCGCTGACCGGCGCGGTGCGCGAGAACGCCGCCAACGCCGGCCAGGCCAACGCCCTGGTGGCCAGCGCCACCAGCATCGCCACCCGCGGCGGCGAAGTGGTGGGCGGCGTGGTGGCCACGATGGGCGACATCGACGCCGCGTCGAAGAAGATCGTCGAGATCATCGCGACCATCGACGGCATTGCCTTCCAGACCAATATCCTGGCGCTTAACGCGGCGGTCGAAGCGGCGCGCGCCGGCGAGCAGGGCCGCGGCTTCGCAGTGGTCGCGTCCGAGGTGCGCACGCTGGCCCAGCGCTCGGCGGCGGCTGCGAAGGAGATCAAGGAATTGATCGGCGACTCGGTGGCCAAGGTCGGCGCCGGCACGGCGCTGGTGGGCGAAGCCGGCGCGACCATGGAGCAGATCGTGGAGGCGGTGCGCAAGGTGCAGGCGATCATGCGCGAGATCGGCGAGGCCGGCACGCGCCAGCACGCGGGCATCGAAGACATCGGCCGTGCGCTCGGCGGCATCGACGAGATGACGCAGCAGAACGCCGCGTTGGTGGAAGAAGCATCGGCCGCGGCCGAATCGCTGACCGACCAGACCGGGCAGTTGACAGAGGCATTGGCGGTGTTCAGGCTGCAGGTTTCCGAACCGACCACGACCGTGAAATCCTTGCCAAGATTGTTTCATCAAGCTTAACGCGGTCCACTCGAAGCAACGCAATACCTGCCCATCCATTCCGGGCGATCCTGCCCGGAATGCCAATTCGTCCACGTGGTACGGACGCATCTCGCACGCACCAAATCCTTTACAAATTTAGTGCCTGTAGGCATGATCCCTTGGGTCCGCCGGCATGCCCGGCGCCCTTGTCGTTACTCCTGAGGTTCCTACACGACGCTTATGGCAGCAGTCCTTCCCAACACGACCACCGGCACCCCGTTGTCGGGCCTCGCGCGCGCGCTGGTCCAGGCCAATCGCCTGGGTGCCGCGCAGGCGGACATGTTGCAAAAGAAAGCTGTCCAGGAAAAGACCGCCTTCATCGACGTCGTGCTCGCCAGCGGCGTGATCGAACCGCGCGCGCTGGCCGCGTTCTGCGCCGAGACCTTCGGCTATCCGCTGTTCGACCTGTCCGCTTTCGCACCGGAATCGCTGCCCCCCAGCGCCATTGACGGCAAGCTGATGCAGGCCCAGCGCGTGATCGCGCTGGCCAAGCGCGGCAACAAGCTGTCGGTGGCGCTGTCCGACCCGACCAATAACCAGGCCCTCGACCAGATCAAGTTCCAGAGCGAAGCCACGGTCGAGCCGGTGATCGTGCCGCACGACGCCCTGCTGGCGCTGCTTGCCGCGATCGCCAAGGGCGCCGAGCAGGACTTGAACGACCTGGTCGGCGACGACGCCGACATCGAGTTCGCCGACGAAGACCAGCCGGCGACGGCGGCGGTCGACACCGCCAACGACGTCGAGGACGCGCCGATCGTGCGCTTCCTGAACAAGATCCTGATGGACGCGGTGCAGATGGGCGCATCCGACATCCACTTCGAGCCGTTCGAAAAGTTCTACCGCATCCGCCTGCGCGTGGACGGCGTGCTGCGCGACCACGCCACGCCGCCGCTGTCGATCCGCGAAAAGCTGGTCTCGCGCATCAAGGTGCTGGCGCGGCTGGACATCGCCGAAAAGCGGGTGCCGCAGGATGGCCGCATGCGCCTGATCCTGTCCGCCACGCGCACCATCGATTTCCGCGTCAGCACCCTGCCGACGCTGTTCGGCGAAAAGACCGTCATGCGTATCCTGGACGCGACCCAGGCCCAGATGGGCATCGACGCGCTCGGCTACGACCCGGACCAGAAGGCGCTGCTGCTGGATGCGATCGCCCGCCCTTATGGCATGGTGCTGGTGACCGGCCCGACCGGTTCCGGCAAGACGGTGTCGCTGTACAGCTGCCTGAACCTGCTGAACAAGCCCGGCATTAATATCTCGACCGCGGAAGACCCGGCCGAGATCAACCTGCCGGGCGTGAACCAGGTCAACGTCAACGAAAAGGCCGGCCTGACCTTCCCGGTGGCGCTGAAATCCTTCCTGCGCCAGGATCCCGACATCATCATGGTCGGCGAGATCCGCGACCTGGAAACGGCCGACATCGCGATCAAGGCCGCGCAAACCGGCCACATGGTGTTCTCGACCCTGCACACCAACGATGCGCCGTCGACGCTGACGCGCCTGATGAACATGGGCGTGGCGCCGTTCAACATCGCCTCGTCGGTGATCCTGATCACTGCCCAGCGCCTGGCGCGCCGCCTGTGCAGCTGCAAGCAGCCGCTCGAGATCAGCCACGAGGCCCTGCTGGCCGCCGGCTACCGCGAAGGCGACCTGGACGGCGACTGGAAGCCCTATGGCCCGGTCGGCTGCGACCGCTGCCTGGGCTCGGGCTACAAGGGCCGCGTGGGCATCTACCAGATCATGCCGATCTCGCCTGCGATCGAGGCGCTGATCCTGGCCAGCGGCAACGCGATGCAGATCGCGGCCCAGGCCGAGAAGGAAGGCGTGAACTCGCTGCGCCGCTCGGGCCTGATGAAAGTGAAGCAGGGACTGACCAGCCTTGAAGAAGTGCTTGGCTGCACCAACGAATAAGCACGGCAAACAGGACAACGAAGAATGGCAACTGCCCCTCAACCCAAGAGCCGCGGCGCACAGGTCAAGGAAAACGTGTACGCCTGGGAAGGCAAGGACAAGACCGGCCGCGTCGTGCGCGGTGAAGTGCGCGCCGGCGGCGAAGCGATCGTCAACGTGACCCTGCGCCGCCAGGGCATCATGGTCACCAAGGTCAAGAAGAAGGTCTACCGCAGCGGCCGCAAGATCACGGACAAGGACCTGACCATGTTCACGCGCCAGCTCGCGACCATGATGAAGGCCGGCGTGCCCCTGCTGCAATCGTTCGACATCGTCGGCAAGGGCCACGGCAATCCGGCGATGGCCAAGCTGATCCAGGACCTGCGCAACGACGTCGAGACCGGCACCAGCCTGAACCGCGCCTTCCGCAAGTTCCCGCTGTACTTCGATCCGCTGTTCTGCAACCTGGTCGGCGCGGGCGAACAGGCCGGCATCCTGGAAGACCTGCTCACACGCCTGGCGATCTACAAGGAGAAGACGCTGGCGCTCAAGGGCAAGATCAAGTCGGCCCTGACCTATCCGATCGCCATTCTTGCAGTGGCCCTGATCGTCACTGCCGTCATCATGATCTGGGTGGTGCCGGCCTTCAAGCAGGTGTTCGCCAGCTTCGGCGCCGATTTGCCGGCCCCGACCGTGGTGGTGATGGCGATCTCGGACTTCGTCGTGGAGTGGTGGTATGTGATCTTCGGTTCGCTGTTCGCCGGGCTCTACCTGTTCTTCCAGGCCTGGCGCCGCTCGCTCAAGATGCAGCAGGTGATGGACCGCCTGCTGCTGCGCCTGCCGATCTTCGGCAGCGTGATCCGCAAGGCGACTATCGCGCGCTGGACGCGCACCCTGTCGACCATGTTCGCGGCCGGCGTGCCGCTGGTCGAAGCGCTCGACTCGGTCGGCGGCGCCTCGGGCAATGCGGTCTACCTGGAAGCGACGCGCAAGATCCAGAATGAAGTGAGCACGGGTACCAGCCTGACCGCGTCGATGCAGAATGCGGACGTGTTTCCTAATCTCGTGATCCAGATGGTGCAGATCGGCGAAGAGTCGGGCTCGCTCGACGCCATGCTGGGCAAGGTGGCGGATTTCTTCGAGGATGAGGTCGATGAGGCGGTGGCGGCGTTGTCGTCGCTGATGGAGCCGCTGATCATGGTTATTCTCGGGGTGCTGATCGGTGGGCTGGTGGTGGCGATGTATTTGCCGATTTTCAAGCTGGGTTCGGTGGTGTAATAGGGCTGCGACGCCTGGTTCCGCGACGCCGCGGAGCCAGGCGTCGCGGAACCAGGCGCTGTATTTATGCCGCCGTCAGCGCCACCCGAGCGCTGGCGCCACGTGCTCGAGCACCGCGGACAAAACGTGCACGTTATAGTCCACGCCAAGCTGATTCGGCACGGTCAACAACAGCGTATCCGCTTCGGCAATGGCTTCGTCCCGGCGCAGCTCTTCGATCAGCCGGTCCGGCTCGGCGGCATACGACCGCCCGAACACGGCGCGCATATTGTCGATGACGCCCACCTGGTCGTTACTGTCGCCGCGGCCGAAATACGCACGGTCCATATCATTGACGAGCGCAAAGATCGAGCGCGACACGCTGACCCGTGGCGTGCGGGCATGCCCTGCCTCTTTCCAGGCGGCGCGGTAGGCGCGGATCTGTTTCGCTTGCTGGATATGGAAGGGCTCGCCGCTTTCGTCGGCCTTGAGGGTCGAACTCTGCAGGTTCATGCCTTGCCGGGCCGCCCAGACGGCGGTCGCGTCCGACGCCGAGCCCCACCAGATGCGCTCGCGCAGCCCTGGGGCGTGCGGCTCCAGGCGCAGCAATCCAGGCGGATTGGGAAACATCGGCCGCGGGCTCGGCTGGGCGAAGCCCTCGCCCTTGAGCAGGTCGAAGAACACTTCGCCATGGCGGCGCCCCATCTCGGCGTCGCTCTCGCCATCGGCCGGCGCGTAGCCGAAATGGCGCCATCCTTCGATTACCTGTTCCGGCGAGCCGCGGCTGATGCCCAGTTGCAGGCGCCCGCCGCTGATGATGTCTGCGGCGCCCGCATCCTCGACCATGTAGAACGGGTTTTCATAGCGCATGTCGATGACGCCGGTGCCGATTTCGATGCGCTCGGTCTTTGCCGCCACCGCGGCAAGCAGCGGGAATGGCGACGCCAGTTGCCGGGCGAAGTGATGGACGCGGAAATACGCACCATCCACGCCCAGCTCCTCGGCCGCCACGGCCAGGTCGATCGATTGCAGCAGCACGTCGGACGCCGAGCGCGTCGCCGACCCTGGGGTATCGGACCAGTGTCCGAAAGAGAGAAATCCGATTTTCTTCATATGTCACACCGATCGAAGTCTGGGAACAGGAACACGGTAATCGTACAGGCTTTCGTCCGGCCCCGTCAGCCGGCGCTCAGGCGAACTCGAGCACCTGCGCCAGCGGACGCCGGGGCTTGCGCGGCCAGTTCTCGGACGTGGCATGGCCGACCGCCAGCAACAGGACCGGCACCTCGTTGGCGCCAAGCCTGAATTCTTGTGCAATCGCCGGCGCATCGAAGCCGATCATCGGCGCCGAGCCGAGGCCGGCCGCCTGCGCCGCATAGATCAGCGTGCTGGCGCCGAAGGTCGCGCTGCGGACCGCCTCGTCCCGCTGCTGCTGCGGCTTGTCGTCATACAGGCTCTTGGCGGCGCCCTCCCACCCCGGCACCATCTCGGCCGGCATGATGCCTGCTTCGACCACCGGCGCCAGCCGGTCCGGAATCGTGCGGTAGTCAGCGAGTTGGCCGACGACGATGAAGGTGACGCCGGCATCGGTGATCTTCGCCTGGTCCCAGCCAAGCTTGCGCAGGCGGGCCTTGGCCTCCGGCGTGCGCACGGCGATGAAGCGCCAGTTCTGCAGGTTGAACGAGGTCGGCGCCGTCGTTGCCAGGGCGATCAGGTCCTCGATCTGCCGGTCGGCGACGGTGCGGGTAGCGTCGAACAGATTGGTCGTGCTGCGTTGTTCGATGAGATGGGTGGATGAAATGGTCATGGGTGTCCTTTCGATGGGTGGGTATCAGGCGATGCTGTCGACCACGCCGCCATCGACCCGCAGCGCGGCGCCAGTGGTAGCGGAGGCTTGTTCGGATGCGGCATACACGATCATGTTCGCCACTTCGTCGACGGTCGCCGGGCGGCGGATGATCGACGAGGCGCGGTGCGTGGCGACGAACTGTTGGGCGGCTGCCTCGACGCTTTCTCCGGCCCGGTCGGCGCCGGGCCGCAGCAGATCGATGACGCCTTCGGACATCGTCGGCCCGGGCAGGATCGCATTGACCGTCACCCCGGTGCCGGCCAGGCGCTTGGCCAGGCCGCGCGAGACGGCGAGTTGCGCGGTCTTGGTGAAGCCGTAATGGATCATGTCGGACGGGATGTTGATGGCCGACTCGGAGGAAATGAACAGGATGCGGCCCCATTCGCGCGCCACCATCCCCGGGGCATACCTGCGCGCCAGGCGGCCCCCGGACATCACATTGGTCTGGAAGAACGTCTCCCAAACGCTGTCGGGCGTGTCGAAGAAATCCTGTGGCGCATACACGCCCAGGTTGTTGACGACGACGTCGAAGTGCGGATGCTCGGCATGCAGCCGGTCGACGCTCGCCTCGAACGACATGTCGCCCGTAAAACCGTGGGTTTTGCCGGGCAGGTCCTGCAGCCGGGCCAGGGCCGAGGCCACGCTGCTTTCGCTGCGTCCGTTGATGACGACGTCCGCGCCGGCCGCCAGGAAAGCCCGCGCGGCGGCGAAACCGATGCCGCTGGTGGAACCGGTGACCAGGATTTTTCGATTCGTGAAGCTGATGTTCATGGTTGTCTTTCGAAATGTGAATTGCCCGCTTTGGCGTCGGCGTCGTCGCCGGCCGTTGCCGTGCCCGCGCTGCGATAATGAGCCCTGATTTTATTGAGCATGTCTCCCGCCGATAATCCGGTGGACGTGCAAATCAGTTTTTGAGAAAGTCGAAAAATGGACCAGCTCGATTCCCTGCGCCTGTTCATCGAAGTCGCCGACAAGGGCAGCTTTTCCGCGGTGGCCCGCAACCGTGCGATCGCGACGTCCACCGTGACCCTGGCGATCAATCATCTCGAGCAGGTGCTCGACGTGCGCCTGCTGGCGCGCTCGACCCGGAAGATCACGTTCACGCACGAGGGCGAACGCCTGCTGGCCGATGCCCGGCGCCTGGTGGCCGAATGGGACGCGACCAGGCTTGGGCTGAGGCAGGATGGCGAGCTGTCGGGACTGATCCGGGTCACTGCGACCAACGACTTCGGCCGCACCCAGCTACGCCCGCTGCTCGACGCATTCCAGCTGCGCCATCCGAAGGTCCAGACCAGCCTGCTATTGAGCGACAATGTGGTCAACCTCATCGACGAGGGGATCGACCTGGCGTTGCGCTACGGTCCCCTGCCCGACTCCGGCCTGCAGGCGCGACTGCTGGTGTCCGGCCATCGCCTGGTCTGTGCCGCCCCTGAATACTGGGACCGCCACGGCCGCCCCGCACATCCGGACGAGCTGGCGCATCACAACTGCCTGGTACTGGCCAGGCGCGGCGCGCCGCTCTCCGCCTGGACCTTCCGCGAGGACGACAGGAATTTCACCGTCAAGGTAAAGGGCGACCGCCAGATCAGCGACGGGGCGGTCTTGCGCGAGTGGTCGAGCGCGGGGATCGGCGTCATCTGGAAGAATCGCCAGGACATCCGTCGCGAACTCGAACAGGGAACGCTGGAAAGCGTGCTGGATCGCTACTCGGCCGGCCCGGTCGACCTGTTCGCGGTGTACGCGGCCAGTCCGCCGAATCGCCGGGCCACGGCCCTGGTGGACTTTTTGGCCCAGGCGCTGGCTGCGTGAACAGGATCGCTCAGCGCAAGGCCATGCGGATGCCGCGCGCGGCCCACAGCGCGGTGGCCCGCAACAGCACCTGCGCCGTCGTCCAGGGCCGCTGCCGGTCCAGCCCGCGCCGCCCCATGCGCTGAGGCAAAAAGAACCGCCCGAACGTCGACAGCCCTTTGCCGCGCATGATCCAGAAACATCCGCCGGCATAGGTCGTATCGAAACCATCCTCGGCCCGCAGCAGGTAGAGCGCGGTCCCCGAACACATGGCCACGTCGGCCTGGGCCTCGCGCGCCAGCAGGCGCAGGCCGCGCAGGTAGGACAGCTCGATGGTCTGGCGCAGGTCGGGTAGCGTCAGCACCAGTGGCCGCAGCAGGCGCAGGCGCTCGAGCAGCCGCGGCAAGCCATGCAGGCGCGCGCCCGCCTTTTCGCGGTATTTCAGGAACGCCTCCTTCAACTCGGCCACCGTGGCCTGGGCCGGACGCGGCAGCGGCTCGGGCCGGTCGCGCCAGCAGCGCATCCAGTGCGCCAGCGCGTGCTCGTGCTGGGCCGCCAGGCTGGCCGGGCTGTCGAACTCGAGGTCGACGCGGGCGCCCGGCGCCAGGTAACGGATGAGGCCGCGATACGCTTCCAGCCGCGGCGCCTCCAGCACGCCCAGCGGCGTACGGCGGCCGTGGTTGAGCCAGGCATTGTCGACGCGGCTGAAGCGGACGAAGGAGGCCAGCGGCACGATCAGGCGCGGCCTGAAGGTCTCGGCCTGCAGCGCCAGGCGCTCGATGCCCTGCTCGGCCGCCGCCTCGCGCCGGGCGAAGTTGTCCGGGTTGCCGCACCAGGCCATGTCGGCAAAGCCCGTCAACAGCAGGTCGACGCGCAGGTTCGCCTGGCGCAGGCGCTCGGCGGCGGCGCGGCAGGCGGCGCGGGTGGCGAGCGCGCGTTCGCCCAGGTGCAGGATCGAGCGCCGGCCGCAACGCACCAGGCAATACGAGTCGCCCTCGCCGTTGGCATAGGCCGTCAGGCGCAGGTCGCGCGCCAGTGTGCGCGCCTGCCCGGCGGCGCACTCGACCACGGTGAAGCGGTTGCGCCGCAATTCGTCGGGCAGGCGCCAGTCGCGGCCCTGGCGATAGAGAAAAGTGGCGATGCCGAGGAACTCGGCGCGAAAACGGCGCAGGAAGGGTGTGGACAGACAGTCGGGCTGGGCGCGCGAACACCAGATGAACACCGGCAAGCCGCTCGCATTGAGCTCGGCGATCAGGCTGGCGCTGCTGGTGGAACGGTCGAGCAGGCTCCAGGCATCGTTCAGCGCCGTGCCGTCCAGCCAGGGGTCGGCCAGCAGCAGCGCATGGTCGGTGCGTAGCAGGAAGCTGGCGTGGTTCAGGAAGGTGAAGGTCGGGCTCGGCATGGCGGCGGCATGGCAAAGGATCGGCTTCAGCCTAGCCCCTCGCTGCGCGCCATCCATGAGGCAGCGCAATCGTGCTGCGCTGCCTCCCTGGGTTGTTACACCGGAATTGCCTCGAGCAAGAGCGCCTGTTCAAACCCGATCTTGAGCTTGTTACTGGCGGCAGTTACTTCGCCCAGGTCGCGGTCTTCCACGTAATCGCGCACCCGATAACGTCCATTTCCCAATCCGCGCAACTCGACCTGGCCCGACCACGCTTTCGCGTAGAAGGCGTAATACAGCCTGCCTTCCTTTTCGACAGCATGGGTTTCCGGCTTGTCGAAGCCGATGTCGTACAGTTCCCCGCGATACTGGCCCTTGGGCAGCATCTTGTCCTTGTAGATGCCGATCCACTTGCGCCACTTCGCTTCCTTGACCGCCGTTAGCAGGTAGCTGTCCTTCGGCTTGGGGTCTTCCGGCCAGGTAAACTTGGTCGAGACCACCGCGCCGATGCCGACTGTGGAGGCGAAGTCGTCGCCGCCGTCGCTCAGTTCCACGTGGTCGCCCGCATACGGCGCTGTCGGTCCCATCAGGGCTTTCAGGGTCTTGCCCTTGTGCCTTACCTGCCACGACGACAGCGGGTCGGACGACGGCGCCTGGTTCGTATACGGCAGCGTGTGGAAGGCATACGAGGTGCCGCAGGGGCAGAACTCCACCACCGCCTTCGGATTGATCTCGCGCGCCGTGTCGTACACCATCTTCCAGAAATCCTGCAGCTTCTCGAACGATTCTTCCGGGCGCGCATGCTTGTGCGCCGGATTGTGGCAGGGCGCCACGCCGTTCAGGTGCTGGCCGTCGAGCTTCAGGCCCTCGTAGCCCCACTCGCCGATGATCTTGCGCACCAGCGCGCGGGTCTGCTCGATCACCGGTTCGTAGGCCGGGCACAGGTACAGGGCGTTCCACCAGGTGATGAATTGCGGCGCGCCGTCCGCGTCCAGCAGCAGCTGGTCCGTTTGCTGGTGCAGCAGGTCGGTGCCGGGATCGGCCGCCAGCGGCGCCAGCCACAGGCGCGCCTTGAGGCCGGCGCCATGGATGTCGTCCACCAGCTTCTTCATGTCCTCGTCGCCGCGCGCGAACTTCCTGCGGTCGATCTTCCAGTCGCCTTCGTTGGTCTGCCAGCCATCGTCCAGCACCGCCCACTCCAGGCCCAGCTCCTTCGCCTTGGCCAGGGTACCGGTCATCAGCGGCACCGTGAAATCGCGCTCGTAGCCCCAGGCGCACCAGATCGGCTCGTACGATTCCTCGCCGGCCTGCGGCGCCGCCAGGCCGCGCTCGGCCATCAGGAGGCGGTAGCGGTCCAGGGCCGCGTAGTAGTCGCCCGTGTGGACGGTGACGAAGGTGTCCAGCGTCGCCAGCTCTTCGCCCGGCTGCAGCACCACTGCCTGATCGAATTCGATCGCCAGCGCGGCGCCGGCTTTTACTTGCCGCACCGGCAGCGCCACCAGGCGCGGCACGGTGTCGAGATGGCCGACCGCCAGTCCGTGCTCGGGCTGCCAGACGTCGGCCACCGGGGTGCCGCCGCCGTAGTCGGACGCGTTCATGCCCATGAAGTTGCGCTGCTCGAAGCCATCCTTGAGCGGCTGCACCCAGTCGCGCCGGTCGGCATGCGAGGCGCCGGAGAAGGTCCAGAAGCCGCGGCCTGGCGCGCGCCGCGCCGGCAGCAGCGTGTAGCCGCTGTTCGACCAGGCCTCGACCGGCAGCGCCGTCGCGCCCCTGTTACGGTAGCTCACGCGCAGCAGGGCCAGGCCCGGATGGCGTTCATAGAAGGTGACCATCACGGTCTTCTCGACGCCCTCCTTCGACACGCCCGTCAGGCGATGGCGCGCGCCCGCGCCGTGCGGGCCGTCGACCCGGTCGACCGCCTGTTCGCCGAGTGCGAAGCCCTCGATCCAGCGTCCGCCCGTCACGCGCAGCCGTTCGCTGGCGTGGAAGCCCGTGACCGCGGTCGCGGCGCCGCCCTTGCGCGCCAGCAGGCGGCTCTTCATCTGGCCATCGAATTCGAGCCCCAGGACGGCGTCGCCGATGCGCGCCACGTTTTTTCCCTGGGGTGCGGCCGCAGCCACGCCGGCGCCGGCGCCCATGCCGGTCGCCACGGCCGATCCGGCCAGCCACTGCAACAGGGTGCGGCGACGCTCGCTATGCACTTCGGTCATCTTGTCTCCTAGCTTGGTATATGCAACACAGCCGGCGCGGGCCGGCCGAGCCGCCCTACACCAGCACCACTTGCGCGCCGCGCGAGCGCAGCGCTTCGACCATCTCCGCCGGCACGCCGGCATCGGTGATGATCTGGTCGATCTGTTCGATCGTCGCGATCATGGACAGGCTGCGCCGGCCCATCTTCGACGAGTCGCCCACCGCCACCACGCGGCGCGCGATGCCCAGCATGCGCGAGTTCAGGCGCGCTTCGAGCAGGTGCGGCGTCATCACGCCGATCTCCGGGTCCAGGCCGTCGAAGCCCAGGAACAGGATGTCGGCATGCAGGCCTTCCAGCGCCTGCTCGGCCTGCGGCCCGCCCAGCGAGTACGAAGCGGGGCGCAGCACGCCCCCCAGCATGATCAGCGTCACGTGCGGCGCGCCGGCCAGCAGCACCGCGATGTTCAGCGCATTGGTGATCACGTTCACCGACTGCAGCTTCAGGCCGCGGATCTGCTTGGCGATTTCGGCGGTCGTCGTGCCCGAATCGAGCACGATGGTCTGCCCTTCGCCGATCAGCTTCACCGCTTCTTCCGCGATGCGGATCTTCTCCGCCCGGTGCAGCGACTGCTTGACGCCGATAGGCAGGTCCTCGTCGGCGCGCTGGGCCAGGGCCCCGCCGCGGGTGCGCACCACCGCCCCGATCTCGGCCAGCACGTTCAGGTCGGCGCGCACCGTCACCAGCGAGATGCCGAACATCTCGGACAGCTCGGCCACCGTCACCCGGCCGCGCTCGGCCACCATCTCGCGAATCTTGCGACGCCGTTCCGCCACCAGCAGGTCCTGTTCAGGCACCACGCTTTCGTTATCGATCGAAACTTTCGTTTCTGTTTTTTTTGCTTGCTTCATTCCTGATCCTTCTGCGCCGTCTTGCTACCGCAGTTCCGTATGGATGCGCTTGTTTTATAGCTCTATCAACGGTTTGATGATACAGGATGGAAACACTAGAAACGAAAGTTCACACTATTTTTTACGGCCTTTCTGACTTACGTATGACATGGGCATGGTCAGGCCTTCCAGGCGCCCTGGAACACCCGCTCCGCATTCAGGCGAAACAGCTTGTCGGCCACCGCCTTCGGCAGCGCCAGGCCGCGCACGGTTCCGTCCAGGTCGGGCGTGGTGAGCTCGTCGCCGGTATTGAAGTAGCGCCAGTCGCGCCGCCACACGCCGTCCAGGTCGGCCACGAAGGCGGCCTGGCTTTGTCCGCTCGACTGCGCCAGGTCAGAGCCATACATCAGGCGGTCCTGGTAGGCGATGAAGAACTGCCGCACCTTTTCGCGGTCACGCTGCGACTGGTGCTGGATCTGGCCGATGCGGGCCGCGATGTCCACGTTGGCCATCGGATTACGGTCCAGGAAGCGCGCCAGTTCGTCCACGCTCCACTCCAGCGACGCCATGTGCACGCCGACGAAGCGCAGGCGTGGATGAAAGGCCAGCAAGCGGTCGCGCGCGCCCATCTGGTCCGCGTAGCTCGGCATCGCCGGCTGCAGGTACATATGGTATTGCGGGTGGTTCCTGAAGTATTCGCGGTCGTTCTTGACCGTCATCTTGTCGAGCGGCAGCCAGCAGTTGTGCGGCTCGCCCTGGTGGCCCACCAGCAGCACGTCGCGCTCCTCGAAGGCGTCGAACAGCGGCTTGATGCGGGCGTCGTCGACCATCACCAGCCGGCCCTGGGCATCGCGCACCGACATGCCGATGTTCTTCCACACCTTGACGCCCACCGCGCCATCCTGCAGCGCGGCGTCCAGGCGGTGCAGGGTCGCGGGAATCCAGGCTGGCTGCTGCAGGTTGTCGGCGCTGAAGCTGGCGATCCAGCCGACCGTGGCCGGGTGTGCATGATGCAGCTGGCTGGCCACGCGCTGCTGCTGGTCGAGCGCCGGGAAATCGGGATAGTCGACATTGATCGTCAGCGCGCGGAAGTTGGCCTTGCGCGCCAGTTCAAGGAAGGGCTCCTGCTCCAGGCCGTGCAGGTGCAGGTGGGCGTCGATCTTGGGCACGCTCTCGTAGTCGGCCATCGTGTAGCTGTCGCCGGCCAGGGCCGCGAGCGGCGCGGCCAGGGCGGCAAGGAAGACGGTGCGAAGAAGTCGGAGGCGCATGGCGTTGTCCTGTCCGTGATGGGGTCAATGGCCGGCGGCGAGCCGGTCCAGCGCGGCATCGCTCAACGGTTGCCCGGCCATGCGCGCGGCGTACAGCGCGGCGCCCAGCACCGGGGCCAGGCGCGGCCTTGTCAAGCGATAGGGCCTGTCGCCCGCCGCCAGCGCGCGCTCGAATGGTTGCAGCAGCAAGCCGCCGTCGCCGAACAGGCCGCCCGTGTACGAGACCGGCAGCGCCAGCCCGGGCGCGACGTCGAGACGATCGCGCACCGCATCGACCATCGCGGCCAGCTCGCTCGCCGCTGCAGCGAAGATGGCGAGCGCCTGTTGATCGCCCTGCCCTGCGGCGTCGGACACCAGCCGCGCCAGCTGGGCAACCCGGCTGCGGTCGCCACCGAGCTCACCGTAGACCACGGCGCACAGGTCGAGGTCGTCCACCAGCGCCAGCCGCGCGCGCACCAGCGTGTATAAAGGCCCGCGCGCCGCGCGGCCGTCGCTCATGCGCGAAAACAGGGCCAGGCCGGCGCGCGCGATCCAGAAAGCAGAGCCTTCGTCGCTGAACAACTCGCCCCAGCCGCCGGCGCGCGCCTGGCGGCCAGCGACTTCGCCATAGGCCATCGAGCCGGTGCCGGCGATCACGCTGATGCCGTCCTGGCAAGCCAGCGAACCGGCCCAGCTGCACACCATGTCGTTGTCGCACGTGGTGCGCTCGGCGCCGAGGATGGCGCCGGCCGCGTGGTCCAGCGCGCGCTGGGCCGCGCGGTCCTCGCCGTAGGCCGGCAGGCCGAAGAAGGCATGCTTGACCGCACCGCCGTCGACGCCGGCCGTGGCCAGCACCGCCTGCACGCCGCGCTGCAGGGTCGCGGCGACAGCGGGCAGGCCGACGTCGACGTGGTAGGTGCTGCCTTCTTCATGGCGCGCCAGCACGCCGCCCTGGGCGTCGACCAGCGCGAATGCGGTCTTGGTGCCGCCGCCGTCAATCCCGAGGAACATGGGCGGCCTCGCTGTCGAACGGGTAGATCGTCACGCCGCGCACCACGCGGTTGACGGTGCCGGACATGCTCGGGGTGTCCGGACGCACGCCCAGCGACAGCGAGCGCAGGAAGGCGAAGCCCTGGCAGAACACGATATAGGGCAGCGCCAGTTCCAGGTCGTGCGCGTCGTCGGCGCCGAAGAACACGAAGGCATCGTCGCCGAGCGCGCCGTCGGCGCGCGCATCCAGGGCCAGCACGCGGCCGGCGCGGCGGTCGCCGCGCAGCTCGCGCAGCAGGTCGAGGTCATAGCGGCGCGCCTGCGGGTCGTTCGACAGCAGCACCACCACCAGGGTCTGGTCGTCGACGATGGTCTTGGGGCCGTGACGGAAGCCCAGCGGCGAATCGTGGATCGCCACCACCTGGCCGTCGGTGAGTTCGAGCAGCTTGAGCGCCGCCTCGCGCGCCAGCCCGCGCAGCTCATTGCTGCCGAGGTAGACCACGCGCCGGAATCCCTGCCCCACCAGCTGCGACAGCAGCGGCAGCGCGCGCTCGCCGACCTGGCCGGCGGCGGCGGCCACGCGGGCGGCGGCGCCCGGCGCCAGCACCTCGAAGGCCAGCGCCGCGGCCAGCAGCATCGACGTAAAACTGGTCGTCATGGCGAAGCCGCGGTCGTGGGTGGCGTCGGGCAGCAGGATCGCCAGCGCGTTGGCGCGGTCCTGGGTCATGCCGTACAGCTGGCCGGCCTCGTTACAGGTGATCACCAGGTGATACACCTCGTCCACCAGCTGGTCGGCCAGCGCCACCGCCGCCACGCTTTCGGGGCTGCTGCCGGAGCGCGCGAACGACACCACCAGCGTCGGCGTCGCGCGCTGGAAGTAGCGGTCGGGGCCCGACACCAGGTCGGTGGTGGGCACGCTCTCCGCGCGCCGGCCCTGGCGCAACAGGCCGGGGACCAGGCATTCACCGATGAAGGCCGAGGTGCCGGCGCCGGCCATCACGATGCGCAACTCCGGGCGCGCCAGCAGCGGCGCCAGGAAGGCGTCGATCTGCGCGCGCTGCGCGGCCACGAGCGCATCGATCTGCGGCCACACGCCCGGCTGCTGCGCGATCTCGCGCGCGGTCACGCCGCCGCCCAGCGCATCGAGGCGGGCCACATCCTGTCCAAGAATCTCGCTGCCGTCTTGCACGGCATCCTGTACTGCTTGCATGTTCACTGCTCCCTAGGTTCGGCGCCCGGCTGGCAGGCGCGCATGTACTGGCGCAGCACGCGGGCTACCCCTTCTTTCAACAGCGCGAGCGGGGCGTTGCGCACCCGGCCCTCGCGCACGGCTTCGTAATGGAATGGCAGGTACTGGCTCAACAGGGTGAGCGGCGCCGGCCGGCGTTCCAGGTTCGCGACCAGGGCCGCCTGCGCGGCCTGGATGCGCGGATGCGGCCAGTAATAGCGGATCCGGTCGCTCAGGCTGAACTGCTGGTCGAACTGCAGGTGGGCGGCATCGTGGTAATACTTGCGCCAGTAATCCGGCTCGGCGCGCATCACGTCGAGCACGGTTTGCTTGAAGCCGCTATGACTCCCGGCGTCCACTTCGGCCTCGATGTCGGCCAGCGCCCACAGCGTCTCGCGCAGGGCGAAGGTCAGGCCGGGGCCGACCTTGAGGATGGCGAAGTGGTCGCGCACCAGCGCCTGCAACAGGCCTGGGGTCTGGTAGTCGGTCGAATGGGCCTCGAACACCATGGTCGGCTCGCCCTCGATGAAGCGGCTCAGTTCCTGCGCCTTGTCGGGGCGGTAGTCGATCACCTTGTGGTGGTCGAATTCCACGCCCGGCTGCACCACCAGGCCGATCACGCGTGGCCATGCGGATGCCAGGCCGGCGGCGTTGAAGGCGGCGCGGTGGGCGGCGATCGTCAGCGCGGCGGCGCCAGGCGTGGTGACGGCCAGTTCGTCCAGGTCTTCGTGGGCGCCGCCCGGCACCGGCACCTCGGTGCCGACGATGTAGACCGGGGCCTCGCCGCCGGCGCGCTGCCAGGCCCGCTCGGCCACCAGCGCCAGGCGCGCGGCGCGTTCGGCCACGACTTCGTCGGGCAGCGGCACCGGATCGCCGGCGCACGACATCGAGCAGTCGAGATGGATTTTCCTGAAGCCCGCGCTCACATATTGGTCGATCAGCACCTCGGACCTGGCCATCGCGCTGGCGGCCGGTTCGCCCTGCCAGCAGTTCGGCCCAAGGTGGTCGCCGCCCAGCAGGATGCGCTCGCGCGGGAAGCCCACCTTGTCGGCGATGGCGAACACGAAGTCGCGGAAGGCGCTCGGGGTCATGCCGGTATAGCCGCCGTCCTGGTTGACCTGGTTCGAGGTGGCCTCGACCAGCACCGGCCCGGTTCCTTCGAGGCCGACTTCGAAGGCGGCCTCGATCACCAGCGGATGCGCCGAGCACACCGAGTAGATGCCCAGCGGCTCGCCGGCATGGTGACGTTGGACGAGGTCGAGAAGCACTTGCATTGTCGTTGACTCCAAAAAATAGGGCTTCAGGCGGTGCTCGGCTCGTCCGGCTGCAGCGCAAGGAATAGCGCGGCCGCCAGCGACAGACCGATGCCGGCCAGCTTGAATCCGTTGGGCAGGGTCGCCGCCATGGCGACAGAGATGACGGTGGTGAGCAGCGGCGCACCGGCATTGACCAGCGGAGATACCACCAGCGCCTTGCCGTGTCTGAAGGCATACACCAGGGTCAGGGCGCCGACCGCATTCAGTACCTGCGTCACCGCCGCCAGCCATGGGCCATCCAGGCCGTAGTTGATCGGCCTGGTAAAGTCGGTCATGGCCAGCGCCACCGGGATGAAGGCCAGTGCGCTGAGCGCCATATAAAAGAAGATGCTTTCGGCATCCATGATGGCGTTGGCGCGCTTGATGAAATAGGCTTGCAGGCCCCAGGCCACCAGCACGCCCAGCGCCAGCACGAACCACCAGCCATAGGCCACGCCGCCCTGGTCGGGGGCATAGTCGAACAGCGGCAGCGCGCACAGCGCCAGCACGATGCCGGCCACGCCCAGCGCCCCGGTGCGCTCGCGCAGGAACAGGTAAGACAGCGCGATCGTGATCACCGGCGACAGCGAGATCAGCGGGAAGATCAGGTAAGTCGGTCCTTCCTTCACCGCGTGGAACAGGATCATCTGCCCGCCCGCTCCCAGGAGGCCAATCGCCAGGCCGTATCCGATGGCGGCGCCGTCGCGCCGCACGCGCCACTGGATGCGCGCCAGCGCGAACAACGCCGGCGGGATCATGGTCAGCGCCCACACCGCATACACCAGGGTCTCGGGAAAGCCGTTCTGCACCGGGCGCCCGGCGAAGGCGCCCCACACGCCCCACAGCAGGGTGGTCGCCAGAGCAAAGCCGAGCCAGTGGGTTTTCACGTTCGACGCCTTCATCAGAACTTCACGCTCATGCCGGCGGCGTAGGTGCGGCCCCAGGCTTCGAAGCCATAGATCGCATCGCTGCGGCCCAGGTTCGAGCGCATCACTTCGTCACCCAGGTTCTTGCCTTCGACGAATAGGGTGACGTTCTTGTTCAGGTCATACGAGGCCGAGGCGGTGACCCAGGTGATGGCGTCGACCTTGCTCGGGAAGCCGGCGATCACATTGGTGCTTTGCGTGTACTTGCCGGTGTAGTCGAAGGTCAGCGCGGCGTTGATCTTGCCCTTCTCGTACAGGAAGCCGAGCGAGGACGCGGTCGGGGCCACGCCTTCGAGCTGGCCAACGTATTCGCCGCCAGAATAAGCCTTGGTCCAGGTCTTGGCGAACTTGGCGGCGATGCCGAAGCCGTTGTCCCACAGGTGCTGCACGCCCAGCTCCATCCCGCGCACGCGCGCCTTGTCGCCGTTGACCGGACGGGTGACGGTGTACAGGTAGCCCGGCACTCCGATGTCGACTTTCTCGTCGGTCTGGAAGGTGACGAAGTTCTTGATCTGCTTGGCGAACAGGGCGACGTTGAGCGCCGACTTGGGCTGGTAGTACCACTCCAGCGACAGGTCCTGCTGGGTAGCCTCGGTCGGCTTCAAATTCGGGTCGCCGTCGATGTTGAGGATGTAGCTGCGGTCGAGCGTATTGTCGGTACGGGTTGGCGCCAGGCGGTCGAGCGAGGGACGCGCCATGACCTTGGCCATTGCGGCGCGCAGCACCAGGTCTGGCTGCATCCAGTAGCTGAAGTTAGCCGATGGCAGCACCTTGGTGTACGAGCCGTCCTGCGATACCGGCGTCGCTTCGCTGTACTCGATGTCCGGGCTGCTGGTCGGGATTTCAGGGGTCGGATCGTTGATCGAGATGATGTCGTCGATCGCGCTCTTCGAGCGGGTCTTGGTGTGCACCACGCGCACGCCGACATTGCCGTTCCAGCGCTCGCCCGACAGTTCGAACTGGCCGAACAGCGTCGCGGTCTTTTCGCGCACATCGTACGATTGGGTCGGCACGAACTCCGGCTGCGACTTGCTCACGTCATAGAATTCGCCGGTCGGATTGCCGTCGGCGTCGAGCTTGGGCTTGCCGTCGAGCGCCTTCAAGGCCTCGAAATAGGCCGGCACGTCGAAAGCGACGAAGCTGCCCGGGAAGTTGCCGCCGGCGCCGCGCATATAGTTCGGCAGGTTCATCGGCCGCACCACGTTGGCGCCCAGGTTGGCGAACGTGGTCGAGTACATATCGCAATACTGGCAGGCGCCGCCGTTCTTCTCGTTGCCGATCGCGGTGCGCTTCTTGGAGCGCGAGGTGCCGGACACGCCGAACTCGAAGGCATCGACATTCCACTTGCCGTCCAGGCTCAGGCGCCCTTCGAGCGAGCCGCCATCGACCGTGTCCTTGATGTCGACGCCGGTCAGCCCGGCGAAGTGGACGCCGTAGTCGCTGTTGCCGAGGCGCCCGGCCGCCAGTTCGGTGGCCAGGTCGCGTCCATCCTCGAGCGTCACGCGGATATCGGGGAAAGCATTGTCATTGGCCTTGTAGTACCCGGTGTTGGCGCCGCCGATGCCGGCCACCACGAAGGTATCCTTGCCACCCGAGTCGCGCTTGGAAGTCGAGCGGTACACGTCGCCGACCAGGCGCAGGTCGCGGTTGACTTTCCACTCGCCCTTCCAGCCGACCTGCATGGTGTCGACCTTGCGGTCGGTGGTCACGTTCGACATCTCTGGCACCAGGTCCTTGATCGTCATGCCCGTGATCAGGCCATCCCTGGCGACGACGTCCGACCAGCGGTCGGCCGCGTGCTCGACGTAATAGGACTGCTGGTAGCCGACCTGCGGCGAATCGAGCCGCGTGGCCAGGGCATCGAAGGTCATGCGGAAGTCGGGCGTGACCTTCCATTCGAAGGCGCCGGTGAGCGCGGCGCGCTTCTTCTTCTCGAAGATCGAGCCGAACGAGATGCAGCAGGAGCCGAGCAGGTTCTCTTCGCCGGGACCGAGGGAGCCGTTGCCGTCGACGTCGAAGCTGCCCGGCGAATCGGCATTGAAGGTCTGGTAGCCCAGCGAATCGGTGCGCACCTCGCGGTCGGACAGCACGGCGCCGAGGATGAACCCCATCTTGTTGTCGTTGAAGGTGTTGCTGACCACGCCCGACAGCTTGACGCCGTTCTTGCGCGAGAGGTCGTTACGGTCGCCCTCGATACGCGCCGAAGCGTGGTAGCCGGGATTGTCGAAGGGGCGGGCCGAGCGCAGGTTGACCGAGCCGCCGATGCTGCCTTCCATCTGCGAGGCGCTGGCCGATTTCATGACGTCGGCGCCGCCGATCATCTCGGACGGCAGCACGTCGAAGGCAAAGTCGCGGCCGTCGCCGTCGGTGGCCAGGATGCGGCGGTTGAGGGTCACGATGTTGTAGCCCGAACCGAGGCCGCGCACATTGATGTACTGGCCTTCGCCGCCGCGGGTGCGCGAGACCGAGATGCCGGCGATGTGGGTCAGCGAATCGGCCACGTTATCGTCGGGGAAGCGTCCCAGCTCGGTGGCCGAGATCGAATCCTGGATCACGTCGGCGTTGCGCTTGAGGTCGAGCGCGCGGGCCAGGGCGGCGCGGGCGCCGGTGACCACCACCACCGTGGGCTCGGCCGAGGCGCTGTCGGTATTGCTGGTGGCGCCGGTCTCCGCGGCGTTGCCTGCCTGGACCTGGGCCAATGCCACGCCGTACAGGGCGGCATTCACGGCAGTGGCAATCAAGGTCCGGCGGAATCCCTTTTCGAATCTACTGCGCATGGCATATCTCCTTCAGGTGTCGTCGTTGTAACCGAATAGTAATAGAAGATTTTCGAAATATCAAATAACTTTCGAAAACTTTCGATATGCATCGAAACCCTGTGTTGTTTGCCATAGTGCATTGTCAGGTGAACGCCTTCGCCACATGGGAAAGAAAACCCCTACAATGAGGTTGATGTAAAGAATCACCCTGCGGCGGGCCCTCGTTCCGATGGCCGCCTACACGTCTCGGACCGGACCGCCATGCCCCTGGAATCGTTGTTGTTTGCCCCTTCCGCCCTGCTGGGCCCCACCCTCGTGGCAGCCCTGCTCGGCCTGCTGGTCGGGAGCTTCCTGAACGTGGTGATCCACCGCATCCCGAAGATGATGCAGCGCGAATCCGACAATTACGTGGCGCAGGAAAGCGGCAAGGAGCCGCCGCACACCGACACCTTCAACCTGATGACGCCGCGCTCGCGCTGCCCCTGCTGCGGCCACCAGATCACGGCCATCGAGAACATCCCGGTCGTCAGCTGGCTCGCCCTCGGCGGCAAATGCCGCAAGTGCAAGACGCGCATCTCGCCGCGCTATCCGGCGATCGAGCTGTTCACGGCCATCGTCTCCGGCCTGCTGGTGTGGACCTTCGGCAGCGGCGCGGCGGGGATGGCCAGCCTGGTGTTCGCCTGGCTGCTCATCGCGATGACCTTCATCGACGTCGACACCCAGCTGCTGCCGGACGACCTGACCTATCCGCTGCTGTGGGCTGGCCTGCTCATCAACATCAACGGTACCTTCGTGCCGCTGCAGGACGCGGTGATCGGCGCCGCGGCCGGCTACCTGGTGCTGTGGGCGGTGTACTGGGCCTTCAAGCTCGCCACCGGCAAGGAGGGCATGGGCTATGGCGACTTCAAGCTGCTGGCGGCGCTCGGCGCCTGGCTCGGATGGATGGCGCTGCCGACCATCATCCTGCTGTCCTCGGTGGTCGGCGCGCTGGTGGGCATCGGCCTGATCGTGTTCGCCAAGCGCGCACGCAACAAGCCGATCCCCTTCGGCCCCTACCTGGCGGCGGCCGGCCTCCTCGCCATGCTGTACGGCGAGCAACTGGGCCAGTTCGGCCGAGGCCTGCTGGGATGAGTGGCAAACTGGCGTTCTCGGTGGGCCTCACCGGCGGCATCGGTTGCGGCAAGAGCACCGTGGCCGAGCTGTTCGCCGCGCTGGGCGCCTCGATCGTCGATACCGACGCCATCGCCCATGCGCTGACCGCCCCGCACGGCGCGGCGATGCCGGCCATCGTGGCCGAATTCGGGCCCGACTTCGCCACACCCGAGGGTGCGCTGGACCGCGCGCGCATGCGCAGCCTGGTGTTTTCGGATGCCGGCGCACGCGGCCGGCTGGAAGCGATCCTGCATCCGCGCATCCGCGACGCCACCGCCGCGGCGGCGGCCATCGCGACTGGCCCCTATGTCATCTTCGCGGTGCCGCTGCTGATCGAATCGGGCAGCTGGCGCGAGCGGGTATCGCGCGTGCTGGCCGTCGACTGTTCGGAAGACACGCAGGTGGCGCGCGTCATGCAGCGCAGCGCGCTGGGCCCGGATGAGGTACGGGCAATCATGGCGACCCAGGTCACGCGGGCGCAGCGCCTGGCGGCGGCCGACGACGTGATCGACAACGACGATGGCCTGGACGCCCTGCTGCCCCAGGTAACACGCTTGCATAAGCGGTATCTTGAATTAAGTTCGTAACAAGATTGATGCAGTGTTTGTAATTTTGCTCTGCATGGTTCAGAATCACAATTTGCTTGCCAGCCTACATTCAGAGGAATGTCATTTTGATCGTCTACGAATACCCTTTCAACGAGAGGATTCGCACGTTGTTGCGGCTGGAAGACCTGTACGAGAAGTTCAAGTTCTTTGTGCACCAGGAACACCCGATGCAGCACCACGTCGCCCTCGCGACGATCTTCGACATGCTGGAAGTAGCCGGCCGCGCCGATTTGAAGTCCGACCTGCTGCAGGAACTCGAGCGTCAAAAACAGTCGCTGCTGCTGTATCGCAGCAATCCTGCGGTGGCCACCGATACCCTGGATGCCGTGCTGGCCGAACTGGACGTGGCCAGCAGCGCCCTGGTGGCAAGCCAGGGCAAGACCGGCCAGAACGTGCGCGAGAACGAATGGCTGATGAGCATCCGCGGCCGCACCATCATCCCGGGCGGCGCCTGCGAATTTGACCTGCCGTCCTATTACGCCTGGCAAAAGCGCCCGGCCGAGCAGCGCCATGCCGACATCATGGGCTGGTTCGGCCCGCTCGCCCCGCTGCTGGACGCGCTTGCCCTGGTGCTGCGCCTGCTGCGCAACTCGGGCGTGCCGGTCAAGATGATCGCCGTGGCGGGCAGCTACCAGCAGATGTTACAGGGTAAAATCTACCAGATGCTGCGCCTGACCCTGGACGAATCGGCGGGGGCGATCCCCGAGATCTCGGCCAACAAGTACATGCTGTGGGTGCGCTTTACCAGCCAGGACGGCGATTGCAAGCCGAAGCCGCTGGAAGAAGACGTGCCGTTCGACCTGACACTCTGCAATTTCTGATTTTTGATTGGTAGTATCGATGACCGTTGTAGCCTGCCCTACCTGCAGCAAGCAAGTCGAGTGGACCGAGGCGAACAAGTTTCGCCCGTTCTGCTCCGAACGCTGCAAGAAGATCGACCTGGGCGCCTGGGCCGAGGAGAAGTACACCATTCCGGGCGCCGCACCGGCGGATCCATTGGACGAGGCGCCGAACGAGCGTTGATGCGTCCCGGCGCTGCTCGTGGAACACGCTGCTGCCAGCACGTCGTTCCCGCGCAGGCGGGAACCCAAGTCGGCACCGCAGCCACAAGTGCATCCGCCGGTGACGACTCTGGCAACCTTGGGTTCCCGCCTCCGCGGGAAGTCGTTACCTCCAGTGGAGGTAACGACGAGATGCTAACGGCTGATCCCCTCCGGCACCACTACCGGCCTGTTACGCCGACCATAACGGTCCATGAACAAGCCCTCCAGCCCGATCTCGGGCTGTTTCCCCGACAGCAGATCCGCCAGCACCCGCCCCGACCCGCACGACATGGTCCAACCCAGCGTGCCATGGCCCGTATTCAGGAACAGGTTGCGGTACGGCGTCGGTCCGATCACCGGCGTGCCGTCCGGCGTCATCGGCCGCAGGCCGCACCAGAACGAAGCCTGGCGCACGTCGCCGCCTTCCGGGAACAGATTGGTCACCGAGTGTTCGAGCGTGTCGCGCCGCGCCTGGTGCAGGCGCAGGTCGTAGCCACTCAGTTCCGCCGTGCCGCCGACGCGGATGCGGTCGCCCAGGCGCGTGATCGCGACTTTATACGTCTCGTCCATCACGGTCGATTCCGGCGCGCCCGACGGGTCGGTGATCGGCACCGTGATCGAATACCCTTTCACCGGATAGACCGGGATGTGGATGCCGATCTGCCTGAGCAGCAGCGGCGAATAGCTGCCCAGCGCCAGCACGAAGGTGTCCGACTTGAGCTCGCCCTTGTTTGTCACGACGCCGACGACACGGTCGCCCTCGACGTTCAGGCGCTCGATCTTCACCTCGTGCCGAAACTTGACGCCCAGGCCCTTGGCCAGTTCGGCCAGCGCCTGGGTGAACTTGAAGCAGTCGCCTGTCTCGTCGTTGGGCAGCAGCAGGCCGCCCAGGTACCGGCCCGGCACGCGCGCCAGCGCCGGCTCGTACTGCGTGCAGCCCTGTGGATCTAGCAGCTTGTAGGGCACGCCCGAGCGCTCCAGCACCTCGGTGTCGGTGTGCGCGCCGTCGAGCTGCTTCTGGGTGCGGAACAGCTGCAGCGTACCCTGGCTGCGCTCGTCGTAACTGATGCCGGTGTCACGCCGCAGTTGCACCAGCACGTCGCGGCTGTATTCGGCCAGGCGCACCATGCGGCCCTTGTTGACCTGATAGCTGCGGGTATTGCAGTTGGCCAGCATCTGCAGGATCCAGCGCCACTGCTGCGGATCGAGTTTCGGGCGGATGACGAGGGGGCTGTGCTGCATCGCCAGCCATTTGACGGCTTTCATGGGCACGCCCGGCCCGGCCCACGGCGTGGCATAGCCGGGCGAGATCTCGCCCGCATTGCCGAAGCTGGTCTCCATCCCGGCGCCGGGCTGGCGGTCGATCACGGTGACGTCATGCCCGGCCTGGGCCAGGAAATACGCCGATGCGGTTCCGATGACGCCACTGCCGAGGATGATGACTTTCACGCTTGTTCCTTAAGATTGATCCGGATACCGCACCCGGTCGAGCCATTCGAGCAGCGGGATGGTGGCCGGCAGCAGCGGGCTGACACCGAAGGCGCCCTGCCATGCAAATGCCTGGCCTTCCAGGCTTTGCGGCTCTCCCTGCCACTCGCGGCAGATGTAGAAATACAGGCGCACGTGGGCGTGCTCGTACACGTGCTCGACGCAGCACCAGGCTTCGCCGCTGACCACCTGCACCCCGAGTTCTTCCATGAACTCGCGCTGCAGGGCCACGAAGATGTCTTCGCCGGCTTCGACTTTCCCGCCCGGGAATTCCCAGTAGCCCGCATACGGCTTGCCGTCGGGGCGCTGGCCGAGCAGCACGTCGCCGTCGGGGCGCATCAGGATGCCGACGGCGACGTCGACCGGCGGTTTGTTGGTGCTCACATCAGTCATCGGCTGTTTCATCCGGCAGCTTGCCGGCATAGTCCTTCGCGAATTGCCAGGCCACGCGCCCCGAGCGCGAACCGCGCTGCAGCGCCCATTGCAGGGCCTCCGGCCGCGCGGCGGCGATCTGCTGCCCGGTGCAGCCGAAGCTGGCCAGCCAGTGGCCGACGATGGCCAGGTAGTCGTCCTGGCGGAACGGGTAGAAGGACAGCCACAGGCCGAAGCGTTCGGACAGCGAGATCTTCTCTTCGACCGTCTCGCCCGGATGCAGGTCGCCATCCTCGCCGTGGCGGTAGCTGGCATTGTCCGACATTTTCTCGGGCATCAGGTGGCGCCGGTTCGAGGTCGCGTAGATCAGCACATTGTCCGACTGCGCCGTGATGCTGCCGTCGAGCGCCACCTTCAAGGCCTTGTAGCCCGCCTCCCCTTCTTCGAACGACAGGTCGTCGCAGAAGACCACGAAGCGCTCCGGCCGGCCGGCGACCAGGTCGATGATGTCGGGCAGGTCGGCAAGATCGGCCTTGTCGACCTCGATCAGGCGCAGGCCCTGGCCGGCGAAGGCGTTCAGGCAGGCCTTGATCAGGGACGATTTGCCGGTGCCGCGCGCGCCGGTCAGCAGGACGTTATTGGCCGGGCGATGCGCCACGAACTGGCGCGTGTTCTGCTCGATCTGGCGCTTTTGCGCCTCGACGTGATGCAGGTCGTCCAGGGCGATGGTCGACGCATGCAGCACCGGCTGCAGGTAGTTGCCGCCGCCATTCGGGCGACGGCGCCAGCGGAAGGCGAAGCTGCGCTTCCAGTCGGGCTCGCGCGCCGTGGCGGGCGGCAGCACCGCCTCCAGGCGCTCGAGCAGGCCCTCCGCCCGCCGCAGGAATTGATCCAGCGGCGTCATCAGGAACGGTAGTCGGCGTTGATCGAGACGTAGTCGTGCGACAGGTCGCAGGTCCAGACGGTGGCCGTGGCGTCGCCGCGGGCCAGCTTGACGCGCACCGTGATCTCGGACTGCTTCATCACGCGCTGACCGTCTTCTTCCTTGTAGTCCGGATTGCGGCCACCTGCTTTCGCCACCCAGACATCGTCCAGGTACAGGTCGAGCTTGGTGACGTCGAGGTCGTCCACGCCGGCATAGCCGACCGCGGCCAGGATGCGGCCCAGGTTCGGGTCGGACGCGAAGAAGGCGGTCTTGACCAGCGGCGAGTGGGCGATCGCGTAGGCGATCTTGCGGCATTCGGCAACATCGCGGCCTTCATCGACCGTGATGGTCATGAACTTGGTCGCGCCTTCGCCGTCGCGGATGATCTGCTGCGCCAGGTTGCGCGAGATGTCGGTGACGGCTTCCTTCAGCGCTTCGTAGTCGGCGCCGCTGGCGCTGTCGACATTCAATCCGCCAGTGCCGGTCGCGATCACGATGAAGGAATCGTTGGTCGAAGTATCGCCGTCGATGGTGATCGCATTGAACGAATGGTCGGCCGCGTGCTGGACCAGTTCATCCAGCACCGGCTGCGCCACTTTGGCGTCGATCGCCAGGTAGCCGAGCATGGTCGCCATATTCGGCTTGATCATGCCGGCGCCCTTGCTGATGCCGGTCATGGTCACCTCCTGGCCGCCGATGGTGACGGTGCGCGAGGCAGCCTTCGGCTGGGTGTCGGTGGTCATGATCGCCTCGGCGGCGTTGAACCAGTTGTCCGCCTTCAGGCTCGTGGCGGCGGCCGGCAGGCCTGCCAGCAGCTTCTGCATCGGCAGCTGTTCCAGGATCACGCCGGTCGAGAATGGCAGCACCTGGCCGGCCTCGAGGCCCAGCAGCTTGGCCACCTCAAGGCAGGTGGCCTGCGCATTGGCCAGGCCCTGCTCGCCGGTGCCAGCGTTGGCATTACCCGTATTGACCACCAGCGCGCGGATCGGCGCGGCGCCGTTCTTCACGGCGTCCAGGTTGGCCTTGCTGACCTGTACCGGCGCGGCGCAGAAGCGGTTCAGGGTGAACACGCCGGAGACGGTCGCGCCTTCGGCCAGCTTCATGATCAGGATGTCCTTGCGGTTCGGCTTCTTGATGCCGGCTTCGGCAAAGCCGATCTCGACACCGTTGACGGGCTTCAGGTCGGCGGCGACTGGCAGGGGGGAATTGACGGCCATGGTGATCTCGTTGGAAAAATTGTCGAATTCGTTATTGTAACGCCAGCGTCCCGACGATGCTGCGAGGTTTCTGTTACGCAGCAAAAATGAAAACGGCCGGGTCGCCCCGGCCGTTTTTCATCTGCGCACCACGCGCCGGCTTACGCCAGCTTGCCGTGGCACTGCTTGAACTTCTTGCCGCTGCCGCAAGGGCATGGATCGTTGCGGCCGACCTTCACGCCCATATAGCTGTTGTGGTCCTCGGCCGACACGGCCTCGCCATCGCCGCTGCGGTTCGGGTTCGGATTGAGCAGCTCTTCCGGCGCCGCCGACGGATTGAAGTCGGCGTGCTGGTAGTTGACGTTTTCCAGCTGCGCGGCCTGGGCCGCCATCGCCGCCTCGGCGGCCTCGACTTCTTCGCGCGACTGGATGCGCACGGTCATCACGGTGCGGATCACTTCGTTCTTGATCAGGTCCAGCATATTGCTGAACAGCTGGAAGGCCTCGCGCTTGTATTCCTGCTTCGGGTTCTTTTGCGCATAGCCGCGCAGGTGGATGCCCTGGCGCAGGTGGTCCAGCGCCGCCAGGTGTTCGCGCCAGTGGGTGTCCACGCTCTGCAGCATGACGTTGCGCTCGAAGCCGCCGAACGATTCCTTGCCCACCACGCCGACCTTGGCGCCATACGAGGCGTCGGCCGCGGCCAGCACGCGCTCGAGGATGTCGTCGTCGTTCAGGTTCGGCTCGTCCTGCAGCATCTGCTGCAGCGGCACATCCAGGCTCCATTCCGAGGCCAGGGTGGTTTCCAGCGTCTTGACGTCCCACTGTTCCTCGACCGATTCGGCCGGCACGTAGTCGCGCACCAGGTCGGTGAACACGCCCACGCGCAGCGAGTTGATCATCTCGCTGATGTCGGTCGACTCCAGCAGTTCGTTACGCTGGGTGTAGATCACCTTGCGCTGGTCGTTGGCGACGTCGTCGTACTCGAGCAGCTGCTTGCGGATGTCGAAGTTGCGGGCCTCGACCTTGCGCTGGGCCGACTCGATCGAGCGAGACACGATGCCCGCCTCGATCGGTTCGCCTTCCGGCATCTTGAGGCGGTCCATGATGGCGCGCACGCGGTCGCCGGCGAAGATGCGCAGCAGCGCGTCATCGAGGCACAGGTAGAAGCGCGAAGAACCCGGGTCGCCCTGGCGGCCCGAACGGCCGCGCAGCTGGTTGTCGACCCGGCGCGATTCGTGGCGCTCGGTGCCGATGATGTGCAGGCCGCCGGCATTGACCACGTGATCGTGCAGCGATTGCCATTCGTCGCGCAGCTTCTGCGACTGGGTGGCCTTCTGCTCCGGCGACAGGTTGGCATCGGCTTCGATCAGCTGGATCTGCTTGCCCACATTGCCGCCCAGGACGATGTCGGTACCGCGGCCGGCCATATTGGTGGCGATGGTGATCATCTTCGGACGGCCGGCCTGGGCGATGATCTCCGCTTCGCGGGCGTGCTGCTTCGCGTTCAGGACGTTGTGCTGCAAGCCGGCCTTGGTCAGGATCCCGGACAGCATCTCGGAGTTCTCGATCGAGGTGGTGCCGACCAGTACCGGCTGGCCGCGCTCGTAGCAGTCGCGGATGTCGTTCAACATCGCGTTGTACTTTTCTTCGGACGTCTTGTAGACCTGGTCCTGGCGGTCCTTGCGCTGCGACGGACGGTTCGGCGGCACCACGACGGTTTCCAGGCTGTAGATTTCCTGGAATTCGAAGGCTTCGGTGTCGGCGGTACCGGTCATGCCGGCCAGCTTGGCGTACATGCGGAAGTAGTTCTGGAAGGTGATCGAGGCCAGGGTCTGGTTCTCGTTCTGGATCCGCACGCCTTCTTTCGCTTCGACTGCCTGGTGCAGGCCGTCCGACCAGCGGCGGCCCGTCATCAGGCGGCCGGTGAATTCGTCGACGATCACGACTTCGTTGTTCTGCACCACGTAGTGCTGGTCCTTGTGGTAAAGGACGTGGGCGCGCAGCGCCGCATACAGGTGGTGGATCAGGGTGATGTTGGCGGCGTCGTACAGCGAAGCGCCTTCGGGCAGCAGGCCCATCTCGGTCAGGATCGCCTCGGCGTGCTCGTGGCCCGATTCGGTCAGCAGCACGGTATGCGCTTTTTCGTCCTTCAGGTAGTCGCCCGGGACTTCGATCTTGCCCTTGCCGTCCGGGGTTTCCTCGCCGATCTGCTGGACCAGCTTGGGCGGCAGTTCGTTCAGGCGGTGGTACAGGTCGGTGTGGTTCTCGGCCTGGCCCGAAATGATCAGCGGCGTACGCGCCTCGTCGATCAGGATCGAGTCGACCTCGTCGACCACCGAAAAATTGAGCCCGCGCTGCACGCGTTCGCGCGCATCGTAGACCATATTGTCGCGCAGGTAGTCGAAGCCGAATTCGTTGTTGGTACCGTAGGTGATGTCGGAACCGTAGGCCTTCTGCTTGCTGTCGTGGTCGAGCTGCGACAGGTTGACGCCGGTGGTCAGGCCCAGCCAGCCGTACAGCTGGCCCATCTGGTCCGCATCGCGCTGGGCCAGGTAATCGTTGACGGTAATGACGTGCACGCCCTTGCCCGACAAGCCGTTCAGGTAGACCGGCAGGGTCGCCATCAGCGTTTTACCCTCACCCGTGCCCATTTCGGCGATCTTGCCCTGGTGCAGGACCATGCCGCCGATCAGCTGGACGTCGAAGTGGCGCATCTTGAGCACGCGCTTGGCCGCTTCGCGGCAGACGGCGAAGGCCTCTGGCAGGATGTCGTCCAGGGTCTGGCCCTTGGCCAGGCGGTCCTTGAATTCGGGCGTCTTGGCTTGCAGCTCCGCATCCGAAAGCTTTTCCATCTGTGGCTCGAGCGCGTTGATCTGACGCACGGTCTTTTGATACTGCTTGAGCAGACGCGAGTTACGGCTGCCGAAAATCTGGGTCAGGAATGACATGCTGTGTTCTTGAAAAATACGCCGCAAAAAGAAGCCAAGATGATATCAAAGAGATAAGCACCAAAGACCGCGTTAGGCAAATAACCACTGATTTTATCATGCGCGCCAGACACGCACTTGGGGCTTGGCACACAGATAACAAGGTTTTTCTGCTTGGAATCCCTTATTTATTTGCTTCGGGGAAGGACTCGGGGAACAGCAACGCAAGGTCGGTCCCCACCCTGCCCCACAGGACGGTGGCGTCATGGTAGAGGAACAGCACCTCGTCGTCGCTGCCCGGCGCCAGCATCAGTCTGCGCAATTGCTCGACCTCGGCCGGATCCAACCGCACCAGCGCATTGGTCGAGACGTACACCACTTCGCGATGGTAACGCGCGAACATCGGCGCGCCCATATAGCCGAAGGAATCGGAAAAGATCACCAGGCGCGGGCCGAGTCCCGGCGCGCTATTGACGTAGCGGCCGACCACGCCCAGCTTCTCCATCATCGGCTTGAGTTCGGGGAAGCAGTCCGGGCCGAAGCATGGCGCGATCGTGGTGCCGCCAAAATTGGGCACGTCGGCCAGGCTGTTGCGCTCGATGCCGGTGAACAGATAGGCGACGTCGGACGGGCCCACCTTGGCGTCCAACGGGATCGGCTTGCCGACATCGTCGCCGCGATCCCAGAATTGGCGCTCGGTCAGCGCGGCGACGGCGCCGGCGCCGGAGGCGCCCCAATGGAAGTGGGTCTTCGGGAAGAACTCGACACGCTCGCGCATCGCCCACATCTCGCTCAACGGGAAGTAGATGCGGGCGCGCGCCTCCGGCGTCAGCTCCTTCGAGGCCAGCAGGCCGCGCAGCGGCACCTGGGTTGGCTTGCAGCGCTCGGACTGCCAGGGCAGCATCTCGTCGCTGTAGACCACCGGACCGGATGGCGCGATCAGCATCCGCGCCGGGATGCCGCGTTCGCGGAAGACCTGGTCAAACTGCCCCAGCTCCTTCACGATGCGCGGGCCGTCGTCGAATTGCCAGCCGCAGGCGATCAGGGCGGTGTACGGCGCGCCCTGGCCGCGGTCGTTGTGCGCAGCCAAAAAGATACGGTCGCCGCGACCGGCCATCATCTGGTTGGTCGGGAAGCGGTTGAACACGTCGTGGCGCAGGCGCGCATACGTTTCCACCATCGTGTCGCGCCAGCCGAAGTGGTCGTTGCTCCAGGCTTCGGCCTTGGCCGGCCAGGCGAGTGCTTCGTCCACGCTGGTGGGCAGGCCGGGGGCAGGCGCCAGCACGCGCTGCTCCGCCGTCTCGTTAGCGGGCTGGAACAGCGTCACCAGCAGCGGCAGCGCCAGGAAGCCGAGGATGACGATCCTGGCGGCGTGGGTGCGCAAGCGAAAGGCTGTCATGGCTCAGAACCGGAAATAAAGGAAGGGATTGTAGGTGCCGCTCGCGAGCGCGCAGGCGCACAGGGCGACGCTCAGCGCGGCCAGCGGCAGATAGCGCCAGCGGCCCTGGCTGTAGCGGCGCACCAGTCCGCCCGGCGCGTGGCCGGTCGGCAGCAGCGCACCCGCCAGGCCGATGGCGATGGCGGTCAGTTCCATCGACCCGATCTCGGCCTGCCACGGATGACCGAAGGGGTTGGCGCTGGCGCCGGCCAGGGCGCCGAAATACGTCAGCGCCGACGCGGCATCCGGCGCCCGGAACCAGACCCAGCCCAGCATCACCAGCACCAGGGTCCAGGCCTGGGCCAGCACCCGCGGCAGGCGGTCCAGGCCCGCCTTGACGCCCATGCGCTCGACGATCAGCCAGGCGCCGTGCCAGCAGCCCCAGATCACGAAGGTCCAGGCCGCGCCATGCCACAGGCCGCACAGCAGGAATACCAGGCCCAGGTTGAAATAGGTGCGCAGCGGGCCGCGCCGGTTGCCGCCGAGCGGGATGTACAGGTAGTCGCGGAACCAGGTCGACAGGCTGATGTGCCAGCGCTGCCAGAATTCGGTCATCGAGCGCGCCGAATACGGCCGGTCGAAGTTGGGCGGGAAGCTGAAGCCCAGCATATGGGCCAGACCGATCGCCATGTTCGAGTAGCCGCAGAAGTCGTAGTAGATCTGCAAGGTGTAGCACAGCAGGCCGAGCCAGGCCGTGGGCGCCGACAGGTCGGCGTGCACGGCGCCAAACAGGCGGTCGGCCGGCAGCGCCAGTGTATTGGCGATCAGGACTTTCTGCGCCAGGCCGAGCGCGAAGATCTGGAAGCCGGCCAGCATGCGCTCGTTGGTGATGACGCGCTTGCCCATCTCGCCCGCGATCTGGCGGTAGCGCACGATCGGGCCCGCGATCAGCTGCGGGAACAGGGCTTTATAGGTGGCGAAGCGCAGGAAGCTGGACTGGGCCGTGACTTCGCCGCGGTAGACGTCGACCAGGTAGGAAATGCCCTGGAAGGTGAAGAAGGAAATCCCGAGCGGCAAGGTGATGTGCGGCACCGGGAAGTCGGCGGCGGTGGCGGTCCTGATCGCCTCGGCGAGGAAGCCCGCATACTTGAACCAGGCCAGCAGGGCCAGGTTGACGGTGACGCCGGCCGCCAGCCAGGCCTTGGCGCGCCCGCGGTCGCGCGCGATCGCCATGCCGGCGCCATAGTTGAGCACGGCCGACAGCATCAGCAGCAGCACGAAGCCCGGCTCGCCCCAGGCATAGAAAATCAGGCTGCCCAGCAGCAGGACGGCGTTCTTCCATGGCAGCAGGTAGTACAGCACCAGGAAAGACGGCAGGAAGAAGAACAGGAAAACGATCGAGGAGAAGAGCATCGGGATGGGCGCGTTCGGACGACAGCGACGCGCCATCGATTCAACCTGCGCCGGTATTGTAGGAACTATATTTATGAAAGACAAGTTTAGCCTGCGCGGCGGCCCATATTGGCAGTCCGGCATTGCAAACCGCCCCCACTGTGGTATGGTCCCGGGAATGTCGTCCCTTCCTTCCAATCGCCCCTTCCACATCTTCGGCACCAGTACCCGAAAGACCTCGCACGCCGCCACCGATTTCCTGCGCGCCAACGACCGCATGGCCAGCCTGCTGCCGGCCGTGGGCCGCATGGCGCGCCTGCAGGCCGACTGCGCGGCGGCGCTGCCGGCGATCTTTCATAACTGCGATGTGCTGTCGTTCCAGGAGGGCGTATTGATCCTGGCTGTGCCCAGCTCGGCGCTGGCGGCCCGACTCAAGCAGCTGATGCCGAAGCTGCAGGCGACGCTGGTGCAGCGCGGCTGGCAGGTGGAATCGACCCGGATCAAGCTGCAGGTGACGCGCGCCCTGCCCGACAGGCCCGAGATGCGCACGCTCGAACTGCCGCCGCGCGCGGTGCAGGCATTCGAGGAATTGGCGGAATCGCTGCCGGAAACGCAGCAGAACCGCGACCTGGTGGCGGCGCTCAGGGCGCTGGCGGCGAAACGGCGATAATGGTTGGCGAAGAACTTGGATTGCCGCCTACGCGGCAATGACGGTCTTCAGGCAAGCGACATATCGCAACACCAACCCTCGGCCTACGCTCTCAGCATGTCGTTCCCGCGAAGGCGGGAACCCAAGTCCCAAGAGCAGCCAGCAACCCCAGCTATATCAACTCTGCGCCCACTCGCGCGTCATCTGACGCACATACGACGGCGGCGCCGTCCCCAGCTCGTCGAAGGTCACGATCTCGTACGCATCCGGCTGCGCCAGCAAGGCCCGCAGCAGGTCGTTATTGAGCGCATGCCCCGATTTATGGGCCGTATAACTGGCAAGCAGCGGATGCCCGACCAGGTACAGATCGCCGATCGCATCCAGGATTTTATGACGCACGAATTCGTCCTCGTAGCGCAGCCCGTCGGTATTCAGGATGCGGTACTCGTCCATCACGATCGCGTTCTCGAACGAGCCGCCGCGCGCCAGGCCCATGCCGCGCAGGCTTTCGACGTCCTGCATGAAGCCGAAGGTGCGGGCGCGCGCCACGTCGCGCACATAGGTGATGTCGCCGAAATCGACGGTGGCGCGCTGCATGGTGCCGTCCACCGCCGGGTGGTTGAATTCGATGAAGAAATCGAGCTTGTAGCCGTTGTGCGGCGACAGGCGCGCCCATTTCTCGTTCGCGCCCGTGCCCTGGCGCACTTCGACGTCCTTGAGCACGCGGATGAACTTGCGCAGCGACGCCTGCTCTTCGACGCCGGCCTGCTGCAGCAGGAACACGAAGGACGATGCCGAACCGTCCATGATCGGGATTTCCTCGGCGGTGACGTCGATGACGAGGTTGTCGATGCCCAGGCCGGCGCAAGCCGACATCACGTGTTCGACCGTCGACACGCGGGCATTGTCCTTGATCAGCACCGAGGCCATGCGGGTATCGCCGACCACGTCGGCCGAGCTCGGGATGGCCACGATCGGGTCCATGTCGACGCGGCGGAACACGATGCCGGTATCGGGCGCGGCCGGGCGCAGGGTCAGCTCGACCTTGCGGCCGGAATGCAGGCCGACACCCGTGGTGCGGACCAGTTCCTTGATGGTTCGTTGTTTCAGCATGCGCCGATTATAGCCCAGCGTTTACGCGGACGCTGCCGCCCCCCTCGATTGGCGGGGCCGGGGTGGCAAGCAGGCGACAATCGTATCGACCTGCTTAGGGATGTTCCGCTTCGACGTGGTCTTTTTCGTGGCGGATCAGGTACAGGCCGCTGCCGATGATGATGGCCGCGCCGACCATCGTCCAGCCGTCGGGCAGCGCGCGCCACAGCAGCCAGTCCAGGCCCACGCCCCATGCCAGGGCCGAATACTCGAATGGCGCCACGCTCGACGCCTCGCCGCGCGAGAACGCCTCGGTGATCGCCAGCTGGCCGATGAAGCCCGTCACCGCCAGTGCGCACAGCAGCGGGATCTCGGTGGCCGGGATCGGGACCCAGTCCGGGGCCGCCAGCAGGCCGGCGCCGAGCGCGATCATCACGATCAGCCAGAACACCGTGTGCTCGTTGCGGTCGCTGCGCGCCAGCACCCGCACCGTGATCGCCGAGAAGGCGTAGCAGCTCGCCGCGGCCAGCACCGCCAGGCCGCCGACGGTGAGGAAGCCGGCGCCGCTCGGGCGCAGCACCACCAGCACGCCGACCAGCCCCACGCCGATGGCCAGCCAGCGCGCCAGGTTGACGCGCTCCTTCAGCAGGAACATCGACAGCGCCGTGATCAGCGCCGGAGCGATGAAGAAGATCGAATAGGCCTCGGCCAGCGACAGCGACTTGAGGCCGAAGGCGAACAGGGCCAGCATCGCGATCCCGAGCACCCCGCGCAGGAAGTGCATCGGCCAGCGCACCCGGAAGATGCCGGTGAACGCGCCGCGCCAGGCCACGTAGGCGGCGATCAGCGGCAGCGAGCAGATGGCGCGCAGCGCCGCCACCTGCAGCGCCGGATAGCGCTCTGCCAGCAGCTTCATCGCCGTGTCCATCAGGGCGAACATGAAGACGGCGAGCAGCATCGCGTAGATGCTGGCCAGGTTGCGGCCGCGCGCTGTCACAGGCGTTTTTCCATGAACAGGCTCAGGGGATCGGCCCGGTAGTCGCCGAACGGCTCGCAGCGGCCGAAGCCGAAGCGCTCGTACAGCGCGATCGCGGCCGGCTGGTGGATGCCGGTTTCGAGCTTCAGCTCGGGCAAGCCCGACATGCGCGCGAACATCGCCAGGTGATCCAGCAGCTTGCGCCCCGTGCCCAGGCCGCGGCGCGCCTCGTCCACGTACATGCGTTTCACTTCGCCGTAGGCGCCGCGGTTGGCCAGGGCCGCGCAGCCGACCGCCGCGCCATCGATATCGCGCGCCACCAGGAACAGCACGTCGCCGGCCAGCAGCGCATCGATGTCCATCAGGTGGTTGCTCTCGGCCGGATACAGCGACGCGCAATAGGCGTCCAGCCTTGCCAGCATGGCCCGCACTTCGGGCTGGTCGGGGGTTTCGGTGTTGATGATCATAAGCAGGAAACGGCGCCGCGGCGCCGTTTTTACAGGGTGCTGGCTGGTTGGGGAATCAGCCGAGTTTCTGCAGCATCGATTCGGCGCTCGAGGCGTCGATGCCCTTGGCGTCGATGTCCAGCGTCTTGACCACGCCATCCTCGACCAGCATCGCATAGCGCTTCGAGCGCGTACCCATGCCGTGGGCCGAGAAATCGTTGTCCAGGCCCAGGGCCTTGGTGAAGGTGGCGTTACCGTCGGCCATCATGCGTACGATGCCGGTGGCTTTCTGGTCGCGGCCCCAGGCGCCCATCACGAAGGCGTCGTTGACCGAGATGCACCAGATTTCGTCGACGCCCTTGGCCTTGATCGCATCGGCGTGCTTGACGAAGCCCGGCACGTGCTGCACCGAACAGCCCGGGGTGAAGGCGCCCGGCAGGCCGAAGATCACGATCTTCCTGCCCTTCGCCAGATCCGCCACCTGGAAGGTGTTCGGACCCAGGCTGCAGCCTTCGGTCTCGTTTTCGATGAATTCCGCGAGGGTGCCTTCCGGCAGGCGGTCGCCGATCTGGATGGTCATGCTGTGCTCCTGTTGATGTTTTGTGAATCTTGCCATTATCGCCGATCCGGGTCGGGCGTGCTGGCCACGGAAGCAAAAAGGCCAGCTTGCGCTGGCCTCTTCATTGCGACGACGGCGCCGAATCAATCGGCCTGCTTGCGCAGGAACGCCGGAATATCGTAGGTCTCGACGCCGTTGCGCTGCATCGCCTGCACCTGCTCCGACGCCTGCTCGCGGCGCCACACATTGTGCTGCTTCATGCCGCCCAGGGCGTCGGCGCTGGCCTTGCCCGCGGTCAGGCCGCCGGCCACGGCCGCGGCGCCCTGCATCACCGGCACGTCATAGGTGCCGGTGCGCTGCTGCGGCTGGACCAGCTGGATCGACTTCTTGTTCTTGCCCAGGCCCGTCGCGACCACGGTCACGCGGATCTCGTCGCCCATTGCGTCGTCGTAGGCGATGCCCTGGGCGATCGAGGCGTCCGGCGCCGCGAAGGCGCGCACGGCGGCCATGACTTCCTTGATCTCCTTACCTTTCAGGCCGCGGCTGGCGGTCACGTTGACCAGCACGCCCTTGGCGCCCGACAGGTCGATGCCGTCCAGCAGCGGCGACGCCACGGCCTGTTCGGCGGCGATGCGCGCGCGGTCGACGCCGGCGGCGGTCGCGGTGCCCATCATGGCCTTGCCCTGCTCGCCCATGATCGTCTTGACGTCGTTGAAGTCGACGTTGATGTGGCCCGGCACGTTGATGATCTCGGCGATGCCGGCCACCGCGTTGTTCAGGACATCGTCGGCGTGCTTCATCCAGTCGAGCATCGTTTCGTCTTCGTAGATGTCCTCGAGCTTTTCGTTGAGGATGACGATCAGGGAGTCCACGTGCTTGGTCAGTTCTTCGAGGCCTTCCTCGGCCACGTCCATGCACTTCTGGCCTTCGTACGAGAATGGCTTGGAGACGACGGCCACGGTCAGGGCGCCCATGGTCTTGGCCACTTCGGCCACGATCGGCGCGGCGCCGGTGCCGGTGCCGCCGCCCATGCCGGCGGCGATGAAGACCATGTGCGCGCCGCGCAGCGCATCCTCGATGCGCGAGCGCGACTGCTCGGCGAGCTGGCGGCCGACGTCGGGACGCATCCCGGCGCCGAGGCCCGAGTCGCCGATCTGGATGATGTTGTTGGCGCTCGAAACAGCCAAGGCCTGCGCATCCGTGTTTGCGGCGATGAACTCGACACCGGACACACCCTTATTGATCATGTGCTGAACCGCGTTGCCGCCGGCGCCGCCGACGCCAACGACCTTGATCACGGTTCCCAGTGCTGCGTTATCGACCATATCGAACTCCATGATGAACTCCCTAATTTTCAAAATGCGGTTCCAGGGAAGAGGCCTTGGCGTTGCTGGTTCGCTGCCTCAAACCGGTAACTGCGATTGTATTTAAAAACCTTGTACCCGTGACGAATTTTTCAATTGAATTTGTTACCAAAGCTTAGAAATTCCCGGCTATCCATTCCTTCATTCGCTGCCAGACCGCTTTCACCGAACCGTCCTGGCGCGTGACGATGTGCCCGCGCAGGTACTGCTTCTTCGCTTCGAGCAGCAGGCCGAGCACCGTCGCATAGCGCGGGCTGCGCACCACGTCGGCCAGCTGGCCGCGATAGTCCGGCGTGCCGAGGCGCGCGGGCTTGAGGAAGATGTCTTCCGCCATCTCGATCATGCCCGGCATGATCGAGCTGCCGCCCGTCAGCACGATGCCCGAGGACAGCACGCCTTCGTAGCCCGATTCGCGCACGGCCTGGTGGACCATGGCGAACAGTTCTTCCACCCGAGGCTCGATCACGGCTGCAAGGGCCTGGCGCGACAATGCGCGTGGGCCGCGGTCGCCGAGACCTGGCACTTCGAGTGTCTCGCCCGGATCGGCCAGTACCTGCTTGGCCACGCCGTAGCGGATCTTGATGTCCTCCGCCTCGCCGGTCGGCGTGCGCAAGGCCATTGCGATGTCACTAGTGATCTGGTCGCCCGCGATCGGGATCACCGCCGTGTGGCGGATCGCGCCGTCCGAGAAGACCGCGATGTCGGTGGTGCCGCCGCCGATGTCGATCAGGACCACGCCCAGTTCTTTCTCGTCGACGGTCAGCACCGCGTCGGCGGACGCCATCGGCTGCAGGATCAGGTCCGAGACCTCGAGCCCGCAACGGCGCACGCACTTTACAATATTCTGGACCGCGGATACCGCACCGGTGACGATGTGCACCCGCACTTCGAGGCGGATGCCGCTCATGCCGATCGGCTCGCGCACGTCTTCCTGGTTGTCGACGATGAATTCCTGCGGCACCGTGTGCAGCAATTGCTGGTCGGTCGGGATGTTGACCGCCTTGGCGGTCTCGATCACGCGCGCCACGTCGGTGGCCGTCACTTCCTTGTCCTTGATCGCCACCATCCCGCTCGAGTTGAACGAGCGGATATGGCTGCCGGCGATGCCAGCATAGACGTTGCGGATCTTGCAGTCCGCCATCAGCTCGGCTTCCTCGAGCGCGCGCTGGATCGATTCGACGGTGGCCTCGATATTGACGACCACGCCCTTCTTCAATCCTTTCGACTCGTGCTGACCCAGCCCGATCACCTCGTGGCGTCCGTCGGACATCACCTCGGCGACCACGGCCACCACCTTGGAGGTGCCGATGTCGAGGCCGACGATCAGGTTTTTCGCGTCTTTTGTCATTGCTGTTCGCCTGCTCAGATTTGCTTGGTTGTTTTATTGGGTGTTGCGTTCTTGTTTGCTTCTTTTGGCTTCTTGGCCGCCTTGACCGGCTTCGTTGCGTCCGCCGGCACCGTGAGCGCCGCCGACGACAATGCCAGGCCGTTCGGATAGCGCATATCGATGGTGTCGATACGGCCTTCCTGCAGCCGGGCCACCAGCTGCGGATAGACGCCGACCAGGCGCTGCACGCGGCGCCGCAGCGTGTTGCGGTCCTGCTCGCGTCCCAGTGCGACGCTCATGCCGTTGTCCAGCTTCACGGTCCAGGCATACCGGCTGGACAGCGACAGCTCCTGCGGCACCAGCTCCACCTGCGCGAACGCGGTGCGCAATTCGTTGAAGCGGGCCAGCACTTCCTTCTCGCTGCCGGCCGGGCCGTCGAAGGCCGGCAGCGCCAGCTCGTCGTCGGTCTCGGCCACGTTGGCGGTGAACACATCGCCCTTCACCGACAGCAGGCGGCCATCTTCTCCCCAGGTGCCCAGGGCCTCGTGTTCCTCGACCTCGACCACCAGCGCATTGGGCCATTCGCGGCGCACCGTGGCGCGACGCACCCAGGGCACGGTCTCGAAGGTGGCGCGCACCTGTTCCAGGTCGGCGGTGAAGAAATTGCCGCGAATCTTGCCCAGCACGCCGTTGCGCACCGTGAGCTCGTTCACGTGTTTCAGCTCGATCCCGTACATGCTCTCCACCGTCACCGATCCCAGCGCGAACATCGGGCGCTGCGACAGCCACCACACGCCCGAGATCAAGGCGGCGAGCACCGTCACCGCCGTCAGGAAACTGGCGGTCGCGTTGAGGGCCCGGACGTCATGCCACATCTGGTGTTATCCTTTTGCCTTCTGGCCCATCTTGAGCCGCGCCGAACGCAGGATCTCGACGCACAGGTCTTCGTAGCCGATGCCGACCGCGCGCGCCGCCATCGGCACCAGCGAGTGGGTCGTCATGCCGGGCGAGGTGTTCACCTCCAGCAGGAAGGGACGCATATCGCTCTCGCGCACCAGCACGTCGACCCGGCCCCAGCCCTCGCAACCCAGCGCGCGGTAGGCGTTCACCGCGTGGCGCTGGATCTCGTGGGTCAGCTCCTCGCTCAAGGGAGCCGGGCAGTGATAGACCGTATCGTCGGTAAAGTACTTGTTCTGGTAGTCGTACTTGCCTTCGGGCGCCACGATCTCGACGATCGGCAGCGCGCGGGCGGCAGCGCCCTGCCCCAGCACCGCGACCGTGAATTCACGGCCGGTGACGAATTCCTCGGCCAGCACGGCTTCGTCCATGCCGGTCACCAGCGCCACCGCTTCCTTCAGCTGGTCGGCCTGGGTGACCTTGGTGATGCCGATGCTCGAGCCTTCCAGCGGCGGCTTGACGATCAGCGGCAGGCCCAGCTCGGCCACCACCGCATCGAGGTCGGTGTCCGCATCGATGGTCAGGTAGCGCGGGGTCGGCACGTTTTCCTGCAGCCAGATCTTCTTGGTCGTGATCTTGTCCATGCCGACGCTGGACGCCATCACGCCGCTGCCGGTATACGGAATGCCCAGCAGTTCGAGGGCGCCCTGCAGGCTGCCGTCTTCGCCGTAGCGGCCGTGCAGCGCGATGAAGACGCGATCGAAGTGTTGCGCGGCCAGGTCGGCCAGGCTTTGCGTGCCCGGATCGAAGGCGTGGGCGTCGATGCCGCGGCCCTGGAGAGCGGCAAGGACGCCGGAGCCCGAAATGAGCGAGATCTCGCGCTCGGCGGAACGTCCGCCGAACAGCACGCCGACCTTGCCGAAAGCCGCTGCGTCAAGAGTTGGGGTGGTGGTCACGGTATCAGGCCTTTACATTGGTCAGTTGGTTCGGAACGCCGCTGATCGAGCCGGCGCCCATGGTCAGCACGACGTCGCCGTCGCGCGCCACGTTCAGGATGGCGGCCGGCATGTCGGCAATCGCCTCGACGAAGATCGGTTCGGTCTTGCCGGCGGTGCGCAGCGCGCGCGCCAGCGCGCGGCCGTCGGCGGCCACGATCGGCGCCTCGCCGGCCGGGTAGACCTCGCCCAGCAACAGCACGTCGGGCGTGGCCAGCACTTTCACGAAATCCTCGAACAGGTCGCGCGTGCGGCTGTAGCGGTGCGGCTGGAAGGCCAGCACCAGGCGCCGGCCCGGATACGCCGCGCGGGCAGCGGCCAGGGTCACCTCGGTCTCGACCGGATGGTGGCCGAAGTCGTCGACCAGGGTAAAGCTGCCGCCGGCGGCCAGCGCGACTTCACCATAGCGGGTGAAGCGACGGCCGACGCCGCGGAATTCCAGCAGGCCCTGGGCGGTGGCGGCATCCTCGACGCCGATCTCGCGCGCGATCGCGATCGCCGAGCAGGCATTCAGTACATTGTGCATGCCGGGCTGGTTCAGCACGAACTTCGTGTCCGGATAGCCTTCCTGGCGCACGGTGAAGTGCATCTGCGTGCCT
Organism: Telluria beijingensis; assembly: GCF_030770395.1. Lineage (GTDB taxonomy): Bacteria > Pseudomonadota > Gammaproteobacteria > Burkholderiales > Burkholderiaceae_D > Telluria > Telluria beijingensis. The sequence continues at coordinate 1,072,729 of NZ_CP132480.1, read as the reverse complement.
TCGGCATAGGCGTCCAGCGCGCGCACTTCGGCCTCTTCGCAGAAACCATAGGTGGTGACCGGCTTGGTCACCTGCGGCAGGATCGAGCGCACGTGGGGGTCGTCGATGCACAGCATCGCGCGGCCATAGAACGGCATGCGGTGGGTGAAGTTCACGAACGCGGCCTTCAGTTTCTCGAAGTCGTGTTCATAGGTTTCCATGTGGTCGGCATCGATATTGGTGATCACTTCGATCATCGGCGACAGGTTCAGGAACGAGGCGTCCGACTCGTCGGCTTCGGCCACGATGTACTCGCCGCTGCCCAGGGCCGCGTTGGCGCCGGCCGCCGTCAGGCGCCCGCCGATCACAAACGTCGGGTCCAGGCCGCCGGCGGCCAGCACCGAGGCCACCAGGCTGGTAGTGGTCGTTTTGCCATGGGTGCCGGCAATCGCGATGCCGCGCTTCAGGCGCATCAACTCACCCAGCATGATCGCGCGCGGCACAATAGGAATCTTGCTCGAGCGGGCGGCGATCACTTCCGGGTTCGCCTCGTTGACGGCGGTCGAGGTCACGACCACGTCGGCGCCCGTCACGTTGTCGGCCTGGTGGCCCAGGTGGACGGTGGCGCCCAGGCCGGCCAGGCGCTGGGTGGCGGCATTGCTGCCCAGGTCCGAGCCCGACACTTGATAGCCGAGATTGAGCAGCACCTCGGCGATGCCGCTCATGCCGCTGCCGCCGATGCCGACGAAGTGGATGTTCTTGATCTTGTGTTTCATTGATTCTGTCCTGCCAGTTTTTCGAGTTCCTGCGCGATCGCTTCGTTGGCATCGCGCTTGCCCACGCGGAGAGCCGCCTGCGCCATCGCCAGGCACTGTTCGCGCGTCGTTTGCAGCAGGCTGCGCAGCCGCTGCGGATTCAGTTCGCCCTGCGGCAAGTGGACCGCCGCGCCTTGCGCGTCCATCCACACCGCGTTGTCGCGCTGGTGGCTGGTGGTGCTGGCCACGAACGGCACCAGCACGCTGGCCACGCCGGCCGCGGTCAGCTCGGACACCGTGATGGCGCCGGCGCGGCAGATCACCAGGTCGGCCTCGGCATAGGCCGCGGCCATGTCATCAATGAAGTCGACCACGTTTGCGTTGACACCGGCCTGCAAATAAGTGGCGCGCAAGGCCTCGATATTCTTCTTGCCCGACTGGTGGGTGACCAGCGGACGCAGTTCCGGGTCGATCAGCTTGAGCGCCGCCGGCACGCCGTCGTTCAGCACCTTGGCCCCCAGGCTGCCGCCGACCACCAGCACCCGCAACGGACCGCTGCGGCCGGCGAAGCGCTCGGCTGGCTGAGGCAGGTCGAGGATCTGCTGGCGCACCGGGTTGCCGGTAACCACCGCCTTGTTTGCCGCCTTGCCGAAATCCGCCGGGAAGCCGAACAGCACGCGCTGGGCCACCGGCGCCAGCGTCTTGTTCGACAACAGCAGCGCCGCGTCGGCGTTGACCAGGGCCAGCGGCACGCCGCGCGCGCGCGCCATCATGCCGCCCGGGACCGTCACATAACCGCCCATGCCCAGCACCACGCTGGGCCGGCGCGCGGCCAGGTAGCGGCGGCAGGTCGCGAACGCGGCCGCCATCTTGAACGCGCCCTTGACGGTATGGGCCAGGCCCTTGCCGCGCAGGCCGGCGAAATCGATCGTGTCCATGTCGATGCCGGCCTTCGGCACCAGGTCGGTCTCCATGCCGTGGGCGGTGCCGAGCCAGCTCACCTCCCAGCCGCGCGCGCGCATGGTCTGCGCGATCGCGATGCCGGGGAAGATGTGGCCGCCCGTTCCCGCCGCCATGATCATCAAACGCTTGCTCATTTGCGTCGTCATGTGCGGCCTCCGCGCATGCGCACCCGGTTTTCGTAGTCGATCCGCAGCAGGATCGCCAGGCCGATGCAGTTGAACATGACGCCGGAGCCGCCAAAGCTCATCAGGGGCAAGGTCAGGCCCTTGGTCGGCAGCAGGCCCAGGTTCACGCCCATATTGATGAAGGTCTGCACGCCGATCCAGATGCCGATGCCCTTCGCGGCCAGGCCGGCGAAGGTCTGGTCTAGCGCGATCGCCTGGCGCCCGATGTCGAAGGCGCGCTTGACCAGCCAGTAGAACATGGCGACCACCACCAGCACGCCGACCAGGCCCAGCTCTTCGCCGATCACCGCCATGATGAAGTCGGTATGCGCTTCCGGCAGGTAGTGCAGCTTCTCGACCGAGGCGCCCAGGCCCACGCCGAAGAATTCGCCGCGGCCGAAGGCGATCAGCGAGTGCGTCAATTGATAGGCCTTGTCCAGCGCATTGCCTTCTTCCCACGGGTCGAGGTAGGCGAACATGCGCGCGCGGCGGAATGGCGACAGCGCGATGATCGTGCTGAAGATGAGCACCAGCAGCGCGCCGATGCCGCCGAACCAGACGATATTGATCCCGCCGAGGAACAGGATGCCCATCGCGATGCAGACGATCACGCCGAAGGCGCCCAGGTCGGGCTCGAGCAGCAGCAAGGCGCCGACCAGGCCGATCGCCGCCATCATGGGCAGGAAGCCCTTGGTGAGCTTGTGCATGTACTCCTGCTTGCGCACGGTGAAATCGGCGGCGTACAGCACCACCGCGATCTTCATGATCTCGGACGGCTGCAGGTTCATCACCTTCAGCGACAGCCAGCGCCGCGCGCCGTTGACCGACACGCCCAGGCCGGGAATCAGGACCAGCACCAGCAGCACCAGGGTGCCGATGAACATCATCGGCGCATATTTTTGCCAGACCGCGATCGGGATCCGGAACACCACCGCCGCGGCGGCCATCGAGACGATGATGTACATCGCCTGGCGGTACAGGAAGTATTCGTTGCGGTCTTCCAGGTAGCGGAACTTGGGCGAGTCGGGCAGCGCGATCGAGGCCGAATACACCATCACCATCCCGAGCAGCATGAGCAGCAGGGTCACCCAGACCAGCGGCTGGTCGTAGTCCATCATCTTCGACGGCTTGCTGCGGCCGTCGACGGTCGCGTCGCTGGCAGTGCCGGAGAACTTGAAGGGAATCTGGAAGGCCATCAGATCTCCTGTCCCTTGTCCAGTGCGATCTCGCGCACGGTGTCGACGAACACCTGGGCGCGGTGCGCGTAATTGGTGAACATGTCGAGGCTGGCGCAGGCCGGCGACAGCAGCACGGCGTCGCCCGCACGCGCCAGACCGGCGGCGCGGCGCACCGCCTGCGGCAGGTCGTCGAGGTCGAAGGCCGGCACGCCGGTCGGCTCGATCGCGGCGCGGACCGATGGCGCGTCGCGCCCGATCAGCAGCACGGCGCGCACGTAATCCGCCACCGGCTGCGCCAGCGGCGTGAAGTCCTGGCCCTTGCCGTCGCCGCCGGCGATCAACAGGATCTGCTGGTCGACGCCGGCGAAGGTCTTGCCCATGCCCTGCAGGGCGGCGACGGTGGCGCCGACATTGGTGCCCTTGCTGTCGTCGTAGAATTCGACGCCGTCGATGGTGGCGACCAGTTCCACGCGGTGCGGCTCGCCCGCGTATTCGCGCAGGCCGTGCAGCAGCGGCGCCAGCGGCAGGCCGCAGGCGCGGCACAGGGCCAGCGCGGCCAGCGCATTCGATGCATTGTGCAGGCCGCGAATCTTCAGCGCATCGGCAGGCATCAGGCGGCTCACGATGACCTCGACCGGTTCCGGCGCGTCGCCCTTCTTGCGTTTCTTTTCCACTTCTTCGCCCGCCACGGCATTGGCCAGCCACAGCACGCCGCGCTCTTCGACCAGGCCGAAACTGTTGGCGTCAACGGGTTCGCCGGTGCCGAAGGTGAACGACGGCGACTCGAGCGCCGCCATGCGCATCACGCGCGCATCGTCGCGGTTCAAGACGCGCACGGTGTCGGTGCCGAAAATGCGCGCCTTGTCGGCCGCATAGGCGTCCATGCTGCCGTGCCAGTCCAGGTGGTCCTGGCTCAGGTTCAGCACCGTGGCGGCGTCGGCCTGCAGGCTGAACGTGGTGTGCAGCTGGAAGCTGGACAGTTCCAGCACCCAGGCCTGCGGCAAGTCGTTCGCGTCGATCACTTCGCGCAAGACGTCCAGCGCGGCCGGGCTGATATTGCCGGCCACGCGCGTGCTCAATCCCGCGCGGCGGCACAGCAGGCCGGTCAGGCTAGTGACCGTGGTCTTGCCATTGGTGCCGGTGATGGCGATGACTTTCGGCGCGTAACCCTGCGTCTCGCGCAGGTGGGCGAGCGCCTGGGCGAACAGTTCGATCTCGCCCCAGACGGGGATGCAGCGCTCGGCGGCGGCGGGCACGATGTCGACCAGCTCGCGGTTTGGCGCCAGGCCCGGGCTGACGGCGACGAAGTCGACGCCATCGAGCAGCGCGGCACTGAATTCACCGGCGACAAATTCGGCGCTTGGTGCGGCTTCACGTAGCGCCGGCAGGCGCGCCGGTTCGGCACGGGTATCGGCCACGCGCACGCGTGCGCCGGCCCGCGCCAGCCAGTGCGCCATCGCCAGCCCGGATTCGCCCAGGCCCAGTACCAATGCGTGTTTGCCGTCGTAATTCATATCAGCGCAGTTTCAGCGTCGACAGGCCGACCAGGATCAGCACCATGGTCACGATCCAGAAGCGGACCACGACCTTGGTTTCCTTCCAGCCCTTTTGTTCGAAATGGTGGTGCAGCGGCGCCATCAGGAAGACGCGGCGGCCGGTGCCGTACCGCTTCTTGGTGTACTTGAACCAGCTGACCTGGATGATCACCGACAGGGTCTCGGCCACGAAAATGCCGCCCATGATGAACAGGACGATTTCCTGGCGCACGATGACGGCGATGGTGCCGAGCGCGCCGCCCAGCGCCAGCGCGCCGACGTCGCCCATGAACATCTGGGCAGGATGCGCGTTGAACCACAGGAAGGCCAGGCCGGCGCCGGCCATCGCGCCGCAGAAGATCAGCAGCTCGCCCGCGCCCGGGATGTACGGGATCAGGAGGTATTTCGAGAACGTCACGCTGCCGGTGAGATAGGCGAACAGGCCCAGGGCCGCGCCCACCATCACGGTCGGCATGATGGCCAGGCCATCGAGGCCGTCGGTGAAGTTGACCGCATTGGACGAGCCGACGATCACGCAATAGGTCAGCGCGATGAAGCCCCACACGCCCAGCGGATAGCTGATGGACTTGAAGAACGGGACGATCAGGTCGGCCTTGGGCGGCAGGTCCATCGAGAAGCCCGACTGCACCCATGCGTAGAACAGCCCCATCGCTTCCCATGGCGAGGCGGCCGACAGCGCGAACGCCAGGTACAGCGCCGAGGTGATCCCGACCAGCGACATCCAGAAGTATTTCTCGCCCGAGCGCATGCCTTCCGGGTCCTTGTAGACGACCTTGCGGTAGTCGTCGACCCAGCCGACGGCGCCGAAGCCGAAGGTCACCACCAGCACCGGCCAGATCAGGCGGTTCGACAGGTCGCACCACAGCAGGGTCGAGATGCCGATCGCGATCAGCACCAGCACGCCGCCCATGGTCGGGGTGCCGTGCTTGGTCAGGTGGCTTTGCGGGCCATAGGTGCGCACCGCCTGGCCGACCTTCAGCTCGGTCAGCTTGCGGATGACGATCGGGCCCGCGACCAGGCCGATCGTGATGGCGGTGATGGTGGCGAACACCGCGCGGAAGGTGATGTAGTTGAAAACGCGCAGCGGACCGATATAGTCCTGGAAGTATTGTGCGAGCCAGAGAAGCATATTAGTGGGCGCCCTTGCCAATGGTGGTTGATCCGGTCAGGTGCTGGACCACGCGCTCCATCTTCATGAAGCGCGAGCCCTTCACCAGCACAGTCGCGTTGGTATTGCCGCCCAGTTTTTCATCCAGTGCTGCCAATAATTCGTCGAACTGCTCGTAATGCCGTGCTCCCGACGCCGCCAGGTGGCGCGCCAGCTCGCCCGTCGCGAGCACGGTCTCGATGCCACGCTGCTGGGCGTAGGCACCGATTTCTTCGTGAAACTCTTTTCCTTGCGCGCCGACCTCGCCCATATCGCCCACCACCAGGATGCGCGGCGCCGGGTAGGCCGCCAGCACGTCGATCGCGGCCCGCATCGAATCGGGGTTGGCGTTATAGGTGTCGTCGATCACGGTCGCGCCATTGCTCGCCTGCTTGCGTTGCAGGCGGCCGCCGACCGGTGCAAAGGCTTCCAGGCCGCGCACGATGGCGGCCGGGTCGATGCCGGCGCCGAGCGCGCAGGCGACGGCCGCCAGCGCATTGCGGACATTGTGTTCACCGGCCGCGGCCAGCCTGATGCGATATTCCGCGCCGGGAGCCGTCACTTGCAGGTCGCTGCCGAAATCGTTGACGGCGTAAGTCGCGCGTACGTCGCAGGCATCCGACAGGCCGAAGGTCAACGTCCTGCACGAGGCCAGGCCGCGCCACAAGTCCGTATATACATCGTCGCCCGGGAACACGGCCACGCCATCGTCCGGCAATGCCTGCAGCACGGAGCCATTCTCACGCGCCACCGCTTCCACGGTGTGCATGAATTCCTGGTGCTCGCGCTGGGCGTTGTTGACCAGGCCGACGGTCGGCGTCGCGATCGCGCTCAGGCGGCCGATCTCGCCCGGATGGTTCATGCCCAGTTCCACCACCGCCGCGCGGTGTTGTTCACCGAGGCGGAACAGCGTCAGGGGCACGCCGATCTCGTTATTCAGGTTGCCCTGGGTCGCCAGGCGGGCTTCTTCGCCGACGGCCGCGGCCAGGATGGACGCGATCATTTCCTTGACCGTCGTCTTGCCATTGCTGCCGGTGACGCCGATCACGGGAATCTGGAATTGCTCACGCCAGGCATGCGCGATGCGGCCCAGCGCCACCAGGGTGTCTGGCACCACGATGGCCGGCAGGGTCCAGCCCTCGGGCAGGCGCGAGACCACGACCGCGGCGACATTGCGCGCCACGACCTGGTCGAGGAAGTCGTGCGCATCGAAGGTCTCGCCGACCAGCGCCACGAACAGCGCGCCGGCATCGACCTTGCGGCTGTCCGTCGACACGCCTTCGAAAGACGCATCAGGCCCGACCAGGCGCGCGCCCGGGATTGCCTTGACCAGTTGTGCCAGTGTGCCGCGCATCAATGCGTCCTCAACATGGTGAGTCGCGCCGTCAAGGCCAGCGAAGCGTGGTCCGCATCCGAGAACGGCATCTTGCGGCCCTTGATTTCCTGGTAGGGCTCGTGGCCCTTCCCTGCCAGCAGGATCACGTCCTGCTTGGCGGCCTGCTTCACCGCCAGCAGGATGGCGGCCGCGCGGTCCTCGACGGTCTGCAGGCGCGAGGAAGGATGACCCGCATTCATCCCGGCCACGATCTGGGCGATGATGCTCGCGGGTTCTTCGCTGCGCGGATTGTCGCTGGTGACCAGCACCTGGTCGGCGGCCTGCGCGATGCGGCCCATCTGCGGACGCTTGCCCGGATCGCGGTCGCCGCCGCAGCCGAACACGCACCACAGCTGGCCACCACGATCCGTCGCCACCTCGCGCAGGGCTTCCAGCGTCTTTTCCAGCGCGTCCGGCGTGTGCGCATAGTCGATCACGACCATCGGCGCATCCGACCCGCCCATCTGCTGCATGCGGCCCGGCGCCGGGACCAGGGTCTCGATCGCTTCCACCGCCGCCTTCAAGGCCACGCCCTTGGCCAGCAACGCGCCCAGCACCGCCAGCGTATTGCTGACGTTGTAGTTGCCCACCAGCTGGGTGCGGATGGTGGCGTTGCCGCCGGGCGTCTCGACCTGGAATTCGGTGCCGGCATTCTTGCTGCGCATGCCGCTGGCGCGCAGCACGGTAACGCCCTCGGGCGCCGATGCGCCGGCGATCGTGTAGCCGCTGACGGCCAGCGCAGGGAATTTTACGCGCAAGTGCGTTACCAGGCGCTGCCCGGCCGGATCGTCCAGGTTCACCACCGCCTGCTTCAGGCCATCCCATTCGAACAGCTTGATCTTGGCCGCCTCGTAGCTCTCCATGTCGCCGTGGAAGTCGAGATGATCGCGCGTCAGGTTGGTGAAGATCGCGACGTCGACGTGCATGCCGGCCGTGCGTTCCTGCACCAGGCCGATCGACGAGGCCTCGATGGCGAGCGCCGTGGCGCCGTTCTTCTTCAGGTCAGCCAGGGTCTGGGCCAGCAGCACCGCGTCCGGCGTCGTGTAGCCGGTGACGTCGAACTGCGGTTCGCTTGACGTCTTGCCCTTGATGAGTCCCACGCCCAGCGTACCGATCACCGCCGCGGCCTCGCCCAGGCGCGCCAGCGTTTGCGCCGTCCACAGCGCGCACGAGGTCTTGCCGTTGGTGCCGGTGACGGCCACGGTGAACATGGCGCGGTCCGGATAATCCAGCACCGCATGCGCGATCGGGCCGGCATTCTGTTTAAGGCCGCTCACGGCCAGGTGCGGCACGGTGTACGCCTCGTCCCAGGCAAAGTCCGCGGCTTCATGCACCACGGCGGCGGCGCCGGCCTCGATGGCGGCCTCGATGAAACGACGACCGTCAGCGGCCTCGCCCGGATAGGCGAAGAACACGTCGCCGGGCTTCACGCGGCGCGAGTCGGAAACGAGTCGGCCGCCTGGGGCGGCGGCGCGAATCCATTCGATGGTGTCGTGCAGGCTCGGGGCCATCACATGCTCTCCTCTAGGGGAACTTCCGGAATGATGATGTCCGTGATCGATGAATCGGGTGGCACGTTGGCGGCTCGCAGCGCATTGGAAAACAGGTCGGCCGCGGTCGGGGCCGCGACATAGCCGCCGGTCCGTACCGGGCCGCTCGGATCGTCGACCATCACCGCGATGATGAAGCGCGGCTTGGACATCGGCCCGATGCCGGCGAAATAACCGATATTGTTGGTGCGCGAGTAGCGGCCGTTGACGATCTTCTCGGCGGTGCCGGTCTTGCCGCCGATGCGGTAGCCGGCGACCTGGGCGCGCGAGGCGGTGCCGCCCGGGCCCACCACCGATTCGAGCATGGTGCGCACCTGGGCCGCGGTCTTGGCCGAGATCACCTGCTGGCCCACCGGCTGTTCGTCCACCTTCACGAACGACAGCGGGATGATGTCGCCGTTGCGCGCGAAGATCATGTAGGAACGCGCCATCTGCAGAAGCGACACCGACAGGCCGTGGCCGAAGGCCATATTGGCATATTCCACCGGCTTCCAGGTCTTGTAGGGACGCACACGGCCGGCGGCGGCGCCGGGGAAGCCGAAGCGCGGCGCCTGGCCGTAGCCGACCTTCGTATACAGCTCCCACATTTCCTGCTGCGGGATCATCTGGGCGATCTTGACCACGCCCAGGTTCGACGATTTCTGGATGATGCCGCTGACGGTCTGCACGCCATAGTTGTGGAAGTCGCGGATGCGGCGTCCGGTCACCATCATATAGCCCGGATTGTTGTCGAACACGGTGTCGGGCGTGACGCGTCCCGTCTCCAGGCCGAGCGCCACGGTGAGCGGCTTGATCGTCGACCCCGGCTCGAAGGTGTCGGTGATGACGCGGTTGCGCAACTGCTCGCCGGTGAGCTTCGAGCGGTCGTTCGGGTTGTAGGTCGGGTAGTTGGCCAGGGCCAGCACCTCGCCCGTCTGGACGTCGAGCACCACGGCGGCGCCGGCCTTGGCATTGAACTTCTCGACCGCGTTCTTGATGCTGGTGAAGGCGATGTATTGCAGCTTGCTGTCGACCGACAGGGTCAGGTCGCGGCCCTGGTGCGGCTCGCGGAACATGCCCAGGTCTTCGGCGATGTGGCCCAGGCGGTCCTTGATCACGCGCCGGCTGCCGGCCACGCCCATCAGGGTCTTCTGGTGCTGCAGCTCCATCCCTTCCTGGCCCTTGTCCTCGACGTTGGTGAAGCCCACCAGGTGGGTCATCACTTCGCCCTGCGGGTAGAAGCGCTTGTATTCCTTGCGCGTGTCGATGCCGTCGATCTTGAGCTTCAGGATCTGGTCGACGATCGGCATCTCGACCTGGCGCTTCAGGTAGACGAAGCTGCGGTCGGAATCGAGCTTCTTGCGCAATTCGGATTCGGGCATCTCGAGCAGCTTGGATAGCTCGCGCAGCTTCTCGGGCGGCGCCTGCAGCACGTCTTCGGGGATGCCCCAGATCGCGCGCACCGGCAGCGAGGTGGCCAGCACGGCGCCGTTGCGGTCGAGGATGCGGCCGCGCGTGGCCGGCAGCTCGAGCGTGCGCTCGTAGCGGCTCTTGCCCTGTTTTTGCAGGAACTGATTCGACACGCCCTGCAGCCACACGGCGCGCACGGCCAGCGCGGCAAAGGCCGCGAACAGGACGAACAGCACCAGGCGCGAACGCCAGTCGGGCAGGCGCACCGCCAGCACCGGGCTTTTCGAGAACGCCACGCCCTTGGACGCGGCCACCCGCGCATTGCTGTTCCTGGTCGCGCCGCGCGTCATTGGGCGCCCTCGGTCAGGTACTGGGTACGGGCCGGGCTCAGTGGCGCCATCTCGAGCTGGGAACGGGCGATCTGTTCGATGCGCTCGTTCTTGGCCAGGCGCGACTGGTCGAGCTGGAGCTGGTCCCAGTCGATGTCGAGCTGGCGCGCGTGCTGCTGCAGGCGCTCGAGCTCGATGAGCAGGTGGCGCGCCTGGTAGCGGGCATTGACAACCGACAGCGCGCATCCCACCAGCAAGGCGGTGAGCAGCACGTTCAGCTTGACGCTCATGCAGGCGCCCCCAGGCGTTCGGCCACGCGCAGCACCGCCGAGCGGGCGCGCGGGTTGTCCGCGACTTCCGCCGCCGATGGCTTTATCTTGTCGATCAGCTTCATCTCGGGCTGCGGCAGGTCGGCGGCGCGGATCGGCAGGCGCCGGTCCGGCTGCTCGACCTTGGCCTTGGAGGCGAGGAACTGCTTGACCATGCGGTCTTCGAGCGAGTGGAAGGCGATCACCGACATGCGGGCGCCCGGCGCCAGCATGCCATAGGCGGCGCTCAACCCTGCCTCGAGGTCCTCAAGCTCTTTATTGATGAAAATCCGGATAGCCTGAAAGGTCCTGGTTGCCGGATCCTTGCCTTTTTCCCAGCCCTTGACCGCGCCTGCCACGATTGCGGCAAGCTGTCGTGTGCCTGAAATCGGTTCGACTGCGCGGCGAGCAACAATCGCCTTTGCAATCTGAAAAGCATACCGCTCTTCTCCATAATCGCGTATCACCTTTTCCAATTGAGGTTGCTCCGCGGTCGCGATCCACTCGGCCGCCGACATGCCGCGCGTGGTGTCCATGCGCATGTCGAGGGGGCCATCGTTGCGGAAGCTGAAGCCGCGGCTGGCGTCGTCCACCTGGGGCGACGAGATACCCAGGTCGAGCAGGATGCCGTCGACCCGGTGGATGCCGCGCGCGGCCAGCGCGTCGTGCATCGTTGCAAAGCTGTCGTGGACGATCGAGAAACGCGGATCGTCGATTTGTTGTGCGGTGGCGATGGCCTGCAAGTCCTTGTCGAACGCGACCAGGCGCCCTTGCTGGCCCAGGCGCGACAACAGCAGGCGGCTGTGGCCGCCCCGTCCGAAGGTGCCATCTATATAGATGCCGTAAGCGCGCGCGCCCGCGAGGTTGAGCGCGTCGACCGCTTCGTCGAGCAGCACCGTTCGATGCTGGAACATGGGCACCGTGTTTGAATCCGTCATCGGCGCCTCAGAAAGAGAAGTTGGAAAGTACATCGGGCATGCCGCCGGCGACGGCGTCGGCCTCGTCCTCGGCCAGCTTGGCGGCATTCCAGATTTCGAAGTGGGTGCCCATGCCGAGCATCATCACTTCCTTGTCCAGCCCGACCGCGGCGCGTAGTTCGGGCGAGATCAGCACGCGGCCGGCGCTGTCGAGCTCGACATCGACGGCGTTGCCGAGGAAAATGCGCTGCCATGCGCGGGCCGACATCGGCCATGCAGCGATCTGTTTGCGGTGCTCTTCCCAGACCGGGCGCGGGAAGAAGAGGAGGCAGCCATGTGGATGCTTGGTCAGCGTCATGCGGCCTTCGCACTGGCTCGTAAGGGCGTCACGGTGCTTGGCCGGAATCGACATTCGGCCTTTTGCATCGAGATTGATCGCGGACGCGCCCTGGAACACGTATTTACCTAGCTTTTGGAGAGTTGTTTGTCGTTGTTTGTCGGGCGCCGGGAGCCGCGGGTTCCATCCCACAACTCTCCCACAAATCGACACTTTTTCACACCGTTTCCCACTTTAGTGGAAGCAATGTTGACGGTCAAGCGAATTCACGATTGAGGGAATCGACTTTTTCCAATGAAACCAAGGACTTAGGCGCGCGACGGCCGCTTCCAGCTGAACAAAAACCCCATGAAATTAGGGACTTAGCATGAAGTGTGAAGGTGAGGCCTGAGTTGTACTGACGATGTTTACGTTTGAGCAACGTCAACGAAAAGAAAAATATTGACACACGGAAACAACCAATCCCTTTTCCATACCCTGTACGGGCATACAGTAGTGCAAAGTAAGACCTGTTGCCGCGCTACCTCCATCGCGGGCCGCAATGGCATAAAACCCGGCACGGCGGTTATTGACAACTGTGGCGCACCAAGCACTGTTCGCAATTAACTATTTTGACTTTGAGAAACTAAAATCGTAAGATCGGCAAAATATGAAAACCCTATCCGACCCGCAGCCGGCGCCCAGCTATAACGCCGCCGACTATTGCTCGACCAAGGAGGCCGCGGCCACCCTGGGCGTCTCGCACCGCACGGTGCAGCTGTGGGTCGAGAACGGCACGCTGCAAGCCTGGCGCACCGCCGGCGGCCACCGCCGCATCACGGTGGAATCGGTCAACCGCCTGGTCGAAGGGCGCCGCCTCGCCATCGCCGGCCACCCTCCGGCGCCGCCGGCCGCGCCAGCGCCGGGCGGACGGCGCGTGCTGGTGGTCGACGACGATCCGCTGATGCTGCGCCTGTACGAGCTCGAGATGGAGAACTGGGGCCTCGACCTCGATATAGTCAAGGCGAACAATGGCTTCGAAGCCCTGATCCGCATCGGCGAGCGGCGTCCCGACCTGCTGGTGAGCGACCTGAGCATGCCCGGCATGGATGGCTTCCGCATGATCCGCACCCTGCGCGAAGACGCCGGCACGGCCGGCATGAACATGATCGTGGTCAGCGGCCTCGACCGTGCGACGATCACGGCCATGGGCCTGCCGTCCGACATCCCGGTTTTCCCCAAGCCTGTGCCGTTCAATGAACTGCGCGATGCCGTGGAGAACAGCCTGGAACTGGCCTGAAAGCCTGTCCCGACCGGCGCCAAGCTGCTATGCTGGAAGCCCGGCGCGACGCGCGTCCGGCCTAACCAGGAAGCCGCCATGCCCGCGTTCCCGCTCATCCATTCTGCACCCCGGCCATCTTTCCGGCCCGCACGCGACCATGGCTAGGACCATCCTCGTCGTCGACGACCAGGACGAATTGCGCCTGCTGATCTCGCTCAGCCTGCAATCGCTGGGACGCATTGTCGAAGCCGCCAATGCCGACCAGGCACTGGACCTGTTCGCGCGCGAACGTCCCGAACTGGTCATGCTCGACATCTGGCTCGGGCCCGGCCGCAGCGGCCTCGACGTCTGCGCCGAACTCAGGCGCGATCCACGCAATGCCGCGACCTGCATCGTCCTGCTGTCGGCCTGCGGCCAGCAAAGCGATATCGCGGCCGGCATGGCGGCCGGCGCCGATCTCTACCTGGTCAAGCCGTTCAGCCCTGGCGAATTGCTGGACGCCGTCACCGGCCTGCTGGCTTGAACACGCCGGAATGTTGAGTTTAAGAAACAAAACTTTCTTTTAGAGTCATTTCTCTAAATTCCTTGTCAATTCCGTAAATCCGAAAATTTTATGGCACTCCTGCCAATGTTCGGACTGCGCCGACATTGCCAAGACCCGCCTGCACTGCCTGACGCGCAGACAATCCCGCCAAACCCGAAATCAACCTTCGGCGCCATCCACAGCCGCCGGAAGGCCTTCGCGCGCGCCCCGCCGGCAAAGCCGCTATGATGCACTTCATTCGATATTCATCATTCAATTCCTGGCTTCGTTCATCATGTTGCGCGCATCCCGTCTCCTCGCGGCCAGCCTGGCCGCCGCCACCCTGGCCCTGCCGGCCGTGGCGGACGCGCGCGTCGCAACTGCCAGCTTCGAGGTGGGTTTCCAGGTCGTGGCCACCTGCTCGGTGAGCGTCGCCAACACCGTCGACGTCGCCTGCGCCAGCCCGGCCACGCCCTACCTGCTCGACACCGGCAACGCGCCGTCGCAGCGCACCGTCTCGCAAGATGCGCGCCAGGTAACGGTGTATTTCTAAAAGCTAGACGCTTTTCTTATTTGCATATCGGTTTTTCTTCGTAGGCGGCCTGCCGGCCGGCGCGGATAATGGCTGAGTGAATCATTCCGCCCCTTCCACCGATAGCACCGACAATGCCGACCGCCTCGTGCACTGGCTGATCGACAGCGTGCAGCTGGAAGCGACCGTCTTCCATCTCGGCCAATACTGCGGCCGCTGGCAAGCCTCGACCGCCGGCCGCGGCCTGGGCAGCTTCCACCTGGCCCTGCACGGCGAATGCTACCTGCACGTCGAGGGCCGCGCCCCGGTCCACCTGCGCGCACGCGACGGCGTGTTCCTCCTGCGCGACACGCCGCACTTCCTGAGTCCCGACGCCGACCCGGCCACCGCCCGCCCCGGCGTGCCGATGCAGCCACTGGGAGCGGCGGCGCCGGACGCCACGGCGCTGGCCTGCGGCTTCTTCCACTTCCGCAGCGCACTCAGCACCCTGATCGCCGATTCCTTCCCCGACAGCCTAGTGCTGCGCGCCGACGAGCCGGCGCTGCGCGCGCTCAATGCGCTGTTCGACCTGATCCTGCTCGAGCCGCCGCGCGACCCCGAGGCGCCCTCGCCGCTGGTCGCGCGCCTGGCCGAACTGATGTTCTTCTATGCGATCCGCCATGCGGCGCGCCAGCAGGACATCGCCACCGGCCTGCTGGCGGTAGCCAGCCGGCCCGAATTCTCGCCGCTGCTCGACCGCATGATGCAGGAACCCGGCCAGGACTGGTCGACCGAGAACATGGCGCGCGCGGCCCATATGTCGCGCTCGAGCTTCTATAAACACTTCAGCGAGGCCAGCGGCCAGGCGCCGGCCCAGTTCCTGTTGCTGCTGCGCATGAAGATCGCGGCCCAGCGCCTGCATGGCGGCGACACGGTCGAGCGCACCGCCGGCCACGTCGGCTACAACTCGTATGCCGCCTTCTCTCGCGCCTTCCATAAAGTGATGGGCGAGCATCCGGGCCGCTTCCGGCGCGGCCGGCACGTTCCCGTCAAGACGTCGCATGCCAGCCCGATTCGGACGATCGAGCAGAAAACAAGGACGGGCGTGTCCGGACGTGTTTTCGGATCGCCGCTAAAATAACAGGCCCAACGCTTATTTCGAGAGAGTCGCCATGTCCCGCCTGACCCTGCATACCCAAGAAACCGCGCCCGAAGGCAGCCGTCCCTTCGTGGACAAGGCCGTCGCCAACAACGGCTTCCTGCCCAACCTGATCGGCGTGCTGGCCAACTCGCCGCAAGCGCTGCAGACCTATATGACGGTCTCGGGCATCAATGCCGAGACCAGCCTCACCCTGCCCGAGCGCGAAGTCGTGCAGATCACCGCCGCCCGCATCCACGGCTGCGACTTCTGCATCGCCGGCCATACCGCGATCGCCATCAAGAAGGCGCAATTGCCGGTCGACACCGTGCGCGCCATGCAGCAGGGCCAGGACACCGGCGACGCGAAACTCGACGCCGTGCGCGTGTTCTCCGAGGCAGTGATCGCCACCCGCGGCGGCGTCAGCGACGACGCCCTGGCCGCCTTCAAGGCCGCCGGCTACAACGACCAGCAGGCGCTCGAAGTCGTGCTGGGCATCAGCCTGGCTACCCTGTGCAACTTCGCCAATACCCTGGCCGGCAGCACCATCAACCCGCAGCTGCAACCCTTCGCCAGCGGAGCCATCTGATGTCGAACGGCGAACAAACGACGCGCCTGCCTGCGGATCTGTGTGATTGGCTGCAGGCCAATGCCGACCAGCTCGACAGCACTCCCGAGCTGGCCTCCGAAGTCGTGCCGCGCCTGGCCGGCGCCGGCCTGTTCGCCATCGGCGTCCCGCAAGACCTGGGCGGCAACGGCGGCGCCACGACCGATGCGATCGACGCCATCGCCGCCGTGGCCGAGCACTCCGTCACCGCCGCCTTCGTGTTCTGGGGCCAGCGCACCTTCATCGAATACCTGCTGCAAAGCCCCAACGCGGCCATGCGCGCGCGCTGGATCGGGCCACTGATGCGCGGCGAATTCGCTGGCGCCACGGGCCTGTCGAACGCAATGAAATTCCTGTCCGGGATCGAGTCGCTGCAGATCACGGCCACCCCGAACGAACAGGGCTGGCAGCTCGACGGCTCGCTGGCCTGGATCACCAACCTGCGCAAGGAAGGCTTCATCGCCGCCGCCGCCGTCAACTCGGCCGGCGACCTGCCGCCCGCGGTGGTCGCCTTCATCAGCGACAGCGCCGGCGTCACGCGCAGCCCCGACCTCGAACTGCTGGCCCTGCGCGGCAGCAATACCGCCGCCGTCAGGATCGAAGGCGTGCAGATTGGCGAAGGCGAGGTGCTGCATCCGAACGCGCGCGCCTGGCTGCCGGGCGTGCGTCCCTCTTTCCTGGGCCTGCAATGCGGCCTGTCGATCGGCCTGGCGCGCGCCAGCCTGCGCGCCGCACACGCGCTCTCCACCGCCATGCGCGGCCCGCTGCTCGAACGCATCGAAGCCCAGCAGGCGGCGCTCGAGACACTGGTGACACAGCTGAAGGATGGCGTGGCCGACGGCCGTTTCAAGACCGCCGCGGCGCCGATGTTCAGGCTGCGCATCGCATTGGCCGAGAGCGTGCAGCAGGCCGTGATGCTCGAGCTGCAGGCCAGCGGCGGGCGCGCCTACCTGGTCGACCGCGACCGCAGCTTCGCGCGCCGCTGGCGCGAATCGGCCTTCATTCCCATCGTGACCCCGAGCCTGACGCAGCTGCAGGTCGAACTCGCGAAGCACGCCGCGGCATGACGGCGGCCGCGATCGAACAGGGCGCGACCGCGCTGTCGGCATCCAGCCTGCGCATCGGCTACGGCGGCAAGACCGTGGTCGACGACATCTCGCTCACCATCGACAAGCGAGAGATCGTCTGCCTGCTGGGCGGCAGCGGTTGCGGCAAGTCGACCCTGCTGCGCGGCCTGGCCGGCCTCAGTCCGGCGCAAGGCGGCAGCGTGGCATTCCTGGGCGAGCCGCTCCTGGCCCCGCATCCGCGCGCGGCGCTCGTGTTCCAGCAACCGAGCCTGCTGCCCTGGCTGAACGTCGAAGGCAATGTCGGCTTCGGCCTCGATTTCGCGCGCCAGCCGGCGATCGACCGCGATGCCCGCAAGGCCCGCGTGCGCGACGCCATCGAGGCGGTCGGCCTGGCCGAACGCGCGCATGCCTATCCGGCCCAGCTGTCCGGCGGCCAGGCCCAGCGCGTGGCGCTGGCGCGGGCCCTGGCGCGCCAGCCCGAGCTGCTGTTCGCCGACGAACCGTTCTCGGCGCTGGACGCGATCACGCGCGCCGAGATGCAGGCCCTGCTGGTCGACCTGGTGCACCGCTGGCATACCGCCGCCCTGCTGGTGACCCACGACATCGACGAGGCGATCCTGGTCGCCGACCGCATCCTCCTGATGGCCGGGCAACCGGGACGCATCGTGAGAGAATGGCAAGTCGACCTGCCGCGCCCGCGCGA
This sequence comes from Telluria beijingensis, assembly GCF_030770395.1. GTDB lineage: Bacteria > Pseudomonadota > Gammaproteobacteria > Burkholderiales > Burkholderiaceae_D > Telluria > Telluria beijingensis. The sequence goes on along the minus strand of NZ_CP132480.1, from coordinate 1,054,972 downwards.
CGAACATGCCGAGGGGGTCGTCGCCCTGCGCCTGGACATCATCAAGGCGCTGCGCGACGGCGCCTGAACCCACTACAACAAGGAAAATCACATGACCGACCCGATCCACATCTGCGTTTCTTCCGACTGCGATTGCGGCATGACCCGGCGCGATTTCCTGCGCATGTCGGCGCTGACCGGCGCCGCCGCGGCGTCGCCGCTGCTGTTCGCGGGCGATGCGATGGCGCAGAACTTCAAGGGCGACGACCAGCCGGTGAAAATCGGCTACCTGCCGATCACCGATGCCGCCCCGCTGCTGGTGGCGCACGGCCGCAAGCTGTTCGAACAGCAGGGCCTGAAGGTCGAGACGCCGCGCCTGTTCCGCAGCTGGGCCCAGATCATCGAGGCGTTTGTCGCCGGCCAGGTCAATGTGATCCACATGCTGTCGCCGGCCACCCTGTGGGTGCGCTACGGCTCGAAATTCCCGGCCAAGGTGGTGGCGTGGAACCACATCAACGGTTCGGCCCTGACGGTGCAAAACGAGATCAACTCGGTGGCCGACCTGGGCGGCAAGACGGTCGCGATCCCGTTCTGGTACTCGATCCACAATATCCTGCTGCAGAAAATCCTGGGCGCCAACAAGCTGACCGTCGTGACCCGCGCGCGTGGCGCAGACCTCAAGCCTAACGAGGTCAATCTCATTGTGCTGGCGCCATCCGAGATGGTGTCGGCGCTGGCGACCAAGTCGATCGCCGGCTATATCGTGGCCGAGCCCTTCAATGCGGCAGCCGAGAACGCGAAGATCGGCAAGGTGCTGCGCTTCTCGGGCGACGTCTGGAAGAACCACGCCTGCTGCGTGACCTTCCTGGCCGAGCGCGACCTGAACGACCGGCCGGAATGGTCGCAGCGCGTCACCAATGCCATCGTCAACGCCCAGCTGTGGTCGCGTTCGAACCAGGTCGAGACGGCCAAGCTGCTGGCCGCCACCGGCCCCAATAAGTACACGCCGCATAACCTGCAGGCGCTGACCAAGGTGCTGGCCACCACCGACTATTCGGATTACGAGAAGCGCCGCATCGTCGCCCACCCGGCCTGGAACCAGCGCCGCATCGACTTCCAGCCGTTCCCGTTCGCCTCGTACACAGAGGAACTGGTGCGCGCCATCGGCCAGACGAAGGTCGAGGGCGACACCAGCTTCCTGGCCAAGCTCGATCCGAAATTCGTGGCGCGCGACCTGGTCGACGACCGCTTCGTGCGCAAGTCGATCGCCGCCGTCGGTGGTCCTGCCAAGTTCGGCCTGCCGGCCAACCTGCTGCGCACCGAGACGATCGCGGTCTGACGATGCTGGGACGTTTCCTGTGGCCGGTCGCCGGCTTTGCGATCGCGCTGCTGCTGTGGTCCTGGGGTGTCAAGGGCCTGGAAGAGACCACGCCGATCGCGGCCATGTTCGCCCCGCTTGCGACCTTCGAGGCCTTCCACGCGATGGTGCTGGGGCCGGACATCTGGCTGCACGTGGCCACCAGCCTCGAGCGGGTAGCCATCGGCCTGGGCTTCGCGATCCTGTTCGGCGTGCCGCTCGGGATCCTGGCCGGCATGTCGAAGGCCTTCAACCAGGCCAGCACGCCGCTGTTCCAGCTGCTGCGCATGGTGTCGCCGCTGTCGTGGATGCCGCTGGCGGTGATGGTGCTGGGCGTGGGCGACGCGCCGGTGTATTTCTTGCTGGCGTTCGCCGCCGTGTGGCCGCTGATGCTCAGTACCGCCGCCGGCGTGGCCCAGCTCGACCCCAACTGGATGCTGCTGGGACGCTCGCTGTCGGCCACCAAATGGGAAGTCATCTGGCGCCTGGTCCTGCCCGGCATCACCGCCCAGATCCTGACCGGTGTGCGCCTCGCGATCGGCATCATCTGGATCGTGCTGGTGCCGGCCGAGATGCTGGGTGTGTCGGCCGGCCTCGGCTACTTCATCCTCGATACGCGCGACCGCCTTGCGTATTCGGAACTGACGGCGGCCATCATCCTGATCGGCCTGCTCGGTTACGCGCTCGACTATGCGGCGCGCTTCGTGCACGCGCGCTGGCTGCACTCGGCTAGAACGTCAACTGCACCGTGATCGTGTCGCGGTAGTTGCCCGGCGTGGGCGCGCGCTGGCGCGGCACCAGGCCGTGCATCATGACGCTCTGCGTCACGCCGGTGCCGGTGCCGGTGTACACCAGGGTGCCGCCGCTGCCGTCGCCCCAGATCGCGCCGTCCGGGGTGGACGAGATCCGGTAGCCCAGCGTTTCGCCGGTGACGCTGTTCTTCATGGCGCGCGCCGCCGGGTTGCCGGACTGGCCGCCGTTCATCGAGATCTGGTAGCTGCTGTTGGCGGTGCAGGTCACGCTCAGGGGCGCGCTGGCGCGCCGCTCGCTCAAGGGACTGCCCGAACCGAACACCAGGTTGCCGGCGCTGATCTGGCAGTCGTTGGTCACGGTGGCGCGCGCCTGGAAGGCAAAGGCCTCGGTGACGCCCGCGGTGCACGCCTTGCCGGCCCCGAACGAATACTGCACGGTGCCGTGGCCGGCGAAACTGGCCGTGTACAGCGTGTCGACATTGCCCGAGGTCCCCACGCCCACCAGGCTGGCCGCGGGGATGCGGCCATAGATGGTCACGCTCTGCGTCACGCCGCCCAGCCCCAGCAGCCCGATCAGCGTCCCGGCAATCGGCTTGGCGCCGATGGTGCTGGTATTGCCGCCCCACAGCCAGGCCGAGGTGTACGAGGGATCGCCATACAGGTTGAAGGCCAGGCGCCGCGCGCCGCTGGTCATGTAGCGCGGATCGCCGGTGCCGCCGCCGCTGCCGGTGCCCAGGTTGACGCACACGTTGGCGGCCGGCAGCAGCAGCGGCGACTGGCCCAGCGTCCAGTAGCAGGTCACGGTCAGGGTGCCGCGCGCCGTGTAATCGGTGCTGGCGAGCGGGCTGATCACGCCGAAGTCGACGTCGGTCATATTGGCCACGCAGTTGTCGGCGCGCGCGCCGGGCGCAGCCATCAGCCACAGCAGCAGCGCCGCCAGCAGCCAGCGCAGCGGTGTCATCGTCTTCATCATGGTTGTCTTCCTTGCACGGGCTGGCATGCCAGCGGTCCGATGGTCGGCAGCTCGCCCTCCACCGGCTTGTAGTCGAAACGCACCTCGCAGGCATCCGCGCCGGTCCCGACCGTCACCCGGTTATGCGCGCGCAATCCTTCGACGAACAGCACGCCATCGTAACCGACCACCGCGCCGGTTGTATTTTCAGTGGCCGCGCCTTCCAGGCGCGCGGGCGTGCCGACCTCGGGTGGTTGGCCGTCGGGCCCGACCAGCATCAGGGTCGCGGCCGCATAGCGTTCGATCTCGAAGCGCGCCACCACGCCGGCAAACTCGCGTGGCACCACGTCCTGGCTGCTGCCCGCGATGCGGGTGTCGGGCGGCAGCGACGACGGATCGATCGCGATCCGGTTGGCGGCGTACGGCTGCAGGTCCGGCACCAACAGGCGTCCATTGCGGTCGGTGCGGCCGATCACGCGGTTGTCCTGCAACACCGGCAGGCCGGGCGCGCCGGTCGAGACCAGGGCGAAGCCGTTGCCGACCTGGCGCGCCGCGACCAGCGTGCCGTCCATCGCCACCAGCGCGCCGCTGAAGTCCAGGCTGGTGTTGCTGATGCCGTTCACGCGCTGGGTCGCGATGCCGGCGCGGCCGTGCGAACCCAGGTACTGGACTTGCGCCTGGTGGTAGCGCTGGTCGCCGGCCATGCCGGACTGCAGCGCCCAGCCGATGCCGCCCTCGAAGTCCGGCGCCCGTCCGAGCGACATCGCGGCCGTCCTGTCGCCGCGCTGGCGGCCCCCGTTGGTATTGAACGAGACCCGCGAATCGAAGGCCATGCTGAAGGTGGCGGTGATGCCGCGCTCGGCGTGCCGCTTCAGGTCCTGGAAGGCGCTGACGCTCAGGTTGCCGCGCTGCCCGACGCTGCGCGACCAGGCCAGCGACACATTGCGGGTGACGGCCGGCAGGTCTTCGACCGGGCCGATCGGCGTTCCCGCGCCAATCCCGCCGCCCAGCGGATCGGACCCCAGGCCGAAGCTGGTCGCGGCCGGCAGGCGCAGCTGGATCAGGCTCACGCTCAAGCCATTGCCGCGGTACGAGGTGCTCAGCGTGGCGCGATCGAGCGCGCGCGGCACCGGCACGCCTTCGAGCACGCCCAGGTCGCCGTAGTCGCGGCTGGCGCGTACCGACTGCATGTCGAAGGCGAAGCGCGGCGATACGTACTGGTAGCCGAGGCTGACCTGGCCGCCGCGATGGTGGCCGACGCTCGCGGCCAGCGCGGCGCTGAGCACGCCCGCGTTCGGGATGCGCTTGAGCACGCCGGCCCCGGCCAGCACCAGGCCGCTGCCGGCCTCGGCATGTCCCTCGAGCGTCATGGTATCGCTCCAGCCGTGGCGCCACGACGCCAGCGCCGCCGGGCTGCCGTAGCGGAAGGAATGCAGGCCGTAGTCGCGCCGCAATGCGCCGACCGAGAGCGCGAAATCGCTCAGGCCCTGCGCCAGCAGGCGGGTGTCGACGTACAGCGGCAAGGTGGTGGCGACTTCGCGCCCCAAAGCGTCGCGGGTGACCACGGTGGCCTGACCGGCGCCGTTCAGGCCCGTGACCTGGTCGACCACGAAGGGACCGGTGGGCACGGCGGCGCTGAACTGGCGCACGCCGTTCACGTACAGGTCGACGCTGGTGGGCACCACGGCCGACCCGGCGACCGAGGCCACCGGATAGGTCACGAGGTCGGGCCGCAGGTCGAAATTGCGGCGCCATTCGACGCCGCCCAGGCGCATGGCGCGGGTCCAGCTGAGCGCCGGGGCGACGATGTCGCCGAACTGCCAGGTCGACAGTTGGTCTTGCGACGAGCGGGTCCAGCTGGTGTCGTAGCGCGTATAGCCCTGCCCCGGCCCGCGCAGCACGGCGGCGCCGGTGCTGTTGAGAGAACCATGGCGGTCGAAATAGCGCAGGTCGAGCGTGCCGGCCATCGAGCGCGAGCTGCTCTGGCCGAACACATTGTAGTTGAGCAGCATGCCGCGGCTGGCCTGGGCCGGGCCGGCCTTGCGTACCGTGCGCGCGCTCAGCACGCGCTGCTCGCGCAGGGCGTCGGTCAGGGTCAGCGCCAGGGCCTGCCTGGCCGGGTCATACGCCCAGCGCATGCCGCGTACCTCGTCCAGCGAAAAATCGCTGCGCCCGGCCACGCCGAAGCGGGCCGGGTCCAGGCCCAGCTCGCGCAGGGTCTCGACCGTCATGCGCAGCGTGGCGCCGGTCTGGAAGACGGAGACGATCTGGCCGGTCGGCTGGCCGTCGATGCTGGTTTCAAGAAAGAGTTCGACCGGCTGCGCCGCTTCGGCGGATGCGGGGGCGGGCGCCGGCTGCGCCACTTGCGCGACGGCGGCGGCGATCGGCGTCAGGCTCAGGGCCAGCAGGCAGGACGAGCGCAGCGCCCGCCATCGCAGGCCGCGGGTCGAGTGCCGCACGGGGAATCAGTCCCTGGCGACGGCGGCGCTGGCGGACTGGGGCCGGGTGTTCACCATGGCCTGGATCGCCAGCGGCGCCGGCATGCCGGCCGCCACGTCGGCCGGCAACTGCCATTCGCGGGCACGGTTCGGCAGCGCATAGCCCAGCAGGCCCTTGGAGAGTTCGACGTCGCGCTCGCCGATGCGTACGCTGGTGGCGCCGATCTGGGCGTGCAGGTTGCCGGTGTTGAAGGCGCGCAGGTGCCAGGCGCCGTTGCGCTGGAAGGTGCTCCATTCGAGCCTGGGCGCGGCCTGGCCGTCGGCCGGCAGCACGAAGGCCGGCACCGAATACTGGAGGCGGATCGCGACATTGCCCTGCGGGCTGTCGCCGCGCGGGAGTTCGTCGATGAGGATGCGGAAGGTCTGCTCGGCGCCGCCGGGGGCGGCTTGCGCGCCGGCGCGGCGCACCAGGCGGATGGTCTGGGTGCTGTTGGGGGCGACCTCGATCACCGGCGGGCTGGCCACCAGTTGCGTGGTCGGGGTCAGGGCGTCGTTGCCGTCACGCTGGTCCCAGGCATAGACGCGCACCTGGCCGTACAGCGGCGTATCGCCATTGTTCTGGAGCTGGATGCCGGCCGCGTTCTGGCCCGGCTGGAAGCTGATCGAGACCGGCGAAATCTGCAGGTTGGCGCCATGCGCCAGCGTGCTGGCGCCCAGGGTTAGGGACAAGGCTGTAAAGCGGGCCGCCGCGATGGCGGCGCAGCGAAGACTCCGCATGCACACTCCAGTTTAGAAATAAACGGATGCCGTGATTTGCGACTTGTAGTTGTCCGGCGTCGGCGCATTCTGCACCGGGATCTCGCCGTACACGGTCAGGGTCTGCTTGTCGCCATTACCGGTGCCGGCCAGGGTATCGGTGCCCTGGGTGTTGCCCCACAGGCCCGCGCCCGGCGAACGGTACAGATTGAATTTCACTTTATCGGTATTCGCGCCGCTGCTGCCCGACAGGAAACGCGTCGTGCCGCTCGAACCGGCGCCGGTACCGGCATCCAATCCCACATTGTAAGGCGTCGTGTTGGTGCATGTCACAGTCAAGTTGGATTGACCGTTCTTGGCCGAGGTGATCAGGCCGGTCTGGCCGAAATCGAGGCTGGTCGCGGTGACGGTGCAGTCGGCCACGACGCTCATCGTCACGTCGAACTTGGCGGTGGCCGGGCTGGCGGCGACGGCGCTGGTGAAAGGCATGACGGCGGCCAGGACAGCAGCCAGGACGCGGGTTGCTGCGCGGTTACGGTTCGGGGTCGACATCATTTCTATTCTCCAGGTCGGTCGAGGGCGCGATCACCATGATGCGCACGGAATTACTCAACTCGGAAAATATGATACCGCGTTTCCGTGCGGAATCAAATCAATTTCATCACTTTTATCGACTATTTCAATTTTGCTGGTTTTACGCAACAATGTTGCTGAATTGCCACAATACGGCCCTAGCTCTCCGGCATGGCCCACGACCGCGCATGCCCGACCGCCCGCCCCCAGCGCTCCATCAATTCTTCGCGGCGGCCGGCGTCCATCCGCGGCGCATAGCGACGCTCGACCTGCCACTGCGCCGCGATCGCCTCCAGCGATTCCCAGTAGCCGCAGGCCAGGCCCGCCAGGTAGGCCGCGCCGAGGGCGGTGGTCTCGGTGACGCGCGGGCAGACCACCTCGACCCCGAGCAGGTCGGCCTGGAATTGCATCAGCAGCGCGTTGCGCGCCGCGCCGCCATCGGCGCGCAGTTCGGTGACGGCGCAGGCGGCGTCCTTCTGCATCGCGTTCAACAGTTCGGCGCTCTGGTAGGCGATGGCCTCGAGCGCGGCGCGCGCGATATGGGCGGCCGTGGTGCCGCGCGTCATGCCGAGGATCGTGCCGCGCGCATACGGGTCCCAGTGCGGCGCCCCAAGGCCCGTAAACGCCGGCACCAGCATCACGCCGCCGCTGTCCGGCACGCTGGTAGCCAGGGCCTCGACATCGCCCGACTGGCGGATGATGCCCAAGCCGTCGCGCAGCCATTGCACGGTGGCGCCGCCCATGAACACGCTGCCCTCGAGCAGGTAGTCGGTACGGCCGTCGACGGTCCAGCCGACCGTCGCCAGCAGGCGGTTGCGGGAGAGCGGCGCAGCATCGCCCGCATGCATCAGCATGAAGCAGCCGGTGCCGTAGGTATTCTTGACCAGGCCCTTGCGGTGGCAGGCTTGCCCGAAGGTGGCGGCCTGCTGGTCGCCGGCGATGCCGGCGATCGGGATCGCATGGCCGAACCATTCCGCGGCCGCCAGGCCGACCGTGCCGGCGCTGGGAACGACCTCGGGCAGCAGCGCGCGCGGGATGCCGAACAGCGCCAGCAAGTCCTCGTCCCAGGCCAGCGTGTGGATGTTGAACAGCATCGTGCGCGCGGCATTGCCGGTGTCGGTGACGTGGCGGCCGCACAGGCGGTAGATGAGCCAGCTGTCGACGGTGCCGAAGGCCAGCTCGCCTTTTTCGGCCCGGGCGCGCGCGCCGGGAACGTGGTCCAGCAGCCACTGCAGCTTGGTGGCGGAAAAATAGGCGTCGATCTCGAGACCGGTGCGTTCCTGGATCAATGGCGCGTGGCCCGCTTCGCGCAGGCGGTCGCAGGCGCCGGCCGTGCGCCGGTCTTGCCAGACGATGGCATTGGCCACCGGCTCGCCGCTGGCGCGGTCCCACAAAATCGTGGTCTCGCGCTGGTTGGCGATGCCAATCGCCGCGATCTGCGACGGCGCGATGCCGCCCTGGGCCAATGCCTCGCGCGCGCAGGCGAGCTGGCTGTGCCAGATATCGAGCGGGTCGTGCTCGACCCAGCCAGGTTGGGGGAAGTGCTGGGGAAATTCACGCTGGCAGCTCGCCACCGGCAAGCCGGCATGGTCGAACACGATGGCGCGCGAACTGGTCGTGCCCTGGTCGAGAGCGAGGATGTATTGCGTCAATGGCGTCTCCGGCAGCGCGGCCGGCGCGGAACGCTAGCGGTCCGGGACGACCGTCGACAGGCGCAGGGCATGGCGCCCGCGCCAGGAATTATATGTAAAGCAGGCCGATAGGCCGGATTCTGTGTAGCGCCACCTTGCGGCGACGCTTGGACAATCATTCCTCTAGGCGCTGGATTACTCCAGCGCTCAAGCTTCCTACCCGCACGCTCCGCGAGCAACATCAACGCGTGCCTATTTGGAATTGCTCCAGGTGGAGGTTACCGCGTTTCACCGTAACTGAATACGCTCGTCTCTGTGGCCCTATTCCTCGCCTTATACCGCTGGCTTGCGCCAGCGGACTTCAGCGGACGGCCGTTAACCGTCACCCCGCTCTATGGAGTCCGGACCTTCCTCCCGTCCACGACCTTGCGGCGTGGACCAGCGACTGTCTGGCCTGCTTCACGGGCGCATTGTAACCGATGCGGGCGCCATTGGCTGCGACTGCGCTCACTGAAAAATAAACTGTGACGCAAGTTGTCGATAAATCTTACATTCCACTGATGTCGGCACTATGCACTGTTCATTATCTTAAAGAAATCAATCAGCTGGAAGGGCCTGGCAGCGCAGGCACGGTTGTTGCGTACCAACATGGCTCCAACTACCAGGGAGAATTCACATGTCGCTGAAAACGTTCAAGAAACTGCTCGTCGGTTTGTCGTTCCTCGCATCCGCTTCCGCATTCGCCGCGCCGGTCAGCATCACCGTCGACCTCTTCGATATTCCCAGCTACGGTGGACTGGGCGACCCTGACAACTTCGTGGGCACGGTCGATGTGGGCGCCAACTCGACCATCACCAGTATCGCCTTCGACCTCACCCTGACGGCACTCGACCCGAGCTATCTGTCAGAGATGGTAGTGGCGTTCGAAAGCACCGATTTTGCGAATGGCGTGTTCTTCACGCCAGGACTCGGCGACGAGTTCCCCGGCTCTGCCAGCTATTCCGGTTTCGCCGACCTGGTCGACCTGGGCCTGTCGTTCCAGGTGGGCACGGACGGCTTGCTGCGTGTTGAGTTCTTCGAGGATTGGGACGATTATTTCTTCGGCACGGACGGATTCTGGAACGGCAGCTTCACGTTCGGCGTGGACACGATCGACGCACCGTCGCCGGTGCCGGAACCGGCGAGCGCATTGCTGCTGGCAGCAGGCCTCGCCACGATGCGTTATGCGGGCCGGCGCGGCGCGCGCAAATCGGCCGCAACGACAATGCGCTGATTGGGGCCCTTCCGGTCGATTGGCCGTATCGACCGGAACGGCCAGAATCGACCACCTCGTCTTTTCTGTAATTTGATGTCGCCATTTCAAAAGCTGTTCCCGGGCCGCTCGCCTAGAATGCCCGGATAGCCTCTTTGACATGGATGATTCAATGACGGACCCTACCCCGCACCCTTCCCGCACCGGCGGCCAACTGCTGGTCGACGCGCTCCGCGTCCACGGCGTCGACACCGCCTTCGGCGTCCCCGGCGAAAGCTACCTGGACGTGCTCGATGCGCTGCACGATTCGGACATCCGCTTCGTGATCAACCGCCAGGAAGGGGGCGCGGCGTTCATGGCCGAGGCCTACGGCAAGATGACCGGCAAACCGGGCATCTGCTTCGTCACCCGCGGTCCCGGCGCCACCAATGCGTCGATCGGCGTGCACACCGCGTTCCAGGACTCGACCCCGATGATCCTGTTCATCGGCCAGGTCGGCAACGACTTCGTCGACCGCGAGGCGTTCCAGGAAATCGACTACCGCCGCATGTACGGCCAGATGGCGAAATGGGTGGCCCAGATCGACCGCGCCGACCGCATTCCCGAATACCTGGCGCGCGCCTTCCAGGTCGCCACCAGCGGCCGCCCCGGCCCGGTGGTGCTGGCGCTGCCGGAAGACATGCTGGTGACGACCGCCGAAGTGGCCGACACCCGCCCCTACCAGCCGTCGCACGGCGCGCCGTCCGGCGCGCAGATTGCCACGCTGCGCGCGATGCTGGCCGAGAGTCGACGCCCGCTGGTCCTGCTGGGCGGCGGCACCTGGAATGCGCAGGCCTGCGCCGACCTGGCCCGCTTCGCCGAAGCCAACCGCCTGCCGGTGGGCTGCACCTTCCGCTTCCAGGACCTGCTCGACAACGCGCATCCGAACTACGTGGGCGACGTCGGCATCGGCATCAACCCGAAGCTGGCCGCGCGCGTCAAGGAGGCCGACCTGGTGATCGCGATCGGCCCGCGCCTGGGCGAGATGACCACCGGCGGCTATACGCTGCTGGAAGCGCCGGTGCCGCGCCAGCGCCTGGTGCATATCCACCCTGACCCGGAAGAACTGGGCAGCGTCTACCAGGGAGAGTTGATGATCGCCAGCGGCATGCCGCAAGCCTGCGCCATGCTGGCCGCGATGGCGCCGGTCGACAGCAGCGCCTGGGCAAACAGCGTGGCCGAGGCGAAGGCCGAACTGGCCGCCTGGCAGGCGCAGCCGGCCCTCTTGAGAGAAGGCGTGCCGCTCGACCTGTGGCAGGTGGTGCAGGACTTGATGGACCAGTTGCCGCACGACGCCATCATCACGAATGGCGCCGGCAACTACGCCTCGTGGGCCCACCGCTTCTACCGCTATGGCGGCATGCGCACCCAACTGGCGCCGACCAGCGGCGCGATGGGTTACGCGGTGCCGGCTGGCGTGGCGGCCAAGATCGTGTGGCCGGAGCGCGCCGTGGTGACCTTCGCCGGCGACGGCGAATTCATGATGACCGGCCAGGAACTGGCGACCGCCGTGCAATACGGCGCCGGGGTCGTGATCCTGGTCTTCAATAACAATATGTTCGGCACCATCCGCATGCACCAGGAGCGCACCTACCCGGGCCGGGTGTCGGGCACGGGCCTGCACAATCCGGACTTCGCCGCGCTGGCGCGCGCCTATGGCGGCCATGGCGAGGTCGTCGACCAGACCGCCGATTTCGCGCCGGCACTGCGCCGTGCGCTCGAACACGCCGAACGCCACAAGCTGCCGGCCGTGATCGAACTGCGCTACGACGGCAACCTGATCACGCCGAACGCCACGCTGGAGACGATCCGCAAGCAGGCCGAAGCCGCCAAGTCGCGGGGTTGACAGGCACTAGGACGGCGGCCAGCGCTCCAGGCCCAGTTCGGCCGGCAACAGGATCGGCCCGTCGAAGACGCTGGCCGGTTCGCCGGTCGGCTGGGTGAAGAATAGCGCGACGAGAGCGATGAAGGCCCAGACCACGGCGCTGCGCAGGATGCCGGCGCGGCCGCCGATGGCCTTGTCGCCAACCACCAGCCGCCTGAAGAAATTGGAGATTTTCACGGTGTGCCCCGTTTGCTGGTTGCGGTTGATCTCTCTGTCGTCAATGTAGCGTAACCAGGCGTCCCACTGCCCAGCAGACGCCGAAGATATGACAGCCGTGTGCGGTCGTGGTTCCGCTCGCGTGCAAACCGGTTCGATATTGCTGCTCTGGTAAAATATTCGCTAGTTTTTTCATCGCCGGCCACGCCGGCGTCCGCACGCAGTCCCGCCACCAGACACTATGTTTAGCTTCTTCAAGAGAAAAAAAACGCCTGAAACACCGGCGCCGGAACCGGTCGTGCCAGCCGTGCCGGCGGTCCCGCCGCCTGCCCCCGCGCCCACGCCGGCCGCCGCGGCCCCGGCCATCGAAGCGGCCACCCCCATCGAGGCCAGCGTCCTGCACGAAGGCGCCAACCTGTTCCCCGAAACCGCCGAACGCCCCACCACCGAGGCTGAAAAGAAAACCTCGTGGATGGCGCGCCTGAAGGCCGGCCTGTCCAAGACCTCGAGCAACCTGTCGCTGCTGTTCGTCGGCGCCCGCATCGACGAAGACCTGTACGAGGAACTCGAAGCCGCGCTGCTGATGTCGGATGCCGGCATGGACGCCACCCAGCACCTGCTGGACGAATTGCGGCGCAAGGTCAAGGAAGAAAAACTGCTCGATGCCGCCGCCGTCAAGGCCGCGCTCAAGGAATTGATGATCGAGCTGCTCATGCCGTTGCAGAAACCGCTCGAACTGGGCCGCCACGAACCGCTGGTGATGATGATCTCGGGCGTCAATGGCGCCGGCAAGACCACCACCATCGGCAAGCTGGCCAAGCACATGCAGGGCTTCGACCAGTCGGTGCTGCTGGCCGCCGGCGACACCTTCCGCGCCGCCGCGCGCGAGCAATTGATGGTCTGGGGCCAGCGCAACAACGTCACCGTGATCTCGCAGCAGTCGGGCGACCCGGCCGCCGTCGCCTTCGACGCGGTGCAGTCGGGCAAGGCGCGCGGGACGGATGTCGTGATGGTGGACACCGCCGGCCGCCTGCCGACCCAGTTGCACCTGATGGAAGAGCTCAAGAAGATCAAGCGCGTGATCGGCAAGGGCATGGATGGCGCGCCGCACGAGACGCTGCTCGTCATCGACGGCAATACCGGCCAGAACGCACTGGCCCAGGTGAAGGCCTTCGACGATGCGCTGCAGCTGACCGGCCTGGTCGTGACCAAGCTGGACGGCACCGCCAAGGGCGGCGTGCTGGCGGCGATCGCCCGCACCCGTCCGATCCCCGTGTACTTCATCGGCGTCGGCGAGAAGCTGGAAGACCTGCAGCCGTTCAACGCCGAAGAATTCGTCGAAGCGCTGCTCGGTTGACAGGTTAGGGACCCATGATCGCATTCCAGTCGGTATCCAAGCAATATACACACGGCGATGCGCGCGGCGCGTATGCGCTGCACGACGTCACCCTCGACATCGCCAAGGGCGAGCTGGTCTACCTGGCCGGGCCCTCGGGCGCCGGCAAGTCGACCCTCATGAAGATGGTGGCGGCGGTCGAGCGTCCCAGCAGCGGCGTGGTGACCGTCAATGGCCAGGACATCGGCCGCCTCAAGCCGGCCGGGATCCCCTTCCTGCGCCGCAATATCGGCATCATCTTCCAGCAGCAGCGCCTGCTCAACGACCGCAACATCCTGGCCAATACCATGCTGCCGCTGCTGGTGACGGGCGCCCGCACGGCGGACGCCGCCCAGCGCGCACGCGCCGCCCTCGACCGCGTCGGACTGCTGGACCGCGCCAGGGCGATGCCGCTCGAACTGTCCGGTGGCGAACAGCAGCGGGTTGCGGTGGCGCGCGCGATCGTCAACCGGCCGCAGATCATCCTGGCCGATGAACCCACCGCCAACCTCGACCGGGTGGCGGCCGACAAGGTGCTCGACGCGCTGCGCGCCTTCCACTCCGCCGGCGTGACCTGCGTCATTTCGACCCACGATGAGCAGGTGTTGGAAGGCGCCGCGCGCGTGATCCGCCTCGAGCAGGGCCAACTGGTCGGAGGTGCGGCATGAGCCCGTGGCTGCGCCAGCACCGCTTCGCCCTCGGGGCCGCGCTGTCGACGGTGCGCAAGTCGCCCGGCAGCTTCCTGTTCAATGTGCTGGTGGTCGCGTTCGCGCTGACCCTGCCGTTCGCGGGCATCACCCTGCTCGACAATGTCCGGCCCCTGTCCGAGCAATTGTCGGTCGATCCCGAGATCAGCGTCTTCATGCGCGAAGACACCGCCCGCGCCGACGCCGAGGCGCTGGCGCCGCGCATCCGCCAGATCGTCGCACCCCAAGGGCAGGCAGGGGCCGAGATCGCCTTCATCCCGCGCGAGCAGGCGCTCGCTTCGCTCAAGGAGCGAAGCGGCCTGGGCGACGTGCTGGAGACCCTGGGCGACAATCCCCTGCCCGACAGCTATGTGATGAAGCTGGAAGGCTTCGCCAGCGCCGGCGCCGCCGACCAGGTCGACCTGATCACCGAGCGCCTGGGCGCGCTGCCGGGCGTCGAGACGGTGCAGGTCGATACGGCCTGGGTCAAGCGCCTGGCCGCGATGCTGGCCATCCTGCGCCTGGCGCTGCTGCTGCTGGCGGCGACCCTGGGCATCGTCGTCATCGCGGTGGTGTTCAACACCATCCGCCTGCAGGTGCTGACGCAGAAAGAAGAGATCTCGGTCTCCAGGCTGCTGGGCGCGACCAACGATTTCATCCACCGTCCCTTCTTCTATACCGGCGCCCTGCTGGGCCTGTGCGCCGGTGCGGTGGCGCTGGGCGCAGTGACCCTGGCGCTACGGCCGCTGAACGGCGCGATCGGCGAATTCGCCCGGCTCTACGGCTCGAATTTCCAGCTGGCGCCGCTGGGCGGCCTGGAAATCGGCGGCCTGCTGGCGATCAGCGCCGGGCTGGGCCTGGTCGGCGCGCTGCTGTCGGTGCGGCGCCATCTGGCGCGGCACCGGTGAGCGGGGGCCGCCGGTGGCGGCTCCTACAATCTTGCGCTAAAAAAATGCGTGGGCAGGTGTTGAAATTGCGATAAGCGTCACCATCTCGGGTAACAGGGCGAGGCGGCCCTTCCGTGCGGCTGCCTGCCTCCTTATGGACACGATCATCCCGCATGACACTGCAATGAATCCTACGGCCTAGCTGCCACTCCCTACGCACCCACGCGCAAAAGTCCTACAAGCTGCGCCGTGGCTACGTGCGCCATTCAACAGAGTACGGGCGTCCACCGCCGTAACCTGTATCTAACGTGAGTTTCCAGTCGTTCCTGGCTCATTTGTGAGACAAATCAACTGGTCATGCAAGTCCTGCTCTACAGTGGAACCGTCGGCAATTTGATTCCCCTGGGCAATACTTTGAACAATCTTAAGCGCCGGGACCGCGTCTGGCACTCTCCCCGGGGGAGTGCTAATATAGGGTCCAAGGCTATCGAACACAAGTCAGGCATCCGGGTAACAAGCCGTAACAGTGCTGCCGCAAGGCAATAAGTTGTGGCACATTGAGGATGCAGCAAGATTACTACGAGGGAAATGAATATGTCCGCACAATCCGCATTGGTTCCGACCGGCAGTCGTGCTCTGGGACTGGGTTTCACCGGCAATCTGGGCAATATCGACGCCTATATCTCGGCCGTCAACCGCCTGCCGATGCTGACGCACGAAGAAGAAGTCTCGCTGGCCAAGCGCCTGCGCGACGACCACGATCTCGACGCCGCTCAAAAGCTGGTGCTGTCGCACCTGCGCCTGGTGGTGTCGATCGCGCGCGGCTACCTGGGCTATGGCCTGCCGCACGCCGACCTGATCCAGGAAGGCAATATTGGCCTGATGAAGGCGGTCAAGCGCTTCGACCCGAACCAGGGCGTGCGCCTGGTCTCGTACGCCATGCACTGGATCAAGGCCGAGATGCATGAGTACATTCTCAAGAACTGGCGCCTGGTAAAAGTCGCCACGACCAAGGCCCAGCGCAAGCTGTTCTTCAACCTGCGCAGCAACAAGACCGGCCTGGACGCGATGTCCCCTGGCCAGGTCGACGACCTGGCGAAGCTGCTGGGCGTCAAGCGCGAAGAAGTGATCGAGATGGAAACCCGCCTCTCGGGCCGCGACATCGCGCTGGAATCGCCGACCGACGACGAAGACGACAAGTTCTCGCCGATCGCCTACCTGTCGTCGGACCAGCAGGAACCGACCAAGGTGCTCGAAGCCGAGCAGGTCACCCGCCTGCAGTCCGAGGGCCTGGAAACGGCGCTGGGCAAGCTCGACCCCCGTTCGCGCCGCATCATCGAGGCGCGCTGGCTGGCCAACGACGACGGCTCGGGCGCCACCCTGCACACGCTGGCCGAAGAATTCAGCGTGTCGGCCGAGCGCATCCGCCAGATCGAATCGGCGGCGCTCAAGAAGATGAAAGGCGCGCTGGCGGCTTACGTGTAAGCCGGTTGGTCGCTCTCTCCAAAAACCCGCTTCGGCGGGTTTTTGCATTATTACTGCACCGGCATGAAGAACGGCTTGTTCTTGTCCTTCAGCAGGAATACCAGGAACTTGGCCGGCTTGGTCTTGCTCGCATTGCGTCCCACCGTATGCAGGTCGCGCGGGCTTTCGTAGAAGGTCTGGCCCGGTCCCAGCGTGTGCTCCTTCCCGCCCTTCACCCCCATCACGATCGAACCTTCGAGCACATAGATGAAGCCGTGCGCGTCGTGGCGGTGGATGGGGTCACCGCCGCCGGGCGGATAGACGACGGTAATCATGAGGACTTCCTTGCCGGGATGGTCGTCCAGCGCCTTGGTGAACAGTTCCTTGACGACCGGATCGAGCGCCGCCGCCCAGGCGGGCGCCGCCAGCGGCAGGGTCATCAGGAGGCCGGCGGCTCCGGCGAATTTTCTCAAGCGCGACATGTCGAATTCCTTTCTTGGTGATGTCATTGCATCCACCAGTGTAGGGCGCGCCCTGCCCCCGCAACAGGCGTGCGGCGGGCTTCAGACTGCTGCCGTAAACGCAACAATCGCGGCCGGCCGGCCTTGGCGCAATTCGGCCGTTATTTGTCATTTACGAAAGAGATCGCCGGACACTACCATGAAGAGGTAACACAGCCACATCCGAGATCACGCCATGAAGAACGAACGCTTTGCGATCGGTGAATTCACCCCGCCGCCGCCGCAGATGCCGGCCACGCCAGACATGGACGGGCTGGCCTCGAGCTTTTCCACCACCTATGCCGGCGTGCTGGCCTTCATCGCCGTGGTCCACGAAGGCTCGTTCGCCCGGGCCGCCGAGCGCCTGGGCATCGGCCGTTCGGCCGTCAGCCGCAGCGTGCAGAAACTGGAAGCGCAGCTCGATACCCGCCTGTTCCTGCGCACTACCCGCCTCACCTCGCTCACCAGCGAAGGCGAACAGTTCTACGCCAACTGCAAGCCCGGCGTCGAGCGGATCGTGCAATCGGTGGAAGAAATGCGCGAGCTGCGCTGCGGCGTGCCGCGCGGCCAGTTGCGCCTGCACGCGGCCAGCGACTTCGGCCGCAAGATCGTGGCGCCGCTGCTGCGCGGCTTCCACGCCGCCTATCCGGACATCCGGCTCGACCTGATCCTCGATGACAGCCCGCTCGACTTCATCGCCGACCGCATCGACGTCTCGTTCCGCAACGGCCGGCTGGACGACAGCCAGCTGGTGGCGCGCCAGCTGATCCCGATGCAGATGCTGGTCTGCGCCGCGCCCGCCTATGCCGCCGCCCATGGCCTGCCGCAGACGCTCGACGAGGTGGCGCGCCACCGCTGCGTCAACCTGCGCCTGCCCTCGGGCCAGGTGTGCGAGTGGGAATTCAAGGAACACGGGCGCCGCCGCACCCTGCTGCCGGCGGCCAACCACAGCTTCAACGACGCCGAACTGGTGCTGCAGGCGGTGCTCGACGGCGCCGGGCTGGCGCAGCTGGCCGGCTACCAGGTGTGCGAGCACCTGCGCGCGGGCCGCCTGGTCGCCTGCCTGCCGCAGCATGCGCCGGACGACCGCGGCCACTATATCTGCTACCTGAGCCGGCACCACCTGCCGCTGCGCACCCGGGTCTTCATCGACTACATCACCCCGCGCATCCGCGCGCTCGACCTGCACTGCCTGAACAACTTCGCCGGCTGAAGCAACGATTGTTGCGCCACAGGCACCATGACAGTGAGCGCCGCGGCGCTAGCCGCCGGCGCCGCGCCTTCCTACACTGGGCTTTCACCACTCCTGGAGACCGCGTTGAAGAACAGGCTGGCGCCCCCGCCCATCACGATGCTCGACAAATACGTCGGCGACGATTTCGAACCCCTGTACTCGACCACGGTCCGCGTCAGCGGCGGCGAGGCGGGGCATGGCCGCGCGTCCGGCATCGCCCGCTCCGACGACGGCAACCTGGAGCTCGCGCTGCGCCTGCCGGCGGCGCTGGGCGGGCCCGGCGGCGGCACCAATCCCGAGCAGCTGTTCGCGGCCGGCTTCGCCGCCTGCTTCCACGGCGCGCTCACCCTGCTGGCCACGCGCGCCGGCATCGCGCTCGACGGCGCCACCGTCGACGCCGCGGTGACCTTCGGCCGCGATCCGGTCGACGGCCTGTACACCCTGATGGCCGAGATCCGCATCGACCTGCCGCGGCTGCCGCGCGCCACCGCCGAAGAACTCATCCGCAACACCGAGCGCATCTGCCCCTACGCCAAGATGGCGCGCCAGGGCATCGTGTGCGTGGTGGCGCTGGTGCGCTGAACGGATTGTCGCCTGGCGCTCAACACGGTGCCGCCAGCGGCGGCCCTACCGCCGCGCCAGGCACGCTCCTACACTCGATACCGACTGCGAATCGTCGCGCACGGCCCCAGCCGCACTGGGAATCGAAAGGACATCATGAAAATCATCGTCATCGGCGGCAGCGGCCTGATCGGCAGCAAGCTGGTCGCCATCCTGCAGCAACGCGGCCATGAAGCGGTCGCCGCTTCCCCCAGCACCGGGGTCGACACCATGACCGGCGAAGGCGTGGCCGCCGCCCTGGCCGGCGCCGACGTCGTGGTCGACGTCGCCAACTCGCCGTCGTTCGCCGACGACGCGGTGATGGACTTCTTCACGACCTCGGGCCGCAACCTGCTGAGGGCGGCCACGGCGGCGGGCGTCAAGCACCACGTCGCGCTGTCGGTGGTCGGCACCGACCGCCTTCCCGCCAGCGGCTACTTCCGCGGCAAGTGCGCGCAAGAGGCGCTGATCCGCGAGTCCGGCCTGCCCTATACCATCGTGCGCTCGACCCAGTTCTTCGAGTTCCTGGGCGGGATCGCCGCCTCCGCGGGCGAAGGCGATACGCTGCGCCTGCCGTCGGCGAGCATCCAGGCGATCGCATCGGGCGACGTGGCGCTGGCCATGGCCGACTACGCGCTCGGCGCGCCGCGCAACGGCGTGGTCGAGATCGCCGGCCCCGAGCGCGTGCGGATGGCCGACCTGGTCCAGCATTACCTGCAGGCGAAAGGCGACGCGCGCAAGATCGTGGCCGACCCGCAGGCGCCCTATTTCGGCGCCGTGCTGGAAGATGGCTCGCTGGTGCCGGCAGGCGAAGCGCGCCTTGGCACGGTCACGGTCGATGACTGGCTGAAGGCGCAGGCGGCGTAACGGTATCCAGGCGGTGGCGGTAGGCGGTGGGCGAGGTGTGCAGGTGGCGCTGGAACGACTTGCGCATGCGGCCCTCGTCGCCGAAGCCGCACAGCAGGGCCACCTGGTCGACGTGGCGCGCCGAGTCCTGCAGCAGGCGGCAGGCGGCTTCCAGGCGGAAGCGCTCGACCGCCCGGGCCGGCGTCTGGCCGGTCTTGTCCTTGTACACCCGGCTGAAGTTGCGCGGGCTCATGCGCATGCGCGCCGCCAGCACCTCCACGCTGAGGTCGGTCCGTTCCAGGTTCGCCAGGATCCACATATGCAGTTCGTCGAACAGCGGCCCATCGCCGGCCTGGGCCTGCAGCATCCAGCTCAGCTGGGGCTGGCCGCTCGGGCGCTTGACGAACACCACCAGTTCGCGCGCGACGGCCAGCGCGACTTCGCGGCCGCAATCGGCCTCCACCATCGCCAGCGCCAGGTCGATCCCGGCGGTGACGCCGCCCGAGGTCCAGGTGTCCCCATGCTGGACGAAGATCGCTTCGCGGTCGACCTCGACCCGCGGGTAGTTGTCACGCAGCAGGTCGTAGGTCATCCAGTGGGTAGCCGCGCGCTTGCCGTCGAGCAGGCCGGCGGCGGCCAGCACGAAGGCGCCGGTGCACACCGACGATACGCGGCGCGCCTCGAAGGCGCGCGCGCGCAGCCAGGCCACCAGCGTGGCCTCGCGCCGCACGGCATCGACGATGTCCGGCGCGCCCGGCACCACCAGGGTGTCGACCTCGCAGGGGTCGAAGTCGGCCAGGCGCTCCGTCTGCATCGCCACGCCTTCCAGGGTCTGCACCAGGCCGCCGTCGAGGCTGACCAGGTGGCGCGCATAGCCCGGCAGGCCGCGCTCTTCCATGACTTTCGAGGCGCACCAGAACACGGTCTGCGGACCGGCGATGTCGAGCATGCACATGCCGGGAAAACCGACGAAAAGGATCAGGCGCGGCCCGCCTGGGGCAGGAAGACAGGATAGGGACATGGGACGGCTCGCCAGCCGCCGGCAGCGCCAATGCCGCCGGGGTCAACTATAGTATGGCGTGCCCGCCCGGCAGGTCAAGACGCCAGCGCGCGGTAGCGGAAATCGCCCAGCGTGACCGCGCCGGCGCCGGCGCAGTAGATGCCGACCTTCAGGCTCAGGAAGCCGCCGAACACATTGTGGTGGATGCCCGAAACTTCCATCCGCGTGCCGTGCAGGGTCCAGGTCTTGCCGCCGTCGTGGGAGTAATGCCAGGTGACGACGTGTTCGTCGTTCGTCATCCTGACCCGCACCGATGTCGTCTTGCGCTTGCCACGGGCCCAGCCCTGCTCTTCGGCGTACTGGAAGGTCTTGACCTCGTCGCGCGTGAAGCCGATGCCGACGAAGGCCTTCTGGCTGTAGAACAGCAGCAGGCCGGCTTCGGCCTCTCCCTCCAGGGTGAGATCCACCTCCACCTCATAGGCGCGATCGCCCACGCCGCAGGTCAGCGGCCGGCTGTCGGCGGGCGACGTGCCGCGCGCGGCGATGCGCAGCCCCTGCTGCACATAGCGCGCGCGGCCCATCTCGTCCGGCGCCGGATCGTGGAACGCCCATTGCACCCCGAAGCGCTGGCGCGTGAAGTCGTCGGACAGCGCATGGCCGGCCGGGCCGGCCGCTCCGCCTTTCGGCTTGGGCAGCGCGCGCGACAGGTCGCCGCCCAGGGCGCGGAACCAGCCGTCGTCCGTCCATTCGATCGGTTCGAGCAGTGTTTGCCGACCCAGCGTGCGGTAGCCGTTCTCGTAGCCATGGTAGATCATCCACCAGTCGCCGGCCGGGCCCTCGACCAGGGTCGCATGGCCGCGCGACCACCACGGCTCGGCCGTGCCGAGCGAGCGCACCAGCGGGTTGTGCGGACAGTGTTCCCACGGCCCGTGGACCGAAGTCGCGCGCGCCGCGATCACCATATGGCCGGTGACCGGGCCGGCGGTGCCGCCGACCGCCGTCACCAGGTAGAACCACTTGCCGCGCCGCAGCAGCTTGGGGCCTTCGGGCGCGAAGTTCTCGACCACCCAGTCGGTCGGATAGCGCCACGGTTCATATGCTTTTTCCAGCTTGCCATCGGTGGCCAGGCCATCGTCGGTGAGGCGGATCTTGCGGATGCCGTTGACGAACAGGTAGCGCTTGCCGTCCTCGCCGACCACGTGGCCGGGGTCGATGCAGTCGGGGATCTTGAGGTCGACCGGGTCGCTCCACGGTCCCTCGATGCGGTCGGCCCAGATCGCGTAGATGGACCACGGCTTGCCGTCCGGGGCGGCTGGGATATAGATGAAATAGCGGCCGTCGTGCTTGCACAGGTCGACCGCCCAGATCGTCCCCAGCGGCTTCGTGAGCGCCGGCGCCAGCGGCCGCCAGTTGACCAGGTCGGTCGAATGCCAGATCACCAGGCCGGGGTAGGAATAGAACGAGGAATACGTGAGGTAGTAATCCTTGCCGTCCTTGAGCACGGTCGGGTCGGGATGGTCGCCGGCGATGATGGGGTTCAGGTAGGTGCCGTCGCCCTGGTCGGCCTGGCGCTGGCCTTCGATGCCGCGCCGCCAGCGCGGGGCGGCGGCGTCGCAGGCGGTGGTCGCGGTGGTTGCGGTCGCCGCCGCGGCCGGCAGGGCCGGCAGGCTGGCGCCCGCCAGCAGCAGTTTGAATGTCTCGCGGCGCGAAGGGTTGTGCATGTCCCGGCCTTTCTCGTAGTGGACCCGACAGCATAGGAAATACCGGGCTCCGGGGCCAGCGCCAGCCGCTTTTTCTTCGGCAGAATGCGAAAAATGACAGGAATTCTGCAGCAAGTGGCAGGCCGCTAGGCATTTCGGGGCGGCCCCGGCGCGTCTTTCCGCCTTTGGCTAGAATGAATTCTTTGACCAGGTTCAAGGAGATCCAATGGCCGACCAAGCATCCTACGTCCCACCGAAAGTCTGGACGCCGCCCGCCTCTTCCGGCGGCGCCTTCGCCAGCATCAACCGCCCGGTGGCCGGGCCGACCCATGACAAGGAATTGCCGGTCGGCCAGCATCCGCTGCAGCTGTATTCGCTGGCGACGCCGAACGGCGTGAAGGTCACCATCCTGCTCGAAGAGCTGCTGGCCGCCGGCCATGCCGGCGCCGAGTACGACGCCTGGCTCATCAAGATCAACGAGGGCATGCAGTTCTCGAGCGGCTTCGTCGAGGCCAACCCCAATTCGAAGATTCCGGCCCTGGTCGACCGCAGCGGGCCCGAGCCGGTGCGCGTGTTCGAATCCGGTTCGATCCTCGTCTACCTGGCCGAGAAATTCGGCGCCTTCCTGCCGAAGGACGGCGTGGCGCGGGCCGAGACCATGAACTGGCTGTTCTGGCAGATGGGTTCGGCGCCGTTTGTCGGCGGCGGCTTCGGCCACTTCTATGCCTATGCGCCGGAAAAACTGCAATACCCGATCGACCGCTATGCGATGGAAGCCAAGCGCCAGCTCGACGTGCTCGACCGTCACCTGGCCGACAGGCGTTTTGTTGCAGGCGAGGAATACACGATCGCCGACATGGCGATCTGGCCGTGGTATGGCGGGCTGGTGCTGGGGCAGTTGTATGAGGCCGGCGAGTTCCTGTCGGTGCACGAGTATGTGAACGTCAGGCGCTGGGCCGACGAGATTGCCGCGCGGCCGGCTGTCATCCGCGGCCGCAAGGTCAATCGTTCGTTCGGGCCGGAAGCCGACCAGGTCCACGAGCGCCACGCCGCCTCCGACCTCGACTGACCATCATCCTTCTGCCGAATGCGCCGTCACCGGCGCATCGAGCAGGTAGCGCCGTTCCATCATCTCGGCCATCTCCTGCGCCGGCACCGGCCGCGCGATGTAGTAGCCCTGCACCTCGTTGCAATCGAGGTGGCGCAGGATCGCCAGCTGTTCCTCGGTCTCGACGCCCTCGGCCACCACCGACATGCCCAGCGCGTGGGCCATCGACACGATGGCCTGGAAGAACACCTTGCCCTCCTTCGAATTGGCCAGCTCGGTGGTGAAGGCGCGGTCGACTTTCAGCACGTCCATCTTGAGGCGCTGCAGTTGCGACAGCGACGAGTAACCGGTGCCGAAATCGTCCACATGCAGTTTCACGCCCAATGCGCGCAGGGCCGCCAGTTCGGCCAGGATGTCGTCCTGGTCGCCCATCATCGCCGATTCGGTGATCTCGACCTCGATCAGGCTGGCCGGCACCCGGTGCCGCAGCAGGGCTGCGCTCAGCTGGCGCTGCACGCCGCCGCGCAGGAACTGCTTGGGCGAGACGTTGATCGAGACCGGCACCAGGGCCACGCCGGCCTCGCGCCAGGCGGCCAGCTGGGCACAGGCCTTGTCGATCACGGTCTCGCCGATGCGCACGATCAGGCCGGTAGCCTCGGCCAGCGGGATGAATTCGCCCGGCGCCACCATGCCCAGGGTCGGATGGCGCCAGCGCACCAGCGCTTCCATGCTCAGCAACTCCCCGCTGCGCGCATCCACCCGCGGCTGGTAGTACAGCACGAACTGGTCGGCCTCCAGCGCTTCCAGCATATTCTGCTTCAGGCGCGCCCGCGAATTGAGGGTCGACGACAGTGAAGGATCGAAGAAGCGGTATTGCCCCTTGCCCTCGTTCTTGCCGACGTACATGGCGATATCGCTGTGCTTGAGCAGGGTCTCGGCATCCAGGCCGTCGCGCGGGTACAGGCTGATGCCGATCGAGGAGCCGACCGCATGCAGCTCGTCGCCGATCAGGAACGGCACCCCGAAGGCCTCGACGATGCGGGCCGCCACCGAGGCCGCCATGCGTTCGCCGTCGCAGGGCGACAGCAGCACCACAAATTCGTCGCCGCCGAAGCGCGCCACCTGGTCGCTCGGGCGCAGCAGCGACAGCAGGCGGCCGGCGGCGGACCGCAGCAGCTGGTCGCCGGTGGCGTGGCCGTGCGAGTCGTTGACGTGCTTGAACTCGTCCAGGTCGATGAACAGCAGCGCGGCGCCGGTGCCCGCGCCCTGCGCCTCGGCCAGCATGGCCGGCATGCGTTCCAAAAAGGCGTGGCGGGTGGCCAGGCCGGTGAGCGTATCCTCGTTGGCCAGGCGCTCGAGCTGCGATTCGTGCGCCTTCTTCTCGCTGATGTCCTGCAAGGTCACCGCCAGGCCGTTGCCGACCCGGACCAGGCGCCGCCGGCCCCAGCTGATGTTCAGGCGGTTATCGCTCGGCATCTTGCGGTCGTCTTCATGAAAGCCGCTGTCCATCGCCTTGCGGTAGGTGGCCAGCAGGTCTTCACCGAACAGGCCGCTGTCGATCTCGGTCAGGCTCGAGCCGACCAGTTCGTCGCGCGTCATGCCATAGAAGAAGGCCCCGCGCTCGTTGCAGTCGACGATCCGGAAATCCAGGATCTGGCCGTCGCGCGCGCGCACCGCCGCGGCCATGTAGAAGCCGTCATTGCCGCTCTCGGTGGCGGTGCGGTAGGCGCGGCGCACCTCGTCCTGTTCCTTCTCGCGCGCCACGGCGCGGCGCGCCAGCACCGCCCCGACCGCGCCCAGCAGCAGCAGGCACAGGGTGGCGGCGATCGCGCGGTCGCGGCTCTCGGTCCAGTAGGTATTGTTCGATGCCAGCGCCTCGGTCTGCGGCAGGCCGACCAGGGCCACCAGCGGGTAGGCCGGCGACTGGCGCCAGCCCAGCACGCGCGCCTGGCCGTCGGAGAAGCCGTCCACGCCCTCGACCAGGCGCACGCCCTGCTCGCCCGACCAGGCCCCACCACGGCGCGGCAGCGCGACCGCGTCCACGAACGATTCGCCGTTGCTGCGCTGCTCGACCCGCAAGCGCCCTTCGCTGCCGGCCAGCGCCACGATGCCGCCGGCGCCGATCGTGGCCGGGCTGACGAAGGACGTGAAGTAGCGGGCGTCGACCGCCATCAGCACCACGCCGTCGAATTCTTCCTCCCTGGTTTCGAGCCGGCGCGTGAACAGCACCACGTCGTCGGCCGCGCTGAAATGCGTGGGCGCGGTGCCGACCCGCAGCGCGGTCGAGTTGCTGTCGCGGTGCTGGTGGAAATACGGTCCCGCCGACAGGTCGGCCCCGAGCAGGCCGGCGCGGGTGCTGGAGCGCACGATGCCGCCGCGGTCGAGGATCGCCACCACGTGGAAGGCGCTGTCGGTGAACATGCCGTCGCGCCGCATCCGGTCCAGCAGGTCGGCCTGGCGCGAGCCTTCCCAGCTGAACTTGAGCTGCATCGTGATCTGGTCCATCTGCGCCACCGAGCGCGTGATGTACTGCTCGTAGGCCTCGGCATAGGCCGCCACGTCCTTGCGCGCCTGGCTCGCAACCTGCTCCTGCTCGGCCTCGACCCGCAGCAGGGTCGCGATCCAGATCGCGACGCAGGCCAGCAGCGCCAGCAGCGGCCACAGCAGGACCAGGAAGCGGTTGCTGCGCGCCGGGTCCAGGTAGGGGGCGAGACCAATGTGTTTGCTCATGCTGCGGCCGAAGAAAGACAAGTTGCCGCAAGTCTAGATTGCGAAGATGTCAGCGTGATGACACGAAAAACGACCAGGAAGCCCTGTCAGGCAGGGCTTCCTTGCGAATCAGGTCGGCGACAGCATGTAGCCGGCGCCGCGCACGGTCTTGATCAGCGACTTGGCGCGGCCCAGCGCCTTGCGCAGGCGCAGCACGTGGACGTCCACGGTGCGCTGGTCGAGCGACTCGTGGGCTTCCCACAGCTGTTCCAGCAGCTGGGTGCGGGTAAACACCTGGCCCGGGTGGCACAGCAGGAAGCGCAGCAGCCGGTATTCGGCGTGCCTGACCTCGACCTTGTGGGTGCCGACCTTGACGCTGCAGCTGAGCGGGTCGAGCACCAGGCGGCCCGAGCGCAGCAGGCGCGATTCGGGCGACAATTCGCGCGCCTGGTCGACCGGTGCTTGCGGAATGAATTCGGGATGGGGTACGGGTGCGGGCAGGCTGGCGGGACGCTCGCCTTCCGCGCAATCGGCCGCCAGCAGGATCACCGGCTGCTCGCGCAGGCGGCGGTCGCCGCGCAGGCGCGCCAGCAGGCGCATGCCGCCTTCGTGGCGCAGCATCGATTCCTGCAGCAGGAGTTCGGGGCGCTCGCGCCCGATGAAGTCCCAGGCTTGCGCCAGGCTCGGCACGTTATGCCAGACCCACTCGTCCTCGTGCAGCGAGAACTTGAGCAGCTCGGCAATGGCCGGCTTGTCGTCGATCACCAGGACGATCGTGTTCGCCGTTGTCATGGGATGCCCAAAAAGAGAGGTGCCGTCGGCGCCGCGCGCCAGCCTGCCGCGCGCGCCAACGAAAATCCGGCAGCCAGGCTGCCGGATCGATCGCCTTGACGGCGAATTACATGATGGCCTTGCCCGAAGCGTCCTTCAGGTTGGCTTTCCAGGCGTCCTGCACTTGCTTGACGACGCTGGCTGGCATCGGCACGTAGTCCAGTTCGGCGGCTGCCGGGGCGCCGTTCTTGAACGACCAGTCGAAGAACTTCACGACTTCCTGGCCTTTCTTGGCGTCAGCCTGCGACTTGTGCATCAGGATGTACGACACGCCGGTGATCGGCCAGCTCTGCTTGCCGGCGCCGTCGGTCAGCACCACGCCAAAGCCTGGGGCCTTGGTCCACTCGGCATTGGCGGCAGCGGCCTTGAACACGTCGTCCGACGGTTGCAGGTCGACGCCTTCCTTGTTGCGCAGCTGGGTGTGCGACAGCTTGTTCTTCTTGGCGTAGGCCCACTCGACGTAGCCGATCGCGCCCTTGATACGCTGCACGTTGGCGGCGACGCCTTCGTTGCCCTTGCCACCGACGCCCACGGCCCACTTGACGGTGGTGCCCGAGCCGATCGACTCTTTCCATGCCGGGCTGGTCTTGGCCAGGAAGTCGGTGAACAGGAACGAGGTGCCCGAGCTATCGGCGCGGTGCACGACGGTGATGTCGGCGGCCGGCAGTTTCACGCCTGGGTTCACGGCGGCGATTTCAGGAGCGTTCCACTTGGTGATCTTGCCCATGTAGATGTCGGCCAGCAGCGGACCGGTCATCTTCAGCTGGCCTGGGGTCACGCCGTCGACGTTGACCACGGCAACCACGCCGCCCATGATGGCCGGGAATTGCATCAGGCCTTCCTTGTCCAGTTCTTCTGCTTTCAGCGGCATGTCCGATGCGCCGAAGTCCACGGTCTTCGCCTTGATCTGCTTGATGCCGGCGCCCGAGCCGACCGACTGGTAGTTCAGGCCGGTGCCGGTGGCGGCTTTGTAGCTCTCAGCCCACTTGGCGTAGATCGGGTACGGGAACGTAGCGCCCGCGCCGGTAATGTCGGCGGCGAACGAGGTCGTCATCACGAGCGTGGCGGCAGCGCCGGCGAGGATCTTCTTGAACATTGTTATTCCTAACTCTGGTTAAGGGGTATGTTTTGGACTACAGGAAAAAGAATAGCTGCCGAATATGACCTGTTTATGACTTGACCAACGCTTGTATTTTCCCTGTCACGCGACCACGCCCTTGCGGTTTTGCTATCATGGCTTTTCCCGTCAATACCCGGATGACACCGATGCGCACCCTGCCCTGCATCCTCTCCATCGCCGCCGCCGGCCTGCTGTCGGCCTGCGCTACGCCCGACCACCTGCCAGACGCCCAGTACACGCTGAGCGAACGCCAGACCCTGGCCCTGCCGCCGCTGCCGATCGACCATCGCCTGAGCCTCACCTACGAAGGCGCCGACGACAGCCGCTGCCCCGACAACGCGCGCTGCATCTGGGCCGGCCAGCTCGCCTACCGCTTCACCCTGCGCATCAACAACGTGGCGCAGGGCTTCTGGCTGGTACAGGGCAAGCCGGGCTATACCTCGCCCGCCCTGCGCGGCGCGCGCATCGAACTCGACCCGTCGTTCACGCCGCCGCCGCGCGGCATGGCCGACAGCCGGCCAGCCACCTATCCGGTGGTCTTCAATATGTACGGCAGCTAGTGGCGCCGGCCCGCATATCGCGCCAGGCCGTACTGGCCTGCGGCCTGGTGCTGGCCGTCGTCGTCGCGCCGGTCGCGGCGGCGCCGGTGGCGACCGGCAGCGGTGGCGCGGTCGCCACCATCAGCGCCCAGGCTTCGCAGTCGGCGTTGGCCATCCTGAACCAGGGCGGCAATGCGATCGACGCAGCGGTGGCTGCGGCGGCCACGCTGGGCGTCACCGATCCCTTCAGTTGCGGCATCGGCGGCGGCGGCTTCATGGTGATCTACCTGGCCAGGGACAAACGCGCGATCACCATCGACCACCGCGAGACGGCGCCGCGCAAGGCCGGCCCGCATTTGTTCCAGCCGGATGGCAAGCCGCTCGATTTCGAGACTGCGGTCGCCAGCGGCCTGTCGGTCGGCGTGCCGGGCACGGTGCGCGGCTGGCACGAGGCGCTCGAGCGCTACGGCAGCATGCGTTTTGCCCAGGTGCTGGCGCCGGCCATCGCGGTGGCCGACAAGGGCTTTATCGTCAACGCCAACTTCAGCCAGCTGGTGGGCCAGAACGAGAAAAAATTCCGCCAGTTCGCGCCGACCAGCGAGCTCTATCTGCACCAGGGCAAGGCGCTGCCGGCCGGCGCCCTGCTGCGCAATCCCGGCATGGCGCGGGCCTACCGCGAAATCGCGCAAGGGGGCGTGAAGGCATTCTATGAAGGGCCGATCGCGCGCGCCATCGTCGACAGCGTCAACCGGCCGCCGGTCGCCAAGGGCGTGCGGGTGCCGGCCGGCGCCATGACCATGGCCGACCTGGCCGACTACGAAGCGCGCATCCGTCCCGCCCTGCGCAGCAGCTATCGCGGCTACGAGCTGCTCGGCATGCCCCTGCCCAGCAGCGGCGGGCCGACCGTGGCGCATGCGCTCAATATCCTCGAAGGGTTTGACCTGGCCGCCATGCCGCGCGCCGAGGCCGAGCATCTGTATATCGAAGCCAGCCGGCTGGCGTTTGCCGACCGCAATGCCTACCTGGCCGATCCGGAATTCGTCGATGCGCCGCTCGCCGGCCTGCTCTCGAAGAAGTATGCGGCCGAGCGCCGCGCGCTGATCGATCCACGCAAGGCCGCGCCGGGCGAGGTCGCGGCGGGCGACCCGTATCGCTACCAGAATGATCCGAGCGTGCCGCTGCGCGCGCAGCCGGGTGGCGCGGTAAAACTGGGGCCGGAAAGCGCGCACACCACCCACCTGACGGTGTCCGACAAAGAAGGCAATGTGGTGTCGTATACCTTCACCATCGAATCCTGGGGCGGCAGCGGGATCGTGGTGCCGGGCTACGGCTTTTTGCTCAATAACGAACTCACCGATTTCGACTTCGCCGCGCCACACCCGAACGTGCCCGAAGCCGGCAAGCGCCCGCGTTCGAGCATGGCGCCAACCATCGCGCTCAAGGACGGCAAGCCGGCCTTCAGCATCGGCAGCCCGGGCGGCTCGACCATCATCACCACCGTGCTGCAGACCATCGTCAACCACGTCGACTTCGGCATGCCGATGGACCAGGCGCTCGATGCGCCGCGCATCAGCCAGCGCAATGCTGTCGACACCTCGGTCGAGCCGGGCTTCGCGGACACGGCGCAGGCGCGCGCGCTATCCGGCTTCGGCCAGCGCTGGGAAACGCCGGCCGAAGAGATCGGCGCCGCCAATGCGCTGGTGTTCAATCCGGACGGCACCGTCACCGCCGTCAGCGAAGGCAAGCGCCACGGCGTCGGCACGGCGCTGGTGCAGCGCCGCGGGCACTAGCCGTCCCGCGCCGCGTTCTCAGATACCGAGTCCACCCGCCACGTCGATCACGCCGCCGGTGATGTAGCCGCCGTTCGGGCCGGCCAGGAAGTTGACCAGCGCCGCGACCTCCTCGAGCGTCGCGATGCGGCGGATCGGGTGCATGTCCAGGAAGGCGTCCGGCGCGGTCGTGCTGCCCAGGGCCTCGACCATCATGTCGGTCGGCATGGCGCCGGGCTGGACGACGTTGACGGTGATGTTGCGCGGCCCGAGGTCGCGCGCAATCCCCTTGGCGTAGCCAATTAGGGCGGACTTGGTGCCGGCATAATCGGCCACGCCCGGAATCAGGGCCAGGGTGCCGTTGCGCGAGCCGATGAAGACGATGCGGCCGCCGTCGGCCAGCGCCGACGCCGCCGCGCGCGTGGTCGCCACCGCCCCCATGACGTTCACCTGCCACTGGTGGTCGAGCGTGGCGGTGTCGAGCGCCGGATCGTCGACCAGCTGGCCCTTGGCCACCACCGCCGCATTGTTGACCAGGATGTCGAGCCGGCCGAAATGCGCGACCAGCTTGTCGATCAGCGGCCTGGCCGCCGTGGTGTCGGCCTGGTCGCTGCGTAGCGCCAGCGCGCGCACGCCCTTTTCTTTCAGCCTGGCGACCACGGCTTCGGCCTTGTCGGCGGATGCCACATACGTGATCGCCACGTCGGCGCCTTCGGCGGCAAGCGCCTCGGCAATCACCGCACCGAGTCCGCGCGATCCGCCAGTCACAAGCGCGACTTTTCCCTTCAATGTATTTGCCATACCCATCCTCTTCCAAGACACGTTTATTTCGTAACGATTGTTACGATAACGATGAGTATATAATTCGCCAACGGACTGTCAAGCTTTTTCATAACGTTCGTTAGTGAAAATAGGGAGGTGTGCAGATGGGTCGCCATCGCGAATACGATGTGGAAAAAGTGCTCGATGCCGCGCTGTGCGTGTTCTGGCGCAAGGGCTATGAAGGCGCCTCGTATGCCGACCTGACCGAAGCCGCCGGGGTCGAGCGGCCGGCCCTGTACTCGGCCTTCGGCAACAAGGAAGCGCTGTTCAAGCGGGCGCTCGAGCGCTACTCCGAGCGCTTCATGACCCACATCCCCGAAGCGCTGGCCAAGCCGACCTCGCGCGAAGTGGCCGCCCACATGCTGCACAGCTCGGTCGACCTGAATACCCGCTTTCCCGACCGCACCGGTTGCCTGGGCATCAACGGCGCCGTCGCCGGCAGCGACGAGTCGGAACCGGTGCGCCGGGCCCTGATCGACTTTCGCGCGCAGGGCGAGGCGCAGCTGCGCGAGCGTTTCGAGCGGGCCCAGGCCGAAGGCGACCTGCCCGCCTCGGCGCGGCCCGACGCCCTGGCGGCATTCGTGATGGCCCTGCTGCACGGCATGGCGATCCAGGCCAAGGCCGGCTTCGGACGCGAGATGCTCGATGCGGTAGTCGACCAGGCGCTGTCGACCTGGCCCGGCGCCTGAACCCGGTCAGCGCCCGACGAGGGCGCTGACCCGCTGCGCCATCGTGTCGACCGAGAACGGCTTGGTCAGCACCGACATGCCCTGGGCCAGCTGGCCATGGTCGAGCAAGGCGTTTTCGGCATAGCCGGTGATGAACAGGACTTTCAGCCCAGGACGCCTGACGCGCGCCGCATCGGCCATCTGGCGGCCGTTCATCATGCCGGGCAGGCCGACATCCGAGATCAGCAGGTCGATGCGTGCGCCCGACTGCAGCAGCCGCAGCCCGCTGGCGCCATCTTCCGCTTCCAGCACTGTGTAGCCGAGGTCTTCGAGCAGGTCGACCACCAGCATGCGCACGCTCGGTTCGTCGTCCACCACCAGGATGGTCTCGCCCTGGCCGGCCGGCGGCGCCGCTTCGCTTGCCGGGTCGGCGACCAGGTTCTCGGCCGCGCCGCGGTGGCGCGGCAGGTAGATGCTGACCGTGGTGCCCTGGCCGGGTTCCGAATCGATGTGCACCTGTCCGCCCGACTGCTTGGCGAAGCCGTAGATCATCGACAGGCCCAGGCCCGTTCCCTGGCCCAGCGGCTTGGTGGTGAAGAAGGGATCGAAGGCCTTGGCCCGCACGTCGGGCGGCATGCCGGTGCCTGTGTCCGACACCGACAGCGTGAGATAGTCGCCGGGCGCCAGCTCTTGGCCGCGCGCGGCGTCGGGATCGAACACGCGGTTGGCGGTGGCGATCGCGATGCGCCCGCCGTCCGGCATGGCGTCGCGCGCATTGATGCACAGGTTCAGCAGCGCGTTCTCGAGCTGCGACTGGTCCACCAGCGCCGCCCACGGCGCGCTGCTGTAGTCCGGCTCGACCCGCACGCCGGGGCCCACGGTGCGCCGGATCATGTCCAGCATGCCCTCGACCATGGTGTTGACGCAGGTGGCGCGCGGCGCCAGCGTCTGGCGCCGCGAGAACGCCAGCAGGCGGTGGGTCAACGCCGCCGCGCGCCGGGTCGCTCCTTGAGCCACGCCCACGTAGCGTTCGATCTCGCCGCTGCGGTCCTGCGCCAGGCGCAGCTTGATCAGGTCCAGGCTGCCGGCGACGCCGGCCAGCAGGTTGTTGAAGTCGTGCGCCAGGCCGCCGGTGAGCTGGCCCACCGCCTCCATCTTCTGCGAATGGCGCAGCTGCTCGTGCGCCCGCTCCAGCGCGGCCTGCCGTTCGCGCTCGATGGTGATGTCGCGCGCCGCGCAATACACCTTGCCGTCGTCCGGCACCGCCACCCACGACAGCCAGCGCCAACCGCCGGCCTTGTGGCGGTAGCGGTTCTCGAAGCGCAGCGCCGGGATACCCTGCTCGAGCACAGCGCGCCACACGGCTTCGGTCGGCGCGCGGTCGTCGTGGTGGATGAAGTCCAGGAAAGGCGTGCCGGACACCTCATCCTCGGTCCAGCCGAGGGTCGCCTCCCAGGCCGGGTTCGAGGACTCCATATACCCGTCGGCATTAAGCACGCCCAGCACGTCGGGACTGAGCTGCCAGGTGCGTCCGCGCGCCAGCGCCTGCGCCAGCACCTTCTGTTCCAGCTCTTCGTTCAGCGCGCGCAGCTTGAGGATCGCCCGGTCGCGCTCGGCCTCCACCGTGCGCCGGCTTTCGACGTCGATCAGCACGCCCGGGAACAGCAACCCGGTGCCGTCCGGCGCCAGGTCGACCCGGCCATTGGCCTCGATCCAGTAATAGCGGCCATCGGCGCGCCGCACCCGGTACTGGTGGGCATACTGGCCGCCGCGCGCGATCACGGTATTGATGGCTTGCGCCAGGCCGGCCTGGTCGTCCGGATGGACGGTGGCGACGACCTGCGCCAGGGAGAGGCCGGTGCGGCCGATGGCCGGGTCGAGGCCGAAGGCGCGCGCGAAGGCTTCATCGACGGTGAAGCGGTCGGTCGGCAAATCCCAGGACCAGGTGCCGATGATGGCGCCGGCCGCCAGCGCCAGCCGGACCCGCTCGGCATCTTCGCGCGACGCCGATTGGTGCTCGCGCAGCACCGCCTCGTCGGCCGCCTGGCGCCGCTGCCTGAGAATCGATTCTGTGGTTTCGATGCAGTTGCACAGCAGGCCCAGGATGCGGCCGTCATCGCCGCGCACCGGGCCATAGGAATACGTGAACCAGGTATGCTCGGCATAGCCCTTGCGCTGCATGACGAGGGCCACATCGTTCATCTTGTGCGATTCGCCGCCCACCAGCGTGCGCTCGACCAGCGGGCCGAGCACGTCCCAGATTTCGTGCCAGACGGCGTGGAAGGCCTGCCCCAGTGCGGCCGGGTGCTTGTTGCACAGGATCTCGGCATAGGCATCGTTGTAGAGCAGGGTCTGGTCCGTTCCCCAGACCAGGAAGCTGGGAAAAGCCGAGTCGAGGACGATATTGACGCTGGTGCGCAGCGTGGCGGGCCAGGCTACGATCGGACCCAGCGGCGAGTTGGACCAGTCATGAGCACGGATCGCCGCTGCCATGATGCCGTTCGAGACGGGGAACCCTGTTTTGCTAGGCATGGAGTCGATCGACTGCCTGGCGGGCCGGCAGGAACACTGGACGAAGATTCATGCCGCATTATTGCACGCCCGGCCGACGTTTCTTCTGCCGGCTCGACTACACTGGCATGGCAGCGCGCAGGCGCAGTCCGGCGCGCCGCCATCCCATAAAAAAACCATGCTGGAGACGCGCAATGAACGATTTCATCACCCTGCTTCCCACCCTGCTGATCGGCGCGCTGGCCCTGATCATGTTCGGGCTCGGCCTGTCGCTCACGGTCGGCGACTTCCGGCGCCTGCTGGGGCATCCGAAGGCAGTGCTGCTGGCGCTGGCGCTGCAGGCCCTGGTGCTGCCCGCGCTGTGCTACGGCCTGGTCGTGCTGCTGGACGTGCCGCCCGTGTTCGCGATCGGCCTGATGCTGCTGGCGGCCTCGCCCGGTGGGGTCTCCGCCAACCTGTTCAGCCACCTGTTCGGCGGCAACGTGGCGATGAATATCTCGCTCACCGCGATCAATACGCTGCTGTCGATCGTGACCCTGCCCCTGATCGCCAACTTCGCCATCGCCAGTTTTTCGCAGAGCGGCCAGGTGGTGCCGATGCAGACCGCCAAGGTGATGGAAGTGATCGCCATCGTGCTGGTGCCGGTGGCGGTCGGGATGGCGGTCAAGCGCGCCGCGCCGGGTTTTGCCGCGCGCACCGACAAGCCGATGAAGATCTTCTCGATGGTGGTGCTGGCGGCGCTGGCGCTGATCGCCTTCGCCAAGGAGTGGGATGCCCTGACCGGCTCGTTCGCCGCGATCGGGCTGGCGGTGGTGCTGTTCAATGCCGCCAGCCTGGGCCTGGGCTACTACGTGCCGCGCATCGCCGGCCTCGACAAGCCGAACGCGGTGGCGATCGGCTACGAGATCGGGATCCACAACTCGACCCTGGCGATCTATGTGGCGATCTCGGTGCTGGGCGACTTCCGGTTGATGGTGCCGGCGGCGATCTATTCGATCAGCATGTATGTGCTGGCCACCGCCTTCGGCCTGCTGGTGCTGCGGCGCCAGGGGGCCGCCGCCAGGGTGGCGGCAGCGTCGAGCTGAACCGGCGATAGAACCGTCAGCTCAAGCACGTCGTTACCTCCACTGGAGGTAACGACTTCCCGCGCAGGCGGGAACCCAAGTCATTCGCGCTGTCAATACTGTCGAACGCAGCAGCAGAACAAGCAAACTTGGGTTCCCACCTGCGTGGGAACGACGTGCCGGGTTACGCGGCCAGGGCCATGCGTTGCTGGCCTGCGCGCGAGCGCGACGGGGCCTGCGCCCCGTTCGCCGCGGCAGGCTGCGCGTCGACCTTGAACACGCCCACCATCTGCTGCAGGGCATGCGCCTGGTCCTGCAGCGCGCCGGTGGCGGCGGCTGCTTCCTCGACCAGGGCGGCGTTCTGCTGGGTCGCCTGGTCCATGTGACTCACCGCTTCGTTGATCTGCTGGATGCCGGCCGTCTGCTCCTCGCCGGCGGCCAGGATCTCGGCCATGATGTCGCTGACGCGGGTCACGCTGGTAACGATCTCGTCCATCGTCGCGCCGGCGCTGTCGACCAGGGCGGTGCCGGCTTCGACGTTGCTGACCGAGGTATTGATCAATTCCTTGATTTCCCTGGCCGCCGCCGCCGAGCGCTGCGCCAGGTTGCGCACTTCGCCGGCCACGACCGCGAAGCCGCGGCCCTGCTCGCCGGCGCGCGCCGCTTCCACGGCCGCGTTCAGCGCCAGGATATTGGTCTGGAAGGCGATGCCGTCGATGGTCGAGATGATGTCGACGATGCGCTTGGACGAGGCGTCGATGGCGCCCATGGTCTGCACTACTTCGGACACCAGCTGGCCGCCGCGCACCGCGACCTCGGACGCCGAACGCGCCACGTTGTTCGCCTGGCGCACGTTGTCCGCATTGTGCTGCACGGTAGTGGTCAGTTCTTCGAGCGACGAGGCGGTTTCTTCCAGGCTGCTGGCCTGGGCTTCGGTGCGGCTTGATAAATTCATGTTGCCGGCCGCGATCTCGCTGCTGGCGGTGGCGATCGACATGCTGCTGTCACGCACGCTGCGCACGGTGCCGGCCAGCTGTTCCTGCATGGTGGACAAGCCCTTGAGCAGCGCGCCCATCTCGTCGTCGCGGTCGACCTGCACCCGGGTCGACAGGTCACCATGGGCCATTGCGTCGAAGTGGCCGAGCGCATGTTCGAGCGGACGCATGATGGCGCGCAGCAGCAGCCAGGACGATACCGCCGCCAGCAGCACGCCCAGCGCCACGCTGGCGCCGGAGACCCACATCAGGATGGTGAACAGGCGGCCGCTCGCGTCGTAGCCTGCCTTGGCGGTCGCCAGCTGGTAGTCGTCCAGCGCCACGGACGCCTTGTCGAAGGTGCCGTACAGCGCCGTCATTTCCTTCATCGACAGCGCTTCGATGCGCTCGACGTTCATCTGTTCGAGGGCAGTAGCCAGCGCCAGCATGCCGTCCTTGATATAGCGGTTGCGCTCGGTTTCCAGGTTCTGGGCCAGCGCCGCTTCTTCGCCGTCGCGCGGCAGGGCCAGGTAGCGCTGCCACTCCTTGTTCGAGTCCTCGATGAAGCCCTTGGCGCGGCTCAGCGTATTGCCGACGTCGGCAGCGTCCGGATGGAACACGGCGCGGTCCAGGCCGAAGCGGGCGCGGTTGAGGAAGTTCTTGGAATTGTTGATCGCGATGCTCGATGCAAGCTGGTTCGAGTACACCTGTTCCAGCGCGGCGTGGTCTTCACGCATGCCGTAGATGCCGAGCAGGCCGACGGCGGTGATGAGGAAGCCCAGCATGGCCATGGTGGCGATCAGCCGAACGCGCAATGTCAGTTTGAAAAGCATGGTTGCCCTGAAGATGAAGGTTTTTTTTCATAAATACGTACGACAAGAAACCTTAGCGCCAGCGCGACTATTTTTCAGCAAAAACCGAAGTTCAGTATCAATATTGCAGTAACTTGGTTGTTGCCCCACAACAATAAGAACGACCGATCTATCCTTCTCGATAACACAGTTAACGAACGGATTACGGTCGTTATTAAATTGACTTACTCCCGTTAATCCAGCCTTCCTGCCGGAAAAGCGAACGGCGCGCGCGTCATGGCGCGATAGCGGTACGCTGCCAGGACAGCGGTCAGCGCCACGCCAAGTCCCGCGGCAGTCGGCAAAGCCGGCAAGTCCAGCAGCCTTCCCGCAAACAGCGCAACCAGCAGGCAGCCTCCCGCCAGCGCCACCGACAGCAGCCACTGCAGCACCGGATTCCAGCGCGGACGGCGCGCATGGTCGCGCAGCGGGAAGACCAGCGCCGGCAGGGCCAGGCCGCACAGGCAGGCCACCAGCATCAGCGTGTGCCCGTCCGCGCCGGACAGCGTCGCGCACAGCAGGGCCGTGGCCGCCGCCAGCACCCACGCCACCATGCAACTGCGCAGCACCGTCGAGGCCAGCAGGCGGTTGAAGCGCGGTGCGGTGGCAGGCATGGCCGGCGCCAGCCTGAGCAATGGCTGGCCGGCGGGTTTGTCGGTCATGCTCGCCAGCATCAGGGCATGCAACTGGAACAGCAGCAATGGCAGCAGGCTCCAGATCCAGCCCGTCTCGGTCGCCACCTCGGCCGCCCTCGGCAGCCCGCTCAGGTGCACGAATCCCATCAGGCCCAGCCCGACCAGGCCCATGGCGACGATGCCGACGACGATGCTCTCCAGCGGCAGGCCGGGGCCGCTGCCATGCAGCAGCATGGCGCCCAGGTCGCGGCGGCGGCTGGCCTGGTGCAGCGAGCGGGACTGCAACCAGCGCATCACGGCATTCCCCTCGTGATTGTTGAACGCATCCTTGTCGCGCCATATATTGCGCTTTGCCAGCTGGCGCCAATGGCGGTCGCCCGCGCGTGGAAAGATCGCGCGGATGGTCGCCAGGCCAGGCAGCAGCAGCACTGCCGCCGCCAGCGGCAGGAGGACGACGTTTTCCATCATGGCATGCGCCCATCCCGGTATGAGGGACGGCAATCCCACCAAGGGCCAGATCGCGATGATCAGCACCGAGCCGCTCCCGTTGCCAGTGGCCGCCAGCGCCATGCCGAGCGACGCAACCATGGCCCAGAGCACAGGCAGGACCACGTCGGAGGCGCTGCCGGCATTGGCAAGCGCCATGCCTGCGATGCACAGCACCCACAGCGCCATGGCCAGCTCCAGCAGACGGGCCCGCATCGCGGGCACCAGCTGGGCGTTGGCCGGCGAATTGAGCTTGAAGGCGCCGGGCAGGAAACCCCAGGTCCAGGTAAAAAGCGTCAGGAAGCACACCCCATTCGCGCCCCAGCGCGCCGCGGTGGGCAGGCCGTAAACCTTCCCGGCAAGCGCCGCCGCCGCCAGCGACAGCACCGGCACCAGCCACAGCACGACCCGATGGGCACGCGGATGCACCTGCGCCAGCGCCGCCCGCCACAGCAGGCCATACAAGGCCAGGCGCGGGCTCATCGGGTCACCTCGATGAACAGGTCTTCCAGGCTGCGCGGCACGTGCGCGCCGGCCGGCACGTGCTCGGCGGCGCCGTCCAGCAGGTCGTCCAGGTCGCCTTCAAGCACGATGCGGCCGTCCTTCAGGAAGGCGACGTCCAGCGCAACCCGCTCCAGGTCGGTGAGGATGTGGGTCGAGAACACCACCGTGGTGCCGCGCTCGATGACGCCCTCGATCAGCTCGGCCAAAAAGTCGCGCCGGCCGGCCGGGTCGAGCGCCGATACCGGTTCGTCCAGCACCAGCAGTTCCGGGTCATGTGCCAGCGCGCGGATGATCGACAGGCGCTGCTGCTCGCCGCCCGACAGGCGCCGGATCGGCCCGTTGCGCATGGTCAGGTCGATGCCCCAGCGGTCCATCAGGGCGGCGACCTTGGCATCGTTCCAGCGCGGGTACAGGGCCTTGAAGTAGTCCAGCATCTGCAGCGGCGTCATCCAGTCGAACAGGTCGGATTTCTGCGGCACGTAGCCGATGCGGGCGCGGGTTGCGTCCGACAGCGCGGCGGGCGACTCGCCGAACAGCGCGATGCTGCCGCCGTCGATCTCGCGCAGGCCCAGCAGGCATTCCATCAGGGTCGACTTGCCGGCGCCGTTGCGGCCCAGCAGGCCGACCACCTGGCCCGGCCCGACCTCCCAGTCGAGGCCGTCGAGTACGGTCTTGCTGTCGAAGCGGCGGGCGACGCCGCGCATCTGGATCGGGAGTGCGGTCATGGGGATTCCTTCAGGATGGCTTGGAAAAGGGACAAAACGGTATCGGGATCGAGTTCGAGTTCGCGCGCCTCGCGTGCAGCCCGCTCCAGCGTCGGGCGCAGCAATGCCGCGCGGTCGCCCGTAGCGCTGCCGCCGCGCGGATGGTCGGCGACCAGCATGCCGACGCCGCGCCGGCGCTCCAGCACGCCCTCGTGCTCGAGCAGGCCATAGGCCTTGGACACGGTCATCGGATTGACGGCGAGCTGCAGCGCGACGTCGCGCACCGACGGCAGCGCGTCGCCCGGCGCCAGCTGGCCGCCGGCCACCAGCCGGCGCACCTGGTCGACGAGTTGCCGGTAGATCGGCGCGGTTAAACCGGGCACGATCGAGAACAGTTGAGATGGTTGGGGAGCCATGGCGTATTAGTGTATTAGTTGATTGATACACTACCCCCGAATATCTGCCTTGTCAACCACAAAAACATGTGAGCGCTACAGTGACATTTGACGCATATTCAGCGACTTTTAATTGATAGCATCGACCGGTTTGGTATTGGATTTCATAGGATGCACCGTCGCTTCGCCTGCCTGTTCATCGTCTACTCCACCTGCGCCCAAGCCCAGACCCAGGCAAGCGCGCCACCTCAGCAAGTCGTCATCAGCGGCGCCCAGACCGACGTCGAGGCGGGCCAGGATTTTGTCGCCGGCAAGATCGTCATCGGCCAGAAGAAGATCGCCGACAGCGGCCTGCAGAACACCGGCGAACTGCTGCGGCGCGAGCCCGCCATCAGCGTCGACAAGAGCGGCCGCATCGGCCTGCTCGGCCTGCCCGGCTACACCCAGGTGCTGGTCGACGGCCAGCCCCCGGCGGGCGACTTCATGAACATCGACCTCACGCGCGTCGAGCGCATCGAGATCGCCAAGACCACGTTTGCTGCCACCGGCCCGTTCGGGATCGCCGGCACCATCAACATCGTCCTGCGCAAGGCGCAGCGCAAGGCTGCGTCCAGATTGACCGGTAACGCGCGCACCGAAGGCGGCAGGAAGGGCATGGACCTGACCTGGTCGAGCACCGCCGTGAGCGATGGCTTCAGCCACACCTTCACGCTGTCGCGCTGGCGCAGGCTGTCCACCGCGCACAGTGACTATGTGCAGACCAGCGAACGGCCGGGCACGGGCGTGATTCGTGAGTACGAAGGCGAGGCACATACCCCCGGCCTGTACGAGTCGGTCAGTGCGAGCAGCGTGCTGGCCTGGACCCTGGATGCGAATCACACGCTCACCTTCAGCCCGAGTCTCGCGCGTTTCAATATCGACGGCGACAGCCAGGAACGACGGCGCTGGATGTCCGGCCTGAACTCTCTGGCAAACCAGATAGCTACCCACCCCACGAACAATGTGCACCTGCCCTTGCAGTGGAACTGGAGGATCGACGCCGACAGCAGCCTGGCCGTCAAGCTGGTCGCGAGCGGCACGCGCGCGGACAGCCGCCGGCGCAGGGACGAGCTGTGGTCGCCGGGTGGCCCGCGCCAGCGTATAAACAACCAGGACAACAGCACGCGCAACTACATGCTCGACCTTGATTACGCCCTCGAGACCGAGGATGGCCACAGGATTACCGCCGGCGCCAAGTTCGCGCGCAATGAAAGCGATGGCAGCTACACCGATCTGGTCGACGGCCTGCCAGACACCAGCCTGGCCGTGCTGGGGCCCGACACATCATCCCACCTGACCAGTGCGCGGCTGTTCATCCAGGACGAGTGGCGGATCAACCGGCGCTGGGCCGTCAACCTGGGCGCATCCGGCGAACGGCGCCGTTACCAGTTGGTCGAGGGCCCGGCCAGAAACCGACCGCGATTCGACCTGTGGTCGCCGTCGGCGCACGTTTCGCACCGCGTGGGCGGCAATCGCAAGCGGCAGCTCAGGGCCTCGCTGGCCCGCAGTTACCGCGCACCCTTCTTCGACGAACTGCTGCTGCGTCCCACGATCAATCCGTATGCGCCCTGCCCGGCCCAGGGGCTGTGCGGCGCCAACGGCATCGACCTGGCCGACAGCAGCGGCAACCCCGCCCTGCGGCCGGAACGCGCGCTCGGCCTGAACCTGTCGTATGCGCACGGATTCGGCCGCGACAGTGAAGTCAGCGTGGAACTCTACGCACGCGATATCAGCGACAAGAATGCCCAGGAAGTCGCGCTGGTGGACGTGCCCTGGGCCAGCGCGCCGCGCTACGTGATCCGCCAGGCCAACCTGGGCCAGGCGCGGGTGCGCGGCCTGGACCTGGAAGCACGCCTGGCGGGCAAGGATTTTTCGCCCACGCTGGCGCACCTGGAACTGAGCGGCAGCATTGGCCTGGCCGATTCGACCTTGAGCGAGCTGCCTGGCCCCGACAACCATATCGCCGGCCAATCGCCCTGGCGCGCCAAGCTCGGTGGCAGCTATTCGCTGCAATCGCTGCCTTTGACACTGGGCTTCGATGCCAGCTACCTGCCCGAGGACTGGGTGCGCAGCAGCGGCAGCCAGCGCGTGTATGAATCGAGCCGGCCCACGCTGAACCTGAATGCGAGCTGGAATGTCAGCAAGGCCACCGTGTTGCGACTCAACCTCGACAACCTGCTACCCCAGCGCAAGTCGCGCATCGACGAATTCCAGGAGCGGGACAGCATCGTCCGTCTCTCTACCTGGAATGCCAACCACGCGCGCATCGTGGTGCGTTTCGAAACCAGTCTATGAACCGGAAAGGAAAACCATGAAACAGATACTCCTCCTGTGCGCACTCGCGTGCGCGTTCACCACAACCGCCTCGGCCCAGACCGGCGAGCGGCCCAAGAGCGAATGCCTGAAGGCCTGCAATGCGCAGGAAGGGTTCAAGGGGATGGAGCGAATCGAGCGCAAGCTGGCCGAGGTACGCGACAAGAAGAAGGATGAAACCGATCCGCGCAAGCTGGAACAGCTGGCCGAACAAGAGCAGGACCTGGTCGACGAGCGCGATGACCGGCGCCAGGATGTGTGCAACTATATCTGCGAACACAACCCGGCGGGATGATGCACGATTAGTCGCGCCACTCGTAAGGCAGCCCCACGTAGTTCTCGGCGATCGTCGTCCGCCCGGCCTGCGAACCGGCCAGGTAATCGAGTTCGGCCAGTCGGATGCGGTGTGCGAACACATCGTCGTCCAGCTTATGCAGCAGGCTCGTCATCCACCACGAGAAGCGCTCGGCCTTCCAGATGCGGCGCAGGCTCAGTTCGGAATACCGGTCCAGTACATCCACATCGCCCGTGCGGTAGCGTTCGCACAGCACCTTGTATAGCGTGTGGACGTCGCTGGCGGCCAGGTTCAGGCCCTTGGCGCCGGTCGGGGGCACGATGTGGGCAGCGTCGCCGACCAGGAACAGGCGTCCGAAGCGCATCGGCTCGGCCACGAAGCTGCGCAGCGGCGCGATGCTCTTCTCGATCGACGGACCGGTGACCATGCGCGCGCCGATCTCCTCCGGCAGGCGGGCCCGCAGCTCGTCCCAGAAACGCCCGTCCGACCACTGCTCGACCTTGTCGTCGAGCGGACACTGGACGTAGTACCGGCTCAGCATCTCGTTGCGCATGCTGCACAGCGCGAAGCCGCGTTCGTGGTTGGCGTAGATCAGCTCATGATCGACCGGCGGCGTGCGCGATAGCACGCCCAGCCAGCCAAACGGGTAGACGCGTTCATAGCAGGTAATGCGGCCAGGATCCACCGAGCGGCGCGACACGCCATGGAAGCCGTCGCAGCCGGCGATGTAGTCGCAGGCGATCTCGCAGCGCACGCCGTCCTTGGTATAACTGACCCGCGGCGCCGGCCCGTCGCTGTCATGCAGTTGCACGTCCAGCGCCTCGTACACGGTCTGCGCGCCGCTGGCGGCGCGCGCATCCATCAGGTCGCGCGTGACTTCGGTCTGGCCATACACGGTGACCGTCTTGCCGCCGGTGAGCCCCTTCAGGTCGATGCGCTCGGCGCGGCCGCCGAAAGACAGCATGAACCCCTCGTGCACATGGCCTTCGCGCGCCATGCGTTCGCCGGCGCCGGCTTCGTGCAGCAGGTCGACCATCCCCTGCTCGAGCACCCCGGCGCGAATCCGCCCCAGCACATACTCGGGCGTGCGCGCCTCGAGGATGATGTTGTCGATGCCGTGCTTGTGCAGCAACTGGCCCAGCAGCAGGCCGGACGGGCCGGCGCCGATGATCGCTACCTGTGTCTTCATGCCTGTTCTCCTCCCGCTTCGTTTGCCTGCACCACGCGCTGTTCGATGGAACCGAACGGCGCCCCGCCGTCGCGCGTGCGCGCCTCCATCCGCACCCGGTCGCCAAAGCGCATGAAGGCGGTGCGCGGCGCGCCATGGTCGAGCACCTCGATCACGCGCCGCTCGGCGATGCAGGCCGAGCCGACCGCGCGGTCGACGTTCGACACAGTGCCGGAACCGACGATGGTGCCGGCGCCCAGGCTGCGGGTGCGCGCCGCGTGCGCGATCAATTCACCGAAGCTGAAATTCATCTCGCCGCCGTTCGGCTGGCCAAAGTGCGCATCGTTCCAGGCCACGTGCAGGTCGAGGTGCACGCGC
This sequence comes from Telluria beijingensis, assembly GCF_030770395.1. Classification (GTDB taxonomy): domain Bacteria; phylum Pseudomonadota; class Gammaproteobacteria; order Burkholderiales; family Burkholderiaceae_D; genus Telluria; species Telluria beijingensis. The sequence continues at coordinate 1,011,087 of NZ_CP132480.1, read as the reverse complement.
CCGTCGCGCCAGTCGTCGCCCAGTTCGTCGGGCGTGATCGCGACCGGCGCGAAGCTGGTCGACGGCTTGGCCTGCAGGAAGCCGAAACCACTTGCCATCTCGCGCGGGCCCAGCGCGCGCAGGCTCCAGTCGTTGACCTGGACCAGCAGGCGCACGCGCTCGAGGGCCTGCGGCGCCTGGGTGCCCATCGGAACCCGGTCGAGGATCACGCCAAATTCTCCCTCGAAGTCGATGCCCAGCGATTCGGAAGGCAGCGGTACGTCGTCGTGCGGCCCCAGGAAATCGTCCGAGGCGCCCTGGTACATCACGGGAATGGTGCCGAAATCCGGAATCGGCGCGGTATTGAAGGCGCGCTCCATCAGGCGTCCGTGATTCAGGAAGGCCGAGGCGTCGCACCACTGGAAGCTGCGCGGCAAGGGCGCAGCGCAGGCGCTCGGATCGAAGTCGAAAGCATCCGCCGCGTCGCCGGCATTGAGCGCGGCGTACAGCCGCTCCAGGCCGGGAGCGACCGCCTCCCAGCGTTCCAGCGTATCGCGCAGGCTGGGCGCCAGGTGACCGGCATCCACGGCCCGATTCAGGTCGCGCGAAACGACCACCAGGCGCCCGTCCGGCCGCTCGCAACGAAGACTGGCCAGCTTCATGGCTGCCCTCCCCCACTGCTGCGCGGCAGCGCCTGCAGCGCGGAGTCAACGATCGCCACCGCCCGCGTCCAGCCGGCCGAGCCGGCGCGCACCTTGTGCGGGAAGCAACTGATGTAGAAGCCATGGGGCGGCAGCGCCTCGAGATTGTGCAGCTTCTCCAGGTGGCAGTAGCCGATGTCGCGGCCAGCCTTGTGACCTTCCCAGATCAGGGACTTGTCGCCGGTTTCGGCGATCTTCTTCGCGGTGTACGAGAATGGCGCATCCCAGCTCCAGGCATCGGTGCCGGTCAGGCGTACGCCGCGCTCGAGCAGGTACATGGTCGCTTCATAGCCCATGCCGCAGCCGGCCTGGACGAAATCGTTATGGCCGTAGCGGCTGCCGGCGCGGGTATTGACCACCACGATGTCGAGCGGCTGCAGCTCGTATCCGATGCGCGCCAGCTCGGCCTCGACATCAAGCGCGGTGGCAACATAGCCGTCCGGGAAGTGACGGAAGTCGAGCTTGACGCCCGGCTGGAAGCACCACTCGAGCGGTACTTCGTCGATCGTGATCGACTTCTTCTTTTCACCCGTTTTCGCGTCCATCGTCGAATGGAAGTGGTACGGCGCGTCGAGGTGGGTGCCGCTGTGGGTGGTCATGGTCACCCATTCGGCGGCGGCGGCCTCGCCGTCCGGATAGTCGGCCGCGGTGGTGCCCGGGATCATGGCGATGAACTCGTGCAGCGTTTCCTGGTGCGTCTGGTAGGTGATCTTCGGCGCCAGCGGCGGCGGGTCGGACAGGACCTCGTTCTCGAGGTAGATCGAGAGGTCGATGAAGGTGCGGCTCATGCCGGTACTCCGGCGTCATGGAATGTCATAGGGTGTCTCCTCCTCGCCTTGGCGGCGAATGTCGATGGTTTCGTCGATATGCAGCGTCACGCGCTGCAGCCCCTGCCCCAGGCAGGGCCCCAGCGTGCACACGCCGGTGGCGATGTCGAACTGGGCGCCGTGGGCCGCGCACACGATGCGCGTGCGCGCCGCGTCCAGGTAGGCGTCCTTGCGCCACGCCAGCGGCGTGTCGACGTAATGCGGGCAGGCGTCGCGCCAGCCGTGCACCTGTCCCTCGTGGCGCACCACCAGCACGGTATCGATCCCGTCGTTCCAGGGATCGAAGCCGCGCGCCTCGCCTTCGCCCAGTTCGTCGGCGCGGCACAGGCGCGCCACGCCGTCGCTCGCGCTCAATGGCGTTCGCCGGCCCCGGCGGCGCCCGGCGGCGGACCGCCCGGCGCCCACTTGTCGCGCTGCTGGAACAGGAACAGCTGCGAGGCGTCGGCGCACATGCCGACCTCGCGCGCCACCCAGGCTTCGTCGTGCAGGTCCATGTCGGCGTCGTACTCGACGTGGCAGCCGAGCGGGCTGTTGAAGTACCAGAACCAGTTCGAGCCCATCTTGTGCCGGCCCGGGCCCCAGAACGACTGGTAGCCCTTGTTCACGAAGCGGGTGCCGGCCAGCATGACCTCGGTCGGGCCGCCCATGTGGAAGGTGAAGTGCTCGCAGCCCTTCATGAACGGCGGGGTCTGGATCAGGAACAGCGTGTGGTGGTCGGGCGTGCCGGCCGGCCGCAGGAAAGGACCGGCGCCGAGCAGGCGGTCGGTGCACACGAATCCGAGGCGCGCATAGAAGGCCTCGGCCTTGGCCGCATCGGGCACGAAATACACCACGTGCGACAGCGAGCGCGGCAGCGCCACGGCGTCCTCGTCCACCGCGACCACGTTCGGCGCGCGCTGCGGCGGCGCGCCCGGTGCATTGATCGCCTCGGCCGGCAGGTCGAGCGGGCGGCGCACGCTGACCTGGAAGCCGAGCACGAAGCCCATGTCGTCCTGCGCCTCGATGCTGCCATCAGGCAGGCGCTTGACCGCGCGGTCCTTCTCCAGCTCTTGCGCGATTTGTTCGACCGTCGCCTGGTCGGCCACGCCATACACCGTCTTGCGCAGCATGCTGGCCGTGCCCATGGTCGGCGGCAGCGCCGCGTCGTCCTTGTGGGCGATGACGATGCCGGTGCCGTCCAGCGCCTCGAAACGTCCGCCGGCGGCGCTCGCGTCGATGGGCTTGAGGCCGTAGTCTTCCAGGTATTGGGCACAGGCGGCGACGTCGTCCACGCCGAAGACCAGGGTATCCGGTCCGATGATGTTCATGGTGATTCCTTGTTCGGTAAAGTGGACAGTCAGAGCGCGGTGCGCCCGCCCAGGGTTTCGGCGACCCAGTCGGCGATGTACGCGCCGGCATTGGACGAATTGTCGAAGCTCGAATGCTGCACGCCGCCCTCGCGCTGGGTGAAGATCTTCAGTTCGCGTTGCGGGCTGTTGACCAGCTGTTCGTAGGTGCGCTCGGCCCAGTGCAGCGGGATCTGCGAATCGCGCTCGCCATGAGTGACCAGGAACGGCACCTTGATGCGATCCAGCACGCCGTCCAGGTGCACGTTCTCGGCGATGCGCATGAAGTCGTCCATGTCTTTCGCGCCCCACACCCAGCGCACGTGCTCCCAGTAGTGCGGCACCGGGAAGTCGCCCTCGCGCGCCAGGCGCTTCTTCTGGACGTCGCGCCAGTCATGGTTGGCGCCCCACACCACGCCGCAGGCGAAGCGAGGCTCGAAGGCGACCGCGCGCGGGCAGTAGTAGCCGCCCAGCGACACGCCTTCGAGGCCGATGCGGCGCGGGTCGACGTCGTCGCGCGTCTCGAGCCAGTCAACCACCTTGCTGGCCCAACGCTCGCTGTCGTACACGGCATGCATGCCGTGCAGGCGCAGTGCTTCGCCGGTGCCAGGCTGGTCGATGATCAACGACGAGATGCCGCGCTGCGCCAGCCAGCGCGGCAGGCCGACGCGGTATTTGAGTTCCTTGCTCGAATCGAGGCCGTTGACCTGCACCAGCAATGGCGCCGGGCCGCTCACGCCTTCGGCGCGCACATAGAGACCTGAAATATGCGTGTCGCCATACGGGATCTCGACCCGTTCGCAGTTCTCGCCGGCCAGTTTGATGCCGCGTGCGAACACGGACAGGAAGTGCTTGTACAGGTCGAGGCGCCCGGGAGCATCGTGCGCCTGCAGGCGTTCGGCGATCATCAGGTAGGTGGCGGCGCGGCCATACTTGTCGCCGGCCGAGATCAGCCGCCCGCGCGCCTCGTCTTCTTCGGCCAGGCCGCACAGCTTGTCGGCCATGCGGGTCCAGGTCTCACGAAACGCCGCGGTGCCGGCGGCGTCGGGCTGCTTCGCCGCGTCCTGCAGCGGTGCGCACATTTCCTCGATCTCGCCGATGCGCGCACCCATCTCGATGGCCAGGTCGACGGACAGGTTCCATGGATAATTCGTGGGGAAGTATTTGAACATGTAGTCTCGTTTTCGATGTAGTCAACGCGCAGGCATGCATGCATATGCTGCTGCGCTTGTCGAGCTACTGTACGGGCAGGAAAACGGGACGGGAAATGGATTGTTGCAATACGTGGCATCGGCCCCGTCAATAGCAGGGCGCGACGCCAGGTCGGGAGGCTCAGTCGGCGGCGTGCATTGCCGCAACCGCCTCGTGCATCACCTCGCGCAGCCAGACGATGCCGGGATCGAAGGCGCGGTACTTATGCCATTGCATGAACTGGCGCATCGGCGCGGTGGGCACCGGCAGCGGATGGATCACCAGCGGCAGCAGGCGCGCGGCCTGGCGCGCCAGGCGTTCATGCACGGTGGCGATGCGGTCGGTCGCGACCACCAGCCCGGCGGCCGAGGTGAAGCTGAAGGTGGTGACTTCGATGCGGCGTTCCACGCCCTCCTGCTGCAGCGCGAGGTGGTCGAACGCATGCTGGTTGTGGCCGGGCGAGACGGCGACGTGGCCGGCCGCGGTGTACTGGGCCAAAGTCAGCGGCCCCTGCGCCAGCGGGCTGCCGTTCCACACCACGCAACTGAGCTGCTCCTCGAACAGCGGCTCGGTGGGATGAGTGGGCGAGCAGTAGCGTTCGGGGATGACCAGCAGGTCGACCTCGCCGCGCTCCATCGCGCGCTCGGGCTCGCGCGCCTGCGGCTGCAGCCTGAAACGCACGTTCGGCGCTTTTTTCTGCGTCAGGGCGAGCATGTGCGGCAGCACGGTCTGCAAGGTGAAATCGGACACGAACAGGGTGAATTCGCGGTCCGAGCTGGCGTAGTCGAACACCGGCGAGGTGGCGACGGCGATATCGACGCGCAGCAGCACGTCGCGCACGCTCTCCTGCAGCATCTGGGCGCGCGGGGTCAGGTCCATGCGCCGGCCCACCTGCACCAGCAGGTCGTCTTCGAAATACTGGCGCAGGCGCGACAAGGCATTGCTCATGGCGCTCTGGCTCATGTGCATGCGCTCGGCGGCGCGGCTGATGTTCTTTTCGGCGAGCATCGCGTCGAGCGCGACGAGCAAATTCAGATCGAGTTTATTAAAGCGCATGCGGCCGGCGTGTCTCCACCTTGTTCGAGGATGCACGCGGCAGTGCCGCGCACCGGCCCATCATAAGCCGGTTGCGGCTGCTTGACAACGGATCGCCACGGTCTTTACTTCTGCTGCAGGATCCATTTGGCGATCGTCGCGGCGTCGGCCTCCGACACCTGGGGATTCGGCGGCATCGGGATCGGCCCCCACGCGCCGCTGCTACCCTTGCGAATCTTGAGCGCGAGCGCGGCTTCGGCGTCCTTCTGTCCCTTGTACTTGGCCGCCACGTCCTTGTAAGCGGGCCCGATCATCCTGGTGGCGACCGCATGGCATGCCATGCAGTTGTTCGCCTTCAGCAGCGCCTCGTTCGCCAGCGCTCCCTGGCTGGTCGCCAGCGCCAGCAGGCCTGCAGCTGCAATCCACTTCATCTAATAATCCTCTCTTGTCAGTGCCGGCCGGCCGAAGCCGAGGCGCTCGACATAGAACGCTCGGGCACGGGCGGCGTCGGGCACGAAATGCACCACGTTCGACAGCGAGCGTGGCAAGGTCGCCTCGGCCAGCCTGACGGGCCGCCGCACGCTGACCTGGAAGCCCAGCAACAAGCCCATGTCGTCGACCGTCTCCAGGCTGCCGTTGGCCAGCCGCCGCACTTCACGGTCACGCCTCAGCTCATGCGCGATCGCCTCCAGCGTGGCGCCGGTGTCGACGCCATACACCGTCTTGCGCAGCATGCCGGCCGTGCCAGCCGACGGCGGCAGCATCGGGTCGTCCTGGTGGAACAGCACGACCCCGGTGCCGTCGAGCGCCTCGAAACGCTGGCCCCATTCATCGGTCGATACCGGCTTGAGCCCGTAGCCGACCAGGTAGCGCGCGCAGGCATCGACGTCGTCGACCCCGAACACCAGCGTGTCCGGTCCGATGATGTTAATCCCGCGTCCTCGCGCCGCGCTCAGAAGTTATACGTCGCGCGCAGGCCGAAGGTACGCGGATCGCCGATGTGGAAGCCGCCCGGCACCCGGCTCTCGATCTTGATCTCGTTTTCCAGGTTGCGTGCATACAGCTGGGCGCTCCACTCGCCGCCCGGGCTGGTATACCCCAGCGTCAGGTCGGTGCGGTAGAACGACGGCTGGCGATAACGGATGCCCACCGACGGATCGCTGATCAGGTACGAGGTCGAGTGGCGCGTGTCGATCGTGGCCGTGATGTCGGCGCCGCTGGCCAGTGCGAAGTGGTGGGTGTATCCCAGGCCGATGGTGGCGCTCGGTGCGCGGTCCAGCGGCTTGTCCGAGAAATCGACGCTCAGGGTCGGACGGTAGTCGCCGAACTTGGCGTCGGTGAACGCCATATTGGTGCGCAGGGTGCCGTCGGCCGTGACGCGCAGCTTGCCTTCGAGTTCCAGGCCATTGATGGTGGCGTCGGAGGCGTTGGTCGTGTTGGTATTGCACGATGCCGGATCGTTGGTCAGGCAGGTGGCCGCGCTCAGCTGCATGTCCTTGTAGTCGTAGCGGAACACGGTCGCTGCCAGCTGCAGCTTGTTGTCCAGGAAGCGGCCTTTCAGGCCCGCCTCGTACGACTTCAATTTTTCTGGCTTGTAGATCGACGAGCCGGAGGCTGCGTTGAAGCCGCCCGCCTTGTAGCCGGTCGACACATTGGCATACACCATCACGTTGGGACGCAGGTCGTGGTCGATGCCGACGCGCCAGCTGGTGTCGCTGAACTTGACGTCCGCCTGGTAGGCGTTCGGGCTGACGCCCGTGACCGGCGAGATGGCCGCGCCGGCCAGCGTGTCCGCGCCGTACTTGCGGTCGCGGGTTTCGCGCGCGCCGAGAGTCAGGCGGGTATCCTGGCGCAGGTCGTAGGTGGCCTGGGCGAACACCGCTTTCGAGGTATTTTCCGCTTCGGCGTCGAACGGCACCAGCACGTTCAGCGGGCCGGGCGGAATCCGGGCATAGGTCGTCAGGTTGGCCTTACGCGTGATTTCGTCGGTGAAGTAATAGGCGCCCGCGACCCAGCGCAGCGGTCCGGTGCCGGTCGAGTTGAAGCGCAGCTCGTGCGAGGTCGACTGGCTCTCGCCGGTGGCGTCGCGGGTGAACGGGAAGCCGAAATAGACGCCGTTGTCCAGGTTGTTCAACTCGGTGTCCATATGCGCCAGCTGGTAGGTGACGTCGACCGCGCCGAGCGTGGTCTTGAATTCGCCGCGCAGCGAATCGATCTTGTGGTCGCGATAGGCGTCGCGGCCGCCGTTCCTGAACTCCCAGGCCGCGGTGCGCTGGGCATCGTCGCCGCGGTCGACGTAGACCGGGTTGAGCAGGTTGTTGCCGCGGCCCGCCGGCGTCAGCGGCAGCGTGCCGGTCGGCGTGCCAGTGAAGAAGTTCGTCACCGGCACCGGCGAGATGCCATTGCCCTTGATGCGGCTGGTCTCGGCGGTCAGCAGCAGACTGGTGGTGGCATTGAAGTCGGCCAGCAGGTGCACGCGGCCCGAGCGGTCGTCCTGGTTTTCCAGGTGGTCGGCATTTGGGCCCGGCTTCAGATAGGTGTCGCGCTTGTTGCCGTTGACGGCGGCGCGCAGGGCGAACATATCGTTGATCGGCACGTTGATCATGCCGTCGACGCGCCTGGTGTTGTAGTTGCCGACTTCGAGGCCGATGCGGGCTTCCAGCTTCTTGGTTGGCTTGGCGGTGATCACATTGATGGCGCCGGCGGTGGCGTTGCGGCCATACAGCGTGCCTTGCGGGCCGCGCAGCACCTCGACCCGGTCCAGGTCGTAGAAGGCGACGCCCTGCGCCTCCAGGCGCGGTATGTAGGCGCCGTCGACGTGGAAGGCCGACGAGGGATCGCCCTTTTCCGTCATGTCCATGCTGGTCACGCCGCGGATCGCGATCTGCAGCATACCGCCTTCCGATGCGATCTGCACATTGGGCAGGGTGCTGGTCAGGCCGCGCGGGTCGTTGATGCCGGCGTCCTTCAGGTCTTCGCCCGACAGCACCGACAGCGCGATCGGGGTTTTACTGGCTGGCTGCGCCACCTTCTGCGCGGTGACGATCACTTCCTGCACGCCGCCGTCGTCGGCCGGGGCCGGGGTCTGGGCCATGGCGGCAGTCGCGCCGGACAAGAAACCAACTGCGAGAAGCGACCTGGCGAGCAAAGTCAGCTGGGGAACGTTCATTGAGTATCTCCTTTATTGGCGCGGCAATTCTCGAGTGCCGGTCGGTTGTGTATGCGAAAAAAATGATATGCGCTTTCCCGCGTTTTCCTGTAACGCTTTATGTGGATAGCAGGCATTTGTCTGGTGAATAGGATGGACCTCGCACGGGCGTGAAAAAACGGCCTCGCAAGTGCTCTTGCGAGGCCGCTGCCGCGGTGAAGCGGGTTTATTCCGGAAGCCGGGTCCAGGCTCCTCCGGCGCGCGAGGACGCCTGCACGGTTTCGATGAACTGCACGCCGCGCAAGCCGTCGTCGATGGTCGGGAATTGCGCCGCGCCGGGGTCGCCGCCGTCCCTCCTGGCAATCAGGTGGCAGGCGATCTCGCTGTACAGCGAGGCGAAGGCGCCGATATACCCTTCCGGATGCCCGGCTGGTATGCGGCTCAGGCGGCGCCCCGCCTCGTTCATCGCCGCGCTGCCGCGGGTGACGATGCGGGTCGGCTCGCCCAGCGGCGTCCAGCGCAATTCATTGGGCTGCTGCTGCGCCCATTCGATGCCGCCCTGGCTGCCGAACACGCGGATGCGTAACTCGTTTTCGTGGCCGGGCGCCACCTGGCTGGCCCACAGCATGCCGCGCGCGCCGTTCGCATAGCGCAGCAGGACTTGCACGTCGTCGTCGACAGCGCGCCCCGGCACGAAGGAATGCAGCTGCGCGGCCAGCGATTCGAGCGGCGATCCGACGATGGTGTCGGCCAGCTGCCAGGCGTGCGAGCCGATGTCGCCGATCGCGCCGCCGCCGCTGCGCGCGGGGTCGGTGCGCCAGGCCGCCTGCTTTTGCCCGCCCTGTTCGAGCGGCTCGGCCAGCCAGTCCTGGGCGTACTCGACCTGCACGATGCGCAGCTGTCCCAGCACGCCGTCGCGCACCATCTGCTGGGCGTGGCGCACCATCGGGTAGGCCGAGTAGTTGTGGGTGACGGCGAACAGCAGGCCGCGCTCCTTCGCCAAGGCCTGCAGCGCGCGCGCATCCTCGCTATTGGTGGTGACCGGCTTGTCGCAGATGACGTGGATGCCCGCTTCCAGGAAAGCGCGCGCCACCGGCGCATGCAGGTGGTTCGGCGTCACGATGCTGACCGCCTCGATGCCGTCCGGGCGGGCGGCTTCCTTCAGCGCCATCTCCTGGTAGCTGTCGTAGATGCGGTCCGGGTCCAGGCCCAGCATGCGCCCGGAGCGCTGGGCCGCATCAGAGGTCGACGACAACGCCCCGGCCAGCAGTTCGTAGCGGTCGTCGAGCCGCGCCGCATGGCGGTGCACGGCGCCGATGAAGGCGCCCTCGCCACCGCCGACCATGCCCAGCCGCACGCGGCCGGGAAAAAGGGTTTCACTCATCATGACTCCTGCTCAAACCCAGCATGCGCAGATTGCGCTGCGGATCGGCGCCGCTGCCCGCGAAATCGTCGAAGGCCTTGTCGGTGACGCGGATGATGTGGTCGCGGATGAAGGCCACGCCCTCGGCCGCGCCCTGCTCGGGATGCTTGAGGCAGCATTCCCATTCCAGTACCGCCCAGCCCTTGAAATCGTATTGCGCGAACTTGGAAAAGATTGCCTTGAAGTCGACCTGGCCGTCGCCCAGCGAACGGAAACGCCCGGCGCGGTCCTGCCACGACTGGTAGCCCGAGTACACGCCCTGGCGCGCATCGGGCCGGAACTCGGCATCCTTCACATGCATGACCTTGATGCGCTCGTGATAGCGGTCGATGAAGGCCAGGTAATCGAGCTGCTGCAGCAGGAAGTGCGAGGGATCGTAGGCGATGGCCAGGCGCGGGTGGTTATCGACCCGCTCCAGCAGCATCTCGAAGGTGGCGCCGTCGAACAGGTCTTCGCCCGGGTGCAGCTCGAAGGCGAGATCGACGCCGGCTGCGTCATACGCATCCAGGATCGGGCGCCAGCGCCGCGCCAGCTCGTCGAAGGCGGTCTCGATCAGGCCGGGCGGACGTTGCGGCCAGGGGTAGAGATACGGCCAGGCCAGGCTGCCCGAAAAACTGATCGAGGCCGTCAGGCCCAGGTTGGCCGAGGCTTTCGCGCCCAGCAGCATCTGCTGCACCGCCCATTCCTGGCGCGCCGCCGGGCGGCCGCGCAGCTCGGGCGGGGCGAAACCGTCGAAGGCTTCGTCATAGGCTGGATGCACCGCCACCAGCTGGCCTTGCAGATGGGTACTCAGCTCGGTGATGGCGACGCCGTTGGCGCGCGCCACGCCGGCGATCTCGTCGCAATAGGTCTTGCTCTCGGCCGCCAGCGCCAGGTCGAACAGGCGCTTGTCGCCCGAGGGCAGCTGCACGCCCTCGTAGCCAAGACCACCGGCCCAGCGGGTGATCGCCTCCCAGCTGTCGAACGGCGCCTGGTCTCCCGTGAACTGGGCCAGGAAGATCGCCGGCCCCTTGATGGTGGTGCTCATGTACGCTCCCGCGTCAAACCGTGGTCTCGATCGTGCAGCTGGTCACCGGGCTCCACGGCAGGTAGGAAATACGCAGCTGCACCGAGGCCGTCACCTTGTGCGCGCCCGGCGCCAGGCCGCCCGGCTGCGCGACCGTGATGTGGGCGACTTCGCCGAATTCCCAGCGCTCTTCATAGACCGTTTCCAGTTCGTCCAGGGTCCAGGTCTTGCCGCGCACCGAGAAACGGATCTGCTCGCGCGGCACCTTTTCGCCGTCGATCGCGAGACCGATGTCCTCGACCGCCGACAGGGTCTGGCCGCGGTAGTATGGCAGGCGGGCGCCAAGCTCGAAACCGATCACACCTTCGTCGGTGCGGGTATTGCGGACGCTGTCCGGGAAAATGATGTGTTGATCGTACATGGTCGCTTCTCCTCAGACTTCGCCCAACAGGCGCTTGAACATCTCTTGCTGGCGGCGTACCTGCTCGCGGCCGTCGACTTCGAACGCATCCTCGATATGGCGCTGTCCCTCGTATTCGCTGGACAGGTGGCCATCGTAGCCGCCCTCGAGCAGCACCGCGACGATTTCGTCGTAGGGGATCGACGGTTCGCGGCCGCTGTCGTCGATCTCGTAGAACTTGGCATGGATATTGAAGATCCACGGCATGAACTCGAGCATGCGGCGCGGATTGCTCCAGATATTATGGCGCAGCGATTCGGCCATCTGCACGTCCACCGCATTGCCGCCCAGCTTGCGCACATCCATGATCACATAATCGGGCAGCACGCGCGCGCCGTAGGCCTGCTCGATGAACTCGACGATCTTCGGGGTGGCGCCGTTACGCAGGAAGCGCTCGCGGAACACCGGCGGATAGCTCTTGAGGTACATGCCCATGTCGGGCACGTAGCCGACGTGGTCCGAGCCCGTGGCGCGGGTCAGTTCGGTATAGCGCAGGATCCATGGATGGTCGAAGTGGAACGGCGAGTGCACCTCGATCCCCATGCGCACGTCGAGTTCCTCGGCCAGCGGCACGCAGGCCACGACCACTTCGGGCGGGGTGTTGACGATGACGCGCAGGTTGCGGCAGCCGATTCTCTTGGCGAAGCGCAGGTCGCGCTGGAGCGAGGCCACCATTTCGTCGAAGCTCAGCTTGCGGTCCTTGTGCAGCTTGATGTCCAGGAACATGTCGTGGCACTGGGCGTAGGCGCCGTGGCGCTCGAGCGACGCGAACCAGCCGTCGACCTGGTCCTGCGGGACGTTCGGGAAACCGGTGAACGATTGTTCGCTGACGACTTCGATGCCATTGGCGCCGAGGCTGGCGGCGTGGGCGATGCAGTCGTCCAGGTTCATCGTGCGCAGGAAGGTCTCGTACTGGTAGCTGTACAGGGAGACGCCGCGCTTGATGCGGTGATTCGTGTTCATGCAAGTCCTTTGAAAAGCGAGGTTCAGATGGAAGCGCGGCTTGGCCGCGGCGTACGCAGGTGCAGGGCGCAGGCGATCAGCGCGCACACGGCCGAGATCACGCCGAAGGCGAGGAAGGCCGCCTGCAGGCTGCCAACCAGGTCGCGCATGATGTTGACCGTGGCCGGCGACAGGAACTGCGCCGCGAAGAAGGCGCTACACCACAGGCCCATGGCGCGGCCCAGGTGTTCGGAGCCGAAGCGGCCGTGCACCCAGGTGATCAGCGAAGGCACGATCATGCCGTTGGCCAGCTGCTGGACGAAGGCGAAGGCCAGCGCGGTCTGGTAGTCGGGCGACATGCCGATGCCGCCCAGGCCGATCGCATAGCACAGGAACACCAGGAAGATCTGGGCTCCGGCGCCGTAGCGGGTGGTGTAGCGGTACAGCACGGCGCCGATCGGCACGCCGATGCTCGGCAAGGCCATCGACAGGCCGATCGATTTCGGATCGGACAGGCCCAGTTCCTTCAGCAGTAAGGAGAAGTTGATCACCTGGACGAAGTAGATCGTCGACAGCAGCACGGTGACGCTGCAGACGATCACGGCGACCTTGAGGGGGAATGCCGACTTCGGCCTGGCGGCAGGCGCGCCCCCCGCTGCATCGGCGGGCCGCTTGCGCGCGGTCGGTTCGAACAGGTAGAACAGGCTGGCCAGGAAGATCGGGATCGCGACGCCGTAGACCAGGAACGGATACTGCCAGCCCTGCGCCGCCAGGAAGCCCGAGCCGGCGATGGTGAGCGTGCCCAGGCAGGAGCCGATCAGGCCCTGGATCATCAGCCAGCGGTGGCGGTCCTTCTCTTCGTAATAGTCGGCCAGCAGCGTGTTGACGACGGTGAGCACGCCCGCCTCGCCGATGCCGATCAGGATGCGGCCGCCGACCACGGCCCAGAAGTTATCGATCAGGAAGGGGCACAGGCCGCCCGCCGCGTACAGGGCCAGGCACCACAGCATCAGCTTGCGCCGCCCGAAGCGGTCGGCGACGACGCCGAAGCCCGGGGCGAACAGCGCGATGCAGGCGCTCGGCGCCGTGATCAGGAGCGGCACCATGGTGCGCGCATTGGGAACGTCGTGGAAGTGCGCCAGCAGGGTGGGCAAGGTGGGCGCCAGGGCCATGATGGCCATCACCGGCAGGAAGCCCGAAAACACCAGGATCCAGCCCTGGCGCCAGTCGGCCTTGCGCAGGACAGGCGCGGCTGTGCCCTGCCCCGCCATGAGGGTGTCGTTGCTGTGGCCGCTCATTGGCATGCCTCCTTTTATTGAAGTTATCACGGCCGGGTGGCCGCCCCTGTCTCGTCGGGAAAGAACATAACCAAAATTATGATATCGCTTTCCCAGGACAGTTCCAACAAAGAAATCGATCTCGCCAGCGGATTTTGTGGATAGTACGTATCCATATTTTCAATACCCATGGCAGGCGGCCGAGACACCCTTTTCCGCTATATTAGGAAAGGCTTTTCCTCACCTACGACCATGTCTTCCAAACACACCGAACCACGCCCACGCGGCGCCCCATTGCCACCTGTGAACACTGTCAAGCTCGCTTCCATCTCCTCCGTCGCCGCCCACGCCGGCGTCTCGATCGCGACCGTGTCGCGCGTGCTCAACGGCACCAAGGCGGTAGCCGACGAGACCCGGGCGCGGGTCGAGGCCTCGGTGTCGCAGCTGGGCTACCGCGCCAATGCGCTGGCGCGCAGCCTGATGCGCGGCGAGACCCGCCTGCTGCTGGTGCTGGTGCCCGATTTCGCGAATCCGTATTTCGCCGAAATCGTGAAGGGCGTGGAATCGGTGACGCGCACCCGCGGTTATGGCCTGGTGGTGGCCGATGCCTCCGAATCGCTGTCGCGCGAAAGCCCCGCGCTCGACCCGCTGTACAACCGGCTGGCCGATGGCGTCATCAGCCTGGCGCGCTTCGCCGACCTCAAGCCGCTGCTGAAGGACATCCCCGACCTGCCGTGGGTGGCCTGCTCGGAATACGTGGAAGACATCGACGTGCCGAGCGTCAGCATCGACCACCGCCAGGCCGCGATCGACGCCGTGCAATACCTGATCAACCGCGGCCACCGCCGCATCGCGCTGTTGAGCGCAAACGAAGACTACCTGTGGGCCAAGCAGCGCCACGAAGGCTATGAGTTCGCCCTGAAACGCGCCGGCATCCCGGTCGACCCGCAACTCGTGCGGGTGGCGCGCGGCACCGATTTCGTCGACGGCATGGACGCCGTCGGCACCCTGCTCGCCATGGAGTCGGCGCCGACCGCCGTGTTCGCGGTGTCCGACACCCTGGCCATCGGCGCGATCAAGGCCTTCCGCCGCGTGGGACGCCGGGTGCCGGAAGACATCGCCGTGATCGGCTTCGACGATATTCCCGTGGCGCGGGTGTTCGAGCCGGAGCTGACGACCATCGGCCAACCGGTGCGCGAACTGGGCGCGGCGGCGGCGGAACTGCTGCTCAAGCGCCTGTCGGGCGCGCCGACCGACTCGCGCCGGCTGCAGCACGCACTGATCGTCCGCGCCTCGGCCTGAGGCGGCACACCAACAACAAGACAAAGGGACACCTCGATGGACAATACCGTGACTCACGCGGAGGGCAGCGCATTCTCTGCCGCTTCATCCTATACGCCGCGGCGCCGCGTCATGGCGCTGATCGCGGTCGCGCTGGCCTTCGTGATGGACTTGCTCGACACGACCATCATCAATGTGGCGATCCCGTCGATCGGCACCACCCTGAACGCCGGCAAGGCTGAGCTGGAATGGCTGGTGGCCGGCTATGCCACCTCGTTCGCGGTGCTGCTGATCGTGGGTGGGAGGCTGGGCGACAGCGTCGGCTACCGGCGCATGTTCCTGATCGGCGTAGTGCTGTTCACCCTGACCTCGATGGCCTGCGGCCTGGCGCCGACGGCGCTGGTGCTGCAGGTGGCGCGCGTGCTGCAAGGGGCAGCGGCGGCCATGATGATGCCGCAGGTGATGGCGCTGGTGCAGGTGATGTACCCGCCCGACCAGCGCTACAAGGTGTACACCGTATTCGGCTTCCTGGGCGGCTTTTCGGCGGCGATGGGGCCGATCGTGGGGGGCCTGCTGATCGACGCCAACCTGTTCGGCCTGGGCTGGCGCATGATCTTCCTGATCAACCTGCCGGTCGGGATCTTCAGCCTGGTGGCCGGTTACCTGCTGCTGCCGCCGGGCCGCGGCGTGAATGCGGTGCCGGTCGACCTGAAGGGCGCGGCGCTGTCGATCGTGGTGCTGTTCGCGATCCTGGTGCCGCTGATCGAAGGGCCGAGCCTGGGCTGGCCATGGCAGTTGATCGCCACCTTCCTGGCCGCCGCGCCACTGGCCTGGTTCACGGTGCGCTACCTGGCGCGGCGCCAGGCCGCGCGCGGCGACGCGCTGGTCAACCCGGCCCTGCTCAGGTTGCGCAAGGTGGCGCTGGGCTTGCTGTGCACCCTGTGCATCAATCCGGTGCTGCCGGGCTACCTGCTGGTGATGACCTTCGTGCTGCAGACCGGGCTGGGACTATCCGCCTCGCAGATGGCCTATGCCTGCCTGCCGATCGCGGCGGGGGCGATGGCCGGCATCACGCTGATCGGGCCGTGGCTGCACAAGCGCATCGGCGTGCGCGTCATGCTGCTCGGCGCCACCTCGACCTCGATCAGCCTGTGCCTGGCGGCGTGGGCGGTGCACGGCGGCCAGTTGGCCTATCTGCCGCTGGCGGTGGCGCAGTTCGGGATGGGACTGGGGATGGGCATGTGCGGCCCGCAGCTGTCCAATGCGACCCTGCAGGACGTGCCGGTGGGCGAAGCGGGCGTGGCGTCGGGGATGCTGTCGGCGACCCAGCAGGTGGCGGGCGCCTTCGGCGTGGCGCTGGGCGGGCTGTTCTTCTTCCACGGCATGCGGCTCGAGACGGCCGGCGCGCTTGAATATACCGAGGCTTACCTGCGGGTGCTGCCGCTGTTCCTGGGCCTGATGGCGGTGGCCATGTTCGGCGCGACGCGCCTGGCCCGGGTCATGAACAAGTAAGCCCTTACCTGGCCGGCTCGAACAGCAGGAAGGCCAGCATCATGTCGCTCAGATCCTCCAGCAGCGCGTCCCAACTGCCCTGCCCGCGGCCGCCCACGCTGTCCAGGCCCAGGAAACGCGCCTGGGTCGAATAGATGATCAGCATCCCCGACTGGATCGCGCGCTGCGGCTGACTGTGGCGCACTTCGGCGCTGCAGGCCTCAAGCAGGTTCAGGAACTTGGCCGAATCGCGTTCCGCCGCCTTCTGGCCCTGCGCCTGGATCACCGGATCGGCCGGCGCGCGCAGCATGAAGGCGCGCAGCACCGAGGCGTTTTCCTTGAGCAGCCGGCCCAGGCTGGCGACCACCGCCGGCACGACCTGCTGCAGCCCCTGCGCCTGGCTGGAGATGCGGGTGGCTTCCTCTGTGAACTGCTCGCCCAGGCGATCCAGGAAGCGCAGCTGCACCACCCGCAGCAACTCGTCCTTGCCGGCCACGCGGCCATACAGCGAACCGGTCGACACGCCCGAGCGCTCGCAGATCTCGGCCAGCGTGATCTGGTCGTAGCCGCGCTCGCGCAACAGCTCGATGGTCGCCTCGATGATGCGTTCGAAGGATTGGCGGCTGCGCCCCTGCTTGGGCGCGCGTGCGTGGTCGCTGAAGGTCGGGGTCGGAGTCGATGTCATGGATGGAATGGGAATGGCGCGGGCAACCGTGGGGTTCCCCGCGTGGATAACGATGTTGGCATTCTGATTATAAATCATGGACCGGCCCCAATGGCGCCATGGCGCGCGGGGCCGGCCTGGCCACTACAGGCGGCCCGCCTTGAGTTCGGCCACCGCGAAGTCGACCGCGCGCGCCGTCAGCGCCATATAGGTCAGCGACGGATTGACGGTGCCCGACGAGGCCATCGCCGAACCGTCGGTCACGAACAGGTTCGGCACGCCATGCACCTGGTTGCGGCCATTGAGCACCGATTCGGCCGGGTCGCGCCCCATGCGCGCGCCGCCCATCTCGTGGATCGAGACGCCCGGAATGGTGCGCAGCGGGATCAGTTGCACCCGCTGGGCGCCGGCCGCCTTCAGCATCGCCTCGGCCTGCTTGCCGGCATCCAGGTTCATGCGCCGCTCGTTCTCGCCATAGGCCACGTCGATGCTCAGTTGCGGCAGGCCGAAGCCGCCGCGCACCTTGTCGTTCAGGGTGACGCGGTTGTGGGCCTGCGGCAGCTGCTCGCAGAACGCGCCGAGGAAGGCGATCCATTTGCCGGGCCGCGCGATATTGCGCTTCATGCCGGCCCCGAAATCGTCGCTCATGGCCGCCGTATTGGTCCAGTCGTCGCGCATCGCGCCGCCCTGGAAACCGTAGCCGCGCGTGAAATCGGCGTCCGGGTCCTGGCCGCCCAGGTTGCGGAAGCGCGGCATGTAGATGCCGGTCGGGCGCCGCCCCTTGTAGTTGGTGTCCATGAAGCCGGGGATTTCGGCGAAGCCGCCGGCGCCGGCGTGATCGACCAGGTAGCGGCCCAGCACGTCGCTGTGATTGCCGATGCCGTTCGGATGCGCCGCACTACGCGACTGCAGCAGGATCTGCAGGGTGCCGAAGGTCGAGGCGCACACGAAGATCACCTTGGCCTTGAAGGTCAGGCGCTCGCCGGTGCGGCTGTCGATCACGCGCACCGCGCTGGCCTTGCCGGTGGCCGGATCGGTGTCGATCGCCTCCACCACGCTGTCGGTGCGCACCGTCAGGCGACCGGTGGCCTGCGCCGCCGGCAGGGTCGAGCTGAGCGAGCTGAAATACGCGCCGAACGAGCAGCCGCGGTTGCAGATGGCGCGGCTCTGGCATTGCGCGCGGCCGTTGTGGGCCTGGGTCAGGTTGGCCACCCGGCCCACGGTCAGGCAGCGGTCCTTCCACTTGGCCTCGATGGCCTGCTTGAGCGCGCGCTCGACCGGCGTCATCGCGAACGGCGGCAGGAATTCGCCGTCGGGGAAATCCTTGCGGCCCTCGGGCTGGCCGCTGACGCCGATGAATTTCTCGACGTAGGCGTACCACGGCGCCAGGTCGGCGTAGCGGATCGGCCAGTCGTTGCCGTGGCCGTCGCGCGCATTGGCCAAAAAATCGTCCTCGCACCATCGGTAGGACTGGCGGCCCCAGGTCAGCGAACGGCCGCCCAGCACGTCGGTGCGGTGCCAGCGGAAGGGTTTGACCTGTTCATACGGGTTCTCGCGGTCGTTGATCCAGTACTGGCGGTTGGCCCAGCCGAAGGCGCCGCGCTCGATCTTGCTCTGGACCGGATAGTCGCGCGCATCGAGGTCGCGCTCCGGCAGGCCGCCGTTGGGCGCCTGCCAGGGCGGCGTGAATTCGTTGACGTAGTCCTTCTGGTGCTCGACGTTGCGGCCGCGTTCGAGCACCAGCGTTTTCAGGCCCTTCTCGGTCAGTTCCTTGGCGGCCCAGCCGCCGGTGATCCCCGAACCGATGACGATGGCGTCGAATTGGGTGGTGTTGCTCATGTCTCTTCCTTGTCGGTGAACGGGCTCAGATCACGGTCTGGTAAGGCCAGGTCTTCATCGGAAGGTCGGCCTCGAACTTTCCGGGCACCGGCAGGTAGCGCAGCTCCGTGCTGCTGGCCTGCTCCGAAATGAAATAACCCAGCACGACCAGGTCGCGCAGGCGCAGGTAGAACGGGGACTTGGGATCGAGGATGCGGTCGGTCAGCGAGAAGGTGCGGCCGCCGTAGGGACTGTTGGCGCGCAATTCCTGCATCAATTCGGCCGCCTGGGCCGGCGAGCATTGCGCATAACCCTGCTTGAAACGCTGGCGCGCACTTAGATCGAGCGCGGCCAGGCCGTCGCGGAAGAACTTCGCCTCATCCGCCGTCATCCAGCGCGCGACCAGCGCGTCGATGAAGACGGGCACGCCGGCTTCGCGGGCGCCGGGCGTGTCGGTGGTCGGCACGATGACCTGGGCCGCCGCGTCGAGCACGGCCATGGCGGCCGGGTCGAGTCCGGCGTTGGCGGCGGCGCCGGCGCCGGCCTTGTCGAGCATCAGGGCCGCGCCGGCACTGTTCCAGACGCCAGCCAGGGCGCCGCCGGCCACCAGGGCCGCGAGCACATCGCGCCGAGAGACACCTTCCTTGCCTGCCTTGGCGTCCCGCGTCGGGCGCCTGAACAACTGCAGTTTGCTGATCGTCATGCCATCCTTTCTGATCGGTCGCGCAGCATGGTCAGCGCCCGATATCGGTTTATCTGGGTGAACATAGCACAGGCCGAAACTAGAATCCGAATTTTTGTTATTGAGCCTGTTGTACGACGCTCACGCCAACCACCTGCTCGGCCAGCATCTGCAGGCTGGCCTTCACCTGCTCGTCGCTGCAATCGCCATTCGCATCGAACAGTTTCACGCCAGCGGTATTCAGCGTGACGCCCAGCGGCGTCGGCCAGCCGCGCAGTGCGTGCACGATCGAACGCATCGCGCCCAGCGTCGTGTTGCAGCCCTGCCAGCCGGCGGCAGTGACGATACAGCCGACCGGCATGCCGTCCAGGTAGACACGCGGGTCGGCGCGCAGGTCTTCGAGCAGGTCGATGGCGTTCTTGACCAGGCCCGACACGCCGCCGTGGTAGCCGGGCGAGGCGAAGATCACGGCGTCGGCCTTGCGCACTGCTTCGACGATGGCGCGCTGGCCTTCGCTGCGGCTGGCCTGCTCGGGCGAATAGCCTTCCAAAGCAGCCAGCGCCTCGCCGCCGAACAGCAGGGTTTCGGCGCCCAGCGATTCGGCATGGCGCAAGGCCACGCGCAGCGCGCTCTCGGTACTCGAGCCGGGACGGGTGGTGCCGCCGATGCCGACGATGAAGGGCGCCCGGCCGCTGGCCTGGGCAATCATATGGGGTTTGTTCATGGGATGTCTCCTCGTGTGATTGCGCCGACTAGCGTGGCGTGACGTGATAGGTGATCGGCAGGTCGTCGCTGGCGCGGCCGACGTGCAGGGCCAGCGGGCCGGCGAGCGGCGTCCAGCCCTCGCACCACACCTGCAGCCGGCGGTCGGCCACGTGGACCGTGACCAGGCGTTCCTCGCCCGGCTGCAGCACCTGTTTGCTGAAGCCGACCAGGGTCAGTTCGGGCGTGCTGCGGTAGACCTGGACCACTTCGGCGCCGGCACGCTTGCCCGTATTGCGCAGCACGACCGTCACGTCCCAGCCATCGGCCGTGGGGCGCACGTCGGCCTCGCCCAGGGCGAAGCTGGTGTAGCCGAAGCCGCTGCCGAAGGTGTTGCGGGCCGCGACCTCATTGGCGGCCAGGCCGCGGTAGCCGACCCGCACACCTTCGTTGTAATGCAGGTCGCCGTTGGCGTCCGGCGCCAGGGCCAGGGCCGGATAATCGCGGTCTTCGCAGGCGATCGTCATCGGCATGCGGCCGCCCGGTTCGCGTTCGCCGGCCAGCACCTGGGCCAGGGCCGGGCCAAATTCCTCGCCCGGATACCAGCAGTGCAGCACGGCCTTCGCCTGGCTTTCCCAGCGGGTGTCGAAGGCATGGCCGACATTGGTGACGATCACGGTCTCGGGATTGGCGGCGCAGATGCGCTCGATCAGCGCCAGCTGTTCATCCGGCAGGGACGTCGAAGGACGGTCCTTGCTCTCGACGCTGGCGTCCGACGTTTCGCCGACCATCAGGATCACCAGGTCGGCGTCAACAGCCGCCTGCTCGGCGCGCGCCATCATCGCTTCCGCGCTGTCCGGTCCGCGCACGCCGTACCACAGGCCCTGGCAGCGGGCCGGCGTATAGCGCAGCTCCACCACCACCTCGACCGCGCGGCCGGCGTCGAGCACCACGCCGACGTCGTCGGCATCGCCGCTCTTGAGGCGGCCCATCACGTCGCCCGGCGCCAGTTGTTCGTCGCGCCGGAATACTTCCTTGCCGTCGACCAGCAGGCGCAGCGCGCCGGTGCCGCCCACATGGAAGCGGTGCTCGCCGCTCTCGGTCGGCGTGTAGATGCCACTGGCGCGGGTGGCGGCGGCCTGCTGCAGGGCGCCGACGTCGTGCACGCCATGGAACCAGGTCAGCGAATTGGTATCGCGCGTCTCGGTCAGCAGCGGCGCTCCGCTGCAGGCCGCGTTGTCGAAATACGCGAGCGTCATGCCGCGCTCGCCATCCGATCCGGCCGGACGCACCGCCATGCGCGGCAGGCGCGGTTGCGGGTCAACGCCCGGCTCATGGCTGACGATAGCGTCGCCGAAGCGCGCGCGCAGCGCGTCCAGCGGAAGCACTGCGTCCGGCTTGAGCGCGATCTTGGCAAAGGTGCCGCCCTGGAAGCATGGCGCGGTAGCATTCGGCCCGATGACCGCGATGCGCGGCCGGCGCGTGGTGTCGAGCGGCAGGATGCCATCTTCGTTACGCACCAGCGTGAAACCGGCGGCGGCAGCTTCGACCAGCAGGTCGGCGGCCTCACTGGCCGCCATCGGCGCGCCCTTGTCGGCGCCGAAGCGGCGTGCGGCCGTGGCCACGCGCGTGGCGGCGTCGTGCAGTCGTTCGCGGCTCACGGCGCCGTCGGCCACCGCCTGGGCGCTGTGCTGGCCCAGGAAGCGCGCGGGGCCGGGCATCTCGATATCCAGGCCGCCCTGCAGCGAACCCAGGGTGGAATGGGTGCCGAACCAGTCGCTCATGAACACGCCGTCGAACTTCCATTCGTTCTTGGCGACGTCGGTGATGACGGGCGCGCTTTCGGCGCACCAGTCGCCATTGACCTTGTTATAGGCGGTCAGCATGCCAGCGCAGCGCGCCTCGGCGGCCATCTCGAACGGCAGCAGGTAGACTTCGCGCAAGGTGCGTTCGTCGACAACGGCATTCATCTTGTCGCGTGCGGTCTCGCTGTCGTTGCACACCAGGTGCTTGGCGACGGCGCCGGTGCCGACCGACTGGCAGCCGTCGATCCAGGCCGCGCCGAGCACGCCGCACAGCAGCGGGTCCTCGGAAAAATACTCGAAGGCGCGGCCCGCGAGCGGGCTCCGCGCCAGGTTCAGGTTCGGCGCCAGCATCATGTCGACGCCGCGCCGGATCGCTTCGCCGCCCACCAGGCGCCCTACCCTTTCCGTCAGCGCGGTGTCCCAGCTGGCGCCCAGCGCCAGCGGCGACGGCGTGAGCAGCGATACGTCGCGTTCGTCGACGCGCGGCCCCGCCACCCCCATCGGGCCATCGGCCAGGGTCAGCGAGGCGATGCCGGCCTCGGGCAGCGCCGGCGTGGTCCACATGGTGGCGCCCGCGGTCATCCGCGCCAACTGGTCCAGCGCCAGGTCATCCAGCTTGGTCTGTTCGGTCATCCTGTCTCCTCCTGCGTGGCGGCCCGCCTGCTTGCGGACCGCATCGCTCATCGTTTATTTTTTAAAAGCCGGAATCACGTGTTCGGCCAACAGTTCCAGGGTCTGGTTGGCGTAGGCCAGGCGCTGTTCGGTCAGCGGACCGGTGACGGTGCCGCACAGGATGTTGCCGATGCCGACTTCCTGGTACTCGCGCAGCTTCTTGATCACCGTCTCCGGGCTGCCGTACAGGCACCAGGTGGCCATCCATTCCTCGGTCAGGGCCGAATTGGTGCGGTCGGTCTTCTTGTTGGCGTCGTCCGATTCGGCCTTGGCATTGAACTCGGCTTCGCGGTCGACGGCTTCCTGGTAGGCGGTCAGGATCTCCATCACCTCCGCATGCGCCTGCTCGTCGGTCGGCGCCAGGTGCACGCACTGGTAGCTGTGGGTGGTCCAGGACAGCGCATCGGCCACCGTCTCGTCGGAGTGGCCGGCCGCCAGCAACTGCGTGTGGTAGCTGCCGAAGTATTTCTTGACGTGGGTGAGCGGCTCAGTGCCACCGATCTTCGGCGGCGTGAAGGCCGGGATGAAGGCCGGCCAGCCGTTCACCGCGGCGCGCGTGATGCTGGTGTCCTTCATCGCCACCGGCATCAGGCGCGCATGCTTCTCGCCATAGGTATGCGGGGCGATGCGCTGCAGCACGCGGCCCTTGTGGAAACCGTCCAGCTCGACCGGCGCGTCGCCAATCTTCTTGGCCCACAGCGCTTCGGCCGCCTGCAGGTTTTCCTCGGCGATGCGGCCGGCGTCCTTGTAGTTGACGCCGAAGCCGATCATCTCTTCCGGCGTGGTGCCCGAACCGACGCCGACCAGCAGCTTGCCCTTGGTCAGGTGGTCGAGGATGTTGATCCTCTCGACGAAGCGGATCGGGTGGTGCAGCGGAACGGTGGTCACCGAGAAGCCGAAATGCATGTCCGGCAGCTTGGCCGCCAGGTAGGACGCGAACATATAGCTGTCGCTGGCCACCGGCATGTAGCCGTTGAAGTGGTGGTCGGGCAGGAAGATGGCGTCGAAGCCCAGTTTGCCGGCCAGCAGCGCATGCTGCTCGAGGTCGACGATCAGTTGCTTGTCGGCGTCCGCGGTCATGGTGCGGGCGTTGAGGAAGACGGAAAAGCGCATGGTAGGTTCCATTTGGACGGTTGAAGGCGGCTTCGACGGATCCGGCAGTGCATCGCCGTTAAATCATAATCCGAATTCTAATTATATTAGGCCGGGAAAAATGGCATGTCAATCGCAGAATGTCATCGCAGCGCGTTGCGCACCAGGGCGCGGGCATCGCCGTCGTGGACGAAGCCCGCAGCGTCGGCGCGCGGCGTACGCAGGGGCGGATAAGAGCCGAAGTTGGCTTCGATCGCCGGGTCGTCGCCATGGCTGGCAAGGGCGGCGGCATCGACCCCGTACTCCTGCCCGACAGCAGCTACCAGCTCCGCCATCGACAGGCGCAGGGCCGGCAAGGTGCAGGCGCGCCCTGCCCCCAGCAGCTGGCCGTCGAGCGTCGCCGCGTGCACCAGGCTGGCGGCCGCGCAGGGCGTCGACACCAGCCAGCTGGTCGCCCCGGCGCGGATCGGGCAGCGATAGTGCTCGCCGGCCGCCAGCGCGCGGATCATGTCGCTCAGGAAGGCCGAGACCAGGCCGCTCGGCCCGGCCGGACGCGCGACCACGGCCGGCAGCCGCACCGAGCGGCCATCGATCCAGCCGCGCCGCGTGGCGTCGGCGACGAAGAGCTCTCCGGCCAGCTTGTGGGCGCCGTAGCTCAGTTGCGGCGACATGGGCGTGGCGTCGTCGACGCCCCCAGGCGGCAAGGGAGCGCCCAGCGCGGCGATGGAACTGGCGAACACGAAGACCGGCGGCGCCGGCATCGCCCGCATCGCCTCGACCAGCGCCAGGGTCGCGTATAGATTGATGTCGCGCCCGAGTTCGTAGTCGCGCTCGGCCAGGCCGCCCGGCACGCTGGCCAGGTGGTAGACGAGGTCGATCCGGCCGCGCACCGCCCGCGCCATCACGGCGGGGTCGCCGATGCTGCCCGCGATGCGTTCGACGCGGGGATCGGGACGGGCGTCGTCGAACGCCAGGTCGACCAGCCGCAGCGACGTGATCGCCGTGTCGGCCAGGAGCAGCTCGACCAGGGCGCTGCCGACGAACCCGGCCGCGCCGGTAACAAGAACATGCATGTCAGCTCCCGTCCGAAATCAGGGTGCCGCCATCGACGACGATGTTCTGGCCGGTGATGAAGCCGCCCGCGCGCCCGGCCAGCATGACCGCGACGCCGGCCACCTCGTGCGGCTCGCCGACCCGGCGCAGCGGCGTCATCGCGGTGCGGCGGCGCATGAAGGCCTCGTCCGCGAACAGGTGGGCGCCCAGCGGCGTGCGGATCAGGCCGGGCGAGATCGCATTGACGCAGACGCCATGCGGCCCCCACTCCACCGCCAGGTTGCGCGCCAGTTGCGCCAGCGCGGCCTTGCTCAGGCCATACAGGCCGATGGCGCCGTTGCCGCGCAGGCCGGCGATGCTCGACATCAGGATGACCCTTCCCGCGCCGCGCTCGGCCATCGCCGGCAGCAGCGCGCACGCCAGCGCCGCGCTGCCGCGCAGGTTGACGTCGAACACGCGCTGCCAGTCGTCGTTCGACGCGGCGTGCAGCGGACCGGCCGGGCCCTGGATGCCGGCATTGCAGACCAGGATGTCGACCTGGCCGCGCCAGCCCTGGGCGTCCACTGCGAGCCGCTGCACGGCCTGCGGATCGCCCACGTCGCAGGCGAATGCTTGCGCATCGATGCCGCATTCGCGTAAAGAGTGCGCCGCGCGCTGCGCGTTGTCGTGATCGAGGTCCGCCAGCAGCACGGCGGCGCCGCGCTCGCCCAGGGCGGTGGCGATGGCCAGCCCCAGGCCCTGGGCGGCGCCGGTGACGAGCGCAACCTGGCCGTGCAGGCCGAACAGGTCTTCCATCAGCGCCCCGCCAGCGCGTCGGCCAGCGCGGGGTCGTACTGGCCGTCGACCAGCACGAACAGCATCCGGCACGGCGCACCCGAGCGGTTGGCCCAGGCGTGGTTGGTGCCGCGCTGGACGACGACGTCGCCCGGCGCCAATTCGACTTCGCTGTCGTCGAGCACCAGGGTCAAGGCCCCTTCCAGCACCACGCCATAGTCGATCGACTCGGTGCGGTGCATCAGCGGATGCGGCGACGCCGCTTTCACGGTCGAGGCTTCGGCCTCGCCGATCTGCGCGAATGCCTCGCGCATCCGGTCGGCACCGTGCTGCAGGAATTCTTCGGTATCGGGCGGAATGTCGACGATCCGGATCCGCGTGCCATGGCGCGGCGGCGACAGCACCAGCGGACCCAGGGTGGGGTCGGCGCCGTTGCCGACCGCGGCCGGCGTGTCCTGCGTCGACCAGATTTCGTGGAACACGGTGCCGGGAATGGTGGCAAGAGGTACCACGGTCGGCAAGGGGCCGACCTCGGCGAACACGGCCTTGCCGTGCGCATCGTGGCCGGTGACGATGCGGCGGATCTCGTTCATTGCTGGTCCTGCTGCCTGGTTTCAATCAGGGCAATATAAACGCGGGCCGGCCAGTTGAAAAATTGAGTTTCGCCATACCTGCCATGGAGCGCATCGATAGCTGGGCAGGATGACGAACGGCCCGGCCGAACGCATCGACCGGGCCGTCACGGAGCGTTGAACCGGATTACAGGTGTACCGTAATCTGCGGCATCAAATCATCGAAGGTACGGCCATTGCCGTTCTCGCCGATCGCATGCATTTTCCACTCGCCGCCATGGCGGTACAGCTTGGCCATGATCTGGGCCGAGTGCGAACCCGTCACCGACAGGTTGAAGCGCGCCACTTCTTGCTGGTTGGCGGTGTTGATCAGGCGGCAGTACGCGTTCTCGACGGTCGAGAAATTCTGGCCGGTGAAGCTGTTCACCGTAAACACCAGCGCCTTGACGTTGGCCGGCACGGCGTTCAGGTCGACCATGATCTGCTCGTCGTCGCCATCGCCGGCGCCGGTGCGGTTGTCGCCGGTGTGGACGATGCTGCCGTCACGGCTCTTGAGCTGGCGGAACCAGACCACGTCCATCGGGCGGTTCGATTCGTCGAACATCACCACCGAGGCGTCGAGGTCGACGGCTTCGGACTTGCCGCCGCCGAAGCCGAAGAAGCCCTTCGACTTGATCGCGTCCCAGCCCAGACCCATGGTCACGCGCGAGAGGCCGCCACCGGCTTCCTTGTCCAGGGAAATCTTCTGTCCCTTTTGCAGATTGACTGACATCGTTACTCCTCCTTATTTTGCGG
The DNA here is from genome assembly GCF_030770395.1 of Telluria beijingensis. Taxonomy (GTDB): domain Bacteria; phylum Pseudomonadota; class Gammaproteobacteria; order Burkholderiales; family Burkholderiaceae_D; genus Telluria; species Telluria beijingensis. Next base: position 984,372 of record NZ_CP132480.1, on the reverse strand, counting down.
GCGCCTGCATCCAGGCCTTGAATGCGGTGCGGTTGCGCGAACAGACGTAGACCTTGCCACGACCCGAGAAGCGCAGGACCATGCCCTCGCCGCTGGTCTGGCTGTTGATCAGGTTACCCAGGAAGCCGCCGCTGGTGCCGGTCGTGATCGAGATCTCATAGCGCAGGGTGCTGTCCCAGCACACCACGTGCGAGTTGTCGATGATCGCGTCCTTGCCCGGTTCGACGTCCAGGCTCGACATCGAGCCGAAGCCCGACACCACCACCTGGCCCTGGCCTGCCGTCTCGGTGACGAAGAAGCCGCCGCTCTGCGCGAACAGGGCGTTGCCCAGGCTTTGCGTGCGCACCCGCAGGTCGACGCCCGAGGTGGCGGCGACAAACGCGCCGTCGCTGATGATGTAGTTGTTCGGGCCGACGTCGACCACCTGCATCGCGCCCGGCAGGGTCGGCGACAGCAGGCAATCTCCCCCGCCGCGGGTCGCTTCGATGTGCTGCTGGAAGAACGACTCGCCGTTGGCGAAGGTGCGCATCAGCGCGCTACCGAGTCCGCCCTTCATCTTGCCCTTGAGGTCGAGGGTCGATTCCATCATCACCATCGCGTCGGATTCGCAATAGATGGTCTCGCCCTGCTTCATCGACACATGGAGGAAGGGATCGACGTCCCCGGTCACGGTAAATACTGGCATTTGGCTTCCTTTCATGAGGCGGTCCCCATGGACCGCCCCTACATTACCTCAAACCGCTGCGTGCATCGCCAACTTACACGTTGACGCCGTAGTTGCGGGCGAGTGGCCCCAGGCCGCCGTTGAAGCCCTGGCCGATCGCGCGGAATTTCCAGTCGGCGCCGTTGCGGTAGATCTCGCCGAAGATCATCGCCGCTTCGGTCGAGCTGTCCTCGGACAGGTCGTAGCGCGCCACTTCCTGGTTGTTGGCGTTGTTGACGCAGCGGATGAAGGCCTTGCCGACCATGCCGAAATTCTGGCGGCGGGTCTCGGCGTCGTGGATGGTCACGCCCAGCACGACCTTGTCGATGTCGGCCGGGACCTTGGTCAGGTCGATGGTGACGAATTCGTCGTCGCCGTCGCCGGCGCCGGTGGTGTTGTCGCCCGAGTGGACGACTGAACCATCGGCCGATTTCAGGTTGTTGTAGAAGATGAAGTCGGCGTCCGAACGCACCTTGCCCGAGGTATTGAGCAGGAACACGGCGCCGTCGAGGTCGAAGGCGGCGCCGTCGGTGGCGCGAATGTCCCAGCCGAGGCCGACTTTCAGCGAAGTCAGGCCTGGAGCTTCTTTCGACAGGTTGACGTTGCCGCCTTTTTGCAGACTGATTGCCATGATGAGACTCTCCTAGTAAATGAACACCGGGTTGCAACGCAGCGAGCTGGTGTCCTGCCGCTCGCCGCGGATTCTGTACTGCCTTACGCGCCGCTTTCCAGCGCCGCGTGCTTCTTCTTGTACTGCAGCGAACTCCACAGCGAAGCCAGGATGAAGGCCACGCCGACGCCGCCGGTGATCAGCTCTGGCACATGCCACTTCATGCTCGCCAGCATGATCACGGCCAGGATGCCGATCGCGTAGTGCGCGCCGTGCTCCAGGTAGACGTATTCGTCCAGCGTGCCCTTGCGCACCAGGAACACGGTCATCGAACGCACGAACATCGCGCCGATCGCCAGGCCCAGCATGATGATCACGACGTCGCTGGTGATCGCGAAGGCGCCGATCACGCCGTCGAACGAGAACGAGGCATCCAGCACTTCGAGGTACAGGAAGCCGCCGATACCGCCCTTCTTGACCGCGTCGCCCACGGCGCCGGCTTCGGACTCGCTCTTTTCCAGCATGCTGCTGAGCATATCGACACCCACATAGACCAGGATGCCCCACATGCCTGCGATCAGGACGACCATCTTCTGCGCTTCGTCAACATAGGTCGTGCTGAACAGCAGCGCGGCGATCGCGATCATGACGGCGATCGACGACACCTTGCCGAGCGCGCCAATCTTTTGCTCGAAGTTGCCCAGCCAGTGAGTTTCCTTCTCGTCGTCCAGCATGAAGTTCAGGAACACCAGCAGCAGGAACATGCCGCCAAAGGCCGCCACTTCGGCGTGGTGGTTGGTCAGGTGGGTGGAGAACGCCTTCGGATCCGACAGCGCCAGGTCCCACACTTCCATGGCGCCCAGGTCCGCGGCCACGGCCACGATCACCAGCGGGAACACGAGGCGCATGCCGAACACGGCGATGATGATGCCGACGCCCAGGAACAGCTTGATCCAGAACTCGTCCCAGCCCTTGAGCACCGAGGCATTGACCACGGCATTGTCGAAGGACAGCGATACTTCCATCACCGCCAGGATGGTTGCCACGCCCAGCGCGGTAAGCGCGGCGGTCATGCCGCCATGCTCGAAGCCCCACCAGGCGGCGAGCGCCAGGCAGACTGCGGTCACGATGAATGACCAGGTAAAGTACTTCATAAGTTTTTCCCTCTTATAAAAGTTATGCGCCAACGGTGTCGGCGGACTGCATTGTATAAGCTTGGCTCTTACTGAAAAAGCGAAGATAATCGAAATATTACTTCCGAAAAACAGAAGACATGAACCACGCGCCACCCAATTTTCGCCATCTCTATTACTTCTGGGTGGTCGCCAAGGAAGGCAGCATCACGCGCGCCGCCGAACGCCTTGGCCTGGCAATCCAGACTGTCAGTACACAGCTTACCCTGCTCGAGCAGGCTTTTGGCAAGGCTTTGTTCAACCAGCAGGGCCGGCGCCTGAACCTGACCGAGGCCGGCCGCCTGGCGCTGTCGTATGCCGACCAGATCTTCCTGCTGGGCGAGCAGATGCAGGAGGCGCTGGACGCCTCGGACAGCGCCCGCATCCGGCTTGCGGTCGGCATTTCGGATTCGCTGCCCAAGTTCACCGCCTACCGCCTGCTCGAGGTGACGACCCAGCTCGCCATTCCAGTCCGCCTGGTCTGCCATGAGGACGAATACGAAAGCCTGCTGGGCGACCTGGCCCTGCACAAGCTCGACGTGGTGCTGACCGACCGCGCGGTGCCGACCGGGACCACCCTGCGCGTGTTCAGCCACCTGCTGTCCGAGAACGAGATGTTCGTGGTCGGCGCACCTAGCCTGGCGCGCAACTACCGCAAGGATTTCCCGGCCTCGCTGCACGGCGCCCCGATCCTGCTCCCGACCCGCAACAATGCGCTGCGCGGCAAGATCGACGACTGGTTCGAGCGCCACGCGATCCGGCCGGATATCGTGGGTGAGTTCGAGGACAATGCCCTGCTCAACACCTTCGGCCGCCGCGGGCTGGGCCTGTTCTTCACGCCGGCGGCGCCGGCCGCCGACATCAAGGTCCAGCTCGGCGCCGAACTGGTAGGCCGGGTGCCCGAGGTGCGCGAGCACTTCTATGCGATCTCGAACGAACGCAAGATCAAGCATCCGGCGGTCGAGGCGATCCTGGCGGCCGTGCACAAGGAGACCCTGGCGGAGGAGTAAACACGGCTTGCGCTGTACAATGGCCGTTGGCTTTGCCTTTTGTTAATACAAAACTGGTATGGAAAACTTTTTATTCGTCGTTCTCGCCTTCTTTTTGGTGGCGCTGAACGGCTTCTTCGTGGCGGCCGAATTCAGTATCGTCACGCTGCGCAAGACCCGCGTGCGCGCGATCGCCAAGACCACCGGCCTGCGCGGACGCATCCTGGCCACGGTCCACGGCCAGCTCGACGCCTACCTGTCGGCCTGCCAGCTCGGCATCACCCTGGCCTCGCTGGGCCTGGGCTGGGTCGGCGAACCGGCCTTCGCCAGCCTGCTCGAGCCGGTGTTCGCCTTCGTCGGCGTCACCTCCGAGGAACTGATCCACGGCGTGTCGTTCGTGGTGGCATTCTCGGTGATCTCCTTCCTGCACATCGTGGTCGGCGAACTGGCGCCCAAGTCGCTGGCGATCAGGCTGCCGGAATCGGTGGCCCTGTGGTGCGCCATGCCGCTGTACGCCTTCTACTGGGCGATGTACCCGGCAATCTATGTGTTGAATGCCAGCGCCAACGGCGTGCTGCGCATGGCCGGCCTGGCCGGCGCCGGCGGCCACGACACCCATTACTCTCTCGACGAGCTCAAGCTCATCCTGCGCACCAATACCAACACCACCACGCCGGGCGAACAGATCACCCACGACGCCCGCAATATCCTGGCGCACTCGCTCGATTTCGGCACGCTGCAGGTGTCCGAGCTGATGCGACCGATCAACGAGGTCAGCGCCCTGTACGCCAGCCGCTCGCTGGAACAGAACCTGGAAACCGTGCGCCGCAACCGCTTTTCGCGCTACCCGTATTTCGACGCCGAAGGCGAAGAGGTGCTGGGCGTCATCCACCTGAAGGACCTGTATTTCGCGCAGCAGGCGGGCCGCCCGGTGACCGACCTGACGCAATTCCTGCGCCCGGTCGAATCGATCTCGGCGCGCACCCCGGCCCAGGACATCTTCCGGCGCTTCCGCGGCGGCGCGCCGCACTTCGCCCTGATCGGCGAGAAGGGCAAGCGCCCGGTCGGCTTCGTCACCCTGGACAACCTGCTGGGGGCGATGGTGGGCGAGATCCGCGACGAGTTCCGGATGAACGAGAACGACTGGCTCAAGCAGGCCGACGGCACGTATATCGGCAAGGCCAGCCTGCCGATCTTCTCGCTCGAGCGCCTGCTGGGGATCGACATCGACAACGAGCAGATGGGACTGGAAGACGTGGAGTCGGTCGGCGGCCTGCTGATGGAAAAACTGGGCGACATTCCCAAGCAGGGCCAGCGCATCGCCTTCCCGCAATTCGACGTGGTGGTCAAGAAGATGAACGGGCCGCGCATCCTGCTGGTCAAGGTCATACCGCAATTGACCCGCTCTGGTGACGAAGACGATCGCAATTGAACCACATTCCATGCCGCGGGCATGCTGATATTGCTGACTTTGCCGCTAATCGGTGTTATTTTTAATGCATTGCAGCACAATAATTATTAAAACCCGTCCATGTCTGTCCTGATTCGCAACAACGTGCATGTGGCCGGCGAGGGAGCGGCGACGATGGTGTTCGCCCACGGTTTCGGTTGCGACCAGACCATGTGGCGCTTCCTGACGCCCGCCTTCCAGGGCCGTTTCCGCACCATCATTTACGACCTGGTCGGCAGCGGCGGCTCGACCCTGGCCGCCTACGACCGCACCCGCTACGCCTCGCTGCACGCCCATGCCGAGGACCTGCTCGAGATCATCGACGAATGCGCGACCGGCCCGGTGATTTTTGTGGGCCACTCGGTGAGCGCGATGATCGGGATGCTGGCCACGATCGCCGCGCCGAAGCGCTTCGCGGCCCAGGTCATGATCGGACCGTCGCCCTGCTACATCAACGACGGCGACTACGTCGGCGGCTTCAGCCGCGGCGACATCCGCGAGCTGCTCGACACCATGGACGATAATTTCATCGCCTGGTCGCAGCAACTGGCCCCCGCCATCATGGGCGCGCCCAACCGGCCCGACCTGCGCGAAGAGCTCACCACCAGCTTCTGCCGCAACGATCCCGAGATCGCCCGCCACTTCGCCGGCGTCACCTTCCTCTCCGACCATCGCGACGACGTGCCGAAGTCGACGGTGCCGGCCCTGATCCTGCAATGCACCGACGACCTCATCGCTCCGCGCACGGTGGGCGAGTGGCTGCACCGGCACCTGCCCTCCAGCAGCCTGGCGCTGATCGAGAATGTCGGCCACTGCCCCCACATGAGCGCGCCATCGGCCAGTTCGCGCGCGATCGACGTCTTCCTCGCGCAGACGCTGCGCTAGTCCATCATGAATGCCCCGCCGCCCGCCGCCGATGCTCTGTATGAACACGCGGCGTGCGGATTGGTAGCGACCGATGCCGATGGCCTGATCCTGCACGCGAATGGCACGCTGCACGCCTGGCTGGGAATGGAGGCCGGCGCCCTGGCCGGCAAAGTGCGCTTCTGCGACCTGATGTCGGTGGGCGCACGCCTGTTCCATCACACCCGCTGCGCACCGCTACTGCAGCTCGAGGGCACGGTCTACGAGGTGCAGCTCGACCTGCTCGCTGCCGACGCCAGGCGCATCCCGGTGCTGGTCAATATCGTGCGCCGGCGCGATGGCGACACGGCGATCGACCACTGGGCGGTGTTCAGGTCGAGCCAGCGCCACGCCTACGAACACGCGCTGCTCGATGCGCGCAAGGTGGCCGAGGAAGCGCTCGAGGCGAGCCGCGCGGCCGACCTGCAGTTGCAGGCGCTGAACCTGCAGCTGACGGCGGCCGACCGCCGCAAGGACGAATTCCTGGCCACGCTGTCGCACGAGTTGCGCAACCCGCTGGCGCCGATGCGCAGCGCGCTCGACGTGCTCCGGCTCAAGCATGGCAATATCGGCGACGAGCGCCTGCTGCAGGCCTTCGACCGCCAACTGCGCCACCTGACGCGGCTGGTGGACGACCTGATGGACGTCTCGCGCATCACCCAGAACCGGATGCAGCTGCGGCGCACGCCGGTCGACCTGGCCCCGCTGGTGCGCAGCGCCGTCCAGGACATGGCCGCGACCATGGCGGCGGCGCGCCATACCCTGCGCCTGGCGGTCCAGGACACGCCGCTGGTGGTCGACGGCGACGCCACCCGCCTGGCTCAGGTCGTCATCAACCTGCTGGCCAACGCCGCCAAGTACACGCCGGACGGTGGCCGCATCGACGTCGAACTCGCCTGCGAGGACGGCCATGCCGAACTGCGCGTGCGCGACAACGGGATCGGCATCCCGGCCGACGCCCTGGGCGCCGTCTTCAACCTGTTCGCCCAGCTCGAGCCGGCGCTCGACCGCGCCCGCGGCGGCCTGGGCATCGGGCTGGCGCTGGCGCGCGGCATCGTCGACCTGCATGGCGGCGAAATCCTGGTCGACAGCGCCGGGCCGGGGCTGGGCAGCGAATTCACGCTGCGCCTGCCGCTCGTGGCCGGCTGCGCCGCGCGCGAAGAGACGGTGGCGCCGGCGGCGCTGGCCGCGCCGCTGCGGGTGCTGGTAGTGGACGACAGTCTCGACACCGCGGAGACCATGGCGCTGGCGCTGGAACTGTTCGGCTGCGAGACGCGCATGGCGCACACCGCCACCGCCGCGCTGGAACTGGCGGCCGAATTCGCGCCGCACGTGGCCCTGCTCGATATCGGGCTGCCGGACTACAACGGCTATGAACTCGCGCGCCGCCTGCGCGCCCTGCCCGCCGGCCTGGACACGACGCTCATCGCCGCCACCGGCTGGGGCCAGGACAAGGACCGGACGCTGGCGCTGGACGCGGGGTTCGATCATCATCTGACCAAGCCGATCGATGTGGAGCAGTTGCGGCTGCTGTTACGATGAGCGGGTCGTCCACTTCGAACAAGATTCCATGACTGTCCCGTTTTTCGTTCCTGCCCGGCTGGCGCCTGGGCTTCTGCTGTGCCTGGCCTTGCTGATGCAGACTGGCACGGCCGCCGCCTGCGAACGGCGCTATCCCGAAGCCAATAAAGATGACCGCACCCGCCACGTCGCCCTGTCGGCACGCTGGCCGGATGCACAGATCCTGCAGAACCTGCGGCTGCAGATCGACCGGGCCGAGGTCAAGCAGACCGAAGGCAAGGAGTCGCTCAAGACGGAGTATGGCTATTTCGGGCGCTCGGTCGTGATCACGCGCTCGGCAAAGGATGGGGTCGAGGTGCAGTTGCTCGAAAAAGGCCGGGACAAGCTGGTGTGGAAGCTGGGTAGCTGCTGAGCGGCGCGACCTTGCAGGAACTTGCGTTTTGTCATCGGCTAAGCGCAAATTAGTGAATACAGTCAAGAAGTTCGGTGCCCGTTCAGACGCACTCAACCGACTTCAGGACGACTGCGATGACCCACCTGCAAGCCTTGCTGGAAACTCATCAATTCACCCGCCTGCTGCGTTTGTCGTTCCCGAGAAACGACGGCCCGCAAGCAAAACTGATGGTGAACCGCTTCGTCGGCTCGGAGTACGTGTCGCGCGACTTCGAATTCAGGGTAGAACTCCTGAGCGACGACGCCGGGATCGAACTCGAGGCAATGCACGGCAAGCTGCTGTGCGTCTCGCTGGTGCAGGCTGACGGGAGCCTGCGTCCATTCACCGGTTATGTTGCCTCGTTCACGCTGGTCAAGACCGACGGCGGCGTGGCTTTCTATGAAGCCGTCCTGAAGCCATGGCTGGCGTACACCCGCCTGCGCCGGAACAACCGCTTGTTCCATGCGCAAACCCTGCGCGAACAGGCGGAGACCATCTTTGCCGGCTACCGCCGCCTGCCCGAGTGGGAATGGAAAGTCGCTGGCGAGCAGCCGCAGCTCACGATGTCCACGCAATGGGACGAGACCGATCACAATTACCTGTGCCGGCGCTGGGAGGCGGCAGGCTACAGCTATTGGTACGAGCACAGCGACGAAGGCCATACGCTCAGGGTCTGCGACGACACCCGCGCCGCGGCGCCGATCGACGGGCCAGGGCCCGGCATCCGCTTCCACCGCGCCGACGGCGCGATCGAGGACGACGCGATCGGCGACTGGAGTCCAGCGCGCCGGTGGGCGTCCGGCCAAGCGGCGGTGAGCGGCTTCGACTTCAAGAATCCGCGCCCGGTACACGCGGACATCGTCACCATCAACGAGCAAGGCAGTATTCCACAGCTGGAAGTGCACAGCTACGAGGGGCACTATGGCTTCAGGCACCAGTCCGGCGCCGACCAGCTTGCACGCCTGCGCATGGAAGAAATCGAAGCCCTCGGCAAGCTGGTCGAAGCGCGAGGCAACAACCGTCGCGTTGCCGCAGGCAGGTCATTCAGGCTGCTCGGCCATTTCAGCCAAGGCGAGAACAGCGAATTCCTGATCGTGGAAGTGCATCACGACGCGAGCAACAATTACCTGCAGGGCAAGGACACGGTCGCCGAGTACAAGAATCGCCTGCTCTGCCATGACAAGTCCGTGCCCTGGCGGCCGGGACGCGGCTTCGACAGCGTGGACACCAGACTGCTGGCCCTGCAGACCGCCACCGTCGTGGGTCCGGAAGGCCAAGGAAGTTTGAACGTCGACCAATACGGCCGCATCCAGGTCAAGTTTCACTGGGATCGAAATGAGAGCGGCAGTTGCTGGGTACGGGTAAGCAGCAACTGGGCCGGCGGCCAGAATGGCTTGACCAGCCATCCGCGGGTGGGATCGGAAGTGATCGTGCAATGGCTGGACGGTAATCCCGACCATCCGATCGTGACCGGGTCCGTGTACAACCAGCAGTATATGCCGCCGTGGAAGCTGCCCGAACAGCGGGCGCTGATGGGACTCAGGAGCCGTGAGCTGACCGCCGAGGGCGGCAACACGCCCGGCGGACGCAGCAACCATCTGGTGCTGGATGACACGCAGGGGAAGATCCAGGCCCAGCTGAGGAGCGACCATCTCGCCAGCCAGCTCAGCCTCGGCCATATCAACCGCATCGAAGACAATGCCGGCCGCAAGGGCGCGCGCGGCCAGGGCTTCGAGTTGCGCACCGACGGCGTCGGTGCGGTCCGCGCGCAGCAAGGCCTGCTGCTCAGCACCGAAGAACGGCCCAACGCCCGCGCCCACATCACCGACATGGAAGAAACCCTGGCGCGCATGGCGCAGGGGCAGGAATTGCACGACAGCCTGTCCCAGTCGGCGCAGCAGGCGCAGGCGCACCAGCCCGGCGACCAGGACCAGGTCGTCGTCGCGCTGCGCGAGCAGGTCGAGGCGATCAGAGGCCAGGGCGGCTCGCCGGAGCAAGGCGAATTCCCGGAATTCAAGGCTCCCCACTTGACCTTGTCCAGCCCCGCTGGCATCGAAACCAGCACGCAGGGTTCCACCCACCTGATAAGCGTGGAGCACACCGCCCTGTCTAGCGGCGGACATGCCAGCCTGAGCGCAGGCAAGAGCCTGCTCGTCAGCGTCAAGGACGCGGTGCGGATGTTTGCCTACAAGGCCGGCATGAAGCTGGTGGCGGCCAGCGCCGACATCGACATCACCGCCCTGAAGGACAGCGTCAACATCCTGGCCAAGCTCAACATCACCCATACCGCCAACCGGATCACGATCACGGCCAAGGAAGAAGTAGTGATCAACGGCGGCACCAGCTTCAGCCGCTGGAACGCATCGGGGATCGTCCATGGCACCAGCGGCAAATGGGTCCAACACGCGGCGCATCACAGCTTCGAACCCGCCAAGAGCGAAGGCACGCCGAGCTTGCCGCAGCCCGTGCAGCTGGCGCCGGGGCAGCTCGACCTGGTTCACCAGTACGTGAGCCTCGAAGGCGGCAAGAAGCAAGGGATCCGGCAAGGCGACTACACCGTTGTCGACGCCGAAGGTGGCATCCATCAGGGGATGCTCGATGGCGACGGATTTGCCAGCGTGGCCGGCCTGCCGATGGGGATGGCAACGGTCAGCTACGGCAAGGACCCGCGCGACCCGTGGGATGAAGACAGTTATTTTGGCCAGGGAACCGAGTGGCCGACCGCGGCGCTGTCTAACGCCGGCGCCGATGCGGCGGCAGGCAGTATCAACGGAGCAGCCGGCAAGCTCGGCGCCGTTGCACAAGCCGCACAGCGAGCCGCAAGCGCGGTGCAGTCGCTGAAAAAAGATGGCGCGCAAGCACTGCTGGCGCCGGTCGCATCCACCCTCGGCTTGCCCGGATCGCTGCCGCGCACCGGTACGGAATCAGCCCCCGCGATGATGAAAAGTTTCGTCATATAGAAAGCCACCATGAGCGAATCCACGCCAGCCACGTCCAGGGCCGCCGAACGCGCGCCGGAAGTCGCAGTTGCACCGCTCAACACCATCGACCAGCAGGACGTAGGCGCCGCGGCCGCGGCATTCGACAAATGGCTGCGCAAGATCAGCCACGACTACGTCACGGTTTCGGTGACTACGGCTTCCATACAGCCGGGCTGAGAACACAGTGATGATTTCGAGCACATCGCTGGCAAGCTCCTCTTCGAAACTGGTATCCTCGCCCTGGTTGATGATGACCACCTCGACCTGTTTCGCCTGGCATAGCGCGAAGACGAGTTCTGCGCCGAAGCGAAGCAACCGGTCCTTGTGCGTCAGGACCAGGCGCCCTACCTCTCCTTCGACAATCCCTTCGAGCAGGCGTTTCAATCCCGGTTTGCGATAGTTCATGCCAGAGCCAAGATCGGCAATGATGTCGAATGTCCAGCCTTGGCTTGCACAGTACAATTCAAGCACCTGCTTTTGCCGCTCCAGATCTCTGNCAATCCCGGTTTGCGATAGTTCATGCCAGAGCCAAGATCGGCAATGATGTCGAATGTCCAGCCTTGGCTTGCACAGTACAATTCAAGCACCTGCTTTTGCCGCTCCAGATCTCTGCGTTGATCGTGACTCGATACCCGCGCATAGCTGACAGTCTTTCGAATTGCGGGCGTACTTTGCTTGATACCGGAGTGCAGCGCTGTCAGGTCATAGCGGCGCTGGCCGCCTTCTGTTCTCGCCGGAATAAGTCGACCGCTTGCCTCCCAGCGGCGTAAGGTGCTGGTCGAGACGCCTAGCGCTTCGGCAGCCATGCTGATCGAGACTAACTTGCTCATAATGCATATGACTGCATAAGGACGAACAAGTTTCCTCTAGCTGCTAAAAACCCCGCGCCTCACCGCTGCGCCTGGCCAAGCACGGCAGGCGCGCCCCTCGCCTGCCGGACAGACCTGTAACAGGTTCTTAGTGCAGCGCCCCTGCTGCCTCGCGGGTCATCACGATCTCGAGATATTCGGCTGGCGCCACCATCGAATCGGGCCCGGCCGTATTGAATCGGTCGATCAGGGCCAGCAGGTCTCGTTCGAGCGCATCGGCCGCCGGCGGCGGCAGGGCCGCGAAGGACCGGTTGAGCGGCCCGTAGTAATCTCGGAATACGTGCACCCAATGCGAGGGCGACGCGTAGCGGAAGTTGAACATCTTGCGCGTGATGCGCGCCTGCCGCGCGTCGGCGCCGAACAGCTGGCGCACATGGTCTTCGTTTCCCCACAATAGCGGCGACGCCAGCCCGGCCGGCGGCGGCATGTGCTTGCCGACCGTCTTGAACAGCTGGCCGATGAATCCCTCTGTCGTCCAGTTCGCCATGCCGATGCGGCCGCCGGGCCGCACCACGCGTCGCATCTCGGCCGCGGCGCGCGCCTGGTCGGGCGCGAACATGACCCCGAAGGTGGACAGGGCCACGTCGAAGCTGCCGTCCGGGAAGGGCAGCGCCTCGGCATCGGCTTCGCGGAAGTCGATCGCCAGCCCCTCGGCGGCAGCGCGCGCCCGGCCTTTATCCAGCAGCGCGGGCACGTAGTCGGTGGACGTGACGCGGGCGAAGCGGCGTGCCGCGGCCAGCGTGGCGTTGCCGTTGCCGGCGGCGATGTCGATGACGCGCTCGCCCGCGCGCACGTCGGCGGCCTCGGCGAGCAGTTCGCCGACGATCTGCAGGGTGACGCCGACGACGGCGAAGTCGCCGCTGGCCCAGGTGGCCTGCTGGCGCTGCTTGATCGCGGCGAGATCGGGACCAGGAGCACCGGGGCTGGCCGGTGACGACGAGGTGGGTTGGGCTGGATGGGTCATGATCGAACCTCCTGAAGCAGAGACGTTTTCAATATGACTGGGCACGCCGCCTTCCGGTTCGCCACTGCACCTTGTGCTTGCTCAATCCAGTAGCGGGAATTCGGTTGGCCGACTAAACTCCAACGACAAAGCAGGCAGCGCATGCTGCGTTGCCCCCGTGAGGAGCAAGTCAATGATACGCCGTTTAATTTCGCGTGGCATTGCTGCCATTGCCGCGTTGCTCATCCTTGCCATTGCCGTCATCGGCGCCGTGGCGCTTGCCGCCATGCCGTCGCTCTGGCCGGAGCGCGGTACGGCCGATACCGGCTTCGATCCACTGTTCGCAAGCACCTCCGGCGCCACCTGCGCCCCGACGCGCGCCGGCGCGCCGCCGCTGCTGGCGCACCTGGTGCAGGCCCAGGCCCAGAACCAGACCCAGCCCGAAACCCGTCCCTTCGCGCCCGGCCAGCAGGCGCCGGCCGGCCCGGGAGACAAGGCCGGCGCCAGGCCGGGAAAGGCCGCCCCGCCGCCCCTGTACGACAATCTCGGCAAGCTGCACGTGCCGGTCACCACCGCCAGCAAGCGCGCCCAGGCCTATTTCGACCAGGGTCTGCGCCTCACCTTCGCCTTCAACCACGCCGAGGCGGCGCGCGCCTTCCGCGCCGCACAAGACATCGACCCGGGTTGCGCCATGTGCTACTGGGGCGAGGCGCTGGTGCTGGGGCCGAACATCAACGCCCCCATGTTCCCCGACGCCGTCGCGCCGGCGGTGGCCGCCGCGGCCGAGGCCAGCCGCCTGGCGCCGCGCACCCGGCCCGAAGAACAGGCCGTGATCCGGGCCGTGGCGCGCCGCTACAGCGCCGATCCCGGCGCCGACCGGGCCGCGCTCGACAAGGCCTATGCCGATGCCATGGCCGAGGCCGCGCGCGACTTCCCCGGCCACGACACCATCCAGGTGCTGTACGCCGAGGCGCTGATGGACCTGTCGCCCTGGGACTACTGGGCGGCCGGCGGCGCCCAGCCCAAGAACCGCACCGCCGAGCTGGTCGCCGCACTCGAGAAAGTGCTGGCGCGCAATCCGACCCATGCCGGGGCCGCCCACTACTATATCCACGCGATGGAAGCCTCGACCCGGCCCGAGAAGGCGCTGCCCGCGGCGCGCGTGCTGGCGCAGCAGATCCCCGGCGCCGGCCACATCGTGCACATGCCTTCGCACATCTATTACCGGCTGGGCATGTACCGCGAAGCGCTGCGCTCGAACGTCCTGGCCGTCGCCACCGACGAGCGCTACTTCGCCGGCGCGGCCAGCGATCCCGTCTACCGGGGCGCCTATTACCCGCACAATATCCACTTCGTCATGGTGTCGGCCCTGATGGGCGGCGACGGCCGTACGGCGCTCGAGGCGGCGGGCAAGCTCGACAAGGTCATCACGCCCGACCTCCTGTCCGCCATCGGCGCGCTGCAGCCGGTCAAGTCGGCGCCCTATTTCGCGCATGTCCAGTTCAGCGATGCCGACACCCTGCTCGCCCTGCCCGATCCCGGCCCCGACTACGTCCTCGTGCAGGCGATGTGGCATTACACGCGCGCCGTCGGCCATGCGCGCAAGGGCGACTTCGATGCGGCCGCGCGCGAGGTCGCCGCGCTCGACAAGATCGAGAAGGACGGCGACTTCAAGGCGGTGAACGACTGGAATATCCCGGGCCGCGAGATCGTCCAGACCGCCCGCTCGGTGGCCCAGGCCCGCATCGCCGACGCGCGGGGCGACCTTCCGCGCGCCATCGGCGCCTACCGCAAGGCGATCGCGGTGCAGGATGCGCTGCCCTACATGGAACCGCCCTACTGGTACTACCCGGTGCGCCAGTCGCTTGGCGTGGCGCTCTTGCGCAGCGGACAGGGCGACGCGGCGGAAAAAGTCTTCCGCGATTCGCTGGCTCGCACTTCCAGCAATGGCTGGGCCTTGCGGGGCCTGATAGAGGTGTACCGCAAGCGGGGTGACGAAGCCGCCCTGGCGGCCGTGCAAAAGCAGTTCGCGACGACCTGGCTCGGAAAGCCCGAAGGACCGGCCCTGTCGGCGCTTTGACAGGCACCGCCGGTTGGCGGGCAGGCGCCTGGCCGCCATGCAGGCCGCATGCAAATCAGGCGACACAGCGATCCCGTTGTCATTTATGCTAGGAGCCCTGCCATCCACAAGAGGTTCCGATGATCGCCAAGCCTTCGTTCTTCACGGCGTGCGCCGCCCTGGTCCTGTCCGGCCTGTGCGCCGCTCCGGCACTGGCAGCGGCTAATGCCCGGCCACTGCAGCCGATCGAAACGCTCGTGGTGCCGCGCTATATGGGCATCTGGTACGAGATCGCAAAAATCCCGAACGATTTCCAAAAGAAATGTGTTGGTGATACCACCGCCACCTACAACCTGGGCGAGGATGGACGGGTGCAGGTGGTCAACCGCTGCCGTACTGCCGACGGCACGTCCGACGTGGCCGAGGGCGTGGCGCGCCAGCTCGGCGGCGCCAGCTCACCCAGGCTCAAGGTGCGCTTCGCACCGGCCATCCTGTCCTTCATCCCGATGGTATGGGGCGACTACTGGGTCATCGACCTCGACGACAAATACCAGCTGTCCGCCGTGAGCGAGCCCAAGCGCGAGTACCTGTGGATCCTGTCGCGCACGCCGCAGGTCGAGCCGGCCGCCTACGACGCCCTCCTCGCGCGTCTGTCGTCCCAGGGCCTCGACGTCTCCAGGCTGGTGCGCACGCCCCAGACCCAATTGCAACAGCCGGCGCAGTAAGAACCTGTCCCGTCAAGGGCAGAGATAAAGGCAGGCGACGGCATTGCTTTCGCGGCCGTGCGGGCGCCAGCACACTGGAAATCCCCGCTACCGTCCCCATCTTCAGAACAGCACGATTCCACACCCGCGCCAACCTTCCGTTGGCGTTGTTGCTTCTGAAAGAATGCATACCTTGCCAAGATTGTATGCCGGCGCCGCCGCGATCGCCGCCAGCCTGCTGGCGCCGCATGCCGCTGCACTGCCCGCGCCTGTCGACGACACCGACGCGCTGGCGGCACTGGTCAATGCCTACCGCGCCGCGCCTGGCGCCTGCGACGGCCGCCCAGCCGTGCCCACTGCCGCGCTCACCCCGCAAGCGGCACTGGCCCGACTGCGCATCGGCGCCGGCACATTCATCGAATCCGCACTGGAGCGCGCCGGCTACCCTGCCGAGCAGGCACAGGCCGTCTACGTCACCGGCCCGGAAGATGCCCGGGCCGCCCTGACCGTCCTAACGCAACAATATTGCAAGGTATTTCTGAGCGATGCGTTCTCCGCAATCGGCAGTTACCGCGAGGGCAACACCTGGACGGTGGTGCTGGCGCGCCCCTCCCCGCCGCTGCCCTCGAGCACCTATCCCGACTGGCGCGATGCCGGCCGCGAAATCCTGCTTGAAGTCAACGAGGCGCGCGCCAGCGCCCGCTCCTGCGGCGACCAGTCTTTCCCGCCGGCGCCGCCCCTGGCCTGGAACCCCGCACTGGGCGACGCCGCATTGGCCCATAGCCGCGACATGGCCACGCGCCGCTACTTCAGCCACCGCGCCAGGGATGGCAGCGAAGCCGCCGACCGCGCCGCGCGCGCCGGCTACGGCTGGCGCCGGGTGGGCGAAAACATTGCCTTCGGCCAGCGCTCACCGCGCGAGGCGGTGGAAGGCTGGCTCGACAGCCCGGGACACTGCGCCAACATCATGAACCGGGGCTTCACCGAGATGGGCGCCGCCTATGGCGTCACGCCGGAGCGCCAATCGGGCATCATCTACTGGACCCAGGTATTCGGCGCCCCACGTTGATCCAAACGGCCACACCCGCAAGAAGCATTCCCCGGTTGACCGCGTGGGCGGAAGACCCGCCCACCCCACAAGAACGCTGAACGGCATCGGCGAGGCCTGCCCCGCCTTCGTCCCGTCTTGCGTACCGTGTCGTGCCTCCCGCAAAAGCTGCTTGGGATAGACTGCCTCCCATCATCAACATCCGTCCGCGCCGCGCTGCGCCGGCACAGACCCATGCACCAGTCCCCACCACGGCTCGGCCTCGTCTGCATCACCGTCTCGAAGGACGTGCGCTACCGCGCGCTCACGCGCAAGCGCCTGCTCGAGCATGCCGAGGATGGCCAGCGCCGCTTACTGGAAGACATTTATCGCGACAATATCCAGACCCTGGACAATGCCCTGCGCTACTGCGAGCGCGAAGGCATCGCCCTGTACCGCATGCCGTCCTCGATCTTTCCGTTTTCCGACACGTCATTCGGGCTGGACATCCTGCAGCAGTTCAAGGAAACCCTGGGCCGCTCGGGGCGGCGCGCGATCGAGCGCGGCATCCGCCTGGTGATGCATCCCGACCAGTTCGTCGTGCTCAGTTCCGACTCGGAAGACGTGGTCGCCAACAGCGTCAAGATCCTTCAAATGCATGCCGACATCATGGACTTGCTGGACCAGCCGCGCTCGCCCTGGGCCCTGCTGGAAATCCATGGCGGCAAGGCCGACCGCGAAGACCAGCTGGTCGCACGCATCGCCGCATTGCCGGAGGCGATCCGCTGCCGCATCGGCCTGGAAAACGACGAATACGCCTATAGCGCCGACGAGATCCATGCGATCTGCGTGCGCGCCGGCGTGCCGATGGTGTTCGACGCCCACCACCACATCGTGCACGAAAAACTGGACAGCTATGAGCACCCGAGCGTGGCCGAGATGGTGGCCAGGGCGCGCGCCACCTGGCCCGACCCGGCCCACCAGCTGGTGCACATCTCGAACGGCCGCGAAGGCTTCGACGACCGCCAGCATTCAGACCTGATCGCGACCATGCCCTCGTCCTACCTCGCCGCGCCGTATATCGAGATCGAGGCCAAGCTCAAGGAAGAAGCGATCCGCGGCCTGGATGGCTGGTGCACGCGCTTCGCACCGGCATCACAGGTAGGGTTGGCGGCTACGCCGCCGACGCGGCGATAGTTGACGGCAAGATCATCCGGCGCGAATACGAAGCCGATAACGATCACCGCGTCGGCGGCATAGCCGCCAACCCTACCGGCTTGTCAGCGCTTCAAGCCACGGCACGAGCACATCGCACAGCGTCTCCGGCGCTTCGAGCGGGATCATGTGCCCGCTGTCCTCGATCAAGGCAAACTGCGCCCCCGCGATCGCGGCATGCATCTCGCGCACTTCGTCGAGGCTGCGCAAGCCGTCGTGCCCCGCTGCGATCACCAGCGTCGGACAACGGATTTCACCCAGCAGGTGCAGGTCGCCCGGCCGCTCGACCATCGACTGGTTGCGGAAAGCCTCGCCGCCCAGGCGCACGCCCATCATGCGCACGCGCTCGATCAGCGCCTCGTTGTCGCGCTCGCGCGGATGCAGCGAGCTGGCGATCGCCGTGCGGCTCAGGCCCGCGAATGACACCGACGGACTCGCCTTGACCACCGTGCGCTTGCGCAGCCGGACGGCGTCGGAATCGGGACGGGTCGAGGTGGCGATCAGCACCAGCGCGCGCACACGCCCGGGCGCCTGGCGCAGCATCTCGCGCGCCACATAACCGCCCATCGAAAAACCGACGAGGATGAAGGACGGCGGCGCCTCCGCCAGCGCGCGGCGCGCCAGGTCTTCGATGGTGGAGTCGTGACGCAGGTCGGCATGCGCCAGCGGCCCGAAGGGGGCCAGCCGCTCGCGCACGTCGTCCCACAGCGTCGCATCGAGCATATAGCCCGGAACCAGCAGGATAGTCATCGCGCCATCATAGCAAAGCGCGATGCCGGATGTGTCAGGCGGCAGCGGCGGCCTGCATGCGCGCCTGGAGCTCGGCATCCAGCTGCCTGATGTCTTCGGCGACGCGCCCGGCAATCGGCGCCGCCAGGCGCGTGCCGCGCTCGCTGTCCCAGGCGATCTGCTCGGACGTCGCATAGATGCTCGACAGGATGGCATGCGCCGACATCGAAGCCAGCACCGGACGCAGCGCATAGTCGAGCGCCAGCAGGTGCGACTGGCTGCCGCCGGTCGCCAGCGGCAGCACCACCTTGCCGTGCAGGCCGTCCTGCGGCAGCAGGTCGAGGAACAGCTTGAGCATGCCGGTGTAGGCCGCCTTGTAGATCGGCGTGGCCACCACCAGCGCGTCGGCCTCGGCCACCAGCGCCAGCGCGCGCGCCAAGCCGGGGGCATTCGCATCCATGCGCAGCAGATCCGGCCCGGGCAGCTCGCGCACCTCGAGGCGCGTCGTGCGCCAGCCGTGGACGGCGAGTTTTTCTCCGACGTGCAGCAGCAGGCGGCTGCAGGACGATTGCGACGACGGGCTACCGCCCAGCAGGATGACGCTCATGGGAATTCCGATCTGGATGACGATCGCCACAGCGTACGGCGCATGCGCGCTGAACCCAACGAATCGTTTCACTCATCGATATTCGTTGGCCGTTTAAAGTCTTCGCGCATGTTCATGAAACATGCGATCCAGCTGCCGGCTCAGGTATTACGCATCTGCGCCTGAGACACATTGCTGCCCGGCGGGACGCTCTGGGTCAGCCAGACATTGCCGCCGATGGTCGAGCCGGCGCCGATGGTGATGCGGCCCAGGATGGTGGCGCCGGCGTAGATGACGACGTCGTCCTCGACGATCGGATGGCGCGGCGTGCCCTTGACCAGGGCCCCGCTGTCGTCGACCGGGAAGCGCTTGGCGCCCAGGGTCACGGCCTGGTACAGGCGCACGCGCTCGCCCAGGATCGCGGTTTCGCCGATCACGACACCGGTGCCGTGGTCGATGAAGAAGCTGCCGCCGATCTGGGCGCCGGGATGGATGTCGATCCCGGTGAGCGAGTGGCCGATGTCGGCCGCGACCCGCGCCAGGAACGGCACGTTCAGGCGGTGGAGGCAGTGCGCGATGCGGTGGTAGAGGATGGCGATGGTGCCGGGATAGCACAGCATGATCTCGGCCACCGAAGTTGCGGCCGGGTCGCCCGCCAGCGCGGCCTGCACGTCGGACACCAGCAGCGCGCGGATGGCGGGCAGGCTGGCCGCGAACTCGCGCGTGATAGCGCGGGCGCGCTCGGCCAGCTCGGCATCTTCGGTCTGGTCGTCGTCGGCGGAAAAATCAGGCGAAAAGCGCAGCGCGCGCCGTACCTGCTCGGCCAGGCGGTCGAGCGCGACATTGAGGGTGTCGGCGACAAAGTAGTCGATACTCTCGGCATTCAGGTCGGGACGACCGTAATGCGTCGGGAACAGGGCGGCGGAGACGCCGTCCACGATCTGGCGCACGACCTCGCGCGACGGCAGCTCGCGCACCCTGCCCTGGTGCCGGATATTGTGAGTGGATTCGCGCGAGGTGCGCAAGGCGTCGATGACGGGACCGAGGTGCCACTGCACCGACCCGCCCTGGTGGAAAAATTCGCTGTTCATGTGCCGAGCCTATACGTTTCGTTTTTCGATGCCTACGATTTTATTTGCATTTTGATATGCGTGTTTTGATGCGCTTGCATCCGGCATGCCGCCAACGGTCGAACTTGCCCCGCAGCAGTTTCTAAGGCAACATCAAGCACCGACACCTTCCTGTAATGACACGACCATGAACCTGCCCTCCCACCAGCTCAGCATGACGGTGCTGATGACGCCCGACACCGCCAATTTTTCCGGCAACGTGCACGGCGGCACCATCCTGAAACTGCTCGACCAGGTCGCCTACGCCTGCGCCAGCCGCTATGCCGGCCGCTATGTGGTGACGATGAGCGTCGACCAGGTGACCTTCCGCCAGCCGATCCACGTGGGCGAGCTGGTGACCTTCCTGGCGGCGGTGAACTACACCGGCCGCAGCTCGATGGAAATCGGGATCAAGGTGATCGCCGAGGACATCCGCAGCAAGGTGGTGCGCCACGTGAACAGCTGCTTCTTCACGATGGTGGCGGTGGGCGACGACAAGAAGCCGGCGGCGATCCCGCCGCTGGAACCGTCGACGCCAGACGAGTTGCGCCGTTTCGAGGAAGCCAAGGGCCGGCGCGAGTCGCGCCTGGCGCTGGAACGGGACCACGCGCAGCGGATCTCGGCCAAGGGGTAGGCATCGGCGCGGCGGGATTGTTTATCCTGCGCAAACGCTGCTATAATTGCGGGCTCTTGGCCTGGTAGCTCAGTTGGTAGAGCAGAGGATTGAAAATCCTTGTGTCGGTGGTTCGATTCCGCCCCGGGCCACCAAGAATTCAGCATTGCGAAAGTAGTGCAAACAAAAACGCCACCTTCGGGTGGCGTTTTTGTTTTCTGCGTCGACACGTGCATTGAGTGATTTCTGGTGCGCCGGGAAAAACAGAGTTCGTGGTACTTTAAAAATCAGGTAAGGCCTGCCGAGCATCGAACGCGCAGGCCATGGCGGTAGCCCCTGCCAAACTTGATATCCACTGGAGTAAGCATGTCGAAACAAGCAGGCAACGGTGATGAGGACGCAACCAGGCGCCAGACGGTCGCAGAGTTCAAGCAGGCGGTGAACATGACGCCAGCCCAACTGGAGAAGTGGCTCGACACCGACGATTCCCGACGTGTCGGCCAGAAGCACGGCAATGCCGAATCGACCGGGCACCAGTCCGGACGCCGCATCGTCGAACTGTTGCACCGGCACGCCCAGGACTTGACTGCGGCAGACATCGCGCACATGCGCAAAGTGGTCGGGTACATCCACCGACACCTGGCACAGGGGCCTACCAAGAGCGATCCGGCATCGAGCGATTGGCGCTATTCACTGATGAACTGGGGCCACGATCCTGAAAAAAAGGCAAAGGATTGAACATCCTTGTGCCAGTGGTTCGATTCCGCCCCGGGCCACCAAGAACATCGTCCACGAAACGCCAACCGTCACCGGTTGGCGTTTTTGTTTTTCGGCCCGATCGCTGTTGGGTCCAGTCTATCTAGATGCCGAAAGCCTTCAGGCTCGCATCGACCAGCACCTCCAGCGGATTACGCCTTTGCCCATCCGGGCGTGCATTGCGCGGCACCTCCTCGTACAGGTAATAAGCATCCTGTCCATTGAACTTATCGTGGAACAGCGACTGCCTGCCTCTCAGGTAAGGAATGAACGGATCGGCACGGACAGTGGCGTACATGGCATTGGTGCTGAAACCCAGGGTCGCATCCTGGCTGATCGTCCGACCATTCGACGCGCTCTCCAGCCTTACGCCACGACAGCCCTTGACGATGAGCGTCACTGGTCCTTCGAATGCGAGGTAGCGCAACTGGAGCGTTAGCCATGCATGGAGGGTACCCACGCGCCAGTGGCTGCGAATGTTCGGACGCTGGCCGGCCTTGTGGATGATCCCGACAAGCCCTCTGGGCTGGAGCATGACGGCCTCGCCGGGAGCGATCTCCACAAGGGCAACTTCATCCAGTGCGTCGACGGTGGACGACACGACGATATCGGCGGCTTGTGTAGTACGGAGTCGCTTCAACATCCATAGATGCGCAGCGAAGCTTGTGATCCAGTGGCGCCAGTCGAATAGCAACTTCTCGTGGTGTTCACGCCGGCGCCCTGGCTTTGGCAGTATTCCGGACGGATCAGCATTTCATGATCAGGCGCTAACGTTAGCGTCTGCGACACCGCGGAGATCGCCGAGCCTTCACGCGCCAGGCGCTGGTTCGAAGGCGCTAACGTAGCCGCACTGCCTTCCTGCGGACAAATCACGATCGGAGGCCTGCGCGCCGCTTGCGGCGCCAGCACGAAATAGAAGAATGTACGGATGGCTACCGGAACCAGCCACCAGCCGATCATCACAGCCAGGGCAAGCGGCAGTACTGGACGCACCGCCTGATACGCCTGGAAGAGATGGTTCTGCTCCGCCAGGCGCTCGGCCTCGAGAACCCGGTCATGCAGCGGAGAGACGGCTTCTTCAAGCTGCCGCTCGATCACCTGGAACCGGTTCATCGCGCCGGGAAGCGATAGCTTGTCCAGGATTGCCTTCTGCGCGAGATAATCCTTGTACGCCCGGCTATTCGCGGCTTTGCCGACCTTTACATCCTCTTTCAGCTTTTCTGCCTGCTGGTGCCATTTTGTGAAGGGGATCTTCACCAGCAAACCCGCAGCCGCTTCGATGTCGGCCAGTTGCCGCTGTGTGCTTCCGAGATCTTCATGGATTCGCACATGCGCCAGACGGAGTTTCTCGAGCTTTTCACGCGCAGCCTGTCGGTTACCCAGTACGACGGCGTGCGCGCGCAATGCACTCAGATGATCCCTCGCCTGGCGTCGCAGTTCGATGTCGACTCCACGTACAGCTTTCTGCCGCAGCTCTTCCACTATCCAGTCAGCGCTTTTCAAGGCGCCAGACGGCAGGGACACATGATTCTGTTCGCGTTGCAGACGGGTGATTTCGGTGTCGAGAGCACGAATCTCCACATCGAGCTGCTGAACGGTCGCCCTGGACAGGCGCTCGACCCGCCGGGCCGTGTCGTGCGCCAGTGCGGCCTGATGATTGCTCACTTCCGCTCGAGCGATTCGCAACGCCGGTAAATCGTTGATAACGCTTTGAACATCCACCCACTCGCTCCGGAGTGATTTGCCGGAGAAGATAATGAGCACAATAAAAGCGAATAAAAACAGCTGACGTCGAACGAACCGGATCGCAACTAAAAGAAAATGACCCACGAGAAAACCACCGAACGTTAGAAGCCTGCAAAAAAGGGGACGGGTCGGCTCCACATACCTGCCGACCCGCGCGAGGCCGCTCACTACACCTTACTTGTCCGGCGCATTCATTTCTTTTCCCTGAATTCGCCCTCGATCACCGAGTCATCGTCGTGCTGACGAGGATGTCGGCCACCAGCGAAGTTGAACGCGGACGCTGACATCCGATCGACGATAGCGCGCCTCATCCAGGGGTATGCAAGAAGAAAAGCCATGGCGAACCCTGTGAACAGTACGGACACGTAGTCGCCTCGCCATACGAAGTGCAACGAGCACAGTGCAAGAATGCCCGCGATCAGTGGTCGACGGACCGGTTTGGGCAACAAGCCAATAATGCGCAGCTTGCCTTCGCGTATCCAGGGGAATCTCGCAAACAGACCGCCAAGAAGCAGCCCGGCCACGAACCGGCCCGTGCCAAGATAATCGGCCAATACGCCGATGACCAGGAAGCCGGTGTAGGTCAGCATACCGGCCAACGCTACCAGCACTGATAAGGCAACAGCGATTACCAGCCTTGGCCTGGCGATGGCCGCCGTGAATAAAAAACGCAGAATTTTGTGGTCCCCTGCAAATGAACGCCGAGCGTCGATTGCAGAGTTTAACAGCCATCTGCGGTGCCTACTCTCCAAACGGCTTCCCCCGAAGCGTCGAATACACATCATCGAAGACTTGCAGCAGGTCGAGCGCCGGCACCGGGCCGGGCTAATCGGATCGTCCAGGCGCTGCACCTGCCCGGCCGCGCCACGAAATGCAGGCCAGTGCGGCAAGCCCTTGCCATTCAGATCGCCAGCAGCGGCAAAACGCACCCAGTACACGCGTACCTGACACGTCAGTCCGCCGGCATGCCGTCCTTTTCCCATCGATCGAACTCGGCCTTGACCGCGTCCCGGGTCTTCAGGCTGATGTCCGGCAGGCTCCCGCCGAGCATGTCTTGCGCTTCCTGGAAGCCTTTTTCGACCGCGGCGCGAATCGACTCCATCCTGGACGGATCGGCGCCGATCATCGCCCTGGCAAAGCCCAGGATGCGTTCGGCGGTTTTTTCCACACTGTATTCGCCGCCATCCGCGATGGCCGCCTTCGCGGCCTCGATGGAGGCCGGATCGGCGCTCAATCGCTGCTCTCCGGCCGCCACCTTGGCAAGATTGAGACCCTGCTGCTCGACCAGTGGCCGGATCAAATCGATGACCGCTTGCGCCTTGCGCTCGGACTCTTCGATCATGCTTGCAAGGTCGGACTGCGTGATCTTGCTGCTGCCGGGGCTGCCGGGGCCGCCATACGTCAGCGGCTGAGACGGCTGCGGCTTGCCGCCCAGGGTGACTTTATCCTGGGCCGGGGCAGCCGCTTCTTCGCGCACATCGGCGCTTGCCGGCTTCACCCTGGTGACAGGGAGCGCCGCCCCCTGCGGCGACACGCCCGCGATACTCATGCTCATGGCCGCTTCCTCATTGGTTGATGACAATAAGGATATCGGGCGGCATCACGAAAACTTAAGCGTTTCCCCGTTTCGCCATGTCAAGGTACTGCCGGATAGGTGTACGTGGAGCCGATGCCCAGCGGCAGCCCCAGTGCCCAGAAGCCGAGCAGGAACAAGGTCCACAGCACGATCAGGCTGAGCGAATAGGGCAGCATCAGCGCGATAAGGGTCCCGATGCCCGTCGACTGCACGTATTTGCGGCAAAAGACGATGATCAGGGGGAAGTACGGCAGCAGGGGCGTGATGATATTGGTCGAGGAGTCGCCCACCCGGTAGGCCGCCTGCGTCATGTCCGGCGAGACGCCGAGTTCCATCAGCATCGGCACCATCACCGCCGCGATCAGGGCCCATTTGGCGGACGCCGAGCCGATGAACAGGTTGACCGTGGCCGACAGGATCACGATGCCGGCCATCGTGACGCCCAGCGGGAACGCCATCTCCCTGAGCCACAGCGCACCTTTGAGCGCGATCAGGGCGCCCAGGTTCGATTGCCCGAAGGCATAGATGAACTGCGCGCAGAAGAAGGCCATGACGATGTAGTAACCCATGCCGCTCATGGCATGGCTCATGCCCTTGACGATGTCGCGGTGGTTCTTCGCGGTGCCGGCGACATAGCCGTAGACCACGCCGGGAATCAGGAAGAAGATGAAAATCAGCGCGACGATCGACTGCATCAGCGGCGCCGACGAATGGGTCAGCTCGCGCGTGTCCGGCGCGCGCCAGGCCGAACCTTCGGGCATGAACGACAGGATCAGCAAAGCCAGGCTGAGAAGCATCGCGATGCCGGCCCAGCGCAGGCCCTTGATCTCGTTCGGCTGCAGCGGCTCCATCTTGGGCAGGCCGGCAGGGTCGCCGTCGACCGGTGATTTCTTCAGCCGCGGCTCGATGACCTTGTCGGTCAGGAACCAGCCGACCAGGATCACCAGGAAAGTCGACGCGGTCGTGAAATAGTAGTTGTTGAGCGGGTTGATCACGATCGAGGCGGCGGCCGGATCGGACGACAGCCGGGCGGCGACCTGGGTCAGGCCGGCCAGCAGCGGGTCCAGGCTGGAAGGTACGAAGAAGGTGCACGAAAAACCGCCCGAGACGCCGGCGAAGGCGGCCGCGATGCCGGCCAGCGGATGGCGCCCGGCCGCATAGAAGATGACGGCGCCTAGCGGGATGACCAGCACATAGCCGGCATCGACAGCGATATGGCTCAGGATGCCGACGCCGATCAACACCGGGGTCAGCAGGAACATCGGCGTCACCGCCAGGATCTTGCGCAGCCCGGCGTTGATGAAGCCCGTGTATTCGGCCACGCCCAGTCCCAGCATCGCCACCAGCACGACGCCCAGCGGAGGGAAGGTGACGAAGGTATTGACCATCTTCGCCATGAAATCGGTCAGCGCGGTCGGCGCCAGCAGGTTGCGGATCTCGAGGGCCTGGCCGGTGCGCGGATCGATATCGTCGAAGACCAGGCCGGACATCGCCCAGGACGTGGCCCAGACCACGGCCAGCAGCAGGGCGAACAGGATCGCCGGATCGGGCAGCCTGTTGCCGGCCACCTCGATGAAGTTCAGGATGCGGTTCAAGCCGCGCGGTGGAGAGCCAGTGGTTGGTGCAGTCATCTTTGCCTTTGCTTGACAGGGACTTCGAAAAGTTCGATGTGTTGCAGCGGCAAGTTGACGTCAATACATCGACTGCGCCGGCCTGCTGTTGTCGCCGAGGCACATATTACGCAGAAGCCGCGCTGTCGAAAAGCTTATTGATGAGCAAATACGCCATCCACGAACAGGCGTATTGACGGAGGGACCGCAGTGTTTACGCTGGTGTCAGGAGCGGCCGCGCTCACCTGTCCCCTGCGCCTGCGCCATCCCGAGCGCGGGCAAGGTAACGGTAAGAAAAGAAGATATCTGGCCGATCAGGTCGGCGGCCTGCTGGCGCACCTGCTGCATCTGCAGCACCGACAGCTCCGCCTGGCGCACCGCCTGCTGGATCAGCGTGCGGCGCTGCACCAGCGCATCCACCAGGACCGCATCCGGCGCATCTTCGACCAGCGTCGACACGACGGCCAGCGCCAGCAGGTGCAGGCCCAACTCGTGGGCCGACGCTTCCAGCTCGCGCATGGCGCCCTCGCTGTCGGCCAATAGCTGCACCAGTTGCGCGCGGGACGAGGTCAGCAGCGGCCGGTACTCGGCCGGCGAGGTCGGCCGCCGAAACAGCCTGCCGAACATGCCTGGCGATCCCCTGGTGGTCTCGAGCGCCGCCTCGAGCTGCGCCGGCACGCCCATCTGCGTGAACTTCAGCACCAGGTCGGTGATGGGCTGCAGCAGGGCGGCCTGCTCCATCAGCGGCGCCTCGGCCCACTCGGTGACCAGCGCCAGCCGGACCGGCAGGATGCGGCGAAACAGCGTGGCCAGGCGCTGCTCGGACCGCGCGAACTGGGCCGGATAGCCGGCGTGGGCGGTGGCAAGCGCATCGCGCACCGCCGGGTGGTCTTCGCTGTCGAACAGCGGCCTGGCCACGGTCTTCCTGGTCAGGGCCGACGCGGCCGGCGCCGCGGGAACGTCGTCGAAGTCGAATGCACGCGGCCCGGCCGAACCGCCAGGCGGTTCGGAGGACGGCGCCGGCTCGTCGCCGAAGTCGAAGGCCTTGGGAGTCATCTGGCTACCTGCAGGTGCCCGGCGTCGCTCGGGACAGGGCTGCGCGATGGCGCGCGGCGCCGCTCAGACGGTGCCGCCGAGCTTGCGGATGAAGGTCGCCAGGTTCAGCTTGAAGCCGGCGCCGACGGCCTGGAAACGCCATTCTCCCTCCCTGCGGTACAGCGAGCCGAATTGCAATGCGGTCTTGTCCGAATAGTCTTCGTTCAGGTTGTATTCGGCGATCGTTTCGCCGGTCTCGTCGTTGTACACCTTCACGTAGGCGCCGGACACGCTGCCGAAGTTCTGCTTGCGGATTTCGGCGTCGTGGATGGTCACCACGATCGGCATTTCCATGACCTCCGGATCGACCCGGGCCAGGTCGACGGTGATGACTTCATCGTCGCCATCCTTGTCGCCCGTGCGGTTGTCGCCCGAGTGCACCACCGCGCCATCCGGCGAGGTCGTGTGGTTGTAGTAGACGAAGTGGGCGTTGCTGATCATGACCGGATGGTCGTCCGCGTCCTTGCGGCACAAGAACACCGACGAATCGAGGTCGAAGGCGTGGCCAGCGGCCGCATTGACCTTCCATCCGAGGCCGATCCGAACGCGCTTCAAGCCCGGTGCGGATTTTTCGAGGTTGATGCGGTGGCCAGTCTGGAGCGTCGTCGACATGAGCTTTCCTTGTAGATGGGTTGATTATTGTCGCTGGAATGCACGCCCGGATCAACGGGCGCCCGCGTCTTTACGGCGCGCCCGGCGAGAACCTGGCGATCAGCTCGCGCTCCAGCTCCTGCAGCTTCGGCAGCTCGTCACGGCGGCGCTGCTGGCCCTCGTTCGAGATCTGTTCGAGCTTGTCGAAGGCGGTGACCAGCTGGGTCTGGACGTGCTGGGCCGTCTCGAGGCTGACGATCGAGCGCTGCTTGGCGCGCGCCACCGTCTCGGTATTTTCCAGCAGCATGTCGGCCTGGGCGCGGAATGCCGCGTCGGTGGCGTCGTAGGCGGCATTGGCGACCGCCGCGCTCTGCTTGGCCTCCAGTTGCAGCAGGTAGAGCGAGAATACATTGCGCCAGGCCGGGATCGAGACATTGACGATGTCGGTGAAGGTGTCGGTCAGCGCGCGCGCATTGTCTTGCGACAGGCGGATCTGCGGCACCATCTGCGTGGCCATCAGCATGGCGCGGCGCAGGTCGTCGATGCGCTTTTCGAGGCGCTCGAGACGGCGCCTGAGTTCTGTCGCCTGCTGCGCCTCGAAGGCATTTGCCGCCGCCCCTTGCTGGGCCACTGCCTGCCGCAGCCGCTCGGCCCAGGCTTCGCCTTTCTTGACGTCGGCATCCAGGCCCTGGTAGTAGATTTCGAGGCCCTTGTACATCTCGTCGAAATCATGGATGCGGCCCCGGTGCACGTTTGCGTGGCGCGTCATCTCGGAGACCAGGGTGTCCATGCGCGATTCGACCACCTGGTATTGCGACAGCATCTTTTCCTTGACCGAGCCGAACATGTTCGTCACGCGCGACAGCAGCCCGCCGGAGCGCAGCTTGGCCGGGTCCAGGCCCTTCGAGGTGGCGATCAGTTCGTTCAGTTGCGTGCCGAATACGTCCGCGTCCGACGCGCGTACCGTGCCCAGCAACTTGGCCGAGACCTTCGCCACGCCCGGGCCGGCGGCGCTGCCCAGCGTCTCGATGGCCTTGTCGTCGATGCCGGAGATGTCGACGCGGACCACCGGGGCCGCAGTCGCTTCCGCTTCCGGACGCAATGCCGGCAGCGCGTCCGGCGCGCGGGCGGGGTCCAGCAGGGGCGGCAGCCCGGCAGCGGGCATCACGGGCGTTGTGGGCGCGGGGGATGCGGCGTTCGCTTCCTCGTCGGAGGAGAACAGCGGTTTCATAGGATTCCCTCAAGTGGAGTGGCAACGACAATAGCTTACCACCGGACAATCGGGCGCAGAGCGTTTCAGGATGGTCAACACATTGCCGATTCACGCGCGCCGCTTCTGATACCATCGTTCCCTGGAAAATAAAGTTTGCTCCTACCCATGATGGCGCTGCCGATCCCACAAGGTGACGCCGCGCTTCCCTACCCCAGCATGAAGTCGCAATCCGGCATCGATGGCGAGGTACCTGAACCCCGATATTTTTTCGCTCTTTAGGACCACCATGAAATACGAATCCGTACACCAGTTCCTGCAGCACGTCGCCGACCGCAACCCCGGCCAGGGCGAATTCCTGCAGGCCGTGACCGAAGTGATGGAAAGCCTGTGGCCATTCATCGCGCAACACCCGCGGTATGCCGAGCATGGTTTGCTCGACCGCCTGGTCGAGCCCGAGCGCGTGGTGATGTTCCGCGTGGCGTGGGTGGACGACCACGGGCAGGTGCACGTCAACCGCGGCTACCGGATCCAGCACAGCATGGCGATCGGTCCCTATAAAGGCGGCATGCGCTTCCACCCCTCGGTCACCCTGTCGGTGCTGAAGTTCCTCGCGTTCGAACAGACCTTCAAGAATGCGCTGACCACCCTGCCGATGGGTGGCGGCAAGGGCGGCTCCGACTTCGACCCGAAAGGAAAGAGCCCGGGCGAGATCATGCGTTTCTGCCAGGCCTTCGTGAGCGAACTGTTCCGCCACGTCGGCGCGGACACCGACGTGCCCGCCGGCGATATCGGCGTCGGCGCGCGTGAAGTCGGCTACATGGCCGGCATGATGAAGAAGCTGAGCAACCGCGCCGACTGCGTCTTTACTGGCAAGGGCCTGAGCTTCGGCGGTTCGCTGATGCGGCCGGAAGCCACAGGCTATGGCACCGTCTATTTCGCGCAAGAGATGCTCAAGACCCGCGGCCGTTCGTTCGAGGGCTTGCGGGTGAGCGTGTCGGGCTCGGGCAATGTGGCGCAGTACGCCGTGGAGAAGGCGATGGCGCTTGGCGCCCGGGTCGTCACGGTATCCGACTCGAGCGGCACGGTGATCGACATGGATGGTTTTACGACCGAGAAGCTGGCGACCCTGATGGAGGTCAAGAATCACCTGTATGGCCGCGTCAGCGACTACGCGGAACGCACCGGCAGCAAGTTCGAAGCCAGCGTGCCCCCATGGCACGTGCCGGTGGACGTGGCCCTGCCTTGCGCCACCCAGAACGAACTGGACGCCAGCGATGCCGCCACCCTGATCCGCAACGGCGTGCTGTGCGTGGCCGAGGGGGCCAATATGCCGTCGACCATCGAGGCTGCGAAGGCCTTCGAGGCGGCCGGCGTGCTGTACGCGCCGGGCAAGGCCAGCAACGCCGGCGGCGTCGCCACGTCGGGCCTCGAGATGAGCCAGAATGCCGAGCGCCTGTCCTGGCCGGGCGAGGAAGTCGACGCCCGCCTGCTGCAGATCATGCAGGGCATCCACGCCGCCTGCATCAAGTATGGCGCGCGCGCCGACGGCAGCATCAGCTATGTGGACGGCGCGAATATCGCCGGCTTCGTGAAGGTGGCGGACGCCATGCTGGCGCAAGGGGTGATTTGAGCAGCTAGCGGCGCTTCGGGGCCGCTCCGCACCGGCCGTCACGGCCATGTTTTACACGACGCCAACCCTCAGGGGTTGGCGTCGTCGTTTACAGACCGATGTTCCTGACCCACAGTACCCTCAAACTCGTCGTTCCGATATACGGACCAATATTCCATTTTTTACATGGAATCACGTTAGCGCGGCATAATGTTCCAGCAGGCCGAGATTCATCCCTACTGATAACGATATGGAGACATCATGCTTGGACGCGCTTTGCCTTTCGCTTTTCTACTGTCAACCGGATCCCTGATTTCCCTTCACGCCGCGGCGGCCACCTGGCCACTGCCGCCGGACAAGGGCGTAGTCGATAGCAGCACCGTGGCCGACATCCTCAAGGGCGACGACTACCCGGTCACCAGCGGCTATACCCGCAAGATCGACTACATCGATTTCGAATCGCATGGACAGAAATTCACCCAGGTCGTCGTCACCCTGACCCCGGACAAGCCGCGCCTGCACAAGGGCCGCAAGCTGGTCGTGGTGGGTGGCGAACCGGGCAGCGAATACGCGATGGACTTCCTGGAGACGCCGGAAGGCAAGGAAGGGCCGGGGATCTGGCTGGCCAGGCGCGGCGTCAAGTTCGTCGGCCTGACCCGGGTCGGCCGCTGGAACTTCCTGGACAAGGACGGCGTCGGCTCATGGCAGGACATTCCCCTCGACACCCGCATGCCCATTTTCAACCGCGCACAAAAAGCCCCGTGGAGCGCGGCCGATTTCGAGGTCAAGTCCGGTTCCGGCAAGCCGGCCACCTCGGGCGACAGCAATGTGTACCGCGTGCCCAAGGAAGGCTCGCCGCTGTACAGCCAGATGCTGGCGGCGACGCCGATCACCTACCTCACCGGCTACCGCAAGGCGATCGAACATGCAGTGCCGCCGGGCGAGCGCAAGGACAGTTACCTGCTGTACTGGGGCATGTCGACCGGCGGCGCCTTCCTGTATCCGCTGGCGCAGCAGGTCAAGCCCGACGGCTACCTGGGCTGGGGAACGAGCAGCTCCGGCCTGGCCTATGTCTACCGCAAGGCCACGCAGGGCGACTTCAAGACGCCGTATACCAATTCGGCGCTGCGCCTGCGCGAGCGCGGTCTCGACGATTTCGGCTACTACACGAAGGAACTCGACGAGCAGACCAGGCTGCGCTGGTGGAAGACGGCGCAGAAAGGCCCGCGCTTCAAGAGCGCGGAAGACGCGACGATGCAGTTCAATGCCGGCTCGCTGACCGAAGTCGCGATGCGCCTGTGGCTGTCCGACTCGCTGCCGGCCGCCGAACGCAAGCTCGGCCTGAGCCAGTTCATGCGCAATATGCTCGAGCCGAGCTTCCCGGCCCAGGCGCTCAAGGACGTTGCCGTGCTGGAGATGAACGGAACGCTGGACGAGGCGATTCCACCGAAAGTGGTCGATGCCCACCGTGAGGTGATGGAACCGCATGCGCGCAAGTTCAAGGTCGTGCGGGTGCAGGATTTCCACCATTACCTGTTCACGCAAGACAGCATCAAGGTGGTCGGCAACCTGTGGCTGCGGCACATCGATGCGGGCTACTTCGATGCCAGATAAGCGATAGCGGCGGGGGCGTCGCCGTCCTGCGCCGACGTTCCAGGGCCCGGCGAGGCCATGCTATTCTTGCATGGCCTCGACCACCAAGAGAAAACATGACACGCTCGCTCCCACTGTTCCTGTGCACCCTGCTGTGCGCAGCCCTCCCTGCCATCGCCCAGGTGAAGACGCCGGCCACGCCGGAAAAGATGAACCAGTTGTATGCCGACTACTGGGAAGACTACCTGCGCGAAAACCCGATCGTCGCCACCTTCAGTGGCGACAATCGCTACAACGACCGCTTCGGCGTGACCTCGTCCGCCGAGAGCCGCGCGCAAACCCGCGCGCTGGCGGAAAAATACCTGGCGCGCAGCGCCACCTTCGATCCCACGCCGTTGCCGTCGGAAGACCGCATCAGTTATGACCTGCTGCGTTACAACCTGCAGCAAAACCTCGATGGCCTGCGCTTCCCGTCCGACCTGGTGCCGGTCGACCAGTTCTCGGGCCTGCACCTGCTGATGGCCCAACTCGGCTCCGGCGCCTCGACGCAGCCGTTCCAGACCGTGCAGGACTACGACAACTGGCTCAAGCGCGCCGCCGGCTACGCCCCTGCCGTCGACAATATGATCGCCGACATGCGCAAGGGAATCTCGCAGGGCATCGTGATGCCGAAGGCGCTCATCCAGCGCGTGCTGCCGCAGCTCGAGAATGTCGGCAGCGACAATCTCGACACCAGCACCTATATGGCGCCGGTGAAGAAATTCCCGGCGTCCTTCAGCGCCGCCGACAAGACGCGCCTGACTGATGCGTACGGAAAAATGGTGCGCGAACAGCTGGCGCCGGCGAACCGCAAGCTGCTGGCCTTCATGCGCGAAACCTACCTGCCTGCAGGCCGCGACAGTGCCGGCATCGGCGCCCTGCCTGGCGGCAAGGAATGGTATGCCTTCCTGGCGCGCCGCTCGACCACGACCGACCTGGCGCCGGAAGAAATCCACGAGATCGGCCTGCGCGAAGTCGCGCGCATCCGCGCGCAGTTCGAAGAAGCCAGGGTCAAGGTCGGCTTCAAGGGCACGCTGAAGGAATTCTTCGCGCACCTCAATACGGCTCCCGAGCTGCGCTTCAAGTCACGCGAAGAGATCCAGGCCGCCTACGAGGCGATGCGTCCGCGCGTCGAGGCCAAGGTCGACCAGCTGTTCGCGCGCGTGCCCAAGGCGCCGTTCGAGATCCGCCCGGTCGAGGCCTTCCGCGAAGTGAGCGCGGCCCCGGCCTCGTACCAGCGCGGCTCGGTCGACGGCAAGCGTCCCGGCGTCTTCTACTTCAATGCCTACAAACCGGAGACCCGCACCAACTTCACGACCACCGCTTTCTTCCTGCACGAGGCGATTCCCGGTCACCATTTCGAGCGTAGCCTGGCGCAGGAAACCACCGGCCTGCCGGCCTTCCGCCGCTTTGGCGGCAGCACCGCCTTCTCGGAAGGCTGGGGCCTGTACAGCGAAATGCTGGGCCAGGAAATCGGCATGTACGACGATCCATGGCAGTGGGTGGGCCGCCTGACCGCCGAGATCTGGCGCGGCGTGCGCCTGGTGGTCGATACCGGCATCCACTCGAAGGGCTGGACGCGCGAACAGGCGATCGCCTACTTCATGGACAACGTGCCGCAGAACGAGGTGACGGCGGTGCAGGAAGTCGAGCGCTATATCGCGATCCCGGGCCAGGCCCTCAGCTACAAGATCGGCGAACTGAAGCTGCGCGAACTGCGTACGCGCGCCGAGAAAACCCTAGGCAAGGACTTCGACCTGCGCGCCTTCCACAACGAGGTGCTGTCGCACGGCGCGGTACCGCTCGATGTGCTCGAAGCCGCAACGGATCGCTGGATCGCCGCGCAAAAGAAAGGATGAGCACGACGATCGTCGTCGCTCACGGCCCGGTCACCTCGACGGGCTGGTTGACCACGGTGCGGCGGCCATGCCGGTCGACCACCGTGGCCGTCACCGTGTACTCCCCCGGCACTGCATAGGCATGGGTGGCGCTCGCGCTGCCCACGCCGCCGCGTTCGTCGATCCGGCGCGCCGCCCCGCCGCTACCATCGCCCCATGACCAGTCGACGCTGCGCGTGCCGGTCCGGTCGCCATCCACGAAGGACACCGATGCCCGCAACGTGGCGCCCACCTCGACCGTGCGCGGCGCCAGGACTGGTCCCACCGTGTGCCCGCCCCCGCGCCGCCGGTCTTGCCTGAGCAGCACCAGGCCGGCGTTCGAGCTGGCCACGATATCTCCGCTGTCGTTGATCGACAGCGCCTGTTCCAGCACCAGGGTGGGTGGAGCCTTGCGCAACAGGCGGTTCAGGTCTTGCATGCCGGTCGCGGCGTGCCAGGCGAAGGCGCGCATTACCCCACTTCTGTCCTCGGCAAAGCCGACGACCTGGCCGCGGGCATTGACGTCGCGCGCGACCGAGGTACGGCCGCCCAGGGTGCCTAGTTCGCGCATGCCGCCGCGGCGCGTCCACGACATCGCACGCTGGCGGCCGTCCGGATAACCGATGCCGCCCGCGATATGCAGGCCGGGCGTCATCGCATTCACCCAGGCCGTGGCGCCACGTCCGATGCCGAGGTCCTGCATGCCGGTCGCGCGTGTCCACAGGAACGGGCGATCGCCGCCGTCGTCCCAGGACGCCAGCCGATTGCCCGCCACCTCGCCCCCGGCGCCGACCGCGACGGCCGTCGATTCGACGCTGCCGAGCGTATCGATGTCGACCACGCCGCTGGCGCGGGTCCAGGCAAATACGCGGGTGAACTCATCGTCGATCGTCGTGACACCCGCGATCAGGCCGGCATCGTTGAGCACCCGGCCCGATGCCGGCTGCGGGTAGGCCGGGGAGATGCCCAGCTCTTCCAGGCCGCCGGCCAGGCTCCAGCGGAACGGACGCACCGGCTCCCCGAACGAGCCGGTGACGACGCCGCGGTTGTTGATCGCCCAGCCATGCGAGCGGACGCCTGCCGGCTGGGCGAGGATGCCGAGCATGCCGCGGCCTGCGCTCCACAGGAAGGCGTGTTCGATGCCGTATCGGTCCACCGCCGTGCCCGCGACCTGGCCGGCCTCGTTCAGGTCGTTTGCGTAGGCGATGCCGCCGCCCAGCGAGCCGATGTCGGTCGTGGACCCGCCGTCGTGGAAGAATGCCGTGGTGCGGCCGCCGTTCACCATCGTGAACGCCACCTGACCGGCAGTGTTGATGTGCGGGTAGGTCGCGATCGTGCCTGGCGCCAGGTTGATCACGCGGTAGGCGGCGTGTGCGCCGCTACGCTGGTCATCGAGGCGGTCCGTTGCCGGTTCTGGCTGCGCTGTCGCCGCGCCGGACATCCCCGCCAACAGTAGCGCCAGAAGCCAGAGGCACTTGAGCAGCCTGCCTGCGCCGCCGCCATTTGACACCGTTTGTACTCGAACAAGTCGCATGTCCTCTCCAGCAAGGAATGAAGCCCGAGCCCTGGTGACCATCCCCGGCGCTGTCGGACGATGGGCTTCATCATGCGTAGTGCGTGGCGCGCACGATACGCGCCGGCGCAACGTCATGCACGCGTCTGCGCTGCGCCAAGCCTGGTGTCGCGGCCATGGCACATCTTCCTTTCACCAGCGCGGGATGCGTGGCGTTGTCGTGCGCACGTGTTGCCTCGTTCAAATTTTGCCGATTCTTGCGCTAGCGAAATATAAGGGCACAGGTCTCGCGGAATAATGCATCACGATGCCTGGACGATGTCGTTCAACGTCCTACGCCAGATTTGGCAAACGTTCGCCATCGACCGCTCCATCGCCGCCAGGACGAACACACTCCCGTACAAATCAAGAGGGCCTCCGCCATGACCCAACCGTCATTCGATACCGCATGGGCAGCTTCACAACGCATTTACGACCCGATCAATCCCGGTGACCGGGTCGCGAAAATAATTGGAGGAAATGTCGAAAAGAATATCGACAATCCGGCGGCCTCCCAGCGTTGGGAAAACACTTGTGCCGTGCGGATGAGTTATATACTCGGCCAGGCGGGACTGAGAATACCGAGCATCCGAGGACAGACAGTCTCCGGAGCGGACGGGCGCAAATACTTCTTCCGGGTACGCGACCTGATTGGCTTCTTGACACAACAGTGGGGGACAGCCGAGATCGTGAAATATCCAGCCTCCGGCGGCGGCACACTGGCAGGCAAAAAAGGGGTCGTACTTTTTGAAGTATCCGGCTGGTCGAATGCACAGGGGCATGCCACGCTTTACGACGGCAGTTCCTGCTACGACCACTGTTATTTCAATGCGCCAGAAGTAGCTTATCGAACGGATCGTGCACATTTCTGGAGCTTGCGATGAAGTCGCTCTATCCATGCATGGCGATGATGGCGTCCATCCTGTTGTGTCCCCCAGCTCATGCTTCGCCTCGCGAAATGACTTCGCCCCAGGCAGTTGCCCGCACGCACGCGCAAAATTACAAGGACCTGGTACTGGCAAACTGCCTGGCGCAGGCTTATCGCAACGAAGCCGGCGCATCGGCCGATATCGGAAGCAGTGTCAGCGCCTTGCGTGACTGGACCTACTTCGATATGGAAAAGAGCCCGGACGCAGTCAAGTCATTGGTGGACAGCTATCTGGCCCGGGATTACAGCAATCCTCTCGTCGAATCGGAAATCAAAGGCATTCGGTTCGATTTCCTGAAGTGCATGGACCTGTACCACAGCAAAGCGCTGGAAGACCTGGTGAAACGCCTCGTCGTGCATCCGAAGCGCGTCTACAAGCAGGGGCCTTGACCTACCGGCAGCTTCGCGCCGGCGCAATCGGCCCTCTGCGCGCAATCACGCCGTACGCGCCAGCGCCTTCTTGACGTTCTCCGGCGTCATCGGCGCGCGCCGCAGGCGCACGCCGGTGGCGTCGTAGAAGGCGTTGGCCAGCGCCGCCGGGATGACGCGGCAGGTCGCTTCGCCGGCGCCGGTCGGCGCGACCTCGGGGCGGTCGATCAGCACGATGTCGATGGTCTCCGGCGCGTCGGCCATCTCGAGGATCGGATAGCTGCCCCAATCCACGCTGGTGACCATATTCGTGTCGAATTTCACTTCCTCGAACAGCGCGCGCGACAGGCCCTGCACCAGGCCGCCCTCGATCGTGTGACGCAAGCCCTGCGGATTGACCACCAGGCCGCAATCGTGGGCCACGGTGAACTTGCGGCCCCAGATGCGGCCGCTCGCGGGCTCGACGTCGATCTCGGCGACGACCGCGAGCACGGTGCCCCCGCGCTGGGCATAGGCGATGCCGCGGCCCTTGAGGACCTCGCCTTTCTGCCTGGTGCGCAGCCCGGTCGAAGCCTTCCAGCCCGATTTCTCGGCCGCCGTCCTGACCACGGCCCGGTCACGCTCGCCGGTCAGGTTCGCGAGGCGGAACGCGACCGGGTCGGCGCCGGTCGCGATGGCCAGTTCGTCGATGAACTGCTCGCTCGCGAACTGGATCTGCAGGCCGACCGGATCGCGCATGTGCGAGGTGCGCAAGGGCGAACTGCGTTCCAGCAGCGGCGGGATCGTCTCCCAGGCCAGCATCTTGTTGGCGAAGCCATAGGTCTCGGCGGGGATGCCGAAATTCTGGCCCGGATCGAGCGGCATGCCGAGCTCCATGCCGGCCAGGCTGTGGCGCGGGTCGGACTCGTTGCTGTCGATGTCGGCGCGCGAGAAGCCGCGCGAGACGAATTCATAGCCCACGACCTTGCCGCCGGCATCGATCGCGGCGCGCGCCCGGTGCACCGATGCCGGCGCCTTCGGATCCCAGGCGGTGCCGTCGATGCGCATGCCCTGCACGCGCACCGGGCGGCCGGTGAGTTTCGACAGCAGCGCGGCGTCGATGGCGGCGTCGCCGGCGTCGTTGCGGCCATACGAGCCCGGGCCCGGCACATAGATGCCCTGCACCTGGTCCGGCTCCAGGCCCAGCATTTTGGCAACCCCGTCGCGCGCATGGTGCGGCTTCTGGCTACCGGTCCAGACCCTGGCATTGCCGGGCGTGGCGTCGACCAGCGCGCAGGCCGGCCCCATGCTGGCATGCGACTGGAACGGCCACTCGTATTCGGCGTCGATCACGCGCGCCTGGCCATCGAAGGCCTTGGCCAGGTCGCCGCGCTTTTCCTCGTCGGCGCGCTTGACCACCTTCGCCGTGCGGACATGGTCGAACAGCTTGTCGACGCCGGGCAGCGGGTTGGTCGGCTCGCTCCAGGTCACCGCCAGCGCACGCGCCGCGCCGATGGCGTCCCATTCCTTCTCCGCCACCACGGCGACGAAGTTCTTCTCATGGATCACGCGCGCACCGGGAAAAGCCTTGATCGAGCCCGCATCGACCTTGAGCGGCACGCCGCCGGCATGGGGCGTGCGCACCACCCGTCCATGCAGCATGTTCGGCAGCCTCATCTCGCTCACATACCCGGCAGTGCCGTACACCTTCCAGGCCACGTCGCGGCGGTCGACCGACTTGCCGACCACCTTGTACTGCGACGGCGGCTTGGGCTTGGCCTTGCCGCTGACGTTCATCTGGTTGCCGTCCTTCTTGTTCCACTCGACGGGCGCGTTGAAGTAATCCCCGCCGACCAGGTCGGCGTAGCTCACCGACTTCGCGGCGTCGCCGCGCACCGCGACGCGGCCGTTCTCGACGTCCAGGCGCTCGGGCGCCGCGCCGAGCTTGTGCGACGCCATGTCGAGCAGCAGGCGGCGCGCCTCGGCGGCGGCATTGCGCAGCGGCTTGGCGCCGGCCTGGATCCCGAGCGCACTGGACGCGCCGCCCTGGTTCAGGCAGACCGTGGTGTCGCCCATCACGACGTCGACCTGGTCGACGGCGACGTCGAGTTCTTCGGCGACCACCTGGGCGATCGCCACTTCGAGGCCCTGGCCCAGGTCGACCTTGCCGTAATAGGCGGTGACGCGGCCATCGGGCCCGATGGCGATCCAGCTGTCGAGCTCCTCGGGCCGCAGGGCCGGCTTCTTGCCTGCCCGTTTGCCTGCCAGCGTGCCGGCGGGCTGCACAGGACTGGCGAGCACCGACTGCGGCGCGATGGCGCAGACGACGAGGGCGCCGGCCGCCTGCAGGAACTGGCGCCGCTGCAGCGACGAATGATTGGTGTGATCGGTCATGTCGCCCCCTAGGCCATCTTGGTCTGCGCGCGCTTGATGGCGCGCAGGATGGAGACATGGGTGCCGCAACGGCACTTGAGGCCGGCGCAAGCTTCGCGGATCTGCGTGTCGCTCGCCTTCGGATTCGATTCCAGCAGGGCGGCGCCGGTCATCATCCAGCCACTCAGGCAGTAGCCGCATTGCGGTACCTGCTCTTCGACGAAGGCGGCCTGGATCGGATGCGGCTTCTCGGGCGTGCCGAGGCCGCGGATGGTCTTGACCTGCTTGCCGGCGACCGCCGACACGGGCAGCAGGCAGGAACGCACCGGCACGCCGTCGAGCTGGACGGTGCAGGCGCCGCACTGGCCGAGTCCGCATCCGAACTTGGGATTGTCCAGCTTCAGATCGTCGCGCAGGGCATACAGCAAGGGCATGTCCGGGCTGGCGTCGATCGCCACCCGCTTGCCGTCTACATCAAATTGTACTGTTGGCATATTGTCTCCGAAATCCGCTGTCTTGCAGCGGCAGTAGTCCGTTTTGGTCCCCCTGTCGTCGACGTCTCTTGCCCCAACCTGC
The DNA here is from genome assembly GCF_030770395.1 of Telluria beijingensis. Taxonomy (GTDB): domain Bacteria; phylum Pseudomonadota; class Gammaproteobacteria; order Burkholderiales; family Burkholderiaceae_D; genus Telluria; species Telluria beijingensis. The sequence continues at coordinate 944,274 of NZ_CP132480.1, read as the reverse complement.
AGGCCTGCGCGCCTTGCCATCCGATCCGGGTGAGGCCCTATCTAAGCACATTTTTACGAAGAACGGTATAATTTGAACCGTCGTTCCACATAAAGGAACGATAAGAAATTTACAGGAAAGCTATGTATACGATCGTCTTCATGCGCCATGGCGAGTCCACCTGGAACCTGGAAAACCGTTTCACCGGCTGGGCCGACGTCGACCTGACCGACCAGGGTGTGCGCGAGGCGCGCGACGCCGGCCGCGCACTGCGCGACGCTGGCTTCTGCTTTGACCTGGCCTACACCTCGGTACTCAGGCGCGCGATCCGCACCCTGTGGCTGGCGCTGGACGAGATGGACCTGATGTACGTCCCGATCAGGAACGACTGGCGCCTGAACGAGCGCCACTACGGCGCCCTGCAGGGACTGGACAAGGCCGAAACGGCCGCCGAATTCGGCGACGAGCAGGTGTTGTTGTGGCGCCGCAGCTACGATGTCGCACCGGACGCGCTCGACGGGGACGATCCGCGCAATGCCTTCGACGATCCGCGCTATGCCGCCCTGCCCCGGCATGCCATCCCGGCGACCGAGTGCCTGAAGGACACCGTCGCGCGCCTGATGCCGGCCTGGAACGACGAGATTGCCCCCGCCATCCGCGCCGGCAAGAAGATCCTGGTCTCGGCCCACGGCAACAGCCTGCGCGCCCTCATCAAGATACTCGACGGGATCAGCGACAGCGACATCGTCGGCCTGAATATCCCGAACGGCCGGCCGCTGGTCTACGAACTGGACGCGCAACTGAAACCGATCCGCCACTACTACCTCGAGTAGGCGGCGCCGGCACGGACCGGCAAAGCGGATCAGCGATGCGGATGGATGTGGCTGTGCCCGGGCTGGTGATGGCCGTCGTCATGGATCTCCACCGGCACCAGGTGCACGCTGCCATGGCGCACGCCGGTCTGGGCGATCATGCCGTCGGCCGTGGCGCGCACGTCGCTCATGCGTCCCTTGAGCACGACGGTCTCCAGGCAGTTTTCATGGTCCAGGTGGACGTGCAGCGTCGCCAGCGCGACGTTGTGGTGCGCATGCTGGATCTGCGTCAGGCGGTTCGACAGCTGGCGCTCGTGATGGTCGTAGACATAGCTGACGGTGGCCACGCACCACTGGGCCCGGCCAGGCGCCAGCTCGGCCTCGTCCAGCGCCTTGCGCACCAGGTCGCGAAAAGCCTCGGAGCGGTTCAGGTAACCCTTGCGCGCCACCAGCTGGTCGAACGTATCCGCCAGGTCGTCGTCGACCGAAATCGTCAAGCGCCGCATCGTTTCACCTGCCAAGAAAGAAGATTGAACATCGGGGACGGCCGCATACCACGCCCGGCTCAGGCGGCCTTCGACCCATGCTGGAACAGGTGCGCGTGCTCACCCGTGCCATGGCGGTGGCGATGGGCATGCGCGAGGTTGACCCGCTGCAGCAGCGCATGGTCGGCCAGCGCCGGCTGCAGGCGGCCGTCGTAGGCGAGGCGCCCGTCTTCGCCGACGATCAGGCAGCGCTCGCCGAATTCCGCCGCCATCCTCAGGTCATGGGTGCACACCACCACGGTCGCGCCGGTGTCGAGCAGGAAGTCGACCAGCCAGCCGGTCGCGCGCGGATCGAGGCTGGCCGACGGTTCGTCGAGCAGGACGACCTTCGGATCGAGCACCAGGATCGAGGCCAGCGCCACCTTCTGCTTCTCGCCGCCGGACAACGCGAACGGCGGCTTGTCGAGCAGCGGCTGCAGGCGCAGCGCCGAGGCCCAGTAGTCGACCCGTTGCTCGACGTCGGTCCAGCCCAGCTTGCGCGGGGCGTAGGCGATTTCGTCGCGCACGGTGGGATTGAACAGCATCGCGTCCGGCTGCTGGAACAGCAGCACCACTTCGCGCCGGAAGCGGCGCACCCAGTCGCGTTCGCGCATGCGCGCCGGGCCGACCTCTTCGCCGCCGTAGCGATACGATCCGGCGGTCGGGAATACCAGGCCGTTCAGGAGCTTCAGCAGCGTCGACTTGCCGCAGCCGTTCGCGCCCAGCAGCACCACTTTCTCGCCGGCGTCCAGGCGGAACGACAGGCCGGACAGCGACTGCGGCGCATCCGGCCAGGCGAAATCCACATCGTTCATTTCAATCATCGAAACTCCCCCGTGAACGCATCGCCATGGCCGTGTCGGCGGCGCTGCAGATGGATTTGTCGAACAGGTGGCTGGCCTGGGCGGACGCGTGGCGTGCGCGGTCGGCCAGCGCGATGGCGGCGCAATTGCGGCTGGCGAAGGCCAGGCGGAAGTCGCGCACGATGCGCGTGAATGCCGCCACCTGCCCCACCGCCAGCGCCGCCAGGAACGATAGCGTGGGCGAGAATGCCAGCGCCTGCAGCAGGTTGACGCGGCCGACGAACCAGAAGCCCAGGTAGACCAGCAGCAGCACGCGCAGGTTCACGAGCAGCAGGTAGTGGCCCGAGAATCGGTCCTGCCACAACGCTACCACCAGGTAGCCGAGGCTGACCGAGAGATTGAAGGCCAGCACCGCCTTGAGCGCGCGCCGCAGCAGGCGCCAGCGTTCGCTGCTGCCGCACGCCAGCGCCAGGGCCAGCAGCGCCGCGAGCAGCCATGGCTGGTGCACGAAGGTCAGGGCGACCACCGCCGCCAGGTAGGCGGCCAGCCAGCGCCGCGGATTCATCGAGAGACTCATGCCAGGCTCCAGCGGCGCATCCGGGCGAAACGCCAGACGAACAGCGTCAGCACCGCCTCACCCACGCCGATCAGCGCATGCGGCGCCAGCACCGCGGGCAGCACGATCGAATAGCCGAAGGGGAAGAACAGCGGCGCCCCGTCGGCGCCATGCGCGATCAGGGGCTGCAGCCCGAGCACCAGGGCCACGATCAGGGCCGGCAGCATCACCGAACACCAGGCCGCCGCGGCCACGGCCGCCGTGTCGCCGAAGCGGCGCAGCGCGCGGAATACCAGCGAGGCCGCCAGCGATCCCACCAGCCCCATCGCCAGCGCATTGATCGCCAGCGCCGTGATGCCACCGGCGCCGAACAGGAGCGACTGCAGCATCAGCACCAGGCTGTACGACAGGAAGGCGAGGCGCACGCCGAACAGCAGCGCCAGCATCGCCACCCCGAGCGCGTGGCCCGAGGTCCCGCCGGGCATGGGCACCATGACCAGGCCCAGTCCATAGGCCAGGGCCGTCATCGCCGCCAGCTTGGGGACCGTCTGTTCGTCGAGCTGGTCGCGCAGGCTGCGCGCCGCCCAGGACCAGGCCACGCCGGCCAGCGCATAGGCGGGGAGATAGGTTTGCGGTGAGATGAAACCGTCGGGAATGTGCATGGTGCCCCCAATGATCGTTACGGTCGGTTGTCAAGGTCGATTGTCATGCAGGTCTCCGGCGCCGCAGCAGCAGCGCCAGCGCGGCGAACGTGACCAGGATTACCGCCAGCCCGGACAGCAGGCGCATGGCGCGGCCCGGGTCGGCGGCCACCGGCGCCGTCGGCGCCGCCGCAGCGTCGGCCCGGGCGTCGAAGTTCAGGTCGACGCCATGGCCATCGGCCGAAAAGCTGCGCAGGCGCCACGAGGTGGTGTCGTCGGACGCGAACAGCACCCGGCCCTTGTAGTCGGTGCGACCGGTCTGCACCGGCTGTTCGCGCCCCTTGGCGAACAGCTCGTACTGTTCGTAGGCGAAGGGTTCGCCGTCGGCATACACCAGGCGCACGACCACCGCGGCTCCCGGGGCGATCTCGTGCTGGACCTCGTGGGCGCCCGCCACGCCAGCCCAGGCGAAGGCGATGGCCGCGACGAATTGCGCGCGGCGCTTCATTGGGCCACGAACACCAGGTTGGCCGAGGTCGACAACACGTCGGCCTGTAGATCGTTCTTCAGGTCCTGCTTGTGGCTCACGCTGATCACCTGCTTGCCGGCCAGCGCGGGAAGCGCCGCCTTGCCCGCGGCATCGCTCTGCGCCGACACTTCGGGGCCGCCGACGACGCGGGTGACGGTGGCGCCGGCCAGCGGCTTACCCTGCCACAGCACCTGCACTTCGACCGGCTTGCCGGCCACCGGCGCGCTGGCGCCGAGCGGCACGATTTCCAGGTCCTGGCCGCGCGGACGGGTGGCGGCCGGGCCCCAGGCGTACACGGTCTTGCCGAACTTGATCGCATGCGAGGCGCTGAGGGCGCCGGCGACTTCGTTCTTCGGCTGGTTCTTCTGGCCTTCGGTGGTCTTGGTCCAGAAGCCGTTATCGTAGGTCAGCGTGACCAGGGCCGGCTTGCCGGCCACGGTGAAGGTCACGCCGCCCGGGGCGGCGGTCTGCGCCAGCTTGAGCGGCGCGCCGGCGGCGTCCACCGCCACCAGTTCCTTGACCTTGGCGGGGGCGTATTCTTCGAGCTTGCCGTCGTGGCCGAACACCACGGCATAGCCGGCGCCGCGCGCCTCGTTCCAGGCGTCGTGCGCCTGGGCGGGCGTGGCGGCGATGCCGAGGGCCAGGACCAGGGGGGTGAGTGCAATGCGATGTTTCATGTCGTGTCTCCTTGTGGTTGTTATCAGAGGCTGATGCTCATGCCGACCTGGATGCCGCGCGGCGGCGCCGGTGCATAGAGCTGGAGGCCGGCGCTCACCAGTGAGCTGGTGGAATACATGCGGTCGGTCAGGTTGGTGACGGCGGCGTAGAAGCGCTGGCGCCCCATGCTGGTGTTGCGTTCCCAGGCCACGGTCAGGTCGGCGGTGGTGAATGCACCCAGCCTGGCCGTGTTATCCGCCGTCACCGGATACCCTCCTCCGTGCTGGACCGCGAGGTCGGCCGACCAGCCGGCGCCGAAGTCGTAGCGGGCGCGCACCGTCGCGGTACGGTCCGGCACATTGGGCACCGACGTGCCGACGACCGCCGCGTTGGCATGCTGCAGCACCTCGGTATCGATCCAGGTCAGCGCCGCCGACAGGTCCATCTGCGACGACACCGCGTACTGCAGGTCGAGCTCGGCGCCGGAGCGCCGGGTCTGGCCGAAGTTCTCGAAGTTGCCGCCACCGAGGTCGCGCACCTCGTTATAGGTCTTAATGCGAAATACCGCCAGGTCGACCACTGCGCCCTTGGCCGGCCTGAACGTCAGCCCGGCATCGGCCTGGCGGATCCTGGTCGGATCGACCGCGCTTCCGCTGGCGCTGTAGCGGGCGGACGCGGATGGCAGCTGGAAGCCTTCCGTCAGGCTGACGCGCGTCTCGAATTGCGGCGACCAGCGCGAGCGCACGCCCAGCTTGGGGCTGGTGTGGGAATAGCCCGCCATGCGCAGGCAGGGATTGCCGGCGCCGGTGCCGATCTCCACGCCGGCCGGGCTGCAATTGCCCGTGAAGCGGTCGTAGCGCACGCCCAGGGCGGGGCGGAACAGTTCGCTGTAAGCCCATTCGGCCTGGGCGAAGGCCGCCACCGACCTGGTCAGGTAGTCGCGGTTCATGTAGGGCTTGGCGCCGCTTGTCGTCACTGCGGTTTCGGCGCCGTTCAGCAGGGCGTCCTTGAAGATGTAGTTGGACGTTTCGCGGTAGCCCTCTACCCCGGCCACCCAGTCGAGCTTGCGCCCGCCGACCTGGCTGGCGCCATTCAGGCTGGCGCCGGCGCCGCGCACCTGGCGTTCATAGGCTTCCAGGCGCTGCTCCCACTTGACCGCGGTGGTCGGCCGAGTATAGCTGCGGCTCAGCGACTGGTGGGTGGCCGAGGCGAAGGCCAGCAATTGCAGCTCGTCCGTGAGCGGCGTGCTGAAGTCGAGCCGGCCGGTATAGAAATCCTTGCGGCCATCGTCGTTCTGGACGTTCGGGTCCTTGTCGTAGCGCTTGTCGTCGTCGGCGTTCTGGGCGCCGGTGATGTAGCTGGCCGAATCCCATTTACCCTCGTGGGCCCGGCCCGACAGCGCGAGCTGGGTGCCGCCGCCCAGGTCGAAGCCCAGGCGGCCCGACGCGGTGCCGCGGCGCGTATCCGATTGCTCGCGGAAGCCATTGGTGTCGAACAGCTGGACCGCGAAGTTGCCCTGCACATTGCCCATGCGGGTGCCGATTGCCGCCTGCACGTCGCGGGTCGCGTGCGAACCGATCTTGACGTCGATGTCGCGGTACTCGCCGCCCTTGCGCGATTCCACCGCGATGGTCCCGGCGCGGCTGTAATTGCCGTACAGGACGGACGACGGTCCCTTGTACACGGTCATGCGCTCGACCTCGAGCGGAATGATCACGTTCTGGTCCGCATAGCCGTCGGCATGCGACATCGATTCGTTGAGCGAGACGCCGTCGATCGCCATGCCGATGTCGCCGCCATGCCCGCCGCCGGTGAAGCCGCGCATATTGATCGAATCGGCGACGCCGCCGAGCCCCAGGCCGCGGATCGAGATGCCGGGCACCTCGCGGTACAGCTCCTGCAACTGGCTCACGTGGCGTTCGCGGATCGTCTCCTGCTCGATCACGTTTACGGTGAACGGCGAGGTATCCGTGGCCAGGCCCTGGCCCTTGACCACGATGACCGACATCGCCGCTTCCTCGGCGTGAACGCCGGCGCCGGCGCCGGCCAGCGCCGCGCCGATCAGCAGCATCATCCGTTTCTTTTTCAATTCCATGATTCCATCGCCTTCCAGGGGCCCGCAGCCATGCGATTCGCCGTTGTGCTCACACGAAAATAAAAATCGTCATACCGGACGCCGAAATAAAAAGCCGGATCGACCGGCCCATGTCTCGGCGACGACGAAAGCTGTGCTGCAAGCTGTTGATCAACTGCCTGACGATGTACGCCTGGAGGCGCTTGTCTCCGTCAGTTCCTTTATACGGAACGATGTTCCTTTATGTGGATTAATAGTACAACCAAAGGAATTCGCGCGTCAATTCTTTCGTCGCATGCGCTCAGGACGACGGCGTGGATTCGTCAATGAAACGCCGTACCAGGGGCTCGGAAGGGCCGATGTGGAACGCGTGCTTGCGTTCGCGCAGCGCGACGTCGGCGGTGGTGACGCGGCTCAGGCGGCGCAGGTGCTCCGCCCACGATTCGTCGACGATGCGTTCGACATACCGCCCTTCGCGGCCGGCATCGCGCAGCAGCGTCCAGGCCAGCGCGCCCTGGCGCAGCCGGCTGCGCCGGCTTTCCTGCATCAGGGCGTGGAATTCATCCGCGCGAGCGGGATCGATGCAGTATTCGATGGTCATCTCGACCCTTCCCGGCCCGGGCGACGCCATCTGCGGCAGCCTGAATTCGCCGGCCGGGCTCAGGTCTTCTTCCGGACGTTCGGTGCGCCGCGCATGCACCAGCGTCATCGCGGCCGCGCCGGATACCGCCGCCACCAGCAGGCTGGTCGCCACGCTGCTGTGGGCCGCCACCTGTCCCCACAAGGCGGCGCCCAGCGCGCCGGCGCCCATGATCGCCATCTGGTAGATCGACATGCCTCGCGCCCGCACCCAGTCCGGCAGGGCGAGCTGGGCGCTGACGGTGAGCGAGTTGGCGGTCGCGATCCAGCCGGCGCCGGCGACGAACATGGCCGGCGCCGCGAGGTAGATGGATGGCGTCAGCGCCACCGTGGCCATCGCGCCGGCCTGCAGCAGCGTGCCGCCCAGGACCATCGTCGCGCGCGTCATCCGCTGGCGCAGGCGCGGCAGGAACATGGTCGTGGCGATGGCGCCGGCGCCCAGCGCGGCCAGCAACAGGGTGAAGGTGCCGGCATCGCCGTCCTGCATGCCGCGCGCGACCAGCGGCAGCAGCGCCAGCAGCGCGGTCGAATGAAAGAAAAACAATCCGATGCGCAGCAGGACCGCGCGCATCCCCTGCGACTGGCGCACGAACTGCACGCCGACCCGGATCGCGCTGGGCAGCCGCTCGCGCCCCAGCGCGCTTGGCGCCGGGGCATGCTTCCAGCGCATGATGACCAGGCCGGCCGCGACCGACAGCACCGCATTGAGCAGGAACACCCAGGCGCTGCCGGCGCTGGCGATCAGCGCACCCGCGACCAGCGGCCCGATGATGCGCGACGTATTCATCGCCACGCCGTTCAGCGCCAGCGCCGCCGGCAGCTGCGCGCGCGGCACCAGTTCGGGAACGATCGCCGCATACACCGGCCAGCGCATCGCCAGGCCGATGCCGTTGGCGAACAGCATTGCCAGCAGCAGCACCGGCGTCACCAGCCCCGCCATCACCAGCGCGCACAGCGCCGAGGACACGGCCGCGATCCAGAACTGGGTCGCCATGAAGTAGCGGCGGCGGTCGAGGATGTCGGCCAGGGCGCCGCTCGGCAGGCCGAGCACGAATACCGGCAAGGTGGCGGCAGTCTGCACCAGCGCCACCCAGACCGGCGAGTCGGTCAGCGACGTCATCATCCAGGCGGCGGCGACGTCGGTCATCCACATGCAGACGTTGGCCGCCATCCAGGTGCCCCACAGGGTGCGGAACACCGGATTGCGCAGGGGCGCGAGCGCGGACGGCGGCGCGCCGCCTGGAAGCGCCTCGCTCACGGCTCAGATCTTGAAAGACTCGTAGGTCGCGGGGTGGAAGATCTCGTCGACCGCCACCTGACGCGCCGACAGGCCCTGGGCGTGGTGGTGGCGCACGAAGGCCTCGAGCGTCGCGCGGTTCGGCGCTACGCCGTAGGACCAGTAATCGTGCCCCATCGATTCGCGCGCCGCCTTGAGCTGCTCTTCGACGAACGGCAGGGTGACCTTGGTCGCCGAGGTATCGGCCAGCTTGTCCAGCGCCGCCGCCTTGGCCTGCTCGAAGGCTTTCAGCACCGCGCCCGGCAGCCAGGGATGCTGCGCCGCCAGCTCCTTGCGCACGCCGACCACGTGCATGATCGGGAACACGCCGGTGCGCTTGTAATAGTCCTTGGCCTCGGCGGTCGGATCGTCGAACAGCCAGCCGATGTCCGGGTTGGTGGCGGCGGCGCCGCCGGGCGGGCGCGGCGCCATGAAGCCGTCGATGTCGCCGCGGTCGAGCATGGCCGAGATGGTGTCGCCCTCGGGCGCGTCGACCATCCGCACGTCGGGCGGCAGGCGCAGCTTGATCTTCTCGGGCCGTCCCGGCTCGTCGATGCCGCCGCGCACCCAGGTCACGTCGGCCGGGCTCACGCCATAGTCGTCCTGCAGGATCGCGCGCGCCCAGACATTGGCGGTGAGCTGGTATTCGGGCACGCCGATCCGACGCCCTTTGAGATCTTGCGGACGCTTGATGCGGTCCTTGCGCACGTGGATCGCCGTGTGGCGGAAAGCGCGCGACAGGAATACCGGCACTGCGACGTAAGGACAGTCCCCGGCCGCCAGCTTGACCAGGTAGCTCGAGAACGACATCTCGCTGATGTCGAATTCGACGTTGCGGAAGGCGCGGAAGAAAGTCTCTTCGGGCGACAAGGTCATGTACACCGGATCGACGCCGTCGATCTGCACGCTTGCGTCCAGCAAGGCGCGGGTCCGGTCGTAGTCGCCCATCGCGACGGATAGCTGCAGCTTGGCCAAATTGCTCCCCTGTGTGGTTGGTCAGAACATGAAGAAAACGGCGAGATAGGTCGCGGCCACCAGGAAGATCATCAGGTAGGGATTGGTCCTGGTGTAGTACAGCACGCCGGCGGCGACCAGCGTCGTGGTCCAGCCGAGCAGCGACAGGTGCAGCGCTTGCAGGATCGTCAGCGCGCCGGCGAAGATCAGGCCGACCGCCACCGGGGCCAGCCCCTGCTCGACGGCCTTGCGCCAGGGCGAGCCGCTGTGCCGGTGCCAGACTGAGGTCACGGCGACGAATACCAGCGACGACGGGATGAACATCGCCAGCGTCGCCACCAGCATGCCGGCCGGTCCGGCAAGCTGCCAGCCGATCAGCGAGGCGATCAGGGTGTTGGGGCCCGGCGTCGCGCGCGAGATCGCGAACAGGTCGGCAAACTGCTGGTTGGTGAACCAGCCGTTGAGCACCACCGTCTGCAGCCGGATATCGGCGATGATGGCCTGCCCGCCGCCGAACGACAGCAGCGACAGCGGCGCGAACACGAGCGCGATCTTCCACAGCAGGCTAGTCATGCGGCCTCCGCAGCGCCAGCACGATGCTCAGCGGCGCCAGCACGCCGACCACCGGGATCATCGACCAGTGGAACACGCCCACCGCGACGAAGGTGGCGATCCCGATCGCGATCGCAACCGGCTTGCGCTCGATGCGCAGCGCGGCCTTGGTGCCGGCGGCGAAGGTCGCGCCGATGCCGACCGTGGCGATGCCGAGCAACATGAACTGGGTCAGCGGGTATGCCGAGATGTGCGAATAGATCGCGGCCACCGCCAGCACCACGCAGATCGCGGGCACCACCATGCCGAGGGTCGCGACCAGCGCCCCGATGCCGCCGCGCAGGCGCTGGCCGACGTACAGGGCCAGGTTGACCGGGTTCGCGCCCGGCAGGATCTGCGACACCGTCAGGCCGGCCAGGAAGGCTTTTTCGTCGAGCCATTGACGTTCTTCGACCACGGCGCGGTATACCCAGGCCTGGGTGCCGCCGCCGAACGACGTCAGGCCGACCTGGATGAAGCAGAAGAACAGCGCCTTGAGCGAGACCTGAGGCAGCTTTTGCGTGGATTCCTGCGCCGCGGCCACGCGCTCCGTGTCGACCGATGAGTCCAAGATAGTCCAATCGATATCGCGTTGATCGGAGCGTTCCGATTAGTGGAACACAATTCCTTGATACGAGAAGATCAAAATAGCACTTCGACCTGAACCCGTCAATGCTCCTTGCCCGGCGCGGCGCGGGCGCGCGCGGTGAGCGCGCCGCCCACCAGCAGCAGGGCCGCGTTGGACCAGAACACCGGAACGATGCCGAACGAGGTGCCCAGCGTGCCGAACACGATCGGCACGCTGATTTGCGTGAACTTGTTGACCGCGAGGCGGATGCCCAATGCTTCGCCGATGCGCGCCGGCGGGGCGTTGTTGTAGGTGAGGACGATCGACAACGGCTGCCCGCAACCCAGTCCGAGTCCGAGCAGGAAGGAGATCGCGCCCATGACCAGCGGCTGGTCGAACATCGGGAACAGCAGGTAGGTCGCGCCCGCCATGAGCAGCGACCAGGTCAGCACCCGGGTTTCGCCATGGCGCCGCGCCAGCCGCGGCATCCACAGGCGCACCACGAAGGCGGCCGCCGCCTGCATGCCGATCACCCAGCCGATGGTCGATGCCGACAGGCCCACCGCGCGGCCGTAGATCGGCATGTAGAAGTTGAACAGGTCGATCGCCGTGATGATCAATCCGCTCGTGATGAGCGTGTTGCGCAAGGCGCGGTCGGCCAGCAGTTCGCGCACGCCGCCGGCATCCGGATCGTGCTTGACCTGCACCACGCGCGGGATGAAATGCGGATACAGCAGCAGCAGGAAAACGGGCAGGAACACGATGCCGGCCAGCGTGACGAAGGTCCAGCCATAGCCGGCGCCGTCGACCATGAAGCCGACCAGGACCGGGCCGAGCATGCCCGACACCGAAGCGCCCAGGCTGAAGGTGCCGAAGTTCTTCGTGCGGCTGCCGGCGCCATCGATGGAGCCGACCAGGTTATGGCAGGAGACATGAAAGAAGATATTGCCCGCGCCAAGCACCAGGGCCGCCACGAACAAGGCCTCCAGCGACGGCCAGGCCCAGGGAATCAGGAGCCCGGCCGTCATCCCCAGCGAGCCGAACAGCATGGGCCAGCGCACGCCGATACGGTCGGTCAGGCGTCCCGCGTACACCGCCATCATCAAGGGGAACACCGCATAGGTCGAGATCAGGAAGCCGATGGTCACGGGATCGGCCTTCAGCGCGAGCGCATCGAGGGCGATGAGCATCCGGCTGCCCTTCAGGCCGACCTGGTTCAGCATGGACATCAGGACTGTCAGATAAAGAGCCATACGCCTTCCTGGAATGGGCCGAATCCGCACGCACCGCAGTTTCGGGGTTGACAGTGCACGGCATACAGCCTTACCTTACAACCGTTCCTTTCAATGATACTGCATTCCGTATGAAGGAACAGCGTAATCTTCATAAAAATCATTCTTCGGAGACAGGCACGCCGAATCCAGGCCGCCGCCGCAGGCGCGCGGCCGGTCGCGGCCGACCAATACCATGACAATCTTCCATTCCCGTATCGCCCTGCCCGCGCTGCTGGCGGGCGCATCGCTCCTGGCGGCCGGCGCCGCCCAGGCCGCCGGCAACGATGCCTGGCCCTCGAAGACGGTGCGCCTGGTGGTGCCGTACGTGCCGGGGGGCACCTCGGACACCCTCGGCCGCGTGCTCGCCACCCACCTCACAGAGAGCATGAAACAGACCTTCATCGTCGAGAACCGGGGTGGCGCCGGCGGCATCACCGGCTCGGCCGCGGTGGCGAAGATGGCGCCGGACGGCTATACGCTGGTGATCTCGGGCGTCGGTTCGCATGCCATCGCGCCTTCGCTGCCGATCAAGGTGCCGTACGACCCGATGCGCAACTTCACCCACATCGCCGTGTTGGGCGGGCCGCCGAACGTGCTGGCGGTGCACCCCAGCGTGCCGGCCAAGGACCTGAAGGGATTCCTGGCCTATGCCAGGTCGCAGGATGGAAAGCTCAACTACGGCTCGCCGGGCAACGGCACCCAGGGCCACCTGTTCGCCGAAAACTTCATGCAGATCACCGGCATCCACATGGCGCACGTGCCCTACAAGGGCGCCAATCCGGCGGTCTCGGACTTGATGGCCGGGCATATCCAGACCCTGTCGACCACCCTCAGCACGGCGGCGGGCCAGATCCGGGGCGGCAAGGCGCGCGCGCTGGCGGTGTCGTCCGAGAAGCGCATCGCCGACTTCCCCGACGTGCCGACCTTCGCCGAGCTGGGACATCCGGAGCTGGTGGCGACCACCTGGTTCTCGCTGTCCGGCCCGGCCGGCCTGGACCCCGCCATCGTGCAGCGCCTGAACACCGAGGTGCGGCGCATCCTGAAACTGCCCGACGTGCGCAAGCGCCTGCTGGCCGAGGGCATCGAGCCGAACGACCTCGACCCGCAGCAGAGCACGGCCTATATCGCGTCCGAGATCAAGCGCTGGGCGCCGGTGGTGAAGGCGACGGGCGCCAGCGTCAACTAGGATGGCGCCCGAGTTGCCCCGGGCCGGAAATGTCGGGCTGGCCGAACTGGCGACCGTGTTCCTGCGCATCGGATCTACCAGCTTCGGCGGCATGTGGGCCGCCACGCAGCGGCTCGAGACGGAACTGGTGCACCGCACGCGCTGGCTGGCGCCGGAAGAACAGCAGGCGTTGATGGTGGCTGCCACCGTGATCCCGGCGCCCAAGTTCCTCGCCTTCGCCGGCCTGGTCGGCTTTCGGCTGCGTTCCTGGCCGGGCGGCATCGTCGCCCTGCTCGCGCTGGCGACGCCGGGGGCGCTGTTCGTGCTGCTGGGGGCGATGCTGCTCAGTCCCGACACGCTGGGCGAGCCGATGGTCTACGTCAGGCGGGCGGTGGGCATTGCGATCGTCGGCCTGTTGTTCGGGAATAGCTGGCACCAGCTCATGAATGCCAGATTGGCAGGATGGCGCCAGGCTGCCGGGGTCGCGCTGGCCCTGGCCGTCGCGCTGGCGGCGATCGCGGGCGTGCCGCTGCTGCTGGCCGCGGTGGCCGGATTCGCCGTCGGCGCCCTGGTCCTGCGCCCGTCCGGACCAAGCGCGCGATGACGGCCGAACCAGTCGGCGTGCTCGAGATCCTGGCGGTGGTCGCCGTCAGCTGCCTGTTCTCCCTCGGCGGCGGCAACGGGCCGCTGGCCGTCGTCCAGGACCGCTGGGTCGGCAAGGGCCTGCTGGATCCGGGCTTGTTCGCGTGGGCGATCGCGCTGGGCTACCTGAGCCCGGGCCCGAAGGCGGGATTCCTGTCGGGCGTCGGTTACTACCTGTACGGCGTGCCCGGCGCCGCGGCGGCCATCGCCGGCCTCGTCCTGCCGACCTGGATCGGCAGCGCGGGCGTCTCCTACGGCTACCGCAAGCTGGCGCCGCTCATCGCGGCGATCAGCCTGCCAGCCGGCTTCGTCATCGCCGGCATGATCGCGGCCGCGGCCTGGGACACGGCCGGACCGATGGCGCTGGACAAGGTGGAGATGGCGGCCGCCGGCATGGTTGCGGTGGCGGTCGCATGGCGCAAGCCCGAACCTGCCTTCGTCGTGCTGGGGGCGGCGCTGGCCGGGCTGGGGTGGTACTTGTTGCGCTGAGCTCAGGCGCCGGTCCAGCGCATCCAGCCGGCGCACTCGTAGGACACGGCCGAGCCGACGCCCAGGACGGTCCGGGTGCGGGGCGCATCCGCCGCATCCTGCGCATCGCGCATCGGGGTCAGGCGGGGGGCGCGCGGTTGTACCGGCGCCAGTTTTACGGACGACGCTTCACGCACACCGGTGATGCCGGCGGCATCGAAAGTCAAGGTAGACATACTGCACTCCAATCGATTTATATTGCAGTGCAGTATAGCGACTCGCCGACTTCCAGTCCAATCACCTTATAGGATTTCCAGTATTCACACTGTGAATGGGACATCGTTCCATTTTTATACTTCAACGCGTGGTGCAGCCCTCGAAGCCTTTTCTGAGCAGCGCCTCGTCCAGGTTGCGGCCGATGAACACGAGCCGGCTGTAGCGGGCCTCGCCGGGCTTCCATGCCTGTTGCAGGTCGCCTTCGAGCAGCATGTGGACCGACTGGAATACCAGGCGCCGGGGCTCGCCCGCGACGTCGATGATGCCCTTGCCGCGCAGGATGTCCGCGCCCTTGCTGTTGACCAGGGCATTGAGCCACATGCGGATGCGTTCGCCATCCATCGGCGCGCTGGCGGTCAGCGCAATACTGTGGATGCCGGCGTCATGCTCATGATCGTGCGCGTGCGCGTGCCCATGATCGTGGTCATGACCGCAATGCTCGTCATGCACATGGCCTGCTTCGCAGTGCGCGGGCGCCAGAAAATCGGGCTCGAGCGAGACGATGCGCTCGATGTCGAATCCGCCCCGCCCCAGCACCTTGTCGAGCGCCACGTCGGCGCGCCGCGCACGGTGGATCGGCGCCAGCGGGTTCAGCTTGCGCAGCCTGGCTTCGATGCCGTCGAGTTCCGCAGCGCTGGCCAGCTCGGTCTTGTTCAGCACGATCTGGTCGGCGAACGCCACCTGCTCGACCGCCTCGCGGCTATCGTGCAGGCGCATCAGGATGTGGCGGGCGTCGACCACCGTCGTCACCGAATCGAGCGCGGTCCGCTGCTGCAGGAAGGGATCGACGAAGAAGGTCTGCGCCACCGGGCCGGGATCGGCCAGGCCGGTGGTCTCGACGATGATGGCGTCGAAATCGGATCTCCTGGACAGCAGGCCGTGCAGGGTGCGGATCAGGTCTCCGCGCACCGTGCAGCAGATGCAGCCATTGTTCATCTCGAACAGCTCTTCGTCCGAGTTCAGGATGAGGTCATTGTCGATCCCGACCTCGCCGAACTCGTTGACGATCACGGCGTAGCGCCGGCCGTGATCTTCCGACAGGATGCGGTTCAGGAGCGTCGTCTTGCCGGCGCCCAGGTAACCGGTGAGTACCGTGACGGGTATGCGTTCGGCCATCTGGCGCCTTTCTTCCAAACTGGTTGAACGCGGATCACATCCACGGCATCAGCGACACGTGCACCACGTCCGCCGCGCCCTCGCCGCCCACCGACTTGATCGCATACTCGGTATCGGCCAGGCCGAAGCGGTGCGTGGTCAGGAGTTCAAGCGGGAAGCGCTTGGATGCCAGCTGCTCCAGCGCCAGCTCGCAGGCGCGGTAGCTATGGCCGCGCGCGCTCTTGATCGTGATGTACTTCACCGTGATCTTCCCGATCGGGAAATTCGGGAACTCGCTCATCTCACCCTGGATCAGCAGGGTGCCGCCCTTGCGCTTGAGCGCCTCGACGCCCAGGTGGATCGGCGCGGTGCCGGCGCCGGCGGTGCAGTCGAGCGCCACATCGACACCCTTGCCGCCGGTGATTTCCATGATGCGCTGCAGCGGATTCTCTTCCTGCACATTGATCACGTAATCGGCACCCAGTTTCAGGGCCACGTCGAGGCGCGCCTTGTCCTTGTTGGTGCCGGTCACGATGATCAGCGAAGCGCCGGCCTGCTTGCAGGCGATGGTCTGGGACAGGCCCTGCTGGCCCGGGCCCTGGATCAGCACCGTCGAGTTGTAGCCGACGCCGCAATCGAACAGCGCCCACTCGATGCCATTGGCCATTGGGGTCACGAGGCCGGCCAGTTCGGGCGTCACGCCGTCGGGCACCTTGTGCACCACCGAATTCCACGGCAGGTACATGTATTCCGAGAAGCCGCCCCACAGGTGCGGCGGCTTGTCCGAGGTGCTGTAACCGTAGCGGATGCCGTCCGGGTTCGAGCGCCAATCGGTGTTTTCGCAATGGCGGTACTCGCCCTTGTGGCACCATTCGCACTTGCCGCACATGACGTAGTGCTCGACAAAGACCAGGTCGCCCTCCTTGAAGCCCTTGCGCGCCGTGAACTCCTTGCCGGCCTTGGCGATGCGGCCGATGTTTTCATGGCCCATGATCACCGGGCCGCCCGTCTTGAGCCCTTCCTTGAACATCTTGACGTCGGTGCCGCAGATGCCGGCCACCTCGACCCGCATCAGCGCCGCATCGTCCGGGATCTCCGGCATCGGGAATTCCTGGATCTCGATCTGGCTCGGACCCACCTTGACTGCCGCTTTTACTTTTTCCACCACGAGGTCTCCTTCGGTTTTTTTGTTCGATTCATTGGCCGGCGCCGCGCCGTGCCGTACTTATAGTGTCTCGTCCTGTTTCAGTACCCCGGCCGCGCGCAGCGCGCCGTCCAGCCAGGACGGCTGGATGTTCTTCCCGGCCAGGATGTCGGCGATGCGGCCGCGCTCGTCGGCCAGCTTCTTGTCGGCCAGGCCCAGCAGCGAGGCCGCCTTTTCGCGCTCGACCACCACCACGCCGTCGGCGTCGGCCACGACCAGGTCGCCCGGATTGACCACCACGCCGCCGCAGCTGACCGGCCAGTTGATGCGCCCGCCCACGCCCTTGGTCGGCCCGTTCGGGTTGGCGCCGATCGCGTACACGGGAAAGCCCAGCTCCAGCAATTCTTCGGTATCGCGCAGCGCCGCATCCAGGATCACGCCGCCGAAGCCGAGCTTCTGGCAGGTGGTCATCATGATCGCGCCCATCAGCGCGCAGGTGCGGTCGGCCTTGCCGTCGATGACCAGCACGTCGCCCGGCCGCGCCATCGCCATCGCCGCGTGGATCATCAGGTTGTCGCCCGGCCTGACCTCGACCGTGAAGGCGGGGCCGGCGATACGGGCGGAATGCGACAGCGGCGCGATGCGCGCGTCCATGGCGCCGCGGCGGCCGGCGACGTCGGCCAGGATCGACGAGGCGAACGCCGAGGCCTGCCGCACCACGTCCGGCGCCACGCGCTCGAACTCGCGGCGGATATTGGAAAGCGAAGCCTGCGTGCTGCTCATATCAAGTCCTTTGCTCGTCATGATGGTCTAGCGGGCCGGGAAGCCGCGCCGGGTCAACAGCGCGTCCAGGCGCGGATACACGCGGCGCGCGTTTCCTTCGAAAATCTTGTAGCGGCTGTCGTCGCTCAATCCGGTCAACTGATCCAGGTAGCGCTTGGTGTCGTCGAAATGGTGGCCGGTCTCGGGATCGATCCCCGGCACCGCGCCCAGCATCTCGGACGCGAACATCACGTTCTCGACCGGCACCACGTCGGTCAGCAGCGCGATGCCGGGCTTGTGGTAGACGCAGGTATCGAAGAACACGTTCTTCATTACGTGCTCGAGCAGGTTCTTCTTCTGCATCGCCAGGCACATGCCGCGGTAGCGCCCCCAGTGGAAGGGCACGGCGCCGCCGCCATGCGGGATGATGAAGCGCAGGGCCGGGAAATCGGCGAACAGGTTGCCCTGGATGAGCTGCATGAAGGCCGTGGTGTCGGCATTGATGTAGTGCGCGCCGGTGTGATGAAAGGCCGGGTTGCACGACGAGGACACGTGGATCATCGCTGGCACGTCGAGTTCGACCAGTTTTTCGTAGATCGGGTACCAGTAGCGGTCGGTCAGCGGCGGATCGGTCCAGTAGCCGCCGGACGGGTCGGGATTGAGGTTGACGCCGATGAAGCCGAGCTCGTTCACGACGCGCTCCAGCTCCGGAATGCAGTTCGTCGGCGACACGCCCGGGAATTGCGGCAGCTGGCCTACGCCGACAAAGTTGTCCGGCAAGAGCGTGCAGATGCGGTGGATCAGGTCGTTGCTCATCCGGCTCCACTGCCGGCTCACCGCCTCGTTGCCGACGTGGTGGGCCATGCCGGCGGCGCGCGGCGAAAACACGGTCAGGTCGCTGCCGCGCTCCTTCTGCAGTTTCAGCTGCGGCTCGACGCTCTTGAGCAGCATCTCGTCGCTGATGCCCAGCTCGGTCGTCGCCGGCCGCCGCGCGGCATCGGCCAGCCCCGCCAGCTGCTTGTCGCGGAAGGTGTGCAGCGCCTGCGGCTCGGTCGTGTAGTGGCAGTGAATGTCGATGATCATCGTGAATCCTGTTTTGTTCTGATATGCGGACCATTGGTCCACATATCAGCACGAACCAATGTATCTGCTGATTAATCCGGTGTCAACCTAAACTTGCCCGGCCTGGACCGCCGCCAGGAATTGCAGCAGCCTGGCCGAGGTGTTGTCCTCGAGCTGGTCGGCCGGCGCGACGTCCCAATATTCGGCGCGCGGCAGGCACTCCTGCAGGTAGCGCGCGGCCGATGTCGCGTGCGAGGCGTCCGCACCCGGCACCACCAGGGCCGGTATGTCGAGGCGCATCAGGTCTTCCGGCTCGACCCCGGGCACGGTGTCGCGGTCGACCAGGGTGCGCCCCATCGCCGCCACGATCAGCTTGTACTTGTTCACGTCCTGCTGCGCATAGCGCGCGGCAAAGGCGGGATCGCGCGCGATCGCCGACGCCCATGGCCCGCCGCGCGGATCGGCGCCGAAGGCCTTGCCCTCGCTGCTGGCCAGCGCCGCCACCGCGGCCAGGCCGTGCTGGTGCACATAGGCCAGGTGCTCGGCGAAGCGCTGGTGGCTGGACAGGCGGTAGCGCGCGCCGCCCACCGGCCAGTACAGGATCATGCTCAGTGTCGCCTCGGGATGGGCGGCGGCGAAGGCCGCCACCGGACAGCATCCCATGCAGCCGCCCATCAGGTGCGCCTTGTCGATCCCGAGGTGCTCCAGCAAGCCTTTCCCCTGGCGCACATAGTCGCTCCAGCCCACGTGCTCGACCCGCCCGCCCGACTGCCCGCATTCGCGGCGGTCGAACACGATGCAGGTGTAGTGCTGCGACAGGTGCTCGAGGGGCCGGGTGCGCGCATACACGCCCAACGACGACCATTTCTCGATGGTGGCGTCGAAGCCGCCCGGCGAAAACATGAGCAGCGGCGGGCCGCTGCCGACGACGTCGTAGCGGGTCTCGATTCCGTCGATGAGTGCGGTAGGCATGGGAACTCCGTTCAGGTGGCGGGTGGGACGGGAATGCCGCCCTTGATCTGGCGCGCGGCGCGCACGTCGCTGGCGAAGGCGCCGAGCGCCTCGTGGGCGATGCGCGCGACGTTGGCATAGGTGTCGGCCGGGTCGTCGAGATTGCTGGCCGCATAGCCGATCGCCGCGTGCGCCATGCGCATGCGGCCGTCGAGCCATGGCCCGCCACCGAGGCCGCCGATCACGGGAACCGCCACCGCCTGGGCCACCGCCGGGCCGGCCACCGGGCCGGAATTGGTGAAGTCGAGCAGCGCGGCGCCCGCTTCCTCGAGGCGCCGGGCTTCTTCGACCAGCTGGGCCTTCATCGCGGCCGGCACCTGGACCCCGCCCTTGAACATGGTGCGGTAGTCGATCCCGTACTGGAGCGCGGTCTGCGGCGTGATGCCGAACTGCGCGAACACCGGAATGCCGGCACGCGTGATGGCGTGCACGGCTTCCGGGAAATCCGCGGCGCCATCGAGCTTGATCATGTCCGCCCCGGCTTCCTTCACCAGGCGGATGGCGGCGGCCAGCGCCTCCGCGGTCCCCTGCTGCAGCGGGCCGAACGGAAAGTCGACGCTGACCAGCGCCCGCTTCACGCCGCGCCGTACCGCCTTGCACACCACCACCATCTCGTCCATCGTCACTTCGAGCGGATTGGGCTGGCCCCACAGGTTGGTGCCGACAGTATCGCCGACCGAGACGATGTCAACCCCGGCGCGGTCGGCGATCTGCGCCATCTGGTAGTCCCAGGCCACCACCCCGACGATTTTCTTCCCGTCGCGCTTCATCTGCTGCAGCGCCGGAATCGTCACTACATTGTCCTTGGCATTCATGTGTTCACCTCCTGTTCGTCTTCTGTATGGGCTACCGGCGCGAACAGTTCCTCGAGCGCGAACGGCCGCTGGAGGATGCCCTGCTCGCCGGCATACCGGATCACCGCCTCGATCATGCGGCGGTTGGGTTCGATGCCATAGGGGAGCGGGTCGGCGCCGGTAACCTGCATCACGCGCTTGTAGGCCTGGTCGGCCTTCGGCAATTCGTCAAGCGGCGTGCGCGCCAGGCGTTCGACGTAGCGCCGCCTGGCTTCCGAGAAGGCGTCGTAGATGTCCTGCGCCAGGCCCGGATTGGCCTCGAGCAGCGCATTCCTGACCACCAGCGTGTGGTTGATCGGATAGTGTCCGTGCAGGCGCAGCGCCTCCAGGCCGGCCTGGCGCGCGTCCGGTATCAGGGGCTGCACGTCGGGATGGTCGATGTCGACCCCGATCGCGGCCACGATGTCGCCCGCCACCAGCATCTCTTCGAGCGTGCGGCCGGGCGCCATCGGCACCACGTTGGACGGCGGCTGGAACTCGGCGACGTGCTCGTCGCCCGACAGCACCCAGGTCACCTTCGACAGGTCGACCCCGCATTCGTGCTGCAGGATGCTGCGCGCCCAGAGCCCGGTGGTGACGGTATAGCCGCGGTTGACGCCCACCCGCTCGCCCTCCAGATCCTTCGGGTTGCGGATGCCGAGGCGGGTGTTGACCATGATGGCGCCATGGTGGAAGGCGCGCACCAGGAAGATCGGCAGCGCGGTGAATTCCTTGCCGTGGGCGCGCGCGGCGAGGTAGGTGGTGATCGCCATCTCGCTGATGTCGAATTCGCTGCCGCGCACCATGCGCCGGAACGCCTGGATGATCTTCGGCACTTCCTCGAATGCGAAATCGAAGCTGCGCGGCACGACGCTGCCGTCCTTCAGGGCTTCGGTATGGCCGAGCGTCTGCACCGCGGTCGTCAAGATTGGTCTCGACATGGTCAATGGTCTCCTCTCATCCGCTTGCGGATGCTTAGTTGTCGTCCCTGGCCCGTCAGCAGCAGGCGCAGTAGTTGGTGTCCGGCTGGTGCAGCGAATCCATCAGCCAGTCGAAGGGGATGTCGTCCTCGGTGACTTCTTCGGGCGGCTTGAAGGCCTTGAACTGGTGGCGCTTGTCGCCGTTGGTCCAGAACGCGACCACGGTTTCCAGCGGCGGGCAGCCGGGCAGGGAGCAGGCCACCTCGGTGACCAGGACCACGGTCTCGCCGGGCAGCCTGAAACGGGCGCGGGTCCAGTCCGCGATCCGCTCCAGCGCGGCCAGCCGGTCAGGCGGCTTGCGAAACGATCCCAGCATCGCGGCCCCTTTTCACGCGCCCAGTTCCACCAGCATGTCCTTCACATAGGCCGGGTCGGAGGCGATCACCAGCATGTCGCACGAGGGGCGCAGGATCGCCAGGTCGCCCTGGGCCGAGGGCGTCAGGGCTTGCTGGATGAAGATCCCGGTGACCATCTTGCCGGCCAGCCGGGCGCCCTGCTTGACCAGCGGCGCCGCGCCCAGGTCGTCCCCGGCGCAGGCCACCACCACCACCATGTCGACGTCGGCGAACGACTCCAGCAGCGCCACCATGGCCGCCGCCTGGCCGGGATCGGCCACCGCCACGCTCACCTGCTGCAGTGCCTGTTCACCGGTGGCGCGTGCCACCGCGGCGCCGCCGCTGCCGATGCCCACCAGCCTGATCGCCCGGTGGCGCGAATTGGGCAGCCGGATGCGGTGCCGTACTTCGCTCGCCAGCAGGGCTTCGGTATGCATTTCCATGCCTGCCCCGTCAGACCGAGGTGACCGGAACGCCTTCCCTGGCGATCAGTGCTTCCTTGGCGGCGTCCTTGAACGCGACGTCGGGCGGCAGCACCAGCGAAGCCGAACGCACGCGCTGTTCTTCCGGCTTCACGCCCGGCGGCTGGACGCCCTTGGCCAGTGCCTGGGCCGCCTTGCGCAGGCGATGGCGCGCCATGATGATGCCGTTGTCGGTCGACACCAGGTTTTCCTTGCTGCGGTCGGCGATCGGTCCCATGCTCTCCTGCAGCGAGGCGTCCTGGATGCCGATGCCCTCGATGCCGCTATAGCTGATGCGCGCCTTCTGCGCCGCCCGGTCCATCAGGTAGTCGTTGGTCTTGTTCTGCAGCGGGATATAGGTGCCCGGGATGGTCTTGACGTGGATGCCCTTGCCGTCGACCATCGCTTCGAGCTCCTTCTCGGTCAGCTCGCGCGTCGGATGGTAGTCGTAGCTCCAGGCCCAGCAGTTCTCGTCGTCGATCGGGATCCAGAAGTGGCCGTGGATCGAGTGGTCGCCGCGCGGCGGGATCGCGGTAAAGCACGGCATGACCCACTGGGTGATGCGCCAGTAATAATGGCCTTCCTCGGCGTTGCGGCGCGCGCCGATCAACAGGCCGCCCTCCGATTCCACCACCTCGAACTTGACCTGGAAGTCCTGCAGGTTGTACTTGTTGCCCTTGGCGCCCCTGAACAGCGGGTCGCGCTCGAGCGCGCCGCTGTGCAGGAAGGACACGTGGCTCGAATCGATGCCGCCCTCCATCGCCTGCAGGTAGTTCGATTCCTGCAGGCGCTTGGACATGTAGCGATGCTTCGGCCCCACCGTCGCGAACTCGTACTCGGGCAGCGGCGGCTGCAGCTCGGGCGGTCCCATATAGGTCCACAGCACGCCGCCGCGTTCCACCAGCGGGTACGACTTGAGCTTGATCTTCTTGCAGTAGCCGCTTTCGACCGGTTCCGACGGCACGTCCACGCACTGGCCGCTGGTATCGTATTTCCAGCCGTGATAAGGGCAACGCAAGCCGTTTTCCTCGTTGCGGCCGAACCACAGCGACACGCCGCGGTGGGCGCAGAATTCATCCATCAGGCCCAGCTTTCCGGACGTGTCGCGGAAAGCGATCATGCGTTCCGACAACAGCTGTACCCGCACCGGCGGGCAGTCCGGCTCCGGCAGTTCTTCGGCCAGCAGCGCCGGGATCCAGTAGCGTCGGAACAAATCGCCCATCGGGGTGCCGGGACCGGTCTGGATGAGCAGCTCGTTCTGTTCCCGTCTTGTCATGTCAGTCTCCTTGGTTTTGATGATCGTCATGCAGTGCCGGCTAGCGGAACAGGTGGCCTGCAAGGTGGTCCACAATCCTTATGTTCCGATATGCGGAATGCTGTTCCTTTTTCAGAATTTAAGATATCATCCATTTCAGAGCCGTGTCAATCACCGATGCGGCGCCTCGCGGGGAGCCAGACCCCGCCTGAATCCAACCCTGTGCTGACGACGAGATTTCCCATGACCGACACCCAACATCTTGATTTCACGCGCTTCCTGGAACTGTGTTCGACCGCGGAAGTCGCTCCCGGCGAGGCCGCCAAAGTGAAGAGCGGCGAGCG
Source organism: Telluria beijingensis (assembly GCF_030770395.1). Classification (GTDB taxonomy): domain Bacteria; phylum Pseudomonadota; class Gammaproteobacteria; order Burkholderiales; family Burkholderiaceae_D; genus Telluria; species Telluria beijingensis. Next base: position 920,564 of record NZ_CP132480.1, on the reverse strand, counting down.
CACGCTCGCGGTCTTCAATATCGACGACCAGTTCTACGTGACCGACGACCTGTGCACCCACGGCCCCGGCTCGCTGTCGGAGGGCTATATCGAAGGCGACGTGGTGGAATGCGATTTTCATAACGGCGCCTTCAATATCCGCACCGGCGAAGTGGTGGCCCCGCCGTGCATGATTCCGCTGCGGACCTACCTGGTCCACACGGCCGACGGCAAGGTGTACATCGATCCCGACCAGCCGGCCTGCCCGTCCGCCCTCACCTGCCCGAAGGCGGTCGCCAACGGCTGATCGCGCAGGATGGCCGCCCGTCCCTGTCGGGCGGCAGGAAGTCTGTCAATGCAGCACGATGAACAGCGTCCCGGCCACGCCCAGGGCCGCCGCCTGCAGCGTGGCGGCATTCAGCTGCTCGGTCTTGCGCAAGAAGACCATGCTGAGCAGGATGGTCACGAACACCTCCATCGACGTCACCAGCGCCACGCGCGAGATCGTGGTGTGGCTCAGGGCCGCGAAATACAGCAGCTGGCCCGCGGAACTCAGGACGCCCGCCGCGAGCAGCCAGGGGTTGAATCGCGTGAAAGCGCTGCGCAGCGATTGCCGGTAGCTGTCCACGAAGCGCGCCGCCACCAGGAACGTAAGCGCACCGACCAGCGCGCCCACCAGGGTGCCGAGCGCCGCGTCCGGCATCAGGTCCAGCCCCTGCTTGCGGGCCACGTAGCCGACCGCATAGGCCAGCGCCGATACCGGCCCATAGAAGAATCCGAGCGACTTCAGCCTGCTGTTCCAGGTCGCTTGCGCGGCGCGCGGCGCGCGCTTCGCCGCTTCGTCCTTCAGCGATTGCCTGACCAGCAGCGCGAAGCTGGAAAAGATCAGCACCATCCCGAGCGCGGTATAGCGGTCGAGCGATTCGCCCAGCACCAGCACCGCCAGGATCACCGAGAACACGGGGTTGAGCCGCTTGACGGCCGAGGCGCGCACCGCGCCCAGGTGCTGCACCGAGGCGAACAGGAATACCCGCCCGATGAACATCGTCAGCACGCCGGCCGCGGCGAACCATGCCAGGCTGGCCGCATCCGGCCGCGGCCAGCCGCCGCGCAGGCTGGTCGCGATCCACAGGCCGGCGGCCATCGCGGTGGTGACCAGGATCGACAGGAAGGCGCCGTTGTCCTGGGCCCCGGCGCCGGCGCCGCGCGCGATGGTGAGATTGGCCGAAGCGAAGCAGCACGCCGAGCACAGCGCCAGGAGTTCTCCCACTTGCCGCGCCTAGCCCGGAGCGGCGCCGGATGCCTTGGCGCCCGTTGCCGGAATCAGGAAGATGAACAGGTTGGCCAGCACGATGATCCCGGCCAGCAGCCAGAAGGTCGCCATGATGCCGTGGCGGTCCGCCACCACGCCGCCCAGCAGCGGGCCGATCGACGAGCCGACCGCCTGCATCCCGAACAGCACCCCGATGCCGGTGCCGCCCATGTTCTTCGGCGTCGCGTCCAGCAGCCAGGCCTGCAGCACCGGCCGGATCGCATACAGGAAGAAGCCGACCAGTGCGATGAAGAACACGAAGGCCGGCGAGCGGCCGGCGAACGCCATCCCGGCCAGCATCAGGCCGCTCAGGACCATGCTCGACATGACGATGCGCTTGCGGCCCATGCGGTCGGACAGGTGGCCGGCCACCGGCGCGGCCAGGAAGCCGGCCGCCTGCAGCAGGAACATGCAGGCCCCGATCCACAGCGGCGAATAATGCATGTGATAGGCCAGGAACACCGGCAGGAAGGTCAGCAGGGTGGTCTGCGTCATCGAGCGGAAGGCCGAGCTGACCGCCAGCAGGATCAGCAGGCGGCTACGGGCCAGCGCGCGCAGGCCCTGGGCGTACTCGCCCAGCGACTGGCCGTCCGCCTCAGGCGCCGGCTGGCGCTTCTTCTTGCCGGCCAGCCTTAGCGACCCCATATACGCCAGGATCGCGCAGGCCGCGACCGCGCCCGGCACCGCGTTCATCACCACGATCTCGCGCCAGGTGAAGACGGCCAGCAGCGCGCCGACCGCCAGCGGCGCCAGCGCGTCGCCGACATTGCCGCCCATGCCATGCAGCGACAGCACCAGGCCCTTGCGCTCGGGATAGCGGTGGCCCAGCAGGGGGATCGCGGTCGGATGCCACAGGTTGTTGCCGATCCCCACCAGCGACACGCACAGCAGCAGCGCGGCGTAGCTGTGCGAAAAGCCGATCAACAGGTAGGGAAAGCCGATCCAGAACAGCGACAGGGCCATCAACAGACCCTTGCGGCCGGTGGTATCGGCCAGCATCCCGCCGGGCACGTTGGACACCGCGCCGGCGATGTACTGGCAGGTCATCACCAGGCCGATCTGGCTGTAGGACAGGCCGAGCTCCTTGCCGATCAGCGGCAGCAGCACGTAGAAGGTGGCCGGATACCAGTGTGTCATCGCGTGGCCGAACGTGATCATCCACACGTCGGCGAACGATCTGCCCGGCGCCGCCGGCATTGAAGTCGATGCGTCCATGATTGCCCTCCTTCCCGGTTCAGCGGCCGCCGCGCTTGGTCACCACGTCTTCATACGACCTGGTCCACTTGTCGATCTGGTCCAGCGCCATCGCCGGGTCGACCAGCAGGACGCGCAGGTTCTTGTCCAGCGGCGACGGCACTGCGGTATTGGTCGGCACGTAGTCCATGCTCACCAGGAGCTTTTGCACATCGGGCGACAGCATGTAGTCGTAGAACAGGGCCGCCGCGTTCGGATGCGGCGCGCGGCGCGCGATGCCGATGCCGTTCGCGCGCGCCACCGCCGGCTCCAGCACGAACCAGTCGATCGGCGCGCCCTTGTCCTTGGCCGACTGCGGCATGTAGTTGTAGACCGTGAGCGCCAGCGGCACTTCGCCCGCGATCACCATATTGTTCAGCAGCGAATGACCCTTGCGCGCCGAGATGCCGTTGCGCTCGACGATGTCGCGAAACAGGCGGATGCCCTTCTCCTCGCCCATGTCGGTGACCACCGTCGAATACCATTCCTGCACCTTGGACTCGATGCCCAGCCTGCCCTTCCACCTGGGGTCGAGCAGGTCCTGGTAGGTCTTCGGCAGGTCTTCCTTCTTGATCAGGTTGGTGTTGTAGGCCTGCACCCAGACCGACAGCAGGGTCGCGGCCCACTCGCGGTGGGCCGGCACCGCGCCCTTGACCAGGCTGGCGAAGTACGGCGAATTCACCGGCTGCAGGATCTTCTCGCGGTGCATCGCCTCCAGCTCTGGCGCGCCCACGTGGATCGCGTCGACCTCGTAGCGCCGGGCTGCGGTCTCGGCCAGTGTGCGCTGCAATACCTTGTCGGTGCCGGCGCGCCAGATCCGGACCTTGATGCCGTATTTCTTTTCGAACGGTTCGATCAGCGGCGGAATGTCCTTTTCCGCGATCGTCGTGTAGAAGGTGAATGTCCCTTCCTTGCGTGCCGCCTCCACCAGCTTCTGGTGGCGGTCCGCCCCCGCGTACTGCAGCAGCGCGCTGTCCTGGGCCGCCGCCGGCACGCCCTGGGCCAGCGCCAGCGCGAGCGCCGCGGCGCCCGTCCTTCTCATCCATGTCGACCACGTCATGCTCGTCTCCCCTTTTTTTATGATGGAAAGCAGCCGCCCGGCGGCGCGCCAGCGCCGGCGGGGGTGCTGCGGGACGCTCAAGCCGGCTGCTTCACCTTGCCGGTGATGTACTGCTGGATCAGCTCGGGCGTCAGCTCCAGGCCGGGCTGGTACTCCGGCGCGTCTTCCAGCTGTTCCAGGTCGTTCAGGCCGAACTTCTGGTAGATCCGGTTGATCGCCGAGATCAGGCGCACCGGCCGGTCCGGGTCGGCGTTGAAGTGCTGGTGGATGGTGTTGGGCGGGATGTAGATGACGTCGCCCGCCTCCCATTCGTAGCGCTTGACTTCGTCCTGCGCCTTCCAGTGGTAGGTGTCGGTGATCTCGACGTCGCAGTCCTGGTGCAGGTCGTAGCCGCGTCCCTCCACCACGTACAGGCATTCCTCCGCCAGGTGGCGGTGCTTGCCCGAGCGGCTGCCCGGCGGGATGATCTGCATGTAGGCGTCGACCGTCTCCATGCGCGTGTTCATCTGCTCGTTGAGCAGGTGCTTGAGCAGGCCCTGGCGCGACATCTCCCACGGCATCTCGTGCGGATGCACGACCTTCTTGCGCTTGCCGTTGCGCGCCGGCGCCGCCGCCGCGTCGTCCAGCAGGTTCTGGTACAACTCCTGGTTGGCCAGGCCCTGCAGCCAGGCCTTCGATTCACTCCATGCCATGATCTATTCCTTTCCTTGTATGTCGAACGCCGCCGTCATTTGCCGTCGCCGTAGTCCGCGTAGTTGTAGTCGTCTTCGTAGTGGCGCGGCTCGAAGCCTGCGCCTTCGGGCGTCGGTTCCGTCGGCTTCGGGATCACCTGCTTCTGGAACAGCAGGTTCATGAACATCATCATCGGCTTCGGCTTGAGCACCAGGGCCCGCGCCGGCTTGAGCGGATCCTTGTTGAAGTGCTGGTGCACGCAGTTGTTGTGCACGATCGCCACGTCGCCGGCATCCCAGTCGTAGCGGATGCCGTCATGGATCTCGTAGCCGGTGCCGTCCAGGATGTAGAAGGCCGCCTCGTTGACGTGGCCATGCTTCTGGGTACGGCCGCCCGGGCCGTATTCTTCCAGGTGGATGTGCAGGGTCTGTGTCAGGCCGTCGACCGGCTCGACGAAGTGCTTGCTGAACGATTGCGGGCCGTCGTTGAAGGTCAACTCCGTTCCCTTGATCACGCGCGGCATTGCGCGCAGCCGGTCCAGCTCCGCGTTCAGGTTGTAGGGACCGGCGATCGCGCGCAGGAACACGCGGTCCTTCTTGCTGCTGTAATGCGACTCTTTACCCATGATGCTCCTCGGTGGTTATTTGCTCTGCTTGGTGAAGATCTCGTCGTACAGGTTGGTCCATTTCTGGTTTTCGTCCAGGATGACCTTCGGATCGACGAACTTGATCGGCAGCTTGTTCAGCGGCGTCTCGACCTTGGTGCTGGTCGGCACGAAGTCACGCTCGAGCAGGAGCTTCTGCCCGTCACCCAGCATGAAATCGAAGAACAGCGCGGCGGCGTGCGGGTTCGGGCTCTGCCTGGCCATGCCCACCCCGTTCGGACGCGCGATCGCCGGCGCGATGTAGAACCATTCCAGCGGCGCCTTCTTCTGCTTGAGCTGCTCGGCCTTGTAGTTGTAGACGGTCATGGCCAGCGGGATCTCGCCGGACGCCACCAGGTTGGTCAGCAGGGTATGCCCCTTGCGCACCGAGATGCCGTTCCTGGCGACGATGTCGCGGAACAGCTTCAGGCCTTTTTCCTCGCCCATCTCGCCCACCACGCCGGCGAACCAGTCGGCGTCCTCGGCCTCGATGCCGAGCTTGCCTTTCCACTTGGGATCGAGGAAGTCGGCGTAGGATTTCGGCAGGTCTTCCTTCTTGAGCCGGTTGGTGTTGTAGGCCATCACGAAGATGTTCAGGCGAGTGCTGACCCAGCCGCCATGCGGGAACATTGCCTCCGGAATCAGGTCCTTCAGGTAGGGCGATTTCACCGGCTGCAGCATCTTCTCGCGCTGCAGCGCCTCCAGTTCGGGGCCATTGGTTTCGATGATGTCCACGTCGTGGCGGCCGGCGCGGGTTTCGGTCACCGTGCGCTGCAAGACCTTCTCGGAACCGGCGCGCCACAGCTTGACCTTGAGGCCGTACTTCTTCTCGAAGGCCCGGGTCAGGGTCGTCATGTCGTCGATCGGCGCCGAGGTGTAGATCATCAGCGGGCCTTCCTTGCGGGCGCCGTCGACCAGGCGTTTCTCGCGATCGGCGCCGCTGTAGTTGGCGATGTCGGCCACCTTGTTCTGGGCCAGCGCGGCCGGCGCCGTGGCGCCGAACAGCGTGCCGGCGGCCAGGGCGCCCAGCGCGAGCCTGAGCGCGTTCCTGAGTGCAGAGCGGCGTGGGATTTTCTTCATCGTGAATCTCTCCTTGAATGATGGAAGTGACGGGATGGCGGTGTCAGAAGGTGTGGCTCAGGCCCAGCGCGACCTGGCGGATCTGCTGCCCGCGGCCGGCGGCGCCATCGTTCAGGTCACCCAGGTTGGAGCGGTTGGAAAACTCGTCGTTTTCGAGCTTGCTGCCGATCAGGTAGAGCATGGTCCGCTTCGAGAACGAGTAGGCGGCGCCGAGGTTGAGCTGCTTGCCGCCCAGGCCCACGGTATTGCAGCCGCCCCCGCCGACCAGCTTGCAGTCGCCGTCGTCGCCGCTCGCGTACGAGGCCTGCAGGGTGAAGGCGCCGATCTTGTGCTGGGCATTGATGCCCCAGGTATCGGTGCGATAGTTCTCGAAAAAGCCGGCGGCGCCGCCCTTTTCGTCGAACTCGAGACGTGCGATGTTCGCTTCGACCTTGGTGTTCTTGGTCAGCGCGTACTGGGCGGTCAGGCGGGTGCCGGTATCGGTCGACCTGGTGCCCGCCAGGCCCTGGCCCGCCGTGCGGTCGTAATTCGACAGCGAACGCGCCACGTTGCGCGAACCGCCGAAGAAGTCGTAGTGCCGTTCATGCGCCAGCGCGAAATAGAACGGGCCGCCCTCGTAGGTGACGCCTATCCCGAACAGCGAATTGTTGCGGCCACTGCTCGACAGTTCGCCCAGCGAGTATTCGACCATGCCCTGGAAGCCGCTCTTCTCCGGCGAGGTGTACTGCACCACGTTGTCGCGCCGCAGGTGGAAGCTGGAGCCGCTGCCGCCCATGCCGGGCTTGGACAGCACATTGCTGGTGGAGACGAAGTTGCCGCTCGAGATGCCGAGGAAGCTGAGCGCGTCGCCGATGCTCTTGTAGACGGTGTCCATGCGGCCGATCTTGATCGTGCCGGCGTCGCCCGAGAGCCCGACGAAGGTGTCGCGGCTGAACAGGCGGGTGCCGTCGCCGCCGATGCCGTTGTCGACGCCGACGCCCATCTCGATCTGCCAGATCGCCTTCAGGCTGCCGCCCAGCTTTTCCGTGCCGCGAAAGCCCAGGCGCGAATTGCTCGACTCCATGACGGTGCCGTCGACGTTGTCGACTTCCGCCGTGACCGGGCCGACCAGGCTATTGCCGCTGGCGCCGACCGGGGTAGCGCCGTAGGCCTTCCCGTTATTGATCTGCGGGTACAGCTTGCCATAGATGGTGATGTCCGACTGGGCGTGCGCAAGGACCGGCATGGCGCATGCGAAGATGGCTGCCACCGCGATCGACGTTCTGTTCAGTGCTCTCATGTTTGTCTCCTCCAGGTTGTCACGCCCGGCCCGTGTGCCTGTGCCGGCACATCGACGGGCGCGTGGTGTGTGCTACGAAATCAGGCGGCCTTGGGCGGCAGGTCCGCCAGTTCGGCCTGGTAGGCATCGCTCATGCGAGGCTCCAGTCCGTTCTTTGCCAGGGCTTCGGCGAACAGGTTGCGTACGATCGGCGACTCGTCGGCATAGTCGATCTGGTCGCCGCCGACGCGCTGGCTGATCCACGCCTTCGGCACGCCCTGGGCATTGCGGATCGAGACCACCTCGTGCTTGAAGGCGAGGTAGCGCGCCGGCGCGTTGCCGGTATTGAAATGCTGGTGGAACCACAGGTTGGGCGGCACGATCATCGAGCCGGTTTCCCACTCGTAGCGGCGCGGCTCCTCGCCCTCCGGCCACATCAGGCTGTAGCCCTCGCCGGACAGGATGATCACGTGCGCGCCCGGACCGTGGCAGTGCGCCTTCTTGTAGGTCCCCACCGGGAATTGCGAGATATGGCTGTTCATCGAGCCCTTGGCCATATTGAAGCGGATGTGGCCACCGCCGGCGCCGCGCTCCTTGGCGCTGATCAGGGGCAGGTTCACCGCGTCGGCGACGAAGTTCGTCTCCAGCAGCAGGCCTTTCTGTTCGCCCTTGTTGTCGAAATAATCCGGCTCGCCCGAGAAGCGGTTCTTGAAGTCGTATTTGGTGTTGAAGACGAAATCGATGTCCTCGTACAGGTTGATGACCGACGGTCCGTTGGTCACGGCGACGAAGCGCGCCGCGTCGCGGCCCGAGCCGTTGAAGTGCTGGCAGGTCGCGTTGAGCGGGATCGCGAACAGCGAGCCGGCCTGCCATTCGAAGGTGACGCGCTGGCCGGCGTCGTTCCACACCGTGGTCGAGCCGTGCCCGGTCAGCACATAGATCATTTCCTCGAACAGCTGGCGTTGCGGCTCGAGCTGCTTGCCGGGCGGGATCTCGCACACATAGCAGTCGTTCGAGGTGCGCGAGGCCTCGTGGTTGATGAATACGCCCTTGCCGCCACGGCGGTCCCATGGCTTGAGGTCGACGGTGTTCAGGCTCGGCACGTAATGCGCGCTGATGATGTCCAGCCCTTCGGCGGCGACCCAACGGGTGTAGGGCGATTCTTTTTCGGTGGCGAATTTCTTTGCGAGTTCATCTGAAACCATTGCGTTCTTGGACATCTGTATCTCCAGCTCTTAAAAAAACGTGTTTGACAAAAAATCGTTCAGCCGGCGCTCGCCGGCCCGGCCTGGGCCGTCTGCTTCACCTTGTCGGTGTCCGTGTCAGCGGGCGTCGCCGTAGTCGCCGTAGTTGTAGTCGTCTTCTTCCTCGCGCACCTGGAAGCCCTCCCCGCCCGGCGCGGCGGTGGTCTCGCGCGCCTCGACCTGCTTCTGGAACAGCATGTTCATGAACATGTACATCGGCTTGGTCTTGAGCACGAGGGCGCGCGCCGGCTTGTCCGACGAGGCGTTGAAGTGCTGGTGCACGCAGTTGTTGTGAACAATGGCGACGTCGCCCGCCTGCCAGTCGTAGCGGATCCCGTCGTGCACCTCGTAGCCGACGCCGTCGAGGATGTAGAAGGCCGCCTCGTTGACGTGGCCGTGCTTCTGCGACTTGCCGCCCGGGCCGTACTCTTCCAGGTGCAGGTGGAAGTTCTGCGTGATGCCGTCCTTCGGCTCCACGTAGTGGCGGCTGAAGGCCTGCGGCCCGTCGACGAACGGGATCGCGCTGGCCTTGCGCACGCGCGGCATGGCGCGCAGCCGCAGCAGCTCGTCCTGCAGGTTGTACGGGCCGGCGATGGCGCGCACGAACACGCGCTCCTTGTTGCTGTGGTAAAGCTTGTTCTCCTTGCTCATGGCCGCTCCTTGGTGTCGGGTACAGGGGTGTGCTCTGGCTTCACGATCGCGTCGTCTTCGGATAAGCGCTGCATTCAGGTGCCGTATTTCTCGAGCTGGTAGCGGCGCGGCTTGAGGCCGCGGCAGACTTCGCGCACCAGCCCCGATTGCGGCAGCGCGATGCCGCAGTCGGCGGCCATCGCGGCCACGATCTCCATGTCGTCCTCGGCCCAGGCCATCGACTGGCCGCCCCAGTTGCCGAGCGCGCCGTTGGTCGCGCTGCTGGTCATCAGGGCCGCGCGCAGCGCTTCCACGTCGACCTGGTAGCGCTGCGCCAGCGCCAGGCCTTCGTGGCTGGCGACCAGGCAGGCCCACAGGATCAGGTTGTTGACCGCCTTCGAGACCTGGGCCGTGCCCACGCCGCCGCTGTGCACCACGTCGGACGAGTAGGCGCGCAGCACCGGGGTCAGGCGCTCGACCACCTCGGCGTCGCCGCCGACGAAGGACAGCAACGTGCCCTCGTCGGCCGCCCGTCCGCCGCGGCAGACGGTCGAATCGACCACGTGCACGCCCTGCGCGGCGGCGTGCGCCGCCAGCTCCTGCATGGTCTTCGGATGGATCGTGCTCAGCACCGCGACGATCGTGCCCGGCCGCGCCGCCGCCAGCAGCGCGCCGGGCGCCTGCAGCAGTTCGCGCACTTCGCGGTCGTAGCCGACGCACACCAGGATGGCCTCGGACCCGGCGCCCAGCAGCTGCTGGTCGACCACCTCGCCGCCGCGTGCGGCGATGTCCGGGACGCGCGCCTGGTCGCGTTCGCTGACCAGCACCCGGTAGCCGGCGCGCGCCAGGTGGCCGACGATCGGCAAACCCATCCGCCCGGCGCCGATCAATCCAATCGTTTGCATGGCGTCTCCCTATGAAAAACGTGCGCAGCTGCGGCCGGCGCGGGCCCGGCCGGCAACGGCAGGGACGTAAACAGCCAGCACCTCGCGGTACGAATGCGGTTCATGACGAATCCTCAGGACGTGGGCTGCCCCCGCCGCGCCGCAACTGCGGCGCACGTCGTGTACTGCGGGGGACCGCGGGGCAGGATCAGGCGGCTTGTCGGTACTGCTCGTCGTCCGGAATGCAGATGCATTTTTCCGGATTCATCGAGAGGTACACCGTCGATCCCGTCGACACATTGAACGACGGGTGGACGCGCGCCAGCACGATGCGGTCGGCCACCCGGACCTGGTAATCCATGTATTCGCCAAGGAAGACCTTGGTGTCGACCACGCCTTCGGTGACGTTCTCGCCATCCGGGCGCGTGGCGCTCAGGTCGACGTCTTCCGGACGCACCGAGATCAGGGCCGTATCGCCGGCGCGGAAGTCCTCGGACGAGGTCACGCACAGGTTGCCGATCGACGACTGGACGCGGAAGCGCTCGCGCACCGTGCCCTCGGGCGCCTGGATGGTGGCGTCGAGAAAGTTGGTGATGCCGACGAAGTCGGCGACGAACTTGTTGCGCGGCCGCTCGTAGATCGCGCGCGGCGAGCCGCACTGGACGATCCGGCCGGCGCTCATGACGGCGATCTCGTGCGACAGGGCCAGCGCCTCGCTCTGGTCGTGGGTCACGTAGATGGTGGTCAGGCCCAGCTCGCGCTGCATGCGCTTGAGTTCGAACCGCATGCGCTCGCGGAGCTTGGCGTCGAGGTTCGACAGCGGCTCGTCCAGCAGCAGCAGCTTCGGTTCCATGACCAGCGCCCGCGCCAGCGCCAGGCGCTGCTGCTGGCCGCCGGACATCTTGGTCGCTTCGCGGTCGGCATACTGGTCGAGGCCCACCGCGGTCAGCACGCGCATCACCTTGGTCTCGATTTCCTGCTTGCTGTATTTGCGGCTCGAGACATCGAGCGGGAAGGCCACGTTCTGGAACACGTTCATGTGCGGCCAGATCGCGTACGACTGGAACACCATGCCGAAATTGCGGCGGTTCGGCTGGATGAAGACCGACTTGCCCGACGAGTAGACCGCGATTCCATCCACCGTGATCTCGCCCGACTTGGGCCGCTCCAGGCCGGCGATCGAGCGCAGGGTCGTGGTCTTGCCGCAGCCGCTGGGTCCGAGCAAGGTGAACAGCTTGCCGGTGGGGACGTCGAAGCTGACGTCCTGGGCCGCCTTGACCACCTGGCCCTTCTCGTTTGGATACTCGGTACAAAGATTCTTAACGCTAAGCATGTCTGTCTCCTGTTTTTGGCTTGTTCCCCGGCCGCCGGGGGCCGGGATGTTCCGTGTTCCCGATTGCCGTCCGTATGCGGCCGCGGTTTATTCCTTGACGCCGAATTTCTTGCCCAGCAGTTGGGCGAGCATGACCAGCACGAACAGCATCATGATGAACATCACGCCGAGCGCCGACAGTTCGACGTATTGCCCGTTCTCCCACAGTTCCCAGATCAGGATCGAGATTACCTCAGTGCCCGGGCTGTACAGCAGGATCGACGACGACAGTTCGCGGATCGAGACGATCACGATGTAGATCCAGCCGGCCATCAGGCCCGGCTTGAGCAGCGGCAGCACGATACGCCAGAAGGTGGTGCCCCAGGACGCGCCGCTCATCGCCGCCGATTCCTCGAGCTCCTTGTGGATCTGCAGCATCGAGGTGGTGTTGTAGCGCAGGCCGTACGGCAGGAAGCGGGTCACGTAGGCGATGAACAGGATCCACATGGTGCCGTAGATGCCGATGTCGACGTTCAGGTAGAACACCATGATCGCCAGGCCCAGTACCAGGCCCGGGAACACCATCGGCAGCGAGGCCAGGTTGTCCAGCAGCCAGCGGCCGGGCAGCTTGGTCTTGACCACGATCCAGCAGATCACCGAGGTCAGCAACATGATGACGGTGGCGCTGCCCAGGGCCAGCACCAGGCTGTTCCAGGTCGACGAGGCCAGCGTCGGATAGTCGAGCATGAAGCGGTAGGCGTCGAGGGACAGGTTCTGCACCGCTTCCATCGAGGGCACCGAATAGAACTTCTGCAGCGAGGACCACACCAGCACCAGGAACGGCAGCACCACGATCAGCGCGAAGTAGACGATGAAGATGGCGGCGGTCAGGTAGCGCCATTTGCCCAGGTCCATGGTGCGCGGGCGGAAGCCCTTGCCGGTCACGGTCGAATACTTGCTGCCCTGGCTGGACAGCTTGGACTGGAAGTAGATGCCGACGGTGGTGATCAGGAGCAGGGTCACGGCGTAGGACGAGGCCAGGCCGACCTGGCTCGGATACTGGTGGATGGCCTGGTAGATCGACGAGGTGAACACCTGGATCCCGACCGGCAGGCCGAGCAGCGCCGGCACTTCGAACGACTCGATCGCGCGGATGAACAGGATCAGGAAGGTCGCGAAGATCGCCGGCCAGGTCAGCTTGAGCGTGATGCGCCAGGCGATCTGGCGGATGCTGGCGCCGCTCATCATCGCCGATTCTTCCAGCGACGGGTCCATCGAGCGGAAGGCGGCGGTCATGATCAGGAAGGCCATCGGCGAGTAGTGCAGGCCCTCGACCCAGATCATGCCCCACATCGAGTACACGTCGAACAGCACGTAGTCGGTGTTGAACCAGTTCTGGATCAGGAGGTTGATGATGCCGATCTTCGGGCTGCCCAGCAGGATCCATGCGACCGTGAACAGGATGCCGGGGATGATCAGCGGGATGATCGAGAGCGCGAAGAACAGCGACTTGAACGGGGTGTTGGTGCGCTCGTTCATCCAGGCCAGGGCGGTGCCGGTGATGAAGGCCAGGACCGAGGTGCCGGCCGCGAAGGTGACCGAGTTGAGCAGCAGGCGCAAGGTCTCCGGGCTGGTGTAGGCGCTGAGGTAGTTACCGAGCGTGAAGGTGGCCGGCTGGGTTGCAGTCTCGGGCGTGAAGAAGCTTTGCCAGAGCAGGAAGAAAAGCGGCATCAGCGCGAGGTAGGACACCCCAAGCACGCAGATGCCGATCACCAGCCACTTCATGTCGATGCGCCGCCACAGCGAAGGTTTGTCTACATACTCGGCCGATAGCGTCCGTACTGCTTCCATAACCACGTCTCCTATATTGAATGCCATTGCCGGCATTTCTGAATTTTTGGAGTGCCCCGCCTTGCTTTCCGTTTCAAACTTCGTCGTTCTGATATACGGAACATCGGTTCACATACAAGCACGAGTCGAATTTACCTAGCGCTTTTGTCGATGTCAACAAAAACCAAATTTAATTTTTGACGGGAAGTCAAGTCGTGGCGCATGCGCACATGACTGGCTCGCCGCGCACCATTGCGGGGCAGGTTCTTGCGTCATACGCTGTCGCATGCGCGCCGCGACGGGCGCGCCGCGACGCTCATTTTCTTGTGACCGCTAACACCGTTCGGATGCGGCGCAGCGCGGCGCCGATGAAGGCTCGACGCCGACCGCTGGTGCAGCTGTCCGGGGCCGCCGGCAGGCTCAGCGAACCAGCTTGGCCCGGTGGTAATCCCACACCTTCTGCAGCAGGTGCGGCTTCCATAGATTGGCCTGGATGGCCGTGAGCTGCTCGGGCGCCAGCACGGCCGGCGTGCCGACCTGCAGCGCCATGTACTGGCGCTGCGCCGTCTCTTCCAGGTACACCGCCAGCACGAAGGCCTCCAGGATGCCCTCGGCCGCCACTACCGCGCCGTGCGACTTGAGCGTGGCCACGCGGGCCTGGCCCATCGCATCGGCCAGCTCCGCGGCCAGCACGCGGTTGTTGATCGACGCCGTCTTGTGAAAGCTGCGGATCTCGCCCAGCACCGCGGCCTGCATGATCACCGGCAGCACCGGCGCGCCCACCATGCCCAGCAGCGTCGACCACAGCGGATGGGTGTGCACGACCGCGCCGACCTCGGGGCGGCGCCGATACAGCTCGGCATGGATGTGGAATTCCATGGGCGGCGCGGCGTCCCCTTCGACCAGCTTGCCCTCGAAGTCGATGGCCACGATGTCATCGACGGTGAGCGCGCTGCGCACCGACTTGCCGGAGTTGATCAGCATGTGGCGGCCATCGCCGGCGCGCACGCTGAAGTGGCCGTTGAAATCGATGATCTGCGCACGCTCCAGCATGAGGATGGCGTCGACCAGCATCTGCTTCTGTTCCAGCACCTCGAGCATGTCCCCTCCCCTCTCGGCGTTCATGGCGGGCCTTCCTTGCGCGTGCCTTGCCCAGGCGGAGCGTCGTGGCTATGGTCGTGCGTGTGATCGTGATCGTGCGTGTGATCGTGGCCATGGTCGTGCCCATGGCCATGATGATGATGGTGGTGACCATGGCCGTGCGAGTGCCCGTGCCCCTTCACATGCGGCCGGTACTTGAGGTCGTTGCGCGGATTGCCCGCCGGCGTGCGCGGATCCTGGCTGAACACCAGCGACTTCACGGTCACCGGCACGGTCTGCGACGGCAACCGTATCCGTCCCAGGTCGATATAGTCGAAGTCCCACAGCACGATCCCGTCGATCACCAGGATCTCGCTGGCCAGTTCCATCTCATCACGCATCAGGCGCCCGAGGGTATGGGCCAGGTCGCCGTCGAGGATCAGGTACAGCGGCTTGCCCTGTTCCAGGGTCCGCGGCAGCGCGGCGGCGATGCCGGCCGCGAAGGCGGCGATGCGCTGGTACGACGGCGGGCCGGCCCAGCGGAACGCCAGCGCTACCTCGCTCTCGCCCTCCACCAGGTCGAAAGTCTTGAAGTGGCCGCGGATCGCGTCGGCCAGCGCCATGCTGTCGATCTCGGCCCCGCAGTCGTAGGCCGGCTGCAGCACCTGCAGGTTGCGGCGCGGGAGCAGCTTGCCGGGACTCGAGATATAGGTGGTGTTCCCGCTCAGCTGCACCGAGTATTCCGAGGCGCCCAGCGCGGTGGCGCGGATGCATTCGCCGGCCGGCAGCATGGGCCAGCCGAAGGCGCCGGCATCGACCCGCCGGCGCAGCGCCGCCCCCAGCAGCTTGCCCATGTCGCCGAACTGGCGCTCCTCGCGTCCATACACGTATTCGGCCACGCCGCCCGAGAACATCATCCCTTCGACCTCGCCCAGGCGCGCAAGCGGATCGGTGAGGTAGAGCGCGTCCACTTCGGGATTGGCGCCCTTTCTCGTGATCGCCGCGACCAGGGCGTCGGCCATCCACTCGGCCACCTGTGCGCGCTGCGCGGCGGTCGCCTGGCTGCCCGGATCCCAGGCGAAGCCGGCCTGGCCGGCGTGGTACTGGCCGGCCGGATCCAGGCGCACGAGCCGGTCGCTGTCGTCGACCACCATCAGCCGTCCGCCGATGTGGATGGCGGCGGTGCCGACCACCTTGCCGCCCTCGACCAGCGCCAGCTTGGTGGTGCCGCCGCCGATGTCGACGTTCAGCAGGCGCTTGCCCAGCTCGTGCGAGGCGCGCGCGGCGCCCGAGCCATAGGCCGCCAGCATCGACTCCATGTGGTGGCCGGCGGTGGCGCACACGAATTCGCCGCCCTGGTCGGACAGCACGTCCGAGATCGCCTGCGCATTCTCGCGGCGCAGCGCTTCGCCGGTCAGGATCACGGCGCCGGTATCGATATTGTCGGGATGCAGGCCGGCGCCGGCATAGGCCTGGTCGATGATAGCGCCCAGCGCCGCCTCGTCGATGCGGGTGCTGTCCTGGTAGGGCGTGAGCGCCACCGGCGACTGGTACAGGGTCTCGCGCGCCACCACGAAGTAGCGGCTCGACAGGTCTTCGCCCATGCGGCGCAGCTTGATGCGCGAGAAGATCACCTGGGTGCCCGAAGAACCGATGTCGATCCCCACGCTCACCAGCGAGACGTGGTCCTGCTGCCAGATCGGGTTGTCCTCGAGCGGCCCGAGCGAGCTGAAATCGTCATGGTCGTGGTCATGGTCGGCGTCGTCGCCGTCATGCACGTGGTCGTAGTCCAGCCCGTACTGGTGGTCCGAGATCTGGTGTCCCGGCCGTGGGCCGCCTGCTTTATCGTCCGACATATGCTGTTCCTGGATGGTGGGGTGGAACGCCCGCGGCCCCGGCCTGGCGGGGCCGCCGGCTCAATAGAATGCGTCGTAGTGGATCTGCGCCGCGGGCACACCGGCTTCGTACAGCATGCGCTGCACCGCCTGCGCCATCGCCGGCGGTCCGGCGAAATAGATCTCGTGCTCGCGCAGCCCGGCGCCCAGCGTGGCGCCGGCCAGCTCGTGCACGAAGCCGGTCGGGCCGGTCCACTGGTGGCCGTCGGCCTCGGGCATCGAGATCACCGGATGCCACAGGACGCGCTCGCCGAAGCCCGGCAGCGCGGCCAGCATGTCGCCGCCGCAGATGTCGCGCGCGGTGCGCCCGCCATAGAAGAAGTGCAGCTTGCGCCCCGCCAGCGCCGGATCGGCGGCCATGCCGCGCGCGATCGAGATCATCGGCGCCAGGCCCGAGCCGCCGGCGATGCAGACGATGTCGCGCGGGGAATCGGTGCGCAGGTAGGCCAGGCCATAGGGGCCGTCGAAGGCCACCGTGTCGCCGGGCGCGAGCCGCTCGAACAGGGCCGCGCCGCCCTGGCCGCCGGGCACGCGGCGGATCTGGAACTCCCAATGGAGGCCGTCGCCGGCGATATTCGACATGGAATAGGCGCGCTGCCCTTCCACCCCCGGCAGCTGCAGCAGCGCATACTGCCCCGGACGAAACTCGACCGGCTCGAGCAGGGCGAAGCGGAATTCGCGGATGTCGTGGGTCAGGTCGCGCTGACCAAGCAGCGTGGCCGCGAAGCGGCGCGGCACGCAGCCGCTCAGGTATTGCTCGCTCACCCGCGCCTTGACGCTGCAGTCGCTGCCCGGGCGCGACTGGCAGCCGAGAACACGGCCGCGCCCGCGGTCGCGGTCGTTCAGGCCGGGCGCCGCCGGCCAGTTCGAGACCACTTCGCCGCTGAGCAGCTCGACCTTGCAGGTGCCGCAGCTGCCGACATTGCATTCATACGGCAGGCCGATGCCGGCGCGGATCGCGGCGCGCGCGATGGTGTCTCCCGGGGCGCACTCGAACGCCAGCCCGGTTCCCTCGATATGTATCTTGTGCATGACGAACAGATCTTCCTTATCGAGCGGAACGGACCAGCGCGCGCCACCTGCCTGTCCGTACTACGTTTCCGCTGCCTAGAGCCGACCGCCTACCCGGCGATGCGACATCGGTTGATAACCAAGGCGCTTCGAAATCACTTCCGCACTTTCCACCACTTCGGCCGCATGGCTTTCCAGCAGCTTCTTGGTCAGCCGCTGCGACGGCCCGGCGACGCTGATGGCGGCAATCACGTTGCCGTTGTGGTCGCGCACCGGCGCCGCGATGCAGCGCAGCCCCACTTCGCATTCCTCGTCGTCGATCGCATAGCCGCGGCTACGCACCGAGGCCAGTTCCTTCTGGAAGACCACCGGATCGGTGATGGTCTTCGGGGTGCGCTCCGGCAGGCCGAAGGCGATGATGGCCTCCGCCACGTCGGGCGACTTGAACGCCAGCAGCACCTTGCCCTCGGCGGTGCAGTAGGCCGGCTTGCGCATCCCGACGTCGAGCGTCATGCGGATCGACTTGGTGCTTTCCAGCGTATTGATGTAGATGACGCTGGTGGCGCCCATGACCGTCATGTGGACGGTCTCGCCGGTCTTTTCGCGCAAGCTCATCAGTTCAGGCTTGGCCGTGCTCGAGAAGTCCATCTTGCGCCGCACCAGCGAACCCAGTTCGAACATCACCAGGCCCAGGCGGTACTTGCCGGTCTCTTCGTTCTGTTCCAGCATGCCGCTGTCGGCCAGCGTGCTGGCCAGGCGGTGCACCGAGCTTTTCGGCAGCCGCAGCCGCTTGCTCAGCTCGCTGATACCGATTTCATACTCGGTATCCGAAAACGTCTTGATCAGGCGGATCGCATTGGCGACCGAGGAGAGCCGGGTCTTCGGCTCGTCGTCCTCGACCGCGACGGCCGGCTCGGCAGCCTGGACGCCTTGATCCGATGTACGGGCTCTGCGCATGTTTCTTCCTTTCGGTGGTGCGATGTGTTTCCACAGCGCGGTTGAGAGAGCCGGAAGCATACCAAGAAACCGGCCCGGTGAAGCCTGAAACGCAGCCTCTACCACGAAAGGCGCAGTGCGAGCCCGGCACTGCACGGCAGAAATATCGTCCCGCTCAACGCTTGATGAAGTAGTTGTCCCACATCGTTTGCCACTTGTCGTGCTCGTCCAGCGTGACGGCGGGGTCGATCATGGTGAACGGGAAGTTGTTCAACTCGGTCTTGACCTTGTGGCTGGACGGCACCCTGCCCATCGAGTGCAGCAGTTGCTGGCCTTCGGGCGACAGCACGAAGTCGGCGAACAGCAGCGCAGCATTCGGATTCGGCGCATTCTTCGCCACGGCGATCCCCTGCGGGCGCCCGATGACCGGCTCGACCGGCTTCCAGTCCACCGGGCCACCCCGCAGCTTGAGCGATTCCACTTCGGAGTTATAGACTGTCAGCGCCACCGGCACCTCGCCCGCGCCGACCATCTCGGCCAGCAAAATATGGCCCTTGCGCACGCCCGGCCGCGCCGCCGCCAGCTGGTCGAAGAATTTGGTGCCGCGCTCGCCCCAGTGCTTGACGATGGCCGCCATCCATTCGGAATCGGTGGCTTCCAGCGCGATCTGGCCCTTCCATTTCGGGTCGAGGAAGCCCTCATAGGTAGCCGGCAGGTCGGCGCGCTTGACCTTGTTGGTGTTGTAGGCGACCACGAAGAAGTTCAGGCGGTCGGCCACCCACAGGCGGTGCGCCGGGAAGGCTTCCGGCGGCAGGTCGACGAAATGGGGACTATGGAACGGCGACAGCAGCTTCTCGCGCGCCATCATCTCGACCTCGGGGCCGTTGGTCTCGACCACGTCGACCGCGTAGCGGCGCGCGCGCGCCTCGGTGACGGCGCGCTGCACTACCTTGTCGCTGGTCGAGCGCCACAGGACTACCTTGATCCCGTACTTCTTCTCGAACGCCTTGGCCAGCGGCATCGACTCCTTGGTGGCCAGCGAGGTGTAGACGACCACCTTGCCTTCCTTGCGCGCATTGGCCAGCAGGCGCTTGTCGCGGTCGGCGCCGCGGTACATGTAGATCGCCGCGTGCCTGTCGGCGGCGGCGGGGGCCTGGGCCTGGGCCAAAGTCGGCTGCGACCAGCCGGTGGCGGCCGCGACGGCCGCGATGCCCGCGGCGAGGCAAAACGCGCGCTTTCGATTCATGCTCTTCATGTCTCCTCCGGTATCGTGTATTTATACTGCGACGCTAGGGAACTAAATTTTCAGTCGCATTTTTCTCAACCGCGGTATACATTCCTTGCGGTATGTCGTTGGAATGATTGTAGGGCTGTTTTCCCGCCATTGCAATAAAATGAAACAGCGTTCCACATAAAGGAACGGGCAAGTCTATTTCTCCCATCTTTCCGCAAACGCGTCGGTCGCCGCGACCAGGCGGGCCGCCATTCCGGGATCGCAGGACGCATGGCCGGCGCCCGGCACCATGTGCATCCGTGCCTCGGGCCACAGCCGCTGCAGCTCCCACGCGGTCTCCGCCGGCGTGACGGCGTCCTGCCGTCCCTGGACGATCGCGCCCGGGATGCCGCGCAGGCGATGGGCATTGTCCAGCAGCTGGCCTTCTTCCAGGAACGCCCCCTGGCGCAGGTAATGGGTTTCGATGCGCGCCAGCGCCAGGTCGGCGGCCGGGTCGATGGCCACGTCGGCAACCGGTCCGGGCCAGGCGCCGCCGGCATGCGGCAGGCACGACGCCAGCGTTTCTTCCCAGCCGCACCAGGCGCGCGCGGCGCGCGCCTCGAGGACGGCGTCGCCGCACGCCAGGCGCCGGTGATAGGCCTCGACCATGCGGCCGCGCTCCGGCGCCGGGATCGGCGCGCAGAAGCGGTGCCAGGCTTCGGGGAACAGGCGCGATGCGCCTTCCTGGTACAGCCAGCGCAGTTCGGAACGGCGCGCGGTAAACACACCGCGCAGCACCAGGGCGCTGACCCGCTGCGGATGCGCCTGCGCATAGGCCAGCGCCAGGGTCGCGCCCCAGGAGCCGCCGAACAGCAGCCAGCGCTCGATGTCCAGGTGCAGCCGTAGCCGCTCGATATCGGCCAGCAGGTGGGCTGTCGTGTTCGCATGCAGCGCCGAAGGTGATGCCGCATGCGGCCGCGAACGCCCGCAGCCGCGCTGGTCGAACAGCACGATGCGGTAGCGCTCGGGATCGAAGAAGCGCCGGCTGCCGGGCGTGCAGCCGCCGCCGGGCCCGCCGTGCAGGAAGAGCGCGGGCTGGCCGGCCGGGTTGCCGCAGGTTTCCCAGTACAGCCGGTGGCCGTCGTCGACGTCGAGCAGGCCGCTGGCGTCCGGTTCGAGCGGCGGATAGCGGCCGTCGGCGAAGGGTTGCCACGCGTCGGCCGCGAGGATCATGCGGCCACCGCTTCCATGGCCGTGTCGACCGGCCTTCCCAGCGCGGCGCTGGTGGGAAATACCAGCGACTTGATCACCACCGGCACCGCGCCCGAGGTATCGAGCAGCGCGCCGATGTCGATGAAATCGAATTCCTTCAGTGTGATGCCGTCGATCGACACCACCGGGTTGCCCAGGCCGAGCTCCTGCTTGCAGTGGATGCCGATCAGGCCCCCGATATCGCCCTCGCCGACCAGCACCAGCGGCAGGCCGCGCTCGAGCAGGGTCGCCATGCCAGCCGCCACGCCGCGGCAGAACGCATCCATGCGCGCGAAAGTCGCCGACTCTTGCCAGCGATAGCACAGGGCGACCGGATGCTCGCCCTGCAGCAGGTCGAAGCGGCGCAGCGCGGCGCGCACCGCGGCCGCGATCGCCTCGCTGTCGAGGACCTCGTCGCCGAGCGCCAGCCGCGGCACGATCACCTGGGTGTTCTTGAGCGGCAGCAGTTCGTGCGGCTCGACATAGATGGTGGCGCCGCTCACCTGGATCGTGTACTGCGAGGCGCCGACCACGGTCGCGCGGATGCCCTGCTCGGGGCGTTCGATGCGCGGGCCCCAGGCCCTGACCCGCTCGAGGATGGCGCGCGCCAGCTGGGGACCGAGGTCGCCGTAGGCCTCTGGCTGGAGGCCGTAGATATATTCGGACACGCCGCCCGAGAAGGTGACCACGTCGGGCGCGCGGCCGGGCGGCAGCGGGTCGATCCGCAGCAGCGCGGCGCTGGCGCCGTCCGGGTCGCGGTTGCACACGATGCCGAACAGCCGGTCGGCCATGCGTTCCACCATGCGCGCCAGCAGGGCCGGATCGGGCCTGACGCCGATCTCCAGCGCCAGGCCGGCTTCGGCCGCGAAGCGGCGGCCCGCTTCTTCGATCCGCCGCACCCGGCCGTCGGCGTCGAACGACACGATGCGCGCGCCGACGTCGGCCGCCGTCATGCCGGCCAGTTCGCCATGTTCGCAGACCGCAATCTTGGACGTGCCGCCGCCGATGTCGATATTCATCACGCGCGCATTCTCGCGGATCGAGCGCGCCGCGGCGCCGGAGCCGAAGGCGGCCAGCGTGGTCTCGAGCGCGTCGCCGGCGCTGACCGACACGAACTTGCCGGCCTGCGCCGCGAACAGGTCGGCGATCGCGCGCGCATTGCTGCGCCGCACCGCGACCCCGGTCAGGATCAGGGCCCCGGTATCGATCCCCTGCGGATCGACGCCGGCCAACCGGTACTGGCGCGCGATGAAGGCGCCGAGGGCGGCGGCGTCGATCGAGTGGTCGTCGAGATAGGGCGTGAGCAGCACCTCGGATTCGTGCAGCACCTCGCGCTCGGACACGATGTAGCGGTTGTCGAGCCGTTCCAGCACCATGCGCGAAAACACAAGGTGCGAGGTCGACGAACCGATGTCCACGCCCACGCTCACCAGGCGGATCTCGTCTTCTTCCTCGAGGCTGCGCCTGACGTTGCTGAAGAAAATGCGGCCGCCTTCCTCGCCGCCGCTGCCGGTACTGCTACTGCTGCTGCTGCTCATGGTATGCCTTGTCGAACGGTGCTGGTAATGGGCCGCCGGCGGCGGCGGCCGCTGCGTTTACTTGACGCCGGGTGGCAGGTACCAGGCCGGGTCCATGCGGTTGGCGACGCCGTTCTGCCGCAGCTTGGCCTCGTACTCCTGGCGCACGAACGGGTCTTCCATCCAGTACGGGATGGCGGTGCCGCCCTCGTTGACGTCGATCGCCGTGTAGTCGGTGTGCTTCTCGCCCGGTGGGCCGGGATCGCGGCCGGGATTGTGCGGCCCGAACCAGGCGGTCAGGCGGAACGGCTCCTCGGACACGCTGAAGTGCTGGTGGTACCAGCGCGCGCCGCCCGGCGCCGCCGTGACCATGCCGCCCGGCTCGTAGTCGAGGCGCCGCACCTGGTCGCCGAAGCCGTCGCGCCACGGATTCACGCCGAGGCGCTCGGGCCAGGTATAGGTATAGCCCTTGCCCTTCAGGCAGATCAGGATCGCGGCCGAGGTGTGCGCGTGCGCCTTCGAATAGCGGCCGTTCTCGTGCTGGCCGATCCAGAAGTAGAAGCAGTTATTGGTCATGAAGGGCTCGACCCGGCGGTAGCCGGGCGAGCGCCGGTTGTCCAGCGGCAGCTCGCAATTGGCCGCATCCGGGATCAGGTTGGTGCGGCGCATCGCCAGGCCGCGCACCGGATCCGGCTCGATCTCGTCGCGCGCCTTGTAGAAGTCGTCGGCGCTGCTGAAGCGGTCGTGAAAGATGAAGGGATTGTTGAACACCGCGTCGAAGTTGTTGATCATATTGATCACGTTCGGCGCCGTATTGCCCGCCAAAAGCAGCGCGCCACTGGAGGTGGCGTTGACGATCCGGTACATCGCGTTCATCGGGATCGAGAACAGCGAGCCGGCCTGCCACTCGAACACGTGCTTGCGGGTGTCGCCTTCCTGCCAGACCTCGGTGGTGCCGCGGCCTTCGATGACCAGGAAGATCTCTTCATACATATGCTTTTCGACGTTCAGGGCGCCGGCCGGCGGCACCTCGATCACGTAGCAGCCCCATTTGCCTTCGGTGCCGTACAGCTGGATGAAGTGGCCGCGGCCGCCGCGCCGCGCCCAGGGCACCAGCGGCAGGTTGCGCACATTGCTGATGCCGATATCGCGGAACACGGGAATGCCTTCCTGTTCCATATAGGCGTCGTAGGGCGTCGGCTGCTTCTTGAATTCGCCGAAGCCGGCCTTTTTGTTGGCGGCGGGTTCGTGCCAGTGGGTCCGGTCTTTATCGTGCGGCATGTCTCTTCCTCATCTATATGAACAGGTGGCCTTCGGTCGGCATGTTCCGATATACGGAATTGCGTTCCTTCTTATGGGATTGATGGTACGCCCCGCGGAATTGAAAGTCAACAAGCGGGGCCGGAAGGACGCGGTCCGCGGGCGCGGACCGGAGGAAAGGGAGCAATGAAGGAAAGCGGGCCGCCAGGGCCCGCCGTGGTCAGTCGTCGGCTTTTTTCGGCGCCTGGCCCTTGTGGAACAGCTGGGCCCACAGCCGTTCCCATTTCTGCGATTCGTCGAGCACGATCACCGGATCGATCATCTTGTAGGCGAACTTGTTGAGATTCGTCTCGACGGCGGTGCTGGCCGGGACGCGGTTGCGCTGCTTGATCAGGTCCTGCCCCTCGCGCGACAGCATGAAGTCGGTGAATAGCAGCGCGCCGTGTGGGTGCGGCGCATGGCGCGCGACGCCGATCGCGTTCGGGCGGCCGAAGGTCGGGCCCAGCGGAATCCACCGGACCGGGGCGCCCTTCTGGGTCAGGCGCTCGATATTGTGGTTGTACACCGTGGCCGCGAGCGGCAGTTCGCCGGCCGCCAGCAGTTCGGCCATCAGGGTGTGGCCGGTGCGCATCTGCGGCTGGGTCGCGGCCAGCTTGCGAAAGTACTCCAGCCCCTCCTTCTCGCCCATCGACTTGGTCACGGCCGCGAACCAGTCGCTGTCGCCCGATTCGATGCCGATCTTGCCCTGCCAGCGCGGATGCAGCAGGTCCTGGTATGACTTGGGAACGTCCTCCGGCTTGACCAGGTTGGTGTTGTAGCCGAGGACGAAGAAATTGAAGCGGTCGGCCACGTAATGGCGGTGCGGCGGGAAGGCCACCGCCGGGATGTCCTTGAAGGCCGGGCTGTAGAATTCGGACAGCAGCTTCTCGCGGTACATCGCCTCCATCTCGGGACCGTTGGTCTCGATCACGTCGGGCGAGAAGCGCCCGGCGCGCGCTTCGGTGACGGTCCGGTGCAGCACCTTCTCGCTGCCGGCCCGCCACAGCGAGACCTTGAGTCCGTACTTCTTCTCGAACGCATCGGTGATCGGCACCGAGTCCTTCAGGTTCAGCGAGGTATACACCACGATCGCGCCCTCTTTGCGAGCCCCCTCGAGCAGCCGCTGTTCGCGGTCCGGGCCCTGGTAGGTAAACAGCGCGTGGTGCTTGCCCTTGTCCTGGGCCGTGCCTTGCGCCTGGGCCGCGCACGGCAGCCCGAACAACAACGCCATTCCCAATGTCGCCAATGTGCCGGCAGCCTTTCTTGCATGTGTCTTCATTCCATCGTCTCCTGTGCCCGTCGTGCGGGCAGGTTGTCGTTATGAATTACCGCATGATTGCCTGAAGCCCTTCCTCCATCCCTGCCTCACCGTTTCTGGGTGATCGTGTCGACCAGCGCCGGCTGGCCGGCCTTGACCTTCTCGATGGCGCGCCGCAGCGCCGCCGCGACGTCGCCGCCCTGCTCGATCGGCCCCTCGGCATACCAGCCCATCGAACGCGCCATGGCCGCGAAGTCGGGCTCCGGATCGTCCATGTCCATGCCGATGTGGGCGCGCTCGAGCGCGGTGCCGCGCTGTTTCGCCATGCGGATCTGGTGTTCCCAGTCATTGTAATAGGCGCGGTTGTTGTACATGACCACCAGCAGCGGGATCCGGTGCTTGGCCGCGACCCACAGCGCGCCGGCGTCGAACATCAGGTCGCCGTCGGGCTGGATGTCCACCACCAGCCGGCCGGCGTCGCGGTGCGCCAGCGCCACCCCGAGCGAGATGCCGATCTGGGTCGCGGTGCCCAGCGACTTGCCGGGATGGCGGTGCGGCCGGTCGAAGTCCCACAGCTTGCGTGTCCAGTCGTTCAGGGTGCCCGCGGTCAGCACCCAGTCTTCGTCGCGGACGACGTCCCACACCTCGCTCGCCAGGCGCGCCGTCGTCATCGGCACCTGGTCCCAGTGTTCGCGCGCCTGCGCCGCCCATTTGGCGCGCGCCGCGCGGTGCCGGGCCGCCGTCTGTTCGGTGCGCGCGCGCACCCGCGGGCCCAGCGCCGGATCGCGCGCCAGGCGTTGCCGCGCCAGCGCGGTCAGCTGCGGGATCGCGACCGTGGTGTCGCCCATGATGCGCAGGTCGGCATGCAGGAGGCGCTGGTAATCCATGGCCCAGCTGGACAGCTCCAGGTCGCCGAAGCCGATGTCGATCCAGCGCGCGCCGTCCGGCACCAGGCTGACCAGCTCGCGCGTGGTGCTGGTCAGTTCGGTGGTCGGCTTTTCCCAGTCGCGCACGTCGAGGCACAGGATCAGGTCGGCGTCGCGGAACACGTCCTTGACCATGCTCAGGTTCAGCGGGTGGCAACCGGGGAAGTTCAGGCGGCTGTTGATGTCGAATACCGCGATGCCGAGCGTCTCGGCCAGCTCCACCAGCGTATCGAAGGCCGCGTGCTCGCGGCCGCTGAATTCCGCCATGATCACCGGGCGCTCGGCCGCCACCAGCATGTCCATCGCCTGCTCCATGGCCGCCGCGTCGGGCGCGATCGGGGTCGGCACGGCCGCGGCGGCGGCCGGCGGCAGCGGCACCTCGTGCTCGAGCGGGGCTTCCTGCAGCCAGGCGTCGTAGCACATATAGATCGGCCCGCGCGGCTCGGTCATCATCACGCCATAGGCGCGCGCGAACGATTCCGGCACGCCGTCGACCACGGTCGGCTGGTAATCCCATTTGGTGTAGTCGCGCAACGCCTGGCCCTGCACGTTGGCGGTATGGGTCCAGTCGATGCGCGGGCGGCGCTTTGTCTCGTCCATCGGGCCGGTGGCGCCGACGATGAACACCGGCGCGCGGTCGATGTAGGCGTAGTACACCGCCATGTTCGCGTGCAGCAGGCCGACCAGGTTGTGCAGGATCGCGACCATCGGCCGCCCGCTCGCCTTGGCGTAGCCATGGGCGATCTGCACCGCTGTTTCCTCGTGCTGGCACAGCATCATGTACGGGTAGTTCTGGCCGTAGTTGACGATCGAATCGTGCAGGCCGCGGTAGCTGGCGCCGGGGTTCAGCGCGGCATACGGCAGCCCGTAACGGTGCAGCAGGTCGACGATGACGTCAGAGCCCCAGCGCTGCGCGGCTGGCGCCACGCCGGGCGGAGGCCGGGTGTCGCCGATGGTTAATATCGGCGCCTGAGATGCGCCTGTTTCGACAGGTTTGTTCATCTGCGTCTCCTCCTCGTTGTTATGTGCGTGCCGGAGAATCTAAACACAAATACTCAAGAAAATAAACGAATTTAGAATAGCATTCCGATATGCTGAACATCCCTCCATGAAAGACGCCGTTCCATAGCGGCGTTCTGGACGCGGCTTCCCGGCGACGTTCCGATATATGGATCGAGGCGGACTAGCCGCGCGTGGTGGCGGCGTGGAACAGCAGCGACTTGATCACCACCGGCACCACGCCAGATGGTTCGAGCACGGCGCCGATGTCGATGAAGTCCAGCTCGCGCAGGGCGATGCCATCGACCGACACCAGGCCGCAGTCCAGGCCCAGTTCGACGTGCAGCATGCGGCCGAGGGAGGCCGCCACGTCGCCATTGATCGCCAGGAACAGCGGCTCGCTGCGTTGCCCGGCCGGCGCCGCGAAGCGTGCGATCGCGCTGGCCAGTGCGAACAGCCGCGCGTGCTCCGGTTCGTCCTGCCACCTGAAGGCGATCGCCAGCCGCGCCGCCGGCGCAAGATCGAGGCGCGCCGCGCCCTCGTGCAGCGCCGCCGCCACGCGATCGGGATCGATGGGGCCCGCCAGGTCCAGGCCGAGGTGCAGCACCGGCACGTTGTGGGCCGGCAGGAGCGGAGACGACGGCATGCCATCGGACAGGTAGATGGTCTTGCCGCTGACCTGCACCGTGAACTGCGACGCCCCGATCACGGTCGCGCGGATGCCTTCCATCGGCTCGACCAGGGGCAGCGCGATGCGCGACCTGATCTGGGCCGCGATCTCCTGCGCCAGCAGGCCGGCGATGTCGCCATGGTCGGCCTGCTCGCGCCCGAACAGGTATTCCGCCACCCCGCCCGAGAAGGTCATGAAGGCCGGCTGCACGGTGCGCGCCAGCGGCGCGGTCAGCGCCAGGGCGCGGCCCAGGCCGTCGAGCGCGGCGCCGGAGAGGTGGTCGCCGACCACCTGCGCCATGCGGCGCGCGATCTCGCGCCGCACCGCGGGACGCGCCAGGTTGCTCGGCGCGACGTCGAGGCCCAGTTGTCCGGCCACGAGCCGCGCCGCGTCGTCGCAGCGCGTCCAGGCGCCGTGCGCGTCCCGCGCCAGCAGGCGGCCGCCCACGGCGAACGCCGCCACGCCCACGACCTCGCCGCCGCCGACCAGCGCCAGCTTGGTGGTGCCGCCGCCGACATCGACGTGCAGGCCGCACTCGCCCCTGCGCCGCGACAGGGCGGCCGCGCCCGACCCGTGCGCGGCCAGGATGCTTTCCAGCTGGTGGCCAGCGGTGGCGCACACGAATTTGCCCGATTCGCGGGCGAAGATCTCCTGGATCGCACGCGCGTTCCTGCGCTTGATGGCTTCGCCGGTCAGGATCACGGCGCCGCTGTCGATGTCGTCCCTGGCAAAGCCGGCATCGCGGTAGGCCCGGGCGATGAAATGTTCCAGCGCATGCGCGTCGATCGTGCCGTCGGCCAGGAACGGCGTCAGCACGATCGGCGAGCGCCACAGCACCTCGCGCCCGGTCACCACGAAACGGCTCGACCAGCCTTCGGCCAGGCGTTGCGAAGTGACCCGGGCGAACAGTAGGTGCGAGGTCGAACTGCCGATGTCGATGCCGACCGTGCGCAGCACGACCGTGTCCTGGTCGTGGATCAGCCGGGCGATCGCCGCCTGCCCATGCTCATGCTCATGTTCGTGATCCAGGTCGAGATCGTGCGGCATCGCGCTGGCCGGCTAGACGGCGGGGCCGGTCGACCTGGGCATGCGTACCGGCCCGCTCAATTCCCCGGGCGGCAAGGCGAGGATCGCCGGCTCGTCGAAGATGCCGCCCATGGCCGATGCCACGCCGTGTTCGCGCAGGGCTTCGAGCCATTTGCGGTGGATGCGCGGATCCTGGTCCTCGTATTCGAGCTGGCGTCCACCCTGGGTCAGCGAGATCGACCCGGCGCCCTCGGAACTCTTGCGCCGCAGCGAAATGAAGGGATAGCGCCGGCTGCCCAGGCTGCATGCCAGGTAGCGCGCCGGCTGCGCGCAGGTATTGAAGTGCTGGTGGAACATCCAGAACGGCGGCGTGTACATGAAGCCGTGCTTCCAGGGGATTTCACGAAACTCCGCATCGCCCTCGTACCACAGCAGCGAATAGCCCTCGCCATCGACCGCGTGCACATGGGTGCCGGCCGCGTGGCGGTGTGCCTTCTTGTAGCGTCCCGTCGGGATCTGCGACACGTGGGCATGCATGGTGCCGTCGGCCAGGATGAAACTGACATTGGTCGAACCCGGCCCCCGCTCCTCGAATTCATAGAGCTTGAAGCTCGACACGTCGTGGACGAAATTGGTTTCCCACACATTGCGCTTGATCGTGTTCGACTTGTGCGTGTAGGCCGTATGCTCGCCCTCCCCCTCGAAATGCCCGGCCGCGCCCGTGCGTTCCGGGAAGGCGAAGGGATTGTCGAACACGAAATCGATGTTGTGGTACAGGTTGATCGTGATCGGCGCGTTATTGGTGCACGAAATGCGCAGCGGCTCGGCGCCGCTGGCGTTGAAGACCTGGTACTGGCAGTTGAGCGGGATCGCGAACACTGCCTTCGGCCCCCATTCGAATACCCGGGTCTCGCCGCCCGGAAGCCAGACCTTGGTCGCGCCATGGCCGCTGAGCACATAGCAAAACACTTCGTACAGGTGCTTGACCGGGCGCGTCTTCCTGCCGCCCTCGACTTCGAGCACGTAGTTGGCCATGAAGTCGCCGGCGCCGTGCGTATGGGCGAAGCAGCCGCGCGCGTCGTAGCGTTCCCAGCGTCCGGTCTCCAGCGCCAGCAGGTCGTGGCCGAAGTCCAGGTGGATCGGGATGCCCTCGGCCTCGGTCCAGTCGCGGTAGGGATCGATGAGTACCCGGGCCTCGGCGACCGGGCCGGTGTCGCTTGCTGGAGTCTCGCCGTCGCTGCCCGTCATGCCGGTCTCGCCATTCATACCGTATTCCCCTATATGGAACGCAGGTCCGATTTAAAGTGAAAGGTAATGTAGCTGGCGGCCAGGTGCATGTCAACAGGCGCCGCCGCCACGTCACGGACCAAATTTTTTTCAGACGCGATGTCACACATCCGCCCCGCCGCTCGTCCAGCAAGGGATGGCCGGCCCGTCCGCCGGTCTCGATCCCCTCAACTCCAAGGAAACACGACCATGAATCGCGAAAACTGGTTCCAGGCCTCCCCCGAAGGCGCGCAGGCACTGGGCGGCGTCCATCACTACGTCACGAAAAACACGCAACTGCCGTCCCGGCTGATCCACCTGGTCTTCCTGCGCGTCTCGCAGATCAACGGCTGCGCGCATTGCATCGACCTGCACGCGCGCGACCTCGTCAAGGAAGGCATGGCGGTCGACAAGCTGCTGCTGCTGCCGGTCTGGGACGAAGTCGCCTACCTGTTCTCGGACCAGGAGCGCGCGGCGCTGGCCTGGGCAGAGGAAGTCACCCGCGTCAGCGAGACCCACGTCTCGGACGAGGCCTATGCGGCGGCAGCCAAGGCCTTCGGCCCCAGGGAACTGGTCGACCTGACGATCGCCATCGCGGCCATGAACGCCTTCAATCGCATGGGCGTGAGCTTCCGCCTCAAGCCCGCCATCCGGGAATAGTGCAGGGACGCGTCTGCGCGTCGCGCACCGTCGACAGCCGCCGTTTTGTCACACGCCTGTCATTACGCGGGCGGATGATGGTCAAAAGTGAGCTCCGGCACGTGTTCACGCCGGTTCTGGCCAACGCTACCGGGATGCGCAGACATCATGTATAAAAGCGACAAGAAGCTCTTGATCCTCGATGCAGACGGCACCACCATCGACGCCTTCTCCGCCATCGAAGCCGCCTTTGCCCACCACGGCCTGGCGCTGGGCGACGAAGCCAGTTTCCAGAAACGCCACAAGCTGCTCAAGTACATGGGCGGCCTGAAGGAATTCCCCTCGATCATCCGCAAGAACCTGCGCAAGAACAGCCGCGCCCAGCTGATCGACACACTGACCGGCATCTACCGGCAAGAAGCCCGGCTGTACGACGGCATCCCCGAGCTGATGCGCGAACTGATCGCGGCGCCCGACATCACGGTCGGCATCGTCACGCGCAACGTCACGATCGAGCCGCTGGAAACCCTGCGCCAGCTATTCCTGCGCCACGACATCGATATCGCCGAACTGGATTTCCTGGTCCATATCCCGCTCAAGGACAAGAAGACCGCCCAGTTCCGCGCCACGCGCGAGCAGTTCGGCGTCAACCCGGCGCGCGGCTATATCTGCGGCGACGAGCACAAGGACTTCGAGGCGGCGATCGGCACCGGCATGCATCCCTTCATGGTCTCCTACGGTTTCGAAGACCACGACCGGCTGACGACCAAGTTCGAGATCCCGCATGAACTGATCTCGCGCACCTCGGCCGAGCTGTGCTGCCGCATCCGGCACGCGCTCGACCTCGGGGTGCTGGTTCAGGATCCGTACCAGGACAGCAGCAGGCTGACGGCGCCGAGTATCCAGTAGTCGACCGCCGCACGCGATATGCGGCGTTGTCTTACACGTGCCCGCCGGGTCTGGATTTGCTGATAGATTGTCAACACCAGCAATCCTTACCCATTCCCCAGCATTGCCATGAAAACCTTCCACTGCGATAAGTGCTCACAGCAAATATTTTTTGAAAACACCCTTTGCTGCAATTGCGACAGTACGCTCGGCTATCAACCAGCCACGCGCAGCGTCAACAGCTTCGAGCAGGCCGACGACGGACTGTGGCGCAGCCTGAACCACAACGATGAAGGCAAGCTCTATAAACAGTGCAGCAATTACGTGCAGCACAATGTCTGCAACTGGATGCTGCCTGCGGACGATCCCCACGATCTGTGTGCCTCATGCCAGCTGACCGTGACGATCCCGGCGCTGACGTCCGAAAAAAACCACATCCTGTGGGCGCGTCTCGAAGCCGCCAAGCGCCGCCTATTATTTACGCTGGCGATGCTGGACCTGACCCCGGCGTCGAAGGAAACCGAACCCGAGACCGGCCTGGCGTTCCAGTTCCTGGAAGACGGCGTGACCGATCAGTGCGTGATGACCGGCCACGCCAATGGCGTGATCACCCTGAACATCGCCGAAGCCGATCCGGCCGAGCGCGAGCGCACGCGCGAACAAATGCACGAGCGCTACCGCACGCTGCTAGGACATTTCCGCCACGAAAGTGGTCACTACTATTTCGACCGCCTGGTTGCCGACAGCCCGTGGATTGACGAATATCGCGCCCTGTTCGGCGACGAGCGCCAGGATTATGGCGAGAGCCTGAAGCGGCATTATGCGCACGGCCCCGCCGAAGACTGGGCCGAGCGCTTCGTGAGCAGCTATGCCAGCTCCCATCCGTGGGAAGACTGGGCCGAGACCTGGGCCCATTACCTCCACGTCATCGATACGCTGGAGACGGCGCACGCCTGCGGCCTGCAGCTCAAGCCGCGCAAGGCCGACGAACCCGCGCTCGACGGCATTACGCTGCCGACCAGAACGGATGCGTTCGACGAGACCCTGAACGACTGGTTCGCGCTGACTTATGTGCTCAACAGCCTGAATCGCAGCATCGGGATGCCGGACTCGTACCCGTTCACGCTGAGCCCCCCGGTACGGCAAAAGCTGGGCTTCGTGCACCGGGTGGTGCGCGCGCAACTCGAGAAAGACCGGGCGCCGCACGGTCCGGCCAGCGCCACACCGGCGGCCTGATGCGACGCACCGCCATGAGGCGCGCGGCGCCGTTTTCCTCATAAAGGTGCGGCGCGCCATGTCCTGGTGCGCCGCACCGTCACGCGGCCTGGGTCTGGGTTTGCGTCATTCCGGATAGCGTCTGGGATTGGGCCTGCCCGCCCTCGGGCAAGCTTGGTTCGATCGGGATCAGGAAGTCGCGGCTGATGCCGTTGCCCAGTGCGTCGACCGACGCCAGGAAGCGGGTCAGGAAAGCGTGGAGGCCTTCTTCGAGGATGGCGCCGATCGGCGCCGCCTGCAGCATGGCGTACAGTTCCACTGCCAGGCGCTCGGTATCGTGCGACTGCGCGTTGCGCACGTCCTGCAGGTTGGCCACGACCGCGGCCATGCACGCCACCAGCGAGCGCGGCATTCTTTCCTGCAGGATCAGTAGCTCGGCCACCCGCTTGGGCGTGATGGCGTCGCGATAGACCTTGCGGTAGATCTCGAAGGCGGACACCGAGCGCAGCAGCGCCGCAAGCTGGTAGAACTCCGCCTGCGAACCGGCCTGGACCGGATCGGACGGCTGGAACCGGAACTTGACGTCGAGGATGCGCGCCGTATTGTCGGCCCGTTCCAGGAAGGTGCCGAGACGGATGAAGTTGAACGCTTCGTCCTGGAACATGGTGCCCAGCGTGACGCCGCGCGACAGGTGCGAGCGGTACTTGACCCATTCCAGGAACTGGCCGGGATCGTGCTCGAAGGTGCGCTTCTTGAGATGCTGCTGCAGCATCAGCCAGGTCGTGTTCTCGGTTTCCCACACCTCGGTGGTCAGCGCGCCGCGCACGGCGCGCGCATTCTCGCGGGCCGCGCGCAGGCAACTGGTGATCGAGGACGGGTTGTCCGGATCGCGGACCATGAAGTCGATCACGTCCTTTTGGGTCAGCGCCGGGTACCTGGCCTCGAACTGCGATTCCAGTTCGGACACGCCCAGCATGCTGCGCCAGCCCTGCTGCTCGGCCTGGGCCGATTGCGGCATCAGCGAATACTGGACGCGGACATCGAGCATGCGGGCCGTGTTTTCGGCGCGTTCGGTATAACGGGCCATCCAGAACAAATGGTCTGCGGTGCGGCTCAACATATCAGTTCTCCAGTATCCAGGTGTCCTTGGTGCCGCCGCCCTGCGATGAATTGACCACCAGCGAGCCCTCCTGCAATGCCACCCGGGTCAGGCCGCCCGGCACCATCGACACGGTCTTGCCCGACAGGACGAAAGGACGCAGGTCGATGTGGCGCGGCGCGATGCCCGCTTCGACGTAGGTCGGGCACGCCGACAAGGCCAGCGTGGGCTGGGCGATATAGCCGTCGGGGTTGGCGAGCAGGCGCGCGCGGAAGGCCTCGATCTCGGCGTGGGTCGAGGCCGGCCCGACCAGCATGCCGTAGCCGCCGGCGCCGTGCACTTCCTTGACCACCAGCTCGGGCAGGCGCGACAGGGTATACGCGAGGTCTTCCTTTTTCCTGCACTGGTAGGTCGGCACGTTGTTCAGGATCGGCTGTTCGCCCAGGTAGAATTCGATCATGTCCGGGACATACGGATAGATCGACTTGTCGTCGGCGACCCCGGTGCCGATGGCATTGGCCAGGCCGACCCGGCCGGCGCGCACCGCGTCGAGCAGGCCGGGCACGCCCAGGGTCGACTCGGCGCGGAAGGCGCGCGGGTCGAGGTAGTCGTCGTCGATGCGGCGATAGATGACGTCGACCTGCTTCGGCCCGCGGGTGGTGCGCATGTACACGGTGTCGTCGCTGACATACAGGTCTTGCCCCTGCACCAGCGCCACGCCCATCTGCTGGGCCAGGAAGGCGTGTTCGAAATAGGCCGAGTTGTGCATGCCGGGCGTGAGCACGACCACGGTCGGGTCGAGCGGGCCGGCCGGCGCCACGGTGCGCAAGTTGTCGAGCAGCAGGTCGGGATAGTGCTCGACCGGGGCCACCCGGTTGCGGGCGAACAGCACCGGGAACAGCCGCATCATCATCTTGCGGTTTTCCAGCATATAAGAGACGCCGGACGGCACCCGCAGATTGTCTTCCAGGACGTAGAACTCGCCTTCTCCGGCGCGCACGATGTCGACCCCGGCGATGTGGGCGTAGATGTCGGAAGGCACCTTGACGCCCTGCATGGCGGGCCGGTACTGGGCGTTGTCCAGGATCTGCTCGGGCGGGATGATGCCCGCCTTCAGGATCGCCTGCTCATGGTAGACGTCGTGCAGGAAGCGATTCAGCGCGGTGACCCGCTGCACCAGGCCGGCCTGCAGACGCGCCCATTCGGCCGCGTCGATCACGCGCGGAATGATGTCGAATGGGATCAGTCTTTCCTTGCCGGCGTTGTCGCCGTAGACCGCGAAGGTGATCCCCACCCGCTGGAAGGTCAGCTCGGCCTCCGCCCGTTTCTGCGCAATCAGCTCCGGCGGCTGCGAGGCGAGCCAGCGCGCGAATGCGTCGTAATGGGGCCTTGCTGTTGCCGCAGTGGAATACATTTCATCGTAAAAGTTCGGCATCGGATCCTCCCATGGCATCAGTGCAATCAAGAAACGTGCCAGCTCGGCAAGGATGCACGAGCGCATTATATTGCGGGTACGAATCATGCTTATGCACAGTTGAAACAGGCATGTACCGATGTGCTGGTATGGTTCGTGACCACTCCTATAAAGGCATTCTCCGCATGGCTATCCGTATCGCGCTGCACCACAGGACCAGTTACCGCTACGACCGGCAAGTCGCCCTCTCGCCGCATGAAGTGCGCCTGCGTCCGGCGCCGCATGCGCGCACGCCGGTCCTGGCGTATTCACTGTCGGTGCAGCCGCACGAGCACTTCATCAACTGGCAGCAAGATCCGTACGGTAATTACATCGGTCGCTTCGTGTTCCCGGAAAAAACCGACACGCTCGAGTTCACGGTCGACCTGGTCGCCGACATGACGGTCATCAATCCCTTCGATTTCTTCATCGAACAATATGCGGAGAACTTTCCCTTTGCCTATCCAGAACAATTGCAGGGGGAACTAAGCGCCTACCTACAGCCGGCGCCGGCCGGCCCGCTGCTGCTGGCCTGGGTGGCGGCGGCGCGGCGCGCGCTGCTGGCGGAGCCGATGAATACCACCGACTTCCTGGTGGCCATCAACCAGCGCCTGCAGCGCGATATCGCCTATCTGTTGCGGATGGAGCCCGGCGTGCAGACGCCGGAAGACACGCTGGAAAAGGGTTCCGGTTCGTGCCGCGACAGCGGCTGGCTGCTGGTGCAGATCCTGCGCACGATGGGGCTGGCGGCGCGTTTCGTGTCCGGCTACCTGATCCAGCTGCGCGCCGACCAGGAGGCGCTCGACGGGCCGAGCGGCGCCCTCGAGGATTTCACCGACCTGCACGCCTGGACCGAGGTGTACATTCCTGGCGCCGGCTGGATCGGGCTCGACCCGACCTCGGGCATGCTGGCGGGCGAAGGCCATATCCCGCTCGCCTGCAGCGCGCTGCCGTCGTCGGCGGCGCCGGTGACGGGCTTCAGCGACGAGGCCGAGGTCACGTTCGTCCACCAGATGACGGTCACCCGCATCCATGAAGACCCACGCGTGACCAAGCCCTATGCGGACGCCGACTGGCAAGCCATCGACCGCCTCGGCCGCCAGGTCGACGCCGACCTGCTGGCCCAGGACGTGCGCCTGACCCAGGGCGGCGAGCCCACCTTCGTCTCGATCGACGACATGGACGCGCCGGAGTGGAATACCCAGGCGCACGGCGACCGCAAGCGCGCGCTGGCGGGGACGCTGGCGCAGCGGCTGAAGGACTGTTTCGCGCCGGGCGGCCTGCTGCACTACGGCCAGGGCAAATGGTATCCGGGCGAGCCGCTGCCGCGCTGGGCGCTGAACATCTTCTGGCGGGTCGATGGCCAGCCGCTGTGGCAAGACCCGTCCCTGTTCTCGGACGAACACGCCGACGACGGCCATGGCGTGGAGGACGCATGTCGCTTCGCCGCGGCGCTGGTCGATGCGCTCGGCCTGCCGGCGGGCAGCGCGATCCCCGCCTATGAAGACGTGCTGCTGCAGGCCCGGCGCGAACAGGCGTTGCCGGCCAACCTCGATCCCCTGCAGGCCGACCTGGACGCGCCGGAAGAACGGCGCCGGCTGGCGCGCCTGCTCGAGCGTGGCCTGGGCCAGGTGGCCGGTTACGTGCTGCCGCTGCAGGCCGCGGACGGCGCCGGCTGGCGCACATCGGCCTGGCCGCTGCGGCGCGAACACCTGTACCTGCTCGAGGGCGACTCGCCGCTCGGCTTGCGCCTGCCGCTGGCCACGCTGCCATGGGCGCCGCCGCAGGAACGCGATCCCGGCTTCGACGTCGATCCGTTCGCGCCGCGCGCCGCCCTGGCGGCCATGCCGCAGGCCGTGCACCAGAGCGTCCACCAGGGCGTGCAGGCGGCGCCTGGCCGCGTGACCGGCGCGCCGGCCGCGCGCGATGTGATCCACACCGCGCTGTGCGTCGAAGTGCGCGCCGGGCGCCTGTACGTCTTCATGCCGCCGCAAGTGCGCCTGGAGGATTACCTGGCGCTGGCCGGCGCGGTGGAGGCCAGCGCCGCGAAGCTTGGCATGAAACTGCGGCTCGAAGGCTATGCGCCGCCGCGCGACCCGCGCATCAAGCTGCTCAGCGTCACACCCGATCCCGGCGTCATCGAAGTCAATATCCACCCGGCTGCCTCGTGGAACGAGCTGGTGCACAACGTGACGACCCTGTACCAGGAAGCGCGGCTGACCCGCCTGGGCACCGAGAAATTCATGCACGACGGCCGCCACACCGGCACCGGCGGCGGCAATCACGCCACCCTGGGCGGCGCCAGCGCCGCGGACAGCCCGATGCTGCGCCGGCCCGACCTGCTCAAGAGCCTGATCACCTACTGGCAGATCCATCCGGCCCTCTCGTACCTGTTCTCGGGCACCTTCATCGGGCCGACCAGCCAGGCGCCGCGGGTCGACGAGGCGCGCGACGACAACCTGTACGAGCTGGCGATCGCCTTCCAGCAAATGGACAAGGTGCTGCCCACCCTGCAGCCGGGCGACAAGCCGTGGATGGTCGACCGCCTGCTGCGCAACCTGCTGGTCGACCTGACCGGCAATACGCACCGCGCCGAGTTCTCGATCGACAAGCTGTATTCGCCGGACGGCCCGACCGGCCGCCTGGGCCTGGTGGAGTTCCGCGCCTTCGAGATGCCGCCGCACGAGCGCATGAGCCTGCTGCAAATGCTGTTGCTGCGGGCCCTGGTCGCGCGCTTCTGGCGCGAACCCTGCCAGGCCCGGCTGGTGCACTGGGGCACCGCCCTGCATGACCGCTGGATGCTGCCGCACTTCGTCGCCCAGGATATCCGCGACGTCGCGCGCGACCTGCGCGCGGCCGGCTATGCCTTCGAGGATCACTGGTTCGAGCCGTTCGTCGAATTCCGCTTCCCGCGCTACGGCAGCGTGGTCTACGAAGGGGTGGAGATGGAACTGCGCCAGGCGATCGAGCCGTGGAACGTGCTGGGTGAAGAGGTTGCCGCCGGCGGCACCGCGCGCTACGTCGATTCGTCGGTCGAGCGCATGCAGCTGCTGGTGCGCGGCCTGACCGATGGCCGCCACGTGGTGGCCTGCAACGGCCGCATGCTGCCGCTGCATCCGACCGGCGTGCCGGGCGAGTACGTGTCCGGCGTGCGCTTTCGCGCCTGGAGTCCGTGGTCGGCGCTGCATCCGAGCATCCGGGTCCAGGCGCCGCTGGTGTTCGACCTGGTCGACACCTGGAGCGGCCGCGCGATCGGCGGCTGCACCTATCACGTGGTGCATCCGGGTGGACGCAATGAAACGGGCGCGCCGGTCAATGCGAATGCCGCAGAGGCGCGCCGTTTCGCGCGCTTCTGGCCGCATGGCCACACCCCGGGCCCGATGACGGTGCGCAGCGAGCCGCTGAACCCTAGTTTCCCCATGACACTAGATTTACGCTGGCAGGCAAGCTAACCTATCGTTTCGTACCACCAGTCACCAGCAGCGCTTCATGCCGAATCAACAACTTGCCCATTACCTGGCCGCGCCGGACAGTTTCGACGAAATGCTCGACGCGGCCAAGGCGCCGCGCCCGCACTGGCGTGCGCTGCTGGACAGCCTGGCGCACGAAGCCCCCGCCATGATGCGCCAGCGCCAGGAGATGGTGCGGCGCCATGTGCGCGAGAACGGCGTGAGCTACAACGTGACCGCCGACGTCCACGGCCGGCAACGGCCATGGGACCTGAACGTGCTGCCGCTGATCCTTCCGCACGAGGAATGGAGCGGCATCGAGGCGGCCGTGATCCAGCGCGCCAGCCTGCTCAACGCCATCCTGGGCGACGTCTACGGCAGGCAGGAGATGCTGGGCGAAGGCCTGCTGCCGCCGGCGCTGGTCCACGGCCATGCGGGCTTCTTGCGTCCCTGCCACGGCATGCGCCACCACGACGGCATCGCCCTGCACTTCTACGCGGTGGACCTGGCGCGCGCGCCCGACGGCCGCTGGTGGGTCATGGCCGACCGTACCCAGGCGCCGTTCGGCGCCGGCTATGCGCTGGAAAACCGCGCCATCATCGCGCCCACCTTCCCCGACCTGCTGCGCGAACTCAAGGTGCAGCCCATCACGCCGTTCTTCGGCGCCATGCACGACAGCCTGGTGCACTGGGGCCGCCTGTGCGCGGCCGGCGGCGACGCGCCGGCGCCGCTGCGCGAGGGAGAAGCGCCGCTGATCGTGCTGCTCACCCCGGGCCCGCGCACCGCCAGCTACTACGAGCAGGCCTACCTGGCGCGCTATCTCGGCCTGCCGCTGGTCGAAGGCGGCGACCTGACCGTGCGCGACGGCGTCGTCTACCTGAAGACCCTGGCCGGCCTGCACCGGGTGCACGTGATCATGCGCCGGGTCGACGACGAGTCGTGCGACCCGCTCGAGCTGCAAGGCTCCCTGCTCGGCGTGGCCGGACTGACCCAGGCCGCCATGCGCGGCAATGTGCTGGTCGCCAACAGCCTGGGCTCGAGCCTGCTCGAATCGGGCGCCCTGCTCGGCTTCCTGCCGGCGCTTTCCAGGCGCCTGCTGGGCGAGCCGCTCAAGATGCCGTCGGTGGCCACCTGGTGGTGCGGCGAAGCGGCGGCGCTCGACACCGTGATCGGCCAGCTCGACCGGCTGGTCATCAAGCCCGGTTTCTCTCAACTGCCGCAAGCGGCGGTGTTCGGCCAGGACCTCGACGGCGCCGCGCGCGCGGCCTTGATCGCCCGGCTGCGCGCCAATCCACACAATTACGTCGCCCAGGAACTGGTGCGGCTGTCGCAGGCGCCGGTATGGAAGGACGGCGCCGCCCCCGGCCTGCAGGCGCGCGCCGTCGGCCTGCGGGTGTTCGCCTGCGCCACGCCGAACGGCTACGTGGTCATGCCCGGCGGCCTGACCCGGGTCGCCACCGGGCCCGATGCGCGCGTGCTGACGATGCAGATGGGCGGCGCCAGCAAGGATACCTGGGTCCAGGCGCGCTCGCGGGTCGAGGTGCAGCGCCCGCAAAAACGCAGCGTCACGAGCGCCGACCTGGTGCGCGAGGACAGCAACCTGTCGAGCCGCGTGGCCGAGAACCTGCTGTGGTTCGGCCGTCATGCCGAGCGCTGCGACAATGTCGCGCGCCTGCTGCGGGTCGCGCTCAACTTCCTGTTCAACGTGCGCTTCGACCAGCGCGGCGCCGAATGGCCGACCGTCGAGGCGCTGTGCATCTGGTTCGGCCTGGTCGACGCCGCCAAGAAGGCGCCGGCCCCTGGCGCTACGGCAGGCCAGGCCGGCGCCATCTTCACCGACGCCGAGATGGAGTCGGCCCTGCTGCTGGCGGTGGTGTCGCCGAACGTCCCCGGCCTGGCGCGCCAGCAGCAGCAGTTGCACCGGATCGCCGGCCAGCTGCACGAGCGCTTCTCGATCGACAACTGGCGCGCGCTGAACCGCATGGTGCAGCCGGCCTGGTCTCCCGGCG
Source organism: Telluria beijingensis (assembly GCF_030770395.1). Taxonomy (GTDB): domain Bacteria; phylum Pseudomonadota; class Gammaproteobacteria; order Burkholderiales; family Burkholderiaceae_D; genus Telluria; species Telluria beijingensis. Next base: position 880,328 of record NZ_CP132480.1, on the reverse strand, counting down.
AACGGCCATCGCAGTCGGGCGTGATGACGATCCTCGACGACGCCACCGCCGCGCTGATGACGCTGGCGGGGTTCGCCTTCGACGGCATGACGCGCGACCTCGGCTGGCGTTTCATGTCGCTCGGCCGCCGCCTGGAACGCGTGCAGTTCCAGAGCCTGGTGCTGCAGCGCGCGCTGGCGATGGACGAGAACGGCAACCTGGAATGGCTGCTCGAACTGTCCGACAGCATCGTCACCTACCGCGCGCGCTACCGCACCCAGCCCGAGTGGCTACCGGTGCTCGACCTGCTGCTGCTCGACGCGACCAATCCACGCTCGATCCTGTTCCAGCTCGACGGCATCCTGGGCACGCTGGACAAGATCGCGCAGACCCAGGGCGACTGCGGCGCCGGCCCGCTGGCGGCCCTGAAGGACGAATTGCTCGCGCTCGATCCGGGCGCCGACCTCGATCACGGCAACGCGATGCTGGGCGGCCTGCTGCACCGGATCGGCCAGGCCAGCGCGGCCCTGTCCGAACAGATCGGCGTCCGGTTCTTCAGCTATACCGACAACGGCCGCCAAAGGAACCGCAGCTCATGATCGCGCAACCCGGCATCGATTCGCCGACCGGCACCTGCGCGCGCTATCGCGTGGTGCATGAAACCCGCTATGCCTACAGCAGCACGGTCACCCTGTCGCAGCAATACCTGCACCTGACCCCGCGTTCCTTCCCCTGCCAGCAGACCGAGTCGCACCTGATCTGGCTCGACCCGGTGGCCAATGACGGCAAGGACGGTGTCGACTACTTCGGCAACCTCACCCGCCACGTGGCCTTGAGCGTCCCGCACGACAAGCTGCTGGTGCACGCCGAATCGACGGTCTCGCTACGCGCGCGCCATACCCTGGCGCAGATCGCCGGCACCTTGCCGTGGGAATGCGTGCGCGACATGATGGGCAAGGAAAAAAGCGCTGCCACGATGGAGGCCTGCCGCTATCTGTACGCGTCGCCGCATGTCACCAGTTTCCCCGAGCTCGAAGCCTACGCCCGCGCCAGCTACACGCCCGGCCGGCCGCAGCTCGATGCGGCCCTCGACCTGACCTACCGGATCTTCGACGACTTCGAATTCGACGCCAAGGCCACCGACATCTCGACGCCGCTCGAGCAGGTATTGCGCGGCCGGCGCGGCGTGTGCCAGGACTTCGCCCAGCTGATGATCGGCTGCCTGCGCAGCATCGGCCTGCCGGCGCGCTACGTCAGCGGCTACATCCTGACCCATCCACCGGCAGGCAAGCCGCGCCTGGTCGGCGCCGATGCCTCGCACGCCTGGGTATCGGTATTCTGCCCGGCGCTGGGCTGGGTCGATTTCGACCCGACCAACCGCTGCCTGGTGCAGCATGAGCACATCACGCTCGGATGGGGACGCGACTTCAGCGACGTGACGCCGCTGCGCGGCATCGTGCTCGGCGGCGGCAAGCAGGAGCTCAACGTGCAGGTGACGGTGACGCCGTTGCCGTTGCTGGACGGTACCTGAGGCTGGCTCAGGACCCGTACCAGAACAGCAGCAGGCTGATGGCGCCGAATATCCAGTAGTCGACCGGCGCGCCGAAGGCCCAGTGCTTATGCCAGGGCACCAGCTCCTGCCTGAAACGGCGCCAGCCAAAGGCGGGATTGATGACGAACCACAGGAAGTCTTCGACGATCCAGAACAGCATGATCGAGGCCGCCACGCAGGCCTCGAGCTCAAGCGACCACTGCCCCATGAAGAACAGGGGGAAGTGGAAGATCAGCCCGATGAAGGCGAACATCCACAAGTGGTAGCCGGTCAGCGCGCGCCCGCCCATGAAGATGTCGAGTAGCGGGTGCTGCTCGATGCGCCAGGTCGGCAGGTTCGCCGCCCAGCCGGCCCCGCCTTCGATTTCCACTTCCACCCGTGCGAACAGGTAGGCCGCCACCAGTACCGCCCCCACCATCGAAACAACCCGGCCCCCTTCCGACAATTCAACCATACGCCTCTTCACATGGGTTGTTGCATTGGACCAGTACGGTCTCCAGCACCTGCATGGCGGCGTGCGGCCGGCCCAGCGCGCGCGCGCGCGCGGCCATCGCCTGCAACTGGTCCGGATGCGCCAGCAGGTGGCGCACCCGGTATTCCAGCGTCGTCAGGTCGCAGGCCTTGAGCGCCGCGCCATGCTCGAGCAGGTAGTTCGCGTTGTGCTCTTCCTGGCCCGGGATCGGCGCATTGACGATCATGGGCAGGCCCAGCGCCAGGCATTCGGCGCTGGTCGCGCCGCCCGGCTTGGTCACCACCAGGTCGGCGCAGGCCATCAGGCGCTCGACCCGGTCGGTGAAGCCCTGCGCCGCCAGCCGCCCCGGATACCGCGCGGCCAGGCGCCGCAGGGCCGCCAGCTCGGCCGCGTTATTGCCGGCCAGGGCGATCAGCTGGAAGTCGCCGGGGACGGCCAGCAGCTTTTCGGCCACCCGGCTCAGGCCACCCAGGCCGGCGCCGCCCCCCATCAGCAACACGGTCTTGCGCGCAGGATCGAGGCCCAGCGCGCGGGCGCACTCGGCGCGATCGTGTTGCTGCGCGAAGGCCGGCATGGTGGGAATGCCGGCCACGTGGATCGCCTGCGCCGGGACGCCCTGCTCGCGCATGCGGAACGCCACTTCCTCGTTGGCCGCAAAATAGCCGGTCACATGCGGGTGGATCCACATGCGGTGCAGGTCGAAATCGGTCACCTGCACCCATAGCGGGCAGGAGAGTTCCCCGGCCGCGATCCGCTGCGCGAGGATCTCGGCCGGCTGGAAGTGGGTGCAGACGATGGCATCCGGCGCCAGTGCGCCGATTTCGTCGGCCAGCACCCGGCAGTCGCGCCGCTCGATCCAGCGCCGCAGGCGGTTGAACAGCCCATCCGGTCGCGCGGTGTCGGTCAACCGGTAGACATGGCGCCACAGGCCCGGCACGCGGCCAATCAGGAGCAGGTAGAAATCGGTATAGACCTTCCGCAGGCGCGGCGTGGCGAAGGCCATCGCATCCAGGTGGATTGCCTCGACTTGCGCATACCCGGTAGCGGCGCAGGCGCGGATCGCCTCGGCGACCCGGGTGTGGCCGGCGCCAGCGGGAACGCTGAGCAATAGAATCTTCTTGCCGGCAATGCTACGTTGCAAGTCGCCCTCCCTCACAAGGCGGGCTTTCCGACGACTGCCAACGCCGTCCCGACTGTCGAATCGCTCCACGCCATGCATCGCCCCTCGGACTACCTGATGCAGGCGAATGTAATTGCGAAATATGACCCGCCCGTGACGGCGATGAATATTGCCTACGTTGCCGCATATCTTTTAATAATAAAATCTGTAGAATTATTTGCAACTTGAATGCTATATTGATTAATGCATTGCATTCCAAACCACTACAAGAGAGGTCATATGGCTTTCAATCGCGCCGCCCGGATGGCAGGCCAACGCATGTACACCGCTGCAGCAAGGGGCGCGAAGTATGCTTCTCAGGCAGGAACCGCCTATTCTCTACACCAAGGCTTTTGCGCAGCCAGAAATGAACCTTCGACGGGGCACCCGATCTCCGACTTCGTACAGAAGTCAATCATGTGTGCGAGGACGGTGGCAGAAACTGGTTACGCCGGTCCAATCCCGCTGGCCACTTCGCAGGCAATGGCCGTGGTGGAGAAAGCCGTCGAAGTCGGAGCCTACGCTGCTGCGCAAAAAGCCGCGCAAACCCTGGTCGAAAACAAGACCGGACAGAATCTCGACATGTTCCAGGCTATTTCCAATGGCGGATTCGCACTCGCGGAATTCTGGAACAGGCAGGCGGATGCACAAAAAGCAGAATGGGCCAAGAATGCCCGCGATTTCGAAGCCGACGCCGCCGCTCGCATGGCGCAACACGCCCAGAAAGCGAGGGACAGGCTGGCCAACCACACGGACCGTGAGGCGATACAGGAACGCATGGACCGTGAGGGCCTCAACGACCATGTAGAGGAACGCAAAAAGCAGAAGCTCGCTAACGATTTCATGGCTGAAGCCCATCGCGGAGTTGTCACGCCCAAGCAGCAGCGCATCGCGTTTCTTCTTGACCTTAAAAGCGCCGGCGCCAGCGAGAGTGTCGTGTCGCTGGGCCATGCCCTCGACCATCAAGCCAACAGGGGGCGCGATGTGAGCGGCATCATCGAGGCTTGCAACCAGCAGGACATGCGCGAAACCCTTGCCAAAGCCGACGAGCACATTCAGGCGCGTCCAGCGTGATTGACGGCCCGGCCGGCATGGAGTGTCTTCCGGACGGGCTGCGCCTGCAATCGGACCGGGTCGACTTCCGTACCGCAGGCGGCCTGTCCATCCAGGCCCTGGCGCTGATGCCGCAGCACCGGGCACAGGTAAAATGGCTGCTGCGCAGGGACGAGGACTGCGCAACGCTTTGCGCCAGCGATCGCCATGTGCGCGCCGACACCTTGGCCAACGAATGGTACGACGCCCGTGACACGGCATGCAGCTTCTTGCTGGCCACCTATCCTGAAGGTATGCCAGTCGGCCTGTTGTGCCTCGAGCACGGTCGCGTTTCCTATCTGGTCGAACTGCAGTATCGCGCTCAAGGCATTGCTTCAGCAGCGCTGCGATGGCTGAGCGGTCATGTCAGCCCCGGCCAACTGCCGCTCCACGCACAAGTCGATCGTAATAATGTAGCGTCGCGCCGCGCGCTCGAAGCAGCCGGCTTTCGCTTTGTCGGACTGGCCAGTGGCCACGCGCATTCGGCTCCCCTGCTGAACTTTGTTCGTCGATAAGCTCGCGGCACCGCGCCAGCGACACCGCTGTGAACGCTTACGCCACGGCCAGCGCTTCGCCCTGCTCGAGGATGGACCGGAACAGCCGCAGCTGGCCGGCGGTGGTGTCGTCCCAGCTGAAGCCTTCGGCATAGCGGCGCACGGCGGCGCGCTCGGGATAGTTGGCGCGCAACCGGTTGACGGCGTCGGCCACGCCTTGCGGCGTGCGCTCGTCCATCAACACGCCGGCTTCGGGCGCCGCCACGACTTCGGGTGTGCCGTACACGCGGCTGGCCACCGCCGGGGTGCCGCAGGCCATCGATTCGAGCAGCACATTGGCCCAGCCTTCGCGGCTGGACGACAGCACCATCGCATCGGCCTGGCCATACTGGATGCGCAACTCCTGCTGCGAGACGGCGCCCAAAAAGGTCACGCGGTCCTCGAGCTTCAGTTCGCGCACGAGGTTCTCGAGCATCCCGCGGTTCGGTCCGTCGCCGGCGATCACCAGGCACACACCAGGCAGCAGCGGCAAGGCGCCGATGCTCAATTCCTGGGCCTTGACCGGCACCAGGTGGCCGACCGTGATCAGGGTAAAAGGCTGTTCCTGCCGCTGCTCCGGCGGCCGGAACAGCTGCAGGTCGACGCCATTGCGCAGCGAGGTCACGCGCGCCGGATCGATGCCCAGCCCGATCACTTCGTCGCGCAACGCATTGCAGACGGTGATGACGGCATCGGCCCGTTTGGCGGCCCACAGGATCATCTTGCGCGGCAGCGCGTATTGCGGGAACAGCGTGATATCCGAGCCGCGCGCCGTGATCACGAACGGCTTGTTGAAGTAGCGCGCCAGCAGCGCCGCCGCTACGCCATCCGGATAAAAATAATGGGCATCGATCAGGTCGAAGTCATGGCCTTCGTCGATCATGCGTCCGATAGTGCCCTTGGCCGACTGGAACAGCAGGCCCGGCGCCACGTTCATGCCGATCTTCGGCAGCACCACGTAGCGCGGGTGCTCGACCTGGATGCCGTGGCGCACCTCGCGGCGCGGCACCCGGGCCTGGCGCGCATACTGCCCGAACATCGGATGCGAGGAAGGAAACCACGGCGCCGGCGCCACCACCCGCGCCTCGACCTGGCCGCTGGCCACCAGGTGGCGCAGCCGGGTTTCCACGAAAATCCCGTGGCCCGGCTTTTCGCTATTCGGGAACAGCGTGCTGAAGGTCAGGATCTTCATCAGGCCGCGGCGCCGGTCAGGCGACCGTAGATGCTTTTATAGCGGTCGACGCTGGCTTTCCAGTTACGTTCGCTTTCCACGAACTGGCGGCCGGCCGCGCGCAGCGCCGGCCACTCGGCCTGGGCGTCGGCCAGGGCGCCGACCTTGTCGGCCAGCGCCTGCGGGTCGTCGGCCTTGAACAGCACGCCGGTCTTGCCGTCGACGATCAGTTCCTGGTGGCCGCCGACGTCGGACGCGGCCAGCACCCGGCCCTGGGCCATCGCCTCGAGCGGCTTGAGCGGCGTGACCAGGTCGGTCAGGCGCATCGACAGGCGCGGATAGACCAGCACGTCGAGCAGGTCGTAGTACATCGGCACCTGTTCGTGCGGCACCCGTCCCGTGAACACCACCTTGTCGGCGATGCCCAGGTCCTTGGCCATCTGGCGCAGGCGCGCGTCTTCCGGGCCGCCGCCGACCAGCAGCACACGCAGGTCGGGCCGTTCGGCCGTCAAGGCGGGCACCGCGCGCAGCAGGATGTCCAGCCCCTCGTAGGCATAGAACGAGCCGATGAAGCCGATCAGGCGCGCGCCCTGCAGGCCCAATTTGCCCTTGAGGTCCTGGTCGGCCACGCCGCCGACGGCGAACTTGTCGATGTCGACCGCGTTCGGGATCACCGTGATCTTGTCGGCCGGGATGCCGCGCGCCACGATGTCGCGGCGCAGGCCTTCGCAGATGGTGGTGACGGCGTCGGCGCGCTTGAGCGCATGGGTTTCCAGCGCGCGCGTCAGGCGGTAGCGCAGGCCGCCCTCGGTCGAGGTGCCGTGGTCGACTGCGGCGTCTTCCCAGAAGGCGCGCACTTCGTAGACCACGGGAATGCCGAACTTCCTGCCGGCGCGCAGGGCCGCGATCGCGTTCAGCGCGGGCGAATGCGCGTGCAGCACGTCGGGCTTGACCAGCGGGATGATCTCGGCCAGGCGGCGCTCGAGGCCATCGATCACCTGCAGCTGGTTCAGCACCGGTAGTTTCGCCAGCGGGCTGGCGGAATACGCGGTGCGGTAGAAGTGCAGGCCATCCACCGTTTCCTCGCGCAGGTCGCCCGAGTCGTGCTTGGAGCCCGTCACATGGAAGGTCTCCCAGCCCAGCGCGCGCTGTTCGCGCAGGATCGATCGGGTGCGGAAGGTATAGCCGCTGTGCATCGGGATCGAATGATCCAGGACGTGGAGAACCCGCATATCGTCTTCCTTGCGCGTCTTAGCGGCCGGTGGCGCTGAGATAGCCGCAGGTGTCGATCACCACCTTGTCGGCGAACAGCGACTCCTTGAGCGCCAGGAACGGCTTGTGGTTGACCAGCATGACCACGATCTGCGAGCGCGCCAGCGCATCCTGCGGCGTGCGCAGCTCGCCCTTGTCGAGGCTGGCCGGCAGCGCCGAGATGTTCGGCTCGACCACGATCACGCGGCTGCTGTGCGTCTTCGCGATCTCGGCGGCGATGTCGAGCGCCGGGCTTTCGCGCAGGTCGTCGATATCGGGCTTGAAGGCCAGGCCGAAGCAGGCGATCGTCACGTCCGATTCCTTGCGCTCGGGGTTGGCGGCGAGGTAGGCCGCCACTTCTTCTTTCACCTTCTCGAGCACCCAGTGCGGCTTGTAGTCGTTGACTTCGCGCGCCGCCCGGATCAGCTTCGCTTGTTCCGGTGCGCTGTGCACGATGAACCACGGGTCGACCGCGATGCAGTGACCGCCCACGCCCGGTCCCGGACGCAGCACGTTGACGCGCGGGTGGCGGTTGGCCAGCGCGATCAGTTCCCACACGTCGATGCCGAGTTTACCGCAGATGACCGACAGCTCGTTGGCGAAGGCGATGTTCACGTCGCGGAAGGAATTCTCGGTGAGCTTGCACATCTCGGCGGTGCGCGAATTGGTCTCGATGCACTCGCCCTGCACGAAGGTCTGGTACAGCGCGATGGCGCGCTCGGAGCAGGCCTTGGTGATGCCGCCGATGATGCGGTCGTTCGACACCAGTTCGTGGATCACCTTGCCCGGCAACACGCGCTCGGGGCAGTAGGCGAGATTGATGTCGGCTTCGTCGTCCGGGCCGAGCGGGATCTTGAGGTCCGGGCGCTCTTCGGCCAGCAAGGTGGCCAGGCGCTCGGTGGTGCCCACCGGCGAGGTCGATTCGAGGATCACCAGGTCGCCCTTCTTGAGCACCGGCGCGATCGAGCGCGCCGCCGCCTCGACGTAGGTCACGTCGGGTTCGTGGTCGCCGCGGAACGGCGTCGGCACCGCGATCAGGAAGGCGTCGGCCGGCTGCACGGTGGTCGAGGCCTTCAGGTAGCCCTGGTTGACGGCGGCGGCGACGATCATGTCGAGGTCGGGCTCGACGATATGGGTCTGGCCGCTATTGATGGTGTCGACCGCATCCTGGTTGATGTCGACGCCGATGACGTTCTTCTTGCGCGACGCAAACATCGCAGCGGTAGGGAGACCGATGTAACCCAGACCGATCATCGAGATGGTATCAAAGGTGCTGCTCATGTTGTTCTCTTAAAAAGTTAAGGATGCGGTTGGCGGCGGTGCCGTCGCCATAGGGATTGGTGGCCGAGCTCATGCGCTGGTATTCGGCCGGATCGGTGAGCAGCGTGCGGATGCCGCCGACGATGGAATCGACGGCAGTGCCGACCAGGCGCACCGTGCCGGCCGCCACCGCCTCGGGGCGCTCGGTCGTGTCGCGCATGACCAGCACGGGTTTGCCGAGCGATGGCGCTTCTTCCTGGATGCCGCCGGAATCGGTCAGCAGGATCGTCGCGCGGTTCATCAGGTAGACGAACGGCAGGTAGCTGACCGGATCGATCAGGTGCACGTTCGGATTGCCCTTGAGGATACGTTGCACCGGCTCCTGCACGTTCGGGTTCAGGTGCACCGGGTACAGCACTTCGACGTCCGGCATGCGGCTGACTTCATTCAGGGCATGGCAGATGTTCTCGAAGCCGCTGCCGAAATTCTCGCGCCGGTGGCCCGTTACCAGGATCAGTTTCTTCTTGCTGTCGAGGAAGGTGAACTGGGACTCCATCTCGCGTCGCAGCCCGGCATCGGTTTCCAGGCGGGCCACGACGTCCAGCAAGGCATCGACCACGGTATTGCCCGTGACGCAGATGTTTGCGGCGGGCACACCTTCGGCCAGCAGGTTTTGCCGCGCGTGGTCGGTCGGCGCGAAATGCAGGCTGGCGATCACGCCGGTCAGGCAGCGGTTGACTTCTTCCGGCCATGGCGAGTAGATGTTTCCGGTACGCAGGCCCGCTTCCACATGGCCCACCGGTATCCGCTCGTAATACGCGGCGAGGCTGGTCGCGAAAGTCGTGGTAGTATCGCCGTGAACGAATACGTAGTCGGGACGCCACTCGCGCAGCACGCCGCGCATGCCGATCAGTACTTTCGAAGTGATGTCCGACAGATCCTGGCCTGGCGTCATCAGGTTCAGGTCGAAGTCGGGAGTCAGCGAGAACAGGCTCAGTACCTGGTCCAGCATTTGCCGGTGTTGGGCGGTGACGCAGACCTTGACCTCGACATCCGGCGACTGCGACAGGGCGCGTACGACGGAGGCCATCTTGATGGCTTCCGGTCGCGTTCCGAAAACGGTAAGAACTTTTATCGTCATCTAATTGATTACTACCATGAGCGTGGGACGGATCGGAAAACCCCATTGCGCAATCTTACAGGCGGCAATTGTTTCCTGTTGGATAATTTTTTGACCAGGAAATTATACCTCAAGCAATCTGGTTGAAATTTCAATCGTGCGTTCCTCCTGGAAAGCACTTGACCCTGCCTGCATGCCCATGCGACGGGAAGCTGACGCCGCGACACCTGCGATACTAGCGCATCCGTCGGGCGTCAAATCATAAAGTTTTGTAGTCAATAACGCAACACTCGAGCTGTTGCGTTATTGAACATTTGTCTAGCGCCTAGACGACGCTATTCCAGGACTTCGATAGGCGCATGGCGCAATTGATCAAGCCGACCATCGAATATGTTTGTGGGAAATTGCCCCACATCTCGCCCGTGACCGGGTGCGTATCTTCCGACAGCAGCCCCAGGTGGTTGCGCGCCGCCAGCATTGCTTCGAATACCTCGCGCGCTTCGTCCCTGCGTCCGATCCGCGCCAGCGCATCGATGCGCCAGAAGGTGCAGATATTGAAGGCCGTCTCCGGCACGCCGAAGTCGTCCGGCGCTTCGTAGCGCCGCATGTACGGGCCGTCGCACAGGTATTTTTCCAGGGCGTCGACGGTGGCAACGAAGCGTGGATCTTTCGGGTCGATGAAATTGATCTCGGCCATCAAGAGCACGCTGGCGTCCAGGTCGCGCCCGCCCAGGCTTTCGGCGAAGGCCTGGCGTTCCTCGCTCCAGGCTTCTTTCAGCAGGCGCTCGCGGATCAGCTCGGCGCGCTCGGCCCAGAAGGCGGCGCGGTCGGGCCGCTCCAGCTCTTCGGCGATCTTGGCCAGGCGGTCGCAGGCGGCCCAGTTCATCAGCACCGACGAGGTGTGCACGCGGGCCCGGGTGCGCAATTCCCACATGCCGGCATCCGGTTCGGCCCACACGCGGAAAGCCTGTTCGCCGACCGCTTCCAGCTGGCAGAACTCGGCATAGCCGGCACGCCGGAACAGGCGATGGTCGAAGAAGGCCTGGGCCGCGCCGAGCACGATATTGCCGTACACATCGTGCTGGAAGTGTTCTTGCGCCTGGTTGCCGATGCGGACCGGGCGGTGGTTGCGGTAGCCGGGCAATGCGTCGACGATCGACTCCGGCAACTGCTCCTCGAGCCCGATGCCGTACAGCGGCTGGATATGCCCGCCCTTGGCGCGCGCCACCACATTGCTTAGCCAGCGCAGATAGTCTTCCATGGTCCCGACTTCGGACAGGCTGTTCAGGGCCCGGATCACGAAGAAGGCGTCGCGCAGCCAGCAGAAGCGGTAGTCCCAGTTGCGCTCGCTGCCGGGCGCTTCCGGAATGCTGGTGGTCATGGCGGCGATGATGGCGCCGGTGTCTTCGTACAGCGACAGCTTGAGCGTGATCGCGGCCCGGATCACGACGTCCTGCCATTCGAGCGGCAGGGCCAGGCGGCGCGACCAGGTGCGCCAGTAGCCGATGGTCTCTTTCTCGAAACGGTGGGCGGTGTCCTGGATGCCGTCGGCCAGGGTCTCGTCCGGTCCCAGCATGAAGTTCACCGGCCGGTCGAGCAGGAAGAACGATTCGGCAAGCACATAGCTGAGCGACGCATCGGTGTTCAGGCGCAGGGTCTGGTCGGGCCCGACGTAGCGGATGTGGTGGCTGCCTTGCGTGATCTCGGGCAGCTTGGCGCCGTACTCGAAACGCGGCCGCAGTTTCACGCGCACCCGCACGCCGACGCCGAGCGGCTTCACGCGCCGCACCAGCATCAGGGGCCGGAACATGCGGTCGCGGCTCAGGAAGCGCGGCGCGAAATCGGTGATCTCGATGCCGTTGCCGGCGCCGTCGATCAGGCGCGTGCGCAGCACCGCCGTGTTCGGCTCATACACCTGCTCGCTACGCACGACGCCTTCGAGCTCGATGCTCCACAGGCTGCCGTTCTCGCTCGGGTCGAGCAGCGCGTTGAAGACCGGATCGCCGTCGAAGCGCGGCAGGCAGCACCACACCATCCGGCCCATGCGGTCGATCATGGCGCTGAAGGCGCAGTTGCCGACCACGCCGCAGTCGAGGGAACCCGGGGCGTCGTTCACTGCGGTCGAACCCGGTTGTTGGGATACATCGTTCATGCTGTGTCCTTTCCAATGGTTGACGTGGCGGCCTGCGCCAGCGCATCGCGCACGGCCTGGCTCGATGCGATGCGGCAGCTGGCCACGCTCGGCCCGGGGCCGACCTTGAGGCCGATCCCGCCGACGCGCTGGACGTGGTCGAAACCGGCCTCGTCCGTGGTGTCGTCGCCGATGAACAGGGGCCGGTAGCCGGCGAACGGCGGCTCGGCCAAAAAGTCGCGGATCGCGGTGCCCTTGCTGACGCCGGCCGCCTTGATCTCGACGATCATCTTGCCTTCCATGAGCAGCAGGCCCAGGCTGGTGCGCACCGCCGCCTCCATGGTCTCGACGCACAGCGCCTGCAGCTCCGGCGCCTGCCTGTAATGCAGGGCCAGCGCGCCATGCTTTTCCTCGACCCACAGGCCGGGATGGCGCGCGGCCAGGGCGTGGGCCTCGGTCCGCACCGCCGTGAAATCGGGAGACGGCAGCTGGCGCAGCACGCCGTCGAACCCGCGCCGTTCCATCCCGTGCACGCCGGCGGCCGGCAACGCCAACGGCGCCAGCATCCGGTCGAGCTCGGCGACCGGACGGCCGGACACGATGGCCAGCCGGCCCGCCAGCCGCTGCTGCAGCGCCCCGAGCGCGGCCAGCAGGCCGGGCGTCACCACCACCTGGTCCGGGCGCGGCGCGATGTCCACCAGCGTGCCGTCGAAGTCGAGGAATAGCGCGCAATCGGGGGCGGCCAGCAGGTCCAGCGCCGCCTGTTCGTCCTGCATGGTCATGGTCTCGGTCATGCCTCCCCCTTTCGCACCCGGTTCTGGCTCAACGTATTGATGCGCGAGCGCACCCGCTCGCGCTGGCGCAGGCGCGCCGCGTCCTGCAGCATGCGGCCGGCCCAGCGATAGACGTTGAAGTCGCGCACCCGCACCCGCATGCTGCGCATCCGCTCGCGCTGCTCGTCCTGCGGCATGCGCAGCGCGCGGTACAGGGCCTCGGCGCCCTCCTCGATGTGATACGGGTTGACGATCAGCGCCTCGTGCAGCTCGCGCGCGGCGCCGGTGAACTGGCTCAGGATCAGCACGCCCTGCTCGTCGTCGCGCGAGGCGATGAATTCCTTGGCCACCAGGTTCATGCCATCGTGCAGGCTGGTTACGCTGCACACCTCGGACGCGCGGAAATACGCGCGCAACTGGTCCTGTTCATGGTGTTCGGTCTTGAGGATGATCGGCAGGTAGCTGCCGCTGGAAAAGCGCTGGTTGATGCGCTGGGCCAGCGCGCGCACCCGCGCTTCGAAGTTCTGGTATTCGTCGAGCGACGAGCGGGTGGGCGCCGCGATCTGCACGAAGGTGAATTTGCCCACCATGTCGGGATGCAGTTCGAGCATGCGCTCGACCGCCTGGAAGCGCTCGACGATGCCCTTGGTGTAATCGAGGCGGTCGACGCCGATGCCCAGAAGTTGGTCTTCTGGCAGCGCCAGCGCCTGGCGGACCTGTGCGCGGCAGGCCGCCACGTCGCATTCGTCGGGGCCCGGTTGCGGCCAGGCGATCGAGATCGGATACGGTTTCACCTGGGTCAGCTCGTTGCCGTAGCTGACCGTCGAGGCCTCGTTCTCGATCCGGGTTTCCAGATAGCGGTCCACGGTATCGAGGAAGTTCTTGCGGTGGAACGGCGTATGGAAACCGAGGATGGTGCTGCCCAGCATGCCGTCGAGGATCTCTTCGCGCCACGGGCAGATGCCGAACGATTCCGGGTTCGGCCAGGGAATGTGCCAGAAGGTGATGATGGTCGCCTTCGGAAGCACGGCGCGCACCATGCGCGGCAGCAGGGCGAAGTGGTAATCCTGGACCAGCACCACCGGATTGTCGGAGCGCGCCTCCGCGATCACGGCGTCGGCGAAGCGCTGGTTGACCTTGACGTATTCGGCCCAGTCGGACGAGCGGAACACGGGCCGCACGTGGGCGATATGGCACAGCGGCCACAGGCCCTCGTTGGCGAAGCCATAGTAATAGCCCTGCTCTTCTTCCTTCGACAGCCAGACGCGGCGCAACGTATAGCTCGGATGCTCGGGCGGCACCCGCACATGGTCGTTGGCATCGACCGTGGCGCGGTCGGCCGAGCCGGCGCCGTGCGCGATCCAGGTGCCGGAACAGGCGCGCATCACGGCTTCGACCGCCGTTACCAGGCCGCTGGCCGGGCGCTGCACCTTGACGCCGTTCGGCGTGTTCACGTGGATATACGGTTCGCGGTTAGAGACCACCAGGATCTCGTCGCCGGCCAGGTCCTGGTTCAGCAGGGTCTTGAGGGTATCGGCGCCCCAGGGCTGCGACTCCACGCCGCTGCCCTGCAGCTCGCGGTTGTATTCGCTGAGCAGGGCCCGCAGCTCGCTGGCCAGCGGGGCGATCTCGGGCGGCATGGGGCCCGGCGGGCGCGGCGACAGCTCGCCGCGCAGCATCTCGCGCACGCCGTTGAGCCAGCCGTGCCAGCTCAGGTGGGCGATCAGCACCGTGATCAGGGAGATGGCGCCGGCCAGCACGACGAACAGGCCGATGATGTATTTCTGGGTGTCTTCGCTGCGGCGCTCGATGAAGCTCATGTCCTGCACCAGCACCAGGCTGCCAGCGGCGACGCCGTCCTGGGTCAGCGTGCGGCTGGAGACGTGGACCGGTCCCTGCGGCAGGCGCACGACCGGATTCGCGGCCTCGCCTTCGGCGCCCTGGCGGCAGCCGAGCGAGTCCGGGTAGGTATCGGTGCGGTAGCGCAGCGCGCCCGACGGGTCGCAGTAGGCCAGCGCAAACAGGCGCTCGTCCTGGATCGCGCGGTTGAAGGCGTCATTGATGCGCGCGGAATCGTTGTCCTCGAGGTAGTTGAGCAACGGCTGTTGAAGCGTGCTCGACACCAGTTGGGACCGTGTATCGAGATCCCGTACGAACCAGCGCACGGTAAGACTTTCCATCCAGGGAATCGCGAAATAACCGAACAACGCCAGCACCAGGGCCAGCGGGACGATGAAGCGCATGGATAGTTGTGCCGATCTGAACTGCATGAAGCTCCTTCAGGATGGGACGACGTCGCCGACCGATCGAGTATAGCTATTTGCAAATTATCATGTCGCAACGTTGCGCACTGCAACATCAGACCGGCACCGGGCGGCGCGCCGCCCCGCAGCAATTATCCCGGCACGCGCTGCAGGACGAATTCCGCGCGCGGCTTGGCATGCCGCTCGAGGCGGTAGGTCAGGGTCTTGCCATCTTCGCTGAGGCTGACGGTCCAGACATTCGTCTCGGCGCCGGGCACCAGGTCGGCCGTGTACTTATCTGCCAGGAAGGCCTGGGAACGGGCGCTGCCACCCTCCTTCGCCATGCCGCCATACATCGTCACCTTGTCCGGCGTGCCGTCGGCGTGGCGGTGGTCGTGGCGCAGTTCGAGTCCGGCCGTGGGGCGGGTGAAGATCCAGGTGCGCGAACGGTCTTCGCCGACCTGTACCGGCATCCGGATCTCCGTCGGGCTGCAATTGACCTGGGTCGAGATCTTCTTGCCGGCGAATTCATTGTTCGGATCGACCGCATACGACTGCGCGCCTTCGAAGCGCTGGCCGCACATGCTTTGCAGGGTGGCCATGAACTGGTCGCGCGAATCGCCTGGCGCCGGGGTGGCGGCGCAGCCGGCGATCAAGGTAGTGACGGCAAGGACAGGAAGGATGGCTTTCATTGGATTCCAGGTTGTTATTGGACGAACAGCAAGAGTAGCACGCGGGCAGCTGCGGAAATCGTGCTTGCTTCCTCGCTTATATTCCTTGCACACTGGCATTCCCACATTCAAGATAGGTCAGTCCGTGTCCATTTCCGATCGCCTGCGCCGCAGCGGCGCCCTCCTATTTACCCTCTTCGCCATGACTCTGTCTCCCTTGTCCAGCGCCACCACCATCCTGTTCGTCGGCAACAGCTTTACCTATGGCGCCGGCGCGCCGCCGGTGCAGGCATTCCGTCCGCACACCGTGACGGACCTCAATGGCACGAAGATCGGCGGTGTCCCGGCGCTGTTCAAGGCGATGACGGAGCGGGCCGGATTGCACTACGACGTGAGCCTGGAGACAGAAGGCGGCGCCGGGCTCGACTTTCATTACCGGGAGCGCCATGGCCTGATCGCCAGGCCGTGGGATATCGTGCTGCTGCAAGGCTATAGCACGCTGGACCAGGACAAGCCCGGCGATCCGGGCAAGCTGATCCGTTACAGCGGCTTGCTGGCCAAGGTCTTCCACCAGCACAATCCACAAGTCGACGTGCGCCTGACCGCGACCTGGTCGCGCGCCGACCAGACCTGGCAAAGCAGCGGCGCCTGGTATGGCAAGCCGATCGGGCAGATGGCGCTGGACGTGCGCCGCGGCCACGATGCGGCCCTGGCCGCGTCGCCCCTGATCGCCGGCGTGATCCCGGTCGGCGAGGCGTGGAACCGCGCAATCGCGGGCGGCGTGGCCGCCGCCAATCCCTACCGCGGCATCCCGGCCGGCCAGGTCGATCTATGGGGAGAGGATGCCTATCACGGCAGCGTGTACGGCTACTACCTGGAAGCGCTGACCATCTTCGGCAGCGTCACCGGCCGCGATCCACGTGCGCTCGGCGCCGACGATCCGATCGCACGCGAACTCGGCATCGATGCCGGAATCGCTGCTGCTCTGCAGGCCATCGCGGCCGAGCAACTGGCTTTTGACGCGCGACCGGAGCCGGTGCGCCGGGCGGCGTGAGGCTGGCATCGCGCTATAATCGGCATAGGGGCGGTCAGATAGACTGACCGGTCCCCTGCCACACCACCCGGCATGCGGGTCCGCACCGGGCGGTTCGAGTAGTTGTGGTCATGTTAATCGAGGCATGCCAAGACGATCAAAGTAGGCGATCGTCAGTATGTTGTTCAAGGCTAAGCGGCTGTTGCGCCACCAGCGACTGCTGTTTCCCGCCACTAGCAGAGCTACCTTCGGTTTCGCCCCTAGTTTCAGCAGCTCCCGGTAGATCGTCGGGCCACGCTTCCAGTGCTTGAGGTGGATGGCACGTAGTCGGTGGCGCATCCACTCGTCCAACTCACGCAGGACGCGCGGAGTTTGCGCCAATCCGAAGTAGCCTTTCCATCCCAGTACATAAGACCGCAGCTTTCCAATCACCTGGTCGATGCTGCGACCGCCAGACCGGCGGGTCAGTTGCCTGATCCGCTGCCGGAAGCTCTCCAGCGCCTTCTTCGACACCGCGCGCTTTACCTCGCCTTTCGGGGCCATCCATAGTGCGTAACCCAGAAATTTGCGGCCAAACACCCGGTCTACCGCGCTTTTCGATTCGTTGATCTTCAAGTGCAGCTTGTCGTATCGACGCTTGAGCAGGGCCATCACCCGCTCGCCGGCCTTCTGGCTGCGCACATATACGTTGCAGTCATCGGCATAGCGGGCAAAGCGGTGGCCCCTGCGTTCCAGCTCACGATCCACTTCGTCGAGAAGCACATTGGCCAGCAGCGGCGAGAGCGGCCCGCCTTGCGGCGTACCTTCAGCGCGCTCGACCACCACGCCGCCATCCATGATGCCCGCGTTCAGGTAGGCGCGTATCAGCCGGATGACTCCGGCGTCATTCACGCGTTTCCTTAGACGGTCCATCAGGATGTCGTGATTGACCCGATCGAAGAACTTCGACAGATCGACATCGACCACGATGCAATAACCTTCCTGCACGTACTGCTGTGCTGCCAGCACGGCATCACGCGCACGCCGGCCGGGCCGAAACCCATGGCTGTGTTCACTAAAGGTGGGATCGATCAACGGTTGTAGCACCTGCAATAGTGCCTGCTGAATCAGACGGTCGGTCACGGTAGGTATCCCCAGCTCACGTTCACTTCCATCCGGCTTCGGAATGCCGACGCGCCGCACCGGCATGGGCCGATACGTGCCTGCCAGTAGTTGCTGCTTGATGGCAGGCCAAGCGTGCTTCAGGTGTTGTCCGGTCAGAGCAATGTCCAGACCATCGACGCCTGCGGCTCCTTTGTTCGCCTTCACGCGTTTCCACGCGCGTTGCATGTTCTCCCTCGCGAGCGCTTGCGTGAGCAAGTCTCGCCCCGTGTCTTCCAGTTCCTGCCGCGGGAGCCGTGTTTCATCGCTGATCGCTGTGGACGAGGCTTCACCCCGCCTTACCGCGCCCCGCCCCGCTGATGCGGGCATCTGATGCCGTACACGATTCATCGACAAGGTGTTGGACACTCCTACTCGTTCGGTCCTTCGCCCGGGATGCGGCTACTACGACCTCTGCTGACTTCTCGCTCCGGATTTTTTTTTCCGTCGCCCTTTCAGGCACAAGGCGAGATCTCCCCAGGTAAGAACGCACTCCTTCACTGCACAACCGCCGGATCTACGCCACTTCGCCTTGACCACAAGGGCTTTGCGGTTCTTTGCCCACTCGCCCTACTCGGCAGCGCCTTATATCCGATTCTTGTTCATCGGCTCGCAGTTTCGATCCACGCTTCCTCCCCACACTCAGTCGCCCTCGTGCAGTTGCGCTTCACTTCGCTCACTATGGTCAGCTTGCGGCGGGACTTTCACCCACAAGAGTGCGCCCATGCTGGGCGCACAAAGGAAACGCCACCGCGAAGGTGGCGTTTTTGCTTTGTACAACCCACTCGATCAGCCAAAGATGAAGTACAGGATGACGAGGACGACAGCAGGAATACCCAGCAGCCAACCGATGAAATACTTACCCATGATGAACTCCTTTCGCATGCTTGTGAACGATGGTTCCATGATGCCGCGCACGCATCCCCCCGTCCGTTAGTTAATACACGTCCGAGAAGAAATTGTTCTATTGCCTGTTTCACTGGTGCAAGGCATACGCACCAGAGCAGGCGGTGCGCCGGGCATTTTTGCGCAGGGCTATACTGAATCGTCACTTGTCGCCATGCAGAAGTCCCAGCTCAACCTTATCCGGGACCATGCCGCTGGCGATTGCCATCACACCATTTTTACAGGGGGTAATATGCCAACAACCTGGACCATCGCAGCCAATGCGGGCCGTGCACGTATTTTTTCCGACGCCGACAACAAGCAAGCCTTGCAGGAGGTGGACGACCTGGTCAATCCGGCCGCCCAGCAGCGCGTGCTGGATACCGTCACCGACAAGATGAGCCCGCGCTCGGCCCACAATAGCGGCCACAATATCGGCGGCGGCCAGGGCGGCGGCTTCGAGCATGCAGCCCCGGCTGGCGCGCCGGGCAACGACTACCAGCCCGCCGTCACGCCAGCCGAGCACGAGGCGCAAAAGTTTGCCAAGGATATTTCGCACTACTTGCAGCAGGCGCACCAGGCCGGCCGTTTCCAGCAACTGATCGTGGCTGCCTCGCCCGAGTTCCTCGGCGTGCTGCGCGACAAGATCGATCCGCAGCTCAAGGCGCTGATCAAGCGCGAAGTGAACAAGGACTACACGCATTCGAACGGCCAGGAATTGCGCGCCCAGCTCGATGCGCACCAGGACAAGTCGGCGTAAACCGGCGCTTTCTTTTTGCTCGCAGGCCCGCCCTTCCCGGCGGGCCTTTTTCATGGCGGCGCCTCAGACCTGGACCATCCCGCCATCGACGAACAGCTCGATGCCGTTGATGTAGCTGGCGGCGCTGGAGGCCAGGAAGGCCACGGCCTTGCCGATTTCTTCCGGCTCGCCCAGGCGGCCCATCGGCACTTGCGCGGCCAGGTGATCGAACAGGCCCTGGCGGCTGGCATCGTCGACCAGGCCGCCCAGTCCCGGCGTGCGAATCGGGCCGGGGCTGATGACGTTGACGCGGATGCCGCGCTCCTTCAGGTCCATCGCCCAGGAGCGGGCGAAGTTGCGCACCGCCGCCTTGCTGGCGCTGTAGACGCTGAAGCCGGCCGTGCCCTGCACCGAAGTAGTCGACGCGGTGAGAATGATCGATCCGCCGTCGGCCAGCAGCGCCAACGCCTTCTGCACGGTGAACAGCAGGCCGCGCACATTGGTGCCGAAGATGCGGTCGAAGTGTTCTTCGGTGATGGCGCCGAGCGGCAGCATGTCGCCGCCGCCGGCATTCGCGAACAGGACGTCGATCCGGCCCGCATCGC
Organism: Telluria beijingensis; assembly: GCF_030770395.1. Lineage (GTDB taxonomy): Bacteria > Pseudomonadota > Gammaproteobacteria > Burkholderiales > Burkholderiaceae_D > Telluria > Telluria beijingensis. Next base: position 860,519 of record NZ_CP132480.1, on the reverse strand, counting down.
GTGCGATCTGCGCATACACCGTATCCAGGTCGGCCAGGCTGGCTGCATCGGCGCGAATGCCGGTCGCGGCCGGGCCAATGGCGGCGACCGCGGCGTCCAGTTCGGCCTGGCGGCGGCCGGTGATGTAGACGCGCGCGCCCTGGGCCGCGAATTCCTGCGCCGTTGCCAGGCCGATGCCGGTGGTGCCGCCGGTGATGAGAGCGATCTTGCCGTTCAGTTGGGTACTCATGGGGTCATCCTTTCAGTGGTTAGGGGTTCATGTCCCGCCTGTCATGTACTGCAGGCATGGATACACTGTAGCCCTCGCCCGTTTATTGATAAATCCTGAAAGATGAAATACATTATTTACATACAGAGATAATCTAGCTTTGAAAGAACAGCCGTGGACCAACTACTCGCCCTGCGCGCCTTCGGCCGCGTCGTCGAAGCCGGCAGCTTTACCCGCGCCGCCGATTCGCTGAACATGCCGAACGCCACCTTGAGCAAGCTGGTGCGCGAATTGGAAACCCATCTTGGCGCGCGGCTGCTGCAGCGTACGACGCGCCGCGTGACGGTCACGCCCGAGGGCCGCGACTACTATGAAAAAACGGCGCGCATCCTGTCCGACCTGGAAGAAATCGACACGTCCTTCGATATCGCGCGCGCCAAGCCGCGTGGCCAGCTGCGCATCGACATCGGCTCGTCGACCGCCAGCGACGTCCTGCTGCCGGCGCTGCCCGAATTCCTGGCGCGCTATCCCGATATCCGGATCGAGCTCGGCGTCTCGGACCGGGCCGCGGACCTGATCGCCGACAACGTCCACTGCGTGATCCGCGGCGGCCGGCTGGGCGATTCGTCGCTGGTGGCGCGCAGCATCGGCCACGCCACGATGGTGACCTGCGCGGCGCCAAGTTACCTGAAACAGTTCGGCACGCCGGCCTATCCCGACGAACTGAAGAACGGCCACCGCGTGGTCAGCTACGTGCTGACGACCAACGGCCGCGCCCTGCCGTTCAGGTTTGCGCGCGGCGACGAGAGCATGGAAATCAAGGTTGAGCATCGCATCGGCATCAATGAGAGCAATGCCCACCTGGCCGCTGCCGTGGCCGGGCTGGGCATCGTCCAGACGTTCAGCTACTGCGCGGGCAAGCACCTGCGCGACGGCGCGCTGGTCGAGATCCTCGCCGACTGGCGCCCCGCCGGCTTCCCATTCCACGTGGTCTACCCGCAGAACCGCCACCTGACGCATCGGCTGCGGGTATTCATCGACTGGCTGGCGGAATGCTTCCCGCAGCGCGTGCGCGGCTAGATCGCCGCGGTTGCCGCTCATGATGCCCTGCGGTACGCTTGCCGCATGCACATCAATGAACAACCGACCCATACGCTGGAGCTGCGCGTACGCGAACTGCAGCAGCTGTTCAACTCGCTCGATCCGGCCCCTTTCCTGAACAAGGACCTCGACCACGCCTGCGAGGCATATATCGAGAACTGGGCGCTGTCGCTGCCGCCCACCAGCCGCCTGCACCTGAACATCCACGTCGAGCAGCTGCCGCCGGTTGGGCAGGCGGGCGACATGGTCGCGGACGCGATCCACAACTACTACGGCTACAAGGTGGAACTGGTGCGCGGCGAACTGACGCAAATGCTGCGCCAGGGCCGCATCAGCCTGGCGATCGGCATCGCCTTCGTCGTCAGCTGCCTGCTGCTGGCGGCGGCCATCGAGACGTTCTCCAGCGGCCACTTCGCCAGGATCGCGCGCGAAAGCCTGACCATCATCGGCTGGGTCGCGATGTGGCGCCCGGCGCAGATCTTCCTGTACGACTGGTGGCCGCTGACCGGACGCATCAAGGTCTACGAGAACCTGCGCTTCGCGCGCGTCAGCGTGGTGCAGGATTGATTCAGGCGTCTTTGGACGGCGCCAGCGCGAAGATCGCGCGCAGGTCGTCCGCCTGCAGGCCGGGCGCCAGTTCGCTTTCGCCTTCATCGGACAGCACGGCGTTCGCCAGTTCTCCCTTGCGGCGTTGCATCTCCTGGATTTTTTCTTCCAGCGTGCCGCGCGCGATCAGCTTGTAGACGAAGACCGGCTGCTGCTGGCCGATGCGCCAGGCGCGGTCGGTGGCCTGGTTTTCGCTGGCCGGGTTCCACCACGGGTCGTAGTGGATCACGGTATCGGCCGCCGTCAGGTTCAGCCCCACCCCGCCGGCCTTCAGGCTGATCAGGAATACGCCCACCTGCCCCTGCTGGAAGGCGGCGACCGGCGCGGCGCGGTCCAGCGTGCTGCCGGTGAGTTCGACGAAGTCGACGTCGCGCGCGCGCAGGGCGTCACCGACCAGGGCCAGCATGCTGGTGAACTGCGAGAACACCAGCACCTTGCGGCCCTCGCTCATCAAGGTATCGAGCAGTTCCAGCAGCGTCTCGAGCTTGGCCGAACCGGCCGCGCCCGCCGGTTCGACCAGGCGCGGATCGCAGCACACCTGGCGCAGCTTGAGCAGGGCCTCGAGGATCACGATGTGGCTGCGCGCCAGGCCCTTGCGGTCGATCTCGGCGCGTACCTTGCGGTCCATCGCCACCCGCACCGTCTCGTACAGGTCGCGCTGGGCGCTGCCCAGGTCGACCGGCAGCACTATCTCGGTCTTGGGCGGCAGTTCGGTCGCCACCTTGTCCTTGGTCCGGCGCAGCATGAAGGGTTTGACGCGGCGCGCCAGCAAGTCCTTGCGCAGCACGTCGCTCTCCTGCTCGATCGGCCGGCGGAACTGCGCCTTGAAGGTTTTTTCGTCGCCCAGCAGGCCCGGCATCAGGAAGTTGAACTGCGACCAGAGTTCGCCCAGGTGGTTCTGGACCGGCGTGCCGGTCAGGCACAGGCGATGGCGGGCGTCGAGCAGGCGCGCAGTCTGGGATGCCTTGCTGCGGCTGTTCTTGATGTATTGCGCCTCGTCGAGGATGAGCAGGTGATAGCGGTGGCGGCGCAGCGCGTCTTCGTCGCGGCCCAGCAAGGGATAGGTCGTCAGCACCAGGTCATGCTGGCCGATGGCATCGAACTGCGCGGCGCGCTCCTTTCCGTGCAGGAGCAGCACGCGCAGGCCAGGCGCGAAGCGCGCGGCCTCGGCCTGCCAGTTCGGCATCAGGCTGGTCGGCGCCACCACCAGGGCCGGCACATCCAGGCGTCCGGCCTCCTTCTCGAGCAGGATGTGAGCCAAGGTCTGCACTGTTTTTCCGAGCCCCATATCGTCGGCCAGGATGCCGCCGAAGCCATACTCGCGCAGGAACTGCAGCCAGGCCAGGCCGGACAGCTGATAAGGCCGCAGCGCGGCCTGCAGGCCGGCCGGCGGCGCCACCTGCGCGATGCCGCCGAAAGCGTCCAGCTTGCGGCCCAGTTCGCGCAGGCGTTCGCCGCCCATCCAGCGCAATCGGGCGGCGCGCTCCAGTTCGGCCAGGCGGGCCGCATCCATGACCGGCAAGCGCACCCCGTCCCCGAGGCGCTCGCCGAAGTACAGTTCTCCCAGCGTGACAAGGATCGGCTTGACCCGGCCCCAGGGCAAGGCGACGCGCTCGAAATTCGTCAGTTCGACCAGCAGATCGTCTTCGTCGCCGCGCGCGGCCAGCGCGGCGGCGTCGAACTCGCGCGGCGCGGCGCGCACCATCTGCACCAGCAGCGGCAGCAGCGCATGGCGCTCGCCGCCGACCACGATGCCGAGTTCGAGCGAGAACCAGGCATTGACACCCTCGCCTTCTTCATCGAGTTCGGCGTACCAGTCGTCGACCTCGGCCAGCGCGTAGCGATAGTCGCCTTCCATCTCGATCTGCCAGCCGGCGGCGCGCAGGCGCGGGATGTCGCGGCGCGCGAACGCGACCCAGGCGGCTTCGTCCGCCACGGTGAGCGCGCCGGGCACATCGTTCAGCGGCGACCCTGGCGGCGGCGCCTGGAAGCCGAGGCCGGCCAGGACGGCGGCAGCGGCGGCTTCCGCGGCCCGGTCGCGTTCGATGAGGTGGACCACGCCATCCTCTACCAGGCGCAGCGCCGGTTCGTCGATATCCTGCGTGGACTGGCCGTCATACTCGAAGTACAACAGTGCATGGTCGTGCCAGTCATGATTGCGGCGCCAGCCGGCGTCCATGCAGTCGAGTAGCAGGCAGGGCGTAGGGGCGATGTCGGTGCGGCGCCGGGTAGCGATCGCCTGTGGCGGCGGCACCAGGTGCTCCAGCCCCAGCTCGGCGAGGCGCGCGGACATGCCGGCGCGCTGCTCGGGTTGCAAATGCGGGGCCTGGGCGACCAGCTTGACCAGCGTCGGCGGCGGCAGCGCCGCGAGGGGCGCGGGCAGCGCCAGCTCGCCCAGCATGTAGTCGTGGAGGTACAGGGGTGGATCGGTCGGCAGCACGCCCTGGGGACTGCCATCCTGGAAGAACCAGTCGAGCCGGACGGCGTCGTCGTCGATGAACGAGCGCCAGCCGAGCGTGGCCTCGCGCCGTGGACCGGTCATCAGGTAGAACAGGCTTCCGCGCCGCAGGTCGTCTTCGGACCACGCCACCAGCAGCCTGCGCTCGGCGCACAGGCGGATCAGCAGGCGTGCCCCGACCGCTCCCGATGCCTCGGCATCGCTCGCCACCAGCCCGCCCGCCTGCAGCGCCGCGAACTGGCGCAGCAATTCTTCATCGCCAGGTTCGCGCGCTGCCGGCAGCGCGCGCAGCAAGGCGTGCACGTCGTGGATCGGGGTGGTGCCGGTGATGTCGCCATTCCTGCGCAAACGCGCGCGGCGCAGGTGCAGGCGCGGCGTGCCACCCGCCGGGTCGGGCGCCAGCACCCAGGCCAGTTTGAAGGAGGCGCCTTCGCTCGCACCGGCGGTTGCCGGCGGGGTCTCGGACAGCAGCGCGACCTGCTGCAACCACGTTTCGGCGCGCGCCGCGATGGCCGCCGGCGACTGCGCCATCTCGCGCCGATGGCGTTCGAGGTCGGCCAGCAGCACCGCCACCACGTGCTTGCAGTTATAGCTCATGGGGCAGCTGCAACTGCCCTGGAAGCCGATGCCGCCGCGTTCGGCGCTGAACCGGATGCTCTGGCGGTACAGCTCACCGCCACTGCCGCCGACTTCGCCGAGCAGCTTGTCGCCGTCGCGGCGCGCCGCCCTCACTTTGCCCTTGCGCGCATAGTCTTCCCCGCGCTGCAGGGTGCCGGCATCGAAGTGGCTGGTCAGGTCGGCGTGGTCGTAATACATGTCTGTGTAGCGGGCGGCGTGGCGTGGCGGTCGAACCGCCATTATCGCCCACACTGCCCGGCGCACAGTTTAGTTGCCGACGACCTTGATCTGCTCCACGTCGAGCTTCGATTCGCCGAACATCTCCTTGTCGAACTCGCCGGTCAGCTCGACCAGGGTGTTGTGGTCGACCGTCACGCCCTGCGGGAAGCGATCGGAATCGATCTCGACCGTCATCTTGCCGCTGGCATCGGTGAACTCATAGTCCTCGTCGCCCTTGTGGCTAGTCAGCTTGCCTTTCAGGCGCACGTACTGGTCGTCCTTGCCCTTGGCCAGCAAGTCCTTGGCGCTCATCAAGGGGGCGCCGGAGGGGCCGGTATAGCCCGACGGAGCAGGCTTGGCGGCGAGTGCAGCGTTGGCTGCCGGGGTGGCTGGCTGGGCCGCGGCCGGCGCCGCGGTGGTGGCGGCGCCATTCTGGGCGACGGCGACGGCCGAACCGGCGAGCAGTGCGGCGATACAAGAGATTTGGTAGAAGCGTTTCATGGTCGGTCCTTTGTCGTGGTCTGTTGGGTTTCCTGCTCTGTCAGCGGCAGGCACAGGCGCATTACAACGGCCGGACATTAAACCGATCTTAAGAAAACTGAAGACGGTGGCTCAGGGCGCATCGCCCTGGCCATCCTCCTTGCGCATCAGAAGAGCAATGCGTTTCTTCTTCTTTTTCACGACGACCGCCTGCTCCTGCGCCGGCTTGGTGGCAGGGGGCGGCGCGACCGGCAATGGAAAGCCCAGGAACGCCATCACGAAGAAGATCGGCAGGAGAACGTAAAACAGGGGCCGCTTCCAGTTGAGTTTCTGTTTCAGCATGCCCAGCACATAGTGCCGCGCATGCTTAATACAAGTGCAAGCCGTTACCCGAGAAACATAATCTACACAGCGGGCAGATCCAGCGTCACGCCAACCCCGCTCCCGGATCCAGGCCCTCGACCCGGTTGGCCAGTGCATGAAGGCGGTGAGCAGGATTACCGGCACGCCATTGCCAGACTTGCGCAACCGCGCCGGTAGCGCGTCGCCGCACATCGCGGGCAAGCCGCGGTCGCGATGCTGCCTCGTCAACGGCGCGGACCAGCGCTGCGAAGTCGACGTATCGTTCCAACACTTGCCGCGCGTCACCCTGCTTCGTCAACTTGACTTCGCGATGCAGGGCCGCGAGCAGGCTGGGCCTCATCATGGCAGAATCATAGAAACTAATACTCTGACATCAATCACGGACAGCGAGGTTTTGCACGCCGCCCCGGTCATCTCCAGGATTATTGATAGCAGTGCTCACGCAACCTTGTTGGCTGCCAAGTCCCAACCACCGACAGTCGAACCGCCACCGCCACCGCCACCGCCGATCTTCTGCTGGGTATATTCCATTTCACCTTAGAGAATTTCAGACTGACGTGCTCATGCAGAATCGAACCGGCTTCGATACCAGGCGAGATTGCGCCGATGAGCACGTTTTCCAGTTCAATTTCAAAATATTTGATTGGCGTTCCGTTACCGTCGGCGCGCATGAACTCAAATTTGGCTTTAGGGATGGTCTTTCCCGTCGCACAGGTCTGCATGAGAATCGGCGACGACAAGTCCGCCATTTTGCCGAACGTGACCTCTTCCAGCTCGACTCTCTCTGCCGTATGTCCGCCGCCAGTCGATGCGGTTGCGCTACGTGGCTGAATAAGCCTCCAATTCACTGAGGCGCATTCAATCCAGTCTTTATGCCTGTCGTCCTGCGACTCACCTTTAATACCATCGATTTGCAAATAAACGTCGATTGCCATGACTCCTCCAGATTTTCGAGCTTATGTGGTGCATCAAATAATGCAGAGTCCGCTTGTGAAGCATCAATAAATTCTTGCTCCGTGATGATAAATTGGATATTTCTCTCGATTACGGAGCCAGATATGGCTAGCAATAATCCAAAACTACCGAGACCCAATTCCACAATGAAAATGTCTACTGATGGACGTGCTCGCCTCCGGGCGACCGAGAAAGCCGTATACCGGTATTACAACGACATGGGGAAGAACAAGGGGCATTGCACCTAGGGCGTAGGCATTCTCGCTCATAAAGGTGTTTGCACAAAAGAAGAGTTGGGCAGGATAGTATCGGTCAAGATGGTTGACCAGGAATTCGAAAGAAAAATTGCGAAGACGGAAGCAATCATCCATCGCAATATAACCGTTGCGCTTCATCAAGCCCAGTTCGACGAGCTTTGCAGTCTTGCTTATAATGCAGGAGCGAATGGTTCCAGCCAGACGTTTAGACTTGTGAATCGCGGAGACTTTAACGGCGCTGCCAACAATATGTCGCTAATGATCAAGGTAAGGGTTGTCGAGAAGGGGAAAAAGAAGCTCGTGATTGCTCCCGGACTAATCAAGAGACGTGCTGAAGAAAGCGCGCCATTCCGAACCGAAAAATCCACTACTGCCGTTAGCGAATGAGGAGAACTGCAAATGTCGCTGCTTCGATTTCCACTCTTGATTCCGCGAGCCAACTTTCTGCAAATTCTCTTGATACTTGCTCTCATTACGCTACCTTCAGTCAAAGCCTCAGACTCAATAGAGCGCAACGTAACGGGTCAATGGCGCTTTACCAAGTCGATTGATAGCGCTGACATCGCATCTCTTGACGAGCGTGAAGCGACACAACTAGTCGGCCATATTTTTACGATAAGTAAGGATAAAGTCGCGTTCGGTGACGAAGACTGCGGAGATACCGAATTTGAAGCACAGAAAGTTGAGCCAACCTTGTATTTGCGCAAAGGATGGAACTCGAACGTGGAGAGGCTCAAACTTCCTGATCCGGTCACCGCTGTTGAAATTAGTTGCACCACGGTTTTCATCTTAAACCGGAATAAGCTTGTTATATTTTGGAAAGGCTGGTTCTTTGACGCGGTGCGAGTCAAAAAATAATTGGCAGCTCGAATTATCACCCAAGGTACATAATCTACACAGCGGGCAGATCCAGCGTCACGCCCAGCCCGCGGCCGTCGATCCCAGGCCCGAAGGCCAGCTTGACGCCATGCAAGTCGGCAATGCGCTTGACGATCGATAGTCCGAGTCCACTGCCCGGCTGCCCCTGCCCCAGCACACGGAAGAAACGCTCGGTCAGGCGCTGGCGGCTCTCGGCATCCACGCCGGGCCCGTCGTCGCGCACCGCGATACGCGCGCCGCCGGCATGGGGCACGGCCTCGATCTCGATACGGCTGCCGTCCGGGCAGTAGCGCAGCGCATTGTCGACCAGGTTGCGCAGCACGATTTCCAGCATCTGCGGGTCTGCCTGCACCTCGTGTATTTCGCAACGCAGCGCCAGCGCGATGCCGCGCGCGGCCGCCTCCGGCGCATGCATGGCGGCCGCGCGCTCGCATAGCGGCGCGAGCGCGACTGGCTGGCGCACCAGCTGTTCGCGCGCCAGCGGGTCCAGGCGCGCCAGCGTTAACAGGCTGTCGACCAGCGCCGTCAGGCGCGCGATGTCCTGGCGCAGCTTGTGGAACGGCGCCGCCAGGTCGGGATGCTGGCGCTGCAGCAGTTGCACGTGCATGTGCAGGCCGGCCAGCGGCGTGCGCAGCTCGTGGGCGGCGTCGGCGGTGAAGCGGCGCTCGGCTTGCAGGGCCGCTTCCAGCCGACCCAGCACGCCGTTCAGCGCCTGCACGATCGGCAGCACTTCGCGCGCCTGGCCGGCGGTGTCGACCAGCGCCAGGTCGCTCGGGGTCTTGGCCGCGATCGAAGCCGCCGTGCGGCGCAGGGGCTTGAGCACGCGGCCGGTCAGGACCCAGCACACCAGCGCCAGCAACAGCAGGAAGCCCAGCACGGGCAGCCACAGCGAATCGGCCAGTTCCTCGAGAATGTCGAAGCGCTTGTCAACCTGTTGGCCGACCTGCACCTCGAAGTTGCGGGCCTCGTCGCGCACCACGAACACGCGCCAGCGCTCGCCGCCCGCCAGCGCCTCGGCGAAGCCATGGTCGTCGTCGAAATTCGACACGAAGGGCCGCAGCGGCGCGTCGCCAGTACGCTGGATCACGCGGCCATCGACCACGATCTGGTATTGCATGTCGACCTTGCGGCCATGTTTGCCGCTGGCCCCGCCCTGCGGCAGCAGGCCGCGCTCGTTCCAGTCGGTGGTGGCGGCCATGATCATATAACCGGATTCCTCGAGCGCGTCGTCGAACACCTCATTGGTTTCCTGCCAGGCGATCACGGTGACGATGCCCAGGCTGGCCAGCCACAGCACCGTGCTGGCGGCCACGATGACAGCCAGCAGGCGCCGCCGCAGCGACCACGGCGCCTCAGGGTCGCGGGTCTTATTCACCATCGTTCTTCAGCCGGTAGCCCAGTCCACGCACGGTGACGATGCTGTCGCCGCCGAACTTCTTGCGCAGGTTGTGGATGTACACCTCGATCGCATTGCTTTCGACCTCGTCGCCCCAGCCGTACAAGGTTTCCTCGATCTGGGCGCGGGTAACAATGCTGTTTTTTCTTAGCAGCAGCGCATACAGCACGTTGTACTCGCGCGCGGTCAGCGCGACCGGTTGGCCGGCCAGGGTCGCGCCCTTGGTGTCGAGGTTCAGGGCGATGTCGCCATGCGCCAACACGTTACTCACCTGGTTGGCGCCGCGCCGCACGGCGGCCCGGATGCGAGCCGACATCTCCTCCAGCTCGAACGGTTTCACCAGGTAGTCGTCGGCGCCCAGGTCCAGACCCTCGACCCGGTCGGCCAGCGCATTGAAAGCGGTGATCAGGATCACCGGGACGCCATTGCCAGCCTTGCGCAACTGCGCCAGCAGCGCGTCGCCGGACATCGCGGGCAAGCCGCGGTCGAGCAGGACGCAGTCGTAATGATGGGTCAGGAGCGCGGTCTGCGCCGAGTCGCCGCGCTGGACCCAGTCCACCGCGTGCTCGTCCAGGCGCAGCCAGGCCTGGATGGTTTCGCCAAGGGAGATATCGTCTTCGACCAACAGGATGCGCATGCGGTAGTCCGGCAACAGGGGAACGCCAGTATGGCGTAAACAACCCGCCGCCGAGCATGCCGCGCGAAGGTGAAGCGAATCTTAAGCGCAGTCCATCACGCCTTCTTCAGCGACCCCGGTTTATGCGCCGCTTCGGCCCCGGTCTTGTCGCTGGCCACCAGGTATTCCGGGTTGTCCTTCGAGGCCGCCACATGGTGGCTCTTGATGTCGGTCGGTGAGGTCAGCTTCTTCTTGACCTTGCCCTTGACCGTCCCCTGCGACGACTCCCACTGCACCTTATCGCCGGCCTTGAATGCCTTTGTCATGCTGGACCTCCGTATTGGTTCGACAAGGCATTTGAGCATGGAACGGCGCGCCGAAGCGCGCGATGTAATGCCACACCTTCTTGAGGTCTTGCGGATCGTGCCGTCCGCCGGCAACTGCCCGGCCCAGGATGGCCGGATCGAGCCAGCCGTCCTCGGCGATGGCGGCGCCGAGCTCCACGAACTGCTGCCCGCGGTAGTCAGGATGGCGGCGCAACGCGTCGATCGCGAGCCTGAAGCCCGGATGCCATTCGAGCGCGCAGGGATAGCGCCGCGCGATGGCTTCGATGGCCGTCCCCCGGTAGCAGGGATCGAGCACCAGCGCCTCGACATCCTCGTGCAGCCGGATCGGCCCGTGGATGTGCGCCTCGATGTAATCGTCGAGCAGGTCCTTGTCGTCGGCCATGGCGCGCGCGACCAGGTCGATGCGGGCGGCGACACCGAAGTGCTCGGGCTCGAACACGCTGTCCGGATAGCAGAAGGTGCTGCGCGCGGCGACGCCCGGCCGCAGCCGCAGGTGGGCCGAGCCGAAACGCGGCGAGCCGCCGACGGCATAGCCCTGGTAGTTGAGTGCACCGTACTTGGGGCGCCGGTCGGGCGCGGCGGCGTCGTAGGCGCCGCCGAAGATCCGGCTTTCCCACAGCCAGCGCGCCCCGCCCGCGAAGGCGCCCAGGCCGCCGTTGCTGGTGCCGGTCTCGAATTGCGAACGGTAGACGCCGGCGTCGAGCAGCGCCTGCAGCAGCGGCTGGCCGCCGTACGGGCGGTCGGGGTGGAAATTGAGGGTGAGCGCCAGCGCAGGGTCGAGCGCCGCGCCCGCACTGCACGCGGCAACGTGGGCGATGGCGCGCGCCTGCGCCGGGTCCAATGCTGTATCGGGGAGGTCCATCTGGTGAAGTCGGCACTCGCAAGGATGAGCAGCCGATTCTACGCCAGGCGCGCCGCGATCAGAAGGTATGCATGATGCCCACCGCCGCGCCATTGGCATCGGCGGCCGCGCGCTCGCGGTACACGTCCGCATACAGGCCGGTGCGCGGCGACAGGTGGTGGATCGCGCCCAGGCCCAGCTTGTCGTGGCCGAGCAGGAAGTTGCGGCCGTAGCCGGCGCGCCAGGTGACGGCGCCGTCCCGGTAGTTGGCGGCGACCATCGCGACCTTCTCCGTGGCGCCGGTGCGCGGCAGGTGGCGCGCGGTGGACGCCATCAGGCGCAGCTTGCCGGTCTGCCAGGACAGCGAGACGACGCCGATGCGGTCGTCGTTCGAATTGCGCTCGAGCGCGAGGTGCCCCAGCACGCTGCCCTTCGCATAGTTGAACGAGACCCCGGCCGGACGGCGCACGTCGAGCGGGTCGCGTTCGGCCTCGGCCGCTGCATGCACATGCCAGCCGCCGACGGTCGGGCTGGTATAGAACACGGCATTCTCGAAGCGCGAGTAGTTCGCATAGCCGTTCTCGAGGTCGTGCACGCCGTCGCTGGTATAGCTGCCGGTCTGGTAGGCGAACATCGAGGCATTCTCGCCGCTGTTAATCCACGGATCGTATTTCCAGATTTCCCACCACAGCGGCGTCATCGCCCGGCCCAGGCGCACGCTGCCCAGTTCTTCGCTGCGTAGGCCTACCGTGGTTTCGCCCTGCATCAGCTTGTCGGGCCGCTCCTGGCTGCCGTCGTCGAGGTTGAAGCGCATCTCGGCTACGAAGGTCGCTTCCAGGCCATTGTCCAGGCGCTCGGTCCCGCGCCAGCCCAGCCAGTTGTTGAATCCGCGCCCGACTTCCATCGGATTGCCGGTGCGCTTCTTGAGGCCGATGTCGAGGCTGCCGTACATCTGCACCTGGCTTTGCGCCAGCGCGGGCACCGCGCCGAATGCCGTGCAGGCCAGGCCTGCCAAAAAATATTTATTGAAATGATGTTTTGCTGTCAATGCCAAACCGACCCTCCTGGTTGATACGGTGCTTACCGTAAGTACATGATTTTGATTAATTAATATGTAGAATTGCCGCGTCCAGCCGTGGCGGCAGGACGTTCGATCCACCCTCTACCTGGACCCACGATGCAATCTGTCTCTCCACTCGTCACCAACGATGCCGTCGTGCTCGGCATGCTGGCCGTCATTCTCGGCGCCGTCTTCTGGACTTCTTCCCGCAAGACGGGCGCCTGGAGCAGGTTCTATACCTATGTGCCGGCCCTGCTGCTGTGCTACCTGATCCCGGCCCTGCTCAATACCGCCGGCATCATCGACGGCAATGCCTCAGCCCTGTATCCGATGGCGCGCGACTACCTGCTGCCGACCGCCCTGGTGCTGCTGTGCGTGGCGATCGACTTCGGCGCCGTGCTGCGCCTCGGCCCCAAGGCCATCATCATGTTCCTCACCGGCACCCTGGGCGTGATGCTGGGCGCCATCGTGTCCTTCATCGCGATGGACTTCATCCATCCCGAGACCGTGGCCGGCGACACCTGGCGCGGCATGACCACCATCACCGGCGCCTGGATCGGCGGCGGCGCCAACCAGGCCGCGATGAAGGAAGTATTCGAGGTCGACGCCACCCTGTTCGGCCAGTTCGTCGCGGTCGACGTGCTGGTCGCCAGCCTGTGGATGGCGGTGCTGCTGTTCCTGGCCGGCCGGGCCCAGGCCTTCGACCGCTGGACCGGCGCCGATGTTTCCGCCATCAATGCGCTCAAGGAGAGCATCGAGCATTACAAGGCCGAGCACGCGCGCATCCCGACCCTGACCGACGTGATGGTGGTGCTGGCCGTGGGCCTGGGCGCGACCGGCCTGTCGCATGCGCTGACCGGCCCCACCGTGGCCTGGATCTCGACCCTGCCGGCCGAGTGGCGCCTGCAGGACTACAGTCTGACCTCGAGCTTCTTCTGGATCGTGGTGTATGCCACCACCATCGGCCTGGCGCTGAGCTTTACCCGGGCGCGCAGCCTGGAAGGCGCCGGCGCCTCGACCATCGGCTCGGCCATGCTGTACATCCTGGTGGCCACCATCGGTATGCACATGGACCTGAACGCCCTGCTCGACCGCCCATGGCTGTTCCTGCTGGGCCTGATCTGGATGGCGGTGCACGGCGGCCTGATGCTGCTGGTGGCCAAGCTGATCCGGGCGCCGCTGTTCTTCATGGCGGTCGGCTCGCAGGCGAATATCGGCGGCGCGGCGTCGGCGCCGGTGGTGGCCAGCGCATTCCATCCGGCCCTGGCCCCGGTCGGGGTGCTGCTGGCAGTGCTCGGCTACGCCCTCGGCACCTACTGCGCCTATATCACCGGGTTGCTGCTGCGCGCGCTGGCCACGTAAGATCCCGGGCGCGTCCCCGCCCGGGGGCGCGCCTTCTTCATTTCTCGACCATCTGGCGCATGCGGCGGCGCAGTTCGCGCTCGCGTTTCTCGTGCGCCGCCCAGTCCTCGCACACGGCGCGCCACAGCGACACCAGCATCAGGATGATCACCAGCGAGAACGGCACCGCGAACACGATGGTCGCCGTCTGCAGCGCCTTCAGGCCACCCGCCAGTAGCAGGCTGATCGCGATGCCGGCGATCAGGCCGCCCCACAGCAGCTTGGACTTGGTCGACGGGTTCGGATTGCCGCCGCTGCTCATCATGCTCAGCACCAGCACCGCCGAGTCGCCCGAGGTGACGAAGAACACCAGCACCAGCACGGTGGCCACCGCCGACATGATCATCCCCAGCGGCAGCGCGTCGAACAGCGCGAACAGGGCGGTCGAGGTGTCGGCGCGCACCGCGTCCGAAATCGGGATGTTCTGCCAGATCTCCATGTGCAGCGCAGTGCCGCCGAAGATCGAGAACCACAGGAAGGCGGCCAGCGTCGGCGCCAGCATGGTGCCGATGATGAACTCGCGGATCGTGCGGCCGCGCGAGACGCGGGCGATGAAAAGGCCCACGAACGGCGACCACGAGATCCACCAGGCCCAGTAGAAGATGGTCCAGTTGCCGACCCAGTTACTGTCGCGGAATGGCGTGGCGCGCAGGCTCATGCGCACGAACTCGGTGGCGTAGCTGCCCAGGGTGCTGGTGAAGGTGTCGATGATGGCCACCGTCGGGCCGACCAGGAACACGACCAGCGCCAGCAGGCCGGCCATGATCATGTTGAAGTTCGACAGCAGCTTGACGCCGCGCGTCACGCCGCTGATCGCCGACCCGAGGAACAGGGCAGTGGCGACCAGGATGATGCCGATCTGCGAGGCCTCGCCGATCTCGAGGCCGAACACCGTGTTCATGCCGCTGTTGATCTGCATGGCGCCGACGCCGAGCGAGGCGGCCACGCCGAAGGCGGTGGCCACCACCGCCAGGCCGTTGAACAGGCCGCCCATGCGCTTGACGATAGGCCAGGGCAAGGCCCCGGTCGCGGTGCTGACCAGGGCGTCGCCGCCGCGCCGGTACTGAAAGAAGGCGATCGCCAGCGCCACCGCGCTGTACACCGCCCACGGATGGATGCCCCAGTGGAAGAAGGTGTAGCGCATCGCCACGCCCGCCGCTTCCGGGGTGGCCGACACGGTCCCGGGCGGCGCGTCGATATAGTGTGAAATCGGCTCGGCCACGCCGAAGAACACCAGGCCGATGCCCATGCCCGCCGCGAACAGCATCGAGAACCAGCTCCCGATCGAGAATTCGGGCTCGTCGTCCTCGTCGCCCAGCTTGAGGTTGCCGTAGCGGCTGAAGGCCATGAACAGGGCGAAGGCGACCAGGCCCAGCACCACCCACAGGTAGAACCAGCCGAAGTTGCGGGTGACGGATGCGAGGACGGTATCGAACACCGCTCCCATGGTGGTGGGCGAGATCACGCCCCATACAACGATGGCAAGGATGAAACCCGCCGAAAATGCTGTCTGCATGTTTTCTCCGTAGACAGTAACGCGCGTCGGCGTTGGAATGAATCAGAATAATTAATCATTGTAACTGATTTATTACAATATTGCAGCGCAGCAGGAACCATTGTGTATCTGCCCTGATCTTAATCCTTTTGCATGACCCGCTATTTTCACTAGACGACGTCATTACAATCGGCAATAGTGGTGCTCCATTTTCTTGTCCAGTTCAGCATGTCCGCCGCACCCGCATCGCCCGCTTCCATCACCACCTCCCGCACGGCGCAGGACGACGTCCTGCGCGGCACGCCCGGCGACGACCTGATCGAGCTGAGCTTCTTCACGCTCGACGGCGCCACCACCACCGTGGACGCCGGCGCCGGCAACGACCGCATCGACATCAACCTGTTCGGCCGCTCGAAGGCCACGGCCGTGATTACTGGCGGCGCCGGCAGCGATGTCTTCGTCCTGCGCCGCGCCAGCGATCCCGCGGCCGGCGTCCAGGTCGTCATCACCGACTTCAGCCCCGGCGCCGGCGGCGACCAGCTCGACATCCGTTACCTCAGCGACTTCGGCTACACCGGCAATCCCTTCGCCAGCGGCCAGCTGCGCCTGATCACTTCCGGCGCAGACACCCTGCTGCAGCGGCTCGACGGCGCCAACTACCTGAATGTGGCCACCCTGCGCGGCGTCCTTCCCGAGCAGGTGACGGGCGCCGACTTCGTCGACGGCTACGATCCGCGCGGCAGCAGCAAGGGCATGACCCTGACCGGCACGGCGGGCAACGACCGTTTGGTCGGCGGCGACCTCGACGACATCCTGATCGGCCTCGGCGGCAACGATACGCTGAGGGGCGGCGCCGGCGACGACGTGCTCGAGGGCGGCGACGGCGACGACCTGCTCGAAGGCGGCGACGGCAACGACATCCTGCGCGGGGGCCGCGGCCATGACGAGCTGCGCACCGTGTCGTACGGCAACAATCTGCTCGACGGCGGGGATGGCGACGATCGCCTGTTCGGCGGCAACGGCAACGACACCCTGCTCGGCGGCGCCGGCGACGACACCTTCTTCATCCATGGCAGCCGCCACGGTGTGCGCAGCATCACCCTGGACGGCGGCGGCGGCAACGACACCATGCGCTTCGACGCCACCTCGGAACTGGCCGTGATCCGCGCCACCGGCGGCGCCGGCGCCGACCTGTTCCAGTTCATGGCGACCGGCCTGAATGTCACGATCACCGATTTCGGCGCCGGCGACCGGATCGACCTGTCGGCCCTGCTGCCGGCCGGCCTGGTCGGCAATCCCTTCGGCGCCGCCGGCTACCTGCATGCCTATCAATCGGGAAGCGACGTGCACCTGACCCTCGACCGCGATGGCGCGGCTGGCAGCGGCGACCAGGTTCCCCTGCTGGTGGCGGTGCTGGCCAATGTGTCGCTGGCGTCGCTGGGCGGCGCGCATTTCGTCAATGGCTACAACCCGCATGGCGGCAGCCAAGGCAATGTCCTCACCGGCAGCGCCGGCGACGACGTGCTGGTCGGCGACACGCTGGACGACACCATCGATGGCCTCGGCGGCAACGACCACCTCGAGGGACGCGCCGGCAACGATCTCCTGCGCGGCGGCGCCGGCAACGACACGCTGCTGGGCGGCACCGGCAACGATCTGCTGCAGGGCGGCGCCGGCAACGACCGGCTCGAGGGCGGCGAAGGCGACGACACGCTGGAAGGCGGCGACGGCGACGACGAGCTGCGCGACTCGCACGGCAACAACGTCCTGCGCGGCGGCGCCGGCAGGGACTACCTGTACGACGACGGCGCCTGGCAAGGAGGCGCCGGTTCGCTGCTCGACGGCGGCGCCGGCGACGACAGCATCCACGTCGCGGGGAGCGCGGTGCGGCGCGTGCTGGGCGGTACTGGCGACGACCAGATCCACGTCACCGCGGGCTCCGATCCGGCCGGCGCGCCGCTACTGGACATCGACGCCGGCGACGGCAACGACAACCTGTACTTCTCGAACCAGAAGGCGCCGCGCGCCATCTCGGTCGCCGGCGGCGCGGGCAGCGACCGCTACGGCTTCGCGCAATACACCGAAGCCGGCGCCGTGGTCACGATCCGCGATTTCCAGACCGGCGCCAAAGGCGACGTGCTGGACCTGTTCTCGTTCTTCGCCCCGACCAACACCAACCCGTTCGGCAGCGGCCATGCGCGCCTGGTGCAGGACGGAAGCCGGGTGCTGCTGCAGATCGACCAGGACGGCGCGGCCGGCCCGGGCGCCTTCTACACCCAGGTCGTGTTCGACAATACGACGGTGGCCGCCTTCATCTCGGACAACTTCGTCGACGGCAGCCATCCGGACGGCTCCACGCGCGGCTTGAGCATCGATGGCGGCCCGGGTGCCGACCGGCTGACCGGCGGCCGCTTCGACGACCTGCTGCGCGGCGGCGCCGGCGACGACACCCTCGATGGCGGACTTGGCAACGACGTGCTCGAGGGCGGCGCCGGCAACGACTACCTGACCGATTCCTTCGGCAACAACATCCTGCGCGGCGGCGACGGCAACGACCAGCTGGTCGCCGCCGACACCGGCATCCAGCGCCTGTATGGCGACGCCGGCGACGACTTCCTGACGGCCACCGGCGGCGATGTGCTGCTCGACGGCGGCGAGGGCAACGACCGCCTTGACGTCCACAGCAGCCGCAACCAGCCCGCCACCGGCACGGTCCAGTTGCGCGGCGGCGCCGGGGACGACCTCTTCGCGGTCCACCTGAGCGGCGGCGCGGTGCAGGTCGTGGCCGAGGGCGGCGCCGGCCGGGACACCTACCAGGCCCTGATGTTCTCGACTGCAGGCTCGTACACGATCACCGACTTCGCCGCCGGCGCGGGCGGCGACCTGTTCGACGTGCTGCCGCTGCTGCAGGCCCATGGCCGCAACCCGTTCGCGGCCGACAGCAACCTGCGGCTGGTGCAGCGTGGCGCCGACACGGTCCTGCAGGGCCGCCTGAACAGCGAGTCAAGCGACGCCAATGCCTATCGCGACATCGTCACGCTCAAGAACGTCGAACGCAGCGCGCTCACGCTGGACAACTTCACCGGCCGCGTCGATCCGAACGGTTCGAAGACCCCGCTCGACCTGGCCGGCAGCGCAGGCAACGACGTGCTGCTCGGCAGCTGGCTGGACGACCGCCTGGTTGGCGGCGCCGGCGACGACGTGCTGGTGGGCGACGTTGGCGACGACCTGCTGTTCGGTGGCGCAGGCCTCGATACCGCGCGCTACTTCCGCTTGCGCGAACAGTATGCGGTCAGCCAGGGCGCGGCGCCCGGCACATGGGTGGTGGACGACAGGGCCGCGGCCTACGGCGGCACCGACCAGCTCGACGGCATCGAACGCCTGGCGTTCGCCGATGGCGGCATCGCCCTCGACATCGACGGCGTGGCAGGCCAGGCCTACCGCCTGTACCGCGCCGCCTTCGACCGCGCGCCGGACGAAGGCGGCCTCGGTTACTGGATCGCCGCCTTCGACCGCGGCACCACGCTGCATGACGTCGCCGAATGGTTCATCGCATCCAGCGAATTCCGCGACATCTACGGCGCGGCGCCAGGCAATACCGCGATCGTCACCCTGCTGTACAACCACATCCTGGACCGGGCGCCGGAACAGGGCGGCTTCGATTTCTGGGTCGACGTGCTCGATTCGCAGCGCGCCGACCTGGCCACCGTGCTGGCGGCGTTCAGCGAGAGCGTCGAGAACGTGGGCGCGGTGGCGCCGCTGATCGGCCAGGGGATCGCCTACCAGCCCTGGGGCGGCTGACGGAGGCCCGGAGTACGCGTTGTTGTCACGAACACACACAGTTCGCCACGGCAGCGCGTTTGGCCGCATAATTCATTCAGTCTTGTAATGACATTATGCGATGTCCGCTCACGCCCTTTCCACCGCATCACCCACGCCACGCGCGCGCGCCGACGCGCGGCCCAGCGCCCGCGATTCGCGCCTGTACGAGGTGATGGACCTGATGCTCGATTCGGTCGGCGATCCGCTGGCCCTGGGCAGCCTGGCCGCCTCGGCCAGCTATTCGAGCTACCACTTCGACCGCATCTTCCGCGAGCTGACCGGCTTCTCGGCGGTCGAATATCAGCGCAAGCGCCGCCTGCGCCGCGCCGCCCACCTGCTGCGCCACGAACCGGACGTGCCGGTCGGGCGCATCGCCCAGGATTGCGGCTTCCCGTCCAACGCCGCCTTCTCCAAGGCTTTCCGCCAGCAGTTCGCGATGTCGGCCAAGGAGTGGCGCGACGGCGGCTGGCGCGCCTATATGGACGCCCAGGTCGGGCGCGAGAGCGATGTCAGCTTCTTCGTGGCCGAACCGAGCAATGTGGCGGCGCTGCAGGCGCCCTACTGCCCGCCCGAACCGGGCAGCGTCGCCGCCCGCGTCACGGTGCGTAGCCTGCCCGCCGTGCGCCTGCGCTACCAGCGCTTCTTCGGCCAGTCGGGGGCCACGCTGTCGCTGGCGTGTAACGCCTTCATCTGCGAGCGCGAACGCGCAGGGCTGGCGCGCGGCGCGCCGTGGTATGGCGTGTTCGACGAGGATCCCGGCTTCACCGGCGAGCGCGAATACTGCTACGACTTCGGCTTCAGGGCCGAGGCGCCGGGCGACGATCCGACCCTCGGCCTGCGCCTGCTGCCGGCCGGGACCTACGCCTGCCTCGACTTCCACGGCGAATGGCCGCGCTTCCGGGCCATGTACGAAGACTGGCTCGAACACCAGTCGCTGTGGCGGCTGGACGCCACCCGGCCGCATATCCAGCAGGTCGAGCGCGATGGCGACGGCGGCTGGCGCGGCTGGCTGGCGCTGCCGGTCAAGAAGCGCTAGCTTCCAGCTTCATGAACCGGCTCAGGACCAGCACCGGCACGCTGGCCAGCAACACCCACAGGAAGAAATCGCGGTAGCCCAGCGCCTGCTGGATATCGCCGCTGATGGTGCGGAACAGCACGAAGCCCAGTTGCATGAAGCCGGTGCCGAGCGCGTAGTGGGCCGCCTGGTAACGGCCGCTGGCCACCACCTGCATGATGAACAGGATCACGCCGACGAAGCCGAAGCCGTAGCCGAACATCTCGATCCCCAGCAGGCCGACGATCAGCGCCATCGATTCAGGTTGCGCGTGGCTCAGGTACCAGAAGGCGGCGTTCGGCAGGTTCATGGCCAGGATCAGGATCGGCAGCGCGCGCCTGAGGCTCAGCCAGGCCGTGAAATAGCCGCCGGCGATGCTGCCGACCAAAAAGGCGGCGGTGCCGACGGTGCCGTAGGCCCAGCCCACTTCGGCCGTGGTGAGTCCCAGGCCACCGACCGCGCGCGCGTCGCGCAGGAACAGCGGGCCGATCGACTGGATCTGGCCTTCGCCGGCGCGGAACAGGATGATGAACAGGATCGCCATCCAGATGCCGGGCTTGGCGAAGAAGGTCTTGATGACGTCGACCAGGGTGGCTCCGATGCCGGCCAGGCTATGCCCGGCCCTGGCGATGCGCGGCGTGGCCGGCAGCGCCCGCACGTGGTACAGCCCGAGCAGCGCCATCAGGCCGCCCAGCAGCAGGAACACGGTGGTCCAGGCGGCCTCGATGCCGAGCCGCTCCTCCAGCGCGCCGGCCAGGATCAGGAGGCCGCCCAGCGAGATGAACTTGGCCGCATTGAAGAAGGCGCCCTGCCAGCCGGCATAGGCGGCCTGCTCGCGCGCGTCGAGGCTGGCAATGTAGATGCCGTCGGCGACGATGTCGTGGGTGCTCGAGGCCAGCGAGACGATCGCCAGCAGCGCGATGCAGAGCGCGAACCACATCGGCAGTTGCAGCGCCAGCGCCACCAGCGCCAGGCAGGCGCCGCCGATCAGCTGGCAGGCGACCACCGCCAGGCGCCGGCTGGGAGCGAGTTCCATGAAGGGGCTCCACAACGCCTTG
Organism: Telluria beijingensis; assembly: GCF_030770395.1. Lineage (GTDB taxonomy): Bacteria > Pseudomonadota > Gammaproteobacteria > Burkholderiales > Burkholderiaceae_D > Telluria > Telluria beijingensis. The sequence goes on along the minus strand of NZ_CP132480.1, from coordinate 839,286 downwards.
AAGGCCCAGGCCAGGCCCAATAAACCGGTCCAGCGCGCGATCTGGTCGTTCGGCACGCCCATGCTCTTGAGCATCTGGCCGGCCACCAGCGCCACCGCGTAGAACGGCAGGCCCTGGGCCAGGTACAGGGTCGGGACCCAGCTGAGCGGATGGCGGCGCTTTTCCGTTGCCGGCGCCGCGGCCGGCGCGTCGTTCATCGCGGTCATGACGGTTCCAGGTTCAATGTGACGATCCGGCTGGCGCGCCCGCGGGTGTCGACGCTGGCCAGCTTCAGGGTGGAGCAGCCATCGAGCGCCACTGGCGCCGTGTAGCGCGGGCTGTCGGCGCCAGGCTCGCTGCCATCCAGAGTGTAATGCACGGCCAGGCCCGGCAGGGCGATATTCGCATGCAGCCTGCCCTCCTTCACCACCGCGCCGGGCGGCGGCAGGCGGTAGTGCCATGGCGCGGGCAAGCGGTCCAGGCGCGGCAGCTCGCGCTGGCCGAGGCGGTTGGCGAATTCGTTCCAGTCCTGGGCCAGGCCATCGGCGTTCTTCCAGCCCGGGTCGGCGCTCCACGCCCGTTCGGCCAGGCCGATCAGGCGCGGCAGCGCCAGGTACTCGACCCGTTCGCGCGAACGCGCATTCTCCCCCCACAACTGCCCTTGCAAGCCCTTGATGCGCGCGCGACCGTCGGCGTCGAGCGGCGCCAGCGCCGCCATCCGCGCCGGGTCCGGCGCGCGGCCCATCGCATCGTGCGGCGGCAATAGCGGCGCCTCGAGCGGATCCAGGCCGAACGGTTCACGGGTATCGACGAAGCCGGCCCAGTAATACCCTGGTTCCTGCGGATGTTTGGCGTAGGCGAAGTCGAAGTACAGGCTGGCCGCGCTGGACAGCACCACCTGGTAGCCGGCATTGGCGAGCAGGTTGGCGCAATCCTCCTGGCCCGAGCCCCAGCCGTTGTTCCAGACATAGACGTCTTCGCCGCCTTGCCGGCTACTGGACGTCAGCGCGGTCTCTTCCCAGCCCGTGAAGCCGATGCCGTGGCGCGCCAGGATCGCGCGGCAGCGCGCCTGGAAGTCGTCGCGCAACTGGCGTGGCTCGATCCAGCCGCGCTCGCGCATGCGCGCCTGGCAGGCGGGCGAGCGGAGCCAGGCGCCGACCGGCACCTCGTCGCCGCCCGTGTGCAGCACGCGCAAGGGGACGCCGGCCCGGCGGTACAGCGCGGCGACTTCGGCCACCACGGTATCGATGAAACGGTCGACCGAGGGCAGCGCGATGCACATCACGTTGTCGTGCCACAGCTGCACCGATTCGTAGCTTGATGCGTCATCCGGATCGCTCAGCAGGTATTCTTCGGCGCCGGCGGCGTCGCCCGCCGCCGTCAATCGCGCATGGCGCACCCGCATCGCCTCGACCGCCGCGCGCGCATGGCCCGGCATATTGAATTCGGGGATCACCTCGATGTGCAGGCGCTGCGCATGGCGCAGGATGGCCACGAATTCGTCCGCCGTATAAAAGCCGCTGCCGGCGGGCGAGCGGGTGTCGGCGCCGGAGCCGAACGATGGCGGCAGGCAGGGCGGCTCTCCCGGCGCGGGCACGCCGCGCCGGGCGCCGACCTCGGTCAGCTCGGGCAAGGCGGCGATCGCCAGGCGCCAGCCCTCGTCGTCGGTCAGGTGGAAGTGGAAGCGATTGAGCTTGTAGCTCGCCATGCAGTCGAGCAGGCGCAGCACCGTGTCGACGCTGGAGAAATGGCGGGCGACGTCGAGCATCATGCCGCGGTAGGCGAAGCGCGGCGTGTCCACTACCCGTCCGCACGGCAGCGTGCCATCGGGCGCCAGGAGCTGCGCCAGGCTTTGCAGGCCGTTGAACACGCCGTGGGCGCCGGCGCCGCGCACCAGCACGCGGTCGGGCGCGATCTCCAGCAGGTAGGCCTCCGGTTCCAGGGCGGGATCGGTCTCGAGCGCGACGCGGGCGCCGTCCTCTTCCTCGGGAAGCGTGGCCAGGAGCGAGCGCAGGAAGACCGTCTCATACTCGAGCGTTGCGCCATCGATCGGCGTGGATTGCCCAAGCCGGCAGCGGCGCGCATCGAAGCGCGCCAGGCGCGGACGCGGTGTGATGCGCCCGACCTCGTCTTGCGGCAGCAGCGTCAGCGCCGCATCCTGTTCGAAGCGCCAGGCCGCATCGGCCGTAGGCAGCAGGTCGCCCCGCATGCGGTGGCGCTGTTCAAGCCTGGTGAACGGCGCGATGACCGGGTCGCCCAGGTCGAACGCAAGGCCAGCCGCGTCCCTCAGGTAGAAGCCGAGCGGCGCATCGGTGATGCTGATCGCCCAGTGCAGCGATTCGTAGACGATTTCGTATGCCTGGCCAGGCAGCCAGGCGGCGCTGTCCGGCATGCTGAACGCGAACAGGTCGCCGTTCAGGTGCGTGGCGCGAAAGCCCGCGCTGACGGTCGCGGGCAGGATCTTGCGGCAGGTGTTGAAGCACAGCGTCCAGCCGGGCGCGATGGGCTCCCGGCCGACGTTGCGCAGCGTGAGGCGCGCGGTGAACGCGTCGTCGCGCGTGAAGTTGGAGAGGCATTCCCAGGCGATGGCGATCGCCGGGCCGCCGGTGGGTCGGTCCGTCATGGGTGTGATTCCAGAATCGGGGAGGCGGCCGGGCGCCTCCCCAGGTTGGCTTACGGCGCTTACAGCTTGCCGCGCAGGCCGAGGTAGAAGGTACGGCCGTTCGAGTAGAAGGCGCGCGGCCGGTCCTCGTTCTCGGCGTACATCTTGATGGTTTCGTTGGTGAGGTTCAGCGCATCGAAGGTCAGGGTCAGTTTATCGGTCAGCTTGACGTTGACCGAAGCCGCCAGCGAGGGCATGTCGTCCACGTGCTGGCTGGCGCCGCGGTCCACGCCGGCCTTGTACTTGGAACGCCAGTTGTAGGCCAGGCGCGCCGAGAAGCGCTCGTTCTCGAAGTAGCCGGTCACGTTATAGGTGTTCTTCGAGGAGTTGAGCAGCTCGCCGCCGTCGTCCAGCTCACCGTCGGCATAGGTGTAGTTGACCAGCATGCCGAAGTTGTCCAGGAAGGGCTGCTGCCAGCTCAGCTCCACGCCCTTGTTCTTGCCGCTGGTGTTGTACGGCGACGTGATCTGGTACTCGGTGAAGGTCTCGCGCTTGTTGTTGTAGTAGCTGCCGGTCGACGTGCCCTGGGCCACGATCGAACGCAGGTCCATGTAGAACAGGCCGGCCGACAGCAGCGCCTTCGGCGCGTAATACCACTCGGCGCCGATGTCGAAGTTGGTCGAGCGCACCGGATCGAGATTCACGTTGCCGCCGCTGCCGCTCAGGGCGTCGTCGTTGAGCGAGACCGAGCCGCCCAGCGCGCTGTAGTCGGGGCGCGCGATGGTCTTGGCCAGCGCGGTGCGCAGGGTCAGGTCGGGCGTCACGTTGTACTTGAAGTTCGCGCTCGGCAGGTAGTCGCGATAGGTGCGTTCGAAGGCGGTCGGCGTGTAGGGGCCGAAGGCCGACCCCGTGATCGGTGTCGGGCCGCCCGGCAGGTTGACCACCGTGCGCTGGCGCGTCTCGATCGCGCGCAGGCCGATATTGCCGCTCCAGCCGTCGCCGCCGAAGTCCACCATGCCGTACAGCGCCGTCGTCTTCTCGGCCACCTCGAATTCGTTCATCCAGTTATGGCGCAGCACGTAGTCGAGCAGGCGGTTGCCGGGGACCGCGCCCCAGGCGCCGAGCGCCGCGCCGTCGTACTTGAAGTAAGGGATGCCGCTGTAGCCGCCGATGTCGCTGCCGAAGTCGTCCGGATACATCTGGCCGTTCCAGGCCGGCTGCGGATTGGTGAAGCCGACCGGACCCGGACGGGTCTCGAGCGGATGCTCGGCGGTGCGCTTGTGGTCGGTCCAGCGCGCGCCGAAGCGCAGCGACTGGAAGGTCGGGTTATCCAGGCGCAGCTCGCCGTCGAGCTGGGCGTATTCTTCCCTGTCCACCGACTGCGATTCGCCGCCGCCGGCCCAGGCGGTCGAACCCGGCACGGCGGTATTGCCGCCGGGGTAGCTGACCGAGGCCGGAGAAAGCCCATTGAGGGCATAGGTCATGCCGCCGTCGACGTTGTTCTGGTAATACACGTCGTCGCGGTCCCAGCCCACGCCATGGGTCTTGCCGACCTTGCCGGACAGGCTGAAGCGCTCGCTCACGCGCCACTTGCCGTTGAAGTCGATGTACCACGATTCGCCGCCCGCATCGGGACGGTAGATATTGTCGACCTCGCCGGCGTTGCGGGTAAAGGAAGCGCCCACCAGGGTGCCGTTGCGCACCACCGGATTGCCAGGGATCAGGCCCAGGCTGTTGATCGAATTGGCCGGCGCGGCCAGCGAGTTGGTGTTCTGGTGCGGCGCCTCCAGTTTGGAATAGAAGCCGTTCAGGTCCAGCGTCAGGTCGCGGTTGGGCCGCACCTCGATGTCGAAGGCGCCGCCTTCGCGCTTCTTGGTTTGCTCGAACAGGGCTGCGCCGATGAAGGTCGGCACCACCACGCCGGCCAGCGCCGGATTGGCGATGGCGGCCGCGCTGGTCGCGCTGATCGGGGTATAGCCCAGGATTTCCTGGCCGTCGCGGCGGACCGCGGCTTTTTCGGAAAAGCCCTGGATCAGGATGCCGGCGGTATTGCTGGCGTTTTTCCAGCTGATCAGGCCGGACAGGTGCGGCTCGGTCTTGCTGGACAGGTCGTTGTAGTTAGCCTGCACCGACGCCTCGACCGTCAACTGCTGCTTGAAGTCGAGCGGGCGGCGGGTGATGACGTTGATGGCGCCCGAGACGCCGCCTTCGACCAGGTCGGCGGTGGGGCTTTTCTGGACCACGATCGAGCCCACCAGTTCGGACGGCAGCAGGGAAAAACTGCTGGAGCGGCCGACGTTGCCGCCGATCTGGTTCAGCACGAACCAGTCGCCTGTGCTGATCGCGTGGCCGTTGAACAGGGTCTGCTGCAGGCTGGGGCTGGTGCCGCGCAGGCTGACGCGGTCGTTCTCGCCGAAGCCGCCTTCGCCGCCGGCCGACGATTGCGTGTTGACGCCCGGCAGGCGCTGGATCGCATCGGCCACGTTCTTGTCCGGCATCTTGCCGATGTCTTCGGCGGTCACGACCTCGACCACGGCGTCGGCATTGCGCTTCTGGCGCAACGACTGTTCGAGCGCGGCGCGCACGCCCGTCACGACCACCGTCTGCGGTCCGGCAATCGGCGCCTCCTGTGCCTGCGCCTGTCCCATCGACATCGCCACCCCTGCCACCGCCGCCGCGATCGCGGTGCGCTGGTACTGCCGTGCCTTCAACTCGTTCATACGTCTCTCCAAAACCAGGTTGGTTATTCCACACACCCTTGCTGTCGCGGCTTCCTGGACGTCCGGGCGTCTCTTGGTATTTATTTATGAGCCCATTCTGGAGGTATCATGAACGCCATGTTTGTCAAATCTTGCTATCCAATCTGCAATTTTTCATGAAGGTGACATCGGCATGTGGCAGGCTTGCCACGCGCGCGCGCCCGTGCCTGCCGCAATCGGCAAGCACGGGTAATAGCGATGAACGGGATCAGTCGGCGGGGAGCGGGACCTGCGCCATGGCGCGCTTGAGCGCGTCGAAGCAGGCCGGGTCGAGCGCGGTCCCGACCGTTTTTTCCATCATCTCCAGTGCCTGGGGAATAGGAATGGCGCCGCGGTACGGACGCTCCGCGGTGATGGCGTCGAAAATGTCGGCGGTGGTGATGATGCGGGTTTCCAGGCGAATATCCTCGGCCGCCAGGCCACGCGGATAGCCGCCGCCATCGAGCCGTTCGTGGTGGGCGCCGGCGATCGCCGCTATTTCCGAGAACGCCGCGATGCGGCCGAGGATGGTCTCGGTGTATTCTGCATGCTGGCGCACCGCGTCCCACTCGCTGCGGTCGAGCGAGCCAGCCTTGTCGAGCACGCTGTTGCTGACGCCCAGCTTGCCGACGTCGTGCAAGAGCGCGCCGCGCTTGAGCCAGCGGCGCCGCTGTGGCGACAGGCCCAGCGCTTCGCCGATCATGTCGGTGTACAGCGCCACCCTGCTGCTGTGGCCACTGGTGTACGGACTCTTGGCGTCGACCACCTGGCCGAAGGCGGCGGCGATATCGTCCAGGTAATCCTCGTCGAGCGCGACTTCGTGGCCGGCCGGTTCCAGCGCTAGGATGGCGCGGTCGACCTCGGGACTGGCCAGCGTCTGCCAGAACGCTTCGGCCCGGGCGCAGGTATCGAATGCCGCCACCAGTTGTGGATCGAACCAGGTGCCGGCCCGCGCTCCGGCTTCGCGCATGGCCGCCGCGCGCCCGCCGGCGGTGTGGAATACATCGATCACCTGGGCCAGCAGGGCAATGCGGGCAATGACCGGAATCGCCTCGCCGGCAAGCTGGGCCGGCTTTCCCTTGCCGTTGAAATGCTCGTCGAGCGAATAGATCCCTTGCGCCACGCCTTCGGGAAAGCGCAGCAGGCGCGCGATCTCGGCCCCGCGCTGGCAGCGCGTGGCGATCAGGTCCTGGGCGATCTCGGGGCCGTCGCGCAGGATCGTCATCACGCTGCGGAAACGCTCCGCCAATCCCGCCTTCAGCCCGGTATGCTTGAGCACGAAGCCGAGCACCTGGGGCAGGCTGTCGCCGACGGTCTTGAAGTCGCGCTTGAAGTCGAGGTCGTCGGTGAGATAGAGCTCGCAGATCCGAGCCGCATTGCTGCTGCAGCCGAGGTCCTTCAACAGCAGGGCATAGTAAAGCTCCCACAACTGCTGCCCGGACAAGCCGGCGGCGCGGCCGATGTGCATGCCGATCCAGCAGCAGCGCACGCAGTGCCCCGCCGGCTGGCCTTCCGTGATGTCGAGTGCATAACTGAGCGCGCCGATCAGCTCGGACAACTTCATCGCGCTTGGCTGGAGGGATTCAGGTGGCGCCGACAGCGGCTTCATTTTAATTCCAATATGCAATAAGAATTGATACTAAGCCATAAAACTAGCGGGTCGCATGCCTGACAGCTGAAATACCGCGACATGCAGCATCCGCGCCACATCGTGCTACCGACTTTATATCGGCGCGCTAGACTTGTCGTCACAACTTGCGCAATCCGGCACGTTCCTTACATGGAAGCTGATCATGCGTGGCGCGACCAACGGCAGTTCGAGACCGGTCTGGATGGACACCGCCACGGTGCCGGTGTTTCCTGCGCTCGTCGGCGCGCGAGAGGCCGAGGTATGCGTGATCGGCGCCGGCATCGCCGGGCTCACTACGGCGTATCTGCTGGCGCTGCAAGACAAGGACGTGGTCGTCATCGACGCGCTTGGCGTCGGCGCCGGCGAGACCGGCCGCAGCGCCGCCCATTTCTTCCCGCCCGACGCGTGGTACCACGGCATCGAACGGCGCTTCGGCCATGCGCAGGCGCGCCTGGTGGCCGGCAGCTATGCACGCGCACTGCAGATGGTCGAGTCGATCGTGCGCCGCGAAGGCATCGCCTGCGAGTTCGAGCACCTCGATGGCTACCTGGTCGCGCAAGATACCCGCGGCCGGGCGCTGCTGGAACGCGAGTGCGACGCCGCGGCGCGCGCCGGCGTACAGGCCGGGCTGGTCACCCGTGTGCCCGGGCTCGGCTACGACACCGGTCCCGCGGTGTGCTATCCGGGCCAGGCCCAGTTACACCCACTCAAGTACCTCGATGGCCTGGCGCGCGCCATCGTCCGCCGCGGCGGCCGTCTCCACGGCGCCAGCCACGCGCGCCGCATTCGCGGCGACCACCGGCGCCAGATGGTGACGCTCGACCATGGCGAGATCCGTGCCCACAGCGTGGTGGTCGCCACGCACACGCCGTTCAACGACCGGATCGTGATGCACACCAAGCAGGCCGGCTACCGCAGCTATGTGATCGGATTGCGGGCGCCGCACGGCGTACTGCCCCACCTGCTGCTGTGGGACCTGGGCGATCCTTATCACTATGTGCGGCTGGCCGCCGGCCCCGATGGCGACGACGTGGTGATCGTGGGCGGCGCCGACCACAAGACAGGCCAGGACGCCCATCCCGGCCACCGCTACGACGAACTGGAGCACTGGACGCGCGAACGCTTTCCAATGGCGCGCGAGCTTGCCTGGCGCTGGTCGGGCGAGGTGATGGAACCGCACGACGGCCTGCCCTTCCTGGGCCGCAACCCGATGGACGACGACAACGTGTATGTGATCACGGGCGACTCAGGCAATGGCATGACCCACGGCACCATCGGCGCCATGCTGGTGACCGACCTGGTCATGGAGCGGCCGAATCCCTGGAGTGCGCTCTACGATCCCGCGCGCAAGCCGGTGCACGGACTCGGTGAATTCGCCAGCGGACAAGCCAATGTGGCGGCGCGCTACGGCGAGTGGCTGGCCGGCGGCGAGGTCGATTCGCTAGATGCGATCGCAGCCGGCGAGGGCGCGGTATTGCGCGAGGGACTGCGCCGGATTGCGGTGTACCGCGATTCCGATGGCGAACTGCACGCGCTGTCGGCCAGGTGCACCCACCTCGGCTGCGCGGTGCACTGGAACGGCGCCGAGCGCAGCTGGGATTGTCCCTGCCATGCCTCGCGCTTCGACGTCGATGGCACGGTGCTGCACGGTCCGGCGCCAACGCCGCTGGAAAGCGTCACGCTGGCGTCGGCCCGCACATGAAGAAACACCGGCGCAAGCCGGTGTTCGGGGTGGCGGCCGGGGACGCCGCCATTACTGCCTGAAGCGCGACTGGCTGGATCAGTAGCCGCGGCCGGTGGTGCCGGTGCCGGTCGCGCCGGTGCCGGTGCTGGTGGTGCCCGTCGTACCAGTGGTGCCGGTCGAGGTGCCGCTGCGGTTCGTGTCGTCCATGGTGCCGGTGGAACCGCTGGTGCCGGTGCCCATCGAACCGCTCGAACCGCTGGTAGTGCCGGTCGTGCCGGTGGTGCCGGTGGTGCCGGTCGTGCCCGTGGTGCCGGTGGTACCCGTGGTGCCGGTCATGCCCGAGGTGCCGGTCGTGCCGGTGGTGCCCGACGTGCCGCTGCTGGTGCCGGTTTTGCTGCGACGGTCGCGGTCACGCTGGTCTTGCGGATCGGTGCTCTGCATGCTGCCGGTCACGCCGGTCATCGACGAACTGCCGCTGGTGCGGTCGCTCATGGTGCCGGTCTGGCTGCCAGTCTGGGCGCCGGTGGTGCCGATCTGGCCGGTGGTCGTGCCGGTCGTGGTGCCGGTGGTCGTGGTTTGTGCATGCACCGCGGTGGCGCCGAACATGGCGGCGGCGACCGATGCGCCGAGCATTCCTTTGAGTAGCTTGTTCATTTTCATGGTGTTCTCCTCAATGTAACCAAATGTGTCAGGGGCGTTACCCGCCGCACACCGCAGGATTGATAACGATATGCGTCGAGTGAGGATTCCAGTGTAGAGACAGGCTACGGATGGGAGCGCACGGTAGCCGCGCGGAAATACATCATCGTCTTTTAATTTCTTTTATCTTGCTCTTATTTAGCGCTTATTGTTGAGCACCCAGGGCAGCCTGCGCCGAGAGCGTACCCAGTTGCGTATAGAGCGGCAGCACCACGCTGTGGTCGTCGGGGTAGACCCGGTTCGACAGGAAGACATAGAAACTTTGTGACTGCGGATCGACCCACAGGATGCAACCGGTGAATCCCGTATGGCCATAACTGCCGACCGGATAGACGGCGCCGCGCGGCCGCTTGGCGAAGGGCGAATCGATGTCCATGCCCATCCCCCGCAGTGCAACGATGCCGGACGGCGATTGCACCGTGGTCAGCAGGCGCACGCTTTCCGGCTTCAGTATCCGTACCCCATCCAGTGCGCCATTGCCCAGCAGCATGCGGGCGAAACGCGCGACGTCGCCGGCGGTCGAGAATACGCCGGCCGAGCCGCCCACGCCGCCCATGCGGCGCACGGTCGGATCGTGCACCACGCCCTGCAGCGGCGCGCCCGGCGCCAGGTCGCCATGGGCGGTCGGCAATTGCGCCACCGCGGTGGCGCCGCGCTGGGTCGGCGCGATCGACGCTGCCGGCATGCGCTCCAGCGGGCGGTACCCGGTATTGCCCATGCCGAGCGGCGCAAAGATGCGCTGCTGGGCGAAACGGTCGAGCGGCATGTCCGCGGTGCGCTCGACCAGCAGGCCCAGCAGGATGTAATTGATGTCGGAATAGCGGAAGAAACTGCCCGGCGGATGGGTCACTGTCTGTGCACAGGCCAGCGCCAGCGCGGCTTCCCTGCCCTGCCATGCCGGCCTGGCCGGCAGGCCGGAGGCCAGGCCCGAGGTATGGGTCAGCAGTTGGCGCACCGTGATCGCCTCCTTGCCGCCACCGGTACAGTCCGCGAAGTAGCGCGTAATGGGCGCCTCGAGGTCGATGCGGCCCTCTTCGGCCAGCATCAGGACCGCGGGCGCCGTGACCAGCACCTTGCTCAGCGAGGCCGCATCGAAGACGGTGGCGGGCGTGACGGCGGCCGCGTCCTCGTCGTAAGTGAGCCGGCCATAGGCGCGCTCGTGCTGCGCGGTGCCGCGCTCGAGATGATAGACGGCGCCCGGCAGCTTGCGGGCGGCGATGGCGGTGTCGATCGCTTGGTCGATGGCCGCCACCTGCGCGGGATGGAAACTGGATTCGGCTGTCATGGCGGATGGCGCTGGCTGGTGCGCGCAAGCAACGAGCAGCATGGCGGCCGGCAGCGAACAAAGATAGTGTCTTGGCATCATGCAGAAATACTATAGCAAGCTGATGACAAGGCAGCGGACGCGACGTTTTTGGGGGCCCGCGCACGCGATTTTTTTCATCGGCGTATCATGGATCCATGATTCCTTTCTCGATACTCGACCTCTCGCCGATCGCCGAAGGCAGCGATGCGGCCACCTCGTTCCAACGCTCGCTCGACCTCGCACAACATGGCGAGCGCTGGGGATACAACCGTTTCTGGCTGGCCGAACACCACGGCATGCCGGGCATCGCCAGCGCCGCCACCGCGGTGCTGATCGGCCACGTGGCGGCCGGCACCTCGCGCATCCGCGTGGGCGCCGGCGGCATCATGCTGCCCAATCATTCGCCGCTGGTGATCGCCGAACAGTTCGGCACGCTCGAGGCGCTGCATCCGGGCCGCATCGACCTCGGCCTGGGCCGCGCGCCGGGCTCGGACCAGACCACGGCGCGCGCCCTGCGCCGCAACCTGGCATCCGACGCCGACGAATTCCCGCAAGACGTGGTGGAGCTGATGGATTATTTCGCCGGCTCGACCCGGCGCCCGGTGCAGGCCGTGCCCGGCGCCGGCCTCGCCGTGCCGGTCTGGATCCTCGGCTCCAGCCTGTTCGGGGCGCAATTGGCGGCGCATCTCGGCCTGCCGTATGCCTTCGCCTCGCACTTCGCGCCGCAGATGATGATGCAGGCGATCGATATGTACCGCAGCAACTTCCGGCCATCGGAACAGCTCGACAAGCCTTACATCATGCTGGGCTTTAATGTGTTCGCCGCGGACACCGACCAGGAAGCACACTTCCTGGCAACCTCGATGCAGCAGGCCTTCGTCAACCTGCGCACCGGCCGCCCGACCAAGCTGAAACCGCCGGTGAGCGGCTACCTGGAAGCGCTCGACCTGCCCGAACGCATGATGCTCGACAGCGTGCTGTCGTGCTCGGCAATCGGCTCGCGCGTGACGGTGGCCCACCAGCTGCGCGCCTTCATCGATAAGACGAAGCCGGACGAGCTGATGATCACCTCGCAGATCTACGACCACGCGGCGCGCCTGCGCGCCTACGAGATCACGGCGGACATCCAGCGCGCGGGTTGATGCCGGGCGACCGGCGTCACGCGGCGCCGGTACCGGCCTGCAGGACGTCGATCAGGGTGCGCGTCGAGCGCACCCTTCCCATTTTCGGAAAGATCTTGTTGCACGCGAAATGGTGGGCATCGGCCTCGAAGCTGCTCATCGCATCCTCGGCGAACACCAGCTGGAAGCCGAAATCATAGGCCGCGCGCGCGGTCGATTCGACGCCGAAATTGGTGGCGATGCCGCCCATGACCAGCGTGTCGATGCCGCGTCGCCGCAGCTGCTGCTCGAGTTCGGTGCCATAGAAGGCGCCCCACTGGCGCTTGACGATCACGAGGTCCTGCGCCTCGACGCCGGCTTCCGGCGCCAGCCACGAGGCATCGGGAGGCGCCGCCGGCGCGCCCCGCGGCCGCAGCGGCGCATCGGCTGGCGCTTGCGGCAATTCATTCAGCAATACGTGGACATAGATGACCAGGCCGCCGCGCTCGCGCATCTCCTGCGCCAGCAGCACGCAATTGCCAACCACGTCCTCGGCGCCGTGCGGCGCTAGATCGTGCTTGACGTTGCTGTTCTGAAGATCGATGAGGACCAGCGCCGTGCGCGCCGGGTCCAGGCTGAGTTGTTGGTCCATGAGCAGATTCCTCCTGCCCAAAGTGTCCCCCAAACCCGTCCCGCCCGGCGCACGCGCCGGGCGGGACTTGCAACGACTTACGGCAAAGGCTTGCCGTCCACGTCGATCCTGCGCACCTCGCCCAGGTTCAGCGCGCGGATATCCTTCTCGACCTTGGCCATGTCGCCGACCACCACCCACGCCAGGCGATCCGCGACGAAGCTGCGCGCCGCCAGAGCATTCGCCTGCTGCGGCGTGAGCGCCAGCGCCTTCTCGGTGAAGGTGTTGTAGTAATCCTTGGGCAAGCCGTACTGCAGGATCGTGGAATAGGCGCCGGCCAGCTGGCCCGCCGTCTCGAAGCTGCCCGGCAGGCGCAGGGTTTTATTGTCCTGCGCGAACTTGAGCTCTTCATTCGCGATCGGCTTGGCGCCGGCGATATTGCGGTACTCGCCCACCAGTTCCTTGAGCGCGTCGCCGGTCTTGTCGGTCTGCACCGGCGAGATGCTCATGAAGGCGCGCTGGCCGATCGCCGGCACGACCGTGCTGCGCACGCCATACGACCAGTGCTTGTCTTCGCGCAGGTTCATATTGATGCGCGAGCTGAAGGTGCCGCCGAACACGTCGTTGACGATCTCGAGCGGCAGCGCCTCGGGACTGTTGCGCGGCGGCGCCAGCTGGCCGCCCAGGATCACGCTCTGCAGCGCGCCCGGACGGTCGACCAGGTAAACCACCGGCGCGGCGCGCGGCGCCACCTCGGCGATCGCCTTCTTCGGCACCTCGCCCGCTTTCCACGACGCGAACGCTTTCTCGAGCAGCGGCGTGACCTCGGCCAGCGTGGTATCGCCCACCACCAGCAGGGTGGCGTTGTTCGGCTTGAACCAGGTGGCGTGGTAGGTCGCCAGGTCGGCGCGGGTCATGCGCTTGACCGCGTCCTCGGTGCCGCTGCCGGTGCCCGGCTTGGCGTAGACGTGGTTGGCGCCGTACAGCAGCGCCGGCGCCACGCGCATCGCGATCGACTGCGGATCGGCCTTTTCACGCGCGATCGCGGCCAGGCGGTCCTGCTGCAGGCGCGCGAACTCGTTCTGCGGGAACGCCGGATTGAGCACCAGGTCGGCATACAGGTTGAGCGCCTGCGGCAAGGTGGCCTTGAGCGCGTTCATGCCGACGAAGGCGCCATCGAGGTTGGTGCTGGCGCCGAAGGTCGCGCCCAGGCTTTCCAGTTCCTCGCCGATCTGCAGCGACTTGCGGCTGCTGGTGCCTTCTTCGAGCATGCGCAGCGCCAGGCTGGCCACGCCCGGCATGTCGGCGCTGTCGGAGGCATAGCCGCTGTCGACCAGCAGTTGCAGGTTGACGATCGGCGCTTCATGACGCTCGGCCAGCACGACTTTCAGGCCGTTGGACAGTGTGGCGCGCTGCATCGGCGGCAGCTTGAGCGACATCGCCTTGCCGGTGTCCGGCGCCTTGCTGCGGTCCAGGCCGGTGTTGGTGGCGGCCAGGCCGGTCGGGAACGGATCGATCTGCAACACGAAGTCGCCGTCGCTCAGCCAGTCGTTCATCGCCTTGCGCACCATGGCCGGGGTGGCGTCCTTGATGCGCTGCAGATAGATCTTGTAGCAGTCCGGATTGCCGGTATAGGTTTCGCACGAAGCCAGCAGGTCGCTCTTGCCGCCGAAGCCGCCGACGCGCTCGATCATGCGCGTGTATTGCGCCATGATCGCGGTCTTGGCCAGGCGCAGCTCGGCGTCCGTCGGGCCGCTCTTCATCAGCGCGCGCAGCTCTTCGTCGGCCACTTTTTCCATCTTCGCCACATCGCCGCCCGGGCGCGCGGTCAGGGTCATGCTGAACTGGCCGCCGATCTCGGACGAGTTGTCGCTCGCGGTAGCGCTGGTGGCCAGCTGATCCTGGTACACCAGGCGCTTGTACAGGCGCGAGGTCTTGCCGCCGCCCAGCACGCGCGCGGCCAGGTCGAGCAGCACTTCTTCCTGCGTGTGCGCGCCCGGCACGTTCCAGGTGCGGTAGACGCGCGATTGCGGCACGCGGTCCTGGGCCACCGTGCGGTGGGTGCCGGTGCGCTTGGCGATCCACGCGTCATGCTTGGCCAGTGGCGGGCCCGGCGGGATCGCGCCATAGAAGCGCTCGACCTTCTCGCGCGCTTCTTCGGCCGAGATATCGCCCGACAGCACCAGCACCGTGTTGTTTGGGCCGTAGTTCTGCTTGAACCAGTCCTGGACGTCGGTCATCGAGGCCGCGTCGAGGTCTTCCATCTTGCCGATCACGGTCCAGGAATACGGGTGGCCGGCCGGATAGGTATTGGTGGTCAGGAGTTCCCAGGCGATGCCGTAGGGCTGGTTCTCGTACTGGCGCTTCTCGTTCTGCACCACGCCGCGCTGGATGTCGAGCTTCTTCTTGTCGACCGTGCCCAGCAGGTAGCCCATGCGGTCGCTCTCGGCGAACAGCGCATAGTCGAGCATCGAGGTCGGCACGTTTTGGAAGTAATTGGTGCGGTCCTGGTTAGTGGTGCCGTTGAGGTCGGTCGCACCGATGCGTTCCATCGCATTCAGGTAGGTGTGCTTGAAGTTGTCGCTGCCGCTGAACATCAGGTGTTCGAACAGGTGGGCGAAGCCGGTCTTGCCCACTTTCTCGTTCTTGGAGCCGACGTGGTACCAGGTATTGATCGCCACCACCGGCGTCTTGCGGTCTTCGTGCACCAGCACGGTCAGGCCGTTCTTGAGTGTGAACTTGGTGTACTTGATGTCCGGAATCGGGATGTCGGGGGTGGCCGCCGGCTTGGCCGGGGCCGCCTGGAGCGACGAGACGCCGGTGGCCAGCGCGAGCGCTGCCGCGAGGTGGATGGTACGACGAACGGATACTGCCATAGTGCTCCTCCTGGAGGTGTCCTTGTGGGACGAGGGACGGAATGAACGGCAAGGCGCACCCCATCGGCGCGCCCTGGCAAACATTCATTCTAGGCAGGTTTCACGTTGTCAACAAACAAAAACAGGCATGCATACCCCAGGAAGGCGTGACTTCATGCGGGACGCATCACTTGGGAACGATGCGCAGCAGGCTGCCTTTTGCTTCGTCGGTCAGTACATACAGCTGTCCATCCGGCCCCTGGCGCACGTCGCGCACGCGCTTGCCGACCGGCAGCAGCTCCTGGGCCGTAACCTTGCCCTGGGCGTCGAGCTGCACCCGGCGCACGTCCTGGCCGGCCAGGCTGCCGCTGAACAGGCTGCCTTGCCATTGCGGGAAGGCTTTACCGGTATAGAAAGCCAGGCCCGACGGCGCCGGCGACGGCGTCCAGACGACGATCGGCTGCACCGTGCCCGGCACCACCTTCATGCCGATCGGCTCGCGGGTGCTGTAGTCCAGCGTATAGCTTTGCAGCGGCCAGCCATAGTTCTTGCCGGCCTCGATCACATTGATCTCGTCGCCACCGCGCGAGCCGTGCTCGTTGGCATAGATGCGGCCGCTCTTCGGATCGCGCGCCATGCCCTGCACGTTGCGGTGGCCGTAGCTGTAGATTTCGGGCCGGGCATTGGCCTGCCCCGCCAGCGCGCCCTTGCCGACCGGCTGGCCGGCGTCGGTGAGGTGCAGGATCTTGCCGGTGTGCGAGGCCAGGCTCTGGGCATGGTCGCGCGCCAGCATATTGCCGATCCGCTGCGGCGTATTGCCGCCGTCGCCGATGCTCATCAAGAGGGTGTTATCCGGCAGCCACAGCAGGCGCGAACCGAAGTGCTGGCCGCCGCTCTTGCCCAGGTTCACCGCGAACAGCTGCTTGATGCCGGTGACGCGCTTGCCGTCGAACACGCCCTGCACCAGTACGGTCCGGTTCTCTTCGTCGGTGCCGCTGGACATCGTCATGTAGATGCGCGGGTTGGCCTTGTCAGCCGGGTGCACGACGATGTCGAGCAGGCCGCCCTGGCCGCTGGCATACAGGTTCGGCAGGCCGTCGAGAGGGATTTGCTGGAAGCTCTTGCCATTCAACAGATGCAGCGTGCCCTGCTTGCCGGTGACCAGCATCCGGCCATCGGGCAGCCAGGCCATGCCCCAGGGCTGCGGGGCGCCGGTCGCGACCGTCTCGAGCTTCCAGCCCTTGGCGAGCGGCGGCTTGTCGACCGGGGTCACTTCCTGGGCGATGGCAGTCACGCCGACCGTGGCCAGGCTGGCGGCCAACACTAGTTTTTTGCTCAAGAGCTTCTTGACAATACTCGGCATGACTTCCTCTCCCAAAAGACGTTAAATAGTTGACATCGTAGCTTATTCGCCGCAATTTCAGACATTTTATCTGCACGATTCAGGCAATCGGCGTATCATTGACGGTTCAGTGAACCAGCGTAAGGACTTCCTTCAATGATTCAACGACGCTCCTTCCTCAAGAGCTCCCTCCTCCTCGCTTCTTCCTCCCTCGCCCTTCCAACCCTTGCCAAGAATACATCATCTGACAGTAATGTTCTGTCCGGCGAGTGCTGCCTGCGTTTCTACAATACGCATACCGGCGAGAAGCTCAAGAGCACGTTCTGGGCCGAAGGCGAGTTCGTCCCCGATGCCCTGAAAGACATCAATAAAGTGCTGCGCGACCACCGCAGCAACAAGATCGCCGAGATCGATCCAGAACTGCTGCTGTTGCTCGGCCAACTTAATGGCAAGCTCGACAACAGCAAGGAATTGCACATCATCTCGGGCTACCGCGCGCCCGAATCGAACGCCTTCCTGCGCAGCCACGGCAGCGGCGGCGTCGCCAAGCGCAGCCTGCACATGGACGGCAAGGCGATCGACATCCGCCTGCCGGGCACCGACCTGCGCACCCTGCAGAAAGCGGCGATGTCGCTCAAGGGCGGCGGCGTCGGCTATTACGCCAGCTCGCAGTTCGTCCACATGGATACCGGCCGCGTCCGGTATTGGTAATACCATGACGCGGCAACTGGTCCGCGTCGTTTCCCTGTGCGCCATGGGCACCGCGCTCATGGCGGCACTGCCGAGCGCGCCTGCCTGGGCCGCCGGCCAGAACACCGTCACCGTCAAGTCCACCCGCGACCCGGTCGACAAGTCCTACCGCAAGATGATGCGCGGCATGGAACGCTTCGAGCGCGAACGCGCCTTCGCCCCCAGCGCCACGCTGCGTTTCCAGCTGCTGCCGCGCCTGCCGTCGACGGACATGCGCGGCATCACCCTGCGCATCGCCGGCGATTCGGTGTCGTTGCCGGTCGCTGTCGACGACAACAATTTTTTCGTCCTGCCCCGTCATGAACAAGCCCTGCAGGAAGACGCCGCCGTGCTCGCCAGCCGCAAGACCGCCAGCATGACCTGGCGAGCGCGCATCGAGACTCCCGGCTTGCCACCCGGCACGCGGCGCCTGGGCGACCTGCGCCTGGAATGCCGGGTCGGCAAGGAAGCCGGGCTGGTATCGAACAGCTCGCCGCTCTTCGGCTGGATCTCGGATGCCCTGAACACGCCCGAGGGCGTGTGCACCAGCCCGGACGGCAACTATCTGTTCTTTGCCGAGCGGCCCATCTTTGCCGTCACCCTGCGCGCCGGCGAGCGGGTCGAGACTCTGCCGTTCAGCATGCTCTACGCCGGCGGCGACCAGACGCCCGACATGCTGCCCTTCTGCGACTGCCAGGCGCTGCTCGATCGCACCTATTACGTGCCGCTGTGGGATGCGAGCTGGCCCGACGATACGCTGGTCGAGTTCGAATACATGGTCGACGCGCCAGACGGAGTGGCGCCATGAAGCTGCGTCTACTTGCCTGCGCGGCGCTGCTGGCGGGTTGCGCGACGCAACCGGCGCCACCGGGTTCCGTCGTCGCGGCCGAGCGGCTGTCCACTTCCGTGGTCGCCGGCCGCACCACCAAGGCGGATCTGCTGGCCGCCTTCGGCCCCACGAAAAGCGTGCGCT
Organism: Telluria beijingensis; assembly: GCF_030770395.1. GTDB lineage: Bacteria > Pseudomonadota > Gammaproteobacteria > Burkholderiales > Burkholderiaceae_D > Telluria > Telluria beijingensis. The sequence continues at coordinate 821,018 of NZ_CP132480.1, read as the reverse complement.
TCGACAGCGGCTACGAGGCCTGGGTCTATCAATCGCCGGCCGGCGGCGGCCAGTTCTCCGAATTCGTCGTGCTGATCGATCCATCTGGCGTGGTCAGCAAGACGCGCACGCGTGCGCCATCCGCACCGTCCTCGCCATAAAGCCGTCGTCGGAATCGTCGACAGTGTGTCACCTAACAAACACGATTCCATAACTCTGCGAAGGTATTGGCAGGGCGAACTTCGCCACCTGTACAAACACCCACGGAGGAATCATGACGACGACTGCAGACGAAAATTTCAACGATTGGCTGCGCGATGCCCACGCGATGGAAAAGCAGGCGGAACAGATGCTGACCGCGCAGGCCGAGCGCCTCGAACACTATCCTGAACTGCGCGCGCGCATCGTCCAGCACATCGACGAGACGCGCTGGCAGCACAGCGTGCTCGACGAGATCCTGGCGCGTCGTGGCACCGATAATTCGGTCCTGAAGGACATCGGCGCGCGCCTGGTCGCCTTTGGCCAGGCCGTGGGCGGCATGGCGGCCAGCGACGAGGTCGTCAAGGGCGCGATGGCCGGCTACGTGTTCGAGAACGTCGAGATCGCCAGCTATACGGCGCTGATCGCGGCCGCCAAATCGGTGGGCGATACCACGACCCAGGGCCAGCTCCAGCAGATCCTGGAGCAGGAAAAAGCGATGGCGGCCTGGCTGCTCGACCACCTGCCGCAGATCACCCAGGCCTTCCTGGCGCGCTCGGCCACCCCGGGTGTCGAAGCGAAGAAATAAACTTCTTTCGGTTATTTAAGCCGAAACAATGGCTTGGAGTGGCGCGGTTTGCGCTATTCCAAGCCATTTGTCGTTTGGTGCATAAAAAAATCGGGGCCGCTGTCGAATCCAGGACACTTGCTTCGTCGTAGTATCAGAGGGCTGTCCTCTGTTGCTACCACTCAAGGAAACCACCATGTCCACCAATACCGTCGAGCTGCATCGCGTGATCAAAACGACCCCGGATCGCCTGTACCGTGCCTTCACCACGGCCGGCGCCTATGCAAAATGGCTGCCGCCTTATGGCTTTTTCGGCACCGTCCACGAGATGGATGGCCGGGTCGGTGGTCGCTACCGGATGTCCTTCACCAACCTCACGAACGGCCACAGCCATTCCTTCGGCGGCGAATACCTGGAACTCGAACCCGGCAAGCGGGTACGCTATTCGGCCGTGTTCGACGATCCGCATCTTCCCGGCCAGATGCAGACCACGGTGAGCATGCGCGAAGTGCTGGGCGGGGTCGAGGTGCATATCAAGCAAGAAGGCATTCCCCCCCAGATCCCGACTGAGATGTGTTACCTGGGCTGGCAAGAGTCGCTCGAGCAGCTGGCCAAACTGGTCGAGCCAGAAATCCCGGATTGAGCGCGTCCTGTAGCCCGCGCGCCACGGCCGTGCCGGCATTCGCTGGCACAATGGCGCAAACGAACACCACCGTGCGGAGGCTGAGATGCTTGCCAGGCATATGCAAAAGCTGCTGTTGCTGTTCAGTGCCCTGCTCATCGGCGTGGGCCTGCTTGCCTGCGGCGGTGGCGGAGGCAGCCCCGGCACGCCCGGCCCGGCCACGCCGCCGCCCGCGACCACCGGTTCGCTGGCCGTCACCGCCAGCGGCTTGCCGGCCGGCGTCAATCCCGCCCTGCGTGTCACCGGCCCCAACAACTACCTGCAAGACCTGACGCAGTCGCAAACCCTCGCCAACCTCGCGCCCGGCAGCTACAACGTGTCGGCGTCGCCGGTCACGAGCGGCGGCGTCACGTATCAACCGACGCCGGCTTCGCAGGCGGCGACCGTCAGCGCCGGCGCCACGGCCAGCGCCGCGGTCAGCTATGCGAGCGGCACGCTGTCCCTCGGCCTGACGCAGGTCGCCGCCAATCTCGACAATCCGACCTTCCTGACCGCCCCTGCCGGCGACCGGCGCCTGTTCGTCACCGAGCGGCCGGGCCGGGTACGCATCGTCGAAAACGGCAGCACGCGCGACCTGCCCTACCTCGACATTCGCGCGCGCGTCTCCACCGATGGCGAAGGCGGCCTGCTGTCGCTCGCCTTCGACCCGCAGTTCGCACGCAACGGCTATTTCTACGTCTATTACACCGACTTGCAGCGCAATATCGTGGTCGAGCGCTTCAGCGCCGGCGCCACGCCGACGGCGGCCAATCCGACCTCCGGCCTGGTAATCCTGCGCATCCCGCACCCGACTTACCAGAACCATTTCGGCGGCCAGCTCGCCTTTAGCCCCGATGGCTATCTCTACCTGGCGACAGGCGACGGCGGCGGCGCAGGCGATCCGCAGGGCAATGCGCGCAACCTGAACAGCCTGCTCGGCAAGCTGCTGCGCATCGACGTGGCGGGCGCGACGACGACCCAGCCATATACCATCCCGGCCGGCAATCCCTACCGCGACGTGGCCGGGCGCCGCCCCGAAATCTGGGCTGCGGGCCTGCGCAACCCCTGGCGCTTCAGCTTCGACGGTAGCCAGCTCTACCTGTCCGACGTCGGCCAGGACCGGCGCGAAGAAGTCAACATCGTCGCCGCGGCGCAGGCCGGCCTGGACTATGGCTGGAACCTCATGGAAGGCACGCTGTGCTACAACGCCGCGACTTGCGACCGCACCGGCCTGACCTTGCCCGCCTTCGAGTACGACCACGGTACGGGCAATGCCAACGGCTGCTCGATCACCGGCGGCTTCGTCTACCGCGGCCGCGCCCTGCCCGAGCTGGCCGGGCGCTACTTCTATTCCGATTTCTGCGGCGGCTACCTGAAAAGCTTCTTCGCCACCGGCAATGGCATCACTGAACAGCGCGACTGGGAGATCGGCGATATCGGCCGCGTCGTGTCCTTCGGCCAGGATGCCGATGGCGAGCTGTACTTACTCACGAGCGGCGGCGCCATCCAACAAATTGGACGCAGGGCCGCGCAATGAGTTTAGAATGAAGAGATGGCACGCTTACAACTCGATCTTCCCGAAGACCAGTATTACTATTCGACGCAGCTGACGGTAAGGGTCACCGACATCAATGCCGCCAACCACCTGGGCAATGAATCGATGATCGCGATGATCTCCGAAGCCAGGGCGCGCTTCCTGTTTGAATTCGGTGTCGCAGAGACCGAACGCGACGGCAATGGCATCATCGTCACCGACCTGGCCGCGACCTACCGCGCCGAAGCGTATGGACGCGACCAGCTGCTGTTCGAAGTCGGCGTCATGGATTTCAATAAATACGGCGGCGACCTGATCTTCCGCATCACCCGCCCGCGCGACAGGACCCTCATCGCCATGGCCAAGTCGGGCTTCGTCTTCTACAACTACAAGTCCAGCCAGGTGTGCTACATGCCTGAGGATTTCCGCAATAAATTCGAGCGCGTGAACTGGATCGACTGATCGGTCATTGCGCATGCACACGACGCCCCGTCCCGGTTTCCGGCACGGGGCGTTTTGTTTTCTTGAAAAATAATTGGAACTTTTCGGGGCCCTCGGCGGAATACAAGAAAAGAAGACTGCCATGACCTCGACGACAGACCACACCGATACCGAACTGCTGCGCCAGGTCCATGCCGGACAGGCCGATGCGTTCACGGCGCTGTACCGGCGGCACCAGGGGCCCTTGTACCGCTACGCGCTGCTGCGCTGCGGCTCGGGCGATACGGCGGCCGACATCGTGCAGGAAGCCTTCATGGGCCTGCTCACTGGGCGGCTCGGCTACGACCCGCTGCGCGGCCAGTTGCAGCACTTTTTATTCGGCGTGGCGCGCAATCTCGCACTCAAGCTGGACGAGGCGCGCCAGCGCCATCCGCGGCTGCCGGAGCCGCTCGATGACGATGACGAACTGGCGCTGGATACAGCGAGCGAGGCCGACGGTCCCCTGGCGCGGCTGCTTGGAAACGAAACGGCCGAGGAAGTGCGGCGCGCGCTGTCGCTGCTGCCGCCGCACTACCGCGACGCGGTGATCCTGTACGAGCTGCACGATTTGTCGTACCAGGAGATCGCCACCGTCTGCCAGGTCGACATCGGCACGGTCCGTTCGCGCCTGGCGCGTGGCCGGGCGGCGCTGGCCAGGCGCCTGCGACTGACGCTGGAAGGAATGACATGATGAAAGACGACGACACCATCGACCCCGCCCTGGCCGCCCGCTTCGCCGCACTGCGCAGCGAGCTGGCCAAGCATGACGCCCCGCGCTGCGTGGAAAAGGAATTGCTGCAGGCCTTCGCCCGCCAGTTCCCGCAACGCCAGCCCTGGTACCGCAGGCTGTCATTGCCCCAATGGGGTGCGGCCGGCGCCCTCGCCTCGCTGGGCGGCGCCGGCGTGCTGGCGACGCTGCTGCTGGCGCTGGCGCCGCACCAGGCGATCACGGTCGGCCCGCCCGTGATCGGCATCGACGACGGCGCCGCCTTCATCGCACTCGAATCGCTGGAACGGATCGAGCGCGAACCCTATACCCGGGTGGTCGAGGCCGAACTGCCGCAGGCCGCGCTGGCGCCGCTGGGCATGCCGCTCAATCCGCAGACCGCGGGCGGCACGGTGCGCGCCGAAATGCTGGTGGCGCAGGACGGCCATCCCCTGGCAGTGCGCCTGAGCGCCGCCAACTGACACGATTCATTGCGAGGACTGTATGAAAACGACGAACATCCTGATCGCCACCCTGCTGGCAAGCGCCTTTGCGCCATCACTGGCCCTGGCCGAGGAGGTCACCCTGGAACAGGGCAGCGACGGCGAACGCCGCATCGTAATCCGCCAGGGCACGGTCACCATGCCTCTTGACCAGCTGGCCACGCTGCGCGCCGGCGACAGCGCCAGCCTGGCCGGCGCCATGGTCAATATATCCAGCGCGAGTATCGTCAAGAACGCGCCCTACAGCGCCGAGACCGTTTCCGAGAGCATCCAGCGCCTGGCCGACGGCAACCAGATCGTCACCAGGTCGAGCTCGATGCAATACCGCGACGGTGCCGGCCGCACTCGCACCGAGGTTCGCGGCGACGACGGCAAGCTGCGCCTGATCACGATCAGCGACCCGGTCGACGGCGCGCGCTGGATCCTGAATCCCGAGCGCAAGAGCGCCACGCGGACCGACATCACGTCGGAACGGGCCCGGGCCCAGGCCGAGGCGGCGCGCACCGCGGCGACGCAGGCCCGGATCGCGGCGGGCCAGGCGCGCGCCGAGGCGGATGCCGCGCGCGCCGTGGCCGATCAACAGCGCAAACTCGCCGACCAGCAGCGCAAGGTCGCCGACCAGGCGCGCATTGCCGCCAACGAAGCGCGCGCGCGCATCGACCGGCTGCGTAAGGAAGGCAAGCTGCCCGAGGGCACGCACATCATCGTCAAGGACGTCCAGCGCGGCGTCGAGCCGGCCGAGGTGCGGGTGCGCATCGCCCAGCCGGCGGCGGCGGCCATGCCCGCGGCGCGCGCAATGTCGGCCCAGATCGCCCCGCTGATCGCGGGCGCCGTCAATGAGGGGAAATGGTCGGCCAGGGCGGTCACGCGTGAACTGGGCGAACGCGATTTCTCCGGCGTACGGGCCCAGGGCAGCCAGCGCAGCTATGCGATTCCCGCCGGCGAGATCGGCAACCGCGACCCGATCGAAGTCAGTAGCGAGACCTGGTACTCGCCCGAGCTGCAGATGACCGTCTATCACAAGCGCAGCGATCCGCGCAGCGGCGAGATGGTGTACCGGCTCGAGAACCTGAAACGCGGCGAACCGCCGGCCGCGCTGTTCAGCGTACCGTCCGACTATACGATGCGCGATCCCCTGAAAGTGACCAGTACGAGAACCTACGGCAAGGTCGATTAACCCCCACGCTTCTTGCCCAGGATCGTTTCGTTGAACCAGTCATCGATCATGCGCTTCTCGGCGCGCAGGGTATCGCTGTCCGACATGCGGTTGATGCGCTGCATATAGCTCATGTCGGCCAGCCGCGCATCGCCGCCCTTGAGCACCTGCCCGTTCTGGGTCAGCGAATAGCGCAGGTTCATGATCGGCCAGTCGGCCGTGCCCTTCAGGATGCGCAGTTCGCGCCCGCCGCGAAAATTGGGGTATTCACGGCCGGCCAAGTCGATGTCAGTCACCTCGATCGTGAGATCCTGGCCTTCCGGCAACTTCTCGCCCAGCTTGGTGAAATAATCGCTCAATTCCTTGAGCACCTGCTCGCGCTCCCATGGCGCGAAAGGCAGGTCGGCGAACTTGTCGGATTCGATGTAATTCACGGTCACGCCGGCCGATGCGGCGCCGGCGGTGAGCGCGAACAGGCCCGCAAAGGCCGTTTTCATGAGTAGTGATTTCATCGCTCTTGCTCCTTGGTTTGCTTCCATCATTCTTCTTACATAGAAATATACGCCGCTTCAAGCGGCCGTGCTCGTCTCGAATCGTCGAAGTTTGTATCCAAATGTGAGGCCTCGCACACGGCGAATAGATGGTGATGGATGAGAATGGCGCAAGGGAGAGTGCCATGCCAGAAGGTCCATCGCTTGTCATCTTGAAGGAACAGACTGCCCGTTTCGTGGGCCAGGACATCGTGCGCGCCAGCGGCAATGTCCGCGCCGTCGACCCCGCCCAACTGGCGGGCCAGCGCATCGTCGGCCTGCACACCTGGGGCAAGCACTTCCTCATCGAGTTGCCCGACGTCGTCCTGCGCATCCACTTTTTGCTGTTCGGCACCTACCGCATCGACGAGCGGCGCGACAAGGAGCCGCGCCTGTCGATCGAGACGCAGGACGGCGGCGAAATGAATTTCTATGCCTGTGCAATCCGCCCCATCGACCGCGCGACGTTCGAAGCCTACGATTTCAGCGCCGACGTCATGTCGGACCGCTGGGACCCGAAGCAGGCGCGCAAGAAATTGCGCGCGCGGCCCGAACTGCTGGCCTGCGACGCCCTGCTCGACCAGGATATCTTTTCCGGTGTCGGCAACATCATCAAGAATGAGGTGCTGTTTCGCATCCGCGTCCACCCGCTGTCGACCGTGGGCGCACTGCCCGCGCCCAAGCTGCGCCAGCTGGTCGACGAGGCGCGCCAATACAGCTTCGATTTCCTCGGCTGGAAAAAAGACTTCGTGCTCAAGCAGCATTGGCTGGCCCATGCGAAGAAAATTTGCCCGCGCTGCGATATTCCTTTCAAAAAAGCCAATCTCGGCACGACCAAGCGCCGCGCCTTCTATTGTGAGCGTTGCCAGAGACCGTACACCTGATACCGGGCTGTCTTTTACGAGCAACATCCCTCTCCCTCCGGAGAGAGTTGCTGTTACATCGCCGCTGCACAAATTCAATATTGCCTGTTGTTAAGGGTCATATGTCGTACTACAATCGACTTGACTCTGGGCTACTTTTACGTCGAAAAATAGCCTCTTCAGACAACATTTCCCTACGATATCGGATTTTCCATGTCCTTCCTGTCATCCGCTGCGCCCAAGCTCGCACCCTGGAAAGTATTGCTGGTGGATGACGAACCCGATATCCACGACATCACCAAGCTGACCCTGGCGCGCTTCCGCCTCGACGGCCGTGCGCTGTCCTTCGTGCACGCCTACAGTGGCGCCGAAGCCAAGGAAGTGCTGGCGCGGGAAACTGACATCGCCCTGGTATTCCTGGACGTGGTGATGGAGCGCGAAGACAGCGGCCTCGAGGTGGCGCGCTGGATGCGCCAGGACCTGGACAACCAGTTTACCCGCATCGTGCTGCGCACCGGCCAGCCGGGCCAGGCGCCCGAGGAACGCGTGATCGTCGACTACGACATCAACGACTACAAGGAAAAGACCGAGCTCGACCGCACCAAGCTGTTCACCACCACCTTCGCCGCCTTGCGCGCCTACCGCGACATCATGAAGGTCGAGGAAGCGCGCCGCGTGCAGCAGACCTATCGCGAAGGCCTGGAGCGGGTCATTGCCGCCTCCGCCCACATCTTCCAGCAACGCAACCTGAAGGACTTCGCCAACGGCCTGCTGCAGCAGGTGGTGGCCCTGCTGCGCCTGGAACAGAGCATGCTGCTGCGCCTGAAGGCGGCCAGCGTAATCACCGGCCAGAGCCAGTACGAGGTGCTGGCCCAGATCGGCGACATGGGCGGCGACGAGATCGGCCCGGAGCTGCTTTCCCAGCTGGACGACGCCCGCCACAACCGTATTTCGCGCCTGCATGGCGACACCTATGTCGGCTACTTCCCGAACAATAGCGGCAAGGCTTCGCTGCTGGTGCTCAAGGGCGTGGACGAGATCTCGGACATCGACGCCCAGCTGCTCGAAGTCTTCTGCTCGGGCGTGGCCATCGCCTTCGACAACATCCTGCTCAACCAGGAAATCACCGATACCCAGGCCGAGCTGATCCTGCGCCTGGGCGACGTGGTCGAATCGCGCTCGCACGAGGCGGGCAACCACGTGCGCCGCATGTCCCAGGTCTGCCACATGCTGGCGCAGGCGTCGGGCATGCCGGAAGACGAGACGGCGGTCTTGATGCACGCCGCGCCGATGCACGACGTGGGCAAGATCGCGACGCCCGATGCGGTGCTGCTCAAGCCGGGCCGCCTGACCGAGGAGGAATGGGAAATCATGAAGCAGCACCCGACCATCGGGCTGCAGATCCTGGACGGCTCGCAGCGTCCGATCCTGAAGGCGGCGGCGGTGATCGCCCACCAGCACCACGAGAAATACGACGGCACCGGCTATCCGCAAGGCCTGCGCGGCGAAGACATCCACCCGTATGCGCGCATCGTCGCCGTCGCCGACGTGTTCGACGCCCTGAGCCACAAGCGCTGCTACAAGGACGCCTGGCCGCCGGCGAAGGTTACCGAGCACCTGCGCGAGGTGGCGGGGCACCACCTGGATCCAAAGTACGTCGACCTGCTCATCAAGAATATGGACAAGGCGCTGGCGATTAACGAGAAGTGGCCGGATTGAGTTAACCGACGCATACCGTCGTTACCCTCACTGGGCGTAACGACTTCCCGCGAAGGCGGGAACCCAAGTTGGTCGCACACCAATTCAACCGATTTCGGCCAGCACATGCGAACTTGGGTTCCCGCCTTCGCGGGAACGACGTGCGAAGGTAGCAGACAGCGTCGTTATGCCGCGGTTTTTTCGGCGCGCAGCGAGCGCGGGAAGCGCAGGTGGTACTTCAACCCCTCCCCCGGCGCACTCTCCACCCTGACCGTCCCGCCCAGCGCCCCCGTCACCAGGTTGTACAGGATGTGCGCCCCCAGCCCGCTCCCCCCAGTCCCGCGCTTGGTGGTAAAGAACGGATCGAACAGCTTGTCCAGCGTGTCCTCGTCCATCCCTGCTCCGTCGTCGGCATAGTCGAACACCACCCAGCCATCGTCTTCCAGCCCCGCGCGCAGTGTGATATTGCCCGGCTGGTCGCGCTCGAAACCGTGCACCAGCGAATTGACCACCATATTGGTGACGATCTGCGATACCGCGCCCGGATAACTGTCCAGCACCAGGTCTTGCGGGAAGTCGACCGCCACCTTGATCGGCCGTCCTTTCAGCTTGGGCTGCAGCGACAGCAGCACTTCGTTCAGGTAAGGCCCGAGGTTGAAGCTGCGGATATCGCCCGAGGACTGGTCCACCGCCACCTGCTTGAAGCTGCGCACCAGCGCCGCCGCGCGCTGGGTATTGGTGGTCATGATACGCAGCGACTGGTCGACCACGTCGAAGAAGCCGGCCAGGCTGTCTTCGGTCATCTCGCCCGCCGCCAGTTCCTCGCGCGTGAGCTTGAGTTCCTGCACCAGGTGGCTGGTCGCGGTCACGCAGATGCCGAGCGGGGTATTGATCTCGTGCGCCACGCCGGCCACCAGCCGGCCCAGCGAGGCCAGTTTTTCCTGGCGCACCAGTTCCGACTGCGCTTCCTGCAGCGCGTGCAGGGCCTCGTTCAGCGCCGCATTCTGCTGCTCGAGCTCCTGCTTGGCCTTGCGGATCCTGCGGTCGGCCTGCATGCGCGCGATCGCCACCGCCACGTGGCTGGCCATGAAGGCCAGCAGGTCGAGATCGGCCTTGCTGTAGACGATCGACGGATCGTAGCTCTGCACCACGATCACGCCGTATGGCTTTTCGTGGACCAGCATCGGCGCGCCCATCCAGCTGGCGATGTCGGTATTGCCGAGCGGTTCGTTGACGATGCCGTTGGCGACCAGTTGGCGGAAACTCCCCTGGTCATGCAACTGCGCCTGCTTGCTCGACAACACATACGAGCACATGGCCTTCCCGAACGGGAAGCGCTGCAGCGGCGGCTTGCTGTCCTTCTGGTCGACGAAGTACGGGATGCTGATCTCTTGCGTGTCCGGGTGGTAGAGCGCGATCAGGAAGTTATCGGCCACCATCAGCTCGCCGATGATCTCGTGCAGGCTGGCGCTGAGAAGATCGGTATCGAGGGCCTGGGCCGACAGGTCGGCGATCTGGTACAGCGCGTGCTGCACCTTCTCGGCACGGCCGCGCTCGGCCACCTCGTGCGCCAGCGCCGCGGTACGCTCCTGCACTGCCCGCTCCAGGCGGTCCATGCTTTGCAAGCCCTGCAGCGCATTCGACACGTGATTCGCGATCAGCGCGAACAGCGCCTGGTCTTCCGCGCTATAGGTCTCGTCGCGCGAATAGCTCTGGATCACGATCGCCCCCAGCGCCTGGTGGTTCTGGTCCAGCAGCGGGCAGGCGACGAAGTGTTCCGGCACGCTGCCATCGCCCCAGCGCCCGCTGTTGCGCAGGCGCTCGTGGAAATCGGCGGCGGTCAGCACCAGGGTCTGGCGGTTGAGCAGCACCCAGGCGGTCGGCGACTGCTCGGGCGAGGCGAGCGTGATGCGCTCGTTCGGATCGCGGGTGCCGTCGGCCTCGTCGACGAAATACGGGAAGCGCACCGTGCCGTCCTCGCGGTCGGCCAGGGCGACGTAGAAATTGGCCGCATACATGATGCGGCCCAGCGCCCGGTGCACGGCCTCGATGAAGACGGTGATGTCGCTGCAGCTGGTCGATAATTGCCCGATCTCGAGCAGCATCGACTGGACCGCTTCCAGCCGGTCAAGACGTTCCATGCTTCCCCCACATAATCTAAAAATGCGCAGAGGAAATAGTAGCAGCTTGCCGGCCGCCGCAGCAGTGCGACGGTCGGCGAATGTGGTTTTTCAGCGCGGCGCGCGGAAATCGTTCTCGATCCAGGCCAGGGCCGAGGCCTGGGTCAGCTTGAAGGTAGGGGCCACGCGCACCTTCGCCACCTGCTCGCCCATCTCGTCCGTTGCGGCCAGCAGGGCGTAGGGATCGTCGTCGTCCGGCACGATATCGAGGGTCACTTTCAGTTCGCCCTCGCCGGTCGACACGAACAGGTTCTTGTGCAGGATCGCGTGCAGGTGCTGCTCGTGGCGGCGGATCACCTCGGACGCGGTCTTGATCAGCGTATTGAAGGCATTGACGTCGAGCGGCTTGGGATTCTTCTTGTCGCGACCCATGGTCCACGGGCCGACCAGCGCCGGTTCAGGCTCGCCGTCCTTGTACATGGCCACCGCCCAGCCTTCGTCGTCGTCGTTCTTGATCACGCGCGCGGTCCAGCCATTGCCCTGCCACAGGCGTGGCTCCTGCACCGGGCCGGTGTCGTGTTCGTCGTCGTGATCGTCGTTGTGCTCGTTCATCTGCTTCCTCGGCGGGCTCGCGCCCAAAACCACGATCATAGAGGAAACCGGACCCATGAAAAAGCCCGCATGCGCAAGCAGTGCGGGCCTTTTTCGCGGTGACTCGACAATATCAGGCGGGACAGTCGTCCACGATGCGCGGGCAACGCCAGTCGGGGCCTGGCGGAGGCATGACCGGCGGGCCGACGGGAATCGGCCGCGGGTCGCCGTTCGGCGCCGGCGTGTGCCGGTTGAACGGATTGATGATGATCGGCGGTATGGCGGGCGGCGCCGATGGCGGATCTTTGGGACTGGTGGCAACCACGGCCAGGCGGTCCCGGATTCCATGAAAAACGGCTTGCATAGGATCCCCCTGTGACAGAGAAAACCAGTATAGGAAACCCGGCAGGCTTTACAAGCAAAAAATTGCCGACAATCCTGCCCGGTCCTGCCTGTGCACGTTTCGTCCCGCGAAAATTGCGGCCTGTCGCACGCCGCTGGCCGTGCGGCGCGCGCAGGCATACAGTTCGATCATGCAAGAGCAAAACGCTCAACCGACACTTCACCCACACCGCGAGGATCGCCATGAAAAAATACGCCCCCTACCTCATCCTGTTCCTGTTCGCTGCCCTGATGTTCAATAGCTGGGGCAACGACATGACGGTCCACTTCGACGGCGACGAAGTCGACGGCCCGCTGGGCTGGATGCTGGCCATCCTGTTCGCCGGTGGCGGGACGCTACTGGCGGCCTTCATCACCGTCATGGTGGGCGTGCTGCTGGCGGTGGTGTTCGCCGGGGTCGGCGTGATGCTGCTGGGCTCGCTGGCGATCGGCGCCGTGGTCCTGGCCCTGGCCATCTCGCCGCTGCTGCTGCCGCTGGTGATCCCGGTGGCCCTGGTGTGGTACTTCATGAGCCGTTCGCGCAAGGTCAATCTCGAGAAGACCGCGACTGTCTGAGGGTCACGCGGATAGCGCATTCGGCCGGGTTTCCCCCGGCCGTTTCTTGTTTACTTCATGCGCTTTTGCGCGCCACATACTGTTCATACCCGCGCGCGCGCAGCGCACAAGCCGGGCAGGTGCCGCAGCCATGTCCCCAGGGATGCGCATCGCCCCGCTCGCCCAGATAGCAAGTGTGGGTATCGAAGCGGATCAGGTCGACCAGCGCATCGCCACCCTCCTGCTGCGCCAGTTCCCAGGTCTGCGCCTTGTCGATCCACATCAGCGGGGTCTCGAGCTTCAGGCGCGTTGCCATGCCCAGGTTCAATGCCACCTGCAGCGCCTTCATGGTGTCGTCGCGGCAATCCGGATAACCCGAAAAATCGGTCTCGCACATGCCGCCCACCAGCACGTTCAGGCCGCGCCGATAAGCCACCGTGGCCGCCACCGTCATGAACATCAGGTTGCGCCCTGGAACGAACGTGTTCGGCAAACCATTTTCCTGCATGGCGATCGCAACATTGCTGGTCAATGCCGTGTCAGAGATTTTGGAAATCAATGACAGGTCGATCATGTGATCCTCCCCCAGGCGCGTATCCCAGTCCGGATTGAGCGCGCGCAGTTTCGACAGCAGGCTTGGTCGTACCTCCAGTTCGATCGCGTGGCGCTGGCCATAATCGAAACCGATCGTCTCGACCCGCGCATAGCGCTGCAGCGCCCAGGCGAGGCAGGTGGTGGAGTCTTGGCCGCCGCTGAACAGCACGAGCGCGGTATCGGAAGATGGAATGGTCATGATTTGAAGGGAAAGAGCTGCGATAAGCGGGGCATTCTGTCACAAATCGCCGCGACCGTGTGCGCGGGCGCCGAGGCGCACGTACAACGTTTCGTGACGACATCGACTTTGCCAATCAGTTAAGATGCGAACGAGTATTTGCACTGGAGCGCCATATTGTTACTTCGATCGATTTCCCGCCAGCATTCCCTGCCCCGGCTGTCGCGTCATGCGCTGTTGGGACTGGGAGCCTTGTTATTTGCCAGCGCCGTGTATGCACAGAGTCCGCAGGGAGTCGACTACACGGTGCGCATCGATGCCCCGCGCGCGCTCGAAGAACTGCTTGAGGATAACCTCGACCTGATGCGCTGGCGCGGCAATGCGCGCGTCGACATCGAACAGTTGCAGCGTCTTGTGAAAGAAGCGCCGGAGCAGGCGCGCACCCTGATCGCCACCGAGGGCTATTATTCGCCCAAGGTCTCGGCCGGCCTGGACACCAGCGGCGAACGTCCGGTGGCGCGCGTGATCGTCGATCCCGGCCAGCCGGTGCTGGTCGGCGACGTCGACCTGGTGCTGCAGGGCTTCGCCCCGTTCGAGGAAGGCGGCGCGCCATTCGACGCCGCCGCCCTGCGCAACCGCTGGACCCTGCCGGTCGGCAGCCAGTTCAGGCAGGGCGACTGGGAAGGCGCCAAGCGCGGCCTGCTGCGCGATATCGCCCAGACGCGCTTTCCGCGCGCGCGCCTGGTCGAGACCAGCGCCACGGTCGACCCGGATTCGCGCCGCGCCCTGCTGCGCGTGGTGATCGATTCCGGCCCCGAGATGCGCTTCGGTGAGCTGCGCATCCGCGGCCTGAAACGCTATCCGCGCGAAGTCATCACCAATCTCAACAAGATCAACCCGGGCGACGAATACAGCGAAGCCGCGCTGCAGGCCCTGCAATCGCGGGTGCAGGATACCGGCTACTTCAGCAGCGTCGAAGTCAGCACCGACATGCGCGCCGTGCTCAATGCCGAGATCGCCGACATCAAGGACGATGCCGACGACCCGGACGCCAACCCGGCCACGCCCGAGCCGCCGACCGGCCCCACGACCCTGCCGGTGGTGGTGCGCGTGACGGAAAACAAACAGAAAAACGTCGAGGCCGGCGTCGGCTTCTCGACCGATACCGGCGCCCGCGCCCAGCTGGGCTACGACGACCTGAACGTGTTCGGCAAGCGCTTCAAGAGCGACCTGATCTACGAACAGAAGCGCCAGACCGCGAAGGGCGAATTCTTCTGGCCGACCACGGCCAAGGGGTATAACGACAGCATCAGCGCCGGCGTGGAGCGCGAAGACCTGCGCGGCGAGATCACCACCCTGGCCAGCGTGGCCGCGCGCCGCAGCTGGGGCTCGCCGCTGCTCGAACGCAGCCTGACCGTCGAGGTGCTGACCGAGAAACGCGAAGTCGAGGGCCTCGAGCCCACCCGCACCAAGAGCCTGCCGCTCACCTACAGCATCACCCGGCGCAAGCTGGATAGCCTCATCCAGCCGACCAACGGCTATGTGTGGAACGCCCAGTTCGGCGGCGCCGTGCTGCCGATCATGACCGACGAAAAATTCCTGCGCCTGTACCTGCGCGGCCTGTACTACAAGCCGGTCGGCACAGCCGGCAGCCTGATCCTGCGCGCCGAGACCGGCGCCGTGGCCTCGAAGGAAAAGCTGGGCGTGCCGAGCACCTTCCTGTTCCGCGCCGGCGGCGACCAGTCGGTGCGCGGCTACGGGTATCAAGAGCTGGGGGTGCAGGAGAATGGCGCCACCGTCGGCGGCCGCTACCTGGCCACCGCCAGCGCCGAATACCAGTACTGGTTCAAGCCGCCCTGGGGCGTGGCCGTGTTCTACGACGTCGGCAATGCGGCCGACAAGTTCGGCGACCTCAATTCCAAGTCGGGCTACGGCGTCGGCGCGCGCTGGCGCAGCCCGGTCGGCCCGATCAATGTCGACCTGGCCTATGGCCATGCGGTGCGCAAGGCGCGCCTGCACTTCTCACTCGGATTCACGTTCTGATGGATACACCTGAAGATAAGCCTGTGCCCCCGCAGGCACCGACGCCTGACCAGCCTCAGGCTGTGAAACCCCGCCGCTGGCCGCGCCGCGTCGCAATCGGTGTAGTAGTTACCGGCGTGCTCGTCGGCGGTACCCTGTGGTACCTGGGCCGCGAGACCACCCTGCAAATGATCGTCCAGCGCGTCGCCAACGCCACCGGCGGCAAGCTGACCGTCACCGGCGTCACCGGCTCGATCTACGGCGCCATGCACATCGAGCGCCTGGTGTGGCGCACCGACGAACAGATCATCACGGCGGTCAAGATCGACGTCGACTGGTCGCCGTCGCAGGTCCTGTCGGGCGGCATCCTGGTCGACAAGCTGTGGGCCGCCAGCGTGCGCATGCAGACGCTGAAGGAAACCGACGAACCCTCGGTGCTGCCGGCAAGCCTGGCGCCGCCGTTCCGGGTCGAGGTCGACGACGCCCGCCTGGCGAAAATGACGATGGTGAACATCGGCGGCGCCGAAACGGCGATCGACAATATCCGCGTGCGCGCCAAGGGCGACAAGCGCAGCTGGGTGGTGCAGGATGCCGCGGCCAGCACGCCGTGGGGCCAGGTGGCGGCCAATGCCACGGTCGGCTCGCAGCGCCCGTTCAAGATCGACGCCTCGGGCAGCCTCACGCAGTCGCAGGCCAGCGCAGGCGCGCGCGCCGCCCAGCTGCAATTGAAGGTGAGCGGCGACATCGAGAACGCGACCCAGATCGACGCCACCGGCCAGGCCGGGCGCGCCATCGGCGACGCCCACTTCACGATCTCGCCGTATGCCGAAATTCCGCTGCGCGCGCTGCGCATCAATGGCCGCAACTTCGACCCCGGCTTCTTCAACCCGGCCCTGCCAACCGCCGACCTGACCTTCGCCGTGGCCGGCAAGCTCGACGCCAACCGCAATATCAGCGGCAGCGTCGACATCACCAACACCGGCCCGGAAGGCACGATCGACCAGCAGCGCCTGCCGCTGCGTTCCGCGCGCGGCCAGCTGGGCGGCAACCTCAATGCGCTGCAGGTGTCGGACGTGCTGCTCGATTTCGGCGCCGCCGGCAAGTTCACCGGCACCGGGGGCGTCAGACGCGAACAGGACGAAGAAGGCATCGGCACCGCGCGCTTCGCGCTGCAGACCGAGCGCTTCAACCTGCGCGAAGTCCACTCGGCCATGAAGCCGACTGCCATCAAGGGCAGCATCGCAGTCACCAACGAAGCCACGCGCCAGACCCTGGAGGCGAACCTGGCGGACGCCGGCCTGCGCCTGACGGCCCTGGCGACCCTGGAGAACAACGTCGCCACGCTGAACGAGGCGCGCCTGAACGCAGGCCGCGGCAGCGTCACCGCCAGCGGCAGCATGAATCTCGAGGGCGACAAGGCGTTCAAGGCCACGGCCAATGCAAGCCGGTTCAACCCGGCAGACTTCGGCGACCTGCCGGTGGCCGATATCAACGCCACCGTCAATGCCGCCGGTGCGCTGGCGCCCGAGTGGAAGGTCGACGCCGACTTCGCCGTGCGCCAGAGCCGCCTGATGAACCAGCCGCTCGCCGGCCGCGGCAAGCTGAGCGCCGATGCAAAACGCATCAGCGGCATCGACGCCAACCTGGCGCTGGGCCAGAACAAGGTCGACCTGAAAGGCGCCTTTGGCGGCGCCGGCGACCGCCTCACCTGGCGCCTGGATGGCCGCCAGCTGGCGGCGGTGCGCAGCGACCTGTATGGCGCCGTCACCGCCAACGGCGTCGTCACCGGCACCATGCAGGCGCCGCGCACCACCTTCGACGTCAATGCGCAAGACCTGGGCTGGGTCGCGGCCCAGCGCAAGAACGGCAGTGGCGTGCTGCGCGCCAGCGGCGAGGCCTGGCTCGGCGGGCCCGAAGGCGCGCGCGCGGTCGAGGTCAAGGCCAGTGGCGGCACCCAGCGCTTCAATCCAGCCGCCTTCGGTTCGCCCCTGGCCGGCAATATCAATTCGACCTTCAGCGGCAGCGGCCGCGCGGGCGCCGACTGGCGCGGCGCGCTGGACCTGAAACTGGGCGACGACTCGACCCTGGCCAATTCGCCATTGCGCGGCCACGCGCGCCTGAATGCCGACCGCCGCCATGTATCGAATGCCGACGTCGACCTGCGCATCGGCCCGAACGTGATCGCCGCCACGGGCGCCTTCGGCCTCGCGCGCGACACCTTGAACTGGAAGATCGACGCGCCGCAACTGGCCGCGCTCGGCCCCGAATTCGGCGGCGTGCTGCGCGGCTCGGGCGCGCTGTCCGGCACCATGGACACGCCTTCCTTGACCGCCAACATCGAGGGCCAGAACCTCAAGGCGCTGGGCACCCACAATGTGCGCTCGCTGCGCGCCAGCGCCAACCTGGGCTCCGGCCGTGGCGCGGCCGATCCATTGGTCAGCAATGTCGAGGTGCTCGACTACGTGAGCGGCGAGACCCGCGTGGCCTCGGTGCGCCTGCAGACCGAAGGCACGCGCGGCGCGCATGTCGTCAAGCTCTCGGCGCTCGGCGACAGTTTTGACGCCAATACCGAAATTCGCGGCGGCTTCAACCGCGACACCTGGAGCGGCACCCTGGCCGCGCTGCAGAACCGCGGCCGCTACGCGATGCAGCTGCAAAGCCCGGTGCCGGTCACGATCGCCGGCGCGCCGGGCTCCGGCCTGGGTGGCCTGGCCAGCCCGGAAAAGATCGCCTTCAATGGCGCCGTGATCGCCCTGCCAAACGGCAGCATCACGGTCGACACGCTGACCAAGGACGGCCCGCGCTGGAGCAGCCGCGGCCACGCCGACAAGGTGCCGCTCACCTATCTGGCGCAGTTCTCCCCGGCCCTGGCCGACAATGCGCGCGGCGATTTGACCTTGGGCGCCGCCTGGTCGGTCGACATGCGCGCGCCGGTCGCCAACGGCGCCGCGCCTTCGCTGGCCGGCAACGTCCGCGTGTTCCGGGAAGCCGGCGACGCCATCGTCGGCGGCGACACCCCGGTGCCGCTGGGCCTGCGCAAGCTGGAAGCGTCGGCCGAAGTGGTCGGCAGCAGCCTGCGCGTGAATCTCGATTTCGACGGCGCCCGCACCGGCGTCGCCAAGGTCGAGGCCAATGCCCAGATGCTGAACGGCCGCCTGGAGCGCGACAGCCCGCTGCGCATGACGGCCAATGCCGATATCCCGTCGATCGCCTGGCTGGCCTCGCTGGCCGGCCAGCCGGGACTGGAACTCGACGGCGCGCTGCGCCTGGCCATGACGGGTAGCGGCACCATCGGCACGCCGAGCCTGAACGGCAACCTCGATGGCGACAGGCTGGCGGTGCGCTGGGCCGAACAGGGCGTGCGCCTGCAGAACGGCGAATTGCGTGCCCAGCTCGGCGGCGACCAGTTGCGGGTCGAGCGCCTGACCTTCCAGGGCCGCCAGGGCAGCGCCGCCGCCAGCGGCTTCGTGCGCTTCGCCGACGGCGCGCCGACCATGGACCTGCGCCTCAATATGCAGAAGCTCGAAGCGCTGTCGCGTCCGGACCGCACCCTGATCATGAGCGGCCAGGCCTCGCTGGTACGCGACGCCAGCCGCTTCGCGCTGGAAGGAAAATTCAGCGCCGACCGCGCGCTGATCGAATTCGCGCCACAGGGCAGGCCGACCATCTCGGACGACGTGATCGTGCTGGGCCGCGGCGCCGAGAAAAAGACGCCGGTAGCGAAGGAGAAGGAAGTGCCTCTGACGGTCGACCTCACGGCCGACATGGGCGACGACTTCCACATCCGCGCCATGGGCATCGACGCCTACCTGGTCGGCAGCGCCCGGGTGCGCATGACGGGCGCCGGCCAGCCGCGTATCAACGGCACCATCCGCGCCATCAACGGCACCTACGCCGCCTATGGCCAGAACCTGTCGATCGAGCGCGCGGCGCTGACCTTCAGCGGCCCTTACGACAACCCGTCGCTCGACATCCTGGCGGTGCGCAAGCGCCCCGAGGGCGAGCAGCTGTCCGAGACCAATGTCGAAGCCGGCGTGCAGGTGCGCGGCACCGCGCAGTCGCCGACGGCGCGCCTGGTGTCGACGCCGAACGTGTCCGACAGCGACAAGCTGTCCTGGCTGGTGCTGGGCCACAGCATGGAAACCGCCAGCGGCGACCAGAAAGGCGTGCTGACCGCGGCCGCGGGCGCCCTGCTGGGCGGCGCCGGCGGCACCGGCGGCATCCAGTCCAAGCTCGCCAACTCACTCGGCGTCGACGACCTGGGCCTGAAGCAGAACAATAACGGCGGCGATTCGTCGGGCCTGGAAAGCACCGTGGTCACGGTCGGCAAGCGCATCTCGTCGCGCGCCTACCTGAGCTTCGAGCAGGGCACCAGCACCGCCTCGAGCCTGGTGCGCCTGCGCTACAAGCTCACGCCGCGCATCGCGCTGCAGTTCCAGACCGGCACCAATAGCGCGCTGGACGTGCTGTATTCCTGGGCCTTCGACTAGGATGAAGCCGGCCGCCTGCCTCGTCGTCGCCCTGCTGGCCCTGGCCGCCGGCGCGGCCGCGGCGCAGGAGCACGGCGACCTGCTGCAGGCGCCCGAACGCGTCGAATGGGATGCCGGCGGCCTGTACGAAGGCCGCCTGCCGGACGGCACGCCATTCCAGGTCGCGCTGGCCTACCCGGCGCCCGGCGGCCTGCCGGGCGACGCCGCCAGGATCATGGCCAACAGCGTCTGGTTCCTGCGCGACTACACCGGCAAGGCGCGCACGCTGGCCGCCCTGGAGTCGGCGCCAGGCGCGCTGCAGCTGGCCCCGCTGCTCGACTCCGGCGCGCAGGGGCCGCAGCGGCTCTCCATCGTGCTCGATGCCGATGGGCGTGGCGGCAAGGGCAGCTGGACGGAAGGAGACAAGAACTCGCCATTCTCCCTCAAGCGCCTGGTGCGTTACCGGGCCGTGGCGCTCACCCGCCCTTCGCCCGAAGCCCAGGCGGAAGGCTCGGACCTGCCTTTCGTATTTGCCGCCCTGTTCCCGGTGTTCAGGGACCCCGCACTGGACGCATGGGTGCGTGACATGGCCGGACGCTGCGACGCCGACCTCGAATGCACCAACAGGGTTATCGTGCGCTGGCGTTCAAGCGAGCTGCTGTCGCTCGACGCCAGCGCCTGGACCTACAGCTACGGCGCCGCCCACCACCAGTACCGCTCCGAGATGCGCCACTACGCCATGCACGATGGCGTGGCGATCCACTCGCGCTTCACTGCCTTCGTCGCGCCGTCCACCGAGTGCCGCCAGCAAGTCTCCGCCGCCCTGGTGGCCAAACTTGGGGCGCAAGGCTTGTCGTGGGCCGAGCAAGGCGCGCTGGACGTGTTCAAGGAACCGAAGTTCATCCCTACCCCGGCCGGCATCGAATTCCACTGGGATCCGTATGAGGTCGGCAGCTTCGCCCAGGGCATTCCCAGCGTCTTCCTCACGCGGGACGAACTGGGGAGCTGCGCGAGCAATCTACCGCAACGCGCAGCAGGCGGCCGATGAACCAGCCGCTGAACACGCCATAAAGTCCACAGATTGCCAACTTCACCTGCTGCACCGCGGCCGGCTGCAGCGCCAGCATGACCGAGGTCGCGTACTTGGTCCCGAAAATTGCCATCATCACGAGCAAGGGCAGTACGCTGCCGCGCACCAGTACATGGCCGGGCGCCGTGACGGCGGCGATGCGGGTGCTGCCCAGTTTCCAGGCCGGCGCCACCATGATCAGGCAGCCCGCGAACCAGGCGCCCAGGCTGGCCGGGCCAAGGCCGAGCTTGAGCGCGATATCGTGCAGCGACAGCACCAGCATCACCAGCGGCAACACCGCCATCCGGGATAGTGCGATCTCGCGCTCGCGCATTTCCACGACGCCGCGCCAGACCAGGAAGGCAAGGATGGCCCACACGTAAAGGGGCGTGTGGCTCAGGATCTGGATCGGCATGTCAGTGCTCCGGCAAGGGGTTAGTAGTGCAGCCAGTATGTGGTTCCCTCGCCTGGCTTGCGCGGCTCTCCGACGAAGCGTCATCCCGGCGGCGCGAAATGCGCGTGTGCGGCGCGAAATTCGACGTAGCCCGGTAGAATCCGTCCATGCCGCGCAAAACACCCATCTTCCCCGGCCCGCGCACCGCGCGCGGGGCCGTGCTCGCCGTCCTGCTGTCCAACGCCGACCAGGCCGGATCCGAACCGCTGCGCGGTCGCGTGACGCTGGCCGCCATCGTGCGCGCGCTCAAGCGCAAATACCACTGGCCGATCGAGACCACCAGCTTCCCGTCGAACGATATCGACGGCCGCGCCACCTGGGCCACGGTCTACAGCCTGCCGCAGGACGTCATCGACGCCGCACTCGATGCCAAGGGCCGCGACTGGCTCAGAAGTACGCATCCATAAAAATTCTTCATCGATACACGGCCTGATTGATGTTCCTGTATCATCAATTAATGGCCCGTGACAACATCAACGATATCCTCGTCTTCCTCGCCGTCGCCCGCGAGCGCAGCTTCACGCGCGCCGCGGCGAAACTCGGCATGACCCAGTCGGCGCTCAGCCACATCGTGCGTTCGCTGGAGGCGCGGCTGGGCGTGCGCCTCCTGACGCGTACCACGCGCAGCGTGTCACCGACCGAGGCCGGCGAGCGCCTGCTGCAGAACGTGGGCCCGCGGCTGGACGAAATCGAGGCCGAGATCACGGCCGTCAGCGACCTGGGCGACAAGCCGGCCGGCACCATCCGCATCACCGCGATCGACCACGTGATCGACACCGTGCTGTGGCCGCGCATCGCACCGCTGCTGCCGCTGTATCCCGACCTGCACGTCGAGATCAGCTCGGACTACCGCCTGATCGACATCGCCGCCGAACGCTACGACATAGGCGTGCGCCATGGCGACCAGCTGGAGAAGGACATGATCGGCGTGCGCCTGACGGACGAGGTGCCGATGCGGATCGTCGGCGCCCCCGCCTATTTCGCGAGGCATGCGGCGCCGACATCGCTGCAGGAACTCATGAAGCACAACTGCATCACCCTGCGCCTGCCCAGCAGCGGCGGCCTGTATGCGTGGGAACTGGCGCACGAAGGCCAGGCACTGGAAGCGCGCGTGCGCGGCCAGTCGGTATTCACCAACGTCTACCACATGCTCGACGCCGCGTTGCACGGCGTCGGCCTGGCCTTCCTGCCCGAGAGCATGGTTGGCCCGCATGTGGCGGAGGGACGGCTGGCCAGCGTGATGGAGGACTGGTGCGTCCCCTTCGAACCCCTGCACGCCTTCTACCCCAGCCGCCGCCACTCCTCGCGCGCGCTGATGCTGGTGATCGACGCCATCCGCGTCAAGGGCTGACAGCGGATGGCGCCGCGGTTTACGCCAGTGCCGGCATCTTCGCCAGCATCTTGTCGAGCGTGACCGGATAATCGCGGATGCGCACGCCGGTGGCGTTGTAGATCGCATTCGCCACCGCCGCGCCGACGCCGCACAGGCCCAGCTCTCCGACGCCCTTGGCCTTCATCGGCGAGGTGGTCGGATCGTTCTCGTCGATGAAGATCACGTCCTGGTGCGGGATGTCGGCGTGCACCGGCACCTCGTAGCTGGCCAGGTCGTGGTTGACGAAGAAGCCCAGGCGCTTGTCGACCGCGAGATGTTCCATCAGCGCCCCGCCGACACCCATCGTCATCGCACCGATCACCTGGCTGCGCGCCGACTTCGGGTTCAGGATGCGGCCCGCCGCGCACACCGACAGCATGCGCCGCATGCGCACCTCGGCGGTGGCGACGTCCACCGCGACTTCGACGAAGTGGGCGCCGAAGGTCGATTGCTGGACCTTCTTTTCCAGGTCGCCGTATTCCATCGTGTCTTCGGCCACGATGGCGCCGCCCTTGGCCACTTCAAGCAGCGGCACCGAGCGGCCGCCGGCACGCACCGCGCCATCGACGAATTCGGCGCTTGCCGCATCCAGCCCGGCCCTCTGCGCGATCTGCTCGCGCAGCTTGACGCATGCCGCGTACACGCCGGCGGTGGAACTGTTGGCGCCCCACTGGCCACCCGAGCCGGCCGATACCGGATAGTCCGAGTCGCCCAGGCGCACATCGATGCGGTCGACGCCCAGGCCGAGCATCTCGGCCGCGGTCTGGGCGATGATGGTATAGCTGCCGGTGCCGATATCGGTCATGTCGGTTTCGACCGTCACCTTGCCATCGGCCTCGAGGCGCACGCGCGCGGCCGACTTCATGTTCATATTGTTGCGGAAGGCCGAAGCCACGCCCATGCCGACCAGCCACTGGCCGTCGCGCACCTGGCCCGGGTTGGGATTCCTCTTGTCCCAGCCGAAGCGTTCGGCGCCCTGGCGCAGGCACTGCACGTAGCGCCGCTGCGAGAACTTGCGGCCCGCCTTTTCCGGGTCGACCGTGGTGTCGTTGACGATGCGGAAGGTGACCGGGTCCATCCTGAGCTTCTCGGCCATCTCGTCCATCGCCACCTCGAGTGCCATCATGCCCGGCGCCTCGCCCGGCGCGCGCATCGCATTCCCCTCGGGCAGGTCGAGCGTCGCCAGTTGCAGGCGCGTCAGGCGGTTGCCGCCGGCGTACAGCAGGCGGGTCTGCTGGACCGCAGTCTCCGGACCGCCGCCCGGCAGGTCGCCCGACCAGCTTTCGTGGGCGATGGCACTGATGCGGCCTTCACGCGTGGCGCCGATGCGGATGCGCTGGATCGTGGCCGGCCGGTGGGTGGTGTTATTGATCATCAGCGCGCGCTGCAGCGCGACCTTGACCGGACGTTTCGCCGCGCGCGCCCCGAGCGCCGCCAGCACCGCCTCGGCGCGCAGGAACAGCTTGCCGCCGAAGCCGCCGCCGATATACGGCGAGACCAGGCGCACATTCTTCGGCGCGATGCCAAGGGTCTTGGCCAGGTCTTGCTTGCCCCAGTCGATCATCTGGTTCGAGGTCCAGACGGTGACCCGGTCGCCATCCCAGGAGGCGATCGAGGCATGCGGTTCCATCATCGCGTGCGACTGGTCGGGCGTGGTGTAGGTGGCGTCCAGCTTGACCGGCGCACTGGCGAAGGCGCCGTCGAAATCGCCGACCTTCGATTCGGCGTCGCCGGTCTTGGGCGTCACCGCCGCATTCATGGCCGCTGCCAGGTCGTAGACACCGTGGGTTTTCGCATACTCGACCTTGACCAGCGACGCGGCCGCGCGCGCCTGCTCGAAGGTCTCGGCCACGACCACGCCGACCGCTTGGTGATAGTGCTGCACCTCGGGGCCGGCCAGCAGGTGGGCGGTATTGAAGTTGCCTTTGCCCAGCTTGCCGGCGTTTTCATGGGTGACGACGGCGAGCACGCCCGGCGCACGGCGTGCTGCTGCGGTATCGATCGACACGATGCGGCCCTTGGCGACGGCGGCGCCAATCACATAGCCGTAGGCGGCGTTCGGCGCGGCGGCATGCTGTTCATAAGCGTAAGGCGCCAGTCCGGTGGTCTTGAGCGGGCCGTCGACGCGGTCGAGCGGCTTGCCGACGACCTTCATCTGGTCGATCGGGTTGGTGGTTTCGGGTTTGGTGAATTTCATGGTTTCGAGCCTTTCTGTCAGCGCGCACGGGCTTGCGCCAGGATGGAATCGAGCGTGCGTTCGACCAGCAAGACCTTGAACACATTTTCCTCGGTCGTGCGGGCGCCGGCCAGCAGCTGGGCGGTCGTGGCCTTGCCGCCGCGCGGCATCTGGCTCTCGGCCGCCGGCACGCGCCACGGCTTGTGCGCCACGCCGCCCACGGCCACGCGGCCGCTGCCGTCCGGCTGCACCACGGCGGCCACCGAGATCAAGGCAAACGCATACGAGGCGCGGTCGCGCACCTTGCGGTAGTAGTGCTTGCCGCCCAGCGGCTTCGGCAGGGTCACCGCCGTGATCAGCTCACCCGGCATCAAGCTGTGCTCGATATGCGGCGTGGCGCCCGGCAGGCGATAGAAGTCCGCGATCGGGATCGTGCGCGTGCTGCCGTCGGGCTGCACGGTCTCCACGCCAGCGTCGAGCAACTGCATCGCTACCGCCATATCGCTCGGATGGGTCGCGATGCAGGCGTCGCTGGCGCCGACGATCGCGTGGCCGCGCGTATGGCCGCCGATGGCCGAGCAACCGCTGCCGGGCGCGCGCTTGTTGCACGCCATATTGGTGTCGTAGAAATAGGGGCAGCGGGTGCGCTGCAGCAGGTTGCCGGCGGTAGTCGCCTTGTTGCGCAGTTGGGTCGAGGCGCCGGCCAGCAGCGCGCGCGACAGCACGGCGTAATCCTTGCGCACGCGCGCATCGGCCGCCAGGTCGGTATTGCGCACCAGCGCGCCGATGCGCAGGCCGCCCTCCGGCGTCGCTTCGATCCTGTCGAGCGCCAGGCCGTTGACGTCGATCAGGTGGCTTGGGGTCTCGATCTCGAGCTTCATCAGGTCGAGCAGGTTGGTGCCACCGGCGATGAAGCGCGCGTTCGGGGTCTTGCTTGCTGCGGCTGCCGCTTCGGCCGGGGTGGTGGCCTTTTGATAGGTAAATGCCTTCATGCCTTGACTCCTCCGACCTCGGCGATCGCGTCGACGATGTTCGAATAGGCGCCGCAGCGGCAGATATTGCCGCTCATGCGCTCGCGGATCTCGTCGACGGACAGCAGCGGTTTCACATTGAGGTCGCCGGTCACATGGCTCGGGATGCCCTGGCGGATCTCGTCGAGCACCGCCACGGCCGAACAGATCTGCCCCGGGGTACAGTAGCCGCATTGATAGCCGTCGTGCTTCACGAACGCCGCCTGCATCGGATGCAGTTTATCGGGCGTACCCATGCCTTCGATGGTGGTGATCTCGGCGCCGTCGTGCATGATCGCCAGCGACAGGCAGGAATTGATGCGGCGGCCGTCTACCAGCACCGTACAGGCGCCGCACTGGCCCTGGTCGCAACCCTTCTTGGTGCCGGTCAGGTGCAGGTGTTCGCGCAGCGCGTCGAGCAGGGTGGTGCGGGTGTCGAGTGCGAGTTCGCGCAGCTGGCCATTCACGCGCAAGGTCACCTTGCTGGTCACGGGCGCCGGCGTCTGCGCCGGCGCGCCCTGCACGGCCGCCTGGGCGCCGGCCAGCGGCAATGCCGCTGCGGTTGCGCCGAGCGCGCCGCCGATCAGGACACCGCGCCGGGCCTGGTTGATATTCGTGGAGTCATCCATGGGGCTTGCTTCCTTCTGAAAAAAACGGTTGATAGTACGGCAAGCCCTCGCCTGCATTCATGAAGGACGCAGCATGGGCTTATGTCCCTGGCTCATGAATCCGCGCGGCGGGCCGAACGCCCTGCCACCAGTGCCAGCACGGCGGCCGCGACCAGCAGACCGGCGCTGAGCTGGAAGGTGGCGCGGTAGCCGCTGGCGTCGAACAACAGGCCGCCCACGGTCGCGCCCAGCATGATCGCGAGCTGGATCACGGCCACCATCAGCCCGCCGCCGGCTTCTGCGTCCTGCGGCAGGGTCTGGGCCAGCCAGGTCCACCAGCCGACCGGCGCCGACGTGCCAACCAGCCCCCACACTGCGAGCAGCAGCGTGACCGCGGCAGCCGAGTGACCGAAGACCACCAATGTAACGGCGACCACCGCCATCACCAGCGGCATCGCGATCAGCACCGGGTAGAGGCGGTCCTTGAGCACGGCGCCGATCAGGGTGGTGCCGACGAAGCCGGCCACGCCCAGCACCAGCAGCATCAGCGACAGGGTTGTGGCATCGACGCCGGTGACGCCTTCCAGGAACGGGCGCAGGTAAGTAAACAGCGCGAACTGCCCCATGAACAGCAGGCTGACCGCCGTCATGCCAAGGACCACCGCCGGCCGCTTGAGCAGGCGCAGGATGCCGCCGGAAGCCGCGCCCTCCCTGGCACGCAGTGCGGGAAGGCTGAACATCAGCCAGGCGAGCGCGATTGCCGCCACCGGCACCAGGCAGAAGAAGGCGCCGCGCCAGCCGATGATCGCGCCGAGGTAGCTGCCGGCGGGCGCCGCGATGACGGTCGCCAGCGCATTGCCGCCGTTGAGGATGGCCAGCGCGCGCGGTACGTCGCGCGCCGGCACCAGGCGCATCACGGTGGCCGCCGACAGCGACCAGAAGCCGCCGATGGCGACGCCGATCAGCGCGCGGCCGACCATGAACAGGAAGTAGTTTGGTGCGAACGCGGCCACCGTGCCGGAGACGATCATCAGGAAGGTCAGCCCAAGCAGCAAGACCTTGCGGTCGAGCCGGCCGACGACGGCGCCGAGCAGCAGGCTGGTGACCAGGGCGAAGGCGCCCGAGATCGCGATCGACTGGCCGGCCTGTCCTTCGCTGATGCGCAGCTCGGCGGCGAGCGGCGTGAGCAGGCTGACCGGCATGAATTCGGAGGCGACCAGGGCGAAGGCGGCGAGCGACATCGCCATCACGGCGCCCCATGCCGCGGGCTGCGCCGGCTTGCTGTCGCAAGCGGCGGAAATTGCTGGATTCATTGATTAGTAAAGAAAGACGGCGGCGCCAGGGCCGCCGGAGGGACAGGAATCAGGCGGCCAGGGTGGCGTTGTCGATCACGAAGCGGTACTTGACGTCGCCCTTGAGCATGCGCTCGTAGGCGTCGTTGATGTCGGCGGCGCGGATCGTCTCGATGTCGGCCACGATGCCGTGCTCGGCGCAGAAGTCGAGCATTTCCTGGGTTTCCGGGATGCCGCCGATCATCGAGCCGGCGATCGCGCGCCGCTTCATGATCAGGTTGAACACCTGCGGCGACGGATGCGGCGACTCGGGCGCGCCGACCAGCACCATGGTGCCGTCGCGCTTGAGCAGCGTGAGGAAGGCGTCCAGGTCGTGCGGCGCGGCGACGGTATTGATGATCAGGTCGAGGCTTTGGGCCTGGGCCGCCATCGCATCGGGATCCCTCGAGACCACGACGTCGTCGGCGCCCAGCGCCAGCGCGTCCTGGCGCTTCGATTCCGAGGTCGTGAACGCCACCACATGGGCGCCCATGGCATGGGCCAGCTTGATGCCCATGTGGCCCAGGCCGCCGATGCCGACGATGCCCACGCGCTTGCCGGGACCGGCATTCCAGTGGCGCAGCGGCGACCAGGTGGTGATGCCGGCGCACAGCAGCGGCGCCACGGCGGCCAGTTGTTCTTGCGGGTGGCTGACGCGCAGCACGAAGCGCTCGTTGACCACGATCTGCTGCGAGTAGCCGCCCAGCGTGTGGCCGGGGGCGTCAGCGGTCGGGCCATTGTAGGTGCCGACCATATTGTCGCAATAGTTCTCTAGGCCTTCGCCGCAATCCGGACATGCCTTGCAGCTGTCGACCATGCAGCCGACGCCGACCAGGTCGCCGACCTTGTGGCCGCTCACGTGGGCGCCGACCGCCGACACCCGGCCGACGATTTCATGGCCAGGGACGCAGGGGTACAGGGTGCCGGCCCATTCGGCGCGCACCGTGTGCAGGTCGGAGTGGCAGACGCCGCAGAAATCGATGTCGATCCGGACGTCGTGGGGGCCGGGATCGCGGCGGACGATGTCGAGCGATTCGAGGGGTTTGTCGGCGGCGTGCGCGCCATAGGCCTTGACTGTCATGCTATTCCTTTCGAAAGGGTTGAATATATCCTTTGTCAACACGCGCAGTAAGACCGATTCCTTCATCAGGCTTATGACGCGTCCGCATGAATGCCGCCACGCACTGCTGGACAGCGGCGCATACCGGCGGCACACTGGGCGCCATGAACCAGGAATTACTCGACGCCGTCGCCACCTATGCCCGGGCCCACGCCAACCGTGACGGCCTGGCGCTCACGCCCGTACCCGGCCTGCGCATGATGTGCCTCGACCAGCCGGGCGACAAGCTCGAATCCACCTACCGGCCGCTGGTCTGCCTGGTGCTGCAGGGCGAAAAACACCTGCTGGCCGGGCGCCAGGAAAAGCTGTGCGCCGAAGGCCAGGCCGTCATCGTCAGCGCCGATCTGCCCGTCACCGGCCAGGTAGTCACCGCATCCGGCGAACGGCCGTATATCGCGCTGGCGATCGAACTCGACATGGCCCTGCTGTCCGAGCTGGCAGACCAGTTGCGCGAAGCGGCGCCAGCGCCGCCCGACCCGGCAGCGACGATGCTGGTGCAGGACGTCGACGCGGCGATCCTCGATTGCGCCGGCCGCCTGATGCGCCTGGTGGCGCACCCCGAGGCGATCCCGATCCTGCACCCGGGGCTGATGCGCGAGCTGCATTTCTGGCTCCTGAACGGCGCGCATGGCCGGCAGCTGCGGGCGACGATGGCGCCCGAGGCGCACCCGGTGCGCCTGAACCGCGCGGTGGCGATGCTGCGCCTGTCCTACCGCCAGAAGCTGCGGGTCGAAGAGCTGGCCCAGGCCGCGTCGATGAGCCTGTCGGCTTTCCACAAGCACTTCAAGGACTACACCTCGCTCACGCCGGTGCAGTACCAGAAACGCCTGCGCCTGATCGAGGCGCGGCGCCTGATGCTGTATGAAGGCGTGACTGCCTACAAGGCGGCGTTCGAGGTCGGCTATGAAAGCACCTCGCAGTTCACGCGCGAGTATGCGCGCCTGTTCGGCGCGCCGCCGCGGCGCGATGCGCGGCGGCCGGCCACCGCCGCCGCGCCCGAGTTGGCCGAGATCTAAAGCACGTCCTCGATCCGGATCGGTAGCTTGCGTATGCGTTTGCCGGTTGCATGGTGAACGGCATTGGCGATCGCCGCCGCCACGCCCACCATCGCCACTTCGCCCAGGCCCTTCACGCCGGCCGCATTGAGCAGCGGGTCGGGCCGGTCGATGAAGCCGACGTCGATCTGCTGGATGTCGGCATGCACCGGCAGCACGTATTCGGCCAGGTCGGCGTTCAGGAAGCCGCCGTAGCGCGGATCGACTTCGCTGATCTCGCGCAGGGCGGCGCCGATGCCCCACACCACGCCGCCGCGCACCTGGCTGTCGGCCGTCACCGGGCTGACCACGCGCCCGCAATCGATCATGCTGACCACGCGCGCCACGCGGATGCGGCGCGTCACCGGCTCGATATTCACTTCGACGAAATGGGCCGCATAGCTCATCGATACGAACTCCGGATACACCGGCCCCGCGGGCGCCGGCATGCCGCCCTGCAGGCGGCCGTAGACGGCATCCGGCTGGCCCGGCGCCTTGCGCCGCACCTCGGCCTCGATGCGCTCGCGCTGCGCCAGCGCCAGCACCTCGGCCGGTGTCAAGCGGGCGTCATGACCGGGCGCCAGCTGCGCCAGCGCGTCCTTCAGCGCCTGCGCCGCCTCCTCGGCCGCCGGCACCACGCTGGCCGTGCCCCAGGAGCCCGCGGTCAGGTGCTGCGGCGCGCCGCGCGTGTCGCCGATCTGGATCGCGAGCGCCTGCGGCTCGACGCCCAGTTGCCGCACAAGGACATTGGCGATCGCGGTGCGCATCCCCTGCCCCATCTCGTGCCCGGCCACCGTGAACAGGATGCGGCCGTCGCGCGTGGCCGCGATGCGCGCGATGGCGGGGCTGGTCGCGGCCTTGTAGGCGCCGCAGGCCACGCCCCAGCCGATGGCGCCGCCGTCCGCAGCCTTCATCGATGCCGGCCGCGCGTCGCGCCGGCTCCAGCCGAAGCGGCGTGCGCCTTCGCGCAGGCATTCGGCCAGGAAGCGCGACGACAGCGGCTTGCCCGACAACGCATCGATCTGCGTATCGTTGCGCAGCCTGAGTTCCACCGGATCGATGTCCAGTTGCCGGGCCAGTTCATCCACTGCCGACTCGAAGGCGAAGGACGCCGGCTGCTCGAACGGCGCCCGCATATAACCCGGCGTCTGCACGTCGGTGCGCACCAGCCGCTCGCGGCCGCGGAAGTTCGGGATGCCGTACAGGCGCGCCGTCATCTCGGCATACGAGGCCGGGAACAGGTCGTGGCGCGAGGTCTGCTGGTCGGCCTCGTGCACCGCGGCCACGATCTTGCCGGCGGCGTCGGCGCCGAGCCGGATGCGGTGGCGGCTGGCCGGGCGGAAGCTGGCGTCGTGGAACAGCTGGCCGCGCGGCACCACCAGCTTGACCGGCTGGCCCAGCTTGCGCGCCGCGACCGCCGCCAGCAGGGTCTGCATCTGCAGCGAATTCTTGAGGCCGAAGCCGCCGCCGCACTGCGGCGAGATCACCTCGATGCGCGCCGGGTCGAGGCCCAGCTGGCGCGCCAGGCCATGGCGGATCGCCCCGCTGTTCTGCGTGCCCTCGTGGATCACGAGCGTCCCCTTGCGCCATTCGGCGACCGTCGAGATCAACTCGATCGGGTTCTGGTGCTGGGGCGGATGCAGGTATTCGGCGTCGATCCGATGAACCGCGCCGGCCAGGGCGGCATCGGCATCGCCCGCCACCTTGTCGGCGAACATCTGCTGCGGTAGCGGCGAACCTTGCTGCGGCACGATGTCCTTGTCCGGCGCGTCGAGCGTGAGCTGGGACGGCTGCTCCTCGTACTTCGCCTTGACCGATGCAGCCGCTTCGATCGCCGCCTCCAGCGTCTCGGCCACCACCAGCGCGATCGGCTGGCCGCGGTAGGCGATCTTCGACGACAGCATCGGCTGCGTACTCTGGAAGGCAAAGCCGCCGGCCAGCACGTGGCCAGCCGGCTTGTACTCGGCCATGTCGGCATGGGTCAGCACCAGCCGCACGCCGGCAGTTGCCCGCGCGGCCCTGGTATCGATGGACAGCACTTCGCCACGGTTGATGGTGGACACGGCCAGCATCGCATGCAGCATGCCGGGCCGCACCTGGTCGGCCGCGTACAGCGCGGCGCCGCGGACTTTATCGCGCGCGTCGACGCGCGGCTGTTTGGGGAAAGCCGAATCGTTCATATCACATCCTTTTTGCGGCGATCATCAGCGCATCGGCCACCGTGCGGGCGCCGAGTTCGATGCGGAAGGCGTTGTGGTGGCCGGTCCTGGCGTCCATGAAAGCGGCGAAGCCGGCCGCCAGCGCGGTGTCGATGGTAAGTTCGCGGCCGACCAGGCCCTGCTCGGCCACGCGTGCCCGCCACGGTTTCGTGGCGACGCCGCCCAGCGCGATGCGGGCCTGTTCCACTTTGCCACCCTTCATGGTCAATGCCACGGCGGCCGAGCTCAGGGCGAAGGCATACGATTCGCGGTCGCGGATCTTGTGATAGGTCGAGGCGCGCCCGAGCTTTGTGGCCGGCACCCGGATGCGCGTAATGATCTCGCCCGGCGCCAGGGTCGTCTCGAGATCGGGCCGGTCTCCCGGCAGCCGGTGCAGCGCCTCGACCGGGATGCTGCGCATGCCGCTTGGCCCCAGCACGTCGAGCATGGCGTCGAAGGCGACCAGCGCCACCGCGAAGTCGCCCGGATAGGTGGCGATGCAGTGCGGGCTGGCGCCCAGCAGGGCATGGCCGCGGTCGATGCCCTCCAGCGCCGCGCAGCCGCTGCCCGGCGCCCGCTTGTTGCAGGCGAACGGCTCGCCGCCGCGGAAATAGGCGCAGCGCGTGCGCTGCAGCACGTTGCCGCCCAGGCTGGCCATATTGCGCAGCTGCTGAGAGGCGGCGCGCCACAGCGATTCCGACAGCGCCGGATAGTCCGCGACCAGGCGCGGGTCGGCCGCCACGTCGCTCATGCGCGCCAGGCTGCCGAACACCAGTTCGCGCGCGCCGGACGTGTCGAAGGAAGACAGCTCGTCGACGCCGTTGATGTCGACGATGGCGGGCGGACGTTCGACGCCCAGTTTCATCAGGTCGTACAGCGTGGTGCCGCCGGCCATCAGGCGCGCTTCGGGGTGGCGCGCCATGGCCTGCACGGCGTCTTGCGCCGAGCGCGCGCGGATCAGGGTGAATTCACGCATGGTCAGGCCTTTTCCATCTGGCCGGCGGCCTGCTTGACGGCGGCCACGATGCCGTTGTAGGCGCCGCAGCGGCACAGGTTGCCGCTCATGTATTCCTTGATGCGTTCCGGGGAACTGGCATTGCCTTCGCGCACGCAGGCGATCGCCGCCATGATCTGGCCCGGCGTGCAGTAGCCGCACTGCAGGGCGTCGTGGTCGATGAAGGCCTGCTGCATCGGGTGCAGGCTGCCGCCTGGTCCTTGCAGGCCCTCGATGGTGTCGACCCGGCGGCCGTCGAGCTGCAGCGCCGGCGTCAGGCAAGAGACCACGCGGCGGCCATCGACGTGGACAGTGCAGGCGCCGCACTGGCCATGGTCGCAGCCCTTCTTGGCGCCGGTGAGCGCCAGGTGTTCGCGCAACAGGTCGAGCGTGGAGGTGCGCGGATCGACCGTGACGCTGTGCTGCCGGCCGTTGACGACGAAGGTGAGCGGCACGCCGCCGCCGTGCGTCTCGGGCGCGGCGCCCGCGGACTGGGCCTGCGCGGGCGCGACGCCGCCCGCGGCGGCGACCGACAGCACCGACAGCACGAATTCGCGGCGGTCGACCTGGGCAGGCTGATGGGATGGATCGGGGCCGATCGGCATGGCGAACTCCTTGTCTCGAATGGGATTGCCGAGAATGTAGACCAGGTTCCCCCCGCGCACGAGACACGCAAAAAGAAAAGGCAACAACTGTGCAGGATCAGGCAAGCAGGCGCGCGGCGGCGCACTCCGGCGACACGATTTTCTTTCTAATGGCACAATTTTTGGACAGTGATTGCAAGCACCCGAAGGTGAGGCGCATTGAATTCATCCACCGACAGCCTGGACAGCCACGTCGACCGCCTGAGCGGCAAGCGGCGCCCGGTCGTGCGCCTCGTGGTGCTGGCCACCACGCTGGGCTGCCTGCTGCTGGTCGCCTTTGCCGCCTGGCTGGTATGGTCGTCGCGGCAAACGCAGATCGAGCAGACCGAGGTGGCGACCACGAACGTGGCGCGCATGGTGGGGGTCCAGGTCGAGACGGCGATGAAGGCGACCACGATGGCGCTGGCCAACGTGGTCGAGCGGGTGGAGCACGACGGCATCGGCGACGAGGCCCTCGAGCGGCTGCGGGCGCACCTGGTGGTGCTGACCGAAACGACGCCCGAGCTGCACGGCATCTTCGTGTATGCGGCCGACGGCCGCTGGCTGGCGACCTCGCTCATCGGCACCCCGCAAGGCAATAACTCGGACCGCGCCTACTTCCAGTACCACCGCAACCATCCCGGCCGCGGCATCTACGTCGGCCACCCGGTCCGCAGCCGCTCGACCGGCGTCTGGATCCTGCCGATCTCGCGCCGCCTCGACCATCCCGACGGCAGCTTCGCCGGCGTGGCGCTGGTGACGTTGAAGGTGAATTTTTTCGAACGCATCTACGAGGAGCTCGATGTCGGCCGGACCGGCACGGTCCTGCTGGCCCTGGACGACGGCACCGTGGTCTACCGCCGCCCTTTCGATGACAAGCTGATCGGCACCAACCTGTCGAGCGGTTCCGTGTTCCAGGCGATCCGCAAGCACCCTTCCGGGTCGGAATTCATGGTCGGCAAGATCGACAATATCGAACGCCTGTACAGTTACCGGCGCATCGACGACTTCGCCTTCGTGATCGCCGTGGGCCAGACCAAGGACGAGCTGCTCGCTCCCTGGAAGCGCTTCAGCCTGCTGATCGGAGGGGCGGTCGTGGCCATCAGCGCCCTGTTCGCCTTCTTCGCCCGCAAGCTGATCCGGCAATTCATCATCCGCGACCGGCTCGACCAGAAGCTGCGCGCCTATTCGCACGACCTGCGGCGCGACAATCTCGGCCTGCAGGAGCTGGCCCATTCCGACACCCTGACCGGGCTGGCCAACCGGCGCCGCTTCGACGACGTGCTGGCGCACGAACTGGCGCGCGCCCTGCGCGGCAACACCCCGCTGGCCTTGATCCTGCTGGACGTCGACCACTTCAAGAAGTTCAACGACCGCTACGGCCATCCGGCCGGAGACGCCTGCCTGCAGCAGGTGGGCAGCCTGCTGGCGCGGCAGGTCAACCGCAACGGCGACCTGGCGGCGCGCTATGGCGGAGAAGAATTCGCGATCGTCCTGCCGCACACCGACCTGGCCGGCGCGACGGCGGTCGCGGAGCGCATCCGCGGCGAGATCCTGGCGCTGTGCATGCCGCACCAGGACACCTCAACCGGCATCGTCAGCGCCAGCCTCGGCGTGGCCGCCCTCGTTCCTCCGATGGACGCCGGCGAGCTGGTCGCCCGCGCCGACCGCCAGCTGTACCTGGCCAAGCACCTCGGCCGCAACCGCGTCTGCGGCGACGGCTGCGCGCCGGAGAAGGTGGCGTCAGGCGGCCAGGCCGCGCAGTGAGGCGACGATATCGTGCAGGCTGGCGACCTCGCAGCTGGGGATCGCCTGCGAGTCGTTGGCCAGGCGGCCGGGATTGAACCAGCAGCTCTCGATGCCGAAGCGGTTGGCGCCGAGGATGTCGGCGTCCAGGCGGTCGCCGACGATCACGGTCTCGTGCTTCGCGAAGCTGCGCGCCATCTTGCTGGTGAAGTCGAAGAAGCGGCTGTCAGGCTTGGCGAAGCCGCAGGCTTCCGAGGTGGCGACGAAGGACAGGTGCCCGGCCAGTCCCGAACTGGCGATGCGCCGGTGCTGGATCTGGTGGGCGCCGTTGGTGATGATGCCCACTTCGCCGATGCCGGCCAGGGTTTCGCACAGCTGGGCGGCGCCGTCGACCAGCACCACGGTATCGGCCAGCGATTCGAGATACAGCTCGCTGGCGCGGTGCGGATCGATCTCGATGCCGTTATCCGCGAAGGTCTTGCGGAAGCGCTCGACCTTGAGGAAGTCCTTGGTGACGGCGCCCTGCTCGAAGCGGCGCCACAGGGCGAGATTGGTCAGCTGGTACTGGTTGAACAGGTCGGCGACGTTCTCGCGCACATCGAGTTGATCCATGGTGCGCATGAAGGAGCGCTGTTCGGAAGCGCGGAAATCGAGCAGGGTGTCGTCGAGGTCGAACAGGAAGAGTCGGTGTTTCATGTACGTCGGGATGAGAGTGCAACTGAGTTTCATGGTAGCACGCTCATCCCGGACGTGCCGGGAGCCCTCTCAGCTCGGCTTGGGATCGGGCACCGGTTCCTCGTCGTGCGGCAGGTGCACCGGCTGGTGGTGCGGATGTGGCGTGTCGAACGGCTCCGGGGCCGGTTCTTCGATCGGCGCCGGATCGGGGGCGCGGTGGGCGTGAACGGACGCGCGCGGCGGCGCCGGGTGCGCTGGATGAGCGTACATGATGCGGTCTCCTTGCAGGAATGCGATTCGAGCTACCTTAGCATGCAGCCCGGCGGCGCGGCGCGCGGCGGCGGTGGGCTACAATGCGGTTTTTCCTGAACACAGCCTTCTTGCCGCATATGGAATTGTCGATCACCACCCTGGCCCTGCTCGTCCTGACCCCGCTGCTGGTGTGGCGCATCTACAGCCGCATCAAGAAGCAGATGCAGCGCCAGCGCTCGATCGTGTCGCGCCACTATACCGGCGTGCTGGTCTTCGGCGCCATGATCCTGGTGCCGCTGGCGCAGCTGTTCGACACGCCCTACAACCTGGCGGCGCTGCTGGTCGGCGCCGGCGGCGGCATCGGCTATGCCGTCTGGGGCCTGAAACTGACCCGCTTCGAGGAAACGCCGCAGGGCTACTTCTTCACGCCGAACATGCGCCTGGGCCTGGTGATGGCCATGATCCTGGTGGCGCGCCTGCTGTACATCGGCATCGAGGTGTATGCCAACCAGGGCAAGGGCATCGTCACGCCGCGGCTGACCGACAGCCCGCTGACCATGCTGTGCGTGGGGCTCACGGCCGGCTACTTCGGCTGGTATTCGGCGAACCTGCTGCGCTGGCGGCGCCGGGTGCGCAAGGCGATCGACCAGGCCTGATCAGGGAGCCCGGGCGCGGCGCTCACGCTCGGCCTGCTGCGCCGCGATCAACCCCGCGCTGAAACCCGCGTCGCCCGCCGCGCACTGCCCCTCGCAGGCGCCGATGTCCTCGGCGATGCGGAATCCTTCGCCAAGGCTGCTGGCATTGGTCCGCCCGCCATGCCCACGGGCGGCGCTGCGCAACACCGATCGGGGCGCCGAGTAGCTGCCGCCGCGGGTGATGAAGAAATCGCCTTCCTGGTCACAGGCGTCGCGCCATGCGGCGCCATCGGCCGGCGCGCCGCGGTAATCGGGATGCTGGCAATCGGCCACCCATTCCGCCACGTTGCCGATCATGTCGTACAACCCGAAGCCATTGGCCGGATACATGCCCACCACGGTGGTGTACCCGGCGCCATCGTCGCAATCGGTGGCCAGCATGTCGAGGCCGTGGTCGCGCTTGAGCGCGGCCTTGAAGCGGCGGTCCTTCATATTGGCATATCTGCACAGCCCATCGGCGTCGTCGCCCGACGGATAACTGGTGGTAGTGCCGGCGCGCGCCGCATATTCCCATTCCGCCTCGCTCGGCAACCTGAAGCGCCTGCCGGTTTGCGCCGACAGCCACGCCGTGTAGGCGTTCGCGTCTTCCCAGGTAACGCACATGACCGGGTGGAACTCGCTCGGGGCGTGGGCCGGGGTGTTCCATTTGACGTCCTTCAGGGCCGCCATGTCGGCGCGGTCGAACTGCCAGCACTGGTCCTGGGTCTTGTGCCCCGTCGCGTCGACGAACGCACGGAACTGGCCGACCGTCGTTTCGTACTGGGCCATGCGAAAGGATGCGATGCGTACCGGATGCGGCGGCTGTTCGGAAGGATTGCTGCTGCCATCGCCGATCATGGGCGCCATGCTGCCCATGGTGAACTGGCCGGCCGGGATGGTGGCCATCGGCGGCACATGGGGTGCGTCGGCGGCGTGGGCCAGGGCCGACATCAGGGACAGCGAAACGAACAGGGTCTTCATGGGGGGCTCCTCGGTTGTCAATGAGGCCAGCTTGACAGTGCGAGGGGCGGGTCGCAGCGCCGCTGCGACGAATCGACAATGGCGCCGACGAATGGCGAGCGGGCCTACATCGCCTGGAACAGGGACACGTAGGCGCGGCTCACCGGCAGCTCGACCGGATAGCCGCGCAGGCGCAGGAACAGGCGGCTCGCCTCATCGCGCCGGGTACTGGCAAGATGGGCCAGGTTGACGATCGTCGCGCGGTGCACCTGCCAGAAATGGTCCGGGTCGAGTTGCGCCGCCAGGTCGGCGATCGGGAGGCGGATCAGGTATTCGGCGGTGGCCGTGCGCACCACCGTGTACTTGTCGTCGGCCTGGAAGAACAGCACCTCCTCCACCGCCACGTGATGGACCGCCCCGCCCCCGGCGGCGCGCACATAGCGCAGTGGCCTGGCGCCGGGCGTCGACTGGCGCATCAACTGCCGTAGCGCCTGGGTCAGGCCGGCATTGATCGCGGCGCCATCCACGGCCGGCGGCGCGGCCAGGGCCTGCCGTATCCGTTCGATGGTACGCTGCAAGCGCTCGGTACGCAGTGGCTTGAGCAGGTAGTCGAGCGCCGCATGCTCGAACGCCTGCAGGGCGAATTCGTCGTGGGCGGTCACGAAGATCACCCGGGTATTCCCCTCGATTCCCTGCGCCACCTCGAGCCCGCTCAGGCCGGGCATCTGGATGTCAAGGAAAGCCAGGTCCGGCTCCAGCCGGGCGATGGCACTGGCGGCGTCGACGCCGTTGTCCGCGACGTGGACGATGTCGAGCTCCGGCCACGATTGCCGCAGCCGTCCCTCGAGGTGGCGTGCGAGATGCGGTTCGTCGTCGGCGATGATGGCGCTGGTCATGGGGTGCAATGATACGGCAGGTCGAGCGTCGCGCTGGCGCCCTCGGCGCCAGCGGCAAGCACCAGGCTCGCCTGCGGCCCATAGCGGTGGCGCAGGCGCGCACGAATGTTCTCCAGCGCCATGCCGGCGCCCGGCTGCGGCGCGCGCCGCGGCGCCTGCAGGCCCAGGCCATCGTCATCGACCCGGATCGCCAGCCTGCCCTGCCCCACGCAGGCATGAATGCGCACGGCGCCGCCGTCGATGTTCGGTTCCAGCCCATGCCGGATCGCGTTCTCGACCAGGGGCTGCAGCAGTAGTGGCGGCAACAGCGCAGCGCGCGCTTCAGGGCTGGCGTCGATCGAGAATACGAGCCGCCTGCCCATCCGGATCTGCAACAGGCGCAGGTAGTTGCCAACCATCTCGAGTTCGGCGCCCAGCGTCGTCTCAGGCCCGCGCAGCTGGGCCAGGCTCGAACGCAGGTGGTCGGAGAATGCTTCGAGCATCATGCGTCCGCGGGCTGGTTCCGCGTCGAGCAGCGTCTCGATGGTCGCCAGGGTGTTGAACAGGAAGTGCGGCTCGATCTGCGCATGCAACAGCCGCAATTGTGCCTCGGCCGCCTGTGCCTGAAGAGCGTAGCGTTGCAGCCGCAGGCGCCAGAAGATGCCGTGCGCCAGCGCCAGGAAGGGCAGGAACTGCAGGAAGCGGATCTGGCGCCGCAGCGCCGACGACGCGAACAGTTCGCTGTCCGGATAGAGCAGCGCCAGCAAGCCGCTGCCCACCACGTTGCCGGCCATGATGCCGATCACCAGCAGGCCGCTCACCCAGAGCGCCGAGCGCCAGTTGCGCACCGGCGACAGTGCCGCCAGCCGCCCGGCGGGCAGCAGCCATTCGGCCGCGCGCACCAGCGCCAGCATGGTCAGGGCGATGGCCTGGAACAGCAGGAACACGCCGGCCAGCAGGCGCTGCACGAAGGCGGGGTCGCTGGTGTCGACCGACAGCAGGCCGGCCAGTCCGAGCAGGCACAGGCCAGCCCATGCCAGCATGGCCAGGCCGCTCGCGATCAGCAGGCGCGCCCAGCCCGGACCGTCATGGCGCTTGCGCAGGGTCCAGAACGTGCGCCAGGAAAGCGCGATCGGAGCGGGCAACCTCATGCCGAATGGGTAAAAAAAAGGGACCCGCACGCTGCCGGATCCCTTGTCATCACGCCGCGGCCTTCTCGGCTTCTTTCCGGCGCTGCAGCACGAAAATCGGCTGCGCCCACTGCATGTCCTTCTTCTTCTTGCTCGTGATGAGCGTCAGTTCCGAAGGATCGTAGACGTCGGTATTGTGCGTCAGCGGCGTCGTCATCAGGTACTGGGCGTCGGTGTTCTTCAGGAACTCGCCGACCAGCTGGATATTCCTGATATCCAGGTGCGCGAACGGTTCGTCGATGAACACGAAGCCTCCCGAGCCTTCTTCCGACTTCAACAGGCCGATGAGCAAGACCAGCGACTTCATCACCTGCTGGCCGCCCGACGCTTCGCCG
This sequence comes from Telluria beijingensis, assembly GCF_030770395.1. Lineage (GTDB taxonomy): Bacteria > Pseudomonadota > Gammaproteobacteria > Burkholderiales > Burkholderiaceae_D > Telluria > Telluria beijingensis. The sequence continues at coordinate 780,536 of NZ_CP132480.1, read as the reverse complement.
TCGTTCATCCCGATCTGGTCCTTGCCGTCGAACTTGAAGCGCACGTGCAGGCCGGCCTGGGCCAGTTGCACGTCGTCGTTCTCCAGCCGCACCGGGTCGGCCTGGACGTCGATGCCGGCCAGCGAACCCAGTTCGCGGATGTTCTTGGTATAGGTCTTGATCGTGTAGCGCAGGCGTTCGATATAGGCCCCGCGCGCGTTACCCGTGGCCTCGATCGCGCGATTGTTCTGGTAGCGGCGCTCCTCGGTCTCGCTCTGGCGGGCCTCGAGTTGCTCATGCAGGCGCGCATACTGGTCGATGACGGTCGGATCCAGTTCCCAGTCCTCGCGCGCCAGCGAATGTTCCAGCGACCCGAGGCGCAGGTTGACCTGGTGCGCGTTCTGGTGCTTGGCCACCAGGTCGCCGCGCCAGTTGGGATTCTTCCACGTGCCCGGCACCGCACGCCAGCCGCGGCGCAGGTCCAGCAGCGCCTTGGCGTGCTCGCTGCGCTGCTCGATCTGGCGGCGATGGTTCAGGCGCATGCCGGCTTCGGCTTCCGACAAGGCCATGCGCGCGTTCTGCCACACGGTGTCGGCGCGGGTGCGGTTCACGGTGGCGTTCTTGCTCAGGGTCTGCAGCTCGCCCAGGCGCGCGCCGACTTCCAGGCGCTCGGCCTTGAGCGGCGTGATCGCGCGCACCGCTTCCTCGAATTCCTCCTGGCGCGCCGACAATTCCTTGGCGGCGTCGACGCCGGCGATGCGCGCCTTCAGGCCGCCCACTTCGGCGGCCAGCTTCGAGATCGCCAGCGTCAATTCGTCTTCGCGCTTTTCCAGCGCCGGCATCAGTTTCTGGATCGCTTCCAGGCGCTGGGTCTTGCCCGCTGCACCAAAACGGTAGCGCGAGGCCTCGACGAACAGCGAGCGGCCGCCGCGGCGTTCGCGGTGGTAGGCGTCCGGCGTGATCCACTCGTCCGAACGGCTCTTGAAACCTTCGTCGACCGAGTCGACGCGCTCGATGCGCTCCAGCTGGTCGATCAGCCAGCCCGGCGCCTTGCCGGAGAACCGCACAACAGAGAGCAGGCTGTCGTCCTTCACCACCGGCGCATTGACGCAATCCGGCACGATGAAGTGGCGATAGCGTTCCTTCTCAGCCAGGCGGTAGGCCGCGGGCGCATCCTTCGCGTTCTCCAGCAGCACCACCGAGGCGTAACCGCCCAGCACGCCCTCGACCGCGCCCTGCCACTTGGGATCGGTCACTTCGACGATGTCCGACAGCATGGCGTGGGCGATGCCTTCGTCGCGCAGCGCGCGGCGCATCAGGCGCTGCGCTTCCGGCTCCGGCATCGAGGTCTTGCCCTGCAGCGCGGAGATGGTCGCCATCTCGCCGGCGATCTTGTTCGATACCGCCTCGCGCGCGCTCTTCTGGCGCGCCAGCTCGGCCTCTTTTTCTTCGAGCTGCTTCGCCACCTCGGCGATGTCGGCGCCGGCGTCCGCCGACAGCTTCTGCAGGCGGTCGCGCTGCTCGAGCAGGCTTTCCAGGGGTTTGAGGCGCGTGTTCACTTCGGACAGGCGCTTGGCCAGCGTGCCGCCCTCGGCTTCCAGCTCGGTTTCCTGCTTCTGCGCCTCGGTCAGCGCGCGCTGCTGTGCCGCCAACTGGCTGCGCTTTTCGGCGAGCTGGCCGTCGGCCTGCACCAGCGGCTTCTTCGCCTCGCGCAGCATGCGGCTGTTATTGGCGGCTTTTTCGCGCGCCTCATGGTATTGCAGCGCCGGCAGCACTTCTTCCTGCAGCGCGCGCTTTTCCTTGTTCAGGTCGGACCATTGGTGGTGGTTGGCCACGCGCAGGCGCAGGCCCTCCAGGTTGGTGCGCGAGGTCTCCAGTTCGGTCTCGAAGCGCTTCAGCTCGACCTCGGTATCGCGCTGGTGACGCTTGGCTTCGTCGTAGGCGTCCAGCACTTCCTTGTCGCCGAAGACCTGGAACACCAGGTCCAGCAACTGGCGCGGCGCGTATTCGCACAGTTTATCGGTCTCGCCCTGCTCCAGCGCCAGCACCTTCGACATGGCCGGCGACAGGCCCGCTGATGCCAGTCTCTTCCTGTAATTCTCGACGCCCAGCCAGTCGGTGGCCTCGGTCACTTCCTCGATCTCGACGTTACCGGGTCGCATCAGGTACTGGCGCTTCCAGTCGCCGCCGTTCTTCTGCACCTGGCAGAACAGGGTCACTTCGTCGTCCGAGAAGAAGCCGGAATGGCGGAACGGGCGGTTCGACAGCTGGCGTCCGATCGGCTTGTTGTCGACCACGGCGCGCAGCCAGGCGCTTTGCTGGCCCGAGTGGCGCGCATAGTGCTTGTAGGTGCGCCCCATCGAGCAATCGAGGCCGAACAGGGTGCGCATCGCGTCGAGAAGCGTGGTCTTGCCCGAGCCGTTCTGGCCGGCGATCGTGATGATCTTGGCGTCCAGCGGGATGTTCTTGATCCGCTGCCAGTAATCCCAGTGGACCAGTTCGAGTGATTTAATGTGGAACATCGGCTATCTCAGTTCGGGGTGTCGGGGGCATCGTCGGACTGCTCGACCACGATTGCATCATTGGCTGCTTCGGTATCGACGGCCACCTTGCGCGGCGCGGCCGCCAGCGGCGCGCGCTTGAAGACTTCGGACAGTGCGCCATTGATGATGCGCTCCTTGAGCACGTCGGTGTCCATCATCAGGTCCAGCAGCGGGCCTTCCAGGATCACGTCGCCGCGCCGTTCGATGAAGCCCAGCTTGGACAGCACGCCCAGGTTCATGTCCATGCGGGTCTTCTTGCCCAGCTTGTCGCCGAAGTCCGACAGCAGTGCGGTGTACGAGATGCCGATCGAGGCATCCTCGGCGCGCGGGATCGGCGTCTCCTTCTCGAACATATCGTTCTGGTCGTCGTCCACCGTGGTGTGGGTTTCCTGGCGTTCGCGCTTGGGCAGGATGATCTGGGCCCACAGCACCACCAAGAGGGCCACGCCGTCGCGGGTCAGGCCGAAGTTATTGTTCTGCCAGATGTCCTTGGCGCCGAAGATCTTCGGCTCGACGTTGCGGTGCAGGGCCACGGTCACGTGGTCGGCATACACGTTGTCGAGCAGTTTCAGGCCCGATTCGAGCAGGCGCTTGTCGACTTCGGCGCGGAACTGGTCGTCCGACAGCGCGCGCTTGACCATCTTGTCGTCGCGGCGCAGGGTCTGGTGGGTCAGCAGGCGCGCGATCAGGATTTGTGCATCGTCATTCATTGGGCGTGCCGTCCGAAGGGAGATCTAGATTGATGGAGAGGGTCGCGATCGACATGGCCGCCACTTCCGGGTCGTCCAGGGCGATCATCTCGTCCCGGGCCTCGAAGGTAAGCGGCAGGCGCGCCAGGTCGGCGGTCGCGCCCTGCAGGCTGGCCTCGGACGCGTCGCCCAGCAGCGGCAGCAGCGAAGCGCGGTAGGACGCCAGGGCAAAGCTGGCCGGCAGCAGGGACTCGTGCAGCTGCACCTTGCGCGGCCCGACGTCCGAAAATTCGGGGAAGTTGCCCAGGTTGGCGAAGTCGGCCAGCTTGTTGATCCAGTCGTTCAGCTCGACCATCATGGCCGGGTTGTCGTTGATCGTCAGCGGCGCATCCTGGCCGCTCGGCAGGCCCTTGGGGCCGGTCGAGATCACGCGCTCGGCCAGCAACTCGGTCTCGGCCACGTCGATCATCTCGGCCGGGGTGGCGAACAGCGGGGTCACCGGGCGGTCGATGGCGTCGGCCGCCAGGCTGGCCAGGTCCTCGTGGGCCAGCAGCCAGCGCTTGACGTCGGTGGTCGACAGGCCGGACTGGCCCAGGTGCACGCGCTGGCGCTCGATCTGGTTCAGGGCGCGCGAGAACATGCCCTGCATGTTCAAGAGCGCGCTCTGGGCCCGGCCGATGGCCTGGGCCGCGCGGTGGGTGGCGCTGTCGGCCCGCTCGTCCGAGGTGATGGCGCGCAGGATGACCGAACCCTTCTCCACCCAGTCGCAGGCCATATGCCACTTGGCCTGCGAAGTACGCAGGCGGAATTCGGAGCCGGAGGCGATCGCGTCGCGGAATTCCTCGGTCAGTTCGATCAGGCGGCCCAGCAGGTGCTTCAGCTGGTCGACGGTGACGCCGCCGACCGCCTGGGCGCCGGCCACCTGCGACAGCAGGAAGCCCATCTCGGCATCGTCGTCTTCCGGCTTGCCCAGCGCCAGCAGGGTTTCGAGCGCGGACAGGACGTTGCGCGCCAGCGGCGTGATGCGGTACACGGCAGCCGGGGCGTCCCAGGCCAGCAGGCCGTGGCCGCGCAGGCGGTTCAGCACCGTTTCCAGGCTCTCGGGGATCAGGTAGGCCAGCTTCTGGTTGATGTCGGCGCGCGAGAATGCCGACGTGGCAGTATCGCCCGCCAGTTCGCGCAGGACGAGCAGACGCACCAGCACGCCATCCTGGGTGCCGTGGAACAGGGCCGTGAAGGCCGACAGCATCGGCTGGGCACGCTTGAGGTGGAAGACTTGCTCGATTTCGTCGGGAGCGATGCCTTCCTGGAAGTGTGCCTGCAGCGGATCAAGTTCCGGCGCCAGCGCCGGGGAGTCGGCAGCGAGGGACGCGCCGGCTTGTGGATCGATCATCGTTGTTACCAGTCTCTCGTGCGCGGTCGGGACGGGCCTGGATGGTCAATATTGACAATATTGACACGGGTGTATTGACAGGCCCGACCGGCGTCGCGGGGGCGTCAGTATAACAGGCTGGACCCGTCATTCCGCGATTGCCGGCCCCGACCGGGGGCTAGCAATTGCAGGAAAGACACACTTGAGACTTACGGTTTTGCAATACTCTTGAGCGTCTGTTCGATGGTTTCCTTGTCGCCTTCCGTGAAGCGGATCTTGACCGGATACCACTCGTGCTCGGGCGCCAGCCACACCTCGATGCTCTGGTCGCGGCTGTCCGGCAGGGCTTCGCGGCTGACCAGCACGGCATCGACCTGGCCCAGGCCGGTATTGACCTTTTCGCGCTTGACCACCTTGAAGGTCCAGGCTTCGGCGCTGCTGCGGCCGGCCACGAAGAAGGGCCATTCCGAGCCCGGCTTGAACCTGTCGCCGGCGGCGCGCGCCACCGCGGCCAGTTGCCAGGTGATCGATACCCGATCCTGCTCGCCGCCCTTGAGCGGATAGGTTTTTTCGCCCTCGGAGAAGCTCATCACCTTATCGCCGCGGTCGAAGGCGATCGAGGTCGGGTCCTTGCGCAGGCGTTTTTCGGAGAACTCGGCCGGCGCCAGGCCGAACTCGTCGATCGTCCCCTGGCTGCGGTTGTCCAGCAGGGTGCCGAGGATGGCCACGCGCGATGCGACCTGCACATCGTATTTGCCGTCGCCGGCGCGCCAGGCGACGGTGGCGTCGCCCTTGAGCGACAGGCCGCGCTGGCGCGCGCTCAGGTCATAGTGCAGGTCGGCCGATGGCGGCAATTCGAAGGCGCGCTTGATGACGGGATGCGCGGGATTGGCGGCCTGGGCGGTGGTGCTGCCCAGGGCGAGGGCCAGCGTGAACGCCACGCCGGCTTTTCGAATATTGCTTAGACGCATATCAAGATCCTGAATGATTCAAGTCGATATTATTCACTGTTTGCGTGGTTACTGCTCCATTGGCTTCCGTATTGCGAATCCGCACCGGATACCAGCCGTGTTGCGGGGCCAGCCAGATGTCGAGCGTCGACTTGTACGAGCCGGGCAGCGGCGGACGGGTCAGGTGCCAGGTTTGCAACTTGCCGAGCCTGGTGTCGATCTCTTCCTGGCCCACCACCTTGAACCGGTAAACGGTGGCGTCGCGGTCTTCGCCGACAAAGATGTCTATTTCGCCGCTCAATTGCTTGGAGTCACCACGCGCGATCGCCGACAGTTGCAGCGGGATGCTGGCCTTGTCCTGGGCGCCGGGCACCAGCGGATAGGCCGCTTGTGAGGCGGAAAACGTCAGTTTGTTGCCGCCCCAGTCGAAATGGGTCGCCGTCAGCGAGCGGCCGCGCCGCTTTTCCGTCATCTTGATCGGCGCGAAACCGGTGGCGGCCACGGCGCCCTCGCTCGTCAATACCACCAGGTTGACCCGCGTAAACACGACGCGGATGCCGGCTTCAACCTTGATCTTGTAGGTGTCTTCGTTCAGTTGCCAGTCCAGCACGGCCTCGCCCGACCACTGGGTGCCGTCCTTATCCGTGCGGGCGACGTCGAGCGTGATCGTGGCCGAGGGCGGCATGTCGACCGTGTAGCGGCGTAGTTCCGGCACTGCCGGGGCGGCGGGTTCGGGCGATGGCGCAGGCATATCCGGCGGCGGCGCCGGCGGCGGCGCTTCCACCGGCGCGGGCGTGGGCGCCACCAGCTCGGTACCGGTCCCTTCGGGCACGCCGTCGGTCGCACCCGGCGCGCTGGCCGGGGCAATGCCGCCCACCTCCGCCGGCAGGCCGAGTTCGACGGGCAAGGGCGGAATCACGGGCAGCGGCGGCGGCTCGGACTGCGGCACCGGCAGGGGCGCGGGCGGCGGCGGCGGTGGCGGCACGGCGGCCGGCAAGACTTGCGCCAGGATGGTCGCCGCCCCACCCTCGCCGGGATCGTGGCGCGGCAGTTCCAGGTTCACGTCGAGCAGCACGCTCAGCACGATCCAGTGCAGCAATACGACCAGCGCGACCGGCAACAACCGGCGGCGACGCGGAAGAAGAATCGGTGCGGATTGCATACCGCTAGTGTAGCGCGGGCGTGGCAATGCCTGCACGACGGTGCCGTGTCCTTGTCCTCAATGCGGCAGCCCGGCCCGCTCCAGCCCCTCCAGCAGGACCGACAGGTGCTCCGGCCGGCGGATCGGCAGCCAGGCGGCGACGGCCGACAGGCGCAGGCCGGGGTCGAGCTCGCGCACGTGGTCCAGCGCGCGCCGCGCGTCAGGCAGGCGGCCGGCGAGCGCATGGCTGGCCGCCTGGGCGACGGCGGCCAGCAGGAAGCCGGGAAAATCGCGCCGCGCCGCCTCGGCCCATACCGAGGCGGCGTCGAACTGGCGGTCGAACAGGTGCGCCATCGCCATCCCGGCCTGCATCCGGTACAGCTCCGGGTCGAGAGGGCTCAGGCGCATGGCGCGCCCGAGGTGGGCCATGGCGGCCGCGGTATCGCCCTGCCACAGCCGCAGGTAGCCGCCCAGGTAGCGCGCCGCCGCCAGGTTGGGATTGAGCACCAGGGCCTTGTCCAGCAAGCCGATGCCGGCGTGGATGTCGCCGGCCAGGTAGCCCAGCACGTGGCCGGCGCGGGTCAGGGCGACGGCGTCGCCCTTGTCGAGCTCCACCGCGCGCCGCGCCAGCCGCACCGCCTCCTGCACCTCGGCGCCGTCCGCCATCCAGCCATTCGCCTTGCGCCAGGCGTGGCACCAGGCGGCCATCGCATGGGCCGAGGCGAACCCGGGGTCGGCCGCAATCGCCTGGTGGAAGAAGGCCAGTCCCCGCTCGCTGGTTTCGCGGCTGGCCTCATGCAGTTCGGCCACGCCGCGCAGGTAGTAGTCGTAGGCGTCCAGGCTGTCGGTGGGCTTGTGGCGCGCGCGTTCGATCTCGGCCCGCTCCAGTTCCGGCGCCACCGCGCCGATCACGCTCTCGGTGATGCGGTCCTGCAGTTCGAAGATATCCCCCAGCACGCCCTCGGCGCGGCCGGCCCAGTGGTGGGCGCCGGTGGTGGCGTCGATCAGCTGGCCGGTGATGCGCACCCGGTCGTTCGCCTTGCGCCAGCTACCCTCCAGCACATAGCGCACGCCCAGCTCGCGCCCCACCTGCTTGATGTCGAGGATGCGGCCTTTATAGGTAAAACTCGAGTTGCGGGCCACCACGAACAGCCAGCGGTGGCGCGACAGCGCCGCGATGATGTCCTCGACCACGCCGTCGGCCAGGTAGTCCTGCTGCGGGTCGCCGCTCAGGTTCACGAAAGGCAGCACCGCGATCGACGGCTTCGAAGGCAGCGCGGGCGTGGCGGACGCCGTCTCCGCCATCTCCGCGGAAGCCACTTCGCGCACCCCGGCGACGAAACGGAAACCCTTGCGCGCCACCGTACGGATCACGCGCTGCTCCTTGCCGCAGTCGCCGACCGCCTTGCGCACCGCATTGACGTGGCTGGCCAGGGTCGATTCCGACACGATGCGGCCGGCCCAGATGGTATCCACCAGCTCGTCGCGGCTGACCACCCGCTCATGGCAGCGCGCCAGGTAGGCCAGCAGGTCGAACACCTGGGGCGCCGTGGGCACGACCGTGGATGCACGCAGCAGTTCGCGCCGGTCCAGGTCGAGCACGCAATCCTCGAAGGCGATCAGCATGGTCCGCTCTCCGGCCGGTGTGGACGGAAACCCAAGCGAAATCCAAGGCAAATCCAAGGCCGCGGCAAGGACTTGCGTCCGGACGGCAAGGATACTGCATGGATCGATCGCCAGGATCGACATTGAATCGAGGAGCGGGACATGAAAATCGTGGTTATCGGCGGCACTGGCCTGATCGGAGCAAATATTGTAGATCGGCTGAGCCGGAATGGTCATGAGCTGGTGGTGGCATCTCCCTCCAAAGGGGTAAATACCGTCACCGGCGAAGGCCTGGCAAGCGCCCTGGCCGGGGCCCAGGTGGTGGTCGACGTGGCCAACTCGCCGTCGTTCGCCCCGGCAGAGGTGAGGGAATTCTTCCAGGCCTCGACCCGCAACGTGCTGGCGGCGGCCGCCGCGGCCGGCGTCGAGCACCACGTCGTGCTGTCCATCGTCGGCGTCGACCGGCTGCCGGACAACGGTTATTTTCGCGCCAAGCTGGCCCAGGAAGAACTGGTCAGGGCCTCGCGCCTGCCTTACACCATCCTGCGCGCCACGCAGTTCTTCGAGTTCATCGGCGGCATCGTCGATGCCGGCGAGGCGGATAGGGGCATCCACCTGTCGCCGGCCCTGATCCAGCCGGTCGCCGCCGACGACGTGAGCGCGGTGCTGGCCGACCTGGCCGTCGGGGCGCCGCTGAACGGCATCGTCGAAGTGGGCGGGCCCGATCGCTTTCCCCTCGACGAACTGGGACGCAAGCTGCTGGCCGCGCGCGGCGACCCACGCCAGGTCCGGGCCGACGTGCATGCGCGCTACTTCGGCAGCGAACTCGATGACCGCTCGCTGGTGACGGGCGCCGGTGCGCTCACGGCGCCAACCCGTTTCTTCAATTGGCTCAGCCGCGGTTCCATGATCGCGCGCCAGGCCACGCCATCATGAAACCGTGGCTAGTCACCATCGCAGCAGGCGCGCTGCTGGCCGGCTGCAGCGTCGGCCCCGATTTCGCGCGGCCCGCGGACGCGCTGCAGGCCGTGCAGCTGCAATCCCGGCCCGATCATGCGGACGGCGCGCCGGTTTCATCCGCGGCCGTGCCCGCCCAGTGGTGGCGCCTGCTCGACGACCCGGTGCTGGCCGGCCTGCAGGAGCGCGCGCAGGGCGGCAACCTCGAATTGCAAGCCGCCCTGGTGCGCATCGAACAAAGCCGCGCGCAGTTGGGGATCGCCGCCTCGCAGTTGCTGCCCACGGTCGGCCTCGGCGCCAGCTATGCGCGCGAGGGATTGAGCGAACACGGCAAGTTCGCCGCCCTCGGCGCGCCGTCCAGCCCCAGCGACTTCTGGCAACTGGCCTTCGATGCCAGTTGGGAGATCGACTTGTGGGGCCGCGCCCGGCGCGCGCGTGAAGGCGCGGCCGCGCTGCTCGACGCATCCAACTACGACCGCGAGGCGGTGCGCGTGGCCCTGGCCGCCGACATCGCGCGCACCTACCTGCAGCTGCGCGGCACCCAGGCCCAGCTCGACATCGCGCGCGACAACCAGGCGGTGGCCGAAAGGCTGCTGCGCCTGGCCGACAACCGCGAACGCCACGGCGTGGCGACGCGCTTCGACAGCGCCGCCGCGCGCGCCCAGCTGGCCACCGTCAACAGCACCATCCCCGACCTGGTCCAGCGCCGCAACGCCCTGCTCAATGCGCTGGCCCTGCTGCTGGGCGAGGCGCCGCGCGCGCTCGACACCGAACTGCGCGCCGCCATGCCCCTGCCTTCGCTGCCGGCCAGCCTGCCGGTCGGCCTGCCCTCGGAACTCGCGCGGCGCCGTCCCGATATCCTGCGCGCCGAAGCGCAGCTGCATGCGGCGACGGCGGCGATCGGCGTGGCGAAGGCCGATTTCTATCCGCGCATCGGCTTGCGCGGACGCTTCGGCTTCGAAGCCTTCGAGAGCGGCGACCTGGCCGGCTGGGATTCGCGCTTTTTCTCGGTTGGCCCGACGGTCTACCTGCCGCTGTTCGAGGGCGGGCGCATCAAACAGCGCCTGGCCCTGAGCGAAGCCGGCCAGAAGGCGGCCGCCATCGCCTACCGCCAGACAGTCTTGCGCGCCTGGCACGAAGTCGACGATGCGCTCGACGCCCTCGCCGCCCAGCGCGGCCGGCACGCCGAGCTGACCATCGCCTTCGAGCAGAACCGGCAGGCGCTGCACGCCGCCGAACGTGCCTACCAGGAGGGCGCCGCCGACTATATCGGCGTGCTGACCGCCCAGCGCCAGCTGCTGGCCAGCCAGACCAGCCTGAATGCCAGCGCCACCAATGCCACGCTCACCCTGGTCAACCTGTACAAGGCGCTCGGCGGCGGCTGGACGTTTGACGCGGAAAGCCGGCCATGAGCACCGGCGCAGCCTCGAAGCGGCCGCTGGCCGGCCTGCTCGGCATCTTCATCGCGGCCATGATGGCGGGGCTGAACAACCGGGTCGGCGCGCTGGCGCTGGCCGACCTGCGCGGCGCCGGCGGCTTCGGCTTCGACGACGCGTCCTGGCTGTCGACCGTGTACAACGCCGGGGAACTGATCGCCATGCCGTTCGCGGCCTGGTTCGCCATCACCCTGTCGGTGCGGCGTTTCGAACTGTGGATGCTGGCCACCTGCGCCGTGCTGGCGGCGTTGTTGCCCTTCGTGCGCGACCTCGACCTGCTGCTCGTGCTGCGCTTCGCGCAGGGCGTGGCCAGCGGCACCATGATCCCGATCCTGATGATGGCGGCGCTCAAATTTCTGCCGCCCCCGGTGCGCCTGTACGGGCTGGCGCTGTATGCCATGACCGCCACCTTCGCCCCCAATCTCTCGACCTGGCTGGCCGGCAGCTGGACCGACGCCCTGGCCGACTGGCGCTGGATCTACTGGCAGAGCGTGCCGCTGGCGGCGCTGGCCGGGCTGTTGATCGGTTGGGGCCTGCCGCGCGAGCCGGTCCAGCCGGAGCGCTTCGGCCAGGCCAACTGGTTCGGGATGGCGTGCGGCGTGCCGGCGCTCGGCCTGCTGGCGCTGGTGCTCGACCAGGGCGTGCGCCTGGACTGGTTCCATTCGCCGCTGATCAATGCCGCGGCCATCGCCGGCTGCGCGCTGCTGGCGGTCTACCTGCTCAGCGAATGGCACCATCCGTCGCCCTTCATCAAGCTGCAGATCCTGGGCCGGCGCAACCTGGCGCTCGGCTTCACCGCCTTCCTGCTGCTGCTGGTGGTGCTGATGTCGGCCGCGCTGCTGCCGTCGACGCACCTGGCGCGGCTGCACGACTACCGGCCGCTCCAGCTGGCCTCGACCGGCCTGGTGGTGGCGCTGCCGCAACTGGTGCTGGGCCCGGCCGTGGCCATGCTGCTGTACCGGCGCTGGGTCGATGCGCGGGTGGTGTTCGCACTGGGCCTGGCCCTGATCGCGCTGGCCTGCTACGTCGGCGCCGGCCTCACGCCGGACTGGAACCGCGAACAGTTCGTCCTGGCCCAGACGCTGCAGGCGCTGGGCCAGCCGATGGCGGTGGTGTCCATGCTGTTCCTGATCACCAGCGTGGTCCAGCCGCCCGAGGGGCCGTATGTCTCGGGCGCGGTCAACACGCTGCGCGCCTTCGGCTCGCTGGTCGGCGCGGCGGTGGTGGGCCAGCTGATGACGGTGCGCGGGCGCTTCCACGCCGACGTGCTGATCGACCACGCCGCCCTGGCGAATGACCCGGGCATGCCGGACCCGATGGCGCTGGCCGGCATCGTCGGCCAGCAGGCGCTGGTGCTGTCGGTCGCCGACGCCTACCGCGTGCTGGGCGTGCTGGCCCTGCTCCTGATTCCCCTGGTGCTGCGCCTCACCCATATCCCCGCGCCGACCATTCCAACCCATCACCCTGGATGACCATCATGGCACTTCCCAAACAAGCCCGCATCGCCAGCGCCGTGCTGCTGCTCGCCGCGGCGGCCGGCGCCCTGTACTACCTCAACGCGCCCGAATCGGGCGGCGCGACCCAGTCCACCGACCACGCCTACGTGCAGGTCGACTTCACCACGGTGGCGCCCGAGGTGGCGGGCATCATCGAGACGGTCCACGTGCGCGACAACCAGGTGGTCGAGCGCGGCGCGCTGCTGGCCACCATCGACGACCGCGACTTCGTGGTCGCGCTGGATGCCGCGAAGGCGCAGGTGGCGAGCGCGCAGGCCGGCATCGCCAGCCTGGAAGCCCACCTGGCGCAGCAGCAAAATGCGATCCGCCAGGCGCAGGCCGTGCTGGCGGCGGACGAGGCCTCCCTCAAGCTGGCCAACGTCAACCAGGCGCGCTACCGCAACCTGGCCAGCGACGGCTCGGGGTCGGTCCAGGCGCTGCAACAGGCCGAGATGCAGTTCGGCGTCCAGGCGGCCACCCGCGACCGGAGCCGGGCCGCGCTGCAGGCGGCGCGCCAGGTGGTCGTCATCCTGGGAGCGGACCTGGAAAAGGCGCGCGCCGCGCTGCTCCAGGCCAGGGCGGCGCAGGCGGCGGCGGAACTGAAGCTGTCGTACACCCGCATCGTGGCGCCGGTCGCCGGCACCGTCGGCCAGAAGGCGGTGCGGGTCGGGGCCTGGGTCAATCCGGGCAAGCCGCTGCTGGCCATCGTCCCGCTCGACGCGGTTTATATCACCGCCAATTTCCGCGAGACGCAGCTGGCGCGGGTGGCGCCCGGCCAGCCGGTGGACATCGAAGTCGACGCCCTGCCCGGCGTGGTGTTGAAGGGCAGCGTGGACAGCCTGGGGCCGGCCAGCGGCGCCAGCTACTCGGCCATCGCACCATACAACGCCACCGGCAACTTCACCAAGATCGTCCAGCGCCTGCCGGTGCGCATCGCCATCGTTCCCGGCCAGGCCGCGGCGTCCAAATTGCGCGCCGGCATGTCGGTGACGCCGACGATCCGCACCGCGCAGGGCTGATCAGGTGGTCGCCCCGCCGTCGACATTGAGGACGGCGCCGGTGACCTGGCGCGCCGCGGGACTGGCCAGGAAGGCCACCGCCGCCGCCACGTCGCGCGGATTGCCGAAGCGGCCCAGCGGCGTGAGCGACTTCTGGAACTCGGCGAACTCGCCGTTTGCCGGGTTCATCTCGGTATCGGTCGAACCGGGCTGCACCAGGTTGACGGTGATGTCGAGCGCGCCCAGTTCGCGCGCCAGGCCGCTGGTGAAGGTCTTGAGCGCGGCCTTGGTCAGGAAATACACGGTCGCGCCGTCGCCCACGATGCGGTCGGCGCCGGCCGAACCGATATTGACGATGCGTCCGCCCTGGCCCAGGTGCGGGATCGCCGCCTGCGCCGCCAGGATCGGCCCGCGGATGTTCACGGCCAGCAGGGCGTCGATATCGTCCACCGCGATGTCGGCGATCGGCGCATAGCGGGCGATGGCGGCGTTGTTGACCAGGATGTCGAGGCCGCCCAGCGTCCGCGCCGCCTCGTCGACGGCGCGCCGGATCGCCGCCGGATCGGCGCTGTCGGCCTGGATCGCGACCGCCTTGCGGCCCAGGGCTTCGATGGTCCGCACGACTTCCTGCGCGCGCTCGGCCGAGCGCTCGTAGGTGATCGCCACGTCGGCCCCCTGCTCGGCCAGCACGGTCGCGATGGCGGCGCCGATGCCGCGCGAGGCGCCGGTCACGATGGCGCGTTTTCCTTGTAAATCGGTCATGACATTCCTTTGTTTAGTGATCGATACACAAATGGTAGGAGCCAAGCACGGCGCTGTCAACAGGTTTTTGTAGCGATCGATATATATTATTTGACCGGCGTGGACGTATACTGTGCCGATGCAGACACCCGACCGCCCCGACCCAGCCGGCACGCCAGGCGCCGCACGCGCACGCGGGCGGCCGCGCGCCTTCGACCGCGACGCCGCCCTGGCCCAGGCCATGCGCCTGTTCTGGCAAAAAGGCTATGCGGCGACCTCGATGGCCGACCTCACCCAGGCCATGGGCATCGCCGCGCCGAGCCTGTACGCCGCCTTCGGTTCCAAGGAAGCGCTGTATGCCGAAACCCTGAACCATTACGCCGACTGCTTCGGCCCGATCGGCTGGCAAAAATTCAATGAAGGCACAACCGCGCGCGCGGCGATCGAGGGCTGGTTGCTCGATTCTGCCCGGCTGCTGACCGGCGGCGCCGGCGACGTGCCGCTCGGCTGCATGGTGACGCTGTCCGCGGTCGGTAGCGAAGGCAACCAGGAACTGGGCGAACTGGTGCGCTCGGGGCGCGCCGCCGGCCTGGCGCGCGTGAAGGCGCGCCTCGAACAGGGCGTCGCGGACGGCGACCTTGCCCCCTCGGTCGATCTCGATGCGCTGGCCCGTTTCGCCCACCTGGTCCAGAACGGCATGTCGATCCAGGCGCGCGACGGCGTCGGCCGCGCCGAGCTGGAAGCGGTGGCGCGCATCGCCATGCTGGGCTGGGATGCCCTCGTCAACAGTTAGCACCGCCTGTCGGCGGATGGCCCCGGCCGGCTTAATCTGCTACGCTTGCCGGACTATTAACGGAGGCCCGCCACCATGCTGAATCAGCCCATGCCCGGAATGACCGATACGCTGGAATTCGTCAAGAACCTGTGGGGTGGCATGAACATCCCCGGCGCCATGCCCGGCATGGGCGGCATGGGCGGCATGCCGATGCCGGGTGCCGGCCTGTCGGTCGAAGACCTCGACAAGAAGATCGCCGACCTGAAGGCGGTCGAGTCCTGGCTCAACCTCAATATGGGCATGCTGCGCGGCTCGATCCAGGCGCTGGAAATCCAGCGCGGCACCCTGGCCACGCTCAAGGCGATGGGCGACAGCATGGCCCAGGCCATGAGCCAGACCGGCGCCGCCAGCGACGCCGCCATGGCGCCGTTCGCCCAGTTCTTCGCCCAGGCGGCGCAGCCGGCTGCCCCGGCCGCGGCCGCACCGCCGGCGCCACCCGAGGCCCCGGCATCGGCGCCCGCCGGCGCCGACGCGCACGATGCGACGGCAGCCGCGATGCCGGCCGCGGTCGCATGGTGGAACCTGCTGCAAGACCAGTTCCGCCAGGCGGTGGCCAGCGCCATGCCGCCCGAGGGCGCCACCCCGGACAAGCCCGCCGCTGCGGCGGATGACGCCTCCGGCAAGCCACCCGCCGCGGAACGCCCCGACGCCGGCGCCGAGCATGGCAACGGCAATCCGGCCCCCACCCGGCGCGGCACGCGCGGCAAGACCGACAAAAGCTGAGCCCGCACGCCGGCTGCTTGATGTGAACGCTGGCGCCTCCCTCCGAACCGTGCTGAACTGACCCGGCGGCCCGGCCTGTCGGGCCGCTCCCCGTCCAGCCGGAGCGAGCGCCATGTTGCCGAGCGACCTGACCCACCTGACCTCCTCGCAGGTCGACGACCTGCGCCGCAAGCTCGCCGCCGCCGGCTGCGACCCGCCGCCCGGCGCGCGCACGGTCGCCGAACTGCAGGACGCCTTCGCCCTGCTGCGCAAGCGCCACGGCCTGCCCGCGGCGGACAGGATCGACCCCGAACTGCTGCGCTGCCTCGACGCCGGCGCCGGCCACCTGTTCGGCGAAGTGCTGCGCGACGAACTCGATATGCTGCGTCCCGAGGCCGAGGCGCGCGCCGACGCGCTCGACGCCGCCCTGCCGCCCGACCGCGAGCGCCTGCTCGAGCGCGCCCACCACGGCATGCTGACCGGCGTCGCCCTGTCCGGCGGCGGCGTGCGCAGCGCCACCTTCAGCCTGGGCGCCCTGCAGGCGCTGGCGCGCTGCGGCCTGCTGCGCCATGTCGACTACCTGTCCACCGTGTCCGGCGGCGGCTTCGTCGGCGGCTGGCTGTCCAGGTGCCTGCACGCCAGCGGCGGCGACATCGCCAGGGTGGAAAGCATGCTGGCGCCGCAGGCCGGCAGCGTCGAGGCGCCCGAGCTGCGCTTCCTGCGCCAGTACAGCAACTACCTGTCGCCGCAGGGCGGCATGTTCAGCGCCGACACCTGGACCCTGCTCGGCACCTATGTGCGCAACACGGGCCTGAACCTGGCCATGCTGGTGGCCTGGATGTGCGCCCTGCTGCTGCTGCCGCGCTTCGCCGTGTGGGCCGTGCACCGGGTGGTGACGCCAGGCGGGCCCTGGTCGCACCTGGCCGACATCGCCTGGATCCTGGGCGTGCTGCTGTTCCTGTTCGCCGTGTTCTGCATCGCCCTGTCGATCTCGAGCAAGCCGGAAAGCTCGCGCGGCCTGCGCCGCTTTCCGCTGTCCCAGGGCGCGGTCCTGTGGTGCATCAACCTGCCCCTGCTGCTGGCAGGCTTCCTCGGCAGCCTGGGGCTGTGGCGCCACGGCGGCGCGCCGCCCGCGACCTTCTTCCCCAGCCAGCTCGCAGGTCGCTGGCACTGGCTGCTGGCGCCGGGCCTGGTGTATTTCATCGTCTGGGCCTGCGGCTGGTACCTGGCCCACGACCGCTCCAGCCCCTACCGGCGCACCGGCTATACGGTGTGCGCGGCCGGCGGAGCCAGCGTGCTGCTGGTGCTGCTCGAAGCCGGCCGCGCCTTCGCGCCCGAGATCGTGGCGCTGCTGCCGGCCGACGCGGCCAGCCTGTCGCTGCTGCTGTGCGGGACGGTCGCCCTGCTGCTGCTGCTGGCCGGCTGGCTGGCCATCTACACCCGGCTGCACGCCGATCCGCCGCTGCGCGACCTGTCGCGCGCCGAACTGGGCGAAGGCCTGTCGCACTTCCTGTGCGCGATGGGCGCGCTCACGCTCGGCACCGTGCTGCTGCTGGCCGGGATCGCCCTGCTGCCCGATCCGGTGGCGCATCCGGTACTGAACAATTCGATCGCACTGGCCACCTTCGGCATGCCGCTGATGATGGCGCTGTTCACCGCCACCATGACCCTCATGATCGGCCTGGTCGGCCGCCCGTACAGCGATGCCAGCCGCGAATGGTGGAGCCGGCAAGGCGCCTGGACCGCGATCTTCGCCCTGGCCTGGCTGGCCGTGTACGGCGTCTGCTTCTTCTTCGCGCCGCTCCTGCACTGGGCCTGGCTCACCTACGAACCCTGGACCAACCTCGGCACCCTGCTCGGCTGGCTGGCCATGACCGCCTTCGGGCTCAGGGCCGGCAGCAGCATGGCGACCGGCGCGAGGAGCGGCCCGGACCCGAAGCTCGAACTGGTGGCGCGCCTCGCCCCGTACGTGTTCACGGTCGGGATCTTCGCCCTGCTGAGCAGCCTGGTGCAGGCCACGGTCGCCCTGCCCAAGGTCGACTGCCCCGGCGCGCAACTGGCCTGCGTGCTGCGCGCCCATGCCGACGCCACCCTCGCTACCAGCGGCACGACCCTGCTGCTGGCCTTCGGCGGCTTCCTGGGCGCGGCCCTGCTGCTCGGCTGGCGGGTCGACATCAACAAGTTTTCGCTGTATATGCTGTACCGCAACCGGGTGGTGCGCGCCTGGTTCGGCGCCGGCAACCGCGCGCGCCGCCCGCACCCGTTCACCGGCTTCGATCCGAACGACGACATGCTGCTGGCCGAACTGCGCTACGGACGGCCCTACCCGATCGTCAACACCGCGCTGAACCTGGTCGGCGGCCACGAGCTGGCCTGGCAGACGCGGCGCACCGCCTCGTTCGCGTTCACGCCGCGCTGGTGCGGCTACGAGCAGCCGTTGGCCTCGGCCTCCGGCTGCTACCGGCCGACCGAACAATACGCCTCGCGCTCCGGCGTGGGGCTGGACGACGATGCCGGCGTGCGGCTCGGGATGGCGGTGGCGCTGTCCGGCGCGGCGGCCAGCCCGAACATGGGCGCGCACTCGTCGCCGCCGCTGAACTTCCTGATGACGATGTTCAATGTGCGCCTGGGGCGCTGGTGCCCGAATCCGGCGCGCCGCGCCTGGACCAGCGCCTCGCCGCCGATCGGCCTGTTCAGTCTCCTGTCCGAGCTGTTCGGCCAGCTCGACGCCGACGCCGCCTACGTGCACCTGACAGACGGCGGCCACTTCGACAACCTCGGCATCTACGAGCTGGTGCGGCGCCGCTGCCGGCTGGTGATCGCGGTCGATGTCGGCAGCGACCGCTACCTCGCCTTCGAAGACCTGGGCAATGCGATCCGGCGCTGCGCCACCGACCTCCACGTGCGGATCGACCTCGACGTCTCGCGCCTGGCGGCGCTGGGCGACAGCGGCATGTGCGGCGCGAGCTGCGCGGCGGGCCACATCCGCTACAGCCAGGCCGACCGCGGCGCGCCCGATGGCGTGCTGCTGTACGTGAAGCCGGCCATCGTCGGCAGCGAGAACGCCGACCTGCTCAACTACCGCAAGCTGCATCCCGACTACCCGCACGAGAGCATCGCCGACCAGTGGTTCGACGAGGCGCAGTTCGAGAGCTACCGCGCGCTGGGCGACCACATCGTCGATTGCGCGCTGCGCGAAGCGGCCCGCGCCACCGTGCGCGCCAACGGCGAACAGGACATCGGCGCGCTGTGCGCGCAGCTGCTGGAAAAGCATGGACCGGCTGTCCGCCGCCCTGCCGCTCAGGCATGATGCCGCGCGGCGTCCGGCAGCGGCGCCGGCGCCGGGTGCACGACCAGCAGCTTGCCGAGGCAGGCCAGCGCCAGCAGCGAGAACAGCACCGCGCTGCCCAGCGTCAGGCGGTAGTCGTGGCCGGAATGGTCGAGCAGCGGCCCGATGCAGCTGCCGACCACGATATTGGCGAAGGCGACCAGGATGTCCTTGCTCGCGTTGTAGCGCACGAACTCGTCGCGCGGGAACAGCGCCAGCGGCATCGCCGCCGCCGCCGTGAAATAGGCGCCGGAGCAGATCACGTGCGCGACGTAGAACCAGCGAAAGCTGGCGGCGCCGTCGACCAGCAGCCAGCCAGCCAGCGCGATCGCGACATACAGCGTCATCATGGCCGTGGCCACCGGCACCGCGCCGCGCCGGTCGACCAGCCAGCCGATGGCGAAGGCGCTGGCGATCGATACCGCATAGGCGGTCGCTGTGAGCTCCCCCAGCTGCGCCTTCGACAGCCCCAGGTCGAGCGCATAGTGCAACGAAAACATATTGAACGGGACGAAGGTGACCGCGGCCAGCATGAAGGCGCCGAACGCCCACAGGTAGCGGCGCTGGGCGCAGCAATCGCGCAGCTGCGTGCGCGCCAGCGCCAGCCGTCCCTTCCCCGTTCCGGAATATGGGGCCGGCGGTGGGTAGTCGCCCTCGCGCACCATCAGGCACATCAAGGGGATGGTCAGCCCGAAAATCAGCGCGATGGCGACCAGGATCTCGGCCATCCACGCCTGGCTCAGCGCGAACAGGGTCAGGTTGAAGCCGATCGCCACGCCCAGGCCCACCACCCGTACCGCCGCATAGAAGCGCCCGGCCAGGCCGAACGGGACGACGTCGGCCACCAGCCCGGCGAACAAGGCCGTGGTGGTCATGGCGGCGGCGTCGAACAGGGTCCAGAACAGGCAGAAGTACGCCAGGTCGAGCGCGCGCAGGCCCGGCGACCAGGATCCCAGCAGCGCGTGGGTGGCCCCGGCCAGCGCCGGCGCCAGGGCCACGCACAGCATCGCGCACGCGGCCAGCGGCGCGCTCACCATCAGGTAGGGCCGGCGCCGTCCCCAGCGCCCGCGGCTGCGGTCCGAGCGCATGCCGACGACCGGCACCACCAACAGGCTGATCAGCGCCGGCACGGTCGACAGCAACATCGCCACCGCGGTGTCGGAAGCCCCATGGTCGCGCAACACGACCAGGCCGATCGGGCCGGCCCAGCGCTCGCGCACCGCGATCCCGAGCGCACCGACCAGCAGCCAGCCCACCAGCGCGCACACGCCCAGGCTGTCGTAGCGCAGGGTGCCGGCCTGCCACAGCGCGATGGGGGATGCGCGCCGCATCGCGAAACTAGACTGGCGCGGGGCCGGTCGAGTCGCGCACCACCAACTCGGTGGCGAAGGCAATGCGCGCGGCGGCCGGCGGACGGCCTTCGATCATCTCGACCACCTCATGCACCGCCCTTGCGGCCAGCGCCTGGTAGGGCTGGTGCATGGTGGTCAGGCGCGGAAAGACATGGCTGGCGGTCGAGACATCGTCGAAGCCGACCACCGATATATCGGCCGGCACCTTCAGGCCGCGGCTGGCGATGGCGTCGATGGCGCCGAAGGCCATCTCGTCGTTGGCGGCAAAGATGGCGGTCGGCGGCGTCGCCAGCGCGAGCAGGCGCAGGGTGGCGGCGAAGCCGCCCGGCTGGTTGAACGCGCCGTCGACCACCAGCGCCGGATCGACCGCGATCCCGGCCGCCGCCAGCGCCTCGGCATAGCCGCGCTCGCGCTCGGCGCTCTGGCCGGTGCGCTTGGTGCCGGCGATGAAGGCGATCCGGCGGTGGCCGAGGCCGAGCAGGTGCTCGACCGCGGTGCGCGCGCCGGCGCGGTTTTCCAGCACGATGGTGGGCAGCGCCAGCTGGCGCGCATCGAAGAACACCAGCGCGCAGTTCAGTTGCTGGCGTTCGACCACGTCCAGGAAGCGGTCGTCGGAAGTCGGCAGCAGCAGCAGCAGGCCGTCGCACAGCTTGCCGAGCGTGGCGCAGGTGGTCATCCGGTCCGGGCTGTCGAAGCGGTCGGCGTTGAACATCAAGAGATCGTAGTCGCGCTTGCGCGCCTCTTCGCCGATGGCGCGCACCAGTTCATGCAGCACCACTGGGCCATAGTTGTTCATGAAGACGCCGATCAGCTTGCTCTTGTCGCCGCGCATGCGGCGCGCCAGCATGTCCGGCGTGTAGTTCAGCTGGGCCGCGGCCGCCATGATCCGCTCGCGCGCCGCGTCGGACACGTAGCCGGTGCCGCGGATCGCGCGCGAGGCGGTGATCGGGGCGACGCCGGCCAGGCGCGCGACTTCGCTCAGTTTGCTGGCTTTGGCCATCGGTTTCCTTCAATCGATCAAGTGGATGAGCATTTCGTTCGCCCTATTCTGTCATGTGGTTACGATACCACACGAAAGTATTCAAGAGCACGATTACCTTAGAAGAATCAACCACTTAGGCCGTATCTAACCTATTTTTCAAATCCATTGAGTATTTACACAACACATGGTAACGTAACCACATGGTTGTCACGCCGACCGCAGTGATCCCGGCAATGGGTAGCCATGGCTTCATCTTCAGCCGACCGTGCACCGCGCGGCGGCCCGACATTACAAGCGGACCTCGAAGTCCGCGGTCAGGAGACGACACGATGCAGAAGAAGATACTTGCCGCGGCGCTGCCGCTGGCTTTGGCCGCCGCATATCCGACACTGGCGCTGGCGCAGCAGGTCCCCGAGGCGCCGGCCGGCGCGGGCGCCACCGACGCGGCGCCGGCGCCCCTGCCGAACGGCGTCGACACCCCCACCACCACCGTGGTGGTCACCGGCTTCCGCTCCAGCCTGCAGAAAGCGCTGAACCTCAAGCAGCAGGCGATCGGGGTGCGCGACTCGATCGTCGCCGAGGACATCGGCAAATTCCCCGAGGCGAACGTGGCCGAATCGCTGCAGCGGGTCCCCGGCGTGATCCTGAACCGCGACGAGAGCTCCGGCGAAGGCCAGCGCATCTCGATTCGCGGCCTGCCGACCGAGTATTCGATCACCACCCTCAATGGCGCGCCGGTCAATACGACTTCCACCAGCACCATCGGCAGCGCCGCGCGCGGCTTCAACTACGACGTGTTCGCCTCCGAGCTGTTCGGCCGCGTCGATTTCTACAAGTCGCCCCTGGCCGAGCTGACCGAAGGCGGCATGGGCGGCGTGGTCGACCTGCAGACCCCGCGCCCGTTCGACAGCCCCAAACGCACGATTCGCTACGCGCTCTCCGGCGCCTACAACACCAGCGCCAAGGAGGCCGATCCGACCGGCTTCGCGCTGTATTCGAACACCTGGGGTCCATGGGGCTTCCTGGCCGGCGTGGCGCATTCGAAGGCGGTCAACAACCGTTCCGGCTTCGAGGCCACGGGCGGCTACAACAGCTCGGCCAACGGCAGCCGCAATCCGGTGCTGGGCAATTTCGCCGTCGCGCTCGACTACGACGACCCGCGCGCCAACCTGTCGGGTTATACCCGCGAGCAGATCGACAACGCCCTGCTGCCGCGCATCTACCGCTACTACGGATCGCAGAACCGGCGTAGCCGCGACGGCCTGGTGAGCTCCCTGCAATTCAAGCAGGGCGACCTGGACCTGAGCCTGGACGGCCTGTATTCGCAGCTGGAAAACAGCCGCGACGAGTTGTACTACGGCCTCCTGATCCGCAACTCTCGCACCACCAACCGCAACGCGCCGCCCGGCACGGCCGGCCACAACGGACTGGTGCCGCTCGACGTGCACATCGACCCGGGTTCGAACCTGCTTACCGGCACCTTCGGCAACACCTCCTACAGCAGCGGCGTGACCTATGGCGAAGACAAGACCAGGTTTGGCTACCTGGCGCTCAACGGGCGCTGGAAGGCGCGCCCTGGCCTGGTGGTCACTGGCCAGCTGAGCGCCAACAACAGCACGGCGACCAGCCATTCCGACACCATGTCGGGCCAGATCTTCGGTGTCGTCTCCACCATCGACTACGGCGACGACCACGTCTACCCGTCGATGTCGTCGACCACCGACTACACGAATCCGGCCAACTTCAGCGGCTTCGACATCACCACCGGCTGGACCCGCGAAACCGACAAGGGCCGCCAGGCGCGCCTGGTGCTGGACTATGACTATGACCTGTTCGGCGGCTGGAGCGGACGCCTCAAGACCGGCCTGGTATACGTGGACACCAGCAAGAGCATCGAGAAGCGCAATGCCAGCGCGGCGATGAAGGCGAAGATGGTGGCGCTGGGCGACGCCAGCATCCGCGCCAATATGGTCTCGGTGCTGCCGATTCCGGACCTGGACATGGGCCCCGGCTGGCCGAACCGCTTCGGCACCTTCGGCCGCGACTACGTGCTCGGCACCTTCGATCCGCTGGCCTACAACGACGGCGCGGCCTTCACCCCGGCGCAAAGCTTCGGCGCCAGCGAAAAGGTGAGCACCGGCTTCGTCCAGTCCGACCTCAAGGGCCAGGTGCTGGGCCGCGAACTGCGCCTGAACGCCGGCGTGCGCTGGTCGCGCACCGAACTCGATATCGACAACTTCAAGCGCAGCGGGGCCGGCAACGCCTACCTGCCGAATACCGAGCAGGGCAAGTACAAGAACCTGCTGCCCGCGATCAGCGCCGCCTATGACCTGAACGACGAGCTGATTTTCCGCACCTCGTGGGGCAAGACCATCAGCCGCGCGTCGCTGTCGATCATCGCGGCCCAGACCGTGATCCCGAACCAGTTCGACAACACCGCGACGGCCGGCAACCCGAGCCTCAAACCGCAGCAGTCGAAGAACTTCGACACCAGCCTGGAATGGTATTTCAGGCCGGGCAGCCTGCTGTCTGCCGCCTGGTTCAAGAAGAAGCTGAGCGACGCCACGGTGTCGACCACCGCCAACACGACGTTCGGCGCATTGGGCCTGCCCAACAGCGCGCTCGGCGCGATCTTCCAGGACAGCAGTGGCCGGGTCGACCCGAACCTGCCGATGGTGCTGCGCACCTACTCGAACGCCGGCGAGCAGACCCTGAAGGGCTATGAGGTGGCCTATCAGCAGGACTTCACCTTCCTGCCCGATCCCTTCAAGGGCTTCGGCGCGCTGGCAAGCTATACCTGGATCGATCCCTTCAACAGCATGCGCTGGATCACCAATGCCGGCCGCGAGGTCGAGGTCAACTCGGTGCCGAGATATGCGTATAGCGTGACCACCTATTACGAGCGCGGACCGCTGGCGATGCGCCTGTCCTATAACTACAAGGACCGCTCGCTGCATGGCGACAATCCACGGAATAACGGCGACGACCTGATACGCTGGCGCGCCGCGCGCGGCTACCTGGACGGCACCATCAGCTACAAGCTGACCGAGAACCTCGAACTGCGCCTGGATGCGCTCAACCTGACCGACACCCTCGCCTACGACTACTTCGAGGATGCGAGCGGCCGTTTCGGCACTGGCAAGCATACGCGGATGGATTACGCGAAGTACGACGGGCGCACGATCAAGATCGGCATTCGCGGCAAGCTGTGATGCACGCCGTGCGATCGATCGTCCGCGGCGCCGCCCTGGTCCTGGGCACGGCCCTGCTGCACGGCTGCGCGAGCGACGTCAGCCTGAGCCGGGTGGGCCCCGGCTGGGCCGGCAACTCGGTCAATGCCGTGGTGTTTCGCAAGAACGCCCTGGTAAGCGATGGCGAGTGGCAGTACATCGCCTACTACGACGCCGCCGGCCACGTCGTGCTGGGCAAGCGCCGCCTCGGCGCCGACGCCTGGACCCTGCAGCGCAGCGCATGGCGCGGCAACGTGCGCGACGCGCATAACGCGATCAGCATCATGGTCGATGGCGCCGGCGTGCTGCACATGGCCTGGAACCATCACGACAACGCGCTGCACTATGCGCGCGGCGTCAATCCGGGCAGTCTCGAGCTACGGGCGGCGGCCATGCTCGGGCGCGACGAAGACGCGGTCTCGTATCCGGAATTCTTCCGGATGCCGGATGGCGGCCTGCTGTTCCTGTACCGCGACGGCCGCTCGGGGCGCGGCAACCTGGTCGCCAACCGCTACCATCCCGACAGCGGCTGGCGCCGCGTGGCGGACCGCCTGATCAGCGGCGAAGGACAGCGCAACGCCTACTGGCAGGCCGGGGTCGACGCGCGCGGCGCGATCCACCTGTCCTGGGTGTGGCGCGCCTCGCCCGACGTCGCCAGCAACCACGACATGGCCTATGCGCGCTCGCGCGACGGCGGCGCCAGCTGGGAAGACAGCGAAGGCCGGCCGTATGCGCTGCCGATCACCGCCGCCAGCGCCGAATACGCGGCGCGTATCCCGCCCGGCAGTGACCTCATCAACCAGACCTCGATGGCCTTCGACGCCCAGGACCGGCCGTACATCGCCAGCTACTGGCGCACCGCTGGCAGCGCCGTGCCCCAGTACCGGGTGCTGTACCGGCGCGCGGAGGGCTGGCGCCGGCTCGACCTGGATTTTCGCAAGACCCCGTTCTCGCTGTCCGGGATGGGCACCAAGGCGATCCCGATCGCGCGTCCGCAGCTGCTGCTCGACCGCCACGGCGCGACCGCATCCGGCATGCTGGTGTTTCGCGACAGCGAGCGCGGCGAGCGGGTCTCGGTGGTGCGCATCGCCGACGTCGACGCCGGCCGCTGGTGGGTAGCTGACCTGGGTGAGGCAGCCGTCGGCGCCTGGGAACCGACCTACGATACCGAGTTATGGCGAAGCCAGGGCCTGCTGCACCTGTACCTGCAGGCGGTGCGGCAAATCGATGGCGAAGGACTGGCGGACGTGCCGCCGTCCCCCGTGCAGGTGCTGCAATGGCAGCCGCGCAGATGACGATTTCAATGAAGAGTGATCACACGATGACGAGACGACTTTGCCTGAAACTGATCCTGGCCGCGACGGCCGGCATCGCCGCCGGCTGCGCCAATATCGGCGCCGGCAGTGGGACCGACCTTCGCACGCCAACGCGCGCCGAGGTCGTGGCCGACCTGGTGCGCGCCAACGACTACTGGCAGCGCCAGCACGCCCCCCAGCAGTGGGCGTTCTGGGACGTCGCCGCCTACCACACCGGCAATATGGCGGCCCATGCGCTGACCGGCAACGCGGCCTGGCGCGATTATTCGACCGCCTGGGCCGAGCATAACCGCTGGCGCGGCGCGGGGTCGGACAATCGCGCCGAATGGAAGTACAGCTATGGCGAAACGCCCGACCACGTGCTGTTCGGCGACTGGCAGACCTGCTTCCAGGTCTATGCCGACCTGTACCAGCTCGATGGCCGCAAGGACCCGCGCCGCATCGCGCGCGCGCGCGAAGTCATGGAATACCAGATGGGCACCCCGAACAGCGATTACTGGTGGTGGGCCGACGGCATCTATATGGTGATGCCGGTGATGACCAAGCTGTACAAGGCCACCGGCGATGCGCGCTACCTGGCCAAGATGAACGAGTATTTCACCTATGCCGACCGCCTGATGTTCGACCCCGACGCGGGCCTTTACTACCGCGACGCCAAGTACATCTACCCGAAGCACAAGTCGTCCAATGGCGGCAAGGACTTCTGGGCGCGCGGCGATGGCTGGGTGTTCGCGGCCCTGGCCACGACGCTGGCCGAGCTGCCGCCGGACGACCCGAGCCGCCCCCTGCTCGTCGACCGCTTCAGGCGCATGGCGGCGGCCCTGAAACCTGTGCAGCAGGACGGCGGCTACTGGACCCGCAGCCTGCTCGACCCGGGCCATGCGCCGGGGCCGGAAAGCAGCGGCACCGCCTTCTTCACCTATGCCTACGCCTGGGGAATCAACAACGGCTACCTGGCGCGCGCCGACTACGGGCCGACCGCGCTGCGCGGTTGGCAGTTCCTGAGCCGGGTCGCGCTGCAGAGCGACGGCCGGCTTGGCTACGTGCAGCCGATCGGCGAGCGCGCGATACCGGGCCAGGTGGTCGACCAGGAATCGACCGCGCCGTTCGGCGTCGGCGCCTTCCTGCTGGCGGCGACCGAGATCGCGCGCCTGGTGGACACGCCATGAGCGCCCCGCTGCCGCGGCGGCGCCTGCTGCAACGGGCCGCGGCCGCTGCGACGCTGGCGCTGCTGCCGCCGGCGCAGGCCCATGCCCCGGCGCCGGTCCGGTTCGCGATCGGACGCGACGACTTCCTCCTCGACGGCAAGCCGCTCCAGATTCGCTGCGGCGAGATCCATTTTTCGCGCGTGCCGCGCGAATACTGGACCCACCGCCTGCAAACCATCAAGGCGATGGGGCTGAACACGGTGTGCGCCTACCTGTTCTGGAACTACCACGAATGGCGCGAAGGACGCTTCGACTGGGAGGGCCAGCGCGACGCCGCCGAGTTCTGCCGCCTGGCGCAGCGGGAGGGACTGTGGGTCATCCTGCGCCCCGGCCCGTATGCCTGCGCCGAATGGGAAATGGGCGGCCTGCCGTGGTGGCTGCTCAAGCAGCCGGGCAACGCATTCCTGCGCACCGCCGACAGCGCCTTCGTGGCGCCGGCGCGGCGCTGGCTGGTTGAAGTCGGCCGCGTGCTTGGCCCGCAGCAGGTGACCCAGGGCGGACCGATCCTGATGGTGCAGGTCGAGAACGAGTACGGCTTCTACGGCGACGACCGAGACTACATGCGCGTCATGCGCCAGGCCTTGCTGGACGCCGGCTTCGCGGTGCCGCTATTCCAGTGCAACCCGACCAATGCGGTGGCCCGGACCCATATCCCGGAACTGTATTCGGTGGCAAACTTCGGCAGCAATCCCGAGGCCGGCTTCAAGGCGCTGGCCGAGGTGCAGCAGGCCCCGCTGATGTGCGGCGAATATTACTCGGGCTGGTTCGACACCTGGGGCGCGCCGCACCGCCGCGGCCCGGTCGACAACGCGGTGGCCGACATCCGCGCCATGCTGGCGGCGAACGGCTCGTTCAGCCTGTACATGGCGCACGGCGGCACCACCTTCGGCCTGTGGGGCGGCTGCGACCGCCCGTTCCGGCCCGACACCACCAGCTACGACTACGACGCCCCGATCAGCGAGGCGGGCTGGATCGGCGCCAAGTTCAAGGCCTACCGCGATGCCATGACGCCATTCCTGGCGCCCGGCGAAGCCCTGCCGGCGCCGCCGCCGCCGATGCCGGTGATGACGATCCCCGCCTTCGCCCTGAACCAGACCGCGCCGCTGGCGGCCAGCCTGCCGGCGCGCGTGATCGAGGACGCATCTCCGCGTCCGATCGAGGAATACGACATCAGCCGCGGCATCGTGGTCTACCGCGCCACCCTGCCCCCCGGACCGGCCGGCCGCCTGGCGGCCGCCAGGGTGCGTGACCTGGCCTGGGTACGGCTCGACGGCAAGCCGGTGGGCACGATGGACACCCGCCATCGCCGCTACCAGGTCGACCTCCCCGCGCGCAGCAAACCGGCCGTAATCGAGATCGTGCTGTACACGATCGCGCGCGTGAACTTCGGGGTCGAGATCCACGACCGCAAGGGCGTGCACGGCCCGGTCACCTTCACCCCCAGCGGTGGCCAGCCGCAGGCAATCGAGCACTGGGAAATCCGCGCCATCGATTTCGATGCCGAGGGCGTGCTGCCGCCGCTGGCGTTCCGGCGCGGCCGCAGCAAGGGGGCCGCCTTCTGGCGCGGCAGCTTCGACGCCGCCCGCAGCGCCGACACTTTCCTCGACATGTCCGGCTGGGGCCAGGGCATCGTCTGGATCAACGGCCGCTGCCTGGGCCGCTACTGGAGCATCGGCCCGACCCAGACCATGTACCTGCCAGGGCCGTGGATCCGGCGCGGGCGCAACCAGGTGGTGGTGCTCGACCTGACCGGCCCACGCGAGGCGCGCATCGCCGGCCTGACCACGCCGATCCTGGACCAGCTGCACCGCGAGCGCGACCTGGCGCGCGCGCCGAGCCGGGTCAAGCCACGGCTGGATGGCGTCAAGCCGGCCCACGAAGGCGAGTTCGTGCCGGGCTCAAATACCCAGGACGTGCGCTTCGCGGCGCCGCGGCTGGCGCGCCAGTTCTGCCTGGAGACCCTCGACGCCTTCGACGGCAAGCCGTATGCGGCGCTGGCCGAGCTGTCGCTGCTGGACCGAAGCGGCAAGACCCTCGACCAGTCCAACTGGACCATCGCCTGGGTCGACAGCGAAGAATCCAGTCGCGAAGACGGCGGCGCGCTCAATGCGATCAATGGCCAGAACAGCGACTACTGGCACACGGCCTACAGCGGCCCCGGCGCCGGCGGCGCCCATCCGCACCGGCTGGTGATCGATCTCGGCCACGAGGTCGAGGTGGCGGGCCTGCGCTACGTGCCGCGCCAGGGCAAGGACGATGTGACCGGCCGCATCCGCCGCTACCGCGCCTATGCGGGCGAGCGCCTGGCGGACGAAGACTGAACGACGACAAGGAGACACGATGCAACGACGGAATTTTATTGGCAGCCTGGTGGCGGGCGGCACGCTGGCCGGCTTGTCCACTTACACCGCAATGGCGGCAGCGGCAGCGCCGGCGGCCGGCAACGACCGCGCCTGGATGGCCGGCCTGCTGCAGAAGATGGCCGAGCCGGTACTGTCGAACATGGCGCGCGGAGAACTCAGGAGAAATTTCAACCTGGAGCTCAGCCCGACCTGGGACAAGCGCGACACCCGGGTCGCCTACCTGGAATGCTTCGGGCGCCTGATCGCCGGTCTCGCTCCGTGGCTGGCCCTGCCCGACGATGCCAGCGCCGAGGGCAAGGTCCGCGCGCGCCTGCGCCAGCAGGCGCTGCAAAGCTATGCGCACGCGGTCGACCCGGGCAGTCCCGACTACCTTGCCTGGCGTGGACACGGCCAGGCGCTGGTCGATTCCGCTTACTTCACCAATGCGCTGATGCGCGCGCCGAAAGCCCTGTGGGAGCCGCTCGACGCCACCACCAAGAAACGCATCGTGGCCGAGATCAAGGGCTTGCGGCGGATCGAGCCGCCGTACATCAACTGGCTGCTGTTCGCGGCGATGAACGAAGCCTGGCTGCTGTCGATCGGGGAAGAATCGGACCCGCTGCGCACCAATATCGCGATCCGCAAGGTCAACGAATGGTATGTGGGCGACGGCTGGATCAAGGATGGCGAGTCGTTCCACTTCGATTACTACAGCTCCTTCGTGATGTACCCGATGCTGCTCGAGATCCTCGAAGTGCTCGAACGCCACGACGCGCCGTTCTGGAACGGCAAGCCGGCCGAGCTGCGCGCCCAGGCGCTCAAGCGCACGCAGCGCTATTGCGAGCACCTGGAGCGTTTCATCTCGCCGCAGGGGACCTTCCCGCCGGTCGGCCGCTCGCTCACCTACCGCAGCGCCGCCTTCCAGCCGCTGGCCTTGCTGGCCTGGCGCAAGCAGCTGCCAAAAAGCCTGCCCGAAGGCCAGGTGCGCGCCGCGCTGCAGGCAGTGCACAAGGCGCTATGGACCGATCCCGGCAATTTCACGAAAGACGGCTACCTCACCATCGGCTTCGCCGGCCACCAGCCGGAACTGGGCGACTGGTACTCGAACAACGGCAGCATGTACATCGCCTCGGCCAGCTTCCTGGCCCTTGGCCTGCCGGCGGATGACACTTACTGGACCAGCCCGGCGCAGGACTGGACCCAGAAAAAGGCATTCGCGGGCCACAAGTTCCCGAAAGACTATCCGGTCGATTATTGAGGACGATGCGAGGCAGGTATATCGTCCGAACGGCCGATGGCGCGACACTTGACATCCTGGCAAGCTCAGGGGATAACCTCATTATTCACGCCAACCTGGACCTGCCATGACCATCGTCACCGCGGACGACATCGCCTGTGGGCTGAACAACAGGGAATTCGTGCTGTACTACCAGCCCAAGGTGTCCCTGATCAGTAACCGCATCACCGGCGCCGAAGCCCTGGTGCGCTGGCGCCGCCGCAATGGCGAGGTCTTGCCGGCATCCATGTTCATTCCGGTGGCCGAGCAGGCCGGCCTGCTGCGGCCCCTGACCCAGCAGCTGTTCCCGCAACTGGTGGGCGACCTGGCGGGCAGCGGCCTGGAGCACCAGTTCCGGATCTCGTTCAATGTGTGCTCATGCGACCTGGAAGACCGCGCCCTGACCACGCTGATCCTTGACGCGCTGGCCGCCGGGCGCCTGCCGCCGAGCGCGCTCGAGCTCGAGATCACCGAGACCCAGGCCATGCAGGCCGCGCCCTGCGTGCTGCACAACGTCCAGGCCCTGACCGAGGCCGGCATCGGGCTGGCGATGGACGACTACGGCATCGGCTACTCGAGCATCGACACGCTCAGCCAGTGGCCGTTCACGACCATCAAGCTGGACCAGGGCATCGTCGAGCGCATGCTCGATTCGCCCAAGAACGCGACCATCGTGCGCTCCTCGATCCGGCTCGGCCACGAGCTGGGGATGGAGGTGGTGGCCGAAGGCGTCGAGACGGTGCCGCAGCACGACTTCCTGCTCGAAGCCGGCTGCGGCGTGGCGCAAGGCTTCCTAATCAGCCGCGCCTTGCCGCTCGAGGCCTTCAAGGCCTTCTGCGCCACGGCGAACAAATGCCGCGGCCTGCCGGTCGGCCTGGTGCACATGGCGATCGTCGACCACGTGCAATGGCGGCGCCAGATGGCCAGCTATGCGATCCAGCGCGCCGCCCTGCCGCCGAACGCGCCGCTGCGCCAGTCGGGCGGCCATCCGACCCTGTGCGTCACCAAGTGCGCGCTGGGCCGCTGGTACCTTGGCGAAGGACGGTATTTCGCCGGCACGCCGATGTACCAGGCGCTCGACGCCCCGCACCGCAAGCTGCACGAGATCGGCGCCCACCTCGTCGAGCGCATCCGCGCGGGCGCCAGCCTGGCCGATATCGCGTCCTCGATGCGCGAACTCAAGCGCATATCGCTGATCCTGATCGGGCTGCTGGAAGACATCGAGGATGCCGGTTTCGAGACGCTGTTCACGCCGCCGGCAACAAGCGGCCGCTCCGCCCCGACCCTTGCTGCTTAGTGCAGCGATCCGGCTTTACTGCCCGCACCACGAGAACTACAATAAGTTAAACGTTTTCGTGGAGGTCGTATGCGCTACCTGTTCCCATCCTGCCTGGGCCTGCTGCTGTCGCCCGCTGCCTTCGCCTGTACGCCGGCGCCGCCGCCCGTGCACGATATCGACGCCAACCGTTACTACGTCGACGCCCACCGCTCGATTCCCGACCCGGTGCTCAAGGCCCGCAACGAAGCGGCGGTCAAGCCGGTCAACGATTACCTTGGCACCATCGCGCGCGCCGCCAGCGACTGGCAGGCCGGGCGCGATCCCGACGGCGCGCGCTGCGCCCTGGCCTGGCTGGAGGCCTGGGCCGGGCACAACGCCATGCTCGGCACGATGACCACCCAACAGTCGTACTACACGCGCAAATGGACGCTGGGCGGCCTGGCGCTGAGCTATGCGCGGGTGCGGCCTGCGGCCGCTCCAGGCCAGCGCGAGGCCATCGACGCCTGGCTGCGCCGGCTGGCCGACGTCACCATCGACCACGCCGAGCAGCACAAGGGCGTGCGCAACAACCACTATTACTGGGAAGGGCTGGCGGTGACGGCGGTGGGCGGCGTCACCGGGGACGTGCGCTACCTGGACTGGGGCCGTAAGGTGTTCCGCCACGCGATGGGCCAGGTGCAGCCGGACGGCTCGCTGCCGCTGGAGGTGGCGCGCGCCGGCAAGGCGCTCAGCTACCACCTGTATTCGGCGGCGCCGCTGGTGATGATGGCTTCGATCCTCGAGCAGGACGACCCGGCCCTGGAGCGGCTGCTGAAGTTCTCGGTCGGGAACGTGGCCGACCCGGCGCCGCTCGAACGCATGGCCGGTGCGCCTCAGGAGATGCCGTCGCGGGTGCCGGGCTGGATCGCGATCCACGAACGTCGCAGCGGCCAGCGCCTCGCGCCCGAAGCGCCGCCGGCGGACAACTGGGATGCGCGCATGGGGGGCGACCGTAGCCTGGTCAATCCGCTCGAGCATCCGCGCCGCGGGTGACGCGGACGTAAAAAAAAGCGCCCGGACCGGCAGGGAGTTGCCGGTGCGGGCGCAAGGAGATGACCCGTTTTACCGATAGCGGATCGTCCAGCTCACCACCAGCGGCTCGCGCAGGCTGAACGCGCCGCTGGAACAGCTGACCACCGTGTTCATCTGGCCGTAAGGCGCCTGCCAGGCTTTGTCGCCGGCCGCCGGCCTGGCCGTGCATGCCGCCAGCCCACCCACCTCGAAGCCCTGGACCGCGCCTTCGCTGAAGCGCACCTTGTTGCCTTCGACCGTGGCGCCGCTTGAAAACGCGCCGAATTCGAGAGTCAGCTTCGCCACGTCGAGCGGCGCGGCCGGGGTATAGCGGTCGGTGCGCGTGATGGCGCCCGGCTGCAGGGTGTATTCGGTCTCGACGCGGATGCGCGGATCGGCCACCGGGACGTTCTTGCCCAGCCGGGTCAGGGCATCCTGGCGATAGGTGACCGCGTGGCCGCCGCGCTGCTCCCGGGCCTGGATATCCTTCATGAATGCGGTGGCGATCAACTCGCTGCCGTCGGCCAGCGTAAACTTCGGCATCAGCTGCGGATGTGCATACCCGCTGTCGGCCACGCCCGACACGATGCCATGCGCGAACGGCAGCGGATAATACGGGCTGTTCGCATGCTGGCTTTGGCCGCCGTTGATCAGGGACAGGCTGAACACATGCCCCTGGTCGCGCCAGATCGCCAGCGCGCGGTCATGTTCGCCGCGCGCGAAGCGCGTCAGGCTGAACTTAGGCCGGCTGCGCTCGAGCCAGGCCGCCAGGTCCTGGCGCGGCGCCACGTCCTTCATGCCGGCCCGGTTCCACATCTCGTTGGTGGCGATGAGCTGGTGCAGCAGCGAGAAGTTCTCGCCCAGGATGCGGTGCTTGCCGCGGTAGGCATCGGTGCGCCGGCCGTCGTTCCACATATCGACCGAGCGCATGTCGGCCCGGTACCATAAATTCATGTAGCGTTCGGCGATGCGCGCCGAATAGGCATACGCATACTCTTTCTCGTCCGGCGTGAGCACGTCCAGGTAGGCCGCGGTCGACAGGATTTCCAGCATCGCGGTCTCGCCATACGGCCCCAGGCTGCGGCCCATGGTGAAGCCGGTGCCATCGGCGCGCGCGCTGTTCAGGGCGACGTCGGCCGACTTGCGCAGCAGCGCCTTCAGTTCTGGCGTCACTTCCAGGCCGGTCTCGATGAAGCGCTCGCAGATCTCGGCGCTGAGCAGGATGCTGTAGCGGTCGAAGCGGCCCTGGCCATCGGTCTCGTCGCTGAAGCCATAGTCGCCCGAGTATTTTGCATAATGCTTGAGCATGCGGTCGAGCAGCACTTCGCTGCCGGCGGTGTCTTCCCATCCCATCAGCATGCGCAGGCGGGCGATGCTGAAGGCGACGCCGTAGTAATTGGTCGGCAGGTCGATCAGTTCGTAGCTCGGCACGCGCACGAAGGTGCGCCAGTCCAGTTGCTTGCGCAGGCGTTCGAGGGTCGCGGGCCGCACGGCGCGCTCGAGGAGGCCAGCCTTCTTGAGGCGATGCAGGGCGCCGATGTAGTAATAGATGCCCCACGATTCGTTGTTCATGCCGATCGTCAGGTCGGCCAGGTCGGCGTAGTCGCGCAGCATGCCGGGCAGGCGCGGGTCGTCGGCCGGAAGGTGCACCAGCAGGTCCGCCAGGCCGGTGGCTATCTTCCCGGGCAAGAACTTGTCCTTGCTGTTGAGGGCCTTCTCGCCATCCATCACGATGTTTTCCCGCTCCTTCACCAGCTTCTGGATCAGGTATTCGAGCTGCGGGTAGGCTTGCTCGACGCTGCGCTGCAGCGGTGGCGTGGCCGCGGTGGCAGCTGCGGCGTGGACAGGAACGGCCAGCAGGGATGCCGCCGCCAGCAAGGGAAGTGCGTGACGCATGCGAGGTCTCCGATATAGTTAAACGTTTTCCAAAGAATATGGCAACGCTACCGGAAAGTAAAGCGGAAATGCGTGGAGTGACTAGGCGCCTCGGGCCTGGGTCGACGCGCGCAGCACCAGTTGCGGCGCGACCTTGGTGAGTTTCTCGACCTGTTCGCCGCGGATCACCGCCAGCAGCTTGGTCATCGCCGTCGCGCCCATACGCTCGCTCTGCAGGTCGACGGTGGTGAGCGCCGGCGTCACGTACTTGCCATAGGCGATATTGTCGAAGCCGACCACCGACAGGTCGCGCGGGATCGACAGGCCCAGGTTGGCGCACTCCTTCATGAAGCCCAGGGCCATCAGGTCGTTGTAGCAGATCACGGCGTCCGGCCGCTGGGGGCCGAGCACCACGCCCGAGCACATGCGCTCGCCCTCCGCCATCGACGGATTCTCGCCGTCGTGCACGCTGAGCGCGATGCCGGCGGCGTCGAGGCATTCGCGGATGCCGCCCAGGCGCTCCTCGTCGCGCCGCGAGCGCGAAAAGCCCAGGTAGGCAATGCGTTTGTGGCCCAGCATGCGCAGGTGCTGGGCCAGCATGAAGGCGCCGCCGTGGTCGTCGCTGGCCACCGTCGGAATCGGCAGTTCGTTCAGCGAACCGAAGAACACCAGCGGCTTGTCGATGTTCGCCATCCAGCCCATCTCGTGCTCGCGCATGCGCGAGAACACGATCATGCCATCCACGCGCCGGCTCAGGTCTTCCAGCGTGCGCCGCTCGCGGCTCGGGGTTTCTTCGGTATCGACCAGCAGGACCGAATACTCCTGCTCGTGCGCGACCCGGTTGGCGCCCTTGAGGATGCTGCTGAAGTGGGGATTGTTAATGTCCAGCACCGACAACCCGATGGTATTGGTGCGGCCGGTAATCATCGACTTGGCCAGCGGATTCGATTTATAGCCGAGGGCCGCGATGGCTTCGTCGAGCGCCGCTTCGACCTTGGGCGAAAAGCGCTGCGCACCGTTGATGTACTTCGACACCGTGGCGGTGGATACCTGGGCGGCGGCGGCGACGTCGCGGATGGTCGGTGCGGAACTCTTCATGATCGGGTAATCGTTATTTGACCGGTTATCTTAGCACGCGCCCGCTCGCCAAACACTCCAATGGCGGCATTGACGCACCACAGTATCGGGGGTAATCTAGTTAAACGTTTAACATATCCTGGAGCCCATTCATGAACGAAGCGATCCCGCGCAAGCCTTTCAAACGTCTGTTGCTGACCGGCGCCGGAGGCGGCCTCGGCACGCTGCTGCGCGAGCGCATCAAGCCGTGGGCCGAGGTGGTGCGCCTGTCCGACGTGCGCGACATCCCTGCCGCCGGCGACGGCGAGGAAGTGGTGCGCTGCGACCTGGCTGACCGCGGCGCCGTGCTGGACCTGCTCGAGGGCGTGGATGCGGTGCTGCACTTCGGCGGCGTGTCGGTCGAGGAAGAAGTCGACCGGATCGTGCAGGCCAATATCGTCGGCCTGCACCACCTGTACGAGGCCGTGCACAAGAAGGGCATCAGGCGCGTGATCTATGCCAGCTCGAGCCACGTGGTCGGCTTCTACCCCACCACCCAGCGCGTCGACGCCACCATGCCGCTGCGCCCGGACTGCATCTACGGCGTCTCCAAATGCTTCGGCGAGGCGCTGTCGCGCTACTACTACGATCGCTTCGGCATCGAGACCGTGTGCCTGCGCATCGGCTCGTCCTTCCCCGAGCCGCGCAACGCGCGCATGATGACGACCTTCCTGGCCCACGACGACCTGGTCGAACTGGTGCGTTGCGCCCTGTTCACGCCGCGCGTCGGCCACACGATCACCTTCGGCGTCTCGGACAACAAGGTCAGCTGGTGGGACAACCGCCATGCCGCCCACCTGGGGTATGAAGCACGGCACAGCTCCACCGCCTTCGCCGAACGCTTTCCGCAAGACGGCAACTGGCCGCCGGCCGACGAGATCACCGCTACTTACCAGGGCGGTCCGTTCGTGCTGGCCGGGCCGATCTACAAGGACTGACGCGCACCGATATCCGATACCGCCGTGGCACAGCACGGCGGCATGAAAAATGCGGCGCCTCCCGATCGGAAGGCGCCGCAATCGTTTCTACTGTCGTGATCAGAACTTGACGTCGAGCTTCGCGCTGAAGTAACGGAACACATCGCGCGGCGGCACCCAGCTGTTGACCGTGATCGACGGCGAGGTCGAGGTCGGGCCGGCGCGGAAGCTCGGACCGCTGGCGTTCGCGTTCGGGATGTAGAAACGGTCGAACAGGTTCTTGATCTGGAAGCTCAGGCGATAGCGGTCCTTGTTGTCGCGGATGCCGAAGCCCAGGTCGGCGATCGTGTAGCTGTCGTTGACCGAGCGCGGATCGTTGTTGATATTGGTCTGGTAGTCGCTTTGGTAGCGCACATTGCCGTTGATGAAGGCGCCGAACGGCAGCGACGGGAAGCGGATGTCGTAGTTGCTGCCGATATTGACCTTGACCTTCGGCGTGCCCGGGAAGATGCCGCCCGACAGGTCCTGCACGCCGGTGGTGGCGCCGGGACGGATCGCGAAGCAGTCGCGGTTCCAGCCGCCCAGCGAACCACCCTCGCCCGCGCCGGTGCCCGGGATCACCGGATTGGTGTTGTCCTGGTAGCAGGGGCCGTTCTTCCAGTCCTCGATCGTCGGCCGGGTATAGGCCAACGAGGCGTTCATCGACCAGTTCGAGGCCAGCAGCATATTGGCGTCGATCTCGAAGCCGCGCGTGCGGATCTTCGGAATCGAGTTCAGTTGCGTATAGATGGTCGGGTCGTCCGGCAGCACGAAGGACGTGTTCTGCTGGTAGTGCCTGAAGTCGGTGTGGTACACGGTGGCCGCGATCGACAGGCGGTTATTGAGCAGGTTGGCCTTGGTCCCGAGCTCGTAGGTGCGGCTCTTCTCGGGATCGACCGGGAACGCGGCCGAGGCCTGCAGGCCGCTGGTCACATCATACGCCTTGCCCTTGTGGCCGGTGGCGGTCATGGCATACACCATCCATTCGCGATTGAGCTGCTTCTGGATACTGAGCTTGCCGGTGGTGGCCCAGTCTTCGTTGTCGCTGCTCGAGAACACGTCCTTGCCGACCGGGCCGGGCACGAAGGTCGAGCGGTCCAGCTGGTCGGTGTAGAAGTTGCGCTCGTAGTTGAAGCCCGATTCTTCCAGGTTGCGGCGCGCACCCATCACCAGGGTCCAGGTCGGCGCGAAGTCCCAGGTCGCCTGGCCGAACACCGCCTTGTTCACGTTGTAGATGTCGGTGTAGTAGTTGGTCGGGCTCGATGGCGAGTTGGCGGCGCAGACCGCAGGCGCCACGCAGAAGCCGCGGATGAAATGGCGCTCGATCTCGTTACGCGCCCACCACAGGCCGGCCACGTACCTGAAGTTGCCGGCGTCCGGCGACACCAGGCGCAGCTCCTGGGTCTTCGAGGTGATGTCGTAGGTGCCGAACTGGAGGTTCCCGACCGAGAACCGGGTCTCGCCGGGCCGGGCGATGGTCGGTACGTCGGTGAAGTCCTGGTCGCGCGAGTCGTTGGCCTTGTAGCGCTGGTAGGACGAGATCGACATCAGGGTCGCATCGTTGGGCAGCGTGTACGACAATTTGAGGCCGGCGCCGTGGGTGCGCGACGAGATGCCGGTCGGGGCGTCGCGCCGCACGTAGCGGTTGTTCGGGTTGGTCGGGTCGATGCCGGCCAGGACCAGCGACGCCGGCAGCTGCGGGTTGCCATTCATGTAGGCGGTCGAGATATCGACCGGGATGCGTTCCAGGTTGCCGGCGGCGGCCGAGCCGGTGGTGCGATAGAAGCCGTTCACCGCCGTCACGCCGCGCGTGTTCTCCTGCTCGTTATACTGCGGCATGAAGTCGATGTCGAGGTTCTTGATCGGGGTCCAGGAGAACTTGGCCATCATGGTCTTGCCCGACGAACCGTTGACCTTCTCGCCGGTGGTCAGGTTGGTGAAGTTACCCGGCATATCGCTCTTGTTGACGGCGATGCGCATGCCGAAGGTGTCGGTCATGCGGCCGCCCACCGAGGCGGCCAGGCGCCATTCCTTGTCGTCGGTGTAGTAGGCGCTGCCGCGATAGGTAACGGGCCCCGAGATCGGCTTGGTCACGATATTGATCGCGCCGGCCACCGCCGACTTGCCGAACAGGGTGCTCTGCGGCCCCTTCAGCACTTCGACCCGGGCCACGTCGGCCAGGTCGCGGAAGGCCTGGAACTGCACTGCGATCGGGATGTCGTCGAGGATCACCGAGACGTCCGATTCCACGCCGATGCCCACCGAGACGGTGCCGATGCCGCGCATGAACAGCGCGTTGTTGGCGGCAGTGGTGCCCGAGGCCTGGGTCAGTGAAGGCGTCAGCGCCACGATGTCCTCGATCTCGCGCACGTTATTGCGCTGCAGCTCGGCCTCCGAGATGACGGAAATCGCCATCGGCACGTTTTCCAGTTTTTCGACGCGCTTGTTGGCGGTGACGACCACCGACTGCAACCCGGTCGCATCCTGCTGCCCTTCCGCGAGCTCCTGGGCGTGCACGGGCAAGGCCCATTGCGCGACGGCGAGCGCCACGACTGCCGCCAGCGGTTTCACCGCGATGTTGAAACCTTCGATTTTGTTCTTGTCCAACTTGGTCTCCTCCAATTTCAAAAAGAATGGCCAGGCCGGGTAGCGACGCAGCGTCGATCCCGCGCTCGGGCCGGATGCTTCAACGATCTGCCGGCGCGCGCTTCAGGCGCAGCAATGCTTCGAGAAAGTAGTAATCCCCATAATTGAGGGGCACGTCGATTTCCTTCCCGGCCGGCTTGTGGCCGGTCGCGTGCTTGAGCAGGAAGCCGCCGTTGTCGGCGCCGCTGGCCAGGTAGGCTGTAGAAGCCAGGCTGCGCAGCTGCGCTTCGGCGAAGGCGCGGTAGGCGCGCCCCTGCTCCGCGCTCGAGAACGATGCCAGTTCCAGCAGGCTGGAAGCGACGATGGCGGCGGCCGAGCTGTCGCGCGGCGCGTTCGGGATGGCGGGGTCGT
Source organism: Telluria beijingensis (assembly GCF_030770395.1). GTDB lineage: Bacteria > Pseudomonadota > Gammaproteobacteria > Burkholderiales > Burkholderiaceae_D > Telluria > Telluria beijingensis. The sequence goes on along the minus strand of NZ_CP132480.1, from coordinate 740,785 downwards.
CGAAGTCCCAGTAGGGCACCTTGTCGGCCGGCAGGCGCGGATGCTGCATGAAGAAGGAGGCGATCTTGTGCGCCTGGCGCAGGTAGTCCTCTTTTTTCGTCTCGCGGTACATCATGGTGTAGCCGTACAGGGCCCAGGCTTGGCCGCGCGCCCACGACGAGGCATCGGCGTTCCCCTGCACCGTGACGCGGCTGCGGATCTTGCCGGTCTGCGGGTCGTAGTCGACCAGGTGGTAGCTCGAGCCGTCCGGGCGGAAGTGATTGCGCAAGGTGGTGTCGGCGTGCGTGACCGCGACCTCGCGGTAGCGCGGCTCGACGGCGCTGCGCGCGGCCCAGGTGAGCAGCTCCAGGTTCATCAGGTTGTCGACGATGACCGGGAAGGCCCAGGTGCTGTTCTTCCACAGGTCCCACGACTGGATGCTGCCGACCTTCGGATTGAAGCGGGTGACGAGGGTAGTGGCGCCGGCCAGCAGCGCGTCGCGGTAGGCCGGGTCGCCCGTCAGGCGGTAGCCGTTGCCGTAGCCGGCGCCCAGCATGAAGCCGAGGTCGTGCTGGCTCTTGTCGAACTTGGCCGGCGCGGTGCGCGCCGTGTAGTCGGCAGCGGCCAGGCGCCATCTGGTGTCGCCGGTGTGTTCGTACAGGTACCACAGCGAGCCGGGGAAGAAGCCAGCGGTCCAGTCGCCCGGGCCGACCAGCACCACCTCGCCCTTGTCGGTGGTGCGCGGGAAGCCCGGCTTGCGCTGGACCTTGTCGAGCAGGCCGCCGTACTGCACGGCCGCGGTATCGAAGCTGCGCTGGACCAGTTGTGAAACGGTTTCCTGGGCCATGGCGCAGGTGGCGGCGCCTGCCAGCGAAAGCGCGACGACGAGGCGCGCGGCAGCCGTCCCCACGGATGGGTAGCGTGTCATTCTCTGTCTCCTGTTATTTTTTTGTGCTTGAGTAAATGCTAGTCACAAGCGAAAGCAAAGTCAACAGATTTAGGAAAACGATTAACTAGAATGTTTTACGTGTGGTTTTTGGGTAGATGCCCGTGCGGCTCGATGCTTATCTGACTTTTGGAAGAGGTATTTGCGGGATGAGAGAAAACGTTTTTGCTGAGTTTTGTGTCACGACTTGCCGGCAGGCGCAGCGTCCTCCTTCTCCGCCTCGGACAGCGCCGAACTGGCCGGTTCCGGCTTCGGCTGCAGCGCGCCCAGCTGCTCCATCAACTGCGCGAAACGCTGCTGGCCCGGCTGCAGCTTGTCGACATGCTCCAGCACCTCGCGCGCCTCGAGCTCGAGTTCGGGATCGTAGCCGCGCTGCTGCATGTGCGAGATCAGGATCTGCACCGCGTTGAACAGCACCCGGACGTTGTCCGGCAAGCGCTCGCGCGCCTTGCGCATCCATTGGACGGCGTCGGGCAGCTTGCCGGTCTTCCACAACACCACGCCCTGGTTCATCAGGTCCACCGCCTCCTTGCGCGCGGTGCGGATGATCTGCGCGCCTTCGTCCGGCAGGCGCGCGCGGTCGAAGATCTTCTGCACTTCGTCCTGCAGCAGGGTATTGTCGTGGTTGTTGCGGATCACATGGGCCAGCACCTCATTCGGGGTGCCCTTGACGCCGACCGCGAACAGCAGGGTCGCCATCTCGATGCAGATCGCGGTGCCGGGCCGTTTGGGGTCGGCCTGCAGCATCCCCTCGAGCTCGTCGCCGGCACGGCGCGCGTTCAGGTAGTCGCCGCTTTCGTGGTAAACGTGGCCTTCGGTGATCTTCGCGCGCAGCACCATGTGTTCGTGCTCGCTGCCGAATTCGCGCTGGGCCAGCAACAGCAGTTGCAGCGCGTCCTTGGTATTGCCCTTCAGGCCGCACACGCGCGCCAGGCCGAGATAGTCGTCCGGCGCCTTGCGGATCGAATACTCGCCGATCACCAGGCATTTGCGGAAGGCCTTCTCGGCCATCGGCACGTTCCCCAGTCGCAGGGCGGCCTGGCCCAGGTGGCGCTGGCGCGGCACCGAGTTGGGCGACAGCTTGGCGGCGCGCTCGAGCACCGCGGCCGCCTCTTCGTGCTGGCCCATGCCCTGGTAGGCCCTGGCCAGCTGGTCGTAGGCGTCGATGTAGTGGCGGTTCTCGGCGATCACGGTCTGGAACATCTGGCGCGCCTGCTCGAAGTCGCCGTCGGCCATGCGGATCTTGCCCAGGCCCGCGCGCGCCCAGTGGTATTCGCGCTGGGCCAGCACTTTTTCGTACACCTCGCGCGCGCGCGCCGGCTGGCCGCTGCGTTCGAGCATGCGCGCCTTCATGCGCAGCAGCTCGATCTCGTGCACCCGGTTGGCGGCGATCTGCTCGTCGCACAGGCGCGCCGCGCGCAGGTAATCCTTCTCGATGAAGGCCTGGTCGATCAGGCGGAAGATCTGCTTGCGGCGCCACACGCGGTTCAGGCGCGTGAGCAGCACGCCTTCGGTGATCGGCTTGACCAGGTAGGCGTCCGGCTGGTGCTCGGCCGCGCCCATCACCGACTCCACGCTCTTCTCGGCCGACACCATCACGAACACCGAGGACGGCATCAGGAGCTGGCGCATGCGCGCTTCTTCGAGCACCTGCTGGCCGTTCTTGCCCTCGCCCAGGTTGTAGTCGCACAGCACCACGTCGTAGCGCAGCTTGTTGAGCAGGCCCATGGCTTCGCCGCCGCTCGAGGCCTGGTCGATATTGCGCGCGCCAAGGCTGCGCAGGCTCTCGCGCAGCAGCTGGCGGATGCCGACGAAGTCGTCGACGATCAGGTATTGCTTGCTGGCCCAGTCGATCTCTTCCAGCACCTTGGGCTTGGACACGGCCGGCGCGGCCGTTGGCGCTGGCGTCGGCGTCGGCATTGCGGAAGGCGTGTTCATGGCAGGGTCAGGATAAAGCAGCCGCCGCCAAGCGGGCCGCCGTTCTCGAGCCGTACCGCGCCATGGCGCTCGCGGTGGCGGTGCATGCGCGCCACCTCGCCCGAGAAGTACAGCCCCAGGCCGGCGCTATTGGTCACGAAGTTGACGCCGCTGTCGCCGCTGCCGGGCGTGCCGGCCGCCAGCAGCGCGGGTGGAAAGCCCTTGCCATTATCCTCGACCCGGATCTCGAGATCGCCGTCCACCTCGCGCGCCGACAGCCGGATACGGTCGCGCGTGTAGTGCAGCGCATTGTTGATGGCGTGCGAGACCACGCCCACGATCAGGTCTTCGTCGACGTGGGCGATCAGCTCGGGATCGACGTCGAGTTCAAGGGAGACGCCGCGCGATTCGAGCAGCACGCGCTCGATGGCCACCACCTGCTCGACCAGTTGCCCGACCTCGATCGGCTGGACGTCGAACGGATAGGCAGGCTTGCCAACCTGCTTGTACAGCGCCAGCAGCTGCATCAGGTTGTCGTTCAGGCGGCGCGTCTGGTACAGCATCTGCGCCATCTGCGCATACGCTTTCTCGGTCTCGGGCGAGCCGCCGTCGAGCAGGCGCTCCAGCGTGCCGGAAACGACGCTGATCGAGTTCTTCATATCGTGCGCGGTCGACGCCAGGAACAGGAACAGCTCGGGCGAATGTTGTGCGTCTTCCATCCGGACAGGGCCCTTTCGGCCGAAAAAGTTGCTACCAGTAAATTATAACCCGCAGGCATCCGCGAGTTTGGCGGCTACACCGCGTTCCGTGCGCACGTTTGCGGCGACGCAACGGTCAAGGGCCGAAATCGGTGGCGTTCGGTGCCGGATGGCGGCTGTTGCGCCGGGCGCGCAGCACGAAGCGGGCCGGGTCGAGGGCATCGACCAGGGCCATCTCGAGCGGCAGCGGCTCCCCCTCCAGCTGGGCAGCCAGCAATTCGGCCGCCAACGGCGCCCAGATCAGGCCGCGCGAGGCATAGCCCAGCAAGCCGTGCAGGCCCGGATGACGCGTCACGTCGCGGAGGCGCTCGGTGGCGCCCGCGGCGGCGAAATCGGGCAGGCGGCCGACCAGCGGCAGGCGGTCCGGCGCCACGCAGCGGAAACCCACCCTGCCGGCCAGCGGTGCGCCGGCGGCGGCCTGCGGATCGGACACCAGGCCGCGCAGGCGCGCGACGTTTTCTTCCTGGCTGGCGGCGCGCAGGCGCGGGTCGTCGTCCAGGTCATAAGTAGCGCCGGCACAGGTGATGCCGTGGGCGGACGGGGTCAGGTAGGCTTCGCGGCACAGCACCAGCGGCAGTTGCGGCGCGTGTTCTGGCGCCAGGTGCGTCACCTGGCCGCGCAGCGCCTGCAGCGGCAGGTCGGCGCTCTGCGCCATGTGGCGGGCGCCGGCGCCGCTGGCCAGGACCACGGTCGGCGCCTGGCCAAGGATGGCGCCATCGCGGCCACGCGCGATCCACTCGTCGCCCGCGCGTTCCAGCGTCACGTCGCCGGCATCGAAGCGCCGCGCCAAGCGATCGCCGCAGGAAGCCAGCAGCGCCTCGCACACGCTCCCCGGACGCGCCCAGCCGCCTTGCGGAAACAGCCAGCCGCCGTCCGGCGCGGGCAGGCCGAGCAGCGATTCTGCCTCCGGCGCCTCGAGCCAGCGCGCGAAGTCGGACGGCACCCTGCCCAAGCCGGCGATCGCGCGCGAGACGGCCGCATGGCCGGTATCCCGTGACAACTGCAGCACGCCGCACTGCTCACCGTCGAAGGCGCGGCCTATCCCGCCCAGTTGTTCCCACAGGCGCAGCGCATACAGGTAGGCGGCGCGCGTCAGGCGGGTTGGAATATTGTCGTCGCGCGAGAGCAGCGGCATGAAGATGCCGGCCAGGTTGCCCGAGGCTTCCATGGCCACTTGCGGATGGCGTTCGATCAGGGTGACCTGCCAGCCGCGCGCGCACAGCCGGGCCGCGGCGGCGCAGCCGGCCAGGCCAGCGCCCAGCACCAGCGCGCGCCGCTCGGGTTCGGGCGTCGACGGCAGGCGCGGCTTGCGGGTCGAGAAAGTCGCGCCGTTCTCGTCGAAAATGAAGCCCTGGGCCGCCAGCGCCGCGCGCTGTTCGGCGTCGAGGCCATGCGCCTCCAGCCGCGCGCCGAGCGCCGTCAGGCGCGCCAGGGGTCGGACGAAGGCCGTGCCCTGGGCGCCATCCAGATAGATGAAATCGGGATGGGCATTCAACTCGGCCAGCGCGGTATCCAGGGGCGCCGCGACCAGGTCGAGCGTCAATCCTGCATCGGCCTGCGGGATGCGGTGAAAGCCAGGCTGCATGCGGTCGGTGAGCGCCACCACATGCAGGCGCGCGGGCCGCTGCGCATCCAGGCGCCAGGCGTCGACCAGTGCTTCGACATGGCTGCCGTCACTGTCGAAGACGGTGTAGCGCGCGCGGCCGCGCCAGTGGTCCTGCACCAGCATGTCAGCGGCGCCGGCTGCGGCAGTGGCATTCGCGGTCATGGTCGTCCACCATGCCGATGCCCTGCATATAGGCGTAGACGATGGTCGAGCCGACGAACTTGAAGCCGCGTTTGGACAAGTCCTTCGAGATACGGTCGGACAGTTCGGTGCGCGCCAGGCGGGCATGATCCGGCCAGTCGTTGACGATCGGCTGGCCGTCGACGAAGGCCCACAGGTAGGCGTCGAGCGTGAGGCCCTGCTCGCGCATCGCCAGATAGGCCCTGGCGTTGGTGATCGCGGCGGCGACCTTCAGGCGGTTGCGCACGATGCCGGGGTTCTGCAGCAGTTCGGCCTTCTTCTCGTCATCGTAGGCGGCGATTTTTTCCGCATTCCAGCCGTCGAAGGCGGCGCGGTAGCTGTCGCGCTTGTTCAAGATGGTTTCCCACGACAGGCCGGCCTGAGCGCCTTCGAGGTTGAGCATCTCGAACAGCGTGTTCTCGTCGTGGCAGGGCACGCCCCATTCATTGTCGTGATACGCGAGGTAGCGCGGATTGGCCATGTTCGCCCAGGAGCAGCGCTTGAGCGTCATCGCGCCGCTCCGGATTTTTTGCTGCGCAGGCAGGCCAGGACGTCGTCGGTGCGGCCGTCGGCCACCAGCTCGGCCGGCGTGCGGCCGTCCAGCGCCTGCTGCGGCGCCTTCATCCAGGCGTCGGCGGCATCGTCATTCCCCAGCACCTTGCGCGCCTCGTGCATCACGGCGTAATACGCCTGCGCCTTGCGCGAATGGCCGTCGAAGCGGGCCTGCAGCGCGGCGATGGAATCAAGCGAAAGTCGTTCAGGATCGGTCATGGCACGGGTTTCTTGGTCGAGACCGCATCATACCCCGCCCCGACCGGACGATCGAGGAACACCGCGCCGGCGCTGTCCTTGCCGAGCGTGTCGGCGGGGTTGCGCAGCGGGCAGTCGGTGAGGGACAGGCAACCGCAGCCGATGCAGGTATCGAGTTCGTCGCGCAGCCGCTGCAGCCGCGCGATGCGCTCGTCGAGTTCGGCGCGCCAGCCGGCGCCCAGTACCCGCCACTCCTTCGCGCTGATGGTGCGGCCTTCCGGCAGCGCCGCCAGGTTTTCGCGGATCGTCTCGAGCGGGATGCCGGTGCGCTGCGCCACCTTGATGATGGCGATGTGGCGCAGCACCTCGCGCGCATAGCGGCGCTGGTTGCCATCGGTGCGCCAGCCCTTGATCAGGCCTTTCGATTCATAGAAGTGGATGGTGGACACCGCCACGCCGCTGCGGCGCGCCACCTCGCCCACCGTGAGGGCTTTCTTGTCGGGATCGATCGTCGTCATTGCGCTTGACCTCAAGTTAAGTTGAGATTTTAAACTCTTTTTCGTTCCCATCACAACCGAGGCAAAAGTATGAGCAGGCGGATCGACGCCACCTCCGTAAAAATACGGAGACCGGCGCACGAAACCCGCGCAACTGCTATCGTTGGCAATTTTGGCCACGGACGATCCGATGCCATCCTTGTTCAAACGACATCCCTGGCGCGGAGTGCTCGCGGCGGCCACGGCGCTGGCGCTGATCTTCGGCGCGGGCCACTTCGCGGAGCAGCGCGAGCTGCAGGCCAAGATGGACGCGTTGCAGCAGGCGACGGCGGCGCACGTGCTGGGCCTGCGCGGCCTGGTGGAAAAGCACGATTTCCTGCCGCACGCGGCGGCCCGCCATCCTGACGTGCGGGAGCTGTTGGAGGCGCCGCGCGACGCGGGCCTGCAGGCGCGCGTGAACGCCTATTTCGCCGACCTGCAAACGACCACCGGCGCCGCCGCCCTGTTCCTGATCGACCGCGAAGGCCTGACCCTGGCCGCCAGCAACTGGAACCTGCCATCGAGCTTCGTCGGCGAATCCTACCGCCAGCGCCCCTATTTCAAGGACGCGGTGGAGGGACGCCGCGGGCTGTTCTACGGCGTGGGCCTCACCACCGGCCAGCCCGGCCTGTTCATCGCGGAGCCGGTGCGCGCCGCCGGCGGCGTCATGGGCGTCATGGTGGCCAAGATCAGCCTCGAACCGCTGGAACGGAGCTGGCGCCATGGCGCCAACCCTGTGCTCCTGCGGGACAGCCGGGGCGTCGTGTTCCTGAGCGGGGTGCCCGAGTGGGTGTACCACGGCGTCGAACCCGTGTCGGCCGCGGACGCGGCCTGGATTGCCGACCACGGCCAGTACGGACAGCGGCGCCAGTTCGGGGTCCTGCCCTGGACCATCCGGCTGCGCGACGACATGCCCGGCTTCATGCTCGCCACCAGCGCCGGCGGGCGCGCGCAAGAGTATCTCGCGCTCGATACGCCGCTGCCCGGCCTGGGCTGGACCCTGACGGTCACCGAGGGCATGCGCGAGGTGCGCGCGGCGCGGCGCCTGGCGCTGGCCCTGGGCACGCTGGCGACGGCGCTGCTGCTGCTCGGCGTGCTGTACTGGCGGCTGCGCGAGCGGCGCTACGCCGAACAGCGCTCGGCGCAGCGCGACCTCGAGCAGCGTGTCGAAGAGCGCACCCGCGACCTGCAGCAGGCAAACGCCTTCCGCAAGGCGATGGAGGATTCGCTGCTGGTGGGCATGCGCGCGCGCGACCCGGAAGGCAAGATCATCTACGTCAACCCGGCCTTCTGCGCCATGGTCGGCTACGATGCCGGCGAGCTGCTGGGCTGCCGGCCGCCCTATCCCTACTGGCATCCCGACGACCTGGAAAAACAGGCCCGGGAGAGCGACGACGCCCTGCAGGGCCGCGCCGCGCCGCACGGATTCGAATCGCGCATCCGGCACAAGGACGGGCACGACGTGATCACCATGGTGTACACCGCGCCGCTCATCGATGCCGATGGCGTGCACCGCGGGTGGATGAGCTCGATCGTGGACATCACCGCCCAGAAACTGGCCGAGGCGCGCCAGCGCGACCAGGAACTGCGACTGCAGCGCAGCGCGCGCCTGGCCAGCGCCGGCGAGATGGCCTCGACCCTGGCCCATGAACTCAACCAGCCACTGATGGCGCTGTCCAATTTCGCGCTCGCCGCGCGCGCCTTGGCCATGCGCGGCGACCCGGCCATGCTGGCCGGCGCGCTGGACGACATCGTCGAGCAATCCCGGCGCGCCAGCGAGATCGTCAAGCGGGTGCGCGCCATGATCAATCCGCAGCGCGCCGACTATGCCACCCTCGCCGTCGGCGCCGTGATCGGCCATGCCGCGACGCTGCTCAAGCCTGAACTGGAGCGCAATGGGGTCGGCTTGCGGCTCGAAGTGAACGACCCGGACCTTCGGGTGCGCGGCGACCAGGTCCTGCTCGAGCAGGTGCTGGCCAACCTGGTCCACAACGCGGCGCAGGCCGTGCAGGACCAGCCGCGGCGGCGGCGCAACATCGTGCTGGCCGCGCGCCGGGCCACGCAAGGCGTGCACATTGCCGTCAGCGACCAGGGCCCGGGCATCGCGTCCGACCAGCTCGAACAGATCTTCGCCCCGTTCTTCACCACCAAGCCCGACGGCCTGGGCCTCGGGCTCAATATCTGCCGCACCATCGTCGAAGCCCATGGCGGGTCGATGACGGTCGTGAACGAGGCCGACGGCGGCGCCACCTTCTCATTCATCCTGCCCATCGTCCCATGAAAGACATTCCCCTCGCACTGTACGTCGTCGACGACGACGAAGCCCTGCGCCGCTCGATGCTGCTCCTGCTGTCCGCGCCGGATCTCGCGGTGCAGGCCTTCGACTCCGGCGAAGCCTTCCTCGATGCCGTCGACTTGAGCCAGCCGGGCTGCGTGATCCTCGACCTGCGCATGGGCGGCATGAGCGGCCTGGCCGTGTTCGAGCGCCTGCGTGCGGCGCACAGCCCGCTGGTGACCGTCTTCCTGTCGGGTCACGGCGATATTCCGATGGCCCTCGAGGCGGTGCGCAGCGGCGCCTGGGACTGGGTGGCCAAGCCGGACACCCGGCAATTGCTGGACAGGCTGCCGGACGCCATCGCGCAGGCCCGCGCGCGCGGCCAGGCGAGCCGGCTATGGGACGAGCTCACGCCGCGCGAGCGCGAAGTGGCGCGCCTGGTCGGCCTGGGTCAGCCGAACAAGGAGATCGCGCGGATGCTGGTGCCGCCCTGCAGCCCGCGCTCGGTCGAGACGCACCGCGCCAGTGTCTTCCACAAGCTGGGGTGCGCCAACGACAATGAACTGGGACGGTGGCTGGCGGCGTATCCGTGGTTGCGATAAGGGCTTATTTGCGCGGCCACTGCCCCTCGATCACCTGCGCCAGCGCCTCGACCCCGTGCCGGATCGCCTCGGGCTGCACTGCCGAGAATCCCAGGAACAGCCCTGGCGCCACCGCGCATGCCGGCGTGGCCGCCGCATTCGCGTAATACCCGAGTGGCCGCAGCTCGATGCCGGCGTCCATGGCCGCGCGCGCAACGATCGCTTCGTCCGGGATGCGTCCCTTGCCGTCCGGCCTGAAATGCGTGCACAGGTCGAGCCCCACGTCGGCCGGCCCGCAAACGAGGCGCTCTCCCAGCCGCTGTTCCAGCGCCCCCATTAGCGTGGCGCGGCGCTCGGCATAGGCGTCGCGCGTGCGCCGAATGTGGCGCATGAAGTGGCCCTCGGCGATGAAGTCGGCCAGCACCGCCTGCGGCAGCATGGCGTGGTGCCTGTCGACCACCGCCTTGGCGTGCGCCAGCGGCTCGGCCAGCGCCGGCGGCGCCACCACATAGCCCAGGCGCAGCGCCGGGAACAGCACCTTCGACAGCGTCCCGACGTAGACCACGCAACCGGCGCGGTCCAGGCTCTGCATCGAGGCCAGCGGCGGACCGGTGTAGCGGTACTCGCTGTCGTAATCGTCCTCGATCACCCAGGCGCGGTTGGCCGCGGCCCAGCGCAGCAATTCCAGCCGGCGCGCCAGGCTCATGGTCGCTCCCAACGGCAGCTGGTGCGACGGCGTGGCGAACACCAGGCGCGCATCGGGATAGTGGCGCGCGCCATACGCCACGTCCATGCCTTCGTCGGTCACCGGCACGGTGCGAATGCGCGCGCCGGCGACCAGCATCGGCGCGCAGGCGCCCTGGTAGCCGGGTGACTCGACCCAGACCTCGTCGCCCGGCGCCAGCAGCAGCTGCGCCAGCAGGTACAACGCCTGCTGCGAACCCGAGGTGATGACGATTTGCTCCGGCGTGCACACCACGCCGCGCGAGGCGCGCAGGTAGGCGCACAGCAGTTCGCGCAGCGGCGCATAGCCGTTGGAAGGGCCGTAGCCGAGGTAGGGGCCAGAGCGCCGCAAGTGGCGCGCCTCGAGCTTGCGCCACAGCTCGAAGGGAAACAGGTCCAGCCCCGGCATGCTGGGACGGAAGGCGCGCGGCGGGCCGTCGTAGAGGCGGATCCGCCCCATGCTGGTCGCCAGCGCCACGCCGCGTTCGGGCAGCGCGCGCACCAGGCCGGGCGACGACGGCGCCTGGCGCGCCAGCGGCAGGGCTTCGTCGACGAAGGTCCCCTGCCCGACGCCACCGCGCAGGTACCCCTCCGCCGTCAACTGCTCGTAGGCCGCCAGCACCGTCTGCCGTGACACGCCCAGCAGCCGGCACAGCTCGCGGGTGGCCGGCAGGCGCGCGCCGGGCGCCAGCGCGCCATGCAGGATAGCGCCTTTCAGGCGCGCGTACAGCTGGCGGAACAGTGGCGTGGCGCCGTCGCGCGCGAGCGGCGTGGCGGCGATCAGGTCGTGGACGTGCATGGCGGGCGACGAAAACATTGGTACGCCCATCTTCGACGGAATTGGCTATTTCGGCAAGCCAAGCTGCAGCCTAAGATACGGGTCTTCCCCCACTATCCCCGTGAATCCCGCATGAAACAGTTCGACGCCCGCGTCACCTGGCAGCGCGCAGGCCAGGACGTCCTCGACGGACACTACAGCCGCGCCCACACCTGGCATTTCGATGGCGGCCTGGCCGTCCCGGCCTCGTCGTCGCCGCTGTCGGTGCCGCTGCCGATGTCCGACCCGGCCGCCGTCGACCCCGAGGAAGCGCTGGTGGCGGCGGCGTCGAGTTGCCACATGCTGTTCTTCCTGTCACTCGCGGCCCAGCGCGGTTACGTGGTCGAGCGCTACGACGACGCCGCGCGCGGCCTGCTCGGCGCCGACGCCGATGGCCGCATGGCCATGGTGCGCATCGAGCTACGGCCCGCCATCGCGTTCGCCGGCGCGCGCCGGCCGGATCCGCAGGAGCTCGCCGCCATCCACCACCTGGCGCACGCGCGCTGCTATATCGCCAATTCGCTCAAGAGCGAGATCGTCATCCTGGAGACCGCCTAGATGTACTGCCCTGCCCGTTTCAAGCAAGCCGACGCCGAGGCGCTGCATGCGCTGGTCGCCGACCATCCGCTGGCCATGCTGGTCACCCAGCACGACGGCATGCCGGACGCCGACCATTTGCCGTTCGAACTGCTGGCCGATGAGGGTGTGCTGCGCGCCCATGTGGCGCGCGGCAATCCGGTGTGGCGGCGCGCTGGCCAGCAGGTGCTGGCGGTGTTTCGCGGGCCGTCCGGCTATGCGACGCCGGACCGGATCGAGAAAGCGGAGAATGGCGGGCGCGTGGTCCCGACCTGGACGTATCAGGTCGTGCACGTGCACGGCCGCCTGCGCGCCATCGAGGATCCCGACTGGCTGCGCGCGCTGGTCGGGCGCCAGACCGACCGCCACGAAGCGGCGCAGCCCGACCCGTGGTCGGTGGACGACGCCCCGCCCGACTACACCGCCGCGCTGCTCAAGGCGATCGTCGGCATCGAGATCGCGATCGAGCGCATCGAGGGCAAGTGGAAGACCGAGCCGCCGCTGCGCGCGGCGGCGACCCGATCCGGTTGACGCGAAGCGGATTAGTGGCTTGAACCGGTATGGCCGGCGGCGCCCGAGCTGCCGGTGCTGCCCGATTTACCTTTCGCCAACTGCTCGGCGTGCTTCAGGTGTTCTTGCACCACGGGGATCGTCTTGTCGACCTGGCCCTTGACGTCCGCATCCTTGGCGCCTTTCGAGGCTGCCTGCAGCTTGGTCAGGGTTTCCTTGTGCGCGCCGACGCCGCCCTGCTTGACGTAGGCCCGGTCGAAGGCGTCGCCGCTCGCTTTCTCGAGCTGGGCCGCCATCGCCTTGTGCTTGGCGTCGAGCTCGGTCGGCAGGGTCACGCCCTTCGACTGGGCCAGGCTCTGCACTTCGGTCAGCGCCTTGCCATGGTCGTCGACCATCTTGGTGGCGAAGGCCTTGACCTCGGCGTTCTGGGTCTTGCTCTGCGCCAGCTTGCCCATCTCGACTTCGGCCATGTTCGACATGGCCATGTCCATGATCGCCTTGCGGTCGGCGGCGGTGAGCTTGGCGGCGCCGCTGGCGGTGGCGGCCGTCGCGCTGCTGCCCATTTGCTGGCCGGCCTGGCTCGATTCGCCGGTCTGGGCCTGCACGCCGGCGGCGCCGAACATGGCTGCGGCGACCGAGACCGCCATCAGGCGCTTGAGGATGTGATTCTTTTGCATATTGCTCTCCTGTCCGAAATAGAAGGGGCTATGCACCGGCCCGATGCCGGCGCCCTCGCCTGATTGTTTGTATTCGGATTGCCCGTTTCGGCAATGCAAAATCGCACGGCTTATCGACGAAACAATCTCGAGTCCGCCGAGTGTATCGTCGCGTGTTCAAGACCAGCGCGCGTTAGCCAACAAGCAATGTCAGAATTGAAAAAGCCAGCCGGGATGGGCTGGCTTTCGTGCCATGGACGCATCAGTACGCCCAGTAGGGTTGGCGGCTAAGCCGCCGACGCGGTGATTGTTATCCCCTCCGATATCGTGCCGGATGATCTCGCTGCCAACCATCGCCGCGTCGGCAGCGAAGCTGCCAACCCTACCCGTCTCAGCGGAAACTCAACGCCGCCGTCAGGTCGCCCGGCGGCCGCGCGCCGCGCTCCGCGAAGGCGGTGTTGCGGCTGGCCAGGCCCTCGAGCAGCGGCAGGCCGTGCAGGCGCGTGATGAAGCGCAGGACCGAGGTAGTGTCGTAGAAATTATGGTCGACCGCGCCGCGCTTGGCGTGCGGCGATACCACGATCGCCGGAATGCGCGAACCCGGGCCCCAGCGGTCGCCCTGTGGTGGCGCCACGTGGTCCCACCAGCCACCGTTCTCGTCGAAGGTGATCACCACCACCATGTCCTTCCACTGCGGCGATTTTTTCAGGTGCTCGACGATATTGGCCACGTGGGCGTCGCCCGACTCGATGTCGGAATAGCCGGCATGCAGGTTCAGGTTGCCCTGCGGCTTGTAGAAGGCCACCGCCGGCAGCTTGCCCGCGACCGCGTCGGCGATGAACTTGTTCGAGATCGGGCTGTCGCCCAGGCCACCGTCGCGCAGGTGCTCCGCGCGCTCCTTCGTGCCAGGCGCGAACTGCCTGAAATAATTGAACGGCTGGTGGTGGTACTGGAAGTTGGGCTTGTCGCCGGCGCCGCGGCCGTCGAGCGCCGCCTGCATGCCGCCGCCATACCAGGCCCAGCTCACGCCCTTCCGCGACAGCAGGTCGCCGATCGTGTCGTAGGTCTGTGGTGGCAGCGTCGACGCATCGGCCGGATCGGCGTGCAGCGGGTCGCCGTCGAAGGCCGGACGCACCCAGCTCGGCTGGTACGGCGGCGCCATTGTGTTGACCGCATAGGCGTCCGGCGTCATCGCGCCGTTGCGCACGAACTTGGGCTTGCCGTCCAGCGCCGAGGCCGGCGAATCGGGCGCCAGCGCCAGGCGCACGCCCTGCGGGCCGTCTTCCAGCACCGCGATCTTGTTCTTTGCCGCGGTCTCGGCGGCGTTGAAGTATTCGGGCACGCGGCCGCTGACCAGGAACTGGTGGTTCAGGTAAGAGCCGCCGAACGCCGCCATGAAGAAGTTGTCGCACAGGGTGAATTCACGTGCGATCTGATACAAGCCCAGGTTCTTCGACGTCTCGCCGTAATAGCCCATGACCATGCCGCCGGCATCCGACCAGGCGGCGAAGCCGTCGTTCCTGCCGCCGTTGATCTGCATCTGGTTGTGATAGAACTGGTGCACCAGGTCGCGCGTGATGATGCCTTCCGGCAGCGGCTTGCCTTCGGGGTCGGTCAGTTTATATGGCGCGTTCGGCAGGTTGGCCGACTGGGCTTCGGTAGTAAAGTAATCCTTGCCGCCGATGTTCTGGCGGCCCGGCACCACGCCGCCCCAGGTCTTGGGCAGGGTCGGCAGGACTGAGCCGTCGCGGTCGCGCTGCTGCACGCTGGCAGCCGGCACGCTGGCCAGCGGCACGGCCAGGCCTGGGAAGTCGGCGAACAGGTTGTTGAAGCTGCGATTTTCCAGGTAGATCACGACCACGTTCTTGACGCGGGCGCGCAGCTTGGCGTCGAGCGATCCCTTGGCGGCAGGCTTGGGAGCCGCCGTCGCCACGCCAGGGAGCGTCGCAGCGGCGCCGACCGCGGCGGCGGCCTGGAAGATGCGCCTGCGCGCGGGATTGTCGGGCTGGGTGGACGCCTCGGGTCCGTGGTCTTGCTCTTGCACGTGTTTCTCCTCTTGCTGTCGGCCATGGCGGCCGCAAAAGAAGTATTATCCGCCCAATTTACAATTGGAAACAAAGAGCAACAAATAAAGTGTGTTTCGTCAAAGAGTCGTCATATTTTGAGGGCACAATGCAAGTGCTCCTTGGGAAGGGCACTCGGCGGTGCAAACCGCCCTACCGGCGCCGGCGGTCGGGAAACATACCGGCACCAATTCCTCTGATGCAGGCCCATGCGTGGGCCTGCATTTTTTTCGCCCGGTCAGCCGTACAGGGGGATCAGGATGTCGTAGGCGTTGTCAGGCCGCGCAGCATCGTCCTTCGTCGGCGTATAGCGGCGGTCGTAGCGCTCTAGGCGGATGCCGTCCTCGTCTTCTTCCATGCCCAGCTGTTCCATCGTGGCGATGCCGGTCACGGTGCTTGCCTGCGCATGCACCATGGGTCCGCGGTGGGTCATCAGGGCGTAGCGGCGTGAGGGAATGCGAATTGCGATCATGCCGGGCGGAAGATTGTTCAAATCATCCACCTCGACGGCGATGCATTCGAGCTTGACGCCGCCATACTGCGGCATCCGGAGACCATAATGGAAGCCATTGGTCTCGCCCAGTTCGGTCTCGCGGGCCAGGAAGGATTTCCAGATCTCTGGCAACTCCGTTTCCAGCACCGAGGCGGGCCCTGCGACAGGCAGCCCGGCGAGCTTCATTTCAGGTAGTGTAACGGTTGAGATGTGCATGATAGTGGCTTGCTTGTGGACGAAAAGATTATAGCCTTATCTCTTCGACAATATTAGCATCGGCGCAATCGTGCGGATCGATTTCTCGTGTCAAAAGGAGAACAATGTTGCCTACTTCACTCAAAGCCCTGCTGAAGGAACTCGAAACCTTCGGCGTCAGTCATGACGCGTCGCCTGACAACCGCACGCGCCGCCTGCTCAACATCACCCACGATACCGGCGAGTTCCTGGCCGTGCTGGTGCGCGCCATGGGCGCCCGCCGCATCCTCGAGATCGGCACCTCGAACGGCTACTCGACGCTATGGCTGGCCGATGCCGCGCAAGGGATCAATGGCACCGTCACGACGGTCGAACTGGCGGCCGCCAAGGTCGCCATGGCGCGCGAGAATTTCAGCCGCGCCGGCCTGCAAGACCGCATCGTCCAGGTCGAGGGCGAGGCGGCCGACTTTTTGGCGAGCAGCGCCGACGAATCGTTCGACCTGGTCTTCCTGGATTCCGAGCGCGGCGCCTACCTCGGCTGGCTGGCGCAGCTCGAACGCATCCTGCGTCCGGGCGGGCTGGTGGTGGTCGACAACGCCACCTCGCATGCCCAGGAACTGGCGCCCTTCATGCAGGCGCTGCGCTGCGCGAACGGCTGGAGCACCAGCCTGGTCCCGGTCGGCAAGGGCGAATTCCTGGCAACAAAACACTGATTCCGGCCCTGCAGCAGTTCAGGCACGGTTTTATGCAGTCCATCGCACGGGGCGCGCCAGGCAAGGCCGCGCTCCCTAGAATGGCTTCATCAACTAACCGGAGACCACCATGAAACGCGCCCTCATCGCCACCCTTCTCGCCGTCGCATCGTTCTCGACCCAGGCCGCCGACGAGGTGCGCAGCGTGACGCCGTTCAAGACCATCGATGCGCGCGGCCCCGTCAGCCTGGTGGTCGAAGTGGGCAAGGCCCACTCGGTGCGGGTCGAGGGCAACCAGAAATTCATCGACCGCGTCACGACCGAGGTCGTGGGCGGCGAACTGCGCCTGAACTTCGATGACCGGGGCAGCAAGAGCGTCAATATCAAGGATGGCGAGCGGGTCGTCGTCACCATGCCCGCGCTGGCGAGCTTCCGCGGCGAAGGCGCCGGCCAGATGATCCTGAATAATGTGCGCGGCGATACCTTCGACGTCAACTACCGCGGCGCCGGCAGCCTGCAGATGACCGGCCACGTGGGCCACCTGCGCCTGAACGCCGAGGGCGTGGGCGAAGTCGTGGCCAAGGACCTGGTGGCCAAGGACGCCGACGTCACCTTCCGCGGCATCGGCGATGTGTCGGTGCATGCGACGAACCGGCTCAATGCCAGCGTGCAAGGCCTGGGCAACCTCACTTATTATGGCAAGCCGCAATCGGTCAGCCGCTCGGTGACCGGGATCGGCAGTGTGAACGCGGCCAGGTAAGACCGCAGCCGTTCAGCGGTTGACGAGCTCCAGCAGCACCTGCGCATGACAGGGCCCGTCAAGCCGGCACCAGCAGGCCAGGTGATGCCCGCGCAGCATGCTGCGCGCCTCTTGCGCCAGTTGGCGGCCGGCGGGATCGTCGCCCAGCCAGCGGCGGTAGGCGGCCACCGCTTCTTCCACCGTCGGCATCGCGACATAGCGGCCGACGGCCGTGCCCGGCGCCATGTTGGGCAGCACCGAAAATGGATTGCCCCAGCGACCTGGACGCGCCACCGAGATCGTGTTCGGCGGCATGCGCCAGCCCTTCTTGCGGCTCAACTGCACCCTGTGTGGCGTCATTGGCTGTCCTTATGATGTCGATGCACCGGCCCATCCGGCACAAAGTCATCATACCTAAGCCAGCCGCTCCTGCATCGACTGCGCACCAGTGCTGCCGCAAGTCGCGGACAGGAACTCCATCAGGCGCTGCAAGGTCTCGAGCCGCGCGGCATAGATGACGTAGCGGCCCTGCTGGCGTGGCGACACCAGGCCGGCATGGGTGAGTTCCTTCAGGTGGAAAGACAGCGACGAGGCCGGCATTTCGAGTGCGGCGGCGATATTGCTGGCGGACTGGCCCTGGGGGCCAGCCTGCACCAGCAGGCGGAAGGCGGCGAAGCGCGATTCCTGGGCGAGTGCGGCGAGCGCTGCGATGGCGAGATTGGTTTGCATGTGACAGTAGGTGGTTGCGATCCGAAGGCCACGGCGGTCGCGCCGCCGGGCCACGGTTCGAATACTGTCGAATTAGTTTGACAGGGTGATGACAAGGACGCGGCTCAGGCGCGCCTGCGCTCCAGCGCATCCGGCGCCGGCGGCGCCGCAGGATGCTTCTGCTTGGCCGCAGCAGCCGCCGCCGCATCGTCCATCAACTCGTACCACATCGCGTTCAGCACGCCGAACGCCGCTGCCAGCGGCAGTCCCAACAACCAGGCGAAATACCACATGATGGTGTCCTTTCTTTCTTCAATCGATTAATAGGCGTGGCTTTTGCCGCCGCTGATCTCGTCCGCATCCACCTTGCCCCACAAGACCTTGTAGACCCAGCTGGTATACATCACGATCAGCGGCAGGAAGATGCAGGCGCAGACCAGCATCACGAACAGGGTCAGGTGGCTCGACGACGAATCCCACACCGTCAGGCTGGCCTGCGGCTGGATCGACGACGGCAGGATGAAGGGGAACATCGAGGCGCCCACGCTCAGCACGATGCCGGCGACCGACAGGCTCGAAGCCAGCATCGCCATGCCCTCCCTGCGCCTGGCCAGCGCCAGCCATGCCAGCAGCGCGCCGACGATGCCGGCGGCTGGCGCCAGTTGGGTCCAGGGATGCGCCGCGTAGTTGGCGAACCAGGCGCCGGCCACATTCGCCTGCACGGTCTTGAACAGCGGGTTCGACGGACCGCTCGTCACTACCTCGCCCGCGATGCGGTAGCCGTCGACCACATTCCACAGCAGCAGCCCGGCCACCGCGTACAGCACCGCAGTGGCGAGCGCCGCGCGCATGCCCCAACTGCGCGAACGGCTGGCCACCGGGCCGTCGGTCTTGAGCACCAGCCACGCTGCGCCATGCATCACCAGCATCGCCACCGACACCAGGCCGCACAGCAGCGCGAACGGATTGAGCAGGCCGAAGAAACCGCCTTCGTAATAAATCTGCATATCGGGCGCGATACGGAACGGCACGCCCTGCAGCACATTGCCCATGGCGACGCCGAAGATCAGCGCCGGCACGAAGCCGCCGACGAACAGGGCCCAGTCCCAGGCCGCGCGCCACCGCGTGCTGTCACGCTTGCTGCGGTACTTGAAGCCGACCGGACGCAGGATCAGCGCCAGCAGCGCGGCCGCCATGGCGAGATAAAAGCCCGAGAACGAGACCGCGTACAGCTGCGGCCAGGCGGCGAAGATGGCGCCGCCGCCCAGCACCAGCCAGACCTGGTTGCCTTCCCAGACCGGGCCGACGCTGTTGATGACGACCCGCCGTTCCAGGTCGGTCCTGGCGACAAAAGGCAGCAGGGTGCCGGTGCCGAGGTCGAAGCCATCGGTCACGGCGAAGGCGAGCAGCAGGACGCCCAGCAGCACCCACCAGATGACACGCAGGGTGTCGTAATCGAGAAGTGTATGAAGAATCATTGCTTATTCCGTAATGAGAGTCTGCGCATTGGTCATTGGCGCGGTGCGCGATGCCGGCGCGGCGCCGGGGGACAGCTCGAGCTCTTTCTCGGGGCCCTTGCGGATCGCCTTCAGCATCAGCTTCATCTCGACCACGATCAGGATCGAGTACAGCACCACGAAGCCGAGCAAGGTGGTCAACACGGTCTGGATGCCCACGTTCGAGACCGCGACCGCGGTCGGCAGCACGCCTTCGACGGCCCAAGGCTGGCGCCCCAGTTCGGCCACGATCCAGCCGGCTTCGGCGGCGATCCAGGGCAGCGGGATCGACCACACGGCCACCTTCAACAGCCAGGGATAGGCATCCAGCCGGCGCCGCGCCGACAGCCAGAAGAAGACGGCGGTGAGCAAGATGAAATACAGCCCCAAGCCGACCATGATGCGGAACGACCAGAACAGCGGCGCCACCTGCGGCACGGTATCGTTGGCGGCCTGCCGGATCTGCGCGTCGGTGGCCAGGCGGGGATCGTCGACGTAGCGCTTGAGCAGCAGCGCATAGCCCAGCACCTTGCCGTGCTCTTCGAATCTTGCCTGCAGCTCGGCCGGCACCGGGCCCCTGCCGCCCAGCGCACGGATGTGCTCCAGCGCGTCATAGGCCAGGATGCCCTGGCGCACGCGCACTTCGGCCAGCTTCACCAGCTCGTTGATGCCCGGGATCTCGGTCGAGATCGAGCGGGTGCCGATCAGGCCCATCACCCAGGGGATGTGGATCGCGTAGTGGGTTTCGCGCGCTTCCTGGTCGGGGAAGCCCAGCGCGGTGAAGGCGGCCGGCGCCGGTTGCGTGTCCCACATGGCCTCGATCGCGGCCAGCTTCATGTGCTGGTGCTCGGTGGCCAGGTAGCCGCTTTCGTCGCCCAGCACCACCACCGACAGCGAGGCGGCCAGGCCGAACGAGGCGGCCACCGTCATCGAGCGCTTGGCCAGTTCGACATGACGGCCTTTCAGCAGATACCAGGCCGAGATCCCCAGTACGAAGAACGCGGCGATCACGTACCCCGCAGATACCGTGTGCACGAACTTGGCCTGCGCCACCGGATTGGCCAGCACCGCGCCGAAGTCCGACACTTCCATGCGCATGGTCTGCGGATTGAGCGCGGCGCCTACCGGGTTCTGCATCCAGCCGTTGGCGATCAGGATCCACAGCGCCGAGAAATTGGTGCCGATGGCGGTCAGCCAGGTGACCATCAAATGCTGGCGCTTCGATAACCTCTCCCAGCCGAAGAAGAACAGGCCGACGAAGGTCGCTTCGAGGAAGAACGCCATCAGCCCTTCGATGGCCAGCGGTGCGCCGAACACGTCGCCGACGTAGTGGCTGTAGTAGCTCCAGTTCATCCCGAACTGGAACTCCATCACCAGGCCGGTCGAGACGCCAATGGCGAAGTTAATCCCGAACAGCACGCCCCAGAACTTGGTCATCTGGCGCCAGATCGGGCGGCCGGTCATCACGTACACGGTTTCCATGATGGCGATGACCATCGACAGCCCCAGCGTCAGGGGCACGAACAAAAAGTGGTACAGCGCCGTGAGGGCGAACTGTAGTCGGGAGAGCCCGACGACGTCGAGATCCATGGTTGAATCCTTTCTTCTTCAGTGTGAATCGATGGTGGTATTTCGGTCGTGACGAAGCGCGTCGAGCGCCGCGTCGAATCCTCGTGTCCCGCGCCGGTGGTCGGCCAACAGCCGCCCGGCGCGCAGCACCAGCAGGCGGTCGGCCAGACGCGCCTCGCGCGCCAGGTGCGTGGCCAGCAGCACGGTGCGGCCGTCAGCGTGATGCGCCAGTCGCGCCAGCACGTCGGCGGCGGTGGCGGCGTCGAGCGCCTCGGTCGGCTCGTCCAGCAGCCAGAAGTCGGCGCGGCGCAGCAGCAGGCGCGCCAGCGCCAGCCGCCGCGACCGCCCGCCCGACAGGCCCAGGCCACCCTCGCCCAGCGGCGTGTCGAGGCCGCGCGCCAGCATGCGCACGTCGACCTCCAGGCCCGCCGCGCGCAGCGCCTCCCACAACTGCTCGTCGCTCGCGAGCGGGTCGGCCAGGCGCAGGTTGTCGCGCAGGCTGTCCTGGAACAGTTCGGTGCGCTGGGTCAGCCAGGTGGCGGGCAAGGCCCTCACCTGCCCCGCCTGCGGCGCCAGCTCGCCGGCAACGAGTCCCAGCAGGGTCGACTTGCCGGCCCCGCTGCTGCCGACCACGGCGACCCGCTCGCCGCGCGCGATGCGCAGGCTGACCTCGTGCAGCGCGGCGCCTTCGCGGCCGGGGTGCACGACGCTGGCGTCGCACAGCAGCAGCGCCTCGTCCTCGCCCGGCGCGCCGACGCCCACGCTGTCGTCCGCGCCCTGGTGCAGGCGCGGCCCCACGCGGCGCGCGGCCAGCCAGCTGCGGCCGGCCTCGATGGCGCCACGCCGCATCGCGGCAAAGGGTTCGAGCGCGGCCAGCGCGATCAGCAGGGCCAGCGCCGCCGCCGGCGCGGACAGCCCCAGTGCGCTGACCGCCAGCAGGGTCGCCGCGACCGTCACGTGGCCGCCGACCGCATAAGTCCAGCCGGCGCCGGTCTCGAGCCGGTGCAGCGCGTCGTCGGCACCCGCGAGCCTGGCGTCGGTCGCGGCCAGGCGCGCGCACTGGGCCGGCAGGCGGCCGGCCATGGCGAGATCGGTCTGGCCGGCGACCAGGTCGATGGCCTGGGCCCGCAGCCGTTCCAGCACGCGGGCACGGCGCAGGGCCAGCGGCCGCGCAAGACGCGCCACCAGGACCGTCACACCCCAGCCGAAGGCGGTCAGCCACATGAAGATCGCCAGCCCCAGGCGCCAGTCGAGACTGGCCAGCACCACGCCGGCCAGCAGCGCCGCGCCAAGGGCGGCGATGGCCGGCACGGCCAGGCGCAGGTAAATCGATTCGAGCGCGTCGATGTCTCCGGTCAGGCGAAACAGCAGGCGCGCCGGCTGGCGCAGCAGCGCGCGCGCCGCCCGCGGGCCGGCCCAGCCGCGAAACAGCCGCTCGCGCAGCGCGGCCAGCACGCCCAGCGTGGCGTCGTGGGTCACCATGCGCTCGGCGTAGCGGCCGAAGGTGCGGCCCAGGGCCAGCAGGCGGATCGCGGCGCTCGGCACGAAGACGTTGAACATCGCGCCGGCCGCGCCGGCCAGCGCGGTGGCGGTGATGAACCAGCCCGAGGTGCCCAGCAACGCCATCCCGGCCAGCACCACCAGGGTCGAGAGAAAAGCGCCAAGCGCCATGCGGCGTCCGCCGGTCTTGAGGAACAGGGCAAGGACGGGTTTCAGGTCATTGCGGGATGTCATGCCGCGCTCCGTTCAGTACATGGTTCGCCGATGCGCACCACGCGCCCCATGCGCGCGGCCAGCGCCGGGTCGTGGGTGGCGACGATCAGGGTGCGGCCCTGCGCCAGCGTGACCAGCGCATCGATCACGCCGGCGGCGGTGTCGCGGTCGAGGTGGGCCGTGGGTTCGTCGGCCAGCAGCAGGCCGGCCTGCGGCGCGCACACCGCGCGCGCCAGCGCCAGCCGCACCAGCTCCCCGCCCGACAGGCCCAGGCCGCCCTCGCCCAGGCTGGCGCCCGGCGCCGCATGGCCGACATGGCCCAGGCCCGCGCGCTGCATGGCGGCGCCGACCGCCGCGCTGTCGATGCCATCGCGCTCGAGCGACACATTGGCGCGCACCGAGCCCGAAAACACATGCGGCTTCTGGCCGATCCATGCCATGCGGGCGCGCAGGTCCGCCGCACAATGGTCATCGAGCGGCACGCCGCCGATGCGCACGGCGCCGCCGTCGACCGGCGCCAGGCCCGCGATCGCCGACAGCAAGGTGGTCTTGCCGCTGCCGCTGGGGCCGACCAGGGCGACGTGCTCGCCGGCGCGGACGTACAGGTCCTCGCCGTCGAACAGCGGCGCTTCGCCGGGGTGCTGGAACAACAAGCCCTCGACATCGACCGAGGGCGCGACCGGCGCGCGGCCGGCGCGCGGCTTGTCCCGCTGGGTCGTGAGCGCGCCCGGCAGCGCCAGGCCGGCGTGCTGCAAGTCCTCCAGGGCTTCCAGCGCCGCCTCGCCCGCGGCCTTGTCGTGCCACACCGCCGCCAGCTCGCGCAGCGGCTCGAAGAAGGCTGGGGCCAGCAGAAGAATGAACAGGCCCTGCGCCAGACCCAGGCGCGCGCCCCAGCTGCCAGGCCCGATCTCGCCCAGCAAATGAAAACCGACGTAGACCGCGACCAGCGCCACGCCCAGGGCCGAGAACAGTTCCAGCGCGGTCGACGACAGGAAGGCGATGCGCAGCACGCGCATGGTGCTGGCGCGCACGCTTTCCGCGCTGGCGCGCACGCGCCGGGCGGTGGCGTCGACGGCGCCCAGCGCGCGCAGGGTCGACAGGCCGCGCAGGCGGTCGAGCAGGAAGCCGCTCATGCCGCCGACGACTTGCAGCTGCGCCTCGCTGGCGGCCTTGGCGCGCCAGCCGATGACGGCCATGAAGAGCGGGATCAGCGGCGCCGCCACGACCAGGATCAGGGCCGCGGTCCAGGAGTAATACAGGACGACCAACGCGATCAGCGGCGGCACCAGCATCGTGCGCATGCGCGCCGGCTGGTAGCGCACCAGCCAGGGCAGCACGGCTTCGGCCTGCTCGGCCAGCGCGCTGGCGGCGTGGCCGCTGGCCAGGCGCTCGCGGTCGAGCGGCGAGCGCGCCGCCAGGGCTTGTGCGGCCTGCTTGCGCAAGACGGCCAGGTGCAGGCGCGAGGCCGCGAACAGGCGGCGCGCGCCCCAGGCTTCGGCGCTGGCGCGCAGCACGCCCAGCGCCAGGAAGGCGCAGGCCGGCGCCAGCATGTCGGCCAGCCCGGCGCCGGCGGCCAGCCGCTGCACGGCCCAGGCCAGCAGCGCTGCCTGCGGAATCCACAGCAGGGGCGCCGCGCTCATCGCGATGGCGGCGCCACGGGTGGTACGGACGTGCGTGGCCGGGCTGCGGCCTTGACGGCGAAGCATGGTCTTTCTCCAGACGGATTTGAGGGGGGGGGGGCGGCCGCTGGCCGCGCTGTAGCCTGGTTCAGGCCGGCGACGGCGGCGCCCTGCTGCGGTGGGCCGTGCGGATGGCCGCGGCGGGCGGCAAGGAGCGCCCGTCCAGGCGCAGGATGCGTTCGAGCGGAGCGTCGCGCAGCACCAGGCTGCCGGGCGGATGGGCAACCACGGCCAGGTCGTATTGCGATACGCAGGCCTGGCAATGCATGCCGAAGTGGATGGCCTGGTCCTGGCCGGCATCGCCAGCATCGAGCGCCACCAGCCTGGCGCCCGCCGACGTGCAGACTTCGGTCCGGGTCTTGCCCGGATAGGGAGTCAGGTTCGATGCCAGCGAAGGTGCAAGCATGCCCCACAGGAGCGCCAGGACGGCGAGCCAGGAGATGATGGAGCGGTTGCGTTGCGTGGTCATGGTGTTCGGTGCAGCGGTGATGCCGATGCTCTGCTTTCGATTACTGTATTCCTGGCTCGCGCCAAACCTTCTAAATATTCTGAATTTTCAGAAAACAGTGAAATTATGCACCGGAATCTGGAATTTGTCTCGATAGGAGAGCGGGTTTGTCGGGAATTACGCAGGTATGACAGAATCGTTGCACCATGATGGTGAGGCGGTCCGTGTGCGTGTCGTAACGACGTGGGATAATTCCTCTTTCAAAAGTATCGAAAAGTTCTCAACCATGACGCCACTCGTCCAAACATTCGTCAGTCACTTCGGTGAGATGGGCAGCCGCTGGGGCATCAACCGCACCGTGGGGCAGATCTACGCCCTGCTGTTCGTCACCGAGGAACAGTTGCACGCCGACGACATCGGCGAGAAGCTGGGCATCTCGCGCTCCAACGTCAGCATCGGGCTCAAGGAATTGCAGTCCTGGGGACTGGTGCGCCTGTCGCGCATCCCCGGCGACCGGCGCGAATATTTCACCTCGCTCGGCGACGTCTGGGAAATCTTCCGCGTGGTCGCGGCCGAACGGCGCCGGCGCGAAGTCGCGCCGACCCTGTCGGTGCTGCGCGAATCGCTGATGGCCAATGCCAAGACGCCCGAAGACCAGTTCGCCCAGGAGCGCATGCGCGAGATGCACGAGCTGGTCGACCTGGCCAACAACTGGTTCGACGACCTGCAGCGCCTGTCGCCCGAGTCGATGTCGCAGCTGATGAAGATGGGGTCCAAGGTGCAGAAGCTGCTGTCGGCCAAGGACCGCCTGTTCGGCGCGGCGGCGAGCAAGGAAGCGAAAGAGGATTGAACGTACTGACGTTCTAGCCGTGCTCGCCGCATTCCGCCGCCGGGCTAGACTGGCGTTTTGATTGCCGGTCCATCCTTCCATGAACATCGTCTGTATCGCCTGGGGTTCGCTGCTGTGGAAACCCCAGGGTCTCAAGCTGGCTTCCAGCTGGCATCCCGGCGGCCCACCGCTGCCCCTCGAGTTCGCGCGCCAGAGCGACGACAGCCCCGAGCTGGCGCTGGTGCTGTGCGAAACCGCGCGCCCGGCGCCGACCTACTATGCCTACCTCGCTACCGGCGACCTCGATGAAGCGCGCGCCATGGTGCGCGAGCGCGAGAAGATCACCTTGGCGCGGCCCGAATGGATCGGCAGCATCCCGGCGCTGGACGGCGCGCAGGGGGATCCCCGCATTGTGGCGTGGCTGCGTGCAAAGCGCATCGACGCCGCGGTCTGGACCGCCGTGCCGCCAAAGTTCGACGGCCAGAACGGCCGTGTGCCGACGGCGGACGAGGTGCTTGCCTGGCTGGACAGCCGCAGCGGCGAACAGCGCGCAGCGGCCGAAGACTATATCCGCCGTACGCCGGCCCATATCGACACCCTTTATCGGCGCGCCATCGAGGCGCAGCTGGGATGGCGGCCGCGGCGCGACGCGCACGTCACGCAGCGGCACTGAAGGCGTCGCAATTCGATGGCAAGAAGCGGAGCGCGCCCGATCGGGGATTGGGCGAAGATCGCGGCATCCCCACTTTGCATCGGCGCCGCCATGACCATGCTTTCGCCCCCTTCTTCCTCGATCCGGATCGTCCCGCTTCCGGACGCTTTCCTCGCACGCATCCGGGCGGGCATTGACGACCAGGACCAGCCGGTGGAACGCCATATCGCACGCGGCAGCGAGCCGCTGCGCGACTGCCTGCGACCCGCCCTGCCCGGCGAAGCCATCCTGCTGGCCAGCTACTGCCCGTTCACGGTCGCGGGGCCATACAAGGAATATGGCCCGGTCTTCGTCGCGGCCGCTGCACAGCCGGCGCCGCGCCTGGATGCCCTGCCCGTCGATGGCGAACGGCCCTACCTGGGCGCCACGTTCGTGCTGCGCGCCTACTCGGCGGATGAACGGATCGTGGACGCCAGGCTGAGTTCTCCGCAAGCCGCGGCGGACGACCTGGGAGCCTTGCTGGGCCGCGAAGAGGTGGCCTTCGTGCTGGCGCGCTATGCGGCCTACGGCTGCTACGCGCTGCGCATCGAGCGCGGTTGACAGCGGCTTCCTCTTCTTCCTACACTGCAGCGACCGACGATGCCCACACGGGAGCCTGCATGACACCAGCCGCCACCGAATCCCGCTTCGATGCGATCTTGCGCCGCCCTGCCGCCCCGACGGGCGATGACGGCTGGTCCTTCGTGGTCTTGCCGAAAACGGTCAGCGACGCATTTCCCCGGCGCGGCAGGACGAGCATGCAAGGCACCATCAATGGCCACGCCTTCCAGGCCACGCTGGAGCCCGACGGCCAGTTGAGCCACTGGTTCAAGGTGCCGGCGGCGCTGATGAAGGCCGCGGGCGTGGCGGCCGGCGACTCGGTCACGCTCGAGGTCTCGCCGGCGCCGGACGAGCTGGAACCGGCCGTGCCGCCCGAGCTCGAGGAAATGCTCGACGCATCGCCGCCGGCCAGGGCGAGCTGGGACGCCACCACCACTATCGCCCGCATCGACTGGGTCCACTGGATCGAATCCGCCAAGCAGGACAAGACCCGACTGAAGCGCGTTGCCGATGCGGGCGATATGCTTGCTTCGGGCAAGAAGCGGGTCTGCTGCTTCGACCCGTCGGGGTATTACAGCAAGAGCCTCAATCCGCCGCAAGAGGCGAAATAAGGCGTCGTGCTGCGGTTCAGTCGAACTTGCTGAAATCCGGCTTGCGCTTCTCGAAGAAGGCGGTGAACGCTTCCTTGGCCTCGGCGCCAGTGAGCATGGCGCTGAAACGCTCGTTCTCGGCCGCGATGGTCTCCTTCACCAGTGTGCCGCGCGCACGCTTCATCAGCGCCTTGGTGGTGCGGACCGATGCGGGCGGCAGCTTGGCCAGCTTGGCGGCCTGGCCCTGGGCGAAGAACAGCAGCTCGGCGGCCGGCAGCACGCGCGCCACGATGCCCATCTCCAGCGCTTCCTGGGCCACGAACGGTTCGCCCAGCAGCAGTTTTTCGGCCGCGCGGGTGTAGCCGGCCGATTGCGCCACCAGCAGCGACGAGGCGAATTCGGGGCACAGGCCGAGCTGGGTGAACGGCATCGAGAACTTCGCGTTGTCGGCGGCGTAGACCAGGTCGCAGTGCATCAGCAGCGTGGTGCCGATGCCGACCGCGGCGCCGGCCACGGCCGCCACCACCGGTTTCGTTGCGCCTTCGAGCGCCGTCATGAACTGGAAGACCGGGCGCTTCGGGGTCATCGCGCCTTCGCCGACGTTGTTCAGGAAGTCGTCGAGGTCGTTACCGGCGGTGAAGATCTCGGGCTGGCCGGTGATCAGGATGGCGCGCACGCTGGCGTCCTGCTCGGCCTCGCGCAGCGCGTCGGCCATGGCCTGGTACATCGCGCCGGTGATCGCGTTCTTGCGTTCGACGCGGTTGAATTCGATGGTGAGGATGCCGTCGGCTTTGGTCAGGCGGATGGTCATTGCGGTCTCCGGGATGATTCTGAAGCTGGTTGGACGCGTGGGCGGGAGACCCGCCCACGCTACGTCACGCTCGCGGCATTGACGTAGGATGCTTGGATTTCCCGCCCACGCTGGGAGAGGCAGCGGCGTTGCGACACGCCGCCGGGTTCGATCAGACGCGCTCGATGATGCCTGCGGCGCCCATGCCGGCGCCGACGCACATCGTCACCATGCCGTACTTCAGGTTATTGCGGCGCAGCGCGTGGACGACGGTCGCGGCGCGGATCGCGCCGGTCGCGCCCAGCGGGTGGCCCAGGGCGATCGCGCCGCCCAGCGGGTTGACCTTGCTGGTGTCCAGGTCCAGGTCGCGGATCACGGCCAGCGCCTGGGCGGCGAAGGCTTCGTTCAGCTCGATCCAGTCCAGTTGGTCCTGCGTGATGCCGGCGGCGGCCAGGGCGGCGGGGATGGCCACCTTCGGGCCGATGCCCATGATTTCCGGCGGCACGCCGCGCACGGCGAACGAGGAGAACTTGGCCAGCGGGGTCAGGTTGTGCTCTTTCAGGATTTTTTCGCTGACGACGATCAGCGCGCCGGCGCCGTCCGACATCTGCGACGAGGTCGCGGCGGTGACCGAACCCTTGGCCGCGAACACCGGCTTCAGTTTCGCCATGCCTTCGGCGGACGCGTCGGCGCGCGGGCCTTCGTCGCTGTCCACGGTGCGCTTCTTGATGCTGATTTCACCGGTGGCGAGGTTCGGCGTACGGGTGATGATCTCGACCGGCGTGATCTCGTCCTTGAAATGGCCGGCCTGCTGGGCGGCGATGGCGCGGCGGTGCGATTCCAGGCCGAAGGCGTCCTGGTCTTCGCGCGACACCTTCCACTGGCTGGCGACCTTCTCGGCGGTCAGGCCCATGCCGTAGGCGAGGCCCACGTTCTCGTCCTTGAACACGTCCATATTGATCGACGGGTGGTGGCCCATCATCGGCACCATCGACATCGACTCGACGCCGCCGGCGATCATCACGTCGGCTTCGCCCACGCGGATGCGGTCGGCCGCCATCGCCAGCGCGGTGATGCCCGAGGCGCAATAGCGGTTGACGGTGACGCCGCCCACCGTGTTCGGCAGGCCGGCCAGCACCACGGCGTTACGCGCCACGTTGAAGCCCTGCTCGGCCTCGGGGAACGAGCAGCCGACGATGGCGTCGACAATCAGGGCCGGGTCCAGGTTCGGCACGGCGGCCATGGCGCCGCGGATGGCGTGCACCAGCAGGTCGTCCGGGCGGGTCTTGTTGAACATGCCGCGAGGCGCCTTGCCGATCGGGGTGCGGGTCGCTGCGACGATGTATGCGTCTTGAAGTTGTTTGCTCATGTCAGTATTCCTGTTCAGTCGTCAGCGTTAGTTGCGCACGGGCTTACCGGTCTGCATCATGCCCATGATGCGTTCCTGGGTCTTCGGATTGTTCAGCAGCGCCACGAAGGCCTTGCGTTCCAGGTCGAGGATCCACTGCTCGCTCACCACGCTGCCCTGGTCGATGTCGCCGCCGGTCACGATCTCGGCGATGGTGTCGCCCAGGTGGTAGTCGTAGGCCGAGATGAAGCCGCCGTCGCGCATATTGACCATCTGGCCGCGGATCGTGGCCCAGCCGTAGCGGCCGGTGACCGGGAAAGTACGCCTTGCCGGTGCACGATATCCCGCGTCGAACATGGCGCGCGCAGTGGTCTTCGCCACGTGCAGCAGTTCATACGCGTTGAAGACGACGACGTCGTCTTCCTTCAGGTAGCCCATGGCCTTCGCTTCGAGCGCCGACTTCGACACCTGCGCGGTGGCCGCGTTCATGAAGCCGTTCTTCAGGAATTGCAGGATGTCGTTGCCCTTGGCTTCATTGGCCGCGCGCAGCGCTGCTTCCTTGAGGCCGCCGCCGGCCGGCACCAGGCCGACGCCCACTTCGACCAGGCCGATGTACGACTCGATCGAGGCCACGCGCTTCGATGCGTGCAGCGCCAGCTCGCAACCGCCGCCCAGCGCCAGGCCGGCCACCGCGGCCACGACCGGGATGTTCGAATACTTCATCGCCATGAAGGTGTCCTGCAGCTCGCGCACGATCGGCTCCATCGCCTTCGCGCCGCCGGCCATGAAGGCCGGCAGGGCCGATTGCAGGTCGGCGCCGGCCGAGAAGGCGCCGCCTTCGGCCGCGTCGGTATTCCAGATCACGATGCCCTTGAAGCCCTGCTCGGCTTCCTTCAGCGCGCGCTGGATGCCCTTGATGACGCCATCGCCGATGACGTGCATCTTGGTCTTGAGCGAGATGACCAGCACTTCGTCGTCCGAGTGCCACAGGCGCACGGACTCGTCTTCGAACACGGTAGTGCCGAAAGTCTTCGGATCGGCGCCGCCCAGGCCGACGACCGGCGCGCGGAACTGCTGGCGTTTGTACACTGACAGGTCGGACAGCGGTACGTAGGCGTTCTTCGTGACCGAGTACGAACCTTCAGGGGTGTGCACGCCTTTCTCGGCAACGCTGCCTTCGAATACCCAGGCTGGCAAAGGCGCGTCGCTCAGCGCCTTGCCCGCTTCGATGTCTTCCTTCACCCACTGCGCGATCTGGGTCCAGCCGGCGGCTTGCCAGGTCTCGAACGGACCGACGCTCCAGCCGAAGCCCCAGCGCATCGCGAAGTCGATGTCGCGCGCATTGTCGGCGATCGACTCCAGGTGGAAGGCGATGTAGTGGAAAGCGTCGCGGAAGATCGCCCACAGGAACTGCGCCTGCGGATTGGTCGACTCACGCATGGCCTTGAATTTCTTGACCGGGTCTTTTTCCTTGAGGATGCGGCCGACGATGTCGGCGGCTTTCGCGCCGCCGGCGACGTATTCACCGGTCGCGAAGTCCAGGCGCTGGATCTCCTTGCCAACCTTCTTGTAGAAGCCGGCGCCGGTCTTCTGGCCCAGCGCGCCCTTCTCGATCAGCTTGGCCAGCACGTCAGGTGTCTTGTAGACGTTGAAGAACGGATCGTCCTTCAAATTGTCTTGCATGGTCTTGATCACATGGCCCATGGTGTCCAGGCCGACCACGTCCGCGGTGCGGAAGGTGCCTGACTTGGCGCGACCGAGCTTGGCGCCGGTCAGGTCGTCGACCACGTCCACCGACAGGCCGAACTTCTCGGCTTCGACGATGGTGGCCAGCATGCCGAAGATGCCGACGCGGTTGGCGATGAAGTTCGGCGTGTCTTTCGCGCGCACGACGCCCTTGCCCAGGGTCGAGGTCAGGAAGGTCTCGAGCTGGTCCAGGATTTCCGGGCGGGTCGCTGCGGTCGGAATCAGTTCCACCAGGTGCATGTAGCGCGGCGGGTTGAAGAAGTGCACGCCGCAGAAGCGCGCCTTCAGGTCGGCGTCGAAGCCTTCGGCCAGCTTCTCGATCGACAGGCCCGAAGTGTTCGAGGCGAAGATCGCGTGCGGCGCGATGTGCGGCGCGACCTTGGCGTATAGGTCGTGTTTCCAGTCCATGCGCTCGGCGATGGCTTCGATGATCAGGTCGCAGCCAGCCAGCACGTCGAGGTTGTCCTCGTAGTTGGCCACTTCGATCAGGGCCGCGTCATCCTTGTTGCCCAGCGGGGCCGGCGACAGTTTTTTCAGGTTCTCGATGGCGCGCAGCACGATGCCGTTCTTCGGCCCTTGCTCCGGCTTGGCCGGCAGGTCGAACAGCACGACCGGCACCTTGGCGTTCACGCAGTGCGCGGCGATCTGCGCACCCATCACGCCGGCGCCCAGCACGGCGACTTTCTTGACGATGAAATTGGACATGTAAGTATTCCTTGGTTAGCGTCGTAAACACTACATTGTTTAGTACTGCGCCAGCTTACTCAACGTCGTTCCCGCGCAGGCGGGAACCTAAGTTTCATGAGCAGCCGAGACGCCAGCAAACTTGGGTCCCCGCCTTCGCGGGGACGACGTTGGTCAGCGTGACAGGTAATTAAAACAGCTCGGCGTCCAGCGCCGTCAGGTTCGCCGCGCCCGAACGCGCCTGGCGGATCAGCATCGCGGTCTCTGGATACAGACGGGCGAAGTAGAAGCGGATCGTCGCCAGCTTCGACTCATAGAACTTGTCGCCCGAATCGAGCTTGGCCAGCGCGATCTTGGCCTGTTGCGCGAACAGGTAGCTGTAGACCAGGTGGCCGGCCACGCGCAGGTAAGGCACGGCGGCGGCGCCCACTTCGTCCGGGTTCTGGAAGGCCTTCATGCCGATTTCCATGGTCAGCTTGGTGACCTTGTCGCCCAGCTCGCCCAGCGGGGTCACGAATTCGGACAGCTGTTCATCGAGGCCGTTGTCTTCGACGAAGGTCTTGATCTTTTCGCCGAACTTGCGCAGCTTGGCGCCGTTGTCCATCAGGATCTTGCGGCCCAACAGGTCCAGCGACTGGATGGTGTTGGTGCCTTCGTAGATCATGTTGATGCGGGCGTCGCGCACGTACTGCTCCATGCCCCACTCGGCGATGTAGCCGTGGCCGCCGTAGACCTGCATCGCTTCCGAGGTCGCAACCCAGCCGTTGTCGGTGATGAAGGCCTTGATGATCGGGGTCAGCAGTGCCACTTCGTCGGCCGCTTCCTTGCGCACGTCTTCATCAAGGTGGTTCAGTTCGCGGTCGATCTGCAGCGCGACATACGACGAGAACGCACGCGCGCCTTCGGCATAGGCTTTCGCGGTCAGCAGCATGCGGCGCACGTCCGGGTGCACGATGATCGGGTCGGCTGGCTTGTCCGGCGCCTTCGGGCCCGACAGGCTGCGCATCTGGATGCGGTCTTTCGCATAGGCCAGCGCGTTCTGGTACGCCACTTCGGTCAGGCCGAGCGACTGCATGCCCACGCCCAGGCGGGCCGCGTTCATGAACACGAACATCGCCTGCAGGCCTTTATGCGGCTGGCCGATCAGGGTGCCGCGGGCGTTATCGAGGTTCATCTGGCAGGTCGAGTTGCCGTGGATGCCCATCTTTTCTTCGATGGCGCCACAGGCGATGCCGTTACGCTCGCCCAGCGAACCATCGTCAAGAGGCAGGAACTTCGGCACCAGGAACAGCGAGATGCCTTTCGAGCCTTCCGGCGCGTCCGGCAGGCGCGCCAGCACCAGGTGGACGATATTCTCGGACATATCGTGCTCGCCGGCCGAGATGAAGATCTTGGAACCGGTGATCAGGTAGGTGCCGTCGGCCTGCGGTTCGGCCTTCGAGCGCAGCAGGCCCAGGTCGGTGCCGCAGTGCGCTTCGGTCAGGCACATGGTGCCGGTCCACTCGCCCGAGACGAGCTTGGGCAGGTACAGGCGCTTCTGGTCGTCGGTGCCGTGCTCCAGCAGGCACTCGTAGGCGCCGTGCGACAGGCCCGGGTACATCGACCAGGCCTGGTTCGACGAATTGAGCATCTCGTAGAACGAGTTGTTCAGGGAGATCGGCAGGCCCTGGCCGCCGTATTCCGGGTCGCAGGCCAGCGCCGCCCAGCCGCCTTCGACGTACTGCTTATACGCTTCCTTGAAGCCCTTCGGGGTCGTGACGGTCTTGTCCGCGGCGTTGAAATGGCAACCTTCGCGGTCGCCCGAGTGGTTCAGTGGGAACAGCACCTCTTGCGTGAACTTCGCGCCTTCCTCGAGCACCTGGTTGATGATGTCGGTATCGATCTCCGAGTATTTCGGCAGATTCTTGAATTCTTCGGTGACGTTGAGGAATTCGTGCAGAACGAACTGCATATCCCGGATTGGCGCGACGTACTGACCCATGGTTATCTCCTGAACGAGGGTAAAGATGTTGGACCTGACAGGCGCTTATGCCGCCTGGTGGTCTTGCGGTTGTTGGGGATTGCGGTAATTCTCGACCAGGCGCTCGAAGGCGGCCCGCGCGCGTTCGACGGCGCCGGGGTTGCGCAGGAAGCGGGCGTCGTGGTGCAGGGCCAGGATCAGGCCGTGCATCTCGAATACCAGCTGGGCGGCGTCGAGGTCCTTGCGCAGGTGGCCAATCTCGACCGCCTGCTGCACGCTGCGCAGCAGGGCTTCCTGCCAGGCGCGCACCATCGACACCAGTTGCTCGCGGATCGGGCCTTCGCGATCGTCATACTCGACCGCGCCGCTGATATAGATGCAGCCGGACGCGATCTCGACCGACACGCGCTTGACCCAGCGGGTGTACATGGCCACCAGGCGCGGCAGGCCGCGCGCCTCCTTGATGCTTGGGTAAAACACCTCTTGCTCGAAGCGGTGGTGGTAGAGCTTGACGACTTCGAGCTGCAGGTCTTCGCGCGAACCGAAGTGGGCGAACACGCCCGATTTGCTCATGCTCATCCGGTCGGCCAGCAGGCCGATGGTCAAGCCTTCGAGGCCGTTGCGGCTGGCGAGCTCGAGTGCGACGTCGAGGATCGCGGCCCGCGTCTGCTCGCCCTTGCGCATGAATTTTGCTGAAGTGTTGATGGCTTCCCCTGAATCGAAAAAAATCCGAACGCTCGTACTATTATCTATCAGCCGAGGAATGTCAAACGGGAACTTAGAGGTGGCGTTCTATTGATGCAAGACAACGATCGGCGCCTGGAGAAGGCGCCGTGGAGCGCATCCGCCCAACTACCGTGGGTAGCGGGCAGAAGTTTGTTGTTTCAGCTATAAAGGTACAGCATTTTTCGCGAACGGGGTATCCCGTTGACGCGTTTCATCACGACGGCCTCATTCCTCGCCCACGCGCTCCATCGCGCGCCGGTCGCGCTTGGTCGGCCTGCCTTTGATCTCCATGCTCGGCTCGGGATACAGGCGGCGCGCCGTCTTGTCGTTCTCGCGCCGCGCGATGCTCTCGTCGGTCTCGAAATACAGGGTGCGCGCGACCGGCGCCGGGCCGCGCGAACCCGAGATCGCGGCCACGATCACTTCCCAGCGGTCCGACCCGTTGTCGATCATGATTTTATCGTTCACCTTGACGGCGCGCGCCGGCTTGACCGGCTCGCCCTGGACGCGCACCCGGCCACGCTCCACCGCGTCCTGGGCCAGCGAGCGGGTCTTGAAGAAGCGCGCCGCCCACAGCCATTTGTCGATTCTTACGTTATCGCTATCCATTAACCTTCCAGTATTCATCAGACGGAATATCCATCCTACCCATGTTTGGCGATGCAAGCGATTATTCAAGAGGCATGAGCAGATAGTTAAAAAATCCCGGCCCGGCTGCGTTCTGGGAGCGTGGCGCGACATGCGCTGCCTTCCTCAACCCTTACTGGAACAACAAGCAGCCCATGGCCACTTATATCAGCACCAGGAATGTCATCGTCGGCGAAAAAGACGGCTACGTCGACTTCGTGATCACCCTCGACGCCCCGTCGCAAGACCAGGTCAGCGTCCGTTACGCCACCAGCTACCTGTCGGCCAGTTCCGGCGCCTCGAACGACTACATCCATACCGACGGGAACCTGGTCTTTGCCCCCGGAACCACTACCCAGACGGTGCGTGTCCCGCTGGTCGACGATCTGGTGAGCGAGACGCTGGAAAGCTTCGAACTCGTGCTGTCGAACGCCGTCAACGCGGTGATCGCCACGCCGTCCGCCACCGCCACCATCGTCGACAACGACACCATCGCGAGCACCAGCAGTCCAGCCAACCTGTCGGTGCGCGACGTCGTGGTCGACGCCAGCGCCGGCAGCGCCACCTTCGCCGTGGTGCTCGACAAGGCCGTCGGCGCCGGCTTCAGCGTGGCGTATGGCACGTTCGATGGCAATGCCCGGGCCGGCAGCGACTACGTCGCCGCCAGCGGCACGCTGGCATTCGGCGCGGGCGACACCGTCAAGCACGTGACGGTCGCGCTGCCGAAGGACGCCGCGGCGGCGCCGGACGAGATCTTCAGCCTGGTGCTGGGCGCGGTATCCGGCGCGGGCGGCAGCCAGGTAGTGGTCGCCGACGGCATCGGCCAGGCCCTGGTCGGCGCCCATGGCCAGACGCCCAAGGCACTGCCGACGGTCAGCGTGAACAATCCGCATGTCGGCGAAGGCGATGGCTACGTCGATTTCACGATCAGCCTCGATGCGCCGTCGGAACGCGAAGTGAGCCTGTCCTTCAGCACCGATTACGAGACTGCCTTCTCCGGCACCTCGCGCGATTACCTGCATACCAATGGCAAGCTGGTGTTCGCCCCCGGCACCACCACCCAGACGGTGCGCGTGGCGCTGTCGAACGACCTCACCGCCGAATCGCTGGAAACCTTCGCCCTGCAGCTGTCGAACGTGAGCAATGCCGTGGTCGCCAATAACCGGGGGATCGCCACCATCGTCGACAACGACACCATCGCCGACGGCGCCAACCCGGCCAGCCTGTCGGTGCGCGACGTCGTGGTCGACGCCAGCGCCGGCACCGCCACCTTCGCCGTATTGCTCGACAAGGCGCTCGGCCGCAGCTTCAGCGTCGACTATGCCACCGTGGACGGCAATGCCCGCGCAGGCAGCGACTACCTCGCCGCCAGCGGCAGCCTGACCTTCGGCGCCGGCGAAACCGTCAAGAACGTGACGGTCGTGCTGCCGCGCGACGGCGCGGCCGAACCGGACGAGATGTTCAGCCTGGTGCTCGGCGCGCTGTCCGGCCCTGCCGGCAGCCAGGTCAGGGTCACCGACGGCATCGGCCAGGCAACCATCGGCGCGCATGGCCAGACGTTCAAGGCGATGCCCACGATCACGGTCAACAATCCGATCGTGGGCGAAAGCGCCGGCTATGTCGACTTCGTGGTCAGCCTCGACGCGCCGTCCGAGCGCCAGGTGAGCGTGTACTATGGCACCGACTACCTCACGGCGTTCTCGGGCAACTCCCAGGACTATATCCATGCCGGTGGCACGCTGGTATTCGCCCCCGGCGTCACGACCCAGACGGTGCGCGTGTCGCTCCCGGACGACCTGGTGGCCGAAGCGCTGGAATCGTTCGAGCTGAACCTGACCGGCCCGATCAATGCCGTCATCGCCCACAACCACGGCGTCGCCACCATCGTCGACAACGACACCATCGCCGACAGCGCCAACCCGGCCGGCCTGTCGGTGCGCGACGTCGTGGTCGACGCCAGCGCCGGCAGCGCCACCTTTGCCGTCGTGCTCGACAAGGCGGTCGGCGCCAGCTTCAGTGTTGCCTACGGCACCGCGAACGGCAGCGCGCAGGCCGGCAGCGACTACCTGGCCGCCGCAGGTACGCTGACGTTCGGGCCTGGCGAAACGGCCAAGAACGTGACCGTCGCGCTGCCGCGCGACGGCGCCGCCGAAGCGGCCGAATCGTTCAGCCTGGTGCTCGGCGCGCTGTCGGGCGCCGGCGCGAATGCGGTGACACTCGCCCGCAGCAGCGGCCACGCGACGATCGGGGCGCATGGCCCGGCCACCGGCGGCCAGCCGGTGATCAGCGTCGGCGACATCGTCGTCGGCGAGAAGGATGGCTACGCGCAGTTCGTGGTGACCCTGGATGCGGCATCGACGTCGCAGGTCACGGTGCACTACACGACCGACCAGGGCACCGCTGCTTCCGGCTCGCCGGGCGACTACAGCCACGTCGGCGGTACGCTGGTGTTCGCGCCCGGTGTCACGACCCAGACCGTGCGCGTCGCCATCGTCAGCGACAATCTCAATGAGGCGCACGAAAGCTTCTCGCTCAGGCTGATGGCAGCGACCAATGCGACCATCGGCCAGACCAGCGCGACGGCGACCATCGTCGATGGCAGCTCCTACCATCACGTGAAGGGCGGCGCCGGCATCGATACCGTCAATTACGCCGGCAACCGCGATGCCTACACCATCGACCGCGTCGCCGACGGCTTCACGATCAGCCACAAGAACGGCGTCGGCGGCACCGACCTGCTCACCGGCATCGAGCGCATCGACTTCGGCGACGTGAACATGGCGCTGGACATCGACGGCATCGGCGGCCAGGCCTACCGCATCTACCAGGCGGCGCTCAACCGCACTCCGGACTCGGCCGGCCTGGGCTTCTGGATCGATGTCATGGACCGCGGCCTGTCGCTGGCCGAGGTCGCCGCCGGCTTCATGCGGACGCCCGAGTTCATCGCCGCCTACGGCGCCAATCCAAGCAACCACGACCTGGTCTCGCAGATCTACCTGAACGTGCTGCACCGCCCGGCCGAACCGGGCGGCCTGGAATACTGGACGGGCGCCCTCGACCGCGGCGTGGTGACGGCCGCGCAGGCATTGAGCATGATCAGCGAGAGCCCCGAGAACCAGGCCGCGCTGGCACCGGTGATCGGCGAAGGTTTCACCTACACGCCATACGGCTGACCGGTGATGAGCGCGCGGCCGCTTTCGCGGCCGCGCTCAGGTATAGCCGAAGGTGACCACCCGCATCACCAGCTTGTACGCCATATACGCCATGCCATAGGTGGCGCGGCGCAGCCAGCCGGTATGCGCGAACTCCTGCGGGCAGACTTCCTTGCCATCGAGGATGCCGCGCTCGATGTGTTCGCGCATGGTGGCGGCGAACGCCGGGTCGCGCACCACCACATTGGCTTCCTGGTTCAGGAACAGCGACAGGCCATCGCAATTGCTGGAGCCGACCGTGGCCCAGTCGTCGTCGACCACCGCCACCTTGGCGTGCAACTGGGTCTTGCGGTATTCGACCACCCGCACGCCGTCCGCCAGCAGCTTGGGATAGAAGGCATGCGCGACCGCGTCCTGGATCCTGAACTCCCCTACCCCGATCAACAGCGTCACCTGCACGCCGCGCCCGGCCGCATGCGCGAGCGCCTTGCGGAACTTGCGCCCCGGCGCAAAATAAGGCGTGGCCAGCAGCACGCTGTGGCGCGCATGGCCCAGCGCCTGCAGATAGGCTTTCTGGATCGTGCTGCGGTTGCGCAGGTTGTCGCGCACCACGAAGGCGGCCCGCGCCGGGCTGTCGCACGAAGGAATAGGCTGCTTGCGCATCTCGCGGAACAGCTGCAGGCGCTTGCGCAGCCGCAGGCGGCCGGACCGGGCCCACTGCACCTGCGCCTCGTGGTGGATCTGGGCCACCAGCGGCCCGCGCACCCGCACCGAGAAATCCCAGCGCGGGGCCGGCAGGCGGTGGCCGTCGGCGTGGTCGCACAGCCAGTCGTCGTTGACGTTGATGCCGCCAACGAAGGCGACGGCGCGGTCGATCACGGCGATCTTGCGGTGCGAGCGGGCGATGCCGCGCCGGCACCAGGGATTGAACACGCGGTACTGGGCGCCCGCCTCGACCAGGATGGGTCCCAGCCGGCCGCAGCATCGGTGCCCGGTGCCGAACCAGTCGACCAGCACCCGCACCTTTACTCCGCGGCGCGCCGCGCGCGCCAGGGCGTCGCGCACGGCGGCGCCGGTCTCGTCCTCGGCGAAGATATAGGTTTCGAACAGCACCTCGTGCTCGGCGGCGTCGAGCGCCTCGATCAGCGCCGGAAAGAAAGCAGTGCCGCTCTGGAGGAGCGTGATGTCGTTGTCGTCGACAAAGGTCAGACTGCGCATGGCCCTTGTGTGAGTTCGAGCTCGGCCACGATGGGCGCGTGATCGGACAGCTTTGCCCACAGCGGGCCGTGCATCACCTTGGCGTGGTTGACCTTGAAGCCGCGCACATAGATGCGGTCGAGCCTGAACCATGGCAGCATGGCCGGGAAGGTACGCGCCGGCGCCAGGCGCGGCTGGCGGCCAGCCCAGCTGCGCACCATATCGCCCATCGGCGAACGCGGCCCCAGCTTGTCGAACACTTCTTCCACGCCCAGGGCATTGCGCAGCTTGTCGCTGAGCGTGTTGCGCCAGTCGTTGAAATCGCCGGCGATGATCACCGGCTCGCCGTTCGGCGCGGATGCATTGACGGCCTCGATCAGCGACGCCGTCTGGCGCCCGCGGCTGCCTTCGAACAGGCCCAGGTGGACCACATAGCAGTGCACCCGGCATTCGGGCGCGCCCAGGATGCAGTGCAGGATGCCGCGCTGCTCGTAGGCATGGTCGGAGACGTCGTGGTTGTGCGAGTTCTCGATCGGCCAGCAACTCAGCAGCGCGTTGCCGTGGTGGCCATGGTCGTAGACTGCGTTCATGCCGTAGGCCGTGTGGTGGGCATCGGGAGCGAAGTAGTCGTACTGGGCGGTTTCTGGCCAGTGGCGGTGGCCGCGGTCTTCCTTGCCGTAGCGTGCCTGGAAGCGGTCGTGCCGTCCTTGCACCTCTTGCAGGAAGACGACGTTGGCGTCGAATTCGGCGATGGCTTTCTTGAGCGCGATCACGCGTGGCGTACTGCGCAGCGACGAGACGCCCTTATGAATATTGTAGGTGGCTACACGAATTTTCATGGGAACATTCTACCCGGATCGGACCGCCGTTCTCGTGAAACGGGCCCAATCGTGCGCTTCCTTCCCGTGGAGCGCGGAGCGCGGCGGCTGGCGTGATGCCGTCGCGCCCGATCACTGAATGGCTGTCATTCAGGCAATCGCCAACGACTTCTCGTACACCGCTTCGTGACCCGACACGATCAGGCGGCGCGGCTTGCGCTCCTCGGCGTCGGGTTTGGGTTGCAAGGACGCAAGCGGACCGCTCAGGCGCAAGCCGTCGGTCAGGTCGATGTGGATGCAGTCATCTCCCAAGGTAATTGCCTTTACTTTCTTGTCGCTATTCAGTTCGAGGTTATCCATGTTATCTCCCAGAATCATCCACTTAGAAGTTGCACATCAAGAGTTCACCAAAGGTGAACTGTTGACCTTAGTCTACGGTTTTGGCGCTGTCAAACATTGAATATTTTGTGCAATACATCAAACGCAAAATTTCCTATTTTTATCAAAATGACATGTAAGATGTATTCAAATGTATTTTCATAGGAGAGCAGCGGTTTGATCGAGCGCATGTGCGCGGCTGCGCACAGACCGATCTTTAAAAAAGTACCTACGTACTTTTGTTAAAAAACGTCATTTTATGGCGCAACATGCCACGCATCAAGGCTGATTTTCGGCAAATAAACTGCTTTTAGGCAATTTTAGTTACCGTTAACAACATTTTCATGGGAGATGACGGGGAAGCTGGAGAATGGCTTCGGCGTTGGAAGAAGAAAAGCAGCGGTCTGCCGCTTCGAGCAGGGGCAGCCAGGCATGGCGCAGGTGTTCGCGCGGGCTGAGGAGGATGGGGATGTCGCGCGGCACGCAGACCGAGAACACGTGCTCGGTATTGTGGGTCACGCCGGGGGCGTAGCGGTGACGCCAGACGGGATAGATTTCGTAGACGTTCGACAGCTGCCAGTCGCGCAGGCGGATGCGTTCGCCGTCGGCCACGATGCCGGTCTCTTCGAACAGTTCGCGCGCGGCGGTCAGCATCAAGGGCTCGTCGAGGGCGTCGAGCGAGCCGGTGACCGATTGCCAGAACCCCGGCCGGTCGGCGCGTTCGAGCACCAGCACTTCCATGGCGGAAGTGTGGATCACGACCAGGACCGATTCGGGGATCTTGTGGGGCTTCATGGGCAGGATGGGAGGCGGATGGCATGGCCGCCCGCCCTGTCCATCGTTACGCCACCTTCGGCTCGTTACGCAGGCGGATGTGCAGCTCTTTCAGCTGCTTCTCGTCGACTTCCGACGGCGCATTGGTCAGCAGGCACTGCGCGCGCTGGGTTTTCGGGAAGGCGATCACGTCGCGGATCGACTCGGAGCCGGTCATCAGGGTGATCAGGCGATCCAGGCCGAAGGCCAGGCCACCGTGCGGCGGCGCGCCGTACTGCAGCGCATCCAGCAGGAAGCCGAACTTGAGCTGCGCTTCTTCCGCGTCGATCTTCAGCGCGCGGAACACCTTGCTCTGCACTTCCTCGCGGTGGATACGGATCGAGCCGCCGCCCAGTTCCCAGCCGTTCAGGACCATGTCGTAGGCCTTGGCGATGCAGGCGCCCGGATTGGTCTCGAGCATGTCCTCGTGGCCGTCCTTCGGCGCGGTGAACGGGTGGTGGGTCGCGGTCCAGCGGTCGCCGTCTTCGTCGTATTCGAACATCGGGAAGTCGACCACCCACAGCGGCGACCAGACGTCGTCGAACAGGCCGGCCTTCTTGCCGAATTCCGAGTGGCCGATCTTGACGCGCAGCGCGCCGATGGCGTCGTTGACGACTTTCGCCTTGTCGGCGCCGAAGAAGATCAGGTCGCCGTCCTGCGCGCCGGTCAGTTCCAGGATCTGGGTGAGAACGTCGTCAGAAATATTCTTGACGATCGGCGACTGCAGGCCGTCACGGCCTTTCGCCTTCTCGTTGACCTTGATGTAGGCCAGGCCCTTGGCGCCGTAGATCGCCACGAACTGGGTGTAGGCGTCGATTTCCGAGCGCGGCATCGAACCGCCCTGCGGCACGCGCATGCCGACCACGCGGCCGTTCGGCAGGTTGGCGGCGCTGTTGAACACCTTGAACTCGACCGACTTCATCAGCTCGGTCAGTTCGGTGAACTCGAGCTTGACGCGCATGTCGGGTTTATCGGAACCGTACTTGCCCATCGCGGTGGCGAAGTCCATCACCGGGAACGGGTTCGGCAGGTCTACGCCGGCGGTGTTCTTGAACACGACGCGCATCATTTCTTCGAACAGGTCGCGGATCTCCTGCTCGGTCAGGAACGAGGTCTCGCAGTCGATCTGGGTGAATTCAGGCTGGCGGTCGGCGCGCAGGTCTTCGTCGCGGAAGCACTTGGTGATCTGGTAGTAGCGGTCGAAGTTGGCCACCATCAGCAGCTGCTTGAACAGCTGCGGCGACTGCGGCAGCGCGAAGAAGTTGCCGGCGTTGACGCGCGACGGCACCAGGTAGTCGCGCGCACCTTCCGGGGTCGACTTGGTCAGCATCGGGGTCTCGACGTCGATGAAGCCCAGGTTGTCCAGGTACTTGCGCACTTCCATCGACACCTTGTAGCGCAGGCGCAGGTTGTGCTGCATCTGGGCGCGGCGCAGGTCGAGCACGCGGTGGGTCAGGCGGGTGGTTTCCGA
The DNA here is from genome assembly GCF_030770395.1 of Telluria beijingensis. GTDB lineage: Bacteria > Pseudomonadota > Gammaproteobacteria > Burkholderiales > Burkholderiaceae_D > Telluria > Telluria beijingensis. Next base: position 697,799 of record NZ_CP132480.1, on the reverse strand, counting down.
CAGGTTGTCGTCGTCCAGCTGGAACGGCACCGGCACCGAGGCGTTCAGCACCTCGACTTCGCTGGCGTTGATCTCGATCTTGCCCGACTTCAGGTTGGCGTTGGCCGTGCCTTCCAGGCGGTTGGTGACGGTACCGACGATGCGCAGGCAGTATTCGTTGCGCACGCCTTCGGCGGCCTTGAACACGGCGGCGTTGTCCGGATGGCAGACCACCTGCACCAGGCCTTCGCGGTCGCGCAGGTCGATGAAGATCACGCCGCCGTGGTCGCGGCGGCGGTGCACCCAGCCGCACAGGCTGACGGTTTGGCCCAGCAGTTCCTCGGTCACGAGGCCGCAGTAGTTGGTACGCATGGTGGACATAGTTTTCGTTCCAGGTTGGTTGATTTGCTCGCGCCGCCCACGCGGCGGCCGCTAAACTCTTTGATTCGGTATTACTTGATCGCCGCAGGCGCTGCGCTTACCGGCACCTCCGCCGGCGCGACCACGCCCATCGAGACGATGTACTTCAGGGCCGCATCGACCGACATGTCCAGCTCTTTCACGCGGCTGCGTTCCATCATCAGGAAGAAGCCCGAGGTCGGGTTCGGGGTGGTCGGCACGTAGACGCTGACATAGTCGCCGCCCAGGTGGCCCGCCACTTCGCCGCCCGGCACGCCAGTTAGGAAGGCGATGGTGTACGAATCCGCATGCGGATATGGCACCAGCACCGCCTGGCGGAAGGCATTGCCCGACGGCGAAAACAGCGTGTCCGACACCTGCTTGACGCTGCCGTACAGCGAGCTCACCACCGGCACGCGCTTGAGCAGGCGCTCGCCCAGGCGCACGACATAGTTGCCGACCAGGTTGTTGGTGAGCAGGCCGGTCAGGAACACGATGGCCAGGGTCAGCACCGCGCCGAAGCCGGGCACGTCCATGCCGAACATCGTGCGCGGCTGCCAGGCATCGGGCACGAACAGCAGCGACTGGTCGAGCGTGCTGATGATCAGGTTCAGGACCCAGGCCGTGATGACCAGGGGGACCAGGACCAGCAAGCCGGTGATGAAATATTTGCGCATCGGATTCCCGTTGTTCTTGTTGGCGCGCGGCATGGGCCGCGCGGGATCAGCTGCCGCTCTTGTCGCCGCCGCCGCTCGGCGTGGCGGGCGCCGCAGGCGTTGCCGCGGCTGCCGGAGCGCTGGACTCGGTCGATGCCGCCGGCGTGGCGCTGCTGCCATTGCCGGCGCCATTGCCATTACCGTTGCTGGCGGTGCCGGTCGCGGGCGGCGTGCCGCCGCGGAAATCGGTCACATACCAGCCGCTACCCTTGAGCTGGAAGCCGGCGGCAGTCACCTGTTTCTTGAAGGACGGCTTGGCGCAGGACGGGCAGACGGTCAGGACCGGATCCGATATTTTTTGCAGTACATCTTTGGTAAAACCGCATTCTTCGCAGCGGTAGGCGTAAATCGGCATGCTGAGTGCTCCGCAAAAATCTTCAAAACCCTGAATTATAAAGCTTTTACGGGGGGATTTGCCGTTTGCGGCCTGCCCCGGCTGGCACAGACCCGGCGCATGGGCAAGTGCGCACGGTACGATGTTGTTTTTCACCATCGTCAACAGGTGTTTCGTTTGCTCAAGCCTGCGCCAGATGTTTTAATACGGCCTTCTTCACCGAATGTTGGTGGCGGGAAATCCCTGCTACTCCCCGTAAAGAAGAAACAGAAGACTGTGCGGTGCTTGCATCAGCGCGGTCCATACAAGAACACTAGCTTGGCAAGCCCGCGAATGCGGGCTTTTTCTTTTGGCGCTTACAACAGGTACAGCGCCACCAGCCCCACCCCGAACCCCGCCGCCATGCAGGTCAGGAAGGCCAGCATGCGATTCGTGCGGCGCTGCTCGAGCAGCACCATCGCCAGCATGTCGCTATTCCCGATATGCGAATGCGCGACATGCCCTTTCGACTCGCGCTCCAGCACCTGGTGCACCAGGCGCGGCAGTTGCGGGAAGATCTGGGCGTAGCGCGGCGCCTCGGCGCGCAGGCGCTCGGCCAGGCCTTTCCAGCCCACCTGCTCCGTCATCCAGCGCTCGAGGTAGGGCTTGGCGGTCTTCCACAGGTCGAGGTCGGGGTCGAGCTGGCGACCCAGGCCCTCGATATTGAGCAGGGTCTTCTGCAGCAGCACCAGCTGCGGCTGCACCTCGACGTTGAAGCGGCGCGAGGTCTGGAACAGGCGCAGCAGCACCTGACCGAACGAGATGTCCTTCAGCGGCCGGTCGAAGATCGGCTCGCAGCAGGCGCGCACCGCCGCCTCGAGCTCGTCCACGCGGGTGGTCGAGGGCGCCCAGCCCGATTCGATATGGGCCTCGGCCACGCGCTTGTAGTCGCGGCGGAAGAAGGCCAGGAAGTTCTGCGACAGGTAGTCCTTGTCGAAATCGTTCAGCGTGCCGACGATGCCGAAGTCCAGCGCGATATAGCGGCCCAGCGTCTCCGGCGCGGTCGACACCAGGATATTCCCCGGGTGCATATCGGCGTGGAAGAAACCGTCGCGGAAGACCTGGGTGAAGAAAATCTCCACGCCGTCGCTCGACAGCTTCTTGAGGTCGACGCCAGCGGCGGCCAGGCGGTCGATCTGCGAGATGGGGATGCCGTACATGCGCTCCATCACGATCACGCTGCTCGAGCAATAGTCCCAGTACATTTCGGGCACCATCAGCAGGCTGGAACCGGCGAAGTTGCGGCGCAGCTGGCTGGCATTGGCCGCCTCGCGCATCAGGTCGAGCTCGTCGTGCAGGTATTTGTCGAACTCGGCCACGACTTCGCGCGGCTTCAGGCGCCGCGCCTCGCCCCACACGCGCTCGATCAGGCTGGCCGCCAGGCGCATCAGGGCCATGTCTTCGTCGATCAGCTTCTTCATGCCGGGACGCAGCACCTTGACTGCGACCTCCTTGCCATCCTTGAGCTGGGCGAAGTGGACTTGCGCGATCGAGGCCGAGGCCACCGGTTCACGGTCGAAGCGGGCAAACAATTCATCCGGATGGGCGCCCAGCGAGCGCGTGATCTGGGCCACCGCCAGCTCGGAGCCGAATGGCGGCACCCGGTCCTGCAGCAGCGCCAGCTCGTCGGCGATATCGGGCGGCACCAGGTCGCGCCGGGTGGACAGCACCTGGCCGAACTTCACGAAGATCGGGCCCAGCTCTTCCAGCGCCTGGCGCAGGCGGATCGCGCGCGGCGAAGTGATGCGGCGCCAGAAGAAGAAGGTGTTCATCAGGCGCGCGGTGCGCGGGGCATTGATGCTGGTGACGGCGATCTCGTCCAGGCCGTACCTGGTAAAGACGGTGAGGATGCGCAGCAGGCGCAGGAATTTCAATATCATCGACGATCCGGATGGGGTTCTGCGCTGGGAAGAATGATGGTGGAGGTAGAGGCGGCGGCATCGCGCCTGGCCAATGCCTGCTCGAGCCGTGCGATGCGCTTGGCGGTGCGTTCGACGTCGTCGCGCAGGCGCACCACGTCGCCGGCGAACGCCTCGCGCCGGGCCGGCCGCACGAGCACGGGCCGCTCTTCTGCCAGGAATTCGGCCAGGTTCTCGGCCAGGCGCCGCCCCGCTTCGGTAGCGCCCTGCGTCATGCTGCGGGCGCCTCCGGCCAGGCGGCGCGCGCCGAGCGGCCCCACCACCCTTTCGAGGTCGTGCTCGGCATCCCAGCGCAAGCCATTGGCCAGTTGCGAGATCACGTTGGCGAACTCGGCATCGCCCTCGATCTTGACGTAGGACAGCGCGCGCTTGCGGTCCTGGGCGATCAGCGGCAGGTCGGCCGGCTTGACGCGGATCGTGACGCTGGCGACAGTGTCGGCCTGGCTTGCTTCCAGCAGGCCGTCATGCGCGACCAGCACGCGCAGCTGGGCCAGCCCGGCGTCGATGCACGCTTCCTTGCCGGCATGGCGCGCCAGGGCATTACGCGCCCAAGGCTCCTGGGCCAGCAGGTGATTGATCGCGGCGACCGCCGGCAGGGACAGGACCCGCTGGGGCGACAAGGTGGTAAAACTCGGGAACATGACAGGATTTGACCCTTAAAAAACAAAACCGCCCGGGATTGACGCGGGCGGTTTTGATCTTACCAGTTTGCCGGGCGCAAACCCGGCGACACGGAATGTTTATCGAAAAATAATTCCGCCAACTGTGGACGATATCAATTCGTCTGCTGGATACCGGCCAGCACCCAGCCGCCCGAACCCGACAGCGGCTTCGACATGTTCCAGACTTCGACGAACGGCTCCGGCAACGCATCCTTGGCGCTGCGGATCATCGCGTTGAACTGCACGCTCGCCAGGTAGTCGGTGGCGGTCTGCTCGATGCCCAGCAGCTGGGCGTCGATATTGACCACGTCGGTGTAGTCGGCCACGCCGCCGCGTTCCTGGATCTGCATCTTGAGCTCGGCGAACACCTCGGGCGCGGTGAATTCGCGCAGGTCGTCGGTGTCGCCGCGGTCCCAGGCCGCCTGCATGCGGATGAAGGACGATTTCGCATGGCGCAGGAAGGTCTCGCTGTCGAAGTCGGCCGGCACGCCCCATTGCTGGTAGGTGGTCGCGGCGGCAGCGCCGCCGAAGCCGGCCGCGGCGCCTTTGTCCAGGCCCACATTGCCCTGGAACGCTGCAGGGCTATTGCGCAGGCCCGAGCCGATTTCAGGCGTGGCGCTGGCAGCCTGGGGCTTGAAGCCGCCGCCGCCGAAACCGCCCGCGGTCGCCGCCGATGGATTGGCCGGCGTGTCCTTGCGGCGAATCATGCGTACGATGAAGAAGATCACCCCGCCGATCAGCGCGACCATCAGGATGGTCGAGATGATGCTGGCCAGGGCGCCGCCGATACCCAGGTGCGACAGCAGCGCGCCCAGGCCCAGGCCCAGCAGTGCGCCGCCCAGGATGTTACGCATCATGCTCGGTTTCTTGGCGGCCGCCGCGGCGCCTGCCGCGCCAGCGCCAGCCGCGGCAGGCGCCGCCGAATTCGGGCCCTGGCGCTGCATGTTCTGGGCCGGCGCCGGGGCTGGGCCCTGCTGCTGCACGGACTGCGATTGCCGTCCGATCGAGCGCTTGCCGCCCATTGGTCGGGCGAAGGCGTCCGCCACCATCGCGAACGCGGTGACTGCCAACATCGTCGTGACCAGGATTTTTTTCATCGTCTCCGTCCTTAGAGTAAAACCTACAGTTTGATACCGGTGTGCAATGCGGCCACACCCGCCGTCAGGTTGAAATACTGGACCCGCTCCAGTCCTGCTTCCTGCATCATCCCCTTCAGGGTGTCCTGGTCGGGGTGCATGCGGATCGATTCGGCCAGGTAGCGATAGCTTTCGGCATCGCCGGCGATCCGCTGGCCCAGCCACGGCAGCACCGAGAACGAATACACATCGTACGGTTTCTGCAGCGGCGCGATCACCTTCGAGAATTCCAGCACCAGCAGCTTGCCGCCGGGCTTGAGCACCCGGCGCATCTCGGCCAGGGCCTGGTCCTTATGGGTCATATTGCGCAGGCCGAAGGCGACGCTGACCCGGTCGAAGTAATTGTCCGGAAACGGCAGCTTTTCGGCATCACACAACATGGTTGGGGTGACAATCCCTTTATTCAAGAGACGATCGCGGCCGACGCGCAGCATCGACTCGTTGATGTCGGTGAGCCAGACTTCGCCGCTCTTGCCCGCCTGCTTCGCGAAGGCCTTGGCCAGGTCGCCGGTGCCGCCGGCGATGTCGAGCACCTTGAAGCCGGGACGCACGCCGGCCTGGGCGATGGTGAACATCTTCCAGGCGCGGTGCAGGCCGGCCGACATCAGGTCGTTCATGACGTCGTACTTCGAGGCGACCGAGTGGAAAACCTTGGCGACTTCCTGGACCTTCTGGTCCTCGTCGACAGTCTTGTAGCCGAAGTGGGTGGTATTGGTCATATGTGCAAAGCAGTTGGCGGTTGCCACATTATACAAGCAGGCCGGCACCGTCCCGCCTCATTGGCCATCGACCCGGCAATCCCTCCCTGCGGCCGCAAATTGCTGCACCACGGCATCGATTCGCTCCCCCCTGTTGGAAAGCCACAACGCATGGAGCGCTATCAGGCTGCTCAGCAGCGATGCATCCCGCATGACGCCCTTCACGACAACGGTCGACCTCGGTAAGATCGATAGCATGGAATTAATAAAATTCGGAAATTTCGATAATTGAACATAAATACTACATTCGCGATTGCACATGTCATTAAGCTTCTACTAAGTTTTGTGCGCCATGAAAAATGCGAATGGGGTCTAATGGAACAATACTTTTCGCGGCAGCAACCCGCAGGTGAGGATTGCCCTGTCGCCAGATGAGTCATGCCAGCGTGCACCGGGACTCACAACAACCAGCTGGCAAGATCCAGTGATAACGAGGGCAACGGTGTCTGTTAAACGTCTCTTATGCATTTCGAGTGAAGGCAGTGCGCACGCACGCGCCTGCTGTGGCGAGCTACCCGGGTGGGATGTGTGCGTGGTCGACAACCTGGCCGAAGCGCGCAAGGTCTTGTCGCAGCAGCACTATGGTGTCGGCTTGCTGCTCGACCGCAGCGACGGCGCCGGCGATGCCGGGATCGAGCGCTTCCTGCGCCAGCAGCACCAGACGCGCTGGGTCGGCGTGTTCGATGCCGCGCGGCTCGACCAGCCGGCGCTGCGCGAGCTGATCGCGGCGCACCTGTTCGATTTCCATACGCGCCCGGTCGACACGCTGCGCCTGCAGCACTCGCTCGGCCACGCCCATGGCATGGCGACCCTGTCCAAGACCACCCCGCAGCAGCGCCGCATCGCGCAGCAGGCCAGCCATATCGACGGCGTCTCGCCCGCCATCGTGCGCCTGCGCGCCCACATCGACAAGATCGCGGCCGTCGACGCGCCGGTGCTGGTATGCGGCGAGAGCGGCAGCGGCAAGGAACTCGCGGCCCAGGAAGTCCACCGCCGTTCCCAGCGCGCCGCCGGCCCCTTCATCGCCATCAATTGCGCGGCCGTGGCGCCTTCGCTGATCCACTCCGAACTGTTCGGCCACGAGCGCGGTTCGTTCACCGGCGCCACCCGCGACAAGCAGGGCCTGATCGAAGCGGCGTCCGGCGGCAGCATCTTCCTGGACGAGATCGGCGACCTGCCGCTCGACCTGCAGGCCAGCCTGCTGCGCTTCCTGCAAGAGCGCGTGATCTACCGCGTCGGCGGCACCCGCACCATCGCCGTCGACGCGCGCGTGATCACCGCCACCCACGTCAACCTGCCGCAGGCGGTGGCCGAAGGGCGCTTCCGCGAAGACCTGTATTACCGCCTGAGCGTATTCCCGATCCGGGTGCCGCCGCTGCGCGAGCGCAAGGAAGACTTGCCGCTGCTGACCGACCTCGTCTTCAACAAGTATGCGGCCGAACGCAGCCCGCAACTGAAGGGCGTGAGCCGCGAAGCACTGCAGGCCATGGCGCGCTACGACTGGCCGGGCAATGTGCGCGAACTCATCAACCGGGTGCGGCGCGCCATGGTGCTGGCCGAACAGCGCCTGATCATGCCGGAAGACCTCGACCTGCCCAGCGCCGGCCCGATCTGCCCGGTCAAGGAAGGCCTCGGCAGCTCGCGCCTGTCCGCCGAACGGGTCGCCATCGGCGAGAGCCTGGCGCGCAGCAACAACAACATCAGCCAGGCCGCGCGCGAGCTGGGCGTCTCGCGCATGACACTGTATCGCCTGATGGCCAAGCACGCGATTTCCTCGTAAGTCACGCTCTTTACCTCCCGTCGTCCTCCTCCTACGCCCTACCCCTTGATTTGACAGGCTTTCCGCCCCGCGCGGCTGCCATCCGGCAGCGCGCGCCAGGATGCCGTTCGCCCTATGTACAGGGCATATCCCCTATACACAATGATACAGTTTTGTGAACTTTTAGATAACTTTGTAACAGGTTTGAGACACTTTGTCATTTAGCTATTGTTCACCTTCATTTATACGAATAGTCCTACGTCGGCTCATCAAAATAGTCCTACATAATCAATGACTTAATAACCCGACATTCAGCTGGCATGGTATCTGCTAATAGGAGGATGGACCGGGCGTCATGGGACCCCGGGAATTCAACTCAGTGACATTAGGGGAGCAACAATGAAGCGCACTATTCTGGCAACCGCGATCGCCCTGGCATTCAGCATGGCTCACGCACAAGAAAATTCTGTCAACGACGTCCGCGGCGGCAACACCCAGACTTCCGCAATCAACACGAATACCGATAACAGCACCGTCACTGATACCCGTAACAGCGGCAACACCGCAACCACGACCACGACCACCCGCAACGACAGCATGAACGATAGCAATAACACTGCTACGACCACGAACACCAACAGCAGCACGAACGACAGCAACAACACCGCAACGACGACGACCACCAGCACCAACACGTCGACCAACACCAACCGCAGCACGAACGACAGCAACAACACCGCAACGACGACGACCACCAGCACCAACACGTCGACCAACACCAACCGCAGCACGAACGACAGCAACAACACCGCAACGACGACGAACACCAGCACCACCACCACGACCAACACCAACAACAGCCAGGCCAACAACAGCAGCACCAACGACAGCAACAACACCGCAACGACGACGAACACCAGCACCAACACGTCGACCAACACCAACAGCAGCACGAACGACAGCAACAACACCGCGACCAACACCAACACCAGCCAGGCCAACAACACCAGCACCACCGACAGCAACAACACCGCAACGACGACGACCACCAGCACCAACACGTCGACCAACACCAACCGCAGCACGAACGACAGCAGCAACACCGCGACCAACACGAACACCAACACCACGACCAACACCAACAACAGCCAGGCCAACAACAACAGCCAGCAAAACAACAACAGCCAGCAGAACAACAACAGCCAGCAAAACAACAACAGCACCAACACGACCAACAACAACAACCAGGTTGACAGCTCGGACAACCGCGTTGCCAACAACACGAACACGAACTCGCAGTCGGACACCCGTACCAACACCACCACGATCGACAGCAACGACACGATCACCAGCACCAACACCGAAACCACCACCAACGACAGCAGCCGCGACAGCTCGGGCCAGAACAACAGCTCGGGTGACGCCCGTGCCGCTGCCGCCGGCGCCGCAGCCTCGAACAACGGTGGCACCGCGACTTCGTCGGTGGCTAACTCGTTCAACACCTCGTCGGCCAACGCCGTCAGCGGCCTGACCGGCACCGTGTCGGGCAACAGCATCAGCAACATCGGCAACACCGCCTCGAACACCGGCGGCGCCAATGGCGCAGCCGGCAACGGCGCAGTGGGCGGCGCTGGTAACGGCGGCACCAACAACGCCACCGGCGCAGCCGGCGGCACCGGCAACGGCGCAGCAGGCGCGGCTGGCGGCGCAGGCGGCTACGCAGCTGCCGGCACCGCATCGACCGGCGCATCGACCGTCGGCAACGCAGCCGGCGGCGCCGGCGGCGCATCGGGTACGGCTGACTCGGTCGGCGGCGCAGGCGCATCGGGCGCAGCTGGCGGCTACGCTGCCGGCGGCAACGGCGCGGCTGGCGGCGCAGGCATGGGCGGCGCTGGCGCCTCGGGCGGCGCGGCCAACGGCGGCTCGGGCGCGGCAGGCGGCGCAGCCATCGGCGGCGCTGGCGGCGCGACCGGTGAACTGGCTGGCGGCAACGGCGGCGCAAACGGCTCCATCACCACCGGCGCCGGCGGCATGGGCGGCGCAGGCGAATCGAACGGCGGCGCAGGCGCGGCCGGCGGCACGGGCGGCGCAGGCGGCATGGGCGGTTCCTCGACCGGCTCGAGCCTGACCGCATCGAACGGCGCCAGCGGCGGCGGCGCATCGATCGGCGATGCAACTGCCTCGACCGGCGCAGGCGGCATGCCAGGCACCGACCCGGCAGGCGTGGGCGGCGCCAGCGGCGGCGCCGGCAACACCGGCGGCACCTCGACCGCAGGCAGCCCAACCAGCGGCGCCAGCGAAGGCTCGGCAGGTGACTCGATGGCCGGCACCGGCGGCGCAGGCGCCACCGGCGGCGCAGGCGGTTCGGGCGCGGCTGGCACCAACACCTCGGGCGCTGGCGCAGCCGGCGGCGCAGCCACCGGCGGCACCGCAGGCGCGGGCGCATCGCTGGCCGGCACCGGCGGCGCAGGCGCGGCAGCTACCGCAGGCACCGGCGGTTCGGGTGCGGCTGGCACTGCTGGCACCGGCGGTAACGGCGCCGAAGGCACCGGCGGCGCCGGCGGCGCAGGCCAGGGCGGCACGGCTGGCGCAGGCGGCATGGGCGGTTCGGGCGCCGAATCGACCGCATCGACCGGCACCGGCGGCGCCGGCGGCGCAGCAACCGGCGGCTCGGCCACCGGCGGCTCGGCTACCTCGGGTGACGCAACCTCGGGCGCCGGCGGCGCAGGCGGCGCAGGCGGCACCACCAACGGCGGCGCAGGCGGCTCGACCGGCGAAATGGTTGCTGGCGCAGGCACCGGCGGCTTCGGCGGCGCTGGCACCGGCGGCAACGGCGGCACCAACAACGTGTCGGCAGGTAACTTCGACATGTCGAACTCGATGAGCAACATCGCCCAATCGGCAGCTGGTATCTCGATCATCAGCCAGAACAACGGCTTCTCCTCGCTGATCCAGCAAAGCGTCAACGTTCAGTCGAACATGAACGTCGGCGGCTCCGGCCAGTAAGCGGCAAACCGGCGGTGCGCAACGGCCCATGCGCCGATGCGCACCGCCCCGCCACGCGGCCTGTCCCGCGTGGCGGTTTTTCGAGCGAGGCATCATGAAACGGATTACCCAGATGTATTCCCTCCTGCTGGCAGCCTGCATGGCGCTGCCGCTGGCGGCCCAGGCAACGGAACCGGCGCAGCTGCCGGTGAAGATCGCCTTCCTGTCCAAGGTGGATGTCGCACCAGGCCAGGACGACAGCATCGCCAAAGGCTGGGGCAAGACCACCGGCGCCGAGGAACTGGGTGGACTGCGTGGCGGCGCCGACATCGTCACCACCGAGGCGACGCTCGGCGGCACGGTCGGCAACAACACGGCGACCAACGTGACCACCGGCTTCAACGTCATCGACAACGGCTCGTTCGCGAATTCCTCGGGCTTGCCGGTCGTGATCCAGAACTCCGGCGCGAACGTCCTGATCCAGAACGCGACCGTCATCAACCTGCAATTGCAATGAACCTGGGAAGAAAATGAAGTACGGACTCTTCCTGGCCGCCCTGTGCGGCACCCTGCTGGCGCCGGCTCCGGCGCCAGCACTCGAACTGGCGGTCGTCGGGCGCGTCAACGTGCCGGTCACCAGCCTCAAGGACATCAAGTTCCAGCGCACCACGCGCCAGCAGTACGACTACAGTTGCGGCGCCGCCGCCGTGTCGACCCTGCTGTCGCACCACTACGCCACCCCGGTACCGGAACAGGACGTGTTCCAGCAGATGTACGAAAAGGGTGACAAGACCAAGATTCACAAGGAAGGCTTCTCGCTGCTCGACATGCAGCGCTTCCTGGCCACGCGCGGCTTCCGCGCCGATGGCTTCAAGCTGCCGATCGAAAAGCTGATCGAGGAAAAACTGCCGGCCATCGTGCTGATCACCGACCGCGGCTTCAACCATTTCGTGGTCGTCAAGGGCGCCGAAGACGGCCGCATCCTGATCGGCGACCCGTCCACCGGCAACCGCGTGGTGAGCATGGAGCGCTTCCAGGAAATCTGGCGCAGCAAGATCCTGTTCGTGATCCACAGCCACAAGGAAGGCATCGCCTTCAACAACCCGGCCGACTGGCGTGGCGCACCGCGCGCGCCGCTGGGCACCGGCATGCACCAGGACCAGCTCAGTGCCTCGCTGCCGAAATTCGGCCCTGGCGACTTTTGACGATTAAAGGATGTGATATGCGCTGGCCTACCCTCCAATCGATGATCCGCCGCAGCGCCCTGCTGGGCGCCCTGTGCGCGGCGGCCGGCTCCATGCCGGCGGTACACGCGGCCGACGGCGTCGGCATCGCCGGCTTCGGCACCCCGGTCGGGGCCGAAGCACTGGACGATACCCGCGGCGGCTTCGAGATCGCCGGCGGCCTGTCGGTGGCGCTTGGCATCGAGCGCGTGGTGTCGCTCAACGGCGAAATCCTGTCGCGCACCAATATCGCCATTCCCGACCTGGCCGCGATGACCGCCGACCAGGCCCGCCTGACCCAGGAAGCGCTGGGCGCCGCGCGCATGATCCAGATCGGCGGCAACAATTTCGCGGCGGCCGACCTCAACCTGCCCAACGGCGCGACCCTGGTACAGAACACCCTCGACAACCAGGCGATCAGCTCGGTCACCACCATCACGTCGGCCGTGAATAGCATGTCCTTGCTAAAAGACATGAATTTCCACAGCACGATACGCGACGCGGTAGTACGTTCCCCAGGAACATTGTAGTATTGCTTTATTGTTAATTCCACTGGAGATCTGGATGTATCCACACGTCGCGCGGCTCGGCGCCGCCGGCCTGGCGGCCGCCCTCCTGGCGCCGCCCGTGCTCGCCCAACAACCTGCTGCCGAACCAGGCACGCAGGACCACAAGACCGAACTATCCCAACTCAAGGATGAACTGGCCGAACAGCGGGCACTGGTGAACCGCCTGGTGCGCGAACTCCAGGATCAACGCGAACAGCTGCAGAAGATGCAGGCGCCGGCCGCTGCGCCCGGGCTGCCGGTCGCGCCGCCGATGCTGGCGGGACGCGAGCGCATGGTCGAGGAAACCACCCCATTGTCGGGCGCCCCGTTCGCCATTCCGACCGCGCTGGCCGACGGCGTCCTGCTGTCGCAGCAGCGCGGCACCGGCATGTCGATGACGGGCCAGGCGCCGGTGGCCCAGCCGCCGGTGCTGCCGCCGGCCGAGAGCGGCGTGGCGGCCCCGCTGCCGCCGCAGCCGCGGCCGAATCAACCGCCGCTGCCGGCACCCGGCCCGGCCCAGCCGGCGGCGCCGGCCCAGGCCCAGGCACAGCGTCCGGCCCAGCAACAGCAACCGCAGACCGCGCAGAACAGCCAGCGCCAGGAACCGAACCGCCCGCCCGAAGTTGCCCCGATCGGCGACACGCCGGGCGTGCTGACCCAACGCGGCACCTATGTGCTCGAGCCCTCGGTCCAGTATGGCTATTCGTCGAGCAACCGCGTGGCCCTGGTCGGCTACACCGTGATTCCGGCGATCCTGATCGGCCTGGTCGATGTGCGCGAGATCAAGCGCAACACCTTCACCACGGCGATCACCGGCCGCACCGGCATCAACAACCGGATGGAAGTCGAGGTCAAGGTGCCTTATGTGTACCGTTCGGACGCCACCGTCAGCCGCGAACTGTTCACCGGCACCGCGGTCGAGCGCGTGTTCGACACCACCGGCAAGGGCATGGGCGACATCGAGGTCGCCGGCCGCTACCAGCTGAATAATGGCGGCGCCGACAAGGGCTATTACATCGCCGGCCTGCGCTACAAGAGCCGCACCGGGCGCGATCCGTTCGAGGTCGTGACCGACTGCGACCAGCGCTGCATCGGCGAGAACGTGACCGGCACCGGCCTGCCGCTGGACCTGCCGACCGGCTCCGGCTTCCATTCGCTGCAAGGCACGCTGACCTGGCTGTATCCATCGGATCCGGCCGTCTTCTTCGGCAACCTGAGCTATGTGCACAACTTCAAGCGCGAGAACGTGACGCGCCTGGTGCGCAACGGCGTGCGCGAGCCGCTGGGCGAGCTGGAACCGGGTTATGTGCTGGGCTTTAACTTCGGCATGGGCCTGGCGCTGAACGACAAGGCTTCGCTCAGCCTCGGCTACGACCACAGCACGATTGCGCGCATGAAGCAGAATGGCCAGACCGTGGCCGGCTCGGTGCGCACCCAGCTCGGCACCCTGCTTTTGGGCTATTCCTATCGGCTGAGCCCGAAGCGCACGCTGAACATCGCGGTGGGCGCCGGCGTGACCCGCGATACGCCTGACGTCACCCTGACCCTGCGCGTGCCGATGACGTTCTGATCGCGATCAAGGCCGCATCGAAACATGCGGTCGGGATGGCCATGTGGTAAATACGAACACAATTGAAAAATCTTGCTTCCGTTTTAAAAAATTGTCCTTATAATCAGATTTGCAATGTAGAGCGTGGCCCTGGTTTCGGTCGAGGTAACGCCAACAGGGCGAACAACGCACAATAACTTTTTGAGGGAATAGACATGGCAACTGGCACTGTAAAATGGTTCAACGATGCTAAAGGTTTCGGCTTCATCACCCCGGACGGCGGCGGCGAAGACGTCTTTGCGCATTTCTCGGCCATCAATGCCACCGGTTTCAAATCGCTGCAAGAAAATCAGCGCGTGAGCTTCGAGATCACTGCCGGCCCAAAAGGCAAGCAGGCTGCGAACATCCAGCCACAGGCTTGATGCGCTACTTGCCCGCTTGAAGCGGGCTCGTAAAAAACAAGAGCACATCCGAGGATGTGCTCTTTTGTTGTGTGCGTGTCGCGCGATGCCGGTTCAGCGCCTGTCCAGGCCGATCGCCGCGCTGTCGTGCGACTGGTTGCGGCCGTCTTCCAGCGACGCCAGGCGCAAGACCAGCTGGGCCCGGCCATCGCGCACCGCGTCGAGCACCCCCGGCGCATCCCATTGGCCCAAGGTGGACCGGCTGATATTACCGGTGCTGGCGCTGGCCCCGTCCGCCAATCCGTTCTTGCCGAAGAAGGCGTAGAGCGGATCGCGCCTGGAATCGGCCAGCGGCGCCTGCTTCCCATTACATAGCCGCGTAGCCTCTCGATCAGCTCCGCAATGCTACGCCCGCCAGACCGGCGGATGAGTTGCCGAATCTTTTGCCGTGCTGCGTGCACTTGGATTCTTGCGCCAACTCATTACCCTGAACGCCTTTGTTGCCACACTTACAGGGCTCTCCCGTCCAGCGGCAACTACGCGAGGCTGCCCCGGCTTCGCTGTTTTCAGGAAAACTCTCCCATGAGTGCGTCCCATCTTTCCCTCCCACTTACCGATGCCGATCGCCCCATCCGCCTGCGTATCCGGAATCATTCAGATGACGCCGGCCACCAGTTGCTGGTACAGCATGTCAGTGGTGTGGAGACGATGTGCGGTGGTATCGAATATATCTTGCTGTGCGTCGCCACGCAGCACGGGATGGAACTCAAGCAATTCATCGCCAATGCGGTCGAACTGCAGTTTGTCACCGACACCGGCGGTTTGCGTTCAGTCTGCGGCATCGTGGCCGAAGCGTCGGAAGGCCAAAGCGACGGCAGACTGGCAACCTATCAGCTGATCGTGCGCGATGCACTTTCCCTGCTCGACAAGACATGCAATACACGGGTATTCCGTCATGCCAGCGAAGTCGACATCACGCACACCTTGTTAAAGGAATGGCGTCATTCCAACGCTGCCGCGGCAGCGTGCTTCGAGGTCGACCTGAGCAATCTGAAAATCTATCCCCCGCGCGCGTTCACGATGCAATTCAACGAGTCGACCGCTGCGTTCCTGCGCAGGTTGTGGAAACGCCGCGGCATCGCATGGTTCATCAAATCCGGCACGACGAACAAAAGCGGGGACGCCGCCACACCCGTTCACACGCTGGTCCTGTACGACGACGTCATGCGTCTCAAGCAGAACGCAGCGGGAGAAATCCGCTTCCATCGGGACGACGGCACCGAAGCGAGGGATACGATCACCGCGTGGCATGCGGTACGCAGCCTGGCTCCTGGCAACCTCAACCGCAGCAGTTGGGATTATGTCCAGGGCCGCTCGATGCAGAGCCAGGAAAACTGCATGAACGACCAGGGACGGTTCGGCAACCGGTTCGCTCGTGGCCTGGACGATTACCTGATCGATACTCCGCATGCCGGCGACAGCACCGATGACTACCGCAAGCTCGGACTTGCCCGCATCCAGCGTCATGAGTACGAGGCCAAGTTCTTTCACGGCGAGAGCAGCGACCGCAATATGTGTGTCGGGCAGTGGAACAGGATCGCCGGCCATCCCGAGATAGACACGCATCCACCAAAAGAGCGCGAGTTCGTCATCACCGAACTGCATGTCGAGGCAGACAACAATCTTCCCAAAGTCCTGGACGACCGGGTGCGACGCCTGTTCGCGCTGAATCACTGGCGCCAGGACAGCGGCCCCCTCGAAAAGGCCAGCGCCGAATGCGGCATGCGCTATGCCAACCGTTTCACTTGCGTCCGGCGAGGCATCCCGATCGTTCCCGCCTACGACCCGCGGGTCGACCTGCCGCGCACCGACTTGCAGTATGTAACGGTGGTGGGCCCAGTCAACGAAGAAATCCACTGCGATGAGCTCGGCCGCGTCAAGATCCGATTCCCCGGTTGCCGTCCCGAAGACCATGCACATGCGGACGGAGCGGGCGCCTCCGGCACCGACCGCGATTCGGCATGGGTACAGGTGGCCACGCCATGGGCGGGCGAGCAGTACGGATCGATTTCCTTGCCACGCGTGGGCCACCAGGTGCTGTGCGCCTTCGTGGGCGGCGACCCGGACAAGCCGCTCATCATCGGGCGCGCGCACGGCGGCCAGGCCCCGCCCGCTTCGTTCAACCGCAAAAGCCGCCTGCCGGGCGATCGCTATCTTTCCGGGATCGTCAGCAAGGAAGGCGGATCGGAACGCTACAACCAGCTCCGGATGGACGACACACCGGGCCCAATCAGCGCCCAGCTTGCCAGCGCCCACGGCCACAGCCAGCTCAACCTGGGGTATCTCGTGCACCCGCGTTGCGACGGCATGGCGCGCGGACGGGGCCAGGGCTTCGAGCTGGCGACCAACGATAGCGGCGCTATCCGCACCGCCAAGTCGCTCCTGATCACCGCCTGGAGACGGCTCGATGCCTGCGGCGACCAGCTCGGCCGCGAAGAACATCTGGCCCTGATGCAGGATTGCCTGGATCTGTTCAAGTCGCTGGGCGAGTACGCCGTGCAGCATCAAGCGTTGCCGGTCGATCCGGCGGCGCAGGCGGCGCTGAAGGAGGATCTTGGGGCCGAGGGCGGCGTCAAGCCGACGCTGAGTATCACAGCGCCGGAAGGCCTCGCGTTCAGCACGCCCAAGACTGTTGTCAGCTATGCCGGCGTCAATCTCGATACGGTCGCCCAGCAGCATATGCAGCTGGCTTGCGGACAGCACTTCAACCTGAATGCCGGCAAGGGGATCTCGTTGTTCTCCCACATGAATGGCATCACGCAGGTGGCGCACAAGGGCAAGTTCGTCATGCAGAGCCAGCACGACGATATGCAGATCGATGCGGCGAAGGACCTCAAGACCACGGCAGGACGGCGCATGGTGTTCATGGCCGAAGAGGAGATCACCTTCATCGTCAGCGGCGGCGCCTACCTCACGCTGAAAGGCGGAACGGCGGAAATAGGCGGGCCGGGCGCCATGACCATCAAGACCGATGGACATCACTGGAAGGGACCGGCAAGCCAGAAGACGGACTTGCCAACCTTCGACGCCGGTGAATTCAGTCGTACGCCGCGGTTGCTGCGGGCGACCGATGGCAAGCCGGTGGAAGGGATGAAAGTGCATGTGGAGCGTGTGGGCGATACGCCGCTGTCTGGCGAGACCAATGCCGCGGGGGAAGGCGACAAGATCGTGGCCGACCATCTGCAGCAACTGAAGGCAACGTTTTACAAGCCGGCTAAATAAACATCTTGAAAAAAGCGATCGACGATCATGTCTACTGCCGCCGCTTCTGACTCGCCTTGTGCCGCGCATTCGACCGGCAGCCCGCTGGACGATCCCGCCAACCTGATACTCGGCTCCAATACGGGCATCGTTTTTTTGTCGCCGAAACATCTCGACGTCGTCATGCAGCTGCCTCTTCCGGGGATCGTCATTTTTGTTCACGGCGTGAATTCGGATGGCGAGTGGTATCAGCAAACAGAAGAAGGTTTATGCAATGGACTGAACGATCGGCTGAAGCGGGGTGCGGATCACCTGGCGTTTCCAACGCCGGAAGGCGGACAGCTCCGTCCAGTCGAGTACATGCCGGAGCTGACCCCGAAAGGATTCATCAATCCCGAGCGCAATGCAAAAAGCTTCATCACGTCGACCGCCCACTTTTCGCCCGTGATTCAGTTCCGCTGGGGCTACAAGGCGAGTAGCGACGAGCTGCAACAATTCAGCGATGGCATCTTCCTGAACGAACAGAATTACTGGGGCGGTGGGCCGTTCGCCAACGGCTGTACCGCCCTTCCCGACCTGTGGTCGGCCGGGCTGTCGAATGAGCTGTTTCTGTGGCTGCATGTCGAGCACATGAACCCTGCTAACGACCGCAAGGTGTACGCATGCCCTCCCCGTCCCTATTACGTCCTGGCCGCGCTGCGTCTTGCGCGGCTGGTCGAGTCGATCCGCGAGAAGCAGGCCGATGTCCCGATCACGATCGTGTGCCATAGCCAGGGCAATATGATCGGCATGGCTGCGGCATTTCTCGGCGACCGGCTCGATGCTGTCACCGATGCGAATGGGAAGACAGGACGCTGCGTCGCCGACAACTACGTACTGTGCAACCCGCCTTACAGCCTGGTCAAGAGCAATACCACGCAAGGTTGGGTTGAGCGGGGCATGAAAGACGCTGAAGGCAAGGGTGGGCGCCAAACGTGGGAAGCCCGTATCGCAACGCTACGTGCATTCTTCGACATCGTACGGCGACAGAGGGCTGCCGAGCAGCCATGCAAACTCATTGACGAAGCGATGAGGAATGACCTGCACGGCTTCGATGCGATGTCCGACCGATACAGGTACGGCATGGGCGACACGCCATCGACCCATGGCCGCGTGACCCTGTATTTCAATCCGCACGATCAGGTCATTTCCGCCTGCACCATCCAGGGTATCGGGTGGCGGGGAATGAGCCAGCAGGAGATCGATGCGGCAAACGGTCATGGGGTCTTTTGCCAGCGTGTCTTCTCGCAGGGCTTTGAGGTCGGCAAGAAGGGAACATATGACTTCTGGGCGGACCAGCACAACAAGCCTGCGCCCGGGAGTCATGGCTTCTGGTATCCGCTGTCGCCGGTGGCGAAGTATTCAATCGCGAGAGGGTTGGACTCGCATCCCAATGTGGTCGGGAAAATCATGACCTTCGCGATGGCGCCAGTCATGATCGCGATCACCGGCGTTGCCGGCACGAGGATCAATGCCCTGCCGCCGAACGACTGGAGAACGCCGCTAACGGCGCCCGATCTTCCGAACTCATTCAAACCGCAAGCAATGCGTTTTGGCGTTGCCAGCGAGCAGTTCGATCAGGGGATGGATGCGCCTGGCGAGTATCGCGACAAGAAGGCAGAACGCGCTGCCGACGATCCGTATGCCGGGGACCGTCCCGTCCCTCAATCCGCGACAGAGGAAGCGAAACGTAAAGGTAGCGATGCGGCGGAAGGCGATCAGCATAGTGAAGCAGGCCTGCTGTATGAGCACCGGGCCCTGTTGCGGATGGAGGCGAAGCGGGAAGGAATATATGCCACCAAAGATCAAGTGACCGCGGAAGACAAACCCGAAACCGCTAGTGAAAAATATACGGAATGGCGAACGAAGAAAATTAAAGCAACCCTCGCCAAAACCATCGATACGCACGCCACAGATCATTCAACAATCATGACCAATGGGATGCATGCGCAGCGAGCATTGGCTTACGATGTTGCAGTCGGAATTTGCCGTATTAGCGCGCATGATCCTTCATTTTTCCGGTCTCTTGGAGACTGGCGGATTCTCGGCAGCGCACCGAAGGAAAATTCACACAATTACTTTCATGAATATTTCCAAAAAGGCAAATTGAACGATCAGTCAATTTATGAATGGAGCAAAACCAAAATTGAAGGCGGCATGCCTGTAACCATTGCCGACAAGCGGGAGATATTCGGATAACCTAAGGAGAACCTATGACAATCCTGGTACGAACACGACTGCGAAGGATCGCCTGCAGCACGCTCGTTTTTTTTATTATTTTCTTCCTGTCTCGGCTTGTATTACTACAAGAAGAAAGCAACTCAGAACGCTTGATATCCGACGGAGAACTTATGATCCGCTTAGTAGTTTTCCCTGCAGCCTTTTTTATCATTACACTCGTAAGCACAAGCTTATTGGCCGCAAGTACAGTCGTGTCGGCTCAAAACGATAACGAAAAGAGTCCAACAAGAAATTCGGTACCGTTTATCGTACAAGTCGTCGGTCTGCAATGGCTGAATCCGCTCCAGCGCGTGGATTATCCCACTGAATGGCAACTTTTATGGACGCTAGGGCTTGCTCAACCGAACAAAGATGATGAGATGGTCGAAACCAAGCCAGAAAAATATCGATCAATTCGTCCAATCACCCCCATTGCTGACGCGAACGATGGGAAAGAGACTTTTGCTGGTTTTCACGAAAAATATCTAGAGGCTTTTCTTGTGCTCTACCGCGACATTTATTTCAGCGACTCTAGATATTTTTACAATGCTCACTCGATCAAAGACAAGTCGACTTGGCGCGAACTTGCTGGAATTCGCGTCGAATACGCGTTCCCGTCGAACAAACTAGACGCCAACGAAGTGACAACAAGAGTCAGGAAAAACATCATCGGATTTTTTGATATTGGGCTCAAATCATTTCCCAAGGCGTGGACCCACGATACACCACCCGATGTGCGAGTGACCACCGGCGGACCGAATGCAGGGTTTTCCTCGTTAGCTGCCGGCCTGGAGTATCTGCGCGCAAACCCATCGAAAACAGCATGGGTAATGAACTGGGATGCGCCAAGCTTTCCTCTCGATACCCAAATGAATGAGAACCTCGTCCTTCTCGTCCTCGCCGGTCCTGACTACAAAACCGGACGTGCGCCATTGGCATGGCTCTCCCAGCCAGTCGCAAGCAAGGTGGAGAATTTCGAAACCGGGTCAAACCTCCCATCCCGCTCGGTGCAGGCATGGAAAGCCACGCTGCGCCAGGCAGCGCTCAACGCCGGCAAGAAAACATCGGATATCGGTTTCGTAATCCACGACGCCAACGCCACGCACGCGGAGTCATCGGATCGCCTCGCCCCACTCGCCCAGACGATCACGGAAGAGCTACCGGAGCTCGACTTCATGCAGCGGACCTTCAATACCCCGGCCCTCTTGGGCGAGATGGGCGCAGGAACCGCCTTGACCAACGTGGCGCTGGGAATTGCGTATGCCAACCATATCGGCAAAACCGTCCTCATCGCCGGCACAACCGATCCGGCGCAGCCGACCGCGACGGTCGTGGCGCCGCCAGCAGTTGTGCGCCCCATCCTTCCGGGCCAAAACTGGTTCCGGGCACGCGCGGCAAATCATGTACATCTACCCTGGTGGGGTTTGCGCCACGATATGAAACCAATGCCGCCTGGTTATTCACGGTAATTGGCCAAGCAAGACCTGCCCTACCCGCGAACCCATTCAGCGACAAAGGAAAATCCATGCGGCGCGTCATCCGCCTGAACGACCCCACCAGCCATGGCGGCAAGGTCATCGTAGCGGCGCCAAACACCACCGTGATGGGCGTTGCGGTCGCGCGCAAGGGCGACCGCTGCTTTTGCCCGATCCAGGGCCATCAGCAATGCGTGATCGCGGAAGGTGACCCGAAAGTGACAATCGATGGCGTGCCGGTCGCATTCGAGGGACACGCCACCAGTTGTGGCGCGAAATTGATATCCACGGTGCCCAATAGCGGCCGTGGATGAAGAAACGAAATCAGTTCAATTGCAGCCGCAGCCACCCGAGCCACAACCGCCACCGCCCGACTTCGCCGGCGCCGCGCCAGCCAGCATCGAGCCGGGTGCACGGCCAGTCTCTTCATCGAAGCCGGCCGCCTGCAGGCGCGCCACATACTGCTTCCACAGCGACTCCTGGCTGCGACCCAGTTCATACAAATAATCCCAGCTGAAGATGCCGGTATCGTGGCCATCCGAGAAGGTCGGCTTGATTGCGTAGTTGCCGACCTGCTCGACGTCGGCAATGCCGACCTCGCGCTTGCCGACCTGCAGCACTTCCTGGCCCGGGCCATGGCCCTTCACTTCGGCCGACGGCGAGTACACGCGCATCAGTTCGAACGGGATCGAGTAGGCGCTGCCGTCGTCGTAGGCGATGTCGAGCACGCGCGATTTCTGGTGGACGGTCAGTTCGGTTGGGTTAGGCATAAAAATCTCTGTTCAATTCAGGTAAAACGGCGCGCGATGGCGGCGCCCAGTTGTTCGGCCAGCGCGCGGCGCGCGGCCAGGATATCCGATGGCGTCTCGCGCACCGCCTGCGCCCACACGGGCGCCGGGAAGTGGGCGTCGTCGGCATAGCGCGGAATGATATGCCAGTGCAGGTGCGGCACCACATTGCCCAGGCTGGCCACATTGACCTTCAGCGGCTGCATGACTTCGCGCACCGCCTGTTCGACCAGGAACACGGCCTCGTTCACCAGCAGGCGGTCATCGCGCGCCAGGTCGCTCATCTCGCGCACATGGTCGTGCCAGATCACGCGGCAAAAGCCGGGGTAGCTGGCATCGTCGACGACGATCACGCTGAACTTGTCGCCGCGCCAGGCCGCAGGCGCCGCCAGGTTGCACAGCTCGCAGCCAGGCTCGCGCAGCACCGTCATACCAGCACCCTTTCGATGCCGCCGTTGTTGGCGCGCGCCACGTATTCGGGCAGCCAGTTCTCGCCCAGCAGGTGCTTCGCAATCTCGACCACGATGTAGTCGGCGGTGGTGCCCGAATCGTCGTTGTAGCGGCTCAGGCCCTGCAGGCAGGACGGGCAGCTGGTCAGGATCTTGACGTCGCCCTTGAAGCCGTCGGCGCGCAGTTTATCCGCGCCCTTGACCATCTCGACTTCCTTGCGCGAACGCACCTGGGTCGAGATGTCGGGGCGGCTCACGGCGAAGGTGCCCGACTCGCCGCAGCAGCGGTCGTTCTTCTCGATCTTGACCTCGTCATGGGTTGCGACCAGCGCATTGACCGTCTTGACCGAGTCCTGCAGCTTCATCGGGTTGTGGCAAGGCTCGTGGTACATATAGCGGGTGCCGTTCACGCCTTCCAGCTTGACGCCCTTCTCGAGCAAATATTCATGGATGTCCATGATGCGGCAGCCCGGGAAGATCTTCTCGAATTCATAGGTCGCCAGCTGGTCGTAGCAGGTGCCGCACGAGACCAGCACGGTCTTGATGTCGAGGTAGTTCAGCGTGTTGGCCATGCGGTGGAACAGCACGCGGTTATCCGTCATCATCTTGTCGGCCTTGTCGTACTGGCCGGCGCCGCGCTGCGGATAGCCGCAGCACAGGTAACCCGGCGGCAGCACGGTCTGCACGCCCACTTCCCACAGCATCGCCTGCGTGGCCAGGCCCACTTGCGAGAACAGGCGCTCCGAGCCGCAGCCGGGGAAGTAGAACACGGCTTCGGTGTCGGCCGTGGTTTTCTTGGGGTTGCGGATGATCGGGACGATCTTGTCGTCCTCGATGTCGAGCAGCGCGCGCGCCGTCTTCTTCGGTAGGTTGCCCGGCATCTTCTTGTTGATGAAGTGGATCACCTGCTCGCGCACGGGCGCCTTGCCGACGGTCGGCGGTGGCGCAGCCAGCTGCGGCTTCGACAGCGTCTTCAACATGCGGTTGCCGAAGCGCTGGGCCTTGAAACCGAAATCGATCATCACCTTGCGCGTGGCATTGATCGTGGTCGGATCGGTCGCGTTGAGGAAGAACATCGCCGCGCGGTTGGCCGGCTTGAAGCTGCGCTTGTCCATCTTGCGCAGCAGGTTACGCATATTCATCGAGACGTCGCCGAAGTCGATGTTGACCGGACAGGGCGTCACGCATTTGTGGCACACGGTGCAGTGGTCGGCCACGTCCTCGAACTCCTCCCAGTGGCGCAGCGAGACGCCGCGCCGGGTCTGTTCCTCGTACAGGAAGGCCTCGATCAGCGCCGACGTGGCCAGGATCTTGTCGCGCGGCGAATACAGCAGGTTCGCCCCCGGCACGTGGGTCGTGCACACCGGCTTGCATTTGCCGCAGCGCAGGCAGTCCTTGATGCTGTGGGCGATCTCGCCGATATCGCTCTGCTGCATGATCAGCGATTCATGGCCCATCAGGCCGAACGACGGCGTGTAGGCGTTGCGCAAGTCGGCGTGGGCGCCTTCGAGATTGAGCAGCTTGCCCTTGTTGAAGCGGCCTTCCGGGTCGACCCGCACCTTGTAGTCGCGGAAGTCCTGGATCTCGTCGTCGGTGAGGAACTCCAGCTTGGTGATGCCGATGCCGTGCTCGCCCGAGATCACGCCGTCCAGCGACCGCGCCAGCTTCATGATGCGCTCGACCGCCTTGTGCGCGTCCTGCAGCATCGCGTAATCGTCCGAGTTCACCGGCAGGTTGGTGTGGACGTTGCCGTCGCCGGCGTGCATGTGCAGGGCGACGAACACGCGCGAGCGCAGCACGCGCTTGTGGATCGCGGTTGCTTCGTCGAGGATGCACTGGTAGGCCGCGCCATTGAAGATCTGGCGCAGCGGCGCGCGAATGTCGGCCTTCCACGAGATGCGCACGGTATGGTCCTGCACGGCGTCGAACAGGCGCGCATCGGGCTGGATCGCCAGGCGGGCGTCGAGCGCCCCGGCCAGGTGATCGAGGCCCAGGGTCTGCAACTGATGGCGGGCTTCGCCCAATGGCGCATCCAGGTTGGCCAGGATGAAGGTCCAGCGCTTGTCGACCAGGTCGACCAGCGCGCGCGCCTGCAGCGGGCGGTCGCCCATGATCTCGTCGCGGTCCACGCCATCGCCGGTGGCATCGTCGCTCTTGGCCAGCGGCAGGTGGTCGCTGGCGAGATAGGCACGCAGCTGGTCCACCAGCTGCAGCTTGTTCTTGATCGACAGCTCGACATTGATGCGCTCGATGCCGTCGGTGTACTCGCCCATGCGGTTGAGCGGAATGACCACGTCTTCATTGATCTTGAAGGCGTTGGTGTGGCGCGCGATGGCCGCGGTGCGGGCGCGGTCGAGCCAGAATTTCTTGCGCGCTTCGGGGCTGACGGCGACAAAGCCCTCGCCGACCCGGGTATTCGCCAGGCGCACCACTTCCGAGGCCGCCAGCGCCACCGCGTTCTCGTCGTCGCCGACGATGTCGCCGAACAGCGCCATCTTGGGCAGCACGCCGCGCTTGGACTTGGTCGCGTAGCCGACCGCGCGCAGGTAGCGCTCGTCCAGGTGTTCCAGGCCCGCCAGCCGCAAGGTGGCGAACGCCGGGTCGCCGTTCTTCGGCAGGCTGTCCAGGTAATCCTTGATCTCGACGATCGACGGGATCGCATCGCGCGCCTGGCCGAAGAATTCCAGCGCCACCGTGCGGGTGAACTTGGGCATCTTGTGCAGGATCCAGCGGCTCGAGGTGATCAGGCCGTCGGTGCCCTCTTTCTGGATGCCCGGCAGGCCGGCCAGGAATTTGTCGGTGACGTCCTTGCCCAGGCCTTCCTTGCGGAAGCGCCGGCCTTCGATGGTGAGCGTCTCGGTGCGGAACGGCTGGCCCTTGGGGGCGCCCTTCAACGACGGATGCGTCCATTCGAGCAGGAATTCGGCGGTCGGCGCATCGTGGATCTTGCCGAGGTTGTGGTTGATGCGGGTGACGTCGAGCCAGTCGCCATTCGGGTCGACCATGCGCCACGAGGCCAGGTTGTCGAGCGCCGTGCCCCACAACACGGCCTTCTTGCCGCCAGCGTTCATCGCGATATTGCCGCCCACGCAGGACGCGTGGGCCGAGGTCGGGTCCACCGCGAACACGAAGCCGGCCTTCTCGGCCGCCTGCGACACCCGCTGCGTGACCACGCCGGCATAGGTGTGGATGGTCGCGTACTCGCGGTTTAGTCCCGGCATCGCGGTCATCTCGACCTCGCCGATGCCGATCAGCTTTTCGGTATTGATCACGGCCGACATCGGCGTAAGCGGGATCGCGCCGCCGGTATAGCCGGTGCCGCCGCCGCGCGGGATGATGGTCAGTCCCAGTTCGATGCAGCCCTTGACCAGGCCGGCCATCTCGTCTTCGGTGTCGGGCACCAGCACCAGGAACGGGTATTCGACGCGCCAGTCGGTGGCGTCGGTCACGTGCGAGGTGCGGTGCATGCCGTCGAAGCGGATATTGCGCTTGTCGGTATAGGCGCCCAGCACTTTCACGGCGCGCTTGCGCAGGTCATAGGTTTCGGCGAACTCGCGGCCGAAGTCGTCCACCGCGCGCCGCGCGGCCGCCAGCAACTGCTCGACGGCGGCGCTGCGGGTGGCCACCATGGCCGGGTCGCTGTCGGCGGACGCGTCCAGCGCATCGACCGTCGTGCGGCGCTTGTCGATCTCGCCCAGGCGGTGGTGCAGCGCCTCGATCAGCTTGGCCCGGCGCTTCGGGTTGTCCAGCATGTCGTCCTGCAGGTAGGGATTGCGGCGCACGACCCAGATATCGCCCAGCACCTCGTACAGCATGCGCGCCGAACGGCCGGTCTGGCGCGCGCCGCGCAGGCTGTCGAGCAAGGCCCACGATGACTCACCGAGCAGGCGGATCACGATTTCGCGGTCCGAGAACGAGGTGTAGTTATAGGGGATCTCGCGCAGGCGCGCAGGAGCGTTATCGGCAAGCAGGGTATGGATGTGTGCGGGGGCGTTCATGAATTCTGGTCGACGATCGGAGGGCCCGAAGGACATTCATTCTAGCTTATTGCGATGCACCACGCTCGGGTAATGCCCAGTCCGCCATTCTGGGCGACACAACAAAATGTCTATACTACTTGTAAAAATCAAACTTAATTTGCTTGCAACGCCACCTATGCATCGATTGTAAAGGCTGGCGATCCAAACAGCATATCTCGTAAGGCGTTGCTGAACGGCCCTGAGGCATCAAGAGTCAGCCGGTAATGCGCGTCAGCATGTCGCCGAGCGACTGCCAGAAGCTGTCCGGGATGTACAGCAGCGCCAGCGTCATAGTGAGATAACGGGCAAACTTGCCGATCGCCATATACATCACGCTGGGCCAGAACGGCAGATGCAGCCAGCCGGCCAGCGTGCACAGTGGATCGCCGATGCCCGGCAGCCATGACAGCAACATGGTCTTGGCGCCATAACGCTTGAGCCAGCCGAACCAGCGGCTCTGGCGCTCTTTCGCGAACGCGACCTTGGCGCGGTAGCCGAGGAAGTAGTCGAAGGCGCCGCCCAAGGTATTGCCGAGGGTGCCGGTCAGGATTGCCGGCCAGAACATGTCGGGATTGGCCTTGATGACCGCGAACACGGCCGGCTCGGAGCCGAGCGGCAACAAGGTGGCGGAGACGAAACTGACGATGAAGATGGATGTCAGCCCGACGGTCGGCGCAGCCAGGATATCAAGCAGCCATTGGACAGCGGATTCGATCATGCGAGCCTGATTGATGGTAGGTAATGACGATAAGGCTCCATTATAATGATCCCGTATATTCGTCACGACACGATACGACGAGCCTGTCATCCAGCGCGTCGCATCGACCTTTGCGCCAAGGTCACCCACCCTAGCGGAACAGTTCGCGTCGTCCGTCCCGCCGGCCTTGCCGGCTGACTTTTGCATTCCGACCATGACTACCGACTACCTCAGAAAAATCCTGACCGCCCGCGTCTACGACGTGGCCGAGCAGACGCCGCTCGAGCTCGCCCCTACCCTGTCCGAACGCATGGGCAACCGCATTTATTTCAAACGCGAAGACATGCAGAGCGTGTTCAGCTTCAAGCTGCGCGGCGCCTACAACAAGATGGCGAACCTGACGCCCGAACAGCTCAAGCGCGGCGTGATTTGCGCCTCGGCCGGCAATCACGCCCAGGGCGTGGCGCTGTCGGCCTGCCGCCTCGGCTGCCGCGCACTGATCGTGATGCCGACCACGACGCCGCAGGTGAAGATCGACGCGGTCAAGGCGCGCGGCGGCGCCAGCGTCGAGGTCGTGCTGCATGGCGACTCGTACACCGACGCCTATAACCATGCCCTGCTGCTCGAGAAGGAACAGCGCCTGACCTTCGTTCACCCGTTCGACGATCCGGACGTGATCGCCGGCCAGGGCACGATCGGCATGGAAATTCTGCGCCAATTGTCGAGCCCAATCCACGCGATCTTCGTCGCCATCGGCGGCGGCGGCCTGATCGCCGGCATCGGCGCCTACGTGAAACAGATCCGGCCCGACATCAAGATCATCGGCGTGCAGACGCTCGATTCGGACGCGATGGCGCGCAGCCTGAAGGCCGGCCAGCGCGTCACGCTCACCGACGTCGGCCTGTTCTCGGACGGCACCGCGGTGCGCCTGGTGGGGGAGGAAACCTTCCGCGTCGCCCAGCAGGTGGTCGACGAGATCATCCTGGTCGATACCGACGCCATCTGCGCCGCGATCCAGGACGTGTTCCAGGATACGCGCAGCATCCTCGAGCCGGCCGGCGCGCTGGCGGTGGCCGGCGCCAAGGCCTATGTCGAGCGTTCGCAGATGAACCGCGAGCCCGTCAAGGGCGAGACGCTGGTGGCGGTGGCCTGCGGCGCCAATATGAACTTCGACCGCCTGCGCTTCGTGGCCGAACGCGCCGAGCTGGGCGAATCGCGCGAAGCCGTGTTCGCCGTGACCGTGCCCGAGCAGCGCGGCAGCTTCCGCCGCTTCTGCGCCTTGGTCGGTCCGCGCAATATTACCGAGTTCAATTACCGCATCAGCCATGCGAACGAGGCCCATGTGTTCGTCGGGGCGCAAGTAAGCAGCCGCAGCGAATCCGGCCAGCTTGCACGCACTTTCGAGGAACATGGCTACAAGACGCTCGACCTGACCTATGACGAGCTGGCCAAGCTGCATATCCGGCACCTGGTGGGCGGGAAAAGTGCACTTGCTCACGACGAATTGCTGTATCGTTTCGAGTTTCCTGAACGGCCAGGCGCGCTGATGCGCTTCCTGGACAGCATGGCGCCGAACTGGAATATCTCGTTGTTCCACTACCGCAACCAAGGCGGGGATGTGGGGCGTATTTTGGTCGGGCTGCAGGTGCCGCCGGCCGAGATGGAGGAGTTCAGGCAGTTCCTCGCTTCGCTCGGTTATCGTTATTGGGATGAGAGCGACAATCCCGTCTACAAATTGTTTTTGGGGGCTTAGGCCCCATGTGTTGAACAGAGTCTGCGCTCTTTTATCCGCCAGCCTCGATACCGTCGTTCCCGCGCAGGCGGGAACCCAAGTCCTGGGCATCACCGACGAGGTCGACGATCGCCATGCTGCATGCAAACTTGGGTTCCCGCCTGCGCGGGAACGACGTTCATGCGCTAGTGGTCACAAGCCGGCGGCGCGGACCGTCTATCCTTGCTTATGAATACCCCTGATCAATCGCCACTCGGCAAATCTTCTGCCTACCAGAGCCAGTACGCACCGGAACTGCTGTTCCCAATCCCGCGCCAGCAAAAGCGCGACGAGCTCGGGCTGACCGCCGGCTCCGGCACCCTGCCCTTCTTCGGGGTCGACATCTGGAACGCCTATGAACTGTCGTGGCTGAACATGCGCGGCAAGCCGCAGGTCGCCATCGCGACCGTGACGGCGCCGGCCGATTCGCCGAACATCGTCGAATCGAAATCGTTCAAGCTGTACCTGAACTCGTTCAACCAGACCCGCCTCGCCGGTCCTGATGCCCTGCTGGCCCTGCTGCGCGACGACCTGTCGAACGGCTTCGGCGCGCCGGTCCACGTCACCCTGACCAGTCCCGAAGACTTCGGCGCCATCCGCATGGGCGAGTTGGAAGGCACGCTGCTGGACCGGCTCGACATCGAGGTCGACGACTACTCTCCCGCCCCGCAACTGCTCAGCGCGAACCACGCCGAAGCGCCGGTCGAGGAAACCCTGGTGTCGCACCTGCTCAAGTCCAACTGCCTGGTCACCGGCCAGCCCGACTGGGGCACGGTGCAGATCCGCTACGTCGGCCCGCAGATCGACCAGGAAGGCTTGCTGAAATACCTGATCGGCTTCCGCGAACACAACGAGTTCCACGAGCAGTGTGTTGAGCGCATCTTCATGGATGTGCTGCGCCAGTGCCAGCCGAGCAAGCTGGCCGTCTATGCCCGTTACACGCGGCGCGGCGGCCTGGACATCAACCCCTGGCGGGCGAATTTCAGCACCGGCAAGCCGGGCAATCTGCGTGGCGCGCGCCAGTAAACATCGAGTTTCTGGCAGGATATTCGCCGTACGCTTGTGCGTTTTAGACGACAGCCATGCACCGTGCATGGCATCACCTTTTGCTATAGGATTCTGAACGCTCCGGCTGCTCCCGACATAGTTCGGCGAGCATTGATCGGCAAATCGGTGGACCGGCATACGATTGCTGGCGCCAACAGACAATTCGTTAAGGAAATTGCGTAACGATGTTGATGCAAATCAACTAACTGGTTATCCCGTTTCGACGGGTATCGTGCGACCGTCCGGCGAGAAGGCCAAACTGTCGCGAATTCGAGTGTCTTGGGCCGCAAACAGGCCTATAATCCGTGCTCGCAAGCACTCCACGCGTGCATCGCACCCACGTTATGACGAACCTAAGCAAAATCCTCTCGCTCGAGAACGTCCAGCTCGACATCGAAGTGTCGAGCAAGAAGCGGGCTTTCGAGCAAGCCGGCCTGATCTTCGAAAACAATTGCGGCATCGCCCGTTCGATCGTTTCCGAAAACCTGTTCGCCCGCGAACGCCTCGGCTCGACCGGCCTGGGCCACGGCGTCGCCGTCCCGCACGGCCGCATCAAGGGCAGCAAGAGCCTCAAATCGCCGCTGGCCGCCTTCGTGCGCCTGAAGGAAGCGATTCCCTTCGAGTCGCCCGACGGCCAGCCGGTCAGCCTGCTGTTCTTCCTCTTGATTCCGGACCACGTCACCCAGCAGCACCTCGAGATCCTGTCCGAGATCGCCGAGCTGTTCTCCGACGAATCGGTGCGCACCGCGCTGGCGACCGACCCCGATCCGAAATCGGTGCATGACCGCATTATCAACTGGCAACCCAGCCTGCAGGCTCTGGGTTAAACTGACCGTCCAGTAAAACGCGCGGCAATCGGGCCGCGCGCGCCTATTTTGCGACGACGACAATGCCCATGCTGCAGTCTCCGCTGACCATCCAACGGCTGTACGACGACAACCGCGACAGCCTGCAACTCGGCTGGTTCGCGGGCTTTCCCGGCGGCGAACGCCAGATCGCCGGCGATGCCGCCTCGGCCGCCGACCAGGTCGGCCACCTGAACCTGATCCACCCGGGCCGCATCCAGGTGTTCGGCCACCAGGAACTCGATTACTACCACCGCCTCAAGGCCAATTCGCGCAGCCACGTGGTCGGCGAGCTGATCGGCGGCGGCCCGCCGGCGCTGATCATCGCGCAAGGCCTGGAAACCCCGCCCGACATCCTCGCCATCTGCGACGAGCAGAACATCCCGCTGTTCTCGACCCCGCTGCCGGCGGCGCAGGTGATCGACTTCCTGCGCGTGTACTTATCCAAGAAGCTGGCCCAGCGCGTGATCATGCACGGCGTGTTCATGGACGTGCTGGGCGTGGGCGTCTTGATCACCGGTGACTCGGGCCTGGGCAAGAGCGAGCTGGGGCTGGAACTGATCTCGCGCTCGCACGGCCTGGTGGCCGACGACGCCGTGGAATTCTCGCGCATCGCGCCGAACATGATCGAGGGCCGCTGCCCGCCGCTGCTGCAGAACCTGCTCGAGGTGCGCGGCCTGGGCCTGCTGGACATCAAGGCGATCTTCGGCGAGACGGCGGTACGACGCAAGATGCGCCTGAAGCTGATCGTGCACCTGGTCAAGCGCGGCGCACTGGACGAAGAAGTCGAGCGCCTGCCCTTCCACTTCCCGACCGAGGACGTGCTCGGCCTGCCGGTGCGCAAGGTCGTCATTCCGGTGGCGGCCGGCCGCAACATCGCGGTGCTGCTCGAGGCCGCGGTGCGCAACACCATCCTGCAACTGCGCGGCATCGACACGCTGCAGGAATTCATGGAGCGCCAGCGCCAGGCGATGAGCGCAGACTGAACCGGTATCGACGGCCCGGCCGTGTGCGGCCGGCCTGCGGTTGCGGTATCATCGCCGCATGCACATCGTCCTCATCACCGGCATCTCGGGCTCGGGCAAGTCCGTGGCCCTGAATGTCCTTGAAGACGCGGGTTACTACTGCGTCGACAACCTGCCGCCGGCCCTGCTGACGGCCCTCGTCAATACCGTCAACGAGACCGGCACCGGCAAGATCGCGGTCGCGGTCGACGCGCGCAGCGCCGAATCGCTGGTCGAACTGCCGGTGAGCGTGCGCCGCCTGCGCGAGGAGGGTCACACTGTCAAGGTCATGTTCCTGACCTCGAGCACCCATTCGCTGGTCGCACGCTTTTCCGAGACCCGGCGCAGCCATCCGCTGTCGCACGAGCTGCGCCCGGGCGAGAACCCGGCGTCGCGCCGCACCCTGATCGAATGCATCGCCGAAGAGCGCGAGCGCCTGTCGTCGATCGAGAACCTGGGCCATGTGATCGACACCTCCGAGCTGTCGGCCAACAAGCTGCGCGCCTGGATCAAGGAGCTGGCCGAAGTCGACCATGCGCCGCTGACGCTGTTCTTCGAATCGTTCGCGTTCAAGGTCGGCGTGCCGCTCGACGCCGACTTCGTGTTCGACGTGCGCGCGATCCCGAACCCGTATTACGACCTGGCCCTGCGGCCACTCACCGGCAAGGACCAGCCGGTGATCGACTTCCTCGACGCGCAACCGAGCGCCGCCGAGATGCTGGCCGATATCCGCACCTTCGTGGCCAAGTGGCTGCCTTCCTTCAAGACCGACAACCGCAGCTACCTGACGGTGGCGGTGGGCTGCACCGGCGGGCAGCATCGTTCGGTGTACATGGCCGAGCATCTGGGCGCGCATTTTGCCGAGACCGAGCGGGTGATCGTGCGGCATCGGGAGCAGCCGAAGAATCCGACGGCTTGAGTCTGCGGTAGGGTTGGCGGCTGTGCCGCCGACGCGGTGATCGTTATCGGTTCCGATCACGTTCCTAATGATCTCGCCGCCAACTATCACCGCGTCGGCGGCGAAGCCGCCAACCCTACACCATGAGCCAGCGTTCCGATCGACGCCGACGATCAATTAACGCAGCAACGGCGCCGTATCGACCAGCCGCACATCGTGCATCTGGTGCAGGTAGGCCTCAAGATACCCCTTGTGCGACGCCCCGACGATGACCAGCAGCCGCGTGCCCGGCATGACGCCCACCACGTCGCGGATGTTCGCCGCCATGCGCAGGTTGCGCGTCTCCCAGTAGCCCACGTAATTACGGCCGAAGCGCTGCGGCGACGGCTCGTTCATCGCCGCCCCGAAATCGATCTCGAAGCTCGCCGCGACGTGGGCGGGCGAATTGTAGGCGCGGTACATCGCCAGCAGGCCTTCGGCGCTGCCCACGCCCTGGTCGAGGACCTCGTCCTCCTTCTTGCGCCTGGCATTGGCCGCATTGTCCCAGGCCTTCATGATCGCCTCGCCGGCCGCCTTGCGATCGGTGTACGGACGGCCCGCCGTCTGGTCGTCCATGGCGTACACGCGCTCATGACCGAGCCGGGCCGCCAGCTGCGCCGCGATCATCACGCTTTCGTTGGGACGCGCCTCGAGCTTGTTCAGCCGCGCGACCAGGGCATCGTCCAGGCCATCGCCGGCGCGGCGTTCCGCGGCCGGCAGGCGGAACCACTGGACCATGGCCGACGCTTCCTCGCCGCCAGCCAGGAACACGGCCGCCAGGCGCCGCCGCTGGGCGCTCGATGGCGCCGCGGGCCATGCGGCCAGCAGCTTTTCGGCTTCGGCGGTGGCCTGCGGGACATCGAGTCCGGTTGCCTTCATGGCCGGCGCCGTGTCCCAGCAATAGCTGTCGACTGCTTCCTGATAGCGGGCGGCATGGCGGCGCATGAAATCGCACTGCGGCCCGGAACGGTCCTCGACCGCGATCGCCTGCGGCTTCCACGCCGACAGCCGGTCGTTGAGCAGGGACAGGCTCGCTGGCTGCAAGGTCTTCGGCAGCTGCGACAGGTGGGGCGAACCGAGCACCATGATCTCATTAAACGCCCCTGCAGTCGGGCCCTTGAGCCGGCTCGGATCGAAGGCGGGCTGGTAATCCTGGGCGGCGGCGCCGCCGCATAAAGTCATCGAGAGCAGCAAGGCACGCAGACGCATCGGGCTTCCTTTCAGATCATGAAGATCCGATGTTCACACCTTGACGCCAGGCTGTCACGCAAAAATGAATATGCATGGAAACATTTATGCGAGATACCTAAGCGGATGCGCATGCCCAGGCCACACCGGTTCGAAGAAGCGCGCCACCATCTCCGACGTCACCTGCTCGAGCGACGGCGGATTCCACTGCGGCGCGTTGTCCTTGTCGATGACGAGCGCGCGCACGCCTTCGAGCACCTCGCCATGCTCGAAATTGCGGCGCACCAGCGAGCGCTCCATACGCAGGCAGTCGGCCACGCCGAGCGCGGCGCCGCGCGCAAGCAACTCGTGCGTCACGCACATCATCAGCGGCGAGCGCTGGCGCATCGCCTGCAAGGCTTTCTGCGCGAACGGCGTCGCGTCGCCGTCGAGCGAGGCCATGATGGCGGCCACCGAGGCGGCGCCGAAGTGGGTGTCGACCAGGCTGCGGTGGGCCTGCAGCACGCTCTCGCCCGCCTGCTGCGCGAACGGCGCCGCGAAGGCGCGGATCGCCGAGGGCAGCTCGGCCCCGGGCGTCGCGGCGATCAGCGCGTGCAGGGCCGGCAGTTCGGCGCCGGGCACGAACACGTCGGCCAGGCCCACGTACAGCGCATCGGCGGCGCCGATCGTCAGGCCGGTCAGGCCCAGGTAGTTGCCGAGCTGGCCCGGCGCATGCGACAGGAAATGGCTGCCGCCGACGTCCGGGAACAGGCCGATGTTCACCTCGGGCATGGCCATCTTCGTGCGCTCGGTGACGATGCGCAGGCCGCAATCCGGGCCGCCCTGGGCGATGCCCATGCCGCCACCCATCACGACGCCATCCATGATGGCGATATACGGCTTCGGATAGAAATGGATCAGGTGGTTGAGCGCGTATTCCTCTGTGAAGAAATCCTCGAGGAGCGCGCTGCCGCCCATCGGCGTCGCATGGCCTACCTCATGGAAGAAGCGGATGTCGCCGCCGGCGCACAAGGCTTTCTCGCTGCTGCTGGCGATCACGACCGCATCGACCGCGGCATCGTCGCGCCAGGCGTGCAGCACATCGGTAAGCGCGCGCACCATCTCGAGCGACAGCGAATTGAGCGCCTTCGGGCGGTCCAGGGTGATGATGCCGGTGCGGTTGGCGATGCGGGTCAGGACGTGGTCGGTCATGGCATGGTCCGTAATGGAGAGACCTGCATTCTACCGAACCCGCGCAATGCGCAAAACAGGAGGCTGGATGCAAAAAGGGCGTCCCCTCAGACGCCCTTAGCTAGTGTGAGCCCTGCGCCTGATCAGGCGACAGCAGCATCTTCGCCGCCGTTTTCCGGCATGCGTTTGATCGAGGTCCGGCTATGGTCCTTCAGCATTTGCTTGTGTTTGAGAATTTGACGGTCCAGCTTATCCATCAGCGTGTCGATCGCGGCGTACAGGTCTTGCGCGACGCTTGCCACGTGCAGGGTCTTGCCCGACACCTGGACGTTGATCTCTGCTTTCTGCCTTTTTTCTTTTTCAGTGAGGTTGTCGACGGCCAGGAAGACGTGGGTGTCGATCACCTGGTCGAAATGGCGAATGATGCGCTCGAGCTTATTCTGAACGTATTCACGGATGGCGGGGGTTACTTCGAGATGATGGCCACTGATTGTGAGGTTCATACACACTCCTTTGAAAATGTTGCACCGTGTGGACCACAGGAACGCGACAAGGCACGAGGTGTGTGGACGGCGCAGTTACAAGGACTTGCGGAGGCTTACAGGGGGTATCTTGAGGGCTTCACGGTATTTTGCAACCGTCCGGCGCGCAATGACCATGCCTTGTTCCCCGAGCATCTCCGCGATCTTGCTGTCGGATAAGGGATTCCTAGGGTCTTCTGCTCCTGTCAATTGTGCAATGAGCGCACGGATTGCCGTCGAGGATGCTTCGCCTCCCGCCTCGGTGGCAACGTGGCTGCCGAAGAAATACTTCAACTCAAACATGCCGTGCGGGGTCAGCATGTATTTCTGGGTTGTGACACGAGAAATCGTGCTCTCGTGTAGGCCTAGTGTATCAGCAATCTCGCGTAAAACAAGGGGCCGCATGGCAACCGCGCCGTGCGAGAAAAAGTTGCGCTGGCGCTCGACGATCGCCTCTGCCACACGGCGGATGGTGTCGAAACGCTGGCGCATATTCTTGATGAGCCACTTCGCTTCCTGCAGCTGCGCGCCCATCTGGGCTTCGCTCTTGCCCTGCTTGAGCAGGCTGGCGTACAGGCTGTTGACGCGCAGGCGCGGCATCACGTCCGGGTTCAGCATGACGACCCACTCGTCCTTGACACGGCGCACGATCACGTCCGGCACCACGTAGTCCGAGACGTTCGCGGCGAAGGCCGCGCCGGGATGCGGATTGCACTGGCGGACCACGGCCTGCACTTCACGCAGGTCTTCGTCGTCGCAGTCGAGCGCCTTTTTCAGCTTGCTGTATTCGCGCTGCGCGAACCAGCTCAGGTAACCCTCGACGATGGTCAACGCCATGCGCCGCGTGACCAGCGGCACGCCCGGCATGCGCCGGATCTGCAGCGCCAGGCACTCGGCCGCGCTGCGCGCGCCGACGCCCACCGGGTCCATGCTCTGCACCAGCGCCAGCGCGCAGCGCAGTTCGTCGATCTCGACCTCGAGTTCTTCGGGCAGCCGCGCATGGATCTCGTCGAGCGCTTCTTCCAGGTAGCCGTTGTCGTCGAGCGCATCGATCACCAGCTCGGCCAGCGCCCGGTCGCGCGCCGACAACGTCGCTTCGCGCACCTGTTCCATCAGGTGTTCGCGCAAGGTGATGGCGCAGGCTTCCAGCTGCGGACGGCCGTCTTCGTCCTCGCCGCCGCCGCCCGACGACCCGGAACCGCCTTCGCTCCAGTCGGCGTCGCCGCGCTCGCCGTCGGCGCCGCCCTCGAAGCCTTCGCCCTCGCCCGCCGGCGCCGGCGCGGCTTCGCCTTCGGCCTGCTGGCCGGGCGCGGGAGGCGCTTCACCATTGCCCGGCGCGTTGTTGATGGCGCCGTCGGCCAGCAGGCGCACCGAGCGGTCGAGCGGATCGTCGAGCCGTTCCAGCAAGGGGTTATCGCCCAGTATCTGCTCGATCTCCTGGTGCAGTTCGAGCGTCGACAATTGCAGCAACCGGATCGACTGCTGCAGCTGTGGCGTGAGCGCCAGGTGTTGCGAAGTGCGGAGTTGCAGGGACTGTTTCATCGGGCGCCGGTCACTTACATGCGGAAGTGTTCGCCGAGGTAGACGCGGCGCACGGACTCGTCGGCGATGATGTCGTCGGGGCGGCCGGATGCGAGCACCGCGCCCTGGTTGATGATGTAGGCGCGGTCGCAGATACCGAGCGTCTCGCGCACGTTATGGTCGGTGATCAGGACGCCGATCTTGCGCTCCTTGAGGAAGCGGACGATGCGCTGGATCTCGATCACGGCAATCGGGTCCACGCCGGCGAACGGTTCGTCGAGCAGCACGAAGCGCGGATTGGTGGCCAGCGCGCGCGCGATTTCCACGCGGCGGCGCTCGCCGCCCGATAGCGACAGCGCCGGGTTCTCGCGCAGCTTCTCGATCTGCAGATCGGCCAGCAGGGTGTCCAGGCGCTCGTTGATCTGGTCCTTGGACAGCGGCTTGCCGTCGTCCTTCTGCAGCTCGAGCACGGCGCGGATATTCTCTTCGACCGTCAGCTTGCGGAATACCGACGCCTCTTGCGGCAGGTAGGACAGGCCCAGCACCGCGCGCCGGTGGATCGGCAGGCTCGTGATGTCGGTGCCGTTGATGTCGATCGAGCCGGCATCCGACGGCACCAGGCCGACGATCATGTAGAACGACGTGGTCTTGCCGGCGCCGTTGGGTCCCAGCAGGCCAACCACTTCGCCGCATTCGACCTGCAGCGAGACGTCGCGCACGACCAGCCGCTTGCCATAGCTCTTCTGCAGGCCCTTGACGACCAGGGTGCTGCAATCGCCGAGTTCCATCGGGACCGCCGTCATTGCGCGCCTCCCGCGGGCGCGCGCTTGGGCGACAGGATCAGGGTGCCGCGGCCGCCGCCGGGCTTGGTCTGGCCGCTCGTATCGTTGCGCACGGTGGCGACTTCCTTGCGGTTGTCGTAGGAGATGAAGGGACCGGTGATCTGGTTGGTCATGCGGCCGTCTTCCAGCTCCTTGACCATGGCGTTCGAATACAGGCGCACCAGTTCGGTACGGTCTTCGTATTCGATGCGCTCGGCCTGGCCCTCGATCCACAGGTTGGGGCCGCCGTCGCGCTTCTGGCGGAAGGTGGCGATCTTGCCCGGCGCCGCAGTCAGCGTCACGGTCATATAGCCTTCCGGTGTTTCGCGGATCACGGCGCGGTCCGAGCGCAGCTCCAGCGTGCCGCGCGACAGGATCACGTTGCCGCTCACGGTACGCACGCCGGCCACCTGGTCGAGGTCACCGGAGTCGAAAGTGATGACCGCCTCCTTGAGCGAATCGGCGCGCTCGGCGGATGCCGTCAGCGACAGCAGGGAAAGGAATACGGCAGCAAGTAGTTTGTTCATAGTCGATTGATGGTCTCGGTTTGGCACGCGGCGCTTCGCATCACGGGATCAGCGCTGGCGCGGCGGATAGACGATCTGGCCCCGGCTGGCCAGGTGCAGCTGCTGGGTCGCGTTGTTGGCGACCATGCCGGTGCCCTTGACGCTGGACGCGCCGAGCTGCATGTCGATCGGCAGATTGGTCTTGAGGATCTCTTCGTCGGGCAGCACGGTAAGCGCCTGGGTGCGCACGTGCAGGAACTCGCTCTGCGCGGTCTTGGGACGTTGCAGGTCGACGTCGTCGATCAGCTCCACCCGGTGCTCCTGGTGGAAGATCTGCGCGGTCTTGGCGACCACCGTCATCGGCGGACGGCCCGGCTCGACGCCGCGCATCACCGGCGCCTCGACATGCGACACGTCGCCGTTCGGGATATGGGCCAGGCGCTTGCCCGATATCAGGTAGCTCGGCTGGCCGTTCTCGGTCATGCGCACGAAGGAGAAGTTCTCGACGATGTAGTCCGGCTCGTCCGGCGGCCCGCCCAGCTGGGCGTCGATGTCGGATGCCTGCATCAGCTGCAGCAGCCAGAAGCTGCCGAAGGCGAAGAAGGTGCCGATCACGATCATCGCCAGGAGATTCCAGCGGTGCGCGGTACGCTTGTTTTGGACGACGGTGGCCATGGTGCGTGGCCTCAGGCGAAGTACGGCGCGAGCGCCTGGTCGTAGGTGCCCTGGGCGCGCATCACGAGGTCGCACACCTCGCGCACCGCGCCGCGGCCGCCGCCGTTTTTCGTCACGTAGTGCGCGCGGTGCTGCACCTCCGGATGGCCGGACGGCACGGCGACGGCGAAGCCGACGCGCGCGAACAGCGGCAGGTCGATCACATCGTCGCCGATGTAGCCGCACTGCTCGGCCGTGAAGCCGGTGGCTTCCAACAGCTTGGCGAAGCCGATGCGCTTGTCGTGGATGCCCTGGTGGACGTGCGAGATGCCCAGATCGGCCGCGCGCTTGACGACGATCGGCGACAGGCGCGCGCTGATGATCGCGGTCTGCACGCCGGTTTTATTCAACAGCTGGATCCCCAGGCCGTCGAGCACGTTGAAGGTCTTGGTGACTTCGCCGTCGGGGCCATAAGTCAGGCTGCCGTCGGTCAGGACGCCGTCGACGTCGAAGATCATGACCTTGATGCGCGCCGCGCGTTCCATATGGGCCAGCGGGGTAATGGCAGGAATGAAGGTATCGCTCATCAGATCACCTTGGCGCGGGTCAGGTCGTGGATGTGCAGCGCACCGACCAGGCGGTCGTCGTCGTCGACCACCAGCATCTGATTGATGCGGAATTCTTCCATCACGGCGACGGCATCGACCGCCAGCTGGTCGGGACGTACGCGGCGCGGATTGGCGTGCATCACGTCGCGGATCTGGACGTTCGAAAAATCGTGCATGCGCTCGATCACGCGGCGCAAGTCGCCGTCGGTGAACACGCCGACCGGACGGCCTTCGGCGTCGACGATGGCGGTCATGCCGAGGCCTTTGCGGGTGACTTCCAGCAGCGCCTCGACCAGCGAGGTCTCGGGACGCACGCTCGGCACCGCATCGCCGCTGCGCATCACGTCGCGCACATGCGTCAACAGGCGCCGGCCCAGGGCGCCGCCTGGATGCGACAGCGCGAAGTCCTGTTCGCGAAAACCGCGCGCGTCGAGCAGCGCCACGGCTAGTGCGTCGCCCATGGCGAGGGTGACGGTGGTGCTGGTGGTGGGCGCCAGGTTGAGCGGGCAGGCTTCCTTGTCCACCGCGATGTTCAGGTGGACGTCGGCCAGCCGGGCCAGGCGCGACGCCGGCTTGCCGGTCATGGCGATCACGCGCGCGCCGAGGCGCTTCACGGCCGGCAGGATGTCGAGGATCTCGGACGACTCGCCCGAGTTCGAGATGGCGATCACGACGTCGTTCTTGGTGACCATGCCCAGGTCGCCGTGCGCGGCTTCGCCCGGATGCATGAAGAAGGCCGGGGTGCCGGTGGAGGCCAGGGTGGCAGCGATCTTGCGGCCGATGTGGCCCGACTTGCCCATCCCGGACACGACCACGCGGCCGTCGCAGCCGAAGATCAGCCTTGCGGCGTTGATGAAACTGTCGTCGTCGCCCAGACGCGCATGCAGCGCGCGGATAGCGTCGGCCTCGATCGCCAGCGTTTCGCGACCAAGTTCCAGCACGCGCCGGGCCAGGGCCTCGTCAAAACTTTTCAGCATTATTTTTTCATCGATTACACTCATTCTGGCAGTATAAACGAATTGGGAAAGCAAAAAACTTGCCAGACGTAACAAACGATAACAAGCGCACGCCGGAGCACACTCCGGTCGTGCAATAAAATCAATATTTAGCCCTGCTAGTCCACCACTTCGCCGATGCATTCCGGTCTTGAACTCACCCTCCTCCTGCTGGGTTGCGCCGTCCTGGGCGTGGTCCTGTTTCGCAGCCTGCAACTGCCGCCGATGCTCGGCTACCTCGCCGTCGGCGTCCTGATCGGCCCCCACGCCCTGGCCCTGGCCGAGGACAGTCCCACCACCCATGCGCTGGGCGAGTTCGGCGTGGTGTTCCTGATGTTCTCGATCGGGCTCGAATTCTCGCTCGGACAGTTACGCTCGATGCGGCGCATCGTGTTCGGACTCGGTTTGGCCCAGGTGGTGTCGACGATCGTGGCGGCCATGGGCATCGGGCTGCTGGCGGCGTACGCCTTCCCGCAGATTCCGCTCGGCTGGCAGGCCGCCTTCGCGCTGGGCGGGGCGCTGGCGATGTCGTCGACCGCGATCGTGGTCAAGCTGCTCACCGAGCGGCTGGAGCTCGAGAGCGAGCATGGGCGGCGCATCGTCGGCATCCTGCTGTTCCAGGACCTGGCGGTGGTGCCGCTGTTGATCATGATTCCGGCGCTGGCGCGCGATCCGGAAGACCTGGCGATCACCCTTGGGGTGGAGGCGCTCAAGGCGGCGCTGGTGCTGGCCCTGCTGCTGTTCTTCGGCCAGAAGCTGATGGGGCGCTGGTTCACGCTCGTCGCCAAGCGCCGCTCGCAAGAGCTGTTCATGCTCAACCTGCTGCTGGTGACGCTGGGCGCGGCCTGGATCACCGAGCAGGCCGGCCTGTCGCTGGCCCTGGGCGCCTTCGTGGCCGGCATGCTGATCTCCGAGACGCCCTATAAACACCAGGTGGAAGAAGACATCAAGCCGTTCCGCGACGTGCTGCTCGGGCTGTTCTTCATCACGATAGGCATGCTGCTCGACCTGCGCATGGTGCTGGAACACTGGTGGCTGGTGCTGCTCCTGCTCGCGCTGCCGGTGCTGTTGAAATTCGGCCTGATCGCCCTGCTCGCGCGCGCCTTCGGGGCCTCGTCCGGCACGGCGCTGCGCACCGGCCTGGCGCTGGCCCAGGCCGGCGAATTCAGCTTCGTGCTGCTCAATCACGCCTCCGGCTCGAAGCTGGTCGACCCGTTCGTGATGCAGCTGGTGCTGGCCTCGATGGTGCTGTCGATGCTGCTCGCGCCCTTCATCATCGCCAATATGGACCGGATCGCGATGAAGCTCGCGGCCAACGAATGGATGATGCAGTCGCTGCAGCTGACCCGGATCGCCACGCGAACGATGAAGACCCAGAATCACGTGATCATCGCGGGCTTCGGGCGCAGCGGCCAGAGCCTGGCGACCCTGCTGAAGGAAGAAGCGCTGCCCTGGCATGCGCTCGACCTGGACCCCGAACGGGTGCAAGAGGCGCAGGCGGCCGGCGCCACCGTCTCGTACGGCGACGCGGCGCGCCGCGAAAGCCTGGTGGCGGCGGGAATCCATCGCGCCAGCGCCCTGGTGATCACATTCGCCGATACGCGCCTGGCGCTGAAGGTGCTGCACCTGGTGCACGAGCTGGCGCCGACGCTGCCGGTGATCGTGCGCAGCCATGACGACGGCGACATGGACGTGCTCAAGGCGGCCGGCGCCACCGAGGTGGTGCCGGAGGCGCTGGAAAGCAGCCTGATGCTGGCCTCGCACGCGCTGGTGACCCTGGGCGTGCCGCTGCGGCGCGTGGTGCACCGAGTGCAGGCGGCGCGCGACGACCGCTACGCGGCCCTGCGCGGCTACTTCCACGGCGCGAGCGACAGCGGTGCGAACCTGGAGCCCGGACATGTGCGGCTGCATTCGGTGCGGCTGCATGCGCAGGCATCCTGCGTGGGCCGCAGCCTGGAAGCGCTGCGGCTGGACGATGTGGCGGCCGAGGTGACGGTAGTGCGGCGCGGCGGGGAGGATGTGGAGCCGGCGCCGCAGGTGGTGCTGGCCGCGGGCGACGTGGTGGTGGTGCGCGGGGATGGGGAGGCGGTCAGCCGGGCCGAGGACCGGCTGCTATGACGGCACCGGTCAGGCGAACGTGACGACCTTGTTGCGACCGCCGGCCTTGGCCTGGTACAGCGCGGCGTCAGCCGCCGCCACCAGCTCTTGCGCCACGCCTTCGACCGCGTTGTCGCGTGCGAAATCCGAGAGCGCGGCGACGCCGATCGATACCGTCACGTCGACCCGCTCGCCGGTGGTGAGTTCCACCGGGATCGCCGCTACGCTGGCGCGGATGCGCTGCGCGACCATGCTCGCGCTTTCGAGGTCGGCGTCTATCAGGAGCACCACGAATTCCTCGCCGCCGAAGCGCCCCAGCGCATCCGACATGCGCAGCTCGGCCTTGATGCGGCCGCATACCTCGCGCAGCACATCGTCGCCGCCCTGGTGGCCGACGGTGTCGTTGACGCGCTTGAAATGGTCGATGTCGATGTACATGCAGGACAGGCGATAGCCCTGGCGCCGGGCGCGCGCGATTTCTTCCTGCAGGCGCCGGTCCATGTAGCGGCGGTTGTAGACGCCGGTGAGCGAGTCGGTGAGGCCGATGTACTTCAGCATCTCGTTGCTGATCACGTTTTCGAGGCAGATCGCGATGATCGACCCCATATGCTCGACGAAATCGGTGCCCAGACTCGGGGTGAAGCGGGCCGGGTCGGCGCTGCCCAGGTTCAGGCTGCCGATCAGGCGCGTATTGCGCAGCAGCGGCACCAGGGCCACGCTCTGCAGGCCAGCGGGCGGATGCGGGAACATCGCGCAGTGCTGGGCCGGCGCATAGGCGCCCAGGATCGGACGCGGGCGGCGTTCGGGCGACATGTCGAAGCCCAGTTCGACCGCGTGCTCGCAGAACATCAGGTTGGGGAGTTGTTCGAAGTCGACGCCCAAGCGGTGCATGACGGTATAGATGTCGGCGTTCGGGTC
Source organism: Telluria beijingensis (assembly GCF_030770395.1). GTDB lineage: Bacteria > Pseudomonadota > Gammaproteobacteria > Burkholderiales > Burkholderiaceae_D > Telluria > Telluria beijingensis. The sequence goes on along the minus strand of NZ_CP132480.1, from coordinate 653,841 downwards.
GACCAGGGACAGAGTGACGATGTCCAGTTCCGAAATCACGGGCAAGGTGCGGAAGATCGTGCCGACCAGTTCCGGGAAGCTGCCGGCGCCCACGATCTGCAGGTCAAAAGCCTGGTGGCGGCACATGATTTCGTGGTTGCGTTCGGCCTGCTCGAGCAGGTACGCCATGCGCGCGCGCAAGGTCTCGTTTTCCGCCATCAGTTCTCGCGTCGACGCGCTCGGCTCATGCATGGAGCATTCCTTTCAGCAATAACCGTAACATTACGCCATCCACCCTGGCTTGGATATGAAAAAACGCCTGTCCAAGTCGCCGACGATACGGGAATGGGCGAATTTGCGACACTGTTGCGTGTCACCGGTGTATTGCAGGGCTAGAAGGCGAGCTCGGCGTCGAGTTGCTGGCCGACGCGCAGGGTGAGGCCGATGCCTTTCTCGACAATGACGTTCATGCCCAGGGTGACGGCGCCTTCCATGCGGGCGTTGGCGCGGTAGGTTTGCAGGATGTCGAGGGGGTCGGGGCCGGGGATGCCGGTGGCTTGGTCGACTGATGGGATCGGGCAGCGGGCGCAGGGTTTGACGGGGCGCAGCGCGATATCGTTGTCGCTGAAGGTGGCCACAAAGTCTTCTTCGAAGGCGTCGATGCCTTCGACCACAATATTAGGTCGAAAGCGGTTCATCGGTAGTGCTTCGCGGCCGGCGTTTTTCAGCTTGGCGTTCAGGTCGTCGAGCGAGGATTGGCCGATCAGCAGGATTGGGTAGCCATCCGAGAAACGGGCGGCGGCGGGCAAGCCGTCGGTCCATTTGCTGATCTTGGGACGCACGACGTCGGGGCGGAAGCGCACCAGGCGGCATGGGGCGCCGACGGCGTCGGAGAACCAGGCGGCGGCATTGTCGCCGCAATCGGCGGCGAGGACGTGGTCGTCCCAGATGAGCACTTCGATTGCTGGCGCATTGTTGTCGTGTGAAAGCAGCAGGCGGATCGGCGGCATGGATGGGGCCTCTACGACCAGTTCATTTCCTTCGACGCGCGGCGTGATGGTCGCCATGCGCGGGTATTCGCGCTGGGTCAGGAACAGGCCTTCGCGGGTCACGATCATCCATTCGCGGTCGTGTATGCCGTTTGCGGACAGGCCGTCGAGGGCGAGTGTCGCTTCGGGCACGGATAGGCCGGCGCAGGATTTGATCGGGTAGAGGACGAGTTCGGTCAAGAACGACATGCTTTCACGCTGTAAAGGAATCGATGTGCAATGGTATGGCATCGATCACACTGACGCCACTGTAAAGCGCTGAATCTTCGAAGGAAAGGGTCACGTTACTAGGAAAGCAGCGCATGATGATTGCAAACGAATTCCATGAGTGCAACGTTCACACCTCCAGTTTTCCACTACATCCGCCGATCAAGTAACCTTCCGATTGTCACGCAAAACAAGTGAGATTTCGTTGTCTGATACTCGATCACCGTCACAACGTCGGCACATCATGAAGTCCGTGGGCCAAAAGAACACTGGGCCGGAGTTAGTTGTTCGACGACTTCTCCATCGGATGGGGTATCGCTACTTTTTGCATCGGAAAGACCTACCTGGCACACCCGACATCGTCTTTCCTGGTAAGAAGAAAGCAATTTTCGTCCATGGATGCTACTGGCATGGACATGGATGCAGCAAAGGCATGCTACCTAAATCCAGACTTGAATACTGGGCGCCAAAAATTGCCAAGAACAGAGCGAGAGATGTCTCAAATGTCGACGCACTCACACACCTAGGTTGGAGAGTGTTGACTATATGGCAATGCGAAATACGCAATAGCAATGAGTTAGCGATGCAATTGCAACAATTTCTTTCAGGAAACTAAAAACAAATATGAACTTTTGTAGAGTAACAGGATAAGATACTGCTTTTTGTTGTAGTTGTAGAAGGAAAATTAGATGGCGCGTCCAATTGGAATTGACTTGTTCGCTGGGGCAGGAGGACTTTCGTTAGGTTTTGAGCAAGCAGGCTTCGACATTGCTGCCGCGGTGGAGATTGATCCCATTCACTGTGCTACGCACGAGTACAATTTTCCTAACACTAAGACGATTTGCGCCAGTGTCGTAGACGTCACAGGCGATCAGATTCGTTCGTTGAGCAATTTACAAGATCGAGAAATTGACGTTGTGTTTGGTGGTGCGCCTTGCCAAGGGTTTTCGATGATTGGCAAGCGGGCATTTGATGATCAACGTAACCAACTTGTCTTCCACTACGTGAGGCTCGTACGAGAGCTTCAACCGAAATATTGTGTGTTTGAAAATGTTAAAGGTTTAACCCTTGGTAAGCATGCTCAGTTTCTTTCTGAACTGATTGGAGAGTTAAATGATGCGGGTTATCAGGTAGTGTTACCTTACAAGGTGTTGAATGCCTCGAATTTCGGTGTTCCACAATCTCGAGAACGTCTTTTTCTGATGGCAGCAAGGCACGATCAAGTGCTTCCGCAATATCCCCAACCTTCTGAAAGAAAGGTATCAGTATGGGATGCATTGGGCGATTTACCAGATGCCGATAAATTCGCAAGTCTTCGAGACGTAGATAATGTTGAGGTCGAATGGAAGACCACTTCTATATACGCACGTCGATTACGTGGCCAACAAATCGATCAAGAAGATTACAGCTACAAAAGAAAATTCGATAAAAATAGACTGACGTGTAGCTTACAAACGGAACACACGGAAGCGTCGAAAATTCGTTTTCTTGCTACCGTTCCTGGAAAAACGGAAAGTATCAGTCGTTTCCTTCGATTAAATCCTGATGGACTCTGTAATACTCTTCGTGCTGGCACAGATAGTGCGCGCGGTGCTCATACATCGCCAAGACCTATTCATCCAGTGTTTCCCCGAGTAATCACTGTGCGCGAAGCTGCCCGACTGCACTCATATCCCGATTGGTTTAGGTTACATGTCACAAAGTGGCATGGTTTCCGCCAGATTGGTAATAGCGTTCCACCGTTACTTGGTCGAGCTGTTGCATCTTCCGTTCTTGCCGCATTGGGTGAGCTTCCTGCCAAGCCAAGCACATCGATAAAGCTTGGAAACCCTGCATTGCTTTCAATGAATATGGGGGCGGCAGCTGCTTACTTTGCTGTGTCACGTGATGTCATTGCACAGCGAGTGCGGCGAATACAAGATTCGATTACAATTGAGAACAATCATGTCGAAGTCAGCAACAACCCAGAAGAAAGCGGTCTCAAACTCTTATCGTGACATTGTAGAGGCAATTTTTTTTAAGCATTATAAGGAAGGCGCTACGCACGTACCTTTTGATAGAGATGACATCATTTGGGCCGCCGAGACTTATGAGATCAAGCTGCCTAAAAATTTGGGAGATGTGATATACGCTCTACGCTATCGGATAGATTTTCCAGAGGGAATTATTTCCACAGCACCAGCCGGAATGGAATGGGCAATCATCGGCGCAGGCCGAGCCAAATATGAATTCAAGCTATATCCGTTCCACCGATTAGTACCGAGGGCGGATTTACTTGCCACCAAGATACCTGATGCTACTCCAGAGATTATTTCCGCTTATGCACTCGATGATGAGCAAGCATTGCTTGCAAAAGTTCGATATAATCGGCTAATTGACATTTTTTTAGGTGTCGCTTCTTATTCATTGCAAAACCATCTTCGTACCTCTGTCAAGACTGTAGGCCAGATTGAGATTGATGAAGTATATGTTGCGGTGGACAAACACGGCAGACATTTCATTATCCCTGTCCAAGCGAAGGGCGGAACAGATAAACACGGCGTTGTGCAAACCATGCAAGATCAGCAGTTTTGTGCCGAAAAATACCCGGCTTTAACGTGTCGTTGCATCTCCGCCCAATTTATGAGCGATAACCGAATTGCAATGTTCGAGTTAACATCACAAGATGGGAGTGTAAAAGTAGTCGAAGAACGGCATTACCAACTCGTAATGTCTTCAAAAATCACTGCTGAAGATCTTCTACGCTACAGCCTTCAAAGTTAAGTAAATTTTTATAACAAATTTACAAAGCTGCGAAAAAGACATACAGATAAAAACCCGAAAGAACCATGTCGGGTTTTTATCGGCTATTAGATAATCAGACGTTGAACAGGAAGTTCAGTACATCCCCATCCTTGACCACATATTCCTTGCCCTCAGCGCGCATCTTGCCCGCCTCCTTGGCGCCCGACTCACCCTTGTAGGTCAGGAAATCATCATACGAAATCGTCTGCGCGCGAATGAACCCACGCTCGAAGTCGGTGTGGATCACGCCCGCCGCCTGCGGCGCAGTCGCACCAATCGCCACCGTCCACGCGCGCACTTCCTTCACACCCGCGGTGAAGTAAGTCTGCAGCCCCAGCAGCTTGAACGCCGCACGAATCAAACGATCCAGACCCGGCTCATCCATACCCATATCACCCAGGAAGTCCGCCTTGTCCGCATCATCCATCTCGGCAATCTCCGACTCGATCGCCGCACAAATGGCCACGATCGGCGCATTCTGCTTGTTGGCAAACTCGGTCAGCTGATCCAGCAGCGGATTATTGGTGAACCCGGTATCCGACACATTGGCCACGAACATCGCCGGCTTGGCGGTGATCAGGTGCAGCGGATAGATGATCGCCATCTCTTCCTTGTCCAGGCCCAGGGTGCGCACAGGCTGGCCTTCGTTCAGGTGCGGCATCAGGCGTTCGAGCAGGGCGACCAGCTTGGCCGCGTCCTTGTCGCCCGAGCGCGCCTTCTTCTGCTCGCGGTGGATGGCTTTCTCGACGGTGCCCATGTCGGCCAGCGCCAGCTCGGTCTGGATGACTTCGATGTCGTCGATCGGGCTGACCTTGCCGGCCACGTGGATCACGTTCGGGTCTTCGAAGCAGCGCACCACGTTGACGATGGCGTCGGTTTCGCGGATGTGCGACAGGAACTGGTTGCCCAGGCCCTCGCCCTTCGACGCGCCGGCCACCAGGCCCGCGATGTCGACGAATTCGACGATGGCCTTGACCACGCGCTCCGGCTTGACGATGCCAGCCAGCGCGTCAATGCGCGGATCCGGCACTTCGACCACGCCCACGTTCGGCTCGATCGTGCAGAACGGGTAGTTTTCAGCCGGGATGCCGGCCTTGGTCAGTGCGTTGAACAGGGTGGATTTGCCAACGTTGGGCAGGCCGACGATGCCGCATTTGAGGGTCATGGATACTATTCCTAATTCGGTGAACGCGAGCGATCGATGAACCGCTCCAAACCCTGCATTGTAACCCGGCCAGGGCCAACTGCCGCAAAAACCGGCGCGTCCAGTCCCCGCTACAACGGTCGGGTTTTCACTCTGACAAGCTAGATCGGGGTGATGCGCCCCAGGTCCGGCCGCAGGGCAAACTCGGCCAGCTCGTCGCGCAGGCGCTCCCCTTCCCCGATCGCGCGCTTCCAGGTACGAATCCGCTCGTCATGGTCCAAGCCATAGAACTTGAAATCAGCCCGATCCGGCAGTTTTCCGCGCGGCAGAGTCCGCAGGAATTCCTCGGATGGCGCCACCAGCACTACATTATCAAGCCAGCCACGATTGGCGCCCCGCGCCGCGCGCCGCCACGGGAAACCCTTGTCGAGCCAGCCCGGCACGATGTGGCGGGTGAAGTGCGGATACAGCACTAGCTCGCCCTGCGCCCGGGAATACGGCAGCGCCAGGTGATAGTCGATGATGCCGCCATCCCAGTAACTGCCGGCCGGCGCCTCGGTGATGCCGGTCACCGCCTTCATGATCAGCGGCAGCGTGCCCGAAGCCAGCAGGCCGGACGCTAGGTTGTCGCGCGTGAGCGTCGAGAAATGCGTATTGAAACTGTCGAAGCGCTCGCGCAGCCATGGCGCCTGGCTGCGCGCATCGCCGATCACGACCCGCTCCATCAAGCGCCCCAGCCAGGCGCGCGAACCGGCATTGTGCAGCGCCGCCGACAAAAAGCCGCGCATCTCGGCATAGCGGTGCGCCGGCGCCGCCAGCGAACGCAGCCCGCGCACGGTCAGCAGGTGCAGCCGGTAATGCTCGTGCTGGATGATGTCGTCTTCATGCCCGCGCACCAGTTCTCCCAGCAGGGCCTGCACGACCTCGTCGATGTCCTGCGGCGTGGGCTTGAGGCTCGTGTAGCGCTGCCCCGCATACAGCTCGCCCAGCAGGGCGAACGCCTTCGCGGGATCCTTCTGGCAGGCCGCGGCCATCCGCCAGGCGCCGATCGACGCGCCGATCAGGGTGCGTTCGCGCGGCTTCGAAGGAAACCATTCGCCGAACATCCACTGATCCAGCGACTGGAAGATCAAGCCCTTGGGACCGCCCGCCGCGGCCGGCACGATGGCGACGTCCTGGGCCCGCAAGCCATGTTCTGCAATCTGCGCCATGGCCCGCGGCCCGGCATGAAAAGTAAGCGCCTTCATGCCGAAATTATCGCAGGAATATCGCAACAAGCACCTACTTGCGCCCGATCAATCCTGCCACCGCACCGCTGCGTAACATGGGCCGGTCGCGTGTCCGGAGAGTGTCATGCATCTGCGCTTCGTCGTCATGCTGTGTCTGCTTCTATGTCCATTGCTGTGCTCGCTGCCGGCAATGGCGCGCGCGCTCGACGCCGACAGCGGCACCGACCGCTCGGTGATCGTGGACCGCTACGTCCAGCACTTCGTGGTCGAGACCAGCGGCGCCTACACGCTGACGGTCGAGCAGGCCAAGACCATCGTCAACCGCGCGGCGCTGCACGAACACGGCCAGTTCTACATCGGCTACAACCAGTCGCTCGACGAAGTCGTCTCGGTCGAGGCGCATACCCTCAAGGCCGACGGCCGGCGCCTGGCCGTGCAGCCGCACCAGATCCGCGACCAGCAAGAGGCCGCCTCGATCGACGCCCCGATGTTCCAGGACACGCGCCTCAAGATTGTCGTCTTCCCCGACGTCGAGGCCGGCGACAAGGTCGCGGTGCGCTATGTCGTGCGGCGTCACACGCCGCTATTCCCCGGCCACTTCGAAGACCTGACCGCGGCGCGCTTCCAGCGCCACCGCGATTTTCGCCTGGTCTACGACATGCCGGCGACGATGCCCCTGCACGCCGACGCGGTGGGCTTCGATCCGGTCGCGGCCACCGGCATGCCGGCGCCGGCAGCCGGCAAGCGCCGCCATGCCTGGCGCTACGTCGACGGCGACAATGCGCGGCTGGAGGCCGATTCGGTCAGCTATCTCGACTACGGCAAGCGGCTCGCGGTGTCGACCTTTGCCGACTATGCGGCGTTTGCGCGCGCCTACCAGGAACGTGCTGCCGGCAAGGCGCTCGCCGACGATACGGTGGCGGCGCTAGCGGCCAGCATCGCGGGCGCCACCCTCGACCGCCGCAGCCGCGCAATCGCCCTGTCCGACTGGGTGCGCAAGAACGTGCGCTACGTCGGCGTCTACCTCGGCCCCGGCGGCGTGGTGCCGCATGCGGCGTCCAGCGTGCTGGCCAACCGCTATGGCGACTGCAAGGATCACGCGACCCTGCTCGAAGCCCTGCTGGCCAGTTCCGGCATCGACAGCACCGTCGCGCTGGTCAACAATGGCGACGCCTACCGCCTGCCCGATGTGCCCACGCTCGGCGTCCTCAACCACGCGATCGTCTACATTCCCTCGCTGCAGCTGTATCTCGACCCGACCGCCGAATCGGTGGCGGGCGGTTTCCTGCCCGCGTCCCTGCTTGGCAAGCCGGCGGTGCTGGCGCGTTCGGGCGAATTCGCGATGATCCCCTTCTTCCAGCAGGCGCGCAGCCGCACCTTTACCCAGTTCGACATCCAGCCCGACGGCAGCAGCCGCTTCAAGGTCACGCGCACCAGCAGCGGCGCCCAGGCCGAGCCCTACCGGCGCGTCGTGCGCGCCACGCCGCCGGCCGAGCGCGACCGCTTCGTCGAACGCATGCTGCAAGGGCTTGGACAGCAAGGGAGCGGCGTGCTGGAGCCAGGCGATACCGAAGGCGTGGCCGACGACTACACCTTGTCGTTCCGCGGCGCCAGCAGCGGCTTTACGCAACTGCCCGGCCCGGCGGGGCTGGCGACCACCTACAATTTTTGGGGCGGATTGGGCGATGCCGTGTTCGCTTTTACGCAAGAACCGGAGCGGCGCCAGGAATTCATCTGCCCGGCCATCGATGCCGAGGACGAGCTGCGCTTCCACCTGCCGAAGCGCTCGCAGGTGATGGCGCTGCCGCGCGCGGTCAAGGTCGACGACATCAATTTCGCCTACCGCTCGCACTACCAGCGGCGTGGGGCGCTGGTGACGGTGAAGCGGCAATTGAAATTCCGGCACACGGCGGCGACCTGCTCGCCCGACGACTACCGGCGCATGCGGCCAGCACTCGAGCGCATGCTGCGCGACCTGCGCGCGCAGGTCGTGGTCAGGGGAGGATGATTGATCAGGCCGTATGCAACTGCATCGTCGCCACGTCGAGCTTGCCTTCGCAGGCGAGCGGGATGATGCGCAGGCTCTTGTCGATCGATTCTTCGATCAGGCTCTGCTCTTCGCGGCGCGGGCGGTGCAGCACGAAGTCGGACACGCCCTGCTGCAGGCCCAGGCTGCGCGGATGGCCGATGCCCAGGCGCAGGCGCCAGTATTCCTGGGTGCCGAGCGCAGAGGTGATGTCCTTCAGGCCATTGTGGCCGCCCGAGGAACCGCCCTTCTTGAGCTTGGCGACGCCGGGCAGCAAATCCAGTTCATCGTGCACGACCAGCACTTCGTCCGGATTGATTTTATAGAAGCGCGCCAGCGCGCCGACCGACTGGCCGGAGCGGTTCATATAGGTCTGCGGCTCGAGCAGCCAGACATCGTTGCCGGCAATCGACGTCTTGGCCACCAGGGCATTGAAGCGCGATTCACGCTGCAGGCGGCAGCCCGGCAGGCTGTTGGCCAGGTTGTCGACCAGCCAGAAGCCGGCGTTGTGGCGGGTTTGTTCGTATTCCGGGCCAGGGTTGCCGAGGCCGACGATCAGACGGATGGACATGCGTGAAGTTCTTTGGAGAAAACGCGATTATCGCCTAAACAGGGTGTTTGGCGTACACAACGACATTCAACGTCGCGTGACATCGCCAACAACAAAAAACCCGCCGGGCAAGCCACGACGGGTTTTTTATGCGACGCGCCACCGCAGCGGCGCGATCAGCCGATCTTACTCAGCAGCGGTTTCAGCAGTAGCTGCGCCGCGTGGGATCGAGGTGGTGACGATGGTCAGGTTCTGGCCGTGGGTCAGCGCGGTCACGCCTTCTGGCAGGACCAGGTCGCCGGTGTGGATCGATTGGCCGGCTTCCAGCTTCGACAGGTCGACTTCGATGAACTCTGGCAGTTGGCCTGGCAGGCACGACACTTCGACTTCGTTCAGCACGTGCGACACGATGGCGCCGCTCAGCTTGACTGCTGGCGAGATCTCGGCGTTCACGAAGTGCAGGGTGACCTTGGTGTGGATCGGCTTCGAGGTGTCGACGCGCTGGAAGTCAGCGTGCAGGACCAGTTGCTTGTATGCGTGCATCTGGAAGTCACGCAGCAGCACTTGCTGGGTCTTGCCGTCGATTTCCAGGTCCAGCACGGAACCATGGAATGCTTCTTTCTTGAGCGCGTGGTACAACGCATTGCCGTCCAGGGCGATCAGTGCCGGGGCTTCGGTGCCACCGTAGATGATGCCTGGGGTCTGGCCAGCGTTGCGCAGGCGGCGGCTCGCTCCGGTGCCCTGTTGAGTGCGGTTGAATGCGACTACTTTCATGTGAAACTCCAAAAATAAATCGGGCCCGAATGCCGCGGAACACTCCACGGCCCGGCTGCCCAAGTGGCGACCATCCCCGCGACCAGGGATGGTCAAGAACGAGCGCCAATGCTGCGCACTCAAGAAAATCGATACTTCAGCGCTACCACAACGTCGTCCCCGCGAAGGCGGGGACCCAAGTTTGCGTGCTACAACGGTATTGCATGCGTCGTCGCAGTGCTTAAAAACTTGGGTTCCCGCCTCCGCGGGAACGACGTGTTTGTTGCAACTTACTTTGATACGTCAACGGCGCGCCGGCTCATGAAGCCAGGCGCGCCGCTAAATACAGCGACTAAACAGCTTAGTCGACGAACAGCGAAATCACCGAATCGCCCTTGACGATCCGCTTGAAGGTCTCGGCCAGCAGCGGTGCGCAGGTCAGCTGGCGGATCTTGCCGCAAGCGGCGCCGGCGGCGCTCAGCGGAATGGTGTCGGTAACCACCAGTTCATCCAGCGGCGAGTTCGCGATGCGATCGATCGCCGGGCCGGACAGCACCGGGTGGGTACAGTAAGCGACCACCTTCTTGGCGCCGCGCTCTTTGAGCACTTCGGCAGCCTTGCACAGCGTGCCTGCGGTATCAACCATGTCATCCATGATCACGCAGTTGCGGCCTTCGACTTCACCGATGATGTTCATCACTTCCGACACGTTCGCCTTCGGGCGACGCTTGTCGATGATCGCCAGGTCGCAACCCAGGCGCTTGGCCAGGGCGCGGGCGCGCACCACGCCGCCGACGTCCGGCGACACGACCAGCAGGTCGTCGTAGTTGCGCTTCTGCAGGTCGCCCAGCAGGATCGGCGATGCGTAGATATTGTCGACCGGGATGTCGAAGAAACCTTGAATCTGGTCAGCGTGCAAGTCCATGATCAGGACGCGCTCGACGCCGGCTTCTTCCAGCATGTTCGCGACGACCTTGGCCGAGATCGCGACACGCGCCGAACGCGGGCGGCGGTCCTGGCGGGCATAGCCGAAGTAAGGAATGGCGGCGGTGATGCGGCCGGCCGAGGCGCGCTTGAGGGCGTCGACCATCAGCATGATTTCCATCAAGCTGTCGTTGGTCGGGGCGCAGGTCGATTGCAGGACGAAGACGTCCTTGCCACGCACGTTCTCGTTGATCTCGACCATGACTTCGCCGTCGGAGAACTTCGAGACGACTGCTTTACCGAGAGGAATGCCGAGGCTTTTTGCGACCCCCTCTGCTAGTGCCGGATTGGCATTGCCAGTAAAAACCATCAGGTTTTCGTAAGCCATGGGAGTCCCAAAAGGTAAGAAGCGTTAAGACAGTAGAAAAACAATCAGCCGGATTAACCGGCTGATTAGCATGCTGACGTGGCGCTCGGCACCGCGTCGCGATCTTCTTGCTGGACGCTAAGGCATCGACAGAACAAGAAAACTTTGGCAGGGGAACAAGGATTCGAACCTTGGTATGCCGGAATCAAAATCCGGTGCCTTAACCAGCTTGGCGATTCCCCTACACGACCTTTACTACTTGCCGCTGCGTGCTACGTTTGCTGCGACAGGCAAGATTTTATTCTATAACTCACTGATTTTGCAAGAGCGATTTCATCAGCGGGTGTGTCTTCAACGACTTCGCTTTCCATGCCGTCCACTTGTCCGGCACTTGCGCCAACACCTGGTCGGCAGCGTCTTCGCTGGAAAACGCGCAAAATACGCACGCCCCTGAGCCAGTCATCCTGGCATCGCCATGGCTGCTCAACCATTCAACCGCCTCTGCTACCGGCGGGAACAGGCGCATCGCCACGTCCTGCAAATCATTTTTCCCAAAACCAACCGTCTTGCATGAATCGGTGTGGCTGGAAAAGTCCGCTATTCTGACCGGCTTTGAGTCTCTTGTCAAATCCGGCGCAGAAAAAATTGCGGGCGTCGGTACGGCGACGCCGGGCTCGATCACCACATACCAGCAATCCGGCCCCGGCACCGCCTGCAAGGCCTCCCCTACGCCTTCGGCAAACGCGGTCTCGCCGAACAGGAAGAACGGGATGTCCGCCCCCAGCGGCAGGCCCAGCGCCATCAGCTCGTCGCGCGTCAAACCGGCGCGCCACAGCGCATTGGCCGCCATCAGCGCCGTCGCGGCATCCGACGACCCGCCACCCAGCCCGCCGCCCATCGGCAAGACCTTGTCTACCGCCACCGAGATGCCCGGCGGCAGCCGGCCATGACGGCGTGCATACTCGGCCTGCAACAGGCGCAGGGCACGAATGACGAGGTCCTGGTCTTCCGGCACACCGGGCACGTCGTTGGTGCGGCGAATCAGCTCATCGTCGCGCAAGTCGAAGTGCAGCCGGTCGGCGCGGTCGATCAACTGGAACACGCTTTGCAGCAAGTGATAGCCATCGGCGCGGCGGCCGGTGACGTGCAGGAACAGGTTCAGCTTGGCCGGGGCCGGGCAATCGTGCAGCGAACGCATGGATCAGGCCGCCGGCAGGACGACGATGCGGATCGCAAGGTCCGTGATGTCGCCCGAAGCGGCGCGCTCGGCCTGGATCAGGCGCGGCGCCGGTTGCGCCGCCGCGGGATCCTGCCATTCGACGAAGCGCAGGCGCCAGCCATCCTTTGTCGTCACGCTATTGTTGGCCGGCGAGGCGCGGAAACGCTGCCCCTGCGCATCGAGCGCATAGCCCTGCAGCCAGTCGCGCAAGCCGGACACCGGCAGCGGCCAGCCCAGCGTCTGCTGGGTCAGGCTATCGATGTCGTCCGCGGTGCGCGGCTCCTGGCCGCCTTGCACCAGGGTCGCGGAAGTCGGTGTCACATTGATCGTGGCCACGGTCTGGCCTAGCGGCGAAATCAGGGCAACGTCGATCGCACCGGGCCGCTGTTCCCAGTTGAAGTTACCGGTGATCGATTCCTGCCTGCCATCCTTCTGATAATTGACCGACAGCTTGCCCGTCAGGTCGATGGTCTCGCGGTAATCGCCGACCGTGGCGGTGGACAGGTTGGCGGTGCTGGTGGCGCAACCGGCCAGGGCGGCAGCGAAAGCAAGCAGGGTAAGACGTCGGGTCAGCGGCATAAAAAATGTTGAAGTACGGTTGAAAGAATGGGAGCGCAGCGGCAGCCTGATTGCCATCCATTAGCGCGAAAACGTCGTTCCCGCGCAGGCGGGAACCCAAGTTGCTGGCGTTGACGCTCCGTTTGACAGTGTCGGCGACGCGAAGGACTTGGGTCCCCGCCTTCGCGGGGAGTCGTTTCTGCCAGTGGCAGGAACGACGTGCTTGGTGCAACTTAGATAGCCCGCAATATCCCGCAAGAACGGATTATTTCACAAGGACAGCCGCAACCGCGCCAGCGTCGTGCGCAGCGTATCGTTCTGCGGATCCTTGGCGCGCGCCTCGCGCCACAGTTTCTGGGCCGCTGACTTGTCACCCTTCTGCCACAGCACCTCGCCCAGGTGCACGGCGATCTCGGGATCCTTGCGCAAGCCGTAGGCGCGGCTCAGGAATTTCTCGGCCTCGACCAGGTTGCCCATCCGGTAATGAACCCAACCCATGCTGTCCATGATGAACGGATCGTCCGGCGCCATGTCGAGCGCCTTGGCGATCAATCCATAGGCTTCCTGCAGCCGCACATTGCGATCCGCGAGCGAATAACCGAGGGCGTTATAGGCGTGGTGGTTGTCCGGCGCCTGCGCCATCACTTCGCGCAATTGCGCTTCCATCACGTCGATCTTGCCCAGCTTCTCGGCCAGCAGCGCGAAGTCGTACAGCAGGTCGGGATTTTTCGGGAAGCGCTGGGCCGCCGTTTCCATCACCGCATACGCTTCCTGCAACTGGTTCGCTTCGCGCAGCAGTTGCGCCTCGGCCGCCATGATTTGCGCCTGGCGCGCCGGATCGTCGGCTTTGATCTCGCCCAGCAGGCGCCGCGCGCTGGCCAGGTCGCCGCCCTTGCCTACCACGTGGGCGCGCCGCAGCTGGGTATTGAAGAGGGTTTGCGCGTCCGTGCCTTCAGGCACCTTGTCCAGCCATTGCAGGGCGCCGACCAGGTCGCCGCGCTCCTCGGCCAGCTGCGACAGGATCAGCAAGGCGCGCGACGGGTCGCGTTCATCGTTCGGATTACGTCCCAGCACTTCCACGAAGCGGGTGAAGTAGATTTCGGCGCCAGGCGCATCGTTCATCTGCGTGGCCAGGATGCCCAACGCATACAGATGGGCGGCGTTATCCGGCTGGCTCTTGACCAGGGACTCGAACTCGCGCCGTGCCCCGACATAATCCTTGCGGTTGACGAGCACGCGGGCATAGGCGGCGCGCACGTCGGCCGCCTTCGGATAGCTCTTGAGGAATTTCTGCATCATGGCCACCACCTGGGCCTCGTCCTCGGTGGTCTGCGCCAGCATCAGGAGCGCGATTTCGGCATCGGGCTTGGCGGCCAGGGCGGCCTGGGCTTCGCTGTGGGCCAGCGCCCTGTCGCCGCGCGCCAGCGCGACCTGGGCGCGCACGATGCGCGCTTCCATCGTGTTTTCGTAGGGAGCGACCAGGCGTTCGAGCATGGCGATCGCGGCGTTCTTGTCCTTGGCGCGGCCCAGCAGTTGCTGGACCTGGAACAGCAGCACACCGCGCCGGGCCGGCGTCGCTTCGCGCAGGCGTTGCTCGAAGATCGGCTCCAGTTCGGCGATCTTGTCGGACGTGACCACCATGCCAACGAAATACTGGGTCGCTTCGTCGGATTCCGGATCGAGCTGGTACCACAGCCGCACCGCGGCCAGGGTATCGTCGCCCTGCTTGGCGGCCACCGCCATCTCGGCGGCGCGGCGCGCCAGGCGCGGGTCGCGGGTGCGCTGGGCCAGGTTGTAGACGGTCAGGTAGGGCCCCTGCCAGTCGCCATTGCGGAAGGCAAACTCGGCCTTCATGAGCTGCTCGAGCATGGTCGGCGTCAGCTCGACCTTGGGCAGGCGCGCTTCCGCCTCGGCCTTCTCTTTGGCCGCCAGCTCCTCTTCGTCCAGTTCGGGCTCCGCGTCCTGCCGGGCATTCTGTTGCTGGCCGAACTCCGCCTGCTCGCCCGCGGCAAGAGACTGTTGTTGCGGCGCGGCAGCACATCCGGAGAGAAGGCCTGCAAGCAGCCCGGAGAGGGTTACAATGGCGAAAGCGTTTTTCAAGACAAGTCCACTATTCCGAATTGATTCTTTGATTCTACGCTGATGCGCAGGCGCCCGCCGCGCATGAGCTGGCACTGCCCGAAGCAGCGGCTACCCGACTTTACACGATTCACCTTCCCCATGCCTGAACTACCAGAAGTAGAAGTCACCCGGCGCGGTGTCGCGCCCCATATCGAAGGCCGCGTGGTCGAGCGGGTCGTCTGCCGCCGCGACGGCCTGCGCTGGCCTTTTCCGCCCGGCTTGCATGCACTGCTGGCCGGCCGCCGCATCGTGTCCACCGGCCGGCGCGGCAAATACCTGCTGATTCACTTCGAGCACGGCACCCTGATCATCCACCTGGGCATGTCCGGCCACCTGCGCGTGCTGCCGCCGGGCATCGAGCCGCGCAAGCACGACCATTTCGACCTGGTCGTCAACGGGCCCGAAGGCGTGCAAGTGCTGCGCCTGCACGACCCGCGCCGCTTCGGCGCCGTGCTGTGGCATGCCAACGAGGATGGCGCGCTGGACGAACACATCCTGCTGCGCGGCCTGGGCGTGGAACCGCTCGGCGAGCAGTTCGACGGCGCGCTGCTGCACCGGATGACGCGCCGGCGCAGCGCGCCGATCAAGCAGGTGCTGCTGGCCGGCGACATCGTGGTGGGAGTCGGCAATATCTACGCCTGCGAAAGCCTGTTCCGGGCCGGCATCAGCCCGAAGACGGCGGCCTCGCGCATCAGCCGCGCACGCTACGACCGGCTGGCCGAAGCGATCCGCGACATCCTGGCCGCCGCCATTGTCCAGGGCGGCAGCACCCTGCGTGACTTTATTGCTGTGAATGGGCAATCTGGATATTTCCAGCAGACATATTTCGTCTATGATCGTGCTGGCGTGCCCTGCCGCCAGTGCGAGGCGCCGGTGCGCCAGATCAAGCAGGGTCAGCGCTCCACCTTCTATTGCGCGCAGTGCCAGCGCTAGGGACGACAAGGGGCTGAAACGATGCAGGATCTACAACAGTATGGAGCATGGCGGGCCGGCGTGGCCGCCAGCCTCGAGGGCTATGGCAAGGCCCTGCGTGAAGCCGGCTTGATCGACGCTGCCGGCGAACAGGTGCTGGCGCGCGCC
The DNA here is from genome assembly GCF_030770395.1 of Telluria beijingensis. GTDB lineage: Bacteria > Pseudomonadota > Gammaproteobacteria > Burkholderiales > Burkholderiaceae_D > Telluria > Telluria beijingensis. The sequence continues at coordinate 637,851 of NZ_CP132480.1, read as the reverse complement.
CTCGGGCGCCTGCGCGACGACCGGCTGTCGGTCGCCTTCGTGGCCGAATTCTCGCGCGGCAAAACCGAGCTGATCAACGCCCTGTTCTTCGCCGACTACGGCCAGCGCATCCTGCCGTCCAGCGCCGGCCGCACCACCATGTGCCCGACCGAGCTGCTGTGGGATGCCCACTTGCCGCCCTGCGTGCGCCTGCTGCCGATCGAGACCCGCGCCGGCCAGCTGTCCACCGGAGACTATCGCGACGATCCCGGCGCCTGGACCGTGCTGCCGCTCGATCTCGACGACCCGGCCGCCATGCACGAGACGCTGCGCCAGGTCAGCCAGACCCGCCAGGTATCGACGGCCGAGGCGGAGCGCTACGGCCTGTTCGACCCGCAGGATCCCGAGCTGGCCGCCAGCCTGGGCGCGGACGGCAGCATCGAGATTCCACGCTGGCGCCACGCCATCATCAACCTGCCGCATCCGCTGCTCAAGCAGGGCTTGGTGATCCTCGACACGCCGGGCCTGAACGCGATCGGCACCGAGCCCGAACTGACGCTGAATCTGATCCCGAACGCGCACGCGGTGCTGTTCGTGCTGGCCGCCGATACCGGCGTGACGCGCAGCGACATCGACGTCTGGCGCACCCATATTGGCGCCGGCCCGGGGCGGCTGGCGGTGCTGAACAAGATCGACGCCATGTGGGACGAGCTCAAGGGCGGCGCCGCCGTCGACGCCGAGATCGCGCGCCAGCAGCACGACGTCGCGCGCCTGCTCGGGCTGGACGCCGGCCAGGTCTATCCGGTCTCGGCCCACAAGGCGCTGGTGGGGCGCATCGGCGGCGACATGGCTTTGTTCGAACGCAGCCGCCTCGGATCTCTCGAGTCGGCGCTGTTCCACCACCTGATCCCGGCGCGCCGCGAGATCAACGCACGCCAGTTGCGCGCCGACCTCGAGCTGCTGGCCGCCGGCCAGCAGGTGCTGGTGGCGGCGCGCCTGCGCGAGCTGGTCGAGCAGTTGCAGGAGCTGCGCAGCCTGCGCGGCAAGAACCAGGGCATGATCGCCCACATGGTGCGCCGGGTCGAGGCCGAGAAGAAGGAATTCGACGCCGGCCTGTTCAAGCTGCAGGGCACGCGCGCCGTGTTCACCCGCCTGTCGACCGAGCTGTACACCTTGATCGGCATGGATGGACTGCAGGACCGGACCGAGACGGTGCGCGCCGCGATGGCGGCCAGCCGCTTCGCCACCGGCATGCGCGCGCCGGTGCGCAACTACTTCGCCAACGTGCGCGGCGCGCTCGACGAGGCCTGCGCCAAGGTCGACGAGATCAAGGCCATGATGGACGCCATGCAGCGCAAGTTCGCGGCCGAACACGGCCTGTCGATGGCGCCGCCGCAGTCGCTGTCGCTGGCGCGCCATGTCGCCGAGATCGACGCCATCGAAGAGCTGTTCGTGCGCCAGTTCGGCACCGCCACCCTGTTGATGACCAGCCGCGCGACCCTGCTCGAGCGCTTCTTCGACTCGATCGCCTCGCGTGTGCGGCGCGTCTACCGCGCCGCGAATGCCGATACCGAAGCCTGGCTGAAGGTCGCCAACGCGCCGCTCGAAGCGCTGATCCGCCAGCACCGCGACAACCTGCGCCAGCGCCAGGCCACGGTCCAGCGCATCCACGACGCCAGCGACAGCCTGGAACAGCGCATCGGCGCCTTCGAGCACGGCCAGGCCGAACTCGACGCCACGCGCATCCGCCTGGCCGCCATCGCGGCCGGCGTCACCACCACACTGGAAGCTTCTAGCTTCATACACGACACCGCATGAAACGCCTCACCGAGTTCGACCAGCTGGCCGATCCGACCTTCTCGAAGGCCGTGATCGACTGGCAGCGCAGCCACGGCCGCCACACCCTGCCCTGGCAAAACACGCAGGACGCCTACCGCGTCTGGCTATCCGAAATCATGCTGCAGCAGACGCAGGTCGCCGCGGTGCTGGGCTATTACGCGCGCTTCCTGGAACGCTTCCCCACCGTCCACGCGCTGGCCGAGGCGCCAGCGGAAGACGTCATGGCGCACTGGAGCGGCCTGGGTTACTACACCCGCGCGCGCAACTTGCACGCCTGCGCAAAACGGGTGGTGCAGGACTACGACGGCGTGTTCCCGAGCGACCCGGCGCTGCTGGCGGATTTGCCCGGCATCGGCCGCTCGACGGCGGCAGCGATCGCCGCGTTTTCGGGCGGCGTGCGCGCCGCCATTTTGGATGGCAACGTCAAGCGCGTGTTCGCGCGCGTGTTCGGGATCGACGCCTATCCGGGCTTGAAACCGGTCGAGGATGCGCTGTGGCGGCGCGCCGATGCCCTGCTGCCAGAAGTGGCCGGCAACCCGGGCGCCATCGAATCCTATACCCAGGGCCTGATGGACCTGGGCGCGACCCTGTGCACCCGTTCGCGGCCCGACTGCGGCCGCTGCCCGCTGCAATCTCGCTGCGTGGCCTTCGCCACCGGCCGCACGGCCGAACTGCCGGTGCGCAAGCCGAAGAAGGCGACGCCGGAGAAGCGCACCGCCATGCTGGTCGTGATCGGTGGCGGCGAGGTGCTGCTGGAGCAGCGGCCGCAGACCGGCATCTGGGGCGGCCTGCTGTCGCTGCCTGAAGTCGGCGGCCATGTGCCGATGGATGAAGAGGCGCCGCCGGTCTGTACGGCGGACGTCGCTGCCGCGGCGGGTGGGTTCGGCGCGATCGACGAAGTGCGGCCCTTGAGCCCGCTGGTGCATGTGTTTACACACTACAAGCTGCATATCGCGCCGTTCGCGGTGACGCTGGGCGTGCGTGCCGGGCTGCCGGCCGGTCACGTCTGGTGGAAGCTGGATGAGATCGACAGGGCGCCGCTGCCGGCGCCGGTCAAGAAATTGCTCCTTGATCTTGCAAGGCCCGATTTATTTAGTTAATGACAATAATTTTCAATATTTTTCTATTTTCACGTTCCGTGAAAGCGGATTTAAATTGAAAATTTGCGCGCGTCTTCATAGAATGGAACCATCCACGGACCGTGAACACCGAGGGACTATATGGATGACCGCGTTTTCCCCGACGATTCCTCGACGATCGACGAACTGCTGATCCGCGAAGCGCTTGAAGCGCTGCGGGAAAAAACCGCCATCGAAGGCAAACTGGCCGGGTCTGGTACCCGGCCGGCGTCCCGGACCGATGTCCTGGTCGACTTGATCCATGAGAACCGTTCGACCCGCTATCGGGTCGAATGCGCACATCCGATCGATCGCAAGGCGCAACTCGACAAGATTCGCCGAGGCATACGATCGACCGACGTTCCCGGCCTGCTGATCGCGCCACATATTTCCAGGGAGCTTGCCGAGCATTGCCGGGACATCGGCCTGCAATTCATCGACACGAATGGGAATGCCTATCTACAAACGCCGGACTTTTTCATCCTCGTCACCGGCGAGAAAGACACGCGCGCACCACGATCCTCGAAGGCGCCGAAAGGACTGACGAATGCCGCGGCCTTGCGCGTGGTATTCGCCCTGCTGGCCCAGCCTGGTCACGTGAATGCAACCTACAAGGACCTCGCTGCTCACGCCGGCGTTTCGCTAGGAACCGCCCACAATGTGCTGGACGATCTCGAACGCCGTGGTTACCTCATCAACAAAGGAAATGCCGCGCGCAGGAAACTGCTGGAGCCCGAACGCCTGATGCATGAATGGGTCATCAATTACCCGACCGCCTTGCGTGCCAAGCTCAAAGGCCGGCGCTTCAGCGCCCCCGCGCCAGGGTGGTGGGACGCCGTCGACCTGTCGGATCTCGATGTTGCATGGGGTTCGGAAGTCGCGGCAATGAAAATGACGGGCTACCTCAAGCCGGTCACGCAAACCCTCTACGTCGAGCCGGACGAAATGGACAGCGTGGTCAAGACACTCGTCAAACAGCATCGCATCAGGCCTGACCCGAAAGGCCACATCGAGATCCTGGAAAAATTCTGGCATTGGACGCCAGAAACGCCATCTCATACTGCGCCGCCACTGCTAGTCTATTCGGAACTGCTGGCACTACTGGACCCGCGCACCGAAGAGACCGCGCACATGATCAAGGAGACGTACATTGATCCCGCGTACCATCAGGCCTGATCGCCCGCTGGATCCGGTCACCATCGAAATTCTTCGCGCAGTCGCGGAAGAAGCGCAGGCCGAGGGGATCGATTACATGCTGGTCGGTGCGACAGCGAGAGATGTCCTTCTGACCCATGTATTCGGTCTCGACACCAGGCGCGCAACCTATGACGTGGATTTCGCCATCGCCATCAAGGACTGGCATCAGTTCAATGTCATGAGAAGCAGGCTCGTCGCGCGCGGTACCTTTGAGGCAAGCGAACGGGCGCTCCAGCACCTCTACTACAAGGGACGACAAGGCGACCTGACCTACCATGTCGACCTCGTGCCGTTCGGCAAAATATCTGAAGAGAAGAATCACATTGCCTGGCCTCCAGACATGAAGGTTGTCATGAACGTGGTCGGCTACGACGACGCTCTCGCGTCCGCCGAACTGGTGTCCTTTGAACCGGGGCTCGACGGAAAAGTGGTTTCGCTGGCGGGCCTTGCCATACTCAAGCTGGTTGCATGGTCGGATCGGGGGTGCGACAACCCGAAGGATGCTCATGACCTTATTCACCTGATGAACAGCTATGCCGACGCTGGCAACTTTGATCGGGTCTATGACGAGGATGGCGTCATCGCAGCCGGCAATGACGATCCAGACCTGGCAGGCGTCTATTTGCTGGGCAAGGACATCCAGCGCATCGCAAGCGTGGACACTCTCGATGCACTCAAGAACATCATCGGGCAAGATGTCGATCGACTATCGAACGCGATGGTCAAGGCGATGCGCCACTTCGACGACGCCGAACAACACGTTCAACGTCGGCTGCGCCTTCTTCAACAGGCTCTTGGCTGACAATACCGTCAGAAGTGATCGAGCGAAAAGATCCGCCGATGCTCGCGGATCGCATACCGATCCGTCATCCCGGCGATGTAGTCGGCAATCTTGCGCGCCTGCTTCATGGGGTCGCCCTCGACCTGGTAGTCGTTCGGCAGCAGCACCGGGTCGTCCAGGAAGGCCTGGAACAGCTCGCGCACGATGCGGCTCGCCTTCACCCGCATGCGGTTGACCTGGAAGTGGCGGTACAGGTTGGCGTATAAAAAACGCTTGAGCGCCGTGGTCTCGGCGCGCATGGTGTCCGAGAAGCGGATCAGCGGCGGCGCGGCGCGCACGTCGTCGATGTTCTTCGGCGCGGCGTCCAGCAGGCGCTGGCGTGACGTCTCGACCAGGTCGGCCGTCATCGCCGTGATCATCAGGCGGATCGTCTCGTACAGCGCGCGCCGCCCCTGCAGGCCAGGATACTGCTGTTCCACCTGATGGCGCAGCCGGGCGAACAGTTCCACCTCTTCCATCTGCTTCATGGTGAGCAGGCCGGAGCGCAGCCCGTCGTCGATATCGTGGTTGTTGTACGCGATCTCGTCGGCCAGGTTCGTCAGCTGCGCTTCCAGGCTGGGCTGGCTGCGGTCGATGAAACGCTGCCCTAGTTCTCCCAGCTGGCGCGCATTGTTCAGCGAGCAGTGCTTGAGGATGCCCTCGCGCGTCTCGAAGGTCAGGTTCAGGCCATCGAAGGCGCCGTAGTGCTCTTCGAGATGGTCCACCACGCGCAGGCTTTGCAGATTGTGCTCGAAGCCGCCGAAGTCCTTCATGCAGTCGTTGAGCACGTCCTGGCCCACGTGGCCGAAGGGCGTGTGGCCCAGGTCGTGCGCCAGCGCGGTGGCTTCGACCAGGTCTTCGTTCAGGCGCAGGCTGCGCGCCAGGGTGCGGCCGATCTGCGCCACCTCGATGCTGTGGGTCAGGCGGGTGCGGAACAGGTCGCCCTCGTGGTTAAGAAAAACCTGGGTCTTGTATTCCAGCCGGCGAAACGCCGTGGAATGGATGATGCGGTCGCGGTCGCGCTGGTATTCGCTGCGCGAACCCGGCCCCGGCTCGGCATGGCGCCGGCCGCGCGACTGCGACGAGTGGGCCGCATACGGAGCCAGGCCGGCGTCGAAGTCCATCATCGTCATCCCCTCAGCCGCTGCAGGCCGCCAGGGTCGAGCGCAGGATGTCCAGCGGCGCGGTCGAGATCGATGGGCTTCCGAGCGGTTTCAACAGGATGAAGCGGATTTCGCCGCCTTCGTTCTTCTTGTCGACTTCCATCAGCTCGATCCAGCGCGCCTCGCCCAGATCCGGCGCCACTGCCGGCAGGCCGGCGGCGCGCACCAGGGCGCGCACGCGCTCCACGCTGGCCGGCTCGATCAGGCCCAAACGTGCCGACATATCGGCCGCCATCACCATGCCGCAGCCCACCGCCTCGCCGTGCAGCCATTCGCCATAGCCCAGGCCGTTCTCGATCGCGTGGCCGAAGGTGTGGCCGAAGTTGAGCACCGCGCGCAGGCCGCCTTCGCGTTCGTCCTTGCGCACCACGTCGGACTTGATCTCGCAGGAGCGCGCGATCGCGTGCGCGATGGCTTGCGGCTCGCGCGCCATCAAGGCCTCGATATTGGCCTCGATCCAGTCGAAGAAAGCGGCGTCGAGGATGGCGCCATGCTTGATCACCTCGGCCAGGCCGGCCGACAGCTCGCGCGGCGGCAGGGTGTCGAGCGTGGCGGTATCGGCGATCACGGCGCGCGGCTGGTAGAAGGCGCCGATCATGTTCTTGCCCAGCGGGTGGTTGATGCCGGTCTTGCCGCCCACCGAGGAATCGACCTGGGCCAGCAGGGTGGTCGGGATCTGCACGAAGGGCACGCCGCGCATATAGCTCGAGGCGGCAAAGCCGGTCAGGTCGCCGATCACGCCGCCGCCCAGCGCCACCAGCGTGGTCTTGCGGTCGCATTTGTTTTGCAGCAGCGCGTCGTACACCAGGTTGAGCGACTGCCAGTTCTTGTGCTCTTCGCCGTCCGGCAGGACGATCTCGACCACGTCGCGGCCCGCCGCGCGCAGGTGGCCGGCCACCTTGGCGAGATACAGCGGGGCCACGGTCGTGTTGGTGACGATGGCGACCTTGTTGCCGCCGATGTGGCGCGCGAGCAGCGCGGCATCGTCCAGCAGTCCGGGGCCGATCGCGATCGGGTAGCTGCGGTCGCCGAGTTCGACGTTGAGGGTGATATGTGCCTGTTCGTTCATCGATGTCCTTGCAAGCCGGCGCGCTCGCGCATTCTCTTGCGCCACCAGCTGGTCCAATATGGTCTGTACCATCGATTGTACGTTAGGACGGCCGGTGTCGATGACGAGGTCCGCAATCTCGCGGTACAGCGGATCGCGCTGGGCCCACAGCGCCTCGAGCTTGGCGCGCGGGTCGGCGGTCTGCAACAGCGGGCGGTTCTTGTCGTGGGCCGTGCGCTGCAGGATGCTGCCGATCGAGGCGCGCAGGTAGATCACGGTGCCGCGCTCGGCCAGGTAGGCGCGGCTCTGCGGGTTCAATACGGCGCCGCCGCCGGTGGCCAGTACCAGGCCCTGCTGGCCGGTGAGGTCGCGGATCACGTCCGCTTCGCGGCGCCGGAAGCAGGCCTCGCCCTCGATCTCGAAGATCCACGGGATGGTGGCGCCGGTGCGGGCCTCGATCTCATGATCGGAATCGACGAAGCGGCGATTCAACTTGCGCGCAAGCAACCGACCGATCGTGGTCTTCCCCGCCCCCATCAGGCCGACGAGGAAGATATTGTCGTTCTTGGGATGTGGCACTACCAGACCCGCTCAAATGAAAAGACGGCCAGTATAGACTGGCCGCCTGTCGATCCGCGAATTTTATGGGCAGGTGACGCTCATCCTGAACGGCAGCGAACTGGCGTCGCCGCGCGGCGTGGTGACCGTCACGTTGAAGCTCGCATTGGCGGCCGCGGTGCACGGCGTGGCGGCGGTGGTGCTCAGGGTGATCCGGTGCGACGAGCCCTGCGGACCGGCGCCAGCGCCGGCGAAGATGCTCGGCACCTTGGCTGGGCTGATCTCGACCAGCGAGGCGTTGACCAGGCCGGTGACCGCTACGGCCGAATCGACCGGCAGCGGGTTGCCGTTCAGGTCGGTCAATTGGACCACGAAGACTTTCGGGTCGCCGGCCCTGGTGCTGCCCAGGTCGCCGTTCGACGCCGTGGTCGAACCGTTCACGTAGGCGTAGGCCAGGGTTTCATCGCTGAACGTGATGGTGGTCTTGACGGCCTGGGTATTGCTGCCGTCCGTGGTGCTGGCGCAGATCGTCGCCACGCCCCGGCGGGTGCTGTCCGGGGTCCCGTTGGGGCCGCTATTGCATGGCGTCGCCGGGGTGTTCGGCAGCGCGACGCGCGGCTCCTGGGTGCGGTACGGTACCGAACAGCCGCCGTTGACGGTGACGCAGCCGCCTGAATCCGAGGTGCCGATGGCGCCGATATTGGTCTGGAACACGATCGGCGTGCCATCCGCGACCGGGTTGCCGAACTGGTCGGCCAGCAAGACGCTGACCGTCGCGGCCGGGGTCGTGGTGCCGCTGTCATGCGACCAGCCGTCCACATTGGCGCCGGTGACCGAAATCGAGAAGGCGCGCTGAACCGGCAAGCCCGTGGTCACGACGATCGAGTCCGAAGTAGTGGAAATATCAGGACGCGTCCCAGCCGCGGTGCCCGGCAGCACGGCCTGGATGCGGAAGGTGGTCGGCTTGTCGAGCGAATTGACGGTGGTGATCACTTCGCCGTTCTGGTCGGTATTGTCCTTGACCTTGTTCAGCTCGACGACGCCTTCCGGCACTACCCTGAAATCGACTGCCCGGTTCGACAGCGGACGGTTGGCGGTATCGAACACGCGGAAGCGCAAGGTCGCGGTCTCGGTGCGGTTGATGCCGCCCTCGCCGCGGATCACGATCGATTTGTCGCTCGGCACTGCCTCGACGAACTGCACCGAAGCCGGCGCGGGAGCGGCGATTGCCAGCGCTGCCGATGCCGGCGTCGTCACGCCGTCGGCGGTGACGGTGATGATGTCGTTGCTGCCGCAGCCCTGGTCGCGATACACGGTCTGGGCGGTGCCGTTATTGGTGGCGACGGTCGCGGCCATGGTAGCCTTGCCGGCGGTGACGCAGGCCGAGCTGAAATTGACGTTGACCTGCTGGCCGGCGTACTTGGCGCCGTTGGCGAGCAGGTCGACCGAGACCACGCTCGAATCGTAGGCATTGATGCTGGCCGGCGCCAGGCGCAGCGCGCTGAAGGTCAGCGCGGTGGCGTTGACCGAATAATTGGCTTCGCTGGTGACGGCGGTGCCGGCCACGGTGACGTTGGCCGAGACGCGGCCCGCGCCGCCGGCCGCCAGGCTGGCCACGCGCATGGTGATGCTGGCGGTGCCGCTGGCATCGGTCAGGGCGGTGCCGGCGCCCGGCGTGAACAGGGCCAGGTCGGCGTTGGTGGTAAAGGTGACCAGCGCGTTCGGCACCGGCTGCTTGTTGGCGTCGAGCACCAGCGCGCGCACAGTCAGTGGCGAGGCGCCGCTCAGCGAGCTGCTGGCCGTGCCCGCGGCATTGACCAGGCTGACGCCGACGGTCGGGGTGGCCGCGACCGGCGGCGGAGTCACGGTGCCGCCGTTGCCGCCATTTCCGGTGCCGCCGCTGCCGGCCGGGGTACCGGGGCTGCCGCCGCCGCCGCCGCAAGCGGAAAGGGTCGCGGCCAGGAGCAGCGCCAGGCTGCCGTATTTGATGTGCTGGTTTTTCATATTGTTATCGCTTGTTGTTAAATTTTGCTCAGCGCGCGCCGGCCACGTTTTCGTTCACGATCTTCGGGGTGATGAAGACCAGCAGCTCGGTCTTGGCGCTCTCGCGGCCGGTGGTCTTGAACAGGTAGCCCAGCAGCGGGACGTCGCCCAGCAGCGGGACCTTGGTCACGTTGTTGCGCTCGGTCTGCTGGTAGATCCCGCCCAGCACCACGGTGCCGCCATTCTCGACCATCACCTTGGTCTTCACGTGCTGGGTGTTGATCGCGAAGCCGGCGCGGGTTTCCTCGCCCTTCGAATCCTTGTTGACGTCCACTTCCAGCACCACGTTGCCGTCCGGGGTGATCTGCGGCGTCACTTCCAGGCGCAGGTTGGCCTTCTTGAACGAGATCGAGGTGGCGCCGCTGCTGGTCGCCTGCTCGTAGGGCAGCTCGACGCCCTGCTCGATCACGGCGATCTGCTTGTCTTCGGTGACCACGCGCGGGCTCGAGATGATCTTGCCCTTGCCGTCGGCTTCCAGCGCCGACAGTTCCAGGTTCAGGAAGCGGTTGGCGGCCGACGAGAACAGCGAGAACGCCAGCGACGAGGCCGGGATGCCGCCGATGCCGGCGGCCGGCAGGTTGACCATGGTGGTATTGGTATAGCCGTCGCCTTCGTCCGGGGTCTGGCCGGTGACCTGGCCGACGCCGGTCAGGTTGCCGCCGATGGCGACGCGCTCGTTGCCCTTGACCTGCCAGCCGGAGTCGCCGCCGCGCAGCGTGCGCAGGTCGGCGAAGCCCAGCTTGGCGCCCAGGTTGCGCGAGAAGCCGTCGTTGGCTTCCACCAGGCGCGCCTCGATCAGCACCTGCTTCGAGGCGATGTCGGTCTTCTGGATCAGCTTGCGGATGTCCTCGATCTTGGATGCGATGTCGGTCACGAACAGCTGGTTGGTGCGCGGGTCGATGATCGCGCTGCCGCGTCGCGACAGCACGCGGTTGCGGCCGCCGCTGTCGCCGCTCGAGGTGGCGCCGCCGGCATCCAGGCCGAACACGTTGCGGAACGATTCCGCCTTCTGGTAATTGAGCTGGAAGATCTCGGAGCGCAGCGGCTCGAGTTCGGCGATCTGGGCGCGCTGCTCGAGTTCGAGCTTTTCCTTGGTCAGCAGTTCTTCCTTGGGCGCGATCCAGATCACGGTGCCGTTCTTGCGCATGTCCAGGCCCTTGGCGGTCAGGATCACGTCCAGCGCCTGGTCCCATGGCACGTCCTTCAGGCGCAGGGTCAGCGAGCCGGTCACCGAATCGCTGGCGATGATGTTCAGGCCCGAGATGTCGGCCACCGCCTGCAGCGCGGCGCGCACCTCGACGTCCTGGAAGTCGAAGCTGAGCTTCTCGCCGCGGTAGCCCTGCGGGTTGTCGCGCGAGCCGGTGCTGTTGCGGTTCGGGTCTTCCTCGACCTTGCGCACCTCGACCACCAGCTGGGTATCGCTCTGGAAGACCGATTGCTCCCAGTTGCCTTGCGCGTCGACCGTCATGCGCACGTCGTCCCCTTGGGCCTGGGTCGAGACGCGGGTGACGGGGGTGCCGAAATCGGTCACGTCCAGGCGCCGGCGCAGCGCTTCCGGCAGGCGCGCGCCGCGGAAGTCGACGATCACGCCGCTGGCGGTCTGGCGCACGTCCACCGCCACCCCGTTGGCCGGCAGGTCGACCACGACCCGGCCGGCGCCATTGGCGCCGCGGCGGAAGTCGAGATCGCGCAGCTGCGGGCGCGCGGCCGCGGTAGCCACTGCGGGAGCAGCTTTCGCCGCCGGCAGGCCGGCCGCGTCCAGCGCGCGCGCCACGCCGCCCGAGCCTTCCACGGTCACGATCACCGACTTGCCGTCGATCGCGGTGGCGTAGTTCAGGGCGCGGCCCAGGTTCAGCACCAGGCGGGTGCGCTCGCCGGCCTGCACCACGTTCAGGCTGCGCACGTCGCCCAGGTTCATCTCGTGCACCGTCTTGCCGGTGGCGTTGGCGGTGGCGCCGAAGTCCAGCGCGATGCGCGCCGGGTTGGTGATGGCGAAGCCGATCGGGGCCCGCGCCGGGGTCTCGCGCATGGTCACGTTGATGACCACGTTGCTGCCCTGCTGGTTGGCGGTGATCGATTCGATCGCATTGCCCTGGGCCAGGGCGGCGCCGGCGCACATCATGAACATGAGTGCGACCGCGGCGCGCGCCAGCCATGCCGGCAGGGCGAAGCGAATCTTGACGTTGTCGGTCATTTACTGCTCTCCTTATTTTGCCGCGGTTCGGTGCTGCAGCTCGATGTGTGCCATGCGTTCCACCCAGTCGCCCGTGGCGTCCTGCACCGATTCCCTGATTTCAATGGCGCCTTCGCTCACTCGCGTGATGCGCCCGAAGTTCTGTCCTATGCGCTGTCCGGGCCTGACCCGGTACAGCGTGCGCTCGACCTGCAGCAGCGCGTACTTGACGCCGCCCTTCTCGATCGTGCCCACCATCCGCATCGTGTCGAGCGGGAAGTTCTCCAGCACTTCCTTCGGCCGTTCCAGGTCGGGCTGGTTGGCGTTGCCGGCCTGCGCCGCGCGCGCCATCTCGCCCAGCAGCTTGGCCTGGTCGAACGGGTCCGGGGCTTCGCGCGCATCGTAGCCATAGGGCTCGAAGGTCTTCGGCTCCGGCAGCGCCTTCACCTTCGGCACCGTCTGCTTTTCGACCTGCTTCATCCAGGCCCGGGTCTCGCCCACGCCGCCGTCGCCGCAGGCGGCCAGCAGGCCGCTTGCCAGCAGCAGCGCAATGCTTCGTGCGCGCATCATTTCTTGCCTCCGCTCTTGGCCTTCGGCGTCTTGGCGGACGCCTTGCCCTTCTTGCCCTTGGCCTTCTTCTCGGCCGCGCGCGCCGCGCGCTGGGCCGCCAGTTCTTCCTGGTCGAGGTAGCGGAAGGTCTTGGCCACTGCCTGCATCCCCAGGCTGCCGTCCTTGGCGGTCTGCAGGGTCAGGTTGTTCAGCGTGACGATGCGCGGCAGGTTGGCCATGTCGGCGGCGAACGCCCCCATGTCGTGGTAGCGGCCATTCACCTTGATGTCGATCGGCAGCTCGGCATAGTAGTCGCGCACCACTTCCTGGCCCGGCTTGAACAGCTCGAACTGCAGGCCGCGGCCGACGCCCGACTGGTTGATGTCCGACAGCAGCGAATACATCTCGGACTTGCTCGGCAACTGCTTTTCCAGGCGCACCACGTACTGGTCGACCTGCGCCTTCTGCGCCTTCAGCGCTTCCAGGTTGATCGCCTGCGCCATCTTGGTCTTGTATTCCTCGCGCAGTTTCACTTCTTCGCGCGCGCCGCGTTCCTGGGCCGCGAACTGGTCGCTCCAGTAGAAGTAGTAGCCCAGGCCGACCACCAGCACGGTCACGCCGACCGCGCACAGCAGGCGCGGCGCCAGCGGCCACTGGCCGGGCTGGCGGCCCTGCAAATCCTGGAACTGCGCCGCCAGCCGGGCGCCAAGGTCTTTGAGATCGATGTTCATGACTTCTCCGCCGCGCGCCTGGAGGCCGTCTTGGCCGGCTTGTCGCCGTCCGTGGCGTCGTCGTCCGACCCGGCCGGACGCACGCGCTTGATCGACACCGCGAGCGTGAAATCGACCACCTGGCGCGACGTCTTGCCCTGGGTGACGGTGACGGCGCGCACTTCGGTCAGGTCCGGACTTTCCAGCCAGGCCGACCCGCTCGTGAGGTTGCGCAGCAGCTCGGCCACCCTTTCCTGCGACTGGGCGTTGCCGTTCAGGATCACGCGCTGGCCGCTCTGCTTGACCGACTTCAGGTGCACGCCTTCCGGCGTCTGGCGCACCAGTTCGTCGAGCAGGTGGACCGGCTGGTTGCGGTCGCCCTGCAAGTCCTCGACCGCCTGCTGGCGCGCCTGCAGGGCCGCGATTTCTTCCTTCAGGTTGGTGATCTCGCCGATCTGCTCGTCGAGCTGGGCGCTGGCTTTTTTGAGCACCTCGTTGCGCTGGTTCTGGACCGAGATCTGGCTGGCGTTATAGGCGCCCACCAGCAGCACGATGGCGGCGCCGACCAGGCCGCCCAGCGCCAGCAGGGCGACGAAGGCGCTCTGCTTCTGCTTGCGCTTGGCCTCGCGGTGAGGCAGCAGGTTAATCCGGATCATCAGCCGAACCTCCGCAGCGCCAGGCCGCAGGCGACCAGGTAGGCCGGACCGTCCTGGCGCAGCTGATGCTCGCGCACGCCGGCGCCGAGCTGCATGCCTTCGAAGGGCGCCGCGAGGCTGACCGGGAGGCGGGTGCGGCCGGCCACGATCTCGAGGATCCCCGGCAGCAGCGCGCAGCCGCCGGCCAGGTACAGCTGGTCGATCCGGGTATACGGGGTCGAGGTATAGAAAAACTGGATGGCGCGCGTGATTTCCAGCGCCGCGCTCTCCAGGAAAGGCGCCAGGATGTCGGCGCGGTAGTTCTCGGGCAGGTCGCCCGCCTTCTTGCGCGTTTCCGCTTCCTCGAACGCCATGCCGTAGGCGCGCACGATGTCCTGGGTCAGCGCATTGCCGCCGAACGGCTGCTCGCGCTCGTAGACCGCCTCGCCGTTCAGCAGCACCGACACGTGGGTGGCGTGGGCGCCGATCTGGAACAGGGCCACGATCTGGTCTTGCCGCGGCTGGGCGGCGTGTTCGAGCGCGCTGCGCGCGGCGTAGGATTCGATGTCCATCACGGTGGCCGTCAGGCCGGCGGCCTCGGCGATCGCGACCCGGTCCTCGACCTTTTCGCGGCGCGCAGCAGCCAGCATCACTTCCATGTCGTCGGCCGAATTGGGTGCCGGGCCGATCACGTCGAAGTCGAGGCTGACCTCATCGAGCGCGAACGGGATATACTGGCTGGCCTCGGACTCGACCTGCACCTCGAGCTGGTCTTCCGACAAGCCGGCCGGCAGGATGATCTTCTTGGTGATCACGGCGGCGGGCGGCATGCCCAGCGCCACGTGGCGGGCGCGGGTGCCGCTCTTCTTCCAGACCCGGCGCACCGCGTCAGCGACCTGGTCCATGTTTTCGATATTGCCGTCCACGACGGCGCCGCGCGGCAGCGCCTCGAGGGTGTAGCGCTCCAGGCGCACGATACCCTTGCCGGCATCGGCCAACTCGACCAGGCGAACGCCGGACGTGCTGATATCGAGCCCGACCATCGGCGGATTCGATTGACCGAACAAGGAACCCAGATTGATCACCAATACACTCCCTTGGCTGTCCTGAGGACAGAATGTGCTTGAATATTCCCGGAACCGGGTGTTGTCGTAAAGAAAACAGCTATTTACTTCTTATAACTTTTCTTTAAAAATCCGGTACTTACGTGCAGCACCGCCAAGGATCGTAGCAACAAAGGATGACTGCGGACAAGAAATTTCTGCACTGGAACACTCCATTCCGGGGCGTGCGCGCCACACTCTGGCCATTTCATTGCCAGGCCAATATTGCCCTTGAGTTCCGTTAAGCTCCAGCCAGTATCGGGCACCAAACCGCTGCCTTATAATGAGGCGGATCAACAAAGCGAAAGTCAGCATGAAAGAGAAACAAGCAGCCTCCTCTTCTTCCTCGAAGTTCAGCCCCAAACGCCTGGTATTGATGGCAATTGCCGGCCTGTTCGGCCTGGGCGCCATCAGCGTGCTGGTGCTGGTGTTCGCCCTGGCGATGGCCTACCCCAATCTGCCGGCGCTGGACACGATCACCGACTACCGGCCCAAGATGCCGCTGCGCATCTTTACGGCCGATAACGTCCTGATCGGCGAGTTCGGCGAGGAGCGCCGCACCCTGGTCCATTTCAAGGACATTCCGGACGTCATGAAGAAGGCCGTGCTGTCGATCGAGGACGACCGCTTCTACGAGCACAGCGGCATCGACTACCTCGGCATCCTGCGCGCCGCCTTCCGCAACGCCACCGGCGGTGCGCGCCAGGGCGCCTCGACCATCACCCAGCAGGTCGCGCGCAATTTCTTCCTGTCGTCGGAGCAGACCTTCAAGCGCAAGGCCTACGAGGCCATGCTGGCCTGGAAGATCGAGAAAAACCTGTCCAAGGACCAGATTCTCGAGCTGTACATGAACCAGATCTACCTGGGCCAGCGCGCCTTCGGCTTCCAGTCGGCGGCCCAGATCTATTTCGGCAAGGACTTGCGCGACATCACCGTGGCCGAAGCGGCCATGCTGGCCGGCCTGCCCAAGGCGCCGTCGGCCTACAATCCCGTGGTCAACCCGACCCGCGCCAGGACGCGCCAGCAGTACATCCTGCAGCGCATGCACCAGCTCGGCTATATCAACGACGCCCAGTTCGCCCAGGCCAAGGAAGAGCCGCTGAAGATCAAGACCGACAGCACCGCCTTCGGCGTGCACGCCGAATATGTGGCCGAGATGGCGCGCCAGCTGGTCTACGAGCAGTTCAAGGAAGACACCTATACCCGCGGCCTGAACGTGTTCACCACCATCACCAAGGCCGACCAGGACGCCGCCTACCTGGCCCTGCGCCGCGGCGTGATGGACTACGAGCGGCGCCGCCCCTACCGCGGCCCGGAATCGTTCATCGAGATCCCTGGCGCCAAGAGCGAAGCCGACGAGGCGATCGAGGCCGAGCTGGCCGAGCATCCGGACAGCGACAACATCATCGCCGCCGTGGTGCTGCAGGCGTCGCCAACCCAGGTGCAGGCGACCATCGCCTCGGGCGACACGATCACGATTTCGGGCCAGGGCCTGGCCTTCGCGCGCGCCTGGCTGTCCGACAAGGCGGCGCCGAACCGGCGCGTGCGCCGCGGCGCCGTGATCCGGGTGATGCAGGACGACGAGTCGAAGTGGCAGATCACGCAGATGCCCGAAGTGGAATCGGCGTTCGTCGCGGCCAATACCGAGGACGGCTCGATCCGCGCCCTGGTGGGCGGCTTCGACTTCAACCGCAACAAGTTCAACCACGTGACGCAGGCCTGGCGCCAGCCGGGTTCCTCGTTCAAGCCGTTCATCTATTCGGCCTCGCTCGAGCGCGGCCTGTCGCCGGCGACGATCGTCAACGACGCCCCGATCAGCTTCGACGCCGGCCAGACCGGCGGCCAGGCCTGGGAGCCGAAGAACTACGACAACAAGTATGAAGGTCCGATGACCATGCGGCGCGGCCTGACTTCGTCGAAGAACATGATCTCGATCCGCATCCTGAACAAGATCGGCGCGCGCTACGGCCAGGAATACGCGGCCCGCTTCGGCTTCGAGCCGGAACGCAATCCGGCGTATTTGACCCTGGCGCTGGGCGCCGGCGCCACCACCCCGCTGCAGATGGCCGGCGCCTACGCGGTGTTCGCCAACGGCGGCTACCGCATCAGCCCCTACCTGATCTCGAAGGTCACCGACAGCGACGGCAAGGTGCTGTCCGAGGCGCGTCCGGCGCGCGCCGGCGACGAGGCCAACCGCGTGATCGATGCGCGCAACGCCTTCCTGATGGACAGCATGCTCAAGGACGTGGTGCGCTTCGGCACCGCGGCCAAGGCGATGTCGCTCAAGCGTACCGACCTGGCGGGCAAGACCGGCACCACCAACGACTCGATCGACGCCTGGTTCGCCGGCTACCAGCCGAAGGTGGTGGGAATCGCCTGGATGGGCTACGACAAGCCGCGCAACCTGGGCGCCCGCGAAACCGGCGGCGGCCTGGCGCTGCCGATCTGGATCGGCTATATGCAGAAGGCGCTCAAGGGCGAGCCGAACGTCGAGCGCGAGGTGCCGGCCGGGCTGGTGCAGTATGGTTCGGATTACTACTACGCCGAGACGCCGCCGGGCAGCGGGGTCGAGACGCTGGACGTGGGGCCGCCGCCAGCGCCGGAGCAGCAGAAGGAGCGGGATGCGGTGAGGAACGAGTTGTTCTAAGCAGAACCGTTACCCCCAAATACGTCGTCCCCGCGAAGGCGGGGACCCAAGTTTGCTAGCGCACCACTTGCTTCAAGCGTAGTGGCAGTGCTGAGGACTTGGGTCCCCGCCTTCGCGGGGACGACGTTTTGGGGCTAACGAAAATGGGTTGCCGCGGGTATGCGACGTTCGTTCAAACCAGCGACACCTGCGCCCCGCCCTGCTCCCCCGCATACTTCGACAACGACGCAAAGAACTCGCTGTCATCGCGCGTATTGCGCCACTCGTCGCCCACGCGCTTGTAGTGGTAACCGCCCGAACGCGCCGCCACCCACATCTCCTGCAGCGGCGCCTGGCTGTTGACGATGATCTTGGAGCCGTTGTCGATGAACTCGATCTCCAGCACGTTGCCGCTGCGCTTGCACTCGACGTCGATCACGTCCTCGTCGTTCAGGCGGTCGAAGGCATCCTCGATCTGCTTGAGGGTCAGGTCGGCAAGGTCCAAAAATTCGGTTTCGGTCATGCTACACTCCAAAATCTGCTAATCAAACCGTGATTCTAATCGTGAAGTCCACTCTTGCGCTTCTCCCTGGTGCCGTTTTGCTCGCCGGCGCCTTGTCAGGCTGCGGCCAGACCGGCGACCTGTACATGCCGACGCCGCCAAGCCGGCCCGCACCGGCGCCGGTCGAACAACCGCCCCAGCCCGTCCCTTCGAACAACGCCTCCACACCCGCACCCAACCGCTGATGTCCCACTTCTCGCACCAAGACGGCGTCCTGCACGCCGAAAACGTCTCGCTGTCCGCCATCGCGGAACAATTCGGCACGCCGACCTACGTCTATTCGAAGGCCGCCCTGCTCGAGAACTTCAGCGCCTACCACGACGCCTGCCAGGGCCGCGACGCCCTGGTCTGCTACGCGATGAAGGCCAACTCGAACCTGGCCGTGCTCGACCTGCTGGCGCGCCAGGGCGCGGGTTTCGACATCGTCTCGGGCGGCGAACTGCTGCGCGTGATCGCGGCCGGCGGTGATCCGGGCAAGACCATCTTCTCGGGCGTCGGCAAGACCGTCGAAGAGATGCAGCTGGCGCTGGAGAAGGGCATCCTGTGCTTCAACGTCGAATCGATTCCCGAGCTGCACCGCCTGAACGAGGTCGCCGGCAAGCTCGGCATGCGCGCACCGGTCTCGCTGCGCGTGAACCCGAACGTCGACGCCAAGACCCACCCGTATATTGCGACCGGCCTGAAGGCCAACAAGTTCGGCGTGGCCTTCGACGATGCGCTCGACACCTACCGCACCGCGGCGTCGCTGCCCAACCTGGACGTGGTCGGCATCGACTGCCATATCGGTTCGCAGCTGCTGGACGACGCCCCTCTGCTCGAAGCGCTGGATAAACTGATCGACCTGATCGACACCCTGCACACCGAGGGCATCCACCTGCACCACCTGGACATCGGCGGCGGCATCGGCGTCGACTACGGCGTGGCCGGCGACAAGCCGCCGGTGCCGGTGGGCGACTACCTGGCCCGCCTGTTCAAGCGCATCGACGCCTGGCGCGCCGAGAAACACGATGGTCAGCCGGTCAAGGTGATCTTCGAGCCGGGCCGCTCGATCGTGGCCAATGCCGGCGTGCTGCTGACCAAGACCGAGTTCCTCAAGCCGGGCGCCGAAAAGAACTTCTGCATCGTCGATGCCGCCATGAACGACCTGATGCGGCCGACTTTGTACCAGGCCTGGATGGGCGTGCAAGCGGTGACCCCGCGCGACGGCGAAAAGCTGGTGTGGGACATCGTCGGTCCGGTGTGCGAGTCGGGCGACTGGCTGGCGCGCGAGCGCGAACTGGCGCTCGAGCCGGGCGACCTGCTGGCCGTCATGACGGCCGGCGCCTATGGCATGACGATGGCGTCGAACTACAATACCCGCGGCCGGGCGGCCGAGGTGATCGTCGATAGCGACGTCATCCACCTGGTGCGGCGGCGCGAGACCCCAAGCGAGGTGTTCGCGCTGGAAACGATGATCAAGTAAGAAACAAACAGGCCCGCGCGATGCGGGCCTTTTCACTTCACGCGCGCACAGCCTGCGGCTTGCGCCTGAAGTGCCAGAACACCCGCAGCGCCAGCAGTACGGCGACAATGGCCCCGAACAGGATCGGCTGCGCGAAGTCGCTCTTGCCCTCTTTCATCCACCAGTAATGCAGGATCGCCAGCGGCCCGATCAGGTAGATCAGCCGGTGCAGCCACTGCCAGCGCTTGCCGCCCAGGCGCTTGATTATCGCATTGGTCGACGTCGCCGCCAGCGGGATCAGGAGCACGAAGGCGATGAAGCCGACCAGGATGAAGGGCCGTTTCACCACGTCGGCCAGCATCGCCGCCACGTCGAAGAAATGGTCGAACCACAGGAAGGCGATGAAGTGCACGAAGGCGTAGAAGAACGTGAACAGCCCGACCATGCGCCGCAGCTTCACCAGCCAGTTCCAGCCGCTCAGGCGCCGCAGCGGCGTGACGGCCAGCGTGATGCACAGGAAGTACAAGGCCCACTCGCCGCTGATCCCGGTGATTTCGGCCAGCGGATCGGTAAAGGCGCCGGTCGCCACGCCCCACACCAGTCGGGCAAATGGCAGCAGCGCCAGCACGAAGATGGCGACCTTGAGCCACTTGAGCTGCGTGTTCGAAAGCTGCAGCGCCATCAGTAATAGCGCTTCAGGTCCATGCCCGTGTACAGCGAGGCGACCTGGTCGTAGCCGTTGAACATCAGGGTCTTGCGTTTCGGCTGGAACAGGCCGGTCTCGCCGATGCGGCGCTCGCTGGCCTGCGACCAGCGCGGATGGTCGACGTTCGGGTTCACGTTCGAATAGAAGCCGTATTCGCGCGGCGCCGAATCGTTCCAGGCGGTGCGCGGCTGGCGCGATACCAGGCGGATACGGACGATCGACTTGGCCGACTTGAAGCCGTATTTCCAGGGCACGACCAGGCGCACCGGGGCGCCGTTCTGGTTCGGCAAGACCTGGCCGTACATGCCCATCGTGAGCAGGGTCAGCGGATGCATGGCTTCGTCGATGCGCAAGCCCTCGACGTACGGCCAGTCGAGCACGCCGCTGCGCAGGCCCGGCATTTGCTTGCGGTCGGCCAGGGTGGTGAATTCGACGAACTTGGCGTTGCCGGTCGGCTCGACCTGCTTGAGCAGGTTCGACAGCGAATAACCGATCCAGGGAATGACCATCGACCAGCCTTCGACGCAGCGCAGGCGGTAGATGCGTTCTTCGAGCGGCGCCAGCTTGAGCAGGCTGTCGATGTCGAGCGTGAGCGGTTTCTTGACTTCGCCCTCGATGCGCACCGTCCACGGACGCGTGACCAGGGTGTGCGCGTTGTCGGCCGGGTCGCCCTTGTCGAGGCCGAATTCGTAGAAATTGTTGTAGCCGGCGGCGTCCTTGAACGGGGTCTGCTTTTCGTCGGTGGACAGCGCCACGTTGGCGCGCGCCGCCAGTTTCTGGCCGGTCGCGGTCTGAGCGAAGGCTTCGCGGTTGGCCATTTCCCACACGCCACCGCCGACGGCGGCCGTGGCCGCCATGCGGGCGATGAACTGACGCCGGCCGGTGTAGACCTCTTGGGGAGTGATTTCGGACGGGAACGGAAGATCGAGTCCGTTGGGATGACGTTTGAACAGCATGGCAGGCCCCGCAAGCTTAAGAGACTTCACATTACACGAAGTTCCCTTAAGCCAGCGTTAGGCCACCAACACTGCTTACAGCTCGCCGTAGGAATGCAGACCCGACAGGAACATGTTCACGCCCAGGAAGGCGAAGGTGGTCACCAGCAGGCCCACCACCGCCCACCAGGCCGCCACGCGGCCGCGCAGGCCGGTCATGAGGCGCATGTGCAGCCAGGCCGCGTAGTTGAGCCAGACGATCAGCGCCCAGGTCTCTTTCGGGTCCCATGACCAGTAGCCGCCCCAGGCCTCGGCCGCCCACAGGGCGCCCAGGATGGTGGCGACGGTGAAGAAGGCGAAGCCGATCGAGATCGCCTTGTACATCACGTCGTCCAGCACCTCGAACGACGGCAGGCGGTCGGCCAGGATGCCGTGCGATTTCAGCAGGTAGGCGCTGCCGACCATCGCCGCCAGGGCGAAGGTGCCGTAGCCGATGAAGTTGGCCGGCACGTGGATCTTCATCCACCAGCTCTGCAGGGCAGGCACCAGCGGCTGGATCTGGGCGGCGTCGCGCGACACCGTGTACCACAGCAGGAAGGCCACGGCGGCGGCGATGATCAGCATCACGAACGGACCCAACTGGCGGGTGGCGTAGTGTTCTTCGTAGTACAGATGGAACATCGCAGTGATGATCGCGAACAGGATGAACACCTCGTACAGGTTCGACACCGGGATATGGCCGACGTCCGGCCCGATCAGGTAGCTTTCGTACCAGCGCACCATCATGCCGACCGAGCCGATCACGATGGCGGCCCAGCACAGGTTGGCGCCGACGTTGCCGCCAAACTTGCCGCGGCTGAACAGGCCGACCCAGTAGAACAAGGTCGAGAACATGAACAGCGCGCTCATCCACAGGATGGCCGAGCCGCTCGACAGCATGTATTTCAAAAAGAACTTTTGCTCGGCCGCGGCCAGGTTGCCGTCATACATCGAGATCGCGGCCAGGGAAACCACGCCGACCAGCGGCACCAGCCAGCGCATCGGTTTCCAGTACCAGCCCAGCGCCGCGAACACCGGCGCGGTACAGATCAGGATGATTTCTTCATAGATGTCCATGAAGTGGCCGTACTGGACTTGCGCGTACAGGGCCCCCGCGCACAGGGCGAGCGCGTACAGCCAGTCGGCCGCGGTCAGGCGGCGGAAGTAGCCGACCTTTTCCTGGTATTTGTCGGTCGAGCGCGCCGCGCGACCCGTTTTGGTTTGGGACAATTCCATCATTTCCTCCAGATCGTCGCCAGCTTACGCCGGTTGCGGCAGCTTGATCGACAAGTCTTCGTATTCGCGCTCGAAATCGAGCGTCTTGCGCTGGGTGCTCATCGCCATCAGGGCCTCGGCACCATCATCTACGTCGCGCACCCAGATCCAGACGCGCCGTTCGCGAATATAAAACATCGCGAACACGCCCAGGGTAAGCAGCAGGCAGCCGAAGTAGACCACATTCTTGCCCGGCGAGCGAGTCATCTGAAGTACCGATGCTTTTACTTCGGTGAAATCGTCCAGCTGCAAATAGACCGGCGCGCCGTACAGGAAGCTGTCCGACAGCGCATTGGTGGCCAGTTGCAGGAAGCGGCCGTTGGCCTCGGTCGGTTCGGCCGCGGCGTCGCCATTCCTTTCGCGCGCCACCTGCCACAATTCCCACAGCGCGCCGTTGAGCATCTTCATGAAGATGCCGGCGGCCTTCTCCTGCTCGGCCTGCGGGATTTGCTCCAGGAAGCGGGCCACGCCGATGAAACCGCCGCGGCCATCGCCGCCGGCGAAGATGTCGAGCGTGCGCGCCGCCGAATCCTTCAACTGGCTGGCCAGCGCGCCACCCTGCCCGTCCGCGCTCAGGGCGCGCGCGGCGTAGCGGGTGGCGGCCTCCTGGCGCGCGGCGCGGTCGGACAGCGCCGCGCGCAGGCGCATCCAGTCGCCCACGCCATGGCGCTCGTCGGACGGGATGCGCAGGAAGCTGAAGTTCTCGGACGGGTTCGAGCGCACGCCGGCCAGGTAGACCTGCGCGCCTTCCAGGGTCAAGGGCTGCATGTAGTTCATGTACTCGCGCGCCTGGCCGGTGTGGTCGCGCAGCTTGTATTGCACGCTGGGGCCGACGTTTTTTAAATCCTTGTTGGCGTCGGGGTCGGCCGCCGCGCCGGAAGCCTTGCCCAGGGTGGCCGACAACTGGGCGTTGAACCCGATATTCGTGCCTACCGCGCGCGCATCGTTGCCTTGCGCAATGTTCTCGACATTGAAGGGACGGAAGCCCGACCACTCGACCGCGTACTTGTCCTTGCCGAAGGTGAGCTCGGTGGCGCCGTTGACCTCGCCCTCGATCGCGAAGCTGGCGGCGCTGGCGCCCGTCATCGGGAAGCCGGTGAGCCGGAGCTTGCTGCCGCCATCGTCAAAGCTCGACTGGTAGACGGCGATGCCCTTGTAGATCAGTGGGTGGTTGACCTTGATGGTCGATTCGAACTTGTGGCCGGTTTCCAGGTCGTGCACCACGACGTCGCTGGCGAACAGCTTGGGCATGCCGGTCGAGTAGAACTCGATGTGGAATTTCTTGAGCTCGATCCCGAACGGCAGTTCTTGCACCAGCACGCCGGATGGTTGATTCAGGATCGCGGTATGGCTGGTCTGGCCCTCGGCGATGGCGGTATTGCCGCGGAAGCTGGGGTTGCCCTGGCCGAGGCGGTGCTGGGCCGGGATCTCGGCGATCACGCCGCTGCCGGTAAATGGTGTTTTGCCCAGGAACCACTGCTGAAAGCGCACGGGGAGTTCCGAGTCCAGCATGCCGCCGAGCAGGATCACGATGATCGAGGTGTGGGCGAAGATATAGCCGAACTTGTTGCCGGCGCCTTTCTTGGCCGAGACCAGGATGGCCTGGTCTTTCTCGACAATTTTCGTGGCATAGCCGGCGTGGCGCAGGCGCAACGCGCTCTGTTCGGCCAATTCAGTGCGCGCCAGCGGCGCCTGCCACTCGGCCTTGTGGTGGAAATTGCGCAGCGAATCGACGCGCACGTTCTCGCGCCAGCTGCGCATATCGCGCAACATCTTGGGCGTGTTGCGCACCACGCACAGGGCGGTGGAAACGATCAGCACCACCAGGATGACCAGGAACCACCAGCTCGAATAGACGTTATACAGGCCGAGCTTGCCGAAGATCTCGAACCAGAACGGCCCGAACTGATTAACGTAATTGGGCATCGGCTCGTTCTGCTTGAGCACGGTGCCGATGACAGAGGCGATCGAGATGATGGTGAGCAGGCTGATCGCGAAGCGCATCGACGAGATCAGCTCGACCGCCTCGGCCAGCCAGCGGCGGCGGGTATTCAGTTCAATTCCGGTGGTACTCATGCTTTACAACTTTCATCCTGCGCGGGGGCTGGTCCGTGCGTGGAAAAAAGGGCGCCAGCTCGACGCTGCCGCCCTCTTTCCGTTCATCTCATGCTCATGCTCGCACTAACAGGACATGTCAGCGCAGGCCTGCGATATAGTCTGCCACCGCGCGCATCTCTTCCGGCGACATGCGCTGCGACAGCACCGTCATCTGCGGGCTGTTGGCCCGGGCGCCGGTCTTGAACGCCTCGAGCTGGGCGGTGGTGTAATCCTGGTGCTGGCCGGCCAGGCGCGGATATTGTGCCGGAATGCCATTGGCGGTGGCGCCATGACAGCTGGCGCAGGCTGCCACGCCTTTTTCTGCAATACCGCCGCGATAGATCTTGCGACCCAGTTCCACGGTCTCTTTATTCTTCGCGGCGCCAGGCTTGTGCGTCTGCGTCGCGAGCCAGGCCGAGATATCCTTCTTTTCCTGCTCCGTCAGCATCTTGGCATACGTCGTCATGATCGGCTGCTGGCGGTGCGCCGTCGTGAAATCGACCAGCTGCTTGTGCGTATACGTGGCAAACTGGCCGGACAGCTTGGGATTGATCGCGATCGACGAATTGCCGGCCGCGCCATGGCACGACAGGCAGGACGGCAGGCCGCGTGCGGGGTCGCCGTTTTCGTACAGGACGCCACCCTTGGCCGGATCGGCCTTGACCGCGGGGGCGGTTGCGGCGCCAGCCGCCATCGCCGCCGGTAATCCCCCAAAGACAGTTAGCGAAGTGACCAACAGTGTTTTGAGCAGCGGGGACGACAAGCGATTCATAAACGCACCTTGAAAAAGTCAACGTTGAAAAGTTCAGCAGCGCCTCTCGATCGCGACCGCCGAGGGCGGAGCAGCAATCAACCCCTTATTGTACAATAGCTTTGTTTCCCAAACGCCATTTCGTAGCCTCTTATCCCTCTCCCCAATGTCCAGATTATGGCAAGCCCGGTTCTTCACGACCGTTAACCAGTTGCGCGATTTGCCCGGCACGCAAGTACCGGAAATCGCCTTCGCCGGGCGCTCGAACGCCGGCAAATCCACAGCGATCAATATCCTGACCAACCAGAAAGGTCTGGCTTTCGCTTCCAAGACGCCGGGCCGTACCCAGCACATCAATTACTTCTCGATCGGCGGCGCCCATGTGGGCCAGCACCGCAAGGATGCGGTCCGGGTCGACGAGATCGAGGCGCTGCTGGTCGACTTGCCGGGCTATGGCTATGCCGAAGTCTCGGGCACCGCCAAGCTGCACTGGCAGAAGTTGCTGGGCGACTACGTCCAGCGCCGCGACCAGTTGGCTGCACTCATCCTGATCATGGATTCGCGCCGGCCATTTACCGACCTCGATGTGCAGATGCTGGAATGGTTCGCCCCGACCGGCAAGCCGATCCACTGCATCCTGACCAAGGCCGATAAGCTCAACCGCAACGAATCGACCAATGCGCTGCGCGAGGCGCGCGCCGTGCTCGACAGCTACGTGGATGAAGAAGGGAATGGTTTCCCGTTCACGGTGCAACTGTTCTCGGCGCTGAAGCGTATCGGCATCGAGGAGGCGGATGCCAAGATCCTGGAGCTGGCTGGGCTGACCGGCGGCGATGCAGAACCAGGGGAAGAGACCGGCAGCGAAGAACCTGCGGCACCGTCGGCGGACGACGAAAAGCCCTCCGCCTGAATTTGCAAGCCTCTTTGCAAGGACCAGAACGATGACCATCATCACCTCCGCCTATCCGGCGGCCCGCCCGCGCCGCATGCGCCGCGACCCGTTCTCGCGCGCCATGATGCGCGAAAACACCATCACCTCCGCCGACCTGATCTACCCGGTCTTCGTGCTTGAGGGACAGAACCAGCGCCAGCAAGTGGCGTCGATGCCGGGCGTGGAACGCCTGTCGCTCGACCAGCTGCTGAAAGTCGCCGAAGAATGCGTGCAGCTCGGCATCCCGGCCATGGCCCTGTTCCCGCTGGTCGACCAGTCGGTCAAGACCTATGACGGCATCGAGGCGACCAATCCGGATGGCCTGGTGCCGCGCGTGGTCCGCGAACTGAAGAAGAACTTCCCGGAACTGGGCGTGATCACCGACGTCGCGCTCGACCCCTACACCACCCACGGCCAGGACGGCCTGCCGGACGAGACCGGCTACATCGTCAACGAAAAGACGATCGAGATGCTGGTGAAGCAGGCGCTCACCCACGCCGAGGCCGGCGTGGACATCGTGGCGCCGTCGGACATGATGGACGGCCGCATTGGCGCCATCCGCAATGCCTTCGAG
The DNA here is from genome assembly GCF_030770395.1 of Telluria beijingensis. Taxonomy (GTDB): domain Bacteria; phylum Pseudomonadota; class Gammaproteobacteria; order Burkholderiales; family Burkholderiaceae_D; genus Telluria; species Telluria beijingensis. The sequence continues at coordinate 610,979 of NZ_CP132480.1, read as the reverse complement.
GCGCAGGGTCACATCCATACCCGCATCATGGCCTATTCGGCCAAGTATGCGTCTGCCTTCTATGGCCCGTTCCGCGACGCGGTGGGCTCGTCGGCCAACCTGGGCAAGGCAGATAAAAACACCTACCAGATGGACCCGGCCAACAGCGACGAGGCGCTGCGCGAAGTGGCGCTCGACCTGGCCGAAGGCGCCGACATGGTGATGGTCAAGCCGGGCATGCCCTACCTGGACGTGGTGCGGCGCGTGAAGGACGAATTCAAGGTGCCGACGTTTGCCTACCAGGTCAGCGGCGAGTACGCGATGCTGAAGGCGGCGGCGCTCAATGGCTGGCTCGATCACGACAAGGTCATGATGGAATCGATGATGGCCTTCAAGCGGGCTGGCGCCGATGGCGTGCTGACCTATTTTGCGCTGGATATCGCGCGCAAGCTCAAGGCCGGCTGATCACGCTGCGCTCATGAAAAAACCGTGCCGAGGCACGGTTTTTTGTTGCTCCATCACCGCCCTGGAATCGGCCTGTAATCCGGGAACATCTCCTTGTACAGGAACTCCATCAACTGCTCGGTATCCTGCGGCCGTGCACTGAGTTTCACGACCCGCCCCAGCCGGTGCGAATCCCACTCGAAATCGCCCTTCTTCTCTCGCCGGATCAGCTCGATCATCTTCTTGATCACCGCGGTCTCGATATCGCGCTCGCTGCCCTGCTCCACCGTCACCGCCGTCAGCCAGCGCCGCTTGAAGCTCGGGTTCCAGCCGCGGAACTTGAGGTCCATCGTGTTGAAGGTCTTGTTCGTCACCGAGAAGATGCCGCCGGTCTCGTTGCTGTCGTCGGTGCCGCGGCCGTTGATGGCGGCGATGTTCGCCAGCGCGTTGCGGGTGCCGCGCGCGGCGTCGCTTTCCTGGGCCTGCACTTCGCTGCCGGTCGGCGCGCCGCGGCGCTCGCGCTGGGCTTTCACGTAGGCCGCCATGTCCATGTCGGGCGGCACTTCGGTCGGCTGCTGGCGCTGCGGCTGCGTGGGGCTCGGCGGCGCCGGGCGCTCGTCGGGAATGGTGATCGTGTCCGGCAGGCGCTGGACGATGATGCGCTCCTGCTCCACGCGCGGCACCGGCGGCGCCGGCAGGGGGCGCGGCGTCGGGCGCGGGGTCGCCTCAACGGGCGACGTCTCCTGCAAGGGCGCTACATACACCACCTGGCTGTCGCCCTGCTCTTCGGAGGCCGGCCGTGCCGTGCGCTGTTCCGGTTCCTTCGGCTCATAAAACCAGAGCAAGACCAGCAACAGGTGGACGGCAATCGTGCCGCCCACGCCGAAGCGGTTCGGCCCCTTGCGCCCGTATGGCATTCCCAGCCCGTAGCGCGGCCCCGAGGGCGGCAAGGGCTGCCCGCAGTGGGAACATACTTCGCTGTCCTGCTCGTAGGTGTGGGAATGGTCACGCAAGATGGATCGATTTCCTGGAAGCGACGTCTGAAAAAACGGCAGAGAGCCGCAGTCTAACCGTTTTGCAGCGCCGACGCATCACGCTAGCCGCCCCGCCGCCCCGTCCAGCCCATTGATGGTTGTTACCAAATGTTTCCGGCCGCCAGTATCGGATGCGGGGGCAATCCGATGCTGGCGGCCGGCGGCAGACTGCTGCGTTGCTGCTTATGCCGGATGACTGACCGGCGCCGGGTGTGCCGGCGCATCCTGATCGGCCTTGGCGATCTGCTCGTCGGTCATCGGGCCGGTGCCGCTGTAGCGGTCCAGGTACAGATAGATCACCGGGGTGATGTACAGGGTGATCACTTGCGAGAAGATCAGGCCGCCACACACCGCCAGGCCCAGCGGCTGGCGCAGTTCGGCGCCGGCGCCGATGCCCAGCGCGATCGGCAGCGCGCCCATCAGCGCCGCCAGGGTCGTCATCAGGATCGGCCGGAAGCGCAGGATGCAGGCCTCGCGGATCGCCTCCTGCGGGCTCATGCCCAGGTTGCGCTGGGCGTCGAGCGCGAAGTCGATCATCATGATCGCGTTCTTCTTGACGATACCGATCAGCATCAGGATGCCGATCATGGCGATCAGGGTCAGGTCCTTGTCGAAGATCCACAAGGTGATCAGGGCGCCCACGGCGGCCGACGGCAGGCCGGCCAGGATGGTCAGCGGGTGGATATAGCTTTCGTATAGCACCCCGAGCAGCACATAGATGACGCCGACCGCCGTGATGATCAGGATCAGCTGGCTCGATTGCGTATCCTGGAACACGGCGGCATCGCCGCCATAGGTCGCGATCACCGAGGCCGGCAGCTTCATGGCGCGGCCCATGTCTTCGATGGCGGCGGTGGCGTCGCCCAGCGAGACGCCGGGCGCCAGGTTGAACGACAGCGTAATCGCCTGTAACTGGCCCTGGTGGTTCACCTGCAGCGGGCCGACCGTGCGGCGCACGCTGGCGATGCTCGACAGTTTCACCAGGTCGCCGTTTTTGCTGCGCACCGAGACCCGCGACAGCGCTTCGTCATAGTAACGGTCGCTCGCGGCCGCTTCCAGGATCACGTAGTAGCTGGCCGCGGTCGAATAAATGGTCGACACCTGCCGTTCGCCGAACGAGGCGTACATCACGGTGCGGATATCGTTCATCGTCACGCCCAGCAGCGCCGCCTTGTCGCGGTCGATGTCGACGGTGGCCTGCAGCGCCTTGTTCTGCGAATCGCTGTTGACGTCGCGGAAGCGCTCGTCCCGCCGCATGCCTTCCAGGAACTGCTCGGCCCAGCCGCCGATCTCGCCGCCCGACACGCTCTGCAAGGTGTACTGGTAGCGCGCCTTGCTCTGGCGCCCGCCCAGCTGCAAGTTTTGCTGCGGCGACATGAAGACCTGCACGCCCGGCACGGCGCGGGTGGCCTTGCGCAGGTCGTCGATCACCAGGTCCATCGGGGGCCGTTCGCCGCGATCCTTGAGCACCAGGAACATGCGGCCGGTATTGCCGCCGCCGCTGAACGAGGTCGTGTCTTTTACATAGGGGTTGGCGCGGATGATGTCGACCACCTTGCCCTGCAGCTCGGCCAGCGCCATCGACGAGGTGTCTTCCGAGGCTTCCACCGTCACCCGGATCTGGCCGATGTCTTCTTCAGGGAAGAAACCCTTGGGCATGGTGGTGTATAGCAGACCGGTCAGCACGAAGGTGCCCAGCGCCAGCATCAGCACCACGAAGCGGAAGCGCAGCGCCAGGTCCAGGGTACGACCATAGCCATTGCGTAACCTCGAGAACCCGGCCTCGAAGCGGCGGCCGACCCATGACATCTTGTCCGGATCGACGTGGCCGCCATCCTTGAGCATGCGCGAGCACAGCATCGGCACCAGGGTCAGCGAGACCAGGGCCGACACCAGTACCGCCAGGCCGACGATGACGGCGAATTCGCGGAACAGCAGGCCGATCACGCCGGGCATGAAGAAGATCGGGATGAACACCGCCACCAGCGAGATCGAGATCGAGATGATGGTGAAGCCCACTTCGCGCGCGCCGACCAGGGCCGCGGCCATCGGCTTCTTGCCCATCTCCATATGGCGCACGATATTTTCCAGCACCACGATCGCGTCGTCGACCACCAGGCCGACCGCCAGCGTGATGCCGAGCAGAGAGATATTGTCCAGGCTATAGCCGAGCCAGTAGAGCAGCGACAGCGCGCCCAGCAGCGAGATCGGCACCGTCACCGCGGGGATGAAGGTGGCTGCCGCGCGGTGCAGGAACAGGAAGATCACCAGGATCACCAGCAGCACGGTGCCGGCCAGGGTCAGGTTGACGTCGTGGATCGCTTCGCGGATCGACAGCGAGCGGTCGTTGACCAGCTCGATCTTGATCGAGGCCGGCAGTTGTCCTTCGAAGCGCGGGATCAGCGCGCGCACCGCGTCGACCACCTGCACGGTGTTCGCGTTCGGCTGGCGCTGCACCATCAGCGAGATAGAGCGCTCGCCGTTCAGGCTGCCCATGGCCTTGACCGACTGGTAGCTGTCCTGGACGTCGGCGATATCCTTCAGGCGCACCGGCAAGCCGTCGCGGGTGGCGATGATCAGGTCGGCGAAGTCGGCCGCCTTCATCAGCTGGCCGCCGCCCTGGATGGTCAGCGCCTGGGTCGGACCGTCGAGGATGCCGAGCGGCGTATTCGAGTTGGCCGCGCGCAGGGCGGTCGCCAGCTCATCCATCGAAATATTGCGCGCGTTCATGAGGTCGGAACGGGCACGGACGCGCACTGCAAAGCGCTTGCCGCCGTTGATCGAGACCTGCGACACGCCCTGCACGGTCGAGATCGCCGGCGAGATCAGGTTTTCGGCGTAGTCGTTCAGCTCCGACAAGTCCATCGACGGCGAGGTCAGGTGCATGAACAGGATAGGGGCATCGGCCGGATTGACCTTGCGGTAGGCCGGCAGTTCGGTCATCTCGAGCGGCAGCCGGCGCTGGGCCACCAGCAGCGCGGCCTGGACGTCCACCGCCGCCTTGTCGACGTCGATGTCGTTGTCGAATTCGAGCGTGATATTGGTGTCGCCCTGGGTATTGCTGGAGGTGATCAGCTTGATGCCGGCGATGGTCGAGAACTGCTTCTCGAGCGGCAGCGCGACCGACGACGCCATCGTTTCCGGGCTGGCGCCGGGCAGGTTGGCCGAGACGTTGATCACCGGCGTGTTATAGCTGGGCAGCGCGGCGACCGGGATCTGCATATACGACAGGATGCCGACCAGCACCAGGCTGAGCGACAGCAGCACCACCATCACCGGACGGCGGATACACAGTTCGGACAGATTCATGCCTGCTCGCCCTTTTTAGCGGCCGGCGCCGCCGGCTTGGCGCCCTGTCCCGCCAGGCGCACCTTGCCACCCGGACGCAGGTTCTGCTTGCCCTCGGTGATGACCTGCTCGTTGCCTTTCAAGCCAGTGACCGCGGCGCGGTCGCCGAAGGCGTACACGCGCTGCACCGGCACCTGGCGCGCCGAGTTGCCTTCTCCCAGCACATACACGAAGGTGCCGTTGGTGGCCGTGATGATGGCGGTCTGCGGGATCACCACCGCTTCCTTCAGGGTCTGCACCACGACGTTAGCGGTCACATACTGGCCCGGCCATAGCGAGGTGTCGCTGTTGGAAAACTCGCCTTTCACGCGGATGGTGCCGGCCTGCGGATCGACCGCATTGTCGATGAAGCTCAGGCGGCCGACGACCGGGGCGGCATCCTGGTTGCCGCTGCCTGGATTGACGCGCACCTCGACATTGCCCTGCTTCTGGGCCGCCAGCAGCGACCCGAGCGTCGATTCGGGCAAGGTGAACGAGACGTGGATCGGATCCAGCTGGGTGACGGTGGTCAGCGAGGTGCTCATCTGCACCAGGGTGCCCGGGTGGACATCGATGGCGCCGACCCGGCCCGACATCGGCGCCCGGATCGTGGTGTAGCTGGCGCTCACTTGCGTGGCGCGGGCCGCCGCCTGGTTCGACTGCACCAGCGCGCGCTGGGCTTCCACCTGGCTGAGCAGCGAATCGAGGGCGCTCTGGGCCAGGAAGTTCTGGGCCACCAGTTCCTGGCTGCGTTTATATTGGCGCTCGAGGTCGGCCAGGGTGGCCGAATCGCGCGCCACCTGCGCTTCGGCGCGGGCGACGTTGGCCATGTCGGCGCGGTCGTCGAGCGAGAACATGAGCTGGCCTTCCTTGACGAACTGGCCTTCGCGGATATGCACTTCGCGGATCGTGGTGACGGTTTGCGGATGCAGGTTGACGGTGCGCACCGGGGTCACGGTGCCATTGGCGAACAGTTCGACGCCGACGTCGCGCCGCTCGGGCGCGACCACGTTGACGGTCACCGGCGGCGGGCCGCCCGCGCCGCCCGGCCCATTGCCGCCCGGCCCCTCGGCCTTGGCATCGTTACCCTGGTTCACATACCAGCCGCCAGCCACGACCAGCGCCGCGATTCCGGCGATGACGCCGACATTCCTGTTTTTCATGCTTGTCCCTTGCCGCCCGTTCCGGCGACTCCTTCTTCTTCGATCGTGGTGGCCTGCCTTGCCCCTCGTTAGGGCGCCGCATTGTCCCACATTGTTATTACCGGTTCATGTACTTTGCTACTTGTTTGGATAGTAGGCCGGCAGCATCAGGGTCACTTCGAGGCCGCCCTCAGGATGGTTGGCCAGGCTGATGCTGCCGCCATGCTGTTCCGTGATGTTGCGGGCGATCGTCAAGCCCAGCCCGGTGCCGCCCGAGGCGCGCGAGCGCGAGGTCTCGATCCGGTAGAAGGGGTCGAATACCCGCCCCAGCTCGCTGCGCGGGATGCCCGGCCCGCTGTCGCGGATGCGGATGCGCGCCGTGCCGTTGATGCGGTCGACGCAGACGCGCGCATCGTGGCCGTACTTGACCGCGTTGTCGATCAGGTTGCCCAGGCAGCGGCGCAGGTCCAGCGGCCGGCCCAGCACCGCCATCGTGGCTTTTCCTTCGAGCGTGACTTCCTGGCCGGCGTCGCTGGCGTCGTCGCAGACCGAATCGAGCAGCGAATCCAGATCCAGCATCTGCATCGCCTCGGTGGTGTCCATGCTGCGCGCCAGCACCAGGCCTTCGCGCACCATTTCCTGCATCGCCGACAGGTCGCCGATCAGGCGTTCCTGCAGCTCGGCATCCGATACTTTTTCGAGCCGCAGGCGCATGCGCGTGAGCGGCGTCTGCAGGTCGTGGGTGATCGCGGCCAGCATCTGCGTGCGCTGGAAGATGTACTGGCGGATGCGCGCCTGCATCGCGTTGAAGGCGGCGCTGGCCTGGCGGATCTCGCTGGCGCCCGTCAGGTCGAGCGGCGGCCGGTTGATGTCCTGGCCGAGGTCTTGCGCGGCCTGGGCCAGCTGGCGGAACGGACGCGCGGTCATGCGCGCCACCAGGTAGGCCAGCACCGCGATGCTGATCATGAACAGGGCGACCAGCGCGCGCAGGTCGAGGTCGCCGGGCGTCGCCTGGCGCGGCGGCAGCACCGACAGGCGCAGCTCGGCGCCGTCGCGCAGGTGGACGTTGAGCGATTCGCAGGCGCCGCGGTATGCCGTGCTGAGCAGGCCGTACATCATCGGCAGGTATTGGGTGGTGCTGCAGGCGGCCGGCCGCGTGGTGACCGATTCGACCTTGTAGCCCTTGCCCAGGCGCGCCGCCAGTGCCTGCGCGAACGGGGTGCTCGGTCCCGGCGCCGGTGCGGTATCGCTGACCTCCATCACCAGGCCCGGGCGATTGGCCACCTCGAGGTAGATCGAGCGCGCCGAGGCCGGCACGATCTCGGTGGCCATGGTCAGCTGCTCGGCGCGTTCCAGCAGATGCTGCTCGCGCTGGCCTTCCCATTCGCGCCAGCGCTGGTAGTCGGCCGCCAGCTGGGTGAGCGCGGCCGAGATCCACACGCCCAGCAGCAGGGTCAGGAACACGCGGCCGGTCATCGAGCCGAAGAAGGCTTTCACGCCGCCGGCTCCACCGCCACCTGGCCGGCCAGCACGTAGCCGCCGTTGCGTACCGTCTTGATGATCTGGGGCATGCGCGCGTCCTCGCCCAGCTTCTGGCGCAGGCGGCTGATCTGGATGTCGATCGAGCGGTCGAACGGATCGGCGTCACGGCCCTGCGTGAGGTTGAGCAGCTGGTCGCGGTTGAGCACGCGGTTCGGGTGTTCGAGGAACACGCGCAGCAGGCGGAATTCGGCGCCCGACAGCATGATCACGATGCCGTCCGGATTCAGCAGGTGGCGCGCGGTGAGGTCCAGGGTCCAGCCAGAGAAGCGCATCTGCTGCACGTTCTCGGATGGCGTGTTCGATGGCATGGCGTGCGAGCGGCGCAGCACGCTGCGGATGCGCGCCAGCAGTTCGCGCGGTTCGAAAGGCTTCGGCAAGTAGTCGTCGGCGCCCATCTCGAGGCCGAGGATGCGGTCCAGCGGTTCGTTGCGGGCGGTCAGCATGATGACCGGCAGGGTCGAGGTGGCGCGCAGCTTGCGGCACAGGGTCAGCCCGTCGTCGCCGGGCATGTTCAGGTCGAGCACCACGAGATCGGGACGCGTTTCGTCGAGCGCCTTCCACATCGCGTTGCCGTCGGCGGCGGCCAGCGTCCGGTAGCCGTTCGACTCGAGATAGTCGGCCAGCAGGGTCCGGATGTCGCGGTCGTCGTCGACGATCAGAATCGTAGAGGGATTGTCCATAACCTCAATTATCCGAGTTTATGACAAGACCGGAGGAGCATTTTGTATCGCTGTGTATAAGCCTTTAGGCCGGAAACATATTGATACAATGTACGCGACAGGGGAAACCCGGCGGTTACAGTTTGTGCCCAAGATGGGAACCGTGCAGCGAGCGTTTCGGATGCACAGCCAACCAGACTCTCACCAAAGGAAGAACCATGATTACCCTCCGCAAGAACCTCGTGATCGCCCTCGCCGCCGCCGGTCTGCTCGGCGCCACCTTCGGCGCCCAGGCCCAGACCGCCGCACCCGAGACCCGCCCGGCCTTGACGGCGGAGCAGCGCCTGGCCAAGAAGGCCGAGTGGCAGGCCAAGGCCGGCGAGCGCCGCGCGAAAATGGAAAAGCACCGCGCCGAACGCCAGGCCAAGCTGCGCGATTCTCTCAAGCTCGATGCACGGCAGCAGCCGGCCTGGGACGCCTTCGTGGCGAGCCAGGCGCCGCAGAAGAAGGGTGAGCGCGCCGCGCGTCCGGACCGCGCCGCCTGGGCCAGCATGAGTGCACCGGAGCGCATGCAGAAAGGCATCGACATGCAGAAGCAGCGCACCGCGCGCATGGAGCAGCGCCTGGCCGCGCTGAACACCTTCTACGCCCAGCTGACGCCCGAGCAGCGCAAGACCTTCGATGCGCAGGCCAAGCACCGCAAGGGCCCGCGTCATCATGGCCACCACGGCCAGCGCGCTAGCGCATAAACGTCGCCTGGATTGTGGGGTGGACGGCTACGCCGTCCACGCGTCCAACCCACCGCCGCGTTACGGCGCCAGCCGCTGCAACGATCCCAAAAACTTCTCCGCATTCTGGAAGCCAATCACCCGGCTATCCGCAATCTCCTTCCCCCGCCCGTCGAACAGGATGATCCCCGGCGGCCCGAACAGCCCGAAGCGCTTGAGCATCGCCTTGTCATCCGCATCGTTGGCCGTCACATCCACCTGCAGCAGCACGGTATCGGCCAGCTTCTGCTGCACCGCCGGATCCACGAAGGTGAACTTCTCCATCTCGATGCACGACACGCACCAGTCCGCATAAAAATCGAGCATCACGGTCTTGCCGGCATTCGCCGCCAGCGCCGCATCCAGCTGGTCCACGGTCTTGACCCGGGTGAACGTCAACCCATGCCCCTGCGGCGCGCCACCGAGGTGCGCCAGCGGCGCGTAAGCATCGCGGCCACCACTGGCCAGGCCGACCAGCTGCGTCGCCCCCAGCACGGCAAACGCCGCCCCGAAGGCCATCGCCGCCCAGTGCCGGGTATGGCGCAGCAGATAGAAACCGTAACCCAGCAGCAGCAGCGCCCACAGCAGCATCTGGGCCACCGGCGGCAGCACCGGCGACACCAGCCAGATCGCCATCGCCAGCATCAGCACGCCGAACAGGCGTTTCACCGATTCCATCCACGGCCCCACGCGCGGCAGCAGCGAGCCGGCCGACAGGCCTACCAGCAGCAGCGGGATGCTCATCCCGACCGCCATCGAGAACAGCGCCGCCCCGCCGATGAAGACGTCGCGCGTCTGGCTGATGTAGACCAGGGCGCCGGCCAGCGGCGCGGCCACGCAAGGACCGACAATCAGGGCCGAAATCGCGCCCATGATGAACACGCCGACCAGCTTGCCGCCCTGCTGGCTGTTGGATGCCTGCGTCAAACGGGTCTGCAAGGTGTTAGGAAGTTGTAACTCATAGAAACCGAACATCGACAGCGACATGGCCACGATCAGCAGGCCGAAGGCGCCCAGCACCCAGGGATTCTGCAGCGCCGCGGCCAGGCCTTCGCCGGCCAGGCCGGCTGCGATGCCGAGCAGCGTGTAGACGATGGCCATGCCCAGCGAGTAGGCCAGCGACAGCACGAAGCCGCGCGAGCGGCTCACGCCCTTGCCTTCGCCGACGATGATCGAGGACAGGATCGGCACCATCGGCAGCACGCAGGGCGTGAAGGCGAGGCCCAGGCCGAGCAGGATGAAGGCCGGCACGATGGCCAGCAGGCTGCCGCCGCCGAGGATGCCGGCGATGTTCGACAGGTCCGATTGTGGCGCGGCGGCCGGGGTGGCCGGCGCGTCGGCGGCCAGCGCCGACGACAGCGGGCTGGACATGCCGCCCGCCCCGGCGCCGATCGGCAGGCCGGACGCAGGCGCGGCGCCGCCGGCGCCCAGGTTGAGGCTGTGTTCCTGCGGCGGATAGCACAGGCCGGCATCGGCGCAGCCCTGGCTGGTCGCAAGCAGGGTGAACGGGCCGGCGCCCTCGACCGGGATCCGGATCGTCAGCGTGCCGGTATGGGTTTCGAGGTCCTTCTCGAACGTCGGATCGTACTTGACCTTGCCCGGCGGGATCTGCGGCTCGCCCAGCGTGATGCCGGCGCCGCTGGCCTTGAAGGCGAAGCGCTCGCGGTACATGTAGTACTCGGGGGCGATGACGTAGGTGATTTCCGCGGTCTGCGGGTCTGCCATGCGCGCTTCGAAGCGGAATGCGACTGCGGGGTCCAGGAAGTCTTGCTCGGCAGCTTGTCCAGGACGGGCGATGATCAGGGAAAATACAGCGACCAGTATCAGGCAGACCAGTTGCAGGCTGCGCGGGGAGAATCGAAGCATGATATCTATAGGAAAGTTACTGCACTGCACATGGTACACCCGCTGCCCGATTGACGCCGGCGTCAAAGGATAGACACTGCCGGAAAATTTTACAGAAGGAATATAAAATTCCCTGAAGAAAAAAATAAGTGATTGATTTAAAGGACTATTTATTTCCTGGCACAAACATTGCTTAGTGTGCAGAGTCCAATCAATGTACTAGGAATAAAATGAAAAAGCTGGTCGTCACTATCCTTATCGCCACCGCCTTCGCTTCGTCTTTCGCTGCAGCCACCCCGGTTGCGTCGACCGACACCCTGAAATCGACCCTGCGCGTCGACAACAAGTACACCATGTACCTGTCGACCAGCGATAGCCAGAATGGCACCCGCATCGGTGGCGTCGACAATTACAACGCTGTCAATTCGTTTTCGACCGGTTTGACGGCCGGCACCGATTACTACCTGCACATCTTCGCCGAAGATACCGGTGGCATCGCCGGCATGCTCGGTCAGTTCTCGCTGACCGGCACCAACTTCCAGTTCGCGAACGGCACCCAGAACCTGCTGACCAACACCATTAACTGGTCGGCCAGCACGACCGGCTTCGGCAAGAACTACGCCACCCCATCCGCCGCAACCGCGCAGCAGATCAAGGAATCGTGGGGCTCCACCAACGGCATTTCCAGCGATGCGCAGTGGATCTGGGCTGGCGACAACTGGAACAATAACAAGGCCTATTTCAGCACCAAGATCAGCGCTGTCAAGGCACCGGCTGACGTCCCTGAGCCAGGTTCGCTGGCCCTGCTGGGCCTTGGCCTGGCCGGCGTTGGCTTGATGGCGCGCCGTCGCCGCGCCTGATCGACGCCCGCATCCGCCACACCGGCCTGGCGGCCCGATCGCGACAGCGGTCGGGCCGCTTTTTTATGCGCTGCCCGCATCAGGCTGACGCGCAGGGGCGAAAAAAATGCCGCCCGGTTTGACTGGACGGCATCTGGGCCGAGGCCCGTATTTCCAACGAGTGACGCCGTATTACTCGGCAGTCGGTGCTTCTTCAGCCGAGGTGACTTCTGGACGGTCCAGCAGTTCGACGTAGGCCATAGGAGCATTGTCGCCAACGCGGAAGCCCATCTTCAGGATACGCAGGTAGCCGCCGTTGCGGTTTGCGTAGCGAGGACCCAGTTCAGCGAACAGCTTCTGGACCATTTCGCGGTCGCGCAGGCGAGCGAAGGCCAGGCGCTTGTTGGCCAGGGTGTCGGTCTTGCCCAGAGTCAGGATCGGTTCGATGACGCGACGCAGTTCCTTGGCTTTCGGGACGGTGGTCTTGATGGCTTCGTGACGCAGCAGCGAAACAGTCATGTTGCGCAGCATTGCCAGACGGTGGGACGAGGTACGGTTCAGTTTACGAAGGCCGTGACGGTGACGCATGGTATTTCCTTTCGGGTGTTTTCAAATCCAGTTCTTCGATCGTTCACACTTGCGTATGACCGCGGACCGGTTCAGGGTTAAATCCGCCCAGGCACTGTGCCCGGGCGGGGTACGACAAATTACTTCTCGAGGCCGGCAGGCGGCCAGTTTTCCAGCTTCATGCCCAGGGTCAGGCCGCGCGAAGCAAGGACTTCCTTGATTTCGTTGAGCGACTTGCGACCCAGGTTCGGCGTCTTGAGCAGTTCGTTTTCCGAACGCTGGATCAGGTCGCCGATGTAGTAGATGTTTTCCGCTTTCAGGCAGTTGGCCGAACGCACGGTCAGCTCCAGGTCGTCGACCGGACGCAGCAGGATCGGATCGACCAGCGGTGCGCGCGATGGGGCTTCGGCAGCGGCTTCGGTGCCTTCCAGGGCGGCGAACACGTTCAGCTGGTCGACCAGGACGCGGGCCGACTGGCGGATCGCTTCTTCCGGGGTGATGACGCCGTTGGTTTCGATGTTGATGATCAGCTTGTCCAGGTCGGTACGCTGTTCGACACGGGCCGATTCCACGGCGTACGACACGCGGCGCACTGGCGAGAACGATGCGTCCAGGATGATGCGGCCGATGGTCTTGTTGGTGTCTTCCGACAGACGACGGACGTTGCCCGGCACATAGCCGCGGCCCTTCTCGACCTTGATCTGCATGTCCAGCTTGCCGCCTGCGGTCAGGTGGGCGATGACGTGGTCAGGGTTGATCAGTTCGACGTCGTGCGGCAGGTCGATGTCCGAAGCCAGGACGGCGCCTTCGCCTTCCTTCTTCAGGGTCAGGGTGACGGAATCGCGGTTGTGGACCTTGAAGACCACGCCCTTCAGGTTCAGCAGCAGGTCGACGACATCTTCCTGCACGCCATCCAGCGACGAGTATTCATGCACGACACCAGCGATCGTCACTTCGGTCGGCGCATAGCCCACCATCGACGACAGCAGCACGCGGCGCAGGGCGTTGCCGAGGGTGTGGCCATAGCCACGCTCGAACGGCTCCATCACGACTTTCGCGTGGCCGGCGCCCAGTGCTTCGACGTCGATGATACGTGGCTTCAACAAACTATTTTGCATGAATGAGTCCTTTTCAATACCCTCGGCTCGTTACACCGATAAGGCTGATGGCTTTAAAGAGAACGCCTGCGAGAGCAGGCGGTAAAACGAATTCTGTGCGACGGGAGTGATGGAAACTTGAATTCCTGAGAATTTGCTGTTCGCTGCAAGTGCCGATCCTGGATCGCTGCACTCGCACCACCACCACGTCGTTCCCGCGCAGGCGGGAACCCAAGTTTCTCGACTTAGCCAGCAAACTTGGATCCCCGCCTGCGCGGGGATGACGATGAAGGGACAGCTAGCTGTCCCTTCATGCGTCAATCAACGCGAGTACAGTTCGACGATCAGCGCTTCGTTGACGTCAGCAGCGATTTCGTTACGCTCTGGGAACGAACGGAAGGTGCCTTCCAGCTTCTTCGCGTCGACCGACACCCAGCTCGGGAAACCGACTTGCTCAGCCAGCGACAGCGCTTCAGCGATACGCACTTGCTTCTTGGCTTTTTCGCGCACAGCGATCACGTCGCCGGTCTTGACCTGGTACGACGCGATGTTCACGACGTTGCCGTTCACGGTGAAGGCCTTGTGGCTCACCAGCTGACGCGCTTCCGAGCGGGTCGAGCCGAAGCCCATGCGGTAAGCGACGTTGTCCAGGCGCGATTCCAGCAGCTTCAGCAGGGTTTCGCCGGTGTTGCCCTTGCGGCGCGACGCTTCTGCGAAGTAGCGGCGGAACTGACGCTCCAGCACGCCGTAGATACGCTTGACCTTCTGCTTTTCGCGCAGCTGGTTGCCGTAGTCCGAGGTGCGGGCACCCGACTTGACACCGTGCTGGCCTGGCTTGACGTCCAGTTTGCACTTCGAATCGAGCGAACGACGTGCGCTCTTCAGGAACAGGTCGGTGCCTTCACGGCGCGACAGTTTTGCTTTTGGTCCGATATAACGTGCCACGTTAGATTTCCTTTAATATTTGATCACGCCCCAGAAGCGCATATGAAAATCATATGCACCCAGGCGCTAGTCCGGCTCTGCATGAGGCCGGACGTGGCTTACAACATCGCCCGCCGTCAGGACGACAGGCGACAAGAGCCGGGCAGTATAACCCATTTCTGGGCAACTGCACCGGCGATCTCGTAAAACACAACGGGGCTTGCGCCCCGTGCGTCGATATCAAGACACGGATCGGGCGGCGAACCGCCGGGCGGCGATCCGACTGCCCGATGTCTTAGATACGGCGACGCTTCGGCGGACGGCAGCCGTTGTGTGGAACTGGGGTCACGTCCTGGATCTCGGTGATCTTGATGCCGAGGTTGTTCAGTGCGCGCACAGCCGATTCACGGCCTGGGCCTGGGCCCTTGATACGCACTTCCAGGTTCTTGACGCCCGATTCCTGAGCGACCTTGCCTGCAGCTTCGGCAGCGACCTGAGCCGCGAACGGGGTCGATTTGCGCGAACCCTTGAAGCCGGCGCCGCCGGAGGTTGCCCACGACAGGGCGTTGCCCTGACGGTCGGTGATGGTGATGATCGTGTTGTTGAACGATGCGTGCACGTGGGCGATGCCCTCGGCAACGTTCTTCTTCACTTTCTTGCGCACGCGTGCTGCTGCTGCGCTGCTTTGTTGCTTGGCCATGGTCGGTTCCTAGATTATTTCTTGAGCGATTGAGCTGCCTTGCGCGGACCTTTACGGGTACGTGCATTGGTGCGGGTACGCTGACCGCGGACCGGCAGGCCCTTACGGTGACGCATGCCGCGGTAGCAACCCAGGTCCATCAGACGCTTGATGTTCATGGACAGTTCGCGGCGCAGGTCGCCTTCCACGACAAACTTGCCGACTTCGTCGCGCAGTTTCTCGAGTTCGTTATCGTCCAGGTCCTTGACCTTCTTGTTGGTCGCGATACCGGTTGCGTCGCAGATCTTCTGCGAACGCGGACGGCCAATACCGTAGATAGCCGTCAGGCCGATAACGGTGTGCTGATGATTTGGGATGTTAACCCCTGCAATACGTGCCATTCGTTATTCCTCGATTAACCTTGACGCTGCTTGTGACGCGGCTCGACGCAGATCACACGGACCACGCCCTTGCGCTTGATGATCTTGCAGTTGCGGCAGATCCGCTTGACTGAAGCGTTAACTTTCATTTTGCACTCTCTTCGGTTCGTTTACTTGATGATGTTTTTACTTGGTGCGGAACACGATGCGGGCCCGGGACAGATCGTACGGCGTCAACTCCACCGTTACCTTGTCACCCGGGAGGATGCGGATATAGTTCATCCGCATTTTACCCGAGATATGCCCCAGGACCACATGGCCGTTTTCCAGCTTTACGCGGAACGTCGCGTTTGGGAGATTCTCGAGGATCTCCCCCTGCATTTGGATGACGTCGTCTTTTGCCATTCGCTCTATGCACTCCGACGCTTATCGCGTAGGAACTCCACCCTTGAAGTTAGCCTTACGCAGCAGGGAATCATATTGCTGCGACATGACGTAGTTCTGCACTTGTGCCATGAAGTCCATCGTCACCACCACGATGATCAGGAGCGACGTGCCACCGAAGTAGAAGGGAACCTTCCACTGGGCGGTCATGAACTCCGGCACCAGGCACACCAGGGTGATATAGACTGCACCGGCCAGGGTCAGGCGCATCAGGATCTTGTCGATGTAGCGCGCGGTCTGCTCGCCCGGACGGATGCCCGGAACAAACGCGCCGCTCTTCTTCAAGTTGTCCGCCGTTTCCTTGCTGTTGAATACCAGCGCGGTGTAGAAGAAGCAGAAGAACACGATCGCCACCGCATACAGCAAAGCGTGGATTGGCTCGCCTGGCGCCATCGACGCCGCCAGATCCTTCAGGAACCCGATCACGGGGCCGGACGAATCCTTGCCGCGCGTGAACCAGTCGACGATCGTCGCCGGGAACAGAATGATCGACGATGCGAAGATCGGCGGGATCACGCCTGCCATGTTCAGCTTCAAGGGCAGGTGGCTGGTTTGGCCACCGTAGATCTTGTTGCCGACCTGGCGTTTCGCGTAATTGACCAGGATCTTGCGCTGCCCGCGTTCCACGAACACCACCGCATACGTCACCGCAGCCACCAGGACCACGATCAGGATGGCCGAGAAGCTGCCGATCGAACCGTTCGAGACCAGGGTGAACAAGCCGCCCAGGGCCGACGGCAGACCTGCTGCGATACCGGCGAAGATGATGATCGAAATGCCGTTGCCAAGACCACGCTCGGTGATCTGCTCGCCCAGCCACATGAGGAACATGGTGCCGGTCAGGAGGGTAACGACGGTCACGAAGCGGAAACCGAGACCCGGGTCGATGACCAGGCCAGGTTGCGCCTCGAGCGCGACTGCGATGCCGAACGCCTGGAACAGCGCCAGTGCCACCGTGAAGTAACGGGTGTACTGGGTGATCTTGCGGCGGCCGGCCTCGCCCTCTTTCTTCAACGCCTCGAGTTGCGGCGAGACGATCGATGCGAGCTGCATGATGATCGAAGCCGAAATGTAAGGCATGATGCCGAGCGCGAACACGGTAAAGCGGGACAAGGCGCCACCCGAGAACATGTTGAACATGCCCAGGATGCCGCCCTCGTTCTGCTTGAACAGCGCAGCGAGCTGCACCGGGTCAATCCCGGGAACCGGGATGTGAGCACCGATGCGGTACACGACCAATGCGCCAAGCAAAAACCACAGCCGGCCCCAGGGGAATCCGGAAGCGGCGCTTTTACCAAGTTGTGAATTAGTCGCCAATTTTTGCTCCGATCAGGCAGCGGTCGCTTTACGCGACCGAGCCGCCAGCTGCTTCGATCGCTGCTTTCGCGCCAGCGGTCGCTTTCAGGCCCTTGAGGTTCACCGCCTTGGTGATCTCGCCGGACAGGATGACGCGCACGTCGCGTGCCACGACCGGCAGGATGCCTGCCTGCTTGAGCACCAGGATGTCGACGTCGCCGACGGCCAGGTTGTTCAGGTCGGACAGGCGGACTTCAGCCTTGAAGGTCGCGTTCAGCGATTTGAAGCCGCGCTTCGGCAGACGGCGCTGCAGAGGCATCTGACCGCCTTCGAAGCCGACTTTGTGGAAGCCGCCCGAACGCGATTTCTGACCCTTGTGACCACGGCCGGCAGTCTTGCCCAGGCCGGAGCCGATGCCGCGACCGACGCGACGCTTGGCGTGTTTCGCGCCTTCGGCTGGTTGAATGGTATTGAGTTCCATTGATTTCTCCGTTCGCAAGCCCGAGGGCTTACGACACAACTTTCACGAGGTACGCGACTTTGTTGATCATGCCACGCACGGCTGGGGTGTCTTGCAGCTCGGAGACCGAGTTGACGCGACGCAGGCCCAGGCCACGCACGGTAGCGCGGTGGTCTTGACGGGTACCGATCAGGCCCTTGACGAGCTGAACTTTAACGGTGTTTGCCATGTGAGTTCTCCTTAACCGACGATGTCTTCGACCGACTTGCCGCGCTTGGCAGCGATGTCAGCCGCGGTGCTCATCTTCGACAGGCCGTCGAGGGTTGCGCGCACCAGGTTGTAAGGATTCGACGAACCGGTCGACTTGGCGACCACGTCGGTCACGCCCATCACTTCGAAGATAGCGCGCATTGCGCCACCAGCGATCACGCCGGTACCAGGTTTCGCTGGCATCATCATGACGCGCGAGGCGCCGTGACGACCGGACACGGTGTGATGCAGGGTACCGTTCTTGAGCGGCACCTTGATCAGGTTGCGGCGGGCTTCTTCCATCGCTTTTTGCACGCCGACTGGAACTTCCTTCGACTTGCCCTTGCCCATGCCGATGCGGCCATCGCCGTCACCGACAACGGTCAGCGCTGCAAAACCCATGATACGACCACCCTTGACCACTTTGGTCACGCGGTTGATCGCGATCATTTTTTCGCGCATGCCATCATCCGGCTTGTCGCTTGCCATTTTCGCTTGCATTTTTGCCATGACGATTCTTCCTTAGAACTTCAGACCGGCTTCACGCGCGGCTTCCGCCAGCGCCTTCACACGGCCGTGGTAACGGAAACCCGAGCGATCGAACGCAACTTCGGTGATTCCTGCTTTCAGTGCTTTCTCTGCGACGCGCTTGCCAACCAGGGCAGCTGCAGCAGCGTTGCCGCCGGCGCCGGTCTGGCCAGCCAGTTCGGCGCGCACTTCCGCTTCCAGGGTCGAAGCCGACACCAGTACTTTTGCGTCCGGGCTGATCAGGTTTGCGTAGATGTGCAGGTTGGTGCGGTGAACCGACAGGCGATTCACGCCCAGCTGGGCAATCTTGATGCGGGTCTGACGGCCACGACGCAGACGGGATTGTTTCTTGTCCATGTCTGCTCCGATTATTTCTTCTTGGTTTCTTTAAGCTTGACCACTTCGTCCGAATAACGGACGCCCTTGCCCTTGTAAGGCTCGGGAGCGCGGTAAGCGCGAACTTCAGCGGCAACCTGGCCGACCTTCTGGCGATCGATACCCTTGATCACGATTTCGGTCGGGGTCGGGGTCACTGCGGTGACGCCTTCAGGCATCGCGTGCAGGACCGGGTGCGAGAAGCCCAGCGACAGGTTCAGGGCGTTGCCCTGCACTGCTGCCTTGTAGCCCACGCCGACCAGGTTCAGCTTGCGCTCGAAACCCTTGGTGACGCCGGTGACCATGTTGTTGACCAGGGCGCGCAGGGTGCCCGACATGGCGTTCGATTCACGCGAATCGTCGATCACGTCGAAGGTCAGCGTGCCATTGTTGTTTTCCACTTTGACCAGGCCGTTCAGGGCCTGGGTCAGGGTGCCCAGCGGGCCCTTGACGGTGATCGACGACGCGTTGATCGCGACTTCGGCACCGGCTGGGACGGCGATTGGCATCTTAGCTACTCGAGACATCGTCTACTCCTTAAGCCACGTAGCAAATCACTTCGCCACCGACGCCGGTAGCACGTGCTTTGCGGTCAGTCATGACGCCTTGCGGGGTCGAGACGATTGCCACGCCCAGGCCATTCATGACCGACGGGATTTCATCCTTGCCCTTGTAGATGCGCAGGCCAGGACGGGACACGCGCTCGAGGCGCTCGATGACCGGACGGCCGGTGTAATACTTCAAACCGATCTTCAGTTCCGCTTTGCCACCTTCCGACGACACGGCGAAATCTTCAATGTAACCCTCGTCCTTCAGGACGTTGGCAATGGCAACCTTCACTTTCGACGACGGCATTGCGACCGAGGTTTTCTGGACAGTTTGGGCGTTGCGAATGCGGGTCAGCATATCGGCGATAGGATCGCTCATACTCATTGCTTGTTCTCCTATTACCAGCTAGCTTTGGTCATACCCGGGATTTCGCCTTTCATGGCGAATTCGCGGAGTTTGGTACGGGCCAGACCGAATTTACGGAAAGTGCCACGTGGACGGCCGGTCATGGCGCAGCGGTTACGCTGGCGGGTCGGGGCCGAGTTGCGCGGCAGAGCCTGCAGCTTCAGGCGCGCTTCGTAACGTTCTTCTTCCGACTTCGACTGGTCGTCGATGATTGCTTTCAGAGCGGCACGCTTCGCGGCGAATTTCTCCACCAGGTCTGCACGCTTCTGTTCGCGGTTAATCAGTGCAAGTTTTGCCATGCTCTTAGTTCCTGAACGGGAATTTGAAGGCGGCGAGCAGCGCTTTGGCTTCTTCGTCGGTCTTAGCGGTCGTGGTGATCGAGATGTTCATGCCACGCAGCGCATCGATCTTGTCGTAGTCGATCTCTGGGAAGATGATCTGCTCTTTGACACCGATGTTGTAGTTGCCACGGCCATCGAACGATTTGCCGCTCACGCCACGGAAGTCACGCACGCGCGGCAGGGCCACGGTGATGAAACGGTCCAGGAATTCGTACATGCGGGCGCCGCGCAGGGTCACCATCGTGCCGATCGGGTAGCCTTCGCGGATCTTGAAACCTGCGATTGCCTTGCGAGCCTTGGTCACGACTGGCTTCTGGCCAGCGATCTTGGTCAGGTCGCCGGTTGCGTGCTCGATGATCTTCTTGTCGGCGACTGCTTCCGACAGACCCATGTTCAGGGTGATCTTGGTCAGGCGCGGCACTTCCATCACCGACTTGTAGCCGAATTTCTCGGTCAGTTCGGCAACGACTTTGTCTTTGTAAATTGCTTGGAGACGGGCCATTTCTTATTACCCTTTCACTACTTCGCCGTTCGACTTGAAGACGCGGACTTTCTTGCCGTCCTGGTCTTTGAAGCCAACGCGATCTGCCTTGCCGGTCGCAGCGTTGAACAGCGCGACGTTCGACACGTGAATCGGCATAGTCTTGTCGACGATACCACCAGTAACACCGGTCATCGGGTTCGGCTTGGTCGCCTTCTTGGCAACGTTGACGCCTTCGACGATGACGTGTTCAGCGTCTACACGCTTCTGAACGACGCCACGCTTGCCCTTGTCCTTACCGGTCAGAACGATGACTTCGTCGTTTTTACGAATCTTATCCATGTCGCGTATCCTTACAGAACTTCAGGTGCCAGGGACACGATCTTCATGAACTTCTCGGTACGCAGCTCGCGCGTCACCGGTCCGAAGATACGGGTACCGATCGGCTCCAGCTTGGCGTTCAGCAGGACGGCGGCATTGCCGTCGAACTTGACCAGGGAACCATCCTGGCGGCGCACACCCTTGGCGGTACGCACAACCACGGCATTGTAAATTTCACCTTTCTTGACGCGGCCACGTGGGGCAGCGACTTTCACGGTGACCTTGATGATGTCGCCAATGCTCGCGTAACGGCGCTTCGAGCCGCCCAACACCTTGATGCACAGAACTTCCTTGGCACCGGTGTTGTCGGCTACTTCGAGCCGGCTTTCGGTTTGAATCATAGTATTTTCTTTCCCAACTTAAGCCGTAGAAAACCCCACGGAAACCCATGGGCCTGCGGTCAGTCTTGGTCCCGCCGTGCCGCCCCTGCTGGAGCACCACGATTGGGTGATTGGACTTTCCAATAACGCATTCGTTACAGGCCGCACTTGCCGAGGGGACAAACTGCGGCAACACATGAACGAAGCCCGCTAGTATCCCAGATACCAGCGGGCCACGCAAGACAAATTTTCTAGATACTTACAGTACCTGTGCGACTTGCAACACTTTGGTCACAGTCCACGCCTTCGTCTTCGAGATCGGGCGACCTTCTGCGATCTCGACGGTGTCACCGATTTTCGCTTCGTTCGCTTCGTCGTGCGCGTGATACTTGTTCGAGCGCACGATGATCTTGCCGTACAGCGGGTGCTTGACGTGACGTTCGATCAGCACGGTCACCGTCTTGTCCATTTTGTCGGACACGACTTTGCCGACCAGCGTACGCTTCAGCGCCGTTTTAGTGGTGTCGTTCATTTGGCTTCCTTCTGGTTCATCACAGTCTTCACACGCGCGATATCGCGACGTACTTTCTTGAGCTGCGCGGTGTTACCGAGCTGCTGGGTGGCGACTTGCATGCGCAGACCGAACTGGGCCTTCAGCAGCTCGTTCAGCTCCTTCTGCAGCGCTTCCTGGTCCTTGCCGCGGAGTTCCGATGCTTTCATATTCAACTCCTGTTATTGGCCGACCTGGCGCACCACGAAGGTGGTAGCCAGTGGCAGTTTGGCAGCGGCCAGGCGGAACGCTTCGCGCGCCAGTTCTTCAGCGACGCCGTCCATCTCGTACAGGACTTTGCCTGGCTGGATTTCAGCGACGTAGTACTCCGGGTTACCCTTACCGTTACCCATACGGACTTCGGCCGGCTTGTTCGAAATCGGCTTGTCCGGGAAGATACGGATCCAGATACGACCGCCACGCTTGATGTGACGGGTCATGGCACGACGGGCCGCTTCGATCTGGCGAGCGGTGATACGGCCGCGGGCGACTGCCTTCAGGCCGAACTCACCGAACGACACAGCGGTGCCGCGGGTGTGCGAAATGCCGGTGTTACGGCCTTTCTGCTCTTTACGATATTTCCTGCGCGATGGCTGCAGCATGCTTATTCTCCTGCTTTCTCAGCTGCCGGCTTGGCAGCGGCGCGGCGGCCCGCTGGAGCGGCACCTGGCTTCGCGCCTGGACGTGGACGGCTGCCTGGCTTGCCGTCGTCACGACGTGGGCCGCGTGGCTTCTTCTCGTCCGGCGGGGTGTCGATCACAGGTGCTTCGCCCGTTGGGGAGCGGTCGCCCTTGTAGACCCAGACCTTGACGCCGATGATGCCGTAGGTGGTCGATGCTTCGCTGGTGCCGTAGTCGATATCGGCGCGCAGGGTGTGCAGAGGCACACGGCCTTCGCGGTACCATTCGGTACGTGCGATTTCGATGCCGTTCAGGCGGCCCGACGACATGATCTTGATGCCGACGGCGCCCAGGCGCATTGCATTTTGCATTGCGCGCTTCATGGCGCGACGGAACATGATGCGCTTTTCGAGCTGCTGCGAGATCGAATCGGCGATCAGCTGCGAATCGATTTCCGGCTTGCGGATCTCTTCGATATTGACGTGCACAGGCACGCCCATGATCTTCGTCAGCGACGACTTCAGCACTTCGATGTCTTCGCCCTTTTTACCGATCACGACACCTGGACGCGACGAGTAGATGGTGAAGCGTGCGTTCTTGGCAGGACGCTCGATGACGATGCGGCCGACCGAAGCGTTCTTCAGCTTCTTTTTCAGGAAAGCGCGAGCTTCCAGGTCTTCCTTCAGCATGTCAGCGAAGTTGCCGTTACCAGCGTACCAGCGCGATGCCCAGTTACGGGTGACCGCCAGGCGGAAGCCGGTTGGGTGGATTTTCTGACCCATCGTGTGACTCCTTAGTTACCGACAGTCACGTAGATGTGACAGGATTGTTTCGAAATACGATCGCCGCGGCCCTTCGCACGTGCGGTGAAGCGCTTCAGGATCGGGCCCTTTTCGACGTAGATCTGGGTGACTTTCAGCTCGTCGATGTCCGCGCCATCGTTGTGTTCCGCGTTGGCGATCGCCGACTCGAGAACCTTCTTGATGATGGTCGCGCCCTTTTTCGGGCTGAATTGCAGAATGTTGAGTGCTGCGTCAACTTTCTTGCCACGGATCAGGTCGGCGACCAGACGGCCTTTTTGTTCCGACAGGCGCACGCCTTTGAGGATTGCTTTAGTTTCCATTATCGTTTCGCCTTCTTGTCAGCGGCGTGGCCCTTGAACGTACGGGTCAGCGCGAATTCGCCGAGCTTGTGGCCGACCATGTTCTCCGACACGTACACAGGCACGTGCAGCTTGCCGTTGTGGACGGCGATCGTCAGACCGATGAAGTCAGGGGTGATCGTCGAGCGGCGCGACCAGGTTTTGACTGGCTTCTTGTCTTTCGACGCTTGCGCGGCTTCGACCTTCTTCACCAGGTGGGCGTCAATGAACGGCCCTTTTTTCAATGAACGAGTCATGATTTATCCTTATTTCTTGCCGCGGCGCGAGACGATCATCGACGAAGTGCGTTTGTTCGAACGCGTCTTCTTGCCCTTGGTCTGCTGGCCCCATGGCGACACTGGATGACGACCAGCTGCCGTACGACCTTCACCACCACCGTGCGGGTGATCGATCGGGTTCATGACCACACCGCGGACGGTAGGACGAACACCGCGCCAGCGCATCGCGCCAGCCTTACCGATCTTGCGCAGGCTGTGCTCGGCGTTGCCGACTTCACCCACGGTTGCACGGCACTCGATGTGCACGCGACGGACTTCACCCGAGCGCAGGCGAACCTGGGCGTAGGTGCCTTCACGGGCCATCAGCACGACGCCGGCGCCGGCGGTACGGGCCATCTGGGCACCCTTACCTGGCAGCATTTCGACGCAGTTCATCACGGTACCGACCGGGATGTTGCGGATTGGCAGGCAGTTACCGGCCTTGATCGGCGCTTCCGAGCCGTTCATGACGCTGTCGCCGACAGCCATGCCCTTGGTGGCGATGATGTACTGACGCTCGCCGTCCGCGTAGCACAGCAGTGCGATGTGCGCGGTACGGTTCGGGTCGTATTCGATACGCTCGACCTTGGCAGGAATGCCGTCCTTCTGGCGCTTGAAGTCGACCAGACGGTAGTGCTGCTTGTGGCCACCGCCGATGTGACGGGTGGTGATGTGACCGTTGTTGTTACGGCCAGCAGTCTTCGATTTCTTTTCAACCAGGGCTGCGAACGGACGGCCTTTGTACAGGCCTTCGGTCACAACTTTCACCATGCCGCGACGGCCTGGGGAGGTTGGCTTCATCTTTACGAGTGCCATTATTTAGCCTCCTCGACAAAATTGATTTCCTGGCCTGGCTTAAGGCACACGAAAGCACGCTTGGTGTGGTTGCGACGGCCGGTGAAACGACCCGAACGCTTTTGCTTGCCTTCGCGGTTCACGGTTTGCACCGATTCCACTTCGACCTTGAACAGCAGTTCGACGGCAGCCTTGATTTCTGGCTTGGTCGCGTCAGGCAGGACCTTGAACACGATCTGCTCGTTCTTTTCCGCGACGAAGGTAGCCTTCTCGGAAATGATCGGAGCCAGCAGCACCTTCATCAGGCGCTCTTCGCTGAATTTGATTGCGGCGCTCATGCGTACATCTCCTCGATCTTGGCCAGAGCAGCTTTCGTGACCAGGACTTTTTTGTAGAACACCAGCGACATCGGATCAGCGTGCTTCGGCTCGACGACCAGCACGTGCGGCAGGTTGCGCGATGCCAGCTCGAGGTTCTCGTCGATGGTGTCGGTGATCACCAGGACCGATTCCAGGCCCATGCTCTGCAGCTTTTGCGACAGCAGCTTGGTCTTTGGCGCTTCGATCGACAGGTTTTCGACCACGTTCAGGCGGTCTTCGCGGGCCAGTTGCGAGAAGATCGAGCAGATACCTGCACGGAACATCTTCTTGTTGACTTTGTGCGAGAAGTTCTCGTCCGGGGTGTTCGGGAAGATGCGACCACCGCCGCGCCACAGTGGCGACGACGACATACCAGCACGAGCGCGGCCGGTGCCTTTCTGGCGCCATGGCTTCTTGGTCGTGTGGTGGACTTCTTCACGGTCCTTCTGCTTGCGGTTGCCGCTACGTGCGTTGGCAGCGTAGGCGACGACGATCTGGTGGATCAGGGCTTCGTTGTATTCACGACCGAACACTTCGTCGGTTGCTGCAACGTTGGCGCCAGCTTGACCTTGCTCATTCAGGAGCTTCAGTTCCATGCTTACGCTCCTTTCTTGGCTTTGGTTTTGACAGCTGGCTTGACGACCACTTGGCCGTTCTTCGCGCCAGGAACGGCACCCTTGATCAGCAGCAGCTGACGTTCGGTGTCGATGCGAGCCACTTCCAGGTTCTGGGTGGTGACGGTAACGTCGCCCATGTGACCGGTCATGCGCTTGCCTGGGAACACGCGGCCTGGATCCTGGGCCATACCGATCGAGCCAGGAACGTTGTGCGAACGCGAGTTACCGTGGGTCTGGCGACCCGAGGCGAAGTTGTGACGCTTGATGGTACCGGCGTAGCCCTTACCGATCGAGGTGCCTTGCACGTCGATTTTCTGGCCCACTTCGAACATCGAAGCATCGATGGTGTCACCGGCTTTGAGTTCGGCGGCTTTGGTGGAATCGATGCGGAATTCTTTCAGCATCGTACCGGCTTCGACGCCAGCTTTGGCGAAGTGACCGGCAGCAGCTTTGGTCACGCGCGAAGCGCGACGTTGGCCGTAGACGACCTGAACTGCGGTGTAGCCATCAGTTTCAGGGGTTTTGACTTGTGCGACACGGTTGTTCGACACGTCCAGCACAGTGACAGGGATCGAATCGCCGTCATCCGTGAAGATACGCATCATGCCAACCTTGCGACCGAGGAGGCCCAGGCTCATTTTTTCTCCATTCCCACCTACGATTGGGCGGGGGTAGTTGAACTACTAAAAAATACGGGTCAAAAAAGACAGACCCATACCGAAGCCGGCTAGTATAGCGCGCAAAAGGCTTCAGCGCAACAGGAAAAATCGGAGTCGAGACCGGCCTGTTGCGCTTTTCGCAGTATCTGGAGAAAGAAGAATCCGCTCTAGCCGAGCGGCACAGAAAAGGCACACCGCTGCGCCTTTTCTCTACAGGCTACGACCATTACTGGGAGCCTGCGATCTGGAAGTCTGGTGGGCGGTGCAGGATTCGAACCTGCGACCCCTTGGATGTCGACCAAGTATTCTAACCAGCTGAACTAACCGCCCGGGGAGCCGAATTATAAGTGCCCCGCTTAAAGTTTTGCAATAGCTTTTTTCGACGGCGCGCTTTCCATGATACGGAATGGCGGGTTGAAGATGCCGGCATGAAATGCTATTGTACAAATGTATCTGAAGGTCGGTTGCGTCGCGCGCACCTGGCGCACGTGATTTTCCGGCATCCATGCCGGCGCCCCCTTCCTTCTTCCGCCTGGCGGTTCCCCTGCGTAGATCGCGCATTCCTCTCATAAAAGAGCGCCGATCCGCAGCCCCGCCTTTCTCCGGCCCGCGCGCCTCCCCGGCGAGCATCGCAGGCCCAGACCCGGTCCGCCACCCAGCCCACGGCTGCTTGGGCGGACGCATCGCTGCAAAGGATGAAGAATGACCGTCATTGAATCCCGCCACTGGCCGCGCCAGCTCGATCCCTCACGCCTGGTGCTCGCCACCGATCTCGACGGTACGCTGCTGGCCGGCACCCACGAGGCGCGGCGCCATGTCCGCGAACTGTTTTCCGGCGCCCTGCCGGAGGCGACGCTGGTGTTCGTCACCGGCCGCGGCCTGGAAACCGTCATTCCCCTGCTGTCCGATCCGACCGTCCCCCGCCCCCACTACATCATCGCCGACGTCGGCGCCACCATCGTCGACGCCGACCTGCGCCCGGTCGAGCCGCTGGCGCACGAGATCGCGGCGCGCTGGCCGGGCAGCCAGGCCGTATTGAAAGCGCTGGCCGATTTCCCCGACCTGGTGCGCCAGTCGGTGCCGCAGGAACGCCGCGTCTCGTTCTACGCGACCGAAGAGGCGATCACGCCCGCGCTGCGCGCTGCGGTCGACGCCCTCGGCTGCGACCTGCTGTTCTCGGCCGGGCGCTACCTGGACGTGCTGCCGCGCGGCGTCGGCAAGGGCGTGGCGGTGCGGCGCCTGGCCGAAGTGGCCGGCTTCGATCCGGCCCATATCGTGGTAGCGGGCGACACGCTGAACGACCTGTCGATGTTCGAGGCGGGCTTCCGCGGCGTGGTGGTCGGCGCCGCCGAACCGGCGCTGGTGCAGGCGGTGCGCAAGATGCCGCGCGTGGTGGTGGCCGACGCCGCCGGCTGCGGCGGCATCCTGCAGGCTTTCGACCGCCACGGGCTGCGCCTCGACGGCGGCGCCGCGGCCACCGAGGCGACCTCCTACGGCGAGGCCGAACTGGTGATGGTGTATCACCGCCTGCCCTACGACGAGGTGGTCGAGGACGGCGTGACCTATCAGCGGCGCCCGAAAAGCCCGAACGGCATCATGCCGACCCTGCTCAGCTTCTTCGCCGGCGGCCGCAAGGGCTCGTGGGTCGCCTGGTCGCAGCAGGCGAGCAGGACACCAAACAGCTTTATCCCCCACGTCGCCGTCGACGCGCAGCGCTATCCGCAACTGAAGGCGGCCCGCATTCCATTGACGGCGGACGACATCGACCAGTTCTACAAAAAATTCTCGAAAGAGGCGTTCTGGCCGATCATCTTCTCCTTCCCCGACAAGGCCGAGTTCCGCCAGGACCACTGGGAACGTTATCTTGAAGTGAACCGCCTGTTCGCCGAGCAGACCGCGCGCGAAGCGGCGCCCGGCGCCACCGTCTGGATCCACGACTACAACCTGTGGATGGTGCCGGCCTTCCTGCGCCCGCTGCGGCCCGACCTGACGATCGCCTTCTTCCACCATACCGCGTTTCCGTCGTCCGACGTGTTCAACATCCTGCCGTGGCGGAACGACATCATCGGCAGCCTGCTGCAATGCGACTACGTGGGCTTCCACATCCCGCGCTACGTCGAGAACTTCGTCGACGCCGCGCGCTCCTGCGCGCCGGTCGAGGTGCTCGACGCGGTGCCGTGCGCGCCGCGCTACCTGACCTTCGGCTGCGCGCTCGGGGTCGACCGCATGCATACCGCGCTCGAAGTGGGCGGGCGCCGCGTGAGCCTGGGCGCGCATCCGGTCGGCACCAATGCGCAGCTGATCGAAGAACTGGTGCGCACCGACGACGTCCAGCGCCAGATCGCCGAATGGGACGACTACCTGGACGGCCGCACCGGCATCATCTCGATCGAACGCCTCGATTATGTGAAAGGGTCGCTGGAGAAGTTGCAAGCGTATGAGCGGATGCTGGAACAGCATCCCGAGCTGCTGGGCAAGGTCATGCTGATCAATATCATCACGCCGGCGGCGTCGGGCATGGAGATCTACGACAGCCTGCGCGAGGAGCTGGACCGGGTCGTGGGCCGCATCAACGGCCGCTTCTCGACCCTCGACTGGGTGCCGGTGCGCTACTTCTACCGTTCGCTGCCGTTCGAGGACGTGGTGGCCCACTACGCCGCCTGCGGCATCGCCTGGATCACGCCGCTGCGCGACGGCCTGAACCTGGTGGCCAAGGAATACGTCGCCACCCGCCACGCCAGCGGGCGCCCGGGCACGCTGGTGCTGTCGGAATTCGCCGGCGCCGCGGTAGAACTGCACGGCGCGCTGCTGGTGAACCCGTACGACCGCAACGCGATGAGCGCGACCCTGTACCACGCGCTGACCATGGGCGCCGACGAAGTGGCCTACCGCTCCGGGCGCATGGCCGCGATCGTCAACGACCGCGACGTGGCGCGCTGGGGCGACGACTTCCTGGCGGCGCTGGCGACGCTGCCGGCATCCGGCCTGGACGACGCGCTGGACGAACGCTCCGCTGCCTGAACCTCGACTGAAAGGAATATGAAACAGTGATGGAATACGTCATCCTCAAGAATCCCGTCGCCGACTGGCTGGTCGCGCTGGTCGTGGTGGCCGCCGTCGCGGCCGGACTGGACGCCGTCAAATCGATCCTGGCGCGGCGCCTGGCCGTGCTCGCGGCCCGTACCGAGGCCAAGTGGGACGATATCGCCGTGGCCGCGCTGCGCTCGACCAAGCTGCTGGTGCTGGTCATCGTCGGCATCTATGCCGGCGCCAGTTTCCTGGCCTTGTCCGACAAGGCCCAGCTGTTCCTGAGCCGGGTCGCGATCACGGCGGTGCTGTTCCAGGTCGCGATCTGGGGCGACCACGCGCTACGCACCTGGCTCAGGGCGAAGCGCGCCGAGCGCAGCGAAGACCCGGACCGCATCACCTCCTCGGCCGCGATCACCTTCCTGGTCAGGGTGCTGCTGTGGGCGGTGCTGGCCCTGATGGTGCTGGACAACCTGGGCGTGAACATCACCACCCTGGTGGCCAGCCTGGGCATCGGCGGCATCGCCATCGCGCTGGCGGTGCAGAGCATCCTGGGCGACCTGTTCGCCTCGCTCTCGATCGTGCTCGACAAGCCCTTCGTGGTCGGCGACTTCATCATCGTCGGCACCATGCTGGGTACGGTGGAAAAGATCGGCCTCAAGACCACCCGCGTGCGCAGCCTCTCCGGCGAGCAGATCGTGTTCTCGAACAACGACCTGCTTACGAGCCGCGTGCAGAACCTGCGCCGCATGGAATCGCGCCGGGTCGTGTTCCAGTTCGCGGTATCGCACCTGACGCCGGCGTCGGTGCTGCGCGAACTGCCGGAGATGATCAAGGAGATCGTCAGCGCCCAGCCGCAGGTGCGCTTCGACCGCGCCCACCTGAGCAGCATCGCCGCACCCAGCTTCAACTACGAAACGGTGTACTACGTCGACAACACCGACTATGCCGTCTACATGACGACGCAGCAGGAAATCTACCTGGCCATCCTGGCCGGACTGGAACAGCGCGGCGTGGCGCTGGCGCTGCCGGTGCAGACGGTGAAGCTGGCGCGCGAAGCTGCGCCTGCGGAATCGGCATCGATGACGTCGCTGCAAAAGCCCGACACCGGCGAAGCGAGAGCAGCGTAGCGCAGATGGTCTACACTGGCGCACATGAAGAGCGAACTTCTCGACACCGTGCTGCGCCATGCGGACCACCTGGCGGACCGGGACGGCGTGGCGCGCACGCCGATCCCGGGCCTGGTGGCGATCCGCGCCACCGAACGCTCGGCCCTCAGCTACCAGATCGCACGGCCGCTGGCCTGCCTGGTGCTGCAAGGCCGCAAGCACGTCACGATGGGCAGCCAGTCGTTTACCTTCGCGGCCGGCGACTCGCTCCTGGTCATGGCCGACGTGCCGACCGTCAGCCAGGTGACCCAAGCCAGTGCTTCCGCTCCCTATTGCTCGCTGGTGCTCGACCTCGACCCGGCGGTGATCGCCGGCCTGTCGACCGAGATGGCGGCGCTGGACGATGACGGCCAGGCGCCGGTGCGCGCCGAACCCACCGACGCACACCTGCACGACACCGCCCTGCGACTGATGCGCCTCCTGGAGCGGCCGGCCTCGATCCCGGTGCTGAAGGACGCCCTGGTCCGTGAATTCCATTACTGGCTGCTGCTGGGGCGCCACGGCGCCGCGATCCGGCGCCTGGGCCTGCCCGACAGCCATGTGCGGCGCGTGGCGCGCGCGGTCGCCGTCCTGCGCCGCGAATATGCGCGCCGCCTGCCGGTCGAGGAGCTGGCGGCCCTGGCCGGCATGAGTCCATCGTCCTTCCACCACCACTTCCGCGCCGTGACCTCGCTCACGCCGCTGCAATTCCAGAAGCAGCTGCGCCTGATCGAGGCGCGCCGCCTGATGCTGGCCGAAGGCGCCAGCGCGAGCCTGGCCGCGCATACGGTCGGCTACGAGAGCGTGCAGCAGTTCACGCGCGAATACGGGCGCATGTTCGGGCTGCCGCCGGTGCGCGAAGTGAGACGCCTGCAGGCCGCCTGATCAGATCACCTGCCCGCCCGAGACCTCGATGCGCTGGCCATTGACCCACCGATTGTCCTCGCCCAGCAGGCTGGCGATCATCGGCCCGATATCGTCCGGAACCCCCACCCGCCCCAGCGCCGTCATGCCGGCGAAGACGCCATTCAGGTCCGGCGTATCGCGCACCGCGCCGCCCAGGAAGTCGGTCTCGATCGCGCCCGGCGCCACCGTGTTGACGGCGATGCCGCGGCTGCCCAGTTCCCTGGCCAGGTAGACGCTCAGCACCTCGACCGCCCCCTTTACCGCCGCATAGGCGCCGAAGCCAGGGAAGGAAACGCGGGTCAGGCCGCTCGACAGGTTGACGATGCGCCCACCATCGGCCAGCAGCGGCAGCAGGGCCTGGGTCAGGAAGAAAACGCCCTTGAAATGGACGTCGACCAGTCGGTCGAACCGGGCTTCGGTGGTGTCCGCGATCGGCGCCATGTCGCCATGGCCGGCGTTGTTGACCAGGTGGTCGAAGCTGTCGCGGCCCCAGGTTTCCTGCAAGCCGGCGCGCAGGCTGGCGGCGAAGGCCGGGAAACCGGCGACATTGCCGACGTCGAGCCGCAGCGCCAGCGCCCGGCGGCCCAGCGCGCGGATCTCGTCGACCACGGCCTGGGCCTCCTGCTCGCGGCTTTGGTAGGTGACGATCACGTCGCCGCCGCGGCGCGCGATGTGCAGTGCGGTGTTGCGGCCAAGGCCGCGGCTGGCGCCGGTGACGAGTGCGATCTTGTTCATGCTGTGCTCCTTCAGGGGATGGGAAGAGCACTCAGTATCGATTTCGCGCAGCGGCCCGCGTTGCCGGAAGCTGGACGTCTTTTGCCTATTCCTCCAATACGGAGATTACAGCGCCTTCTCGACCGGCGGCACCACGACCGCCTGCGACACCGGACTGGCCCGGTGGATCCGGTGGATCCGGTACAGCATCAGGCTCGACACGGCGCAGATCGCGGCCATGAGCAGGAAGAATATATGCGGGCTGGTGCGGGTCCAGAACGCGCCGATCACGCCCGACAGCAGGTTGCCGACGAAGGAGCAGAAGAACCAGGCGGCGACCGTGGTGGCGGCGAAGCGCTTCGGCGCCAGGGTCGCGAACAGGCCCAGCCCCACCGGCAGGATGTACAGCTCGGCCAGGGTGAAGACGGCGAAGAAGCCCACCATCCAGATCCAGCCGAGGGTATAGCCGGCGCCGGCGCCCATCAGGATCAGCCCGGCCAGCAAGGCATAGGCCACGCCGATGCCGAACGCGCCCAGGGTCATGCGCTCCAGCGCCGGCACCGCGTGGCCGCGGGCGGCGCGGGCGTTCCACATGCGCACCAGCAGGGGGCTGAGCAGGAACACGAACATCGGGTTGAGCGACTGGAACCAGGTGACGGGGATCGTCATGCCGAAGGCCTGGCGGTCGACGGCGCCATCGGCCCAGATGGCGAAGGTATTCCCGGTCTGTTCATAGGCGATCCGGAACAGCATGACCGCTACCGCGACACCGGCCAGCAGCGGGATCGTGCCATACCCTTCCGCACCCTGGACCGGAGGGGTGCGGGCGGCCGGCTTCGAGGCCTCGGGCGGCAGGTACTTGCCGCCCCAGACATAGATCGCCAGGCCCAGGCACATGCCGATGCCGGCGGCGCCGAAGCCGTAGTGCCAGCCATACACTTCGCCCAGCGTGCCGCAGATCAGCGGCGCCAGGAAGGCGCCCAGGTTGATGCCCACGTAATAGACATTGAAGGCGGAGCCGGCGCGCGGATCGTTTTTCGCGTACAGCAGATTGACCTGGCTCGGCAGGTTCGGCAGGAACAGGCCGTTGCCGATCGCGATCACCACCATCGCCGGGAAGAACAGCGACTCGAAAGCCATCATGAAGTGGCCCAGCGCCATCAGGAGCCCGCCGAGGATCACGGCCGGACGCCGTCCCAGCCAGCGGTCGGCGATGATGCCGCCGAAGATCGGCGTCAGGTACACCCCGGCCGCGTAGGCGCCGAAGATCAGCGACGCGGACGCGTGCGTGAACTGCAGCTCCTTCGTCATGTAATAGATCTGCAGCGCGCGCATGCCGAAGAACGAGAACTTCTCCCACATCTCGGTCAGGAACAGAATCGTCAGGCCCTTGGGCTGGCCGAACCAGCTATCCTTGTCACGCATGGTGGTGTCTCCGGTGGCGGTCATGGAAGAGTGAAACGCGATGGGCTGATGCGGGCCGGATCGAAGCCGGACGCCGCCAGTTGCGGATCGGGCGCCGCGCCCAGCAGGACCGAGGCGTAGTAGCGCCCCGCGCCGGGCGCGGACTGGATGCCGTAGCCGCCCTGCCCGGCGGCCCAGAAGAATCCGGGCAGCTTCGCGTCGTGTCCGCCCACCAGTTCGCCGTCGGCGACGAAGCTGCGCAGCCCGGCCCACACGTGGGTCGGCCGGCGGATGCGCAGGGTGGTCTGGCGCTCGATCTGGTCGATGGCGAGCGCGATATCGAGTTCCTCGGCCTGCACGTCGTGCGGCGGCGCCGGATCGGCATTGCAGGGGGAACCCAGCAGCATGCCGGCATCCGGCTTGATATAGAACGATTCCGTCACGTCCAGTACCATCGGCCAGCGGGCCGTGTCCATACCTTCGGGCGGCGCGAACAGGAAGGCCGAGCGGCGCTTGGGCACCAATCCCACCGGATCGGCGCCGGCCAGGCGCGCGACCGCGTCGGCCCAGGCGCCAGCGGCGTTGACGACCACCGGCGCGCGGAAGGTCGTGCCGGCGGCAGACACTTCCCACAGGCCGCCGCTGCGCCGCATGGCGCCGACGCGGGCGTCGCACACGATGCGACCGCCCTGCCGGCGCACGCCGCGCAGGAAGCCCTGCAGCAGGGCGTCGACGTCGATGTCGGCGGCATCCTGTTCCAGCACGCCGCCCGCCACCTGGCCAGGACGCAGCACCGGCAGCAGTTCCAGCGCGGCCCGGGCGTCGAGGCGCTGCACCGCCGAGGAGGTCGCGCGCACCGTGGCTTCATGGGCGTCGAGGGCGGCTTCCTGGCCGGGGGCGGCGAACATGAAGGCGCCGCGCGGCGACAGCAGCGCATGCTCGCCGAATCCCGGCGGCGGGTTACGGAAGAAACCGAGGCTGGCCCGGGTCAGCGCGCGCACCTGGTCCGGCCCGTAGCTTTCCATGAACAGCGCGGCCGAGCGTCCGGTGCTGTGGTAGCCGGGCTGGGTCTCGCCTTCCAGCACGATCACGCGCGCGCGCTGCGACAGCCAGTAGGCGACCGAGGCGCCGCCGATCCCGGCGCCGATCACGATGAAATCCGCAGTGTCTTGATTCATGTGGTTACTGCTCGCCTTTCATCCCGGTCGATCATTGTTTTTCGATTGGAGAAAAATTATTCTGCAAATGAAAGATATGCCATCGACAAGGCGCGTGCAAGCGTTTTCTGACGCGGCCTGCGACGCCCGGCGGCGGGCCGGAAATCGCGCGCGCACGGGCCGTCCGTGCCCGTGCCGGAGCACGGGACGCATACCTTTTCTTTTCTGGAAAACTACGGCTTGGAGGACTGCTTCTTCGGCTTTCCCGGCGCCGGCGGAGGCGCGGGCACCGGCGCCGGCTCGGCCCCATCGAACAGCGAAGCAAAAGCGGCCTCGGAGTTCGGTTCGTCCGAGATGCACACCGACAGCAGGCGGCAGGTGCCTTCGCCGACCGCGATATAGGCGTGCGCCATGCCGCTGTCGAAATAGATGGAGTCGCCCGTCTCGAGCCGCAGCGGCGCGTACAGGTCGGTGTACATGTCGATCGCGCCTTCGAGGACCAGGGCGAATTCCTCGCCCGGATGGCGAATCAGCTCGCCGAACTCGGCCAGCGAGCGCACGTGGATTTCGGCGAACACCGGCACCGCGCGCTTGTTCAGCAGGTCGGCCGCCGGATACAGGTGCGAATAATTGGGCGTGTCGATCACGTAGCCGGTGTCGCGCCGGTTGATGCTGCGGCGCCCGCTGGACGCCGGCACCGGCGCCTTGTCCACCGCCGGGCCGCCGCTGAACAACTGCGAGATGTCGATCTCCAGCGCATTACAGATGCGCAGCAGCTTGTCGTAGCTGAGCGACATCTTGTTGTTTTCGATCTTGGAAATGGTGGACATGGGCATGCCGCTCTTCTCGCCCGCCTCGGTCAGTGTCATGCCACGCTCCTTGCGGATGCGCCTGAGCGATTCGCCCAGGTTGCCGTCCGGTCCAGGCCCGTGATTGATCGCGCGTTTGGTTGCCATGCAGTGTCCTCTGTAGAGCGCCTATTATAGTTCCGCGTCATGCGGATCGGTCACGCGCGGCCAGTAACCCCCTGTTCGCAGGCGATAGGGAATGGCGGCGAAGTCGAAGCTCATCGCGCCCGGCGTGGTGACGTAGCCGACCTGGCGCGCCAGCGGCGCGAACTCGGCGTAAAAGTGCTGCGTTGACTTCACCACCACCAGCGCCTTGTCGGCCAGGCCGATGCCCAGGCCGGTGAAGGCGTCCAGGCCATAGGTCTGGGTGCGGATCGAGGCCAGCAGGATGTGCAGGCCGTTGGCCGCCTCGACCCACACGCAGTCGCCCAGGCGCTCGCGGGCGCCGAGCGCGCTCTGGGTGTGATTCAACACGATCGCGCGCACGGTCACGCGCAGGTCGACCGGCAGGCCCGACGCCGGCCCGCACTTGCCGCCGATGCGCAGGTCGATCCGGGCGCCCACGCCCGCGCTCTTGCAGATGTGGACCGCGCCCAGGTCCCAGAACGCGCCGATGGCCACGTTCGCGATCCCGCGCTCGACGATCCGGCGCAGGATGAAGGTGCTGTCGCCGGCGGCGCCGCCGCCGGGATTGTCGGCGATGTCGGCCAGTACCAGCGGCCCTGCCCGATCCACCTTCGCGGGGACCAGGTCGAGCGCCGCGTCGACGTCCAGCACCTCGGGCCCGATCCGCGTGCGCAGGGCCCAGAACTCGGCGCCCAGCTGGCGCGCCAGGGTCGCGGCCAGCGCCGGGTCGTTATCGGTCACCACCCACAGCTTGGCGCCCGCTTCCGGCACGTCGCCCCAGGGGAAGCCGTGGCCGAGCGAGACCGACAGCACGCCGGGCATCCGTTCGACCTCCTGCATGCGCCTGACAAAACCCTGCATCGGCTCGCGGGTGGTGTGCCACAGGCCGACCATCCTGCAGTCGAACACCGCGGTCACGGGCCGCACGCGGCCGGCCACGGTGTCCTTCAGGATCCGGTACAGTTCCCGCCCGCGCTCGTCGGTGTCGGTGTGCGGGTATTCCTTGAGGGCGACGATCGCGTCGCTCGAACTGTGCATCAACTCCGTGAAATGGCAGTGCAGGTCGAGCACCATCCCGACCGGCACCCCGGGCCCGACGATCTCGCGGATGCGGGCCGCCAGGTCGCCTTCGCAATCGTCGTAGCCCTCGGCCGCCATCGCGCCATGCAGCAGCAACTGCACCGCGTCGACCGGCAGCGCTGCCCGCAGGTCGGCCAGTATCTCGTCGCGCAGCGCCTCGTACACCGGGCGCAGCGTGCGTCCGCCCGGCTGGGCCAGCGTGCACAGGCTTTCGACCACCTCGCCGCCGTCGGCCTCGACCAGGCCACGCAGATGGCGCAGGAAGGCGCCCGCGCCTTCGGGGTCGCGCACGCTGGCGTCGCCGTGATAGACGCCGACTTCCTCGAAGTCGCCTAGCCCGGTCGGCGCGGCGGCAAAGGTATTGGTCTCGGTGGCCAGGTGGGCGATAAAGAATTTCATCAGTAGTTCAGGTTCCAGGTTATCAGCTCGCCGACGATGCCCAGCCAGACCACGCCCAGCAGCGCCAGCGCCACCAGTATCGCCCAGCTGCGGCGCAGGCGCGAGGCATCGCCGCGCCACAGGCGCCAGGTGGCCCACAGCCCGGCCGCGGCCGCGCCGATGGCCAGCAGGCCGCTCGCCTGCAGCAGGCCGACGATCCAGTCGATCCCGCTATGGTAGACCGCGAGATCGGTGCTCAGCACCGGCGTGATCAGCATGAACCAGGCCGCCATATAGGCCAGCGCAACCGCCGCAGCCACGCGCTGGACGGTGCGCGGCCGGCGCTGCGCCGGCGTGGCGCCGCTGGTGGCGCGGTCGGCGCGGCGCAGCAAGGCCCCCAGCGGCCAGGCCGCCAGCGTGCCCGCCAGCACCAGGAAGGATAGCAGCAGGATGCTCACGTTCAGCGGCGCCGAGTTGGCGAAGCTGTCCTGCTGCAGCACCGCGACCGGGTTCTCGCTGTCGATCACGGTCCTGACGCCGTCGACCTCCTTCAGCGCCACCATCCGAGCGCCATCGACCGCGCGCCACAGTTGCGGGCCCACCGCGCGCATGGTGTCCACGCCGCCCAGGCCATCGGGCACTTCGATGGTGCCGTCCGGGTTGGCAGTGATGACGGTCTGCTGCAGCAGGTAGAAGAAGCGCAGGAAGCCGTTCTCGACCCGGCGCGAACTCTGGTAGCGGCCGGCGATGCGCTGCGCGTCTTCCACGGCCGACGCCAGTGCCGGCGGCGGCGCTGTGCCGGCAGCCGCCGGGAAGTAGCGCCGCATGAAGCCGTCCATCAGTTCCTTGCGCGCGCCATACACCGCCCCATCCTTGCCCAGGCCGTTGTAGGTGAAATAGATGCCCACGCCTTCGTCGGGCAGCAGGTTCATGTCGGTGTGGTAGACCACCGTGTCGCCGCCGTGCCCGAGCAGCGTGCGGCCGTTGTGCGTCAGGCGAAAGAATCCGTGCGCCATCGTGCCGAAGCCCGGCAGGCCGTCGACGCTGGGGCTGTGCATGCGCGCGGTGGTGGCCGCGTCCAGCATCTGGTAGCCCTCCAGGCTGCCCTGCTGCAGGTGGGCCAGCATGAAGCGCGCCATGTCGGCCGCGGTGGTGGTGACCGAACCGGCGGGCGCCGTGATCACGATCTCGAACGGCGACGGCGGGGCGTCGGTAGTGCGGTAGCCTTTCGACAGCCGGCCGGGGAAGTTCGCGGGCAGCGGCTGGACGAAGGTCGAGTGGCGCATGCCCAGCGGCGCAAAGATATGGCGCTCGACATAGGTCTCGAACGGCATGCCGGAGACGCGCTGCACGATGTAGCCGGCCAGCGCCACGCCGTAGTTCGAATAGCCGGGCACCGCGCCGGGCGCGAACAGCATCGGCCGCGGATGCCCCTTCAGGTACTGTTCGGTGCTCTGGGCCAGGGCCGGATCGTAGCCCAGCAAGTCCTTCAGCCCCTCCTCGAAGCCGGCGCGGTGGTTCATCAGGTGGCGCATGGTCACCGGCTTGCCGAACGCTTCCTCGATCCTGAAGTCGAGGTAGTCGTTGACGTTGCGGTCGAGATCGATCCTGCCCTGCTGGACCAGTTGCATGACGGCGGTCCAGGTGAACAGCTTGGAGGTCGAGCCGGGCCGCAGCAGGGTGGTCGCGGGATCCATCGGGACCTTGGCCTCGACGTCGGCCAGGCCATACCCTTTCTGCAGCAGGACCTTGCCGTCCTTGACCACGCTGATCGCCATGCCGGCGATGTCGCCGCTTTCGAGCGAATACGGCACCTGGCCGTCGAGCCAGGCCGCGAGGTCGGCGGCGTCGAGCGTGTGAGCGACGGCGGCAGGTTCGGGGGCAGATTCGGGGGCACTCGGCGCCTGCGGCGTCTGCACCGCCGGCGGATCGGACTGCGCGGCCAGGGCCGGGCCGGCTCCGAGCAGCACGCCGGCCGCGAACAGGGACAGCAATCGGGTACGTACTGTCATGGTCTTCCTCCGTGCAGGATCAGAAATGGGGATTGAAGCTCATCAGGTGGTGATAGAGCCCCACCGCCACCAGCAGCGCGAAGCACAGCACCCACAGCAGGGGCAGCGCCAGCGCCTTCCTGGCGCCGGCCGCCGCCACGGTGCGCGCATGCCACAGCGCCGCCAGCAGCCCGCCGCCGAAGGCGAGCCAACTGCTAGCCTGGGCCAGCACCAGCACCAGGCCAGGTTCGCTGTCCTCGATCAGGACGAACACCAGCGTCCACAAGACCACGCTCACCAGCACCAGGCAGCAGGCGATCCGCACCCAGGCCAGCGAACGCGGAGGCGGCGCCAGGCCGTGGCGGCGCCGCACGCGTGCCGCCACCGGCCAGGCCAGCGCGGTTGCCAGCGCCACGCCGAGCGCGCCGAGCAGCAGGGCCAGCACCGCGCCGCTCGCCATGAAGGGGACCGGCTCGAACACGAAGGCGAACACATACGGCTCCAGGCCCCAGCGCGTGACTTTCCCGTCCTCGACCAGCGCCTGCAGGCGCCGCTTACCGTTCACTTCCTGCCACAGGAAGGGCTGGACTTCGCGGAACTCGCTGCGGCTGCCGCCGATGGTCAGCGCCACCTTGCCCTGCCCGGCGTCCTCGATGCGCAACGGGCTGACCAGCTGCAGGATCGAGAGGAAGGTCGAATCCTCGCGCCGCGAATTGCGGTAGGCGCCGGCCAGCAGACGCGCGTGGGCCTCGGCCGTGGCCTGGTCGACGCCGGGCCCGGCGGGCGGGCGCGTATCCGGCAGGTAGCGGTCGGCGAAGCCGTGGTAGACGCGGTCGCGCAGCCACTTGCCCAGGTCGTGGCGCCCGGCCGCGTTGACCGATACGTACAGGCCGATGCCCTGGTCGGGCAGCAGGACCAGGTCGGAGTGGAACAGGATGGTGTCGCCGCCATGGCCGACGGCGCGGTGGCCGTTGAGGTCTTGTTGATAAAAGCCCAGGCCGATGCCGTTCAGGCCAGGCAGGCCGCGCGTGATCGTCGAATGCATGCGGGCGACGGTGTCCGGCTGCAGGATGCGTTGGCCATCGAGCTGTCCTCCCTGCAGGTAAGCGAGCATGAAGCGCGCCATGTCGGAACCGGTTGCCGCCATGCTGCCGGCCGGCGGCATGCTGACGATCTCGAAGCCTTTCGGCTTGCCGTCCACGCTCAGGTAGCCCTGCGACATCTGGCCGCGCAGCGCCGTTGGCAGCGGCTGGCGAAAGGTCGACTGGCGCATGCCCAGCGGCGCGAAGATGCGCTGCTCCACATAGTCGTCGAACGATTGCCCGCTCACGCGCTGCACGATGTAGCCGGCCAGCCCCGTGGCCCAGTTCGAATACCCCTGGGTGGTGCCTGGCTCATACAGATAAGGAGGAATATAGCCCTTCAGGACCGCGCCGTTGTCCGGCGTCGACTCGCCATACACGATCAGCCCGCGCCCGGTCTCCTCGAGCCCGGTGGTGTGGGTCATCACGTGGCGCAGGGTCATGGCCTTGCCCCGGTAGGCCGGCACCGTGA
The DNA here is from genome assembly GCF_030770395.1 of Telluria beijingensis. Lineage (GTDB taxonomy): Bacteria > Pseudomonadota > Gammaproteobacteria > Burkholderiales > Burkholderiaceae_D > Telluria > Telluria beijingensis. The sequence continues at coordinate 570,573 of NZ_CP132480.1, read as the reverse complement.
AGTCCAGGTAGCGATTCAGGTCGGCGTCCAGGTCGAGCTTGCCCTGCTCGACCAGTTGCATCACCGCGGTCCAGGTGAACAGCTTGGAGATCGATCCCGGCCGGAACAAGGTGCGCGCCGGATCGACCGGCACCCCGCGCTCCCAGTCGGCGTAGCCATAGCCTTTCTCGAGCAGCGGCTGGCCATCCTTGACCACCACCACCACCGCGCCGGGCACGCCGGCGCTGCGCAGAGCGGCGGGCATCAGGCCGTCGAGCCAGGTTTCGAGGTCGGCCGCGGTCAAGGCGTGGCCGGCCGGCGCCTGGGCCTGGGCCTGCGCCGCAAGCGGCGCGCACAGGCCCCCGGCCAGCGCCAGGGCGAATCCGCACAGCGCGATGCGCCAGCGTGCAAGCCGCAGGCCGAGCATCAGAATGCCCTCGTCAGGTTCAGGCCGAAGGTGCGCGGCTGCACCGGCGTGGCGCGCAGCGGACCGCCGAACGCGGTCAGGTTGGTGTCGGCGCTGTTCAGCGCGCGCTTGTCGGCCAGGTTGCGCACGAAGGCGCCGACTTCCCAGCCATTGACGTCCACGCCCATCTGCAGGTCGGCCAGCGTATAACCCGCCATGCTGAAGTACGGCACCGAGGTCACCGGCGTATCGAAGCCGGCATTGCGCTGGCCGACGCCGCGCACGGTCACGCCGGCCCAGGCCCGGTTGCCGGCCAGCTGGAAGTCGTAGCGGCCGCCCACCGTGGCCGACAGCCGGGCCGAATTCGGCAGGCGCGCTCCGGACGGGCCCAGGCCCGGGGCATCCTCGGTCAGCGTGGCATCGGTCCAGGCCAGGCTGCCGTCGAGGCTGAAGCTTTCGTTGAGCTTGTAGCGCACGGCCAGTTCCAGGCCATTGGACTCGGCCTCGCCCGCATTGCCTGTCAGCGAAGTCACGCCGACCGCCATCGGCAATTGCAGGTCTTTCCAGCGAATGCTGAACAGTGCCGCTTCCAGGAACAGGCGGCGCTGCAGCAAATCCGCCTTGTAGCCGACTTCATAGCTCCACAGCTTGTCGGGTTCGAAGGTCAGCGGCGCGCCCGGCACCACTTGCCCGTCCTGGTCGATCGCCGGCGGATTCGGGCCGCCCGGGCGATAGCCGCTGGCGGCGCGGAAGTACACGCTGCTGGTCTTGTCGATCGAGTAGCGCGCCGTCGCCAGGTAGGTCTTGGAACTGTCCTTGCCGGTCGATTCGAAGTCCTTCACGCCATTGGTCTCGGTGCCATACACCTGGCGGTTGCGCGCGCTGCGCGCGCCGACGGTGAACGACCATTCCGGCGCCGGATTCCAGGTGATGTCGCCATACACCGCGTTTTCCTGGAAGCGCGAGGGCTGGCTGGAGCGCACCAGGTCGTTCGCCGAACCGCCGGGCAGCTGGATCCACAGGCGCTGCGAGCGGCTGCCGGTTTCCTTGTTGTGGTAGAAGCCGAGCAGCCATTCGAGCGGGCCGCGGGCGGACGTCAGGCGCACTTCGGCGCTGCGCTTGCGCAGGTCGATGTCGTTGTCGAGCCCACCGAAGTCGATGCCGGGGATGCCCACGATCTCGGTGGCATCCAGCGCCGTCTCGCCCTTGAAGCGCTGGGCCGAGGTGATCACGTTCAGGCGCGCCCAGCCCATTTCGTATTCGACGGTGCCCGACAAGACCCCGGTCTTGATGGTATAGGGCTCCGGCCGGTACAGCAGCTGGGTCAGGTCGCCGTGCAGCGGCAGCCCGGTGCGGGCGTCGTACTGCGCGATGCTGGTGCCATCGCGCTCGATGTCCTGCTGGGTGGCGGTCAGGCGCACCCGCAGCTTGGAGCTCGGATCGAACAGCATCGACACCCGCACGCCGCGCGTATCGCCGTCGTTGGCATGGTCGCCCGCGACCCGGCCGACCGACTTGATGTAGCCGCCGTCGTGTTCATTGAAGGCGGCGACCCGCAAGGCCGCCGTGCCGGCGCTCAGCGGCACGTTGACGACCGCGTTCTCGATATGGCCCAGCGCGCCGCCCTTGCTCTGGCGCAGCGCCAGGCCGGCCTTGCCCGAGAAGCCGCTCGGGTCGGGGTCGTTGGTCACGTACTTCAGCAGGCCGCCCATGGCGCCGGCGCCGTACAGCGTTCCCTGCGGGCCGCGCAGCAGTTCGACGTGGCGCAGGTCGAGCAGCGACAGGTCGAGCGCCGATACCGCTTCGCCGACGAAGCCGGTGCTGGAGCCGAAGGCCACGTCGTCGATGTACACGCCGACGGTCGGGGAACTCAGCCCGCCCACCGTGATGCCGCGGATCTTGACCTGGCCGCGTCCCGGACCGCCATCGCTGTGCACGTGCACGCCCGGCAGCGTGCCCACGTAGTCGCTCAACGACGCCGCGCCGGAGCGTTCGAGCGCCTCGGCGCTGATGGTCTCGACCCGCAGCGGCACGTCGCGCACCGGTTCGCGGCGCCGGGTGGCGGACACGGTAACGACTTCGGCGGCTTCGATCGCGGTGGGGGCATCCTGTGCCGGGGCCGGCGGCTGCTGGGCGGAGGCCGGGGCGCTGGCCAGCCAGGCCAGGGAGGCAACCGCCAACGCCACCGCCTTGCGGCGCTGTCCGGGCATGACGTCGTTGGAAACGGTGTTCGACAGCTGCAAAACGCTTCGGTACATGATGCACTCCTCCAGAGGGAACCGCGATCGATACGACATTTTCCAAAATACTACATTATTTCTATAAAATTAAAAATTAGAAAAATATAGTGTCTGTTTTCTGCAATGGAAAAATGTCGTGGCCGTTCGACTGCGGCGCTTACGCCCCTGCCTTCCTGCTGTATTTATATTCACATTGTGTCGGCACATTTATTGGTGTATGGACATTGCAAGAAGAGCTAATGTGAAATCCGGAGCGTGTACAATCGGCTGGTTGGGCATCCTCACCGGCCCTCGTTTCGATATCGTCCCGACGTTGGCCGCGTCTCGCGCGCGACGGCGGGAGTGTTGATCCACCCTGACTACAAAGGAGTTCGCATGGCAATCAGTCTGCAAAAAGGCGGCAACGTCAACCTGAGCAAGGAAGCACCGGGCCTGACCAAGGTCATCATCGGCCTGGGCTGGGATCCGCGCTCGACCGACGGTTCGGCCTTCGACCTGGACGGCAGCGCCTTCATGCTGAAGACCGACGCCAAGGTGCGCGGCGATACCGACTTCATCTTCTACAACAACCTGAAGTCGACCGACGGCTCGGTGACCCACGCCGGCGACAACACCACCGGCCAGGGCGAAGGCGACGACGAAAAGCTGACCGTCGACCTGGCGCGCGTGCCGGCCGACATCGACAAGATCTCGTTCTGCGTCACCATCCACGACGCCGATGCGCGCCGCCAGAACTTCGGCCAGGTCGGCAAGGCCTATATCCGCTGCCTGAACGCCGCCGGCGAAGCCGAGATCGCGCGCTACGACCTGTCCGAAGACAGCTCGACCGAAACCGCGATGATCTTCGGCGAGCTGTACCGCGCCGGCAGCGAATGGAAATTCCGCGCCGTCGGCCAGGGCTTCAAGGGCGGCCTCGGTCCGCTGGCACGTTCGTTCGGCGTCAACGTCTAAGCATCACACAGGGACTTATCCCTGACGGTCCGCGCCGCCCGGCGCGGGCCTGCAACGCCACGCCAGTGGCCGATCATCCATCAAGAGAGCCCACATGCGCGTCTGGTACAACAGGACGTTTTCGTCCGTGAATGCGGCGATCAAGCTGATCCGCGAGGCCGATACCGAAGGCCGTTTCACCATCATCCACAGCAATGCCAACCGCCATGCGCCGGCCGCGCGCCTGGCCCATGAATTCCACGTCGAGCCCACCGGCCTCAAGGGCGACGCCTACGTCGACTGGTGCCTGACCTTCTGCCGTGACCAGAAGATCGACATCTTCGTGCCCGGCCGCGAAGCCACCACCCTGGCCGCGGAACACGCGCGCTTCGCCGACGTGGGCACCCGCGTGCTCAGCGCCGCCCCGCCGGCCGCGCTGAAACGCATCCACGACAAGGCCGACTTCTATGCCGCCACCGTGCTGCCGGAAGCGCCGGTGGCCGCCTTCCGGCCCTTCGAGAACCTGGAACAGTTCGATGCGGCGTACGCCGAACTGCGCCCGCAGCATGCGAAGTTGTGCGTCAAGCCGGCGCACGGCATCTACGGCCTGGGTTTCGCCATCGTCGACGAGGAGCGCAGCAGCGCCGCGCTCCTGATGAAAGGCGTCGAACACCACATCGGCTACCAGGACCTGCGCCGTGGGCTGGGCGAACTGGATAACTTCGCCACCATGCTGCTGATGGAATTCCTGGATGGCCCCGAATACAGCGTCGACTGCGTGGGCGACCACGGCCGCCTGGTATCGGCCGTGGTGCGCCGCAAGCTGCCGCAGGCCGGCAGCGGCCAGCTGATCGACATGCGCCAGGACATCCTGGACGCCACCAGCCGCCTGTGCGCCGACTACCAGTTGAATGGCGTGTTCAACGCCCAGTTCCGCGAGGGCGGCGGGCGGCCGCGCCTGCTGGAGATCAATCCGCGCATGTCGGGCGGGATCGGCATGGCCTGCCTGGCCGGCCCCAACCTGCCGTACATCGCGCTGCGCGGCTTCGCCGAAGGTTACGACGGCCTCGATATCCCGACGCCGCGCCACGGCATGCGGGTGGCCGAAGTCAGCGTCGCGACGGAGCTGGCATGAACGCGCCGCATCCCGTTCCAGTTCAACGGATCGAGTTACCGACCGGGACGCTCGACCTGCGCATCGACAGCGGCGCCGCCGAACTCGACGCCCTGCTCGGCTTCGCCGCGCGCGCCAACGCCAAGCGCGGCTTCCTGTTCTTGAGCAAGGTGCTGGGCAAGCACTGGCCGGCCAACCCGATCGACATGCTGATGGTGCACGAGCGCCTGGCAGCGACCGTGCCGCCGCTCGGCGGCGCGGTGCAGGGCCCGGTGGTCTTCATCGCCATGGCGGAAACCGCGGTCGGCCTGGGCCAGGGCGTGTTCGAAGCCTGGCTGCGCGCCCATCCGGACCAGCAGGCGCTGTTCCTGCACACCACCCGCTACCGGGTCGGCAACGGCCCGCTGATCGAATTCGAGGAAGCGCACAGCCACGCGCCGCGCCAGTTCCTGCATGAGCCACAAGACCCGGCGCTGCGCGAACTGCTGCTGGCGGCGCGCACCCTGGTGCTGGTCGACGACGAAGCCAGCACCGGCAACACCTTCGTCAACCTGGCCGCCGCCTGCCGCCGCCTGAATCCCGGCCTGGAGCGTGTGCACCTGGCCACCATCACCAATTTCATGGGCCGCGCCGCGACCGAGCTGCTCGATGCGCGCTTCGGCATGCCGGTCACGAGCGGCGCCCTGGTCGAGGGCGAGTTCAGCTTCGTGCAAGGCGCGCTGCCGCCCGACCAGGGCGCGGCGCAACGCTTCGAACTCGATGCCGACCGTGGCGCCAGCACCGCCTTCGGACGCCTGGGCGCCGCGCGGGCCATCAAGGCGCCCGAGGCGCTCGCCGCGCAACTGGCGGGCGAATTCGCCCCAGGGAACCGGGTGCTGGTGCTGGGCACCGGCGAATTCATGCACGTCTCGACCCTGCTCGGGGACGCCCTGCAGCGCCATGGCGTCGACACTGTGGTGCAATCGACCACGCGCTCCCCGATCCTGACCTGGGGCGCGGTGGGCCATGCCTTGACCTTCCCCGACAACTACGGCGAAGGCATCGCCAACTACCTGTACAACGTCGCGCCCGGCCAGTACGACCAGGTGCTGGTGTGCCACGAGACGGCGCCCGGCCCGGCGCTGATCCAGCTTGCCGGCCAATTGCACGCGCGGCTATTCCACTTCCAGTCCGAGGACCACGTTGAAGAAGTTCCTGTTCGCTGACCTGGACGATACGCTGTTCCAGACCATCGGCAAATGCGGCGCGCACCGGGACATCCCCGGCGCGCTGGCGCCGGCCGCCTATTACAAGGACGGCAGCATCTGTTCCTACACCACGCCCTCGCAGCGCTCCCTGCTGGCGCTGCTGCAGGACGGGATGACGATGATCCCGACCACGGCGCGCGACCTCGACGGCCTGCGCCGCGTGTCGCTGCCGTTCGACAGCTACGCCATCATCAACTATGGCGGCGTGGTGCTCGAACCCGGCGGCGCGGTCGACCAGCCCTGGCTGGACGGCATGCGCACGGCGATGCACGCTGCCCTGCCCGGCCTGCAAGAGCTGGCGGCCCACATCGACGAGCATGGCGCGCGCACCGGGTATGGCGGCCGCGCGCGCATGATCGAGGATTTCGGCACCCCGTTCTTCCTGGTGGTGAAGGATCCCGACAAGCAGGCCGAGCGCCTGGCGCCGCTCGAGGAAAACGTCGTGCGGCCCTGGATCGAAGATGGCGACCGCGACTACTTCATCCACCGCAACGGCAACAACCTGGCGATCCTGCCGAAGGCGCTGAACAAGGCCAATGCGGTGGCCCACGTCACCGCGCGCCTGAAGGCGGAGCATGGAGAGATCGTCACCTTCGGCATGGGCGACAGCCGCTCGGACGCGCGCTTCATGGCCGCCTGCGACTACGCCATCGTCCCGCGCGGCACCCAGCTCGCGGGCATCACCGTGGGGGCGCTGTGAGCGACCGCGAGCGCTTCTCCGGCAGCTATCGCCCGGGCGACGTGGATTTCCTGCTGCGCCGCCTGCCGCAGGCGAACTTCGTCGACGTCGCCGAGAAAGAAGCGCTGATCCAGAGCGGGCGCCGCCACTACAGCCAGATGCTGTCGCCCGAGTCGACGCCGTCCGAGCGCTACATGGCGCTGTTCGATGCGGCCTGCCGCGCCAATAATGCGCGCATGGCGCAGGACTGCCTGCGCCTGGCCTCGCTGATCGCGCAGCGCAGCCAGCACCGGCTGGCGATCGTGTCGCTGGCGCGCGGCGGCACCCCGGTCGGCGTGGTCGTCGCGCGGCTGCTGCGCGAGCTGTTCGGACGAGACGCCGTGCACTACTCGGTATCGATCGTGCGCGACCGCGGCATCGACGCCGCCGCCCTGCGCCATGTCCTGGCGCTGGGCCACCATCCGGATTCGATCGTGTTCGTCGACGGCTGGACCGGCAAGGGCGTGATTGCGCGCGAGCTGGCGAGTTCGATCGACGTGTTCAACGTGCGCCACGGCACCCATGTCGACGCCGGCCTGCACGTGCTGTCCGACCTGGCCGGCGCCGCCGCCTGCGCGGCTTCGTGCGACGACTACCTGATCCCGTCGAGCATCCTGAACGCCACGGTGTCGGGCCTGGTGAGCCGCACCGTGATGAGCGAGGACATGCGCGCTGACGACTTCCACGGCTGCGTGTTCTACGAGCAGTTCGCCGCGGTGGACCGCTCGCAATCGTTCGCCGACGCGCTGGTGCGCCTGGCGCTGGAACAGGCGCAAGCGCAGCCGCGCGCGCAGGCGATCGATGCGCCGGCGGCGCGCGCGCGCTCGCAGACCTATATCGCCGGCGCCATGCGGCGCTACGGCGTGGCCGACGTCAACCTGGTCAAGCCCGGCATCGGCGAAGCCACGCGCGTGCTGCTGCGCCGCGCGCCGCGCCTGGTGGTGCTGCGCGACCCGCACGCGCCGGACGTGGCGCATCTGGTCGCGCTGGCCGAAGAAAAACGGGTGCCGGTCGAGGTCGACCCGCACCTGCCCTATCACGCAGTATCCCTGATCCGGAGTGCATCGGATGGCTAAATCACTGGGCGCGTCGCTGTACGTGCCGGCCAATCACAAGAACCTGACCGCAATCGCCAATGGCGAGCGCCTGCCGCATGCCCGCTCGCTGATCTTCTGCACCGAGGATTCGATCGCCGACCGCGAGCTGAGTTGGTCGCTGTTCAACCTGTCGGTGGTGCTGGCGAACATGCGCCTGGACGTGGCGGCCGACCGCTTCGTGCGGGTGCGCAATCCCGACGTGCTGGCGCGCGTGCTGGCCATGCCGGGCGCCGAGAAGCTGACCGGCTTCGTGCTGCCCAAGATCACGCGCCACAACTTCGACAGCTATTTCAGGCTGGTGCGCCACACCGAACACGTGTTGATGCCGACCCTGGAGACGGCCGAAGCCTTCGACGACGCCGAGATGCAGGGCCTGCGCGCCGCCCTGGAAGCGCCCGGCGTGCGGCATCGCATCCTGGCGCTGCGCGTCGGCGGCAACGACCTGCTGGCGCTGCTCGGCCTGCGCCGCCCGCGCGGCATGACCCTGTACCGCACGCCCCTTGGGCCGGTGATTTCGCGCCTGGTGACGACCTTCCGGCCGTATGGCTTCATGCTGACCGCGCCCGTGTTCGAATACCTCGACCTGCCCGAGCTGCTGGACCAGGAAGTGATCGAAGACCTGGCCCATGGCATGGTCGGCAAGACCGCCATCCATCCGACCCAGATCGCGCCGATCGAGCAGCACTTCCAGGTGACGCCGCAAGACCTGGCGGTGGCGCGCGCCATCCTCGACGCCTCGAGCCCGGCGGTGTTCCGCATGAACGACGCGATGCAGGAAGTCGCGACCCACCGCGCCTGGGCCGAACGCACCCTCGAGCAATCGCGCCTGTTCGGCTCGCGCGTCGACCTGGACCACAAACCATTCCTGGAAGGAGAACCCTCATGACTACCTATTCGCGCGGACAGAAGGGCAAGCTGTCCGACCTCGGCACCGGCCACGTGTTCAATGTCGACGTCGAGATCGCCGCCAACGGCGCCTCGGTCGACGTCTCCTGCTTTGGCCTGGACGCCAACGACAAGCTGTCGGACGACCGCTACATGGTGTTCTATAACCAGCTGGCCAGCCCCGAAGGCGCAGTGCGCCTGGAGCTGGGCGGCGGCCGCGCGCGCTTCGCGGTGAACCTCGACCAGCTGCCGGCCTCGATCGCGAAGCTCGTGTTCGTGGCGGCGATCGACGGCGCGGCCACCATGCGCACCCTGGGCGCCAGCTCGCTGTCGCTGGGCAGCGCGCTGCGCTTCCCATGGTCGGGCGCCGACTTCGGCGACGAGAAGGCGCTGATCGTGGCGGAACTGTATCGCCGTGACGGCCAGTGGCGCTTCGGCGCGGTCGGCCAGGGCTTCAATGGCGGCCTGTCGGCGCTGCTGGCGAACTTCGGCGGCACCGAGGCAGGTTCATCGACGCCGGCGGCTCCGGCACCTGCGCCGACACCTGCACCTGCACCCAAGCCGACGGTGTCGCTGTCCAAGGTCACGCTCGACAAGCGGGGCGACAAGATCTCGCTCGACAAGCGCGCGGGCGGCGGCTACGGCCGCATCCACGTCAACCTGAACTGGAACCAGGCCGCCATCGCGCCGCCGCCGGCCTCGCCGCCACCGCCTTCCTCGGCCGCGCGCGGCGGCGGCTTCTTCGACCGCCTCACCAGCATGGCGGGCGACCTCGCTAACAAGGCGGGCGAGATGGCCAACAAGGCCGGCGCGGCGCGCAAGGGCCGCAGCGGCATCGACCTCGATCTCGGCTGCATGTACGAGCTGGCCGACGGCCGCCGCGGCCTGGTGCAGGCGCTGGGCAATACCTTCGGCGACTACGAGCGCGAGCCCTTCATCCAGCTCGACGCCGACGACCGCACCGGCGCCGCCGCCAATGGCGAGAATCTGTTCATCAACGGCGAACGCTTCGACAAGATCAAGCGCGCGGTGATCTTCTCCTTCATCTACGAAGGCGCGGCCAACTGGGGCGTGACCAATGGCGTGGTGACGGTGACGGCGCCGGGCCAGGCGCCAGTCGAAGTGAAACTCGACGGCGGCGACCGCCAGATCATGTGCGCCATCGCGCTGATCGAGAACCGCGGCGGCAACCTGGTAATCACCAAGCTGGCCGAATACTTCCAGCAGCAGGGCATGACCAGCGCGCACGAGCTGATGGACCGCCATTACGGCTTCGGCATGCGCTGGAAGACGGGCAGTAAATAAGCCGATTGACGGCAGGGCTACCAGTTGCAGCCCTTGCCCGTGATGGTGTCGATGGCGAGGGGGACCAGGAGCAGAATATTGGCCTTTTCGCCGCCGGCATACTTGGTCTGGCAATCCGGGACCTTCGCCCTTCTCACCGCACGCGACAACTCGCTGTCGTCGCTGGCGCGCAGCGGCTCCAGTGCGACCGGACCGCGTTCGCTGTCCACCTGGCGCGCCGCCGCGCGCAATGACTCCATATCGATTCGTCCCGGCCGTGCCGCCACGTCCGGCGCCTCGGCCGCGTGGGTTTCCTCGCTGGCCAGGACAGGCACCGCCACCAGCGCCGATTCGACGGGTACCGTTGCCGCTGGACGTCGTGCCGCCGAGCGTGGCGCGACGGTCGGCCGAGGGTCGGCTGCTGCCGCGGGCGCTGGCATCCTGGTCGCCTTGATGAAGGCAAGCTCGATGTAGTCGGCCGGCGCCGGCTCGGGACCGCGCGTCGGTGCGCCGCCGTGATGCAGCAACGCGAACCCGAGCAGTACATGGCCCAGGACGATCAGCGCACCGGGCCCGATCCGCGGCAACGGGAACCGCCTCACGCAGTCACCCGCCGGCGCAGCCGCGTCGCCAGCAGCTCGGGACGGTCAAGATACAGGAAGACGTAACGCGGCAGCCGCCTCTCGACCTGCCAGTGCAGGATGTCAATCCGTACATCTTCTTCGAGCACCAGCACGCAGTTGGGCTGGTCGAACGGCGTCACCAGCAGCATGTCGCAGCGCGCCACGCGGTGACGCCGGCGCCAGGCCGGCAGCGGCGCATCGACCGTCTCGAGGCGCGCGATCGCCGCCAGCGGCAGCACGCCATCGACGCGGACGCCCACGCGCAGGTGGAGCGCGTCATCGGTCATGACATGGCGCCCGGCCCCGATATGCCAGCGGTCGCCCAGCATCCAGGCCAGCGTGTACAGCACCGCGGCGGCGCCGACGACATGCAGCAGGACCAGCTTAGCGGCGTCCTCGATGAACAGGTTCAGCAGCAGGACATGGACCGGCAGCTCCAGCAGCAGGCTCACAAACACCACGGCGGTCGCGGTGCCGTAGGCGCCGCGTTCGAGATAGCCTAGCGCGATGCCATCCGGCAGCGGACGCGGCGCAGGCTGGCGCCGCAGGCGCTGCCAGCAACCGATCCACAGCAGGCGGTCGAGCCTCAGCATTCCCACCAGCTCGGGCGGCAGCAGCGCCGCCACGCGCGCATGCCATGGCGCCCGGGCGGCATGCGCGCCGCGCAGGCGCTGCCAGGCGTCAGGCGCGTGGGCGATATCTTTTGCCATCAGCAGCAGCAAGGGTATTGCCAGGCCGGCACTACGCAGGAAGGGCTTCAAGACTTCGGGGGCGAACGCCTTGACGATGGAAACCAGGAACAGGGAGGCTACGCCCCAGCCGGCGAGATCGCGCCATGAGGTGGCGCGCAGGGTCTGGACGAAGGGAAGCTGGGGCATGCGGCGGCAATCGGACAACGAAACCTGTCGATTACATCATGCCAATGCCTGGCGGACAACGATTGATGTGTGTCGGCGCCCAGTTCATGCACTGCGCATGCGCCACCCCTGAAATGACAAGGGCCGGATCGTCCTTTGAAGGTCGATCCGGCCCTTGCAGCACTGGCGGATGAATCCGCCGGCACTTGATCTGGTATTACTGCAGCTTGATTTCGACGTCGACGCCAGCTGGCAGGTCCAGCTTCATCAGTGCGTCAACGGTCTTGTCGGTCGGGTCCACGATGTCCATCAGACGCTGGTGCGTACGGATTTCGAACTGGTCGCGCGAGGTCTTGTTCACGTGTGGCGAACGCAGCACGTCGAAACGCTGGATGCGGGTCGGCAGTGGGACTGGGCCCTTGACGACGGCGCCGGTGCGCTTGGCGGTGTCGACGATTTCCAGTGCGGACTGGTCGATCAGCTTGTAGTCGAACGCTTTCAGGCGGATACGGATTTTCTGGTTTGGAGCGGACATGCTAATTCCTTTAAAAGAACGTTCCGGCTTGTTGCCGGCAATGTGGTAAAGGTACTTCGGTACTGCTCAAGAGGCGGGAGTATATCATCGTTCCCGCTCAAACAGATGGGGACAGACCAAAAAGTCTGTCCCCATCCGTGGTGCTGACAAGACACCCAAAGGTGTCCGGTCAGCGATCGATAGCCCGATGAATTAGGCGATGATCTTTGCCACGACGCCGGCGCCGACGGTTGTCCACCATTCCGGTGCATCTCACTCTGACCCTAATTGGGAGGGGGTTAGGTGATGCGGGTGCGGTAGCTGCCGGAGATGCGGTTGCGGCCGTGGGCTTTGGCGTCGTACATGGCGAGGTCGGCGCAGTGCAGGAGGGATTCGGCGGGGTCGCCGTCGCCGGGGCCGGAGTCGGGGTAGAGGGCGTAGCCCAGGCTGCCGGAGATGCGCAGCGTGCGTTCGGCGTCGTCGAACGGGTGTTCCAGGTGCGCCAGGATCGTGGCGGCTACCCGCTCGGCGTCCTGGGGCTGGTGACAGCGCGGGAGCAGGACCGCGAATTCGTCGCCGCCTATCCGCGCCAGCGTGTCGGATTCGCGCAGCGCGGCGCGTACGCGTTGCGCCACCATGCGTAGCAGGCGGTCGCCGACCGCGTGGCCGTGGGTGTCGTTGACCGGTTTGAAGTTGTCCAGGTCAAAATAGACCAGGCCGACCTTGTGGCCCTCGCGCTGCGCGACCAGGATCGCCTGGCGCATGCGGTCGTGCAGCAGCACGCGGTTGGGCAGGCCGGTCAGCGCGTCCTCGTGCGCCATGCGCCGCATGCGCTGCTCTTCGCGCTTGCGCGCGTCGATGTTCGAGAAGGTGCCGATCATGCGCAGCGGCTCGCCGCGCTCGCCCCGCTCGGTGACCGTGCCGCGCGCCTCGATCCAGCGCCAGCCGCCGTCGCGCGTGCGCAGCCGGTGTTCGATCGCGTAGTCGGCCGTCAAGCCGTCGACGTGGGCGCGCAGCGCCGCGCGCACCGCCGGCAGCTCGTCCGGGTGCACCAGGCCGGCCAGGCTGTCGTTGCCGAACCAGGACACCACCGGATGCTCGCTGTCCAGGATGCGCTGGGCGTTCGGCGACAGCGTCACCAGGCCGGTCGTGACGTCGCTGTCCCAGACCCCGTCGCCGGCGGCGTTCAGCGCCAGCTTCCAGCGCGCCTCGGCCGCGGCCAGGGCCTTGAGCGCACGCCGGCGGCGGTCGGCCGCGCCGATCGCCGCCCAGCCCAGCAACGCCAGCACCAGCGACACGACCGCGCCGGCGCTGCGCATCACCTCGCGCTGCTGGGCGAAGCGCGCCTCGGCATCGGCCACCGCCTGGCCCACCGTGACCACCAGGCCGTACTCGGGCAGCTTGTGCCAGGCATAGAAGCGCTCGATGCCGTCCAGGTGGCTCACCCGGCGGAAGGCGCCGCTCGTGCTCGCGTCGCGCGTCTGCGGCGCGTCGGGCAGCGTCGCGCCCATGTGGCGGTTGCCGTCCGCGCGCGAGCTGCGCGCGATCACGGTGGCGTCCAGGCGCAGCAGGCTGACCGTGGCGTCCGGGCCCAGGTCGATGCTGTCGTAGAAGCGCAGGAAGTAATCCGGCGGGACCGCCACCGCGATCACGCCCGCCAGGCGGCCATCGGCGGCGCGGATCGGGCGCGTGAACTGGACCGTCCACTGGTGCGAGATGCGGCTGCGCTCCGCGCGGCTGACGTAGAGCCGGTCGCCGCCATGCTCGCGGTGGATCGCGAACTGGCGCAGGTCGCCCAGCGCCAGGCCCTGCGGGGCGGCGCTGCCGCCGGCCACGGCGTCGGTGTACAGCAGGCGGCCGGCGGCGTCGGTGACGGTAATGTGCATCGGCACCCGCAGGTGGCGCGCATGCTCGGCCACGCTGCGCGCGAAGTTGGCGGGGTCGCGCTGCCAGGTGGCGCGCAGCTGGACCAGCGACAGGTCGACCAGGCCGACGGTCGCCTTGACCTCTTCGGAAAAGGCGCGCGACAGGTTCTGCACATTGGCCTTGCCGCCGCTCTCGGCCAGCGTGGCGAAACGCGCCTGCTCCACCGCCACCCCGCCCCAGACGAGCGCCAGCATTAGCGCCAGGTACAGCGCGAGCTGGCGCAGCACCCGGCGGCGGAAGTAGCCGCCGAACATGGCCACGACGGGATTGGACGATGTGGGATAAGGCATGGAAGACGATGGCCGGCGCAAGCCAGGCGGCAATCGGACAGCAGGCGGAAAGGATGGCCGGGCGTAGAACGATTCCTGCCACTGCCGAACAGACGCGCCCGTCGTCGAGCCGGACATTATACCGAGTTAACTACATTAAGTTGCAGAGCAGAACTTAAAGTTGCATTTTGATATGCTTGAGTGTTTCCTTTTTGCATAAGCAGATCGGCAAGCCGGTGGCCGCACCTGCGCAGCCGCGCCGGATGCTAGAGTGGCGGCATGAAACTGTTCTATAACGTGGCCGGGGTCCTGGCCGTCCTGCTGGGCATCCTCGGTATCTTCCTCCCGCTGCTGCCGACCACGCCCTTCCTGCTGCTGGCCTCAGCCTGCTTCGCGCGCGGCTCCGAGCGCCTGCACCGCTGGCTGCTGGCCCATCCCGTGTTCGGCAAGTACCTCGCCAATTTCGAGGCCGGGCACGGCATCCCCCTGAAAGGCAAGATCGTCGCCACCGTCATGCTGTGGGGCTCGATGGCCTGGTCGACACGGCATTTCGACAGCGTCGCGATCCTCATCATGATGGTCGTCATCGGCGCCTGCGTGAGCACTTATATGTGGTACTACCTGCCGACCCTCAAATTGCCGCCAAAGACCGATCCAGCCGAAAAATCCTGACCATCCACCCGCTGCCGCGAAATTTGTACTATCATTAGTTACATGAAACGCGACAGCAAACTCTCTTCCGTCCTCCACGTGCTGCTGCACCTGGCCCACAGCGAACGCCCGATGACGTCGGAGCAGATGGCCGCCATGCTCGGCACCAACCCGGTGCTGGTGCGGCGCGTGCTGGCCGGCCTGCGCGAGCGCGGCTACATCAGCTCGGAGCGCGGCCACGGCGGCGGCTGGTCGATCACCTGCGACCTGGCCACGGTGACCCTGCGCGACGTCTACGACGCGGTCGGCGCCCCCACCGTGTTCGCGATGGGCAACCGCAACGAGCACAGCGCCTGCCTGGTCGAGCAGGTGGTCAACGCCTCGCTGGCAGACGCATTCCAGCAGGCCGAGGCCCTGCTGGTGCAACGCCTGGGCGAGGTCACGCTGGCCGACCTGTCGCGCGACTTCAACCGCGGCTACGACCGCCATCCCCACCGGAGGCCCCAGGATGAACACCCAACGAACTGACTACGACGCCATCGTCATCGGCGGCAGCTATGCCGGCCTGTCGGCCGCGCTGCAACTGGCGCGCGCGCGGCGCAAGGTGCTGGTGGTCGACGCCGGCCAGCGCCGCAACCGCTTCGCCAGCGATTCGCATGGCTTCCTGACGCGCGACGGCCAGCCGGCGGCCGCCATCGCACGTGAAGGCCGCGCCAACGTCGCCGCCTATCCCAACGTGGCCTGGCACGACGGCCTGGCCCTCGACGCCCGGCCGGACGCCGACGGCTTCGTCGTCGACCTCGACGGCGGCGCCAGCGCGCGCGGCCAGCGGCTGGTGCTGGCCACTGGCGTGCGCGACGAGCTGCCGCCGATCGACGGCCTGGCCGAGCGCTGGGGCCAAAGCGTGTTCCACTGTCCCTACTGCCATGGCTATGAACTCGATGAAGGCCGGATCGGCGTGCTGGCCAGCGGCCCGCTGTCGGTGCACCAGGCGCAGATGCTGCCGCACTGGGGCCAGGTAACGCTGTTCACCAATGGCGTGTGCCCGCTCGACGAAGCGCAACGGGCCGACCTGCAGGCACGCGGCGTGCAGGTCGACGCGACGCCGGTCGTGCGCCTGGTCGATGCCGCCACCGTGGTGCTGGCCGACGGACGCCAGGAAGCGATGGCCGGCCTGTTCACCTTCGGCCGCCTGCACATGGCCAGCCCGCTCGCCGAGCGCCTCGGCTGCGCCTTCGAGGAAGGCCCACTGGGCCGCTACATCCGCACCGACGAAGGCCGCCAGACCTCGGTGCCGGGCGTGTTCGCCGGCGGCGACGCCATGCGCGCCGCCAGCTCGGTGGCGCTGGCCGTGGCCGATGGGGCAATGGCCGGCGTCGGCGCCCATCGCTCGCTGCTGTTCGGCCTGGCGCCGGCGTCGCACTGAACGCCCACTCCGGCGTCAGCAGGCATCCACATAACGCCCGCGCGCATCGGCCGGATTGCTGACCACGATCCGCTCGGTGCGCTCGTCGGCCTCGTAACGCACCCAGACCAGGCCATCGCGCGACTCGAAGCGCTCGGGCCCGGTCGCCACCAGCGGAATCTGGTGCCAGCGGCCGAAGTCGGCCACTACCTGCTGGTCGATGCTGTCCAGCTCGAGCTTCTGGCCGTTGGACAGCCGATAGGCGCCGTCGATCGCGTCGAGCGTCTCGGCGCTGGGGCTCACCCGCCGCGGCGGCGGCCCCAGGCGCGAACAGTTGATGCCGGCCACGGGCACCTGTACCTCTTGCAGCGCCGGGGCCGATCCGGCGGCGCCGGAACCCAGCAATGCCGCGAACCCGGTCGCCGCCGCGGCGGCAACGAATGTCATGCGCATGACTTTCTCCTTGAACGAAGGCGGGCATGGCCGTCCCTGTGGCGGCGCTCCGACTGTGAAGGACACCGCGGCCAATCGCGAGTTCTGGACAGTTCCGGACGCGCGCCGGCCCGGGCCGCGTTGTATGGATAATGGAGGCCATCGCCCCCAACGGTATACCTCATGGAAATCATCGTCCTCGGCACCTCGTCCGGCACGCCGACCCGGCAACGCAATATGTCCGGCCTGGCGCTGCGCCTGCGCGGCGCGCGCCAGTGGGTGCTGGTCGACTGCGCCGAAGGCACCCAGCACCGCATCCTGCGCACCCCGCTGTCGGTGATGAGCCTGCGCGCCGTGTTCATCACCCATATGCACGGCGACCACTGCTACGGCCTGCCCGGCCTGCTGGCCAGCGCCGGCCTGCTGGGCCGCAGCGAGCCCTTGACCATCGTCGGCCCGCCGCCGCTGCGCACCATGATCGAATGCATCATGCAGGCCAGCGAGTTGAACCTGCCCTATCCCCTCGCTTGGCTCACGCCCGACGAGCTGGCGGACGGCCCGCTGCTGCCCGAGCTGGCGGTCGACGCTACGGCGCTGTCGCACCGCATCCCGTCCTGGGCCTATGGTTTCACCGAAGGCGCGCTCGAACGAAAACTCGATACCGACAAGCTGCGGGCGGACGGCGTGCCCTCGTCGGCGCTATGGGGCGACATCCAGCAGGGCCGCGACGTGGTCTTGCCGGACGGGCGCGCCATCGCCGCCCGCGACTACCTGCTGCCGCCGCGCCGCGCGCGCCGCATCGTCGTGGCCGGCGACAACGACAGCCCGGACCTGCTGGCCGCCAGCGCCCATGGCGCCGACGTGCTGGTGCACGAGGCAACCTATACCGAGGACGTGCTGCAAAAGATCGGCCCCGGCCCGCAGCACAGTTCGTCCATGCGGATCGCCCGCTTCGCACAAGAGGCGAAGGTCGGCAACCTGGTGCTGACCCATTTCAGCCCGCGCTACCAGGAAGGCGGCCCGATGCCGCTGGCCCTGCTCGAGGAAGAGGCGCGCGCGCAATACGACGGCCACCTGCTGCTGGCGCGCGACCTCGATCACTACGTGCTCGACCGCCTGGGCGAACTGCGGCGCGCGGTCGAGTAGTCCTTATTTGCGGGTGCGCCAGCGCGCGATCCGTTCCTGCAGCCCGACCACGAACACAAAGAAGGCCGGCACGAACAGCACCGCCAGCACGGTGGCCGCCACCATGCCGCCGAACACGCCGGTGCCGATCGCATGCTGGGTCTCGGCGCTCGCGCCGGAAGCGATCATCAGCGGCACCACGCCCAGCGCGAACGCGAGCGACGTCATGAGGATCGGCCGCAGGCGCAGGCGCGCCGCCTCCACCGCCGACTCCAGCAAGCCCTTGCCTTCTTCATGCAGCTGCTTGGCGAATTCGACGATCAGGATCGCGTTCTTGGCCGACAGGCCGATCACGGTGATCATGCCAACCTTGAAGAACACATCGTTGGGCAGGCCGCGCAGCATCACCGCCGCCACCGCGCCGATCAGGCCCAGCGGCACCACCAGCATCACCGAAAACGGGATCGACCAGCTCTCGTACAGCGCGGCCAGCACCAGGAACACGACCAGCATCGACAGCGCCATCAGCATCGGCGCCTGGGCCGCCGATTCGCGCTCCTGCAGCGATTGCCCGGTCCACTCCACCGCGAAGCCCGGGCCCAGCTGGCCCGCCAGGCGCTCCATCTCGGCCATCGCCTCGCCGCTCGACGCGCCCGGCGCCGCCGCGCCCGAGATGCGCACGCTGGGATAGCCCAGGTAGCGCACCAGCTGCGGCGGCGCCTCGGTCCATACCGGCTTGACCACCTCCGCCAGCGGCACCATGCCGCCATTCACATTGCGCACGTTCAGCTTGAGCACGTCGTCGACCTGCATGCGGGCGCTGGCCTCGGCCTGCACGATCACCTGCTGCATGCGGCCGGCGTTCGGGAAGTCGTTCACATACACCGAGCCCATGGCGGCCGACAGGGTGTCGCTGATGTCGGCGAACGACACGCCCAGCGCCTGCGCCTTGGCGCGGTCGATGTCGAGGCGCACGCTGACGCCGGGCGGCAAGCCTTCGGGATAGACGCCGGCCAGCAGCGGGCTTTGCGCGGCCAGGCCGAGCAGCTTGTCCTGGGCCGCCAGCAGCGCCGCCTGGCCCTGGCCAGAACGGTCCTGCAGGCGCAGCGCGAAGCCGGACGAGTTGCCCAGGCCGTCGATCGCCGGCGGCATCAGGCTCATGATCATGCCTTCGCGGCTGGCGTTCATCGCTTCCTGGGCCGCCGCCACTTCTTGCTGGGCGGTAGCGCCGTCGCGCTGGTCCCAGTCCTTGAGCATGGTGAAGGCCAGCGCCGCGTTCGGGCCCGAACCCGAGAAGCCGAAGCCCAGGATCGATTCGTTGTCGCCCAGGCCGGGACGCGACGCCACGTGGGCCTCGTAGGCCTTGACCACCTCGAGCGTGCGTTCGACGGTGGCGTCACCCGGCAGCTGGAACGAGGTCATGAAATAGCCCTGGTCTTCCTCGGGCAGGAAGGCCGACGGCAGCCGGCCGAAGGCGAAGGCCAGCGCGATGCCGATCGCCAGCCAGGCCAGCATCATGCGCCCCGCCCGTTTCGCCAGCGCCGCGGTGGTGGAACTGTAGCGCCCCGTGAGGCGCTCGAAGCCGCGATTGAACCAGCCGAAGAAGCCCTTCTTTTCATGGTGGCCGCCCTCGATCGGTTTGAGCAGGGTGGCGCACAAGGCCGGCGTGAACGACAGCGCGAGGAAGGCCGAGAACAGGATGGCCACCGCCATCGACAGCGAGAACTGGCGGTAGATCACGCCCACCGAGCCGCTGGCGAAGGCCATCGGGATGAACACGGCGGTCAGCACCAGGGTGATGCCGACCACCGCGCCGGTGATCTCGCGCATCGCCTTCTGGGTCGCTTCCTTGGGCGACAGGCTCTCGGTCGCCATCAGGCGCTCGACGTTCTCGACCACCACGATCGCGTCGTCGACGATGATGCCGATCGCCAGCACCATGCCGAACATGGTCAGCACATTGACCGAGAAGCCGGCCATCAGCATCACCGTGAAGGTGCCGAGCAGCGCGATCGGCGCCACCAGCGCCGGGATCAGGGTATAGCGCACGTTCTGCAGGAACAGGTACATCACCAGGAATACCAGCACCATCGCTTCCAGCAGGGTCATCACCACTTTCTGGATCGAGATCTCCACAAAAGGCGCGGTATCGAACGGCACGCTGTATTTCATCCCGGCCGGCATTGCCTTGCCCAGTTCGGCCAGGCGTTCGCGCACGCCGGCGGCAGTGGCCACCGCATTGGCGCCGGGCGCCATCTGGACGCCGGCGGCGGTGGCGACGTGGCCGTTCTCGCGGGTGCTGAAGCCATAGCTTTGCGAGCCGAGCTCGATGCGCGCCACGTCCTGCAGCAGCACGCTCGAGCCGTCCTGGTTGGCGCGCAGGACGATGGCGCGGAACTGTTCGGGCGTGGACAGCTGGCCCTCGACGGTCAGCGGCACCGTGATCTGCTGCCCTGGCGGCGCCGGCGCGTCACCCACCCGGCCCGGCGCGATCTGGGCGTTCTGGCGCGCGATCGCGCCCGTCACGTCCGTCATCGACAGATTGAACGAAATGAGTTTCGCCGGATCGACCCAGATCCGCATCGCCTTCTCGGCGCCGAACAGCTGCACCTTGCCGACGCCTTCCACCCGGCGCAGTTCCTCGACCACGTTGCGCGCCATGTAGTCGCCCAGGTCGGTCTCGTCGAACGCGCCGGATTCCGACGTCAGCGCGATGAACATCAGGAAGTTGGAGATCGTCGACTCCACGATCAGGCCGTTCTGGCGCACCGTCTGCGGCAGGCGCGGCTCGACCGCCTTGATGCGGTTCTGGACGTCGACTTGCGCCATGTCCGGATCGACCCCGGGCCGGAAGGTGGCCGTGATCTGGGCGCTGCCGGTGGTGTCGGTCGACGATTCGAAATACAGCAGGTTCTTGACGCTGGAGAGTTCGCGTTCGATCAGGCCGACCACGGCGTCGTTCATGGTCTGCGGCGTGGCGCCCGGATACACGGCCGTGATGCTGACCGTGGGCGGGGCCACCGTCGGATAGCGTTCCACCGGCAGTTGCGGGATGGCGATCGCGCCGAGCAGCACGATGAACAGGGCGATCACCCAGGCGAACACGGGGCGGTTGATGAAAAACTGGGGCATGGGTAGAGTAGCGGGTCGGGCAAACGGCGATTGTGCGGTGTGCACGTTGGCATTCGGTTGCCCTTGTATGGAGATTCGATGGAGAAGCAGCCTGGCAGCGCCAGCCTGGTCCTGGTGGCCGAGGACGACGACGAGATCGCGACCATCCTGACGGCGTATCTGTCGCGCGGCGGCTTTCGCACGCTGCGCGCGCAGGATGGCCGCCAGGCGCTCGACCTGCACCTGTCGGCGCGGCCCGACCTGGTGCTGCTCGACGTGCAGATGCCCGGCGTGGACGGCTGGATGGTGCTGTCCGAGCTCCGCCGCCGCGGCGGCACGCCGGTGATCGTGGTGACGGCGATGGACCAGGACGTCGACAAGCTGACCGGCCTGCGCATCGGCGCCGACGACTACGTGGTCAAGCCCTTCAACCCGGCCGAGGTGGTGGCGCGCGCGCAGGCGGTGCTGCGCCGCACGCTGGCCCATGCGGCGGGCGCCGCTGCTGCGGCGGCCGTGATCCGGGTCGACGAGCTGGTGATCGACCTGGACAAGCACGAGGTGACCCTGGAACACGGCGCGGCGACGCCGCTGGCCCTGACCCTGACCGAATTCAAGCTGCTGGCCTACCTGGCGCGCGCGCCGCGCCAGGTATTCAGCCGCGCCGACCTGCTGGCCCACTGCCTGCCCGAGGGCGACACGCTCGAGCGCACCGTCGACAGCCACGTCAGCAAGCTGCGCCGCAAGCTGGAAGAAGCCGGCGTGCCTGATGTGCCGCGCGGGATCCGCGGCGTCGGCTACAAGTTCGGCGGCCGGACGTGAAACCGGTCCATGGCCTGAGCCGCCAGATCGTGCTCACCGTGACCCTGCTGGTGTTGAGCGTGGTGGTAGCGATCACGGTCGGTTCCTACGTGTTCTACTTCGTGATGTTCGCCTATGCGCCCGGCCACCTGGCCCCGGCCGGCACCTGGATGCCGTCCGGGCCGGAGTGGGGCTGGATCGTGCTGTCGACCCTGGGCGCGCTGGTGCTGGCGGCGTTCGCCGCCACCAAGCTGTCGCGCCGCATCCTGGCGCCATTGACGTCGGTGGCAGGCAGCCTGCGCCGGGTGTCGAATGGCGACCTGGCGGCGCGCGCGACGAGCGACGACCGCTCGCTGGGCGAGGCCTCGCTGCTGGTGGAAGACTTCAATGTGATGGCCGAACGGCTGGAGCGCATGGCGAAGGAGCAGGTGTTCTGGAACGCCGCCATCGCCCACGAGTTGCGCACCCCGGTGACCATCCTTCGCGGCCGCATCCAGGGCCTGGCCGAGGGCGTGTTCACGCCCAGCGAAGCGCTGTTTCGCACGCTGCTGGGCCAGGTCGAGAACCTGGGCCGGCTGATCGAGGACTTGCGGGTGGTGGGCCTGGCCGACAGCGGCCACCTGACCTTGCAGGTGGAGCGCTGCGACCTGGCGTCCGGGATCCGCGACGTGCTGGCCCTGACCGAGCCGGACCTGCGCGCCAAAGGGCTGCTGCCGGAACTGCGGGTCGACGACGGCTTGGCGGCCTGCGATCCGGCGCGCATGCGCCAGGCCCTGCTGGCGCTGCTCGAGAACGCGCGCTGCCACGCGGCGCCGGGCTGGCTCGAGATCGGCCTCGAATGCCGCGCCGGCACCTGCCGGCTCAGCGTCACCGACAGCGGGCCGGGCATCGACCCGGCCATCGCCTCCAGGCTGTTCGACGCCTTCCAGCGCGGCGATGCGGCGCGCCTGCAGGGCGGCTCGGGCAGCGGGCTGGGGTTGGCCGTGGTCAGGGCGATCGCCCAGGCGCATGGGGGCGAGGCGCGTTGCCATGCGGTGGGGGGCGGGACGCGGTTCGAGCTGGTGTGGCCGGGAGACTGCTAGCTACCGATTACCACGTCGTTCCCGCGGAGGCGGGAACCCAAGCTTGCTTGCGTTGACGCTACGTTGGACGATGCTGGCTACGCGAAGGACTTGGGTTCCCGCCTTCGCGGGAACGACGGTCTCCGCGCTAACGGTGGGTTCCACGCTAACGATGGGTTCCACGCTAACGGTGGGTTCCGCGCTAACGACGGGTTCCACGCTAACGGTGGGTTCCGCGCTAACGACCGGTTTCGCGCTAACGGTGGGTTCCGCGCTCACGGTGGATTCCACCGTGACCACGTCTCAATCCTTGCGCGGCAACAGATCGCGCACCACCGCGTTCAGGCGCTCGACCGACATTGGTTTACCGAGATGGGCCGAGAAGCCCGCAGCGCGCGCCTCGGCGATGTCGGCGTCGCGCCGCATGCCGGTGACGGCGATCGCCGGCAGCTGCGCGCCATGGGGCAATGCGCGCACCATGCGCAGGAATTCGTAGCCGTCGATCTCGGGCATCGAGATGTCCGAGATCAGCAGGTCGACCTCTCGCCGTTCCAGGATCGCCAGGCCGGCGCGCGCGCTGGTGGCCTCGAACACGGTGGCGCCGCTCATCTCGAGCAGCGACTTGAACACCAGCAGCATGTCTTCCATGTCGTCGACCACCAGGATGCGCAGCCCGGCCAGGTCGTCGCCGCCGCTTTCCGCCGCGCCGCCGGCCGACGCCTTGCTGTCGAACAGCGGCAGCCAGACCGAGAAGCGGGAACCCTTGCCCAGGCCCTCGGACGTCGCCTCGACCCGGCCGCCGTGCAGGGACACGATCTCGCGCACCAGCGCCAGTCCGATGCCGAGGCCGCCCTTCGAGCGTGTGGTCACCGCCATGCTCTGGCCGTACATGTCGAACACGTGCGGCAGGAAGGATGGCGCGATGCCCTGGCCGCTGTCGTTGACGTCGATCCGCACCGACTCGCCCTCGTGCGCCAGGTGGACATCGATGGCGCCGCCGGCCGGGGTGAACTTGATCGCATTGCTGAGCAGGTTCATCACCACCTGCTCGATGCGCACCACGTCGGCCAGCACCGGCAGGCCGTCGGCGCCGCCGGAAAAACCGATGCGCAAGTCCCTGGCCGCCGGGTCGTTGCGCGCCACCTCGACCATCCCCGGCAGCAGGGTGTCGAGCATCACCGGCGCCATGCTGAGCGTGAGCTTGCCGGTGCGCACCCGCGACATGTCCATCAGGTCGTCGATGATCTTGGCCTGGCTCATGACCGAGTTGCGGATGATGGCTGCGGCGCGCATGAAGGTCGGCGACTGGCGCAGCTCCTGCATGCGCGACAGCAGCTCGACGTTAATGTGGATCATGTTGAGCGGATGGCGCAGCTCGTGCGACATCACGGCCAGGAATTCGTCCTTCAGCGCCGCCGCGCTCTCGGCGTCGCAGCGCACCGCCTGCTCGTGGGTCAGGGCCTGCTCGCGCTCCTTGCCCTGGCGTTCGCGCGCGGTCTCGTCGCGCGCGATCTTTGCGTAGCCATAGAAGGAGCCGTTGCGCAGCGGGGTGGTGACGCCGCTGCAGAAGAAGCGGCTGCCGTCCTTGCGCAGGTGCCAGCGCTCGTCCTCGGCGCGGCCATCCTCGCGCGCGCGCCGCAATTCGTCCTCTGGCACGCCGGCAGCCAGGTCCTCGGGCACGAACAGGCGCGCCAGGTCGTGGCCCTGCATCTCGTCGGCGCCATAGCCGAACAGGGTCTCGGCGCCCATGTTCCAGCTGGTGACCCGGCCCTCTTCGTCGAGCGTGACGATGGCGTAGTCGCGCGCGCTCTCGGCCACCATGCGCATGCGCGCCTCGCTGGCGCGCGCCTGCTCCTCGGCCTGGCGCCGCGCCGTAATGTCGAAGAAAGTCATCACCGCGCCTTCGATACGGTCTTCGTTGGTGCGGTAGGGCAGCAGGCGCACGATATAGAAGCGGCCATCGTTGCTGCGCACCTCGCGCTCGACCAGGCGCAGGGTGTCGAAGGTGGCGCTGACGTCCTCGGCCAGCTGGTCGTAGTCGAGCTTGTGGGTCAGGTCGAGCAGCGAGCGGCCAACATCGGTGGCGATGATCGAGAACAGGTCGGCCGCGCGCGGCGTGAAGCGCTTGATGCGCAGGCCGCTGTCCACGAAGATGGTGGCGATGTCGGTGGACGCGATCAGGTTGTTCAGGACGTCGTTGGCCTTGCCGGTTTCCTCGACCTTGACCTTGAGTTCGTAATTGACCGTCACCAGTTCTTCGTTCACCGACTGCAGCTCTTCCTTGCTGGTTTCCAGCTCCTCGGTGGCCGAGCGCAGTTCTTCGTTGATCGCCTGCAGTTCTTCGTTCGAGGCGCGCAGCTCTTCGGTGGAAATCTCGGAATACTCCATCGTCTCCTGCAGCTGCTCGCGCTTGCGCTGCAGCTCGGCTTCGAGCTGGGACAGCACCACGTCGTGGCTGCCGTTGGGGCGCGGCTCGGCGACGGCCTCGGGACTATCGGGCACGCGCTGGAACAGCACCAGCAGGTAGTCGGATTCGGCCTCGTCGTCGCGGAAGGCGCGCACCGTGGTGACCACCGTGCCCAGCTCGGGCACCTCGGCCAGCTCGATCGGCCGGCATTCGACGCTGCCGCCATTCTGCGTCACCTGGTACATGGCCGAGCGCAGTTCGAGGCGCAGTTCGGGCAACACCAGGGTGAGCAGGTTGCGCGAGGGCTCGCCGCCCGCCATGCGCAGGTATTTTCCGGCGAGTTCGGACACATAGACCAGGTTGCCCTCGCGGTCGACCACTACCGACGGCGGCGCGAACTGGGCCAGCGCGCGCTGGTGCAGGTCGGCATAGGTGGCCAGGCGCTTGCCGGGCAGCTTGGGCCGGCTGATCTCGGGCAGGCGCACGCCGTACAGGGCCGAGGATGGATTCTGGTAATGCATCTGGCGGCCTGTGGGGCGGGCGCGGTAGATGCGGTTGCGCTTGTCGACCGGGATGAAATATTCGGCCACCGACTCCGCCGATTCGGACGAGCCCAGGAACAGGTAGCCGCCCGGCTTGAGCGCGAAGTGGAAGGTCTGCAGCACCCGCAGCTGGACGTCGCGTTTCAGGTAGATCAGCAGGTTGCGGCACGAGATCAGGTCGAGCCGCGAGAACGGCGGATCGCGCAGCAGGTTGTGCGAGGCGAACAGGATGCGGTCGCGCAGCGGCTTGCGGATGCGGTAGCGGCTGTCCTCGCGCTTGAAATACTGGCGCAGGCGGGTGGACGTGACGTCGGTGATGATCGAGCCCGGATAGTTGCCGGCGCGCGCGGTGTCGATGGCGCGGTCGTCGATGTCCGAGGCGAACACCTGGAACGCCGGCGGGTTCTCGCTCAGCGCGGCCTGGTCGGCCATCAGCATCGCCAGCGAATAGGCTTCTTCGCCGCTGGCGCAGGCCGCGACCCAGGCGCGCACCTCGTCGCCGGCGGCGCGGTCCTTGAACAGCTCGGGCATGACGTCGCGCTCGAGCGAGTCGAAGGCCTCGCGGTCGCGGAAAAAATTGGTGACCCCGATCAGCATATCGTCCAGCAGCGCCTTGTTCTCGCCGATGTCGCTCACCAGGAGGTCGCGGTATTCGGGCAGCGTATGCATCTGGCGCACCTGCATGCGCCGCTCGATGCGGCGCAGCACGGTGGCGCGCTTGTAGTGGCGGAAGTCATGGCCGGTGCGGCTCAGCAGCGAGGTGATGATCTCTTGCAGCGCGTCCTCGCTGCCGGCGTCCGGCTCGGCCGGCAAGGCCTGCGCCGGCGGCTCGCCATCGCCCACCGGCGGCAGCTGGATCCGGCGCGCGTTTTCCCACAGGTCGACCAGCTTTTGCGCCATCTCGCTCACCGGCAGGATGAAGTCGACCGCACCGGTGCGGATCGCGGCGTTTGGCATGCCGTCGTGCTCGGCGTCGTCCGGCGATTGCGCGAGCGTCACGCCGCCCTGCTCCTTGACCCGCGACAGGCCGACCGCGCCGTCGGAGCCGGTGCCCGACAGCACGATCGCGATCGCCCGTTCGCGGTGCACCTGGGCCAGCGTGCGGAAGAACAGGTCGATCGCCACGTGCTGGCCGCGCGGACGCTGCAATTCTTCGACGATCAGGAGGCCGTCCACCATCGCCAGGTGTTGGTTGGGGGCGATCACATAGACATGGCCGGGCTCGATCTGCACCCGCGAGGTGACCTGCACCACCGGCATGCGGGTGACGCGCTGCAGGATGGACGAGGCCGAGTTGGGATGCTTGGGCGACAGGTGCAGGATGATGACGAAGGCCATCCCATGGCCCGCCGGCATGTGCTCGAACAGGCTTTGCAGGGCGGGCAGGCCGCCGGCCGAAGCCCCGATCCCGACCACCGGGAAGTGCAGATTGCTAGGAATGACACCCGGTTCGGTGGGCATGGCGCTGGTCGCGAAGACGGAATCGGACATCTCGGTCTCTATGAACAAGGTGTCATGAAGTCTAGACGATCTGTAACGATTTTTGGACGAAAAGCGAGAAAAATCTTAGTGCCAGAACAACAGTTACACTATGAGTCTTTCGCTGACACCGCGGCCGATGTGCGCCAATGAAAAACAAGAAACAAGACAGACCGCCACCCGTGGACGAGTCCGAATTCTTCCCCAACCGCGCCGTCCTGGACATCTTGTGCGGCAAGGTGCTGCCTGAACTGTTCCAGGGCGGACAGGCGGGCACGCCGCTGCGGGCCTGGGTCGCGGCCTGCGCCGCCGGCGAGCAAGCCTACGGCCTGGCCATGCTGCTGGCCGATCACGCGGATGACGCCGGCTGGCGGCGCGACCTGCAGCTGTTCGCCTCCGACGGCGACGCGCATGCGGTACAGGCGGCCCGCGCCGGCCTGTATCCGGCCGCGAGCGTGGCCCACCTCCCGGCCGCCCGGCTGGAACGCCATTTCACGCCCGGCGCCGATGGCTACCAGGTGCGCAAGACGCTGCGCGAGCGCATCGTGTTCACCCGCCACGACCTGCTGCATGACCCGGCCTTCTCGAAGCTCGACCTGGTCGCTTGCCGCGACGTCCTGGCCCGACTGGACCACGGCGCACAGCGCCAGCTTTTGCAGCACTTCCATTTTGCGCTCAATCCCGGCGGCTACCTGCTGCTGGGCCGCGCCGAATCGGTGGAGGCGGCGCCGGACCTGTTCGCGCCGGTGGACGCCACCCACCGCATCTACCAGGCCCGGCCAAGGAGCCGATGGACGGCGCCGCCGGCGGCCGGCGCGGCCAGGCGGCGCCATGCCACCGGGGACGAGGCGGCCGGCGCGGACCGCGGGCGGCCGCCCTCCCATGCGGACATCCACCGCCATGCCAGCGTGGCGCTGGGACCGCCCGCCATCCTGGTCGACGCCAACGCCGACATCCTGTATATCGACGAGCGCGCCGCGCGCTTCCTGCGCCAGGCCGGCGGCGAACCGACCCGGGCGCTGGCCGCGCTGGTGCCGCCGCCGCTGCGACTGCCGCTGCGCGCGGCGCTGTTCCAGGCGCGCCGCACCGGAGAACCGGCCACGACCGGGCCACTGCGCCATGCCGGGCAAGGCCATGCAGCAATCGAGCTGCAGGTGCTGCCGTTCGACGATCCGCGGGCCGAAGGCCGCCTGATGCTGGTGCGCTTCGTCACGGCGCAGGACGTCCCGCCCGTCGCCGACGCCACGCCGGCCGGGTATGACGCCCTGGTGGCGCAGCTCGACGACGAGCTGCACCAGCTGCGCGCTAGCCTGGCCGACGCCGTCGGGCAGGCCGAAGCGGCGGACAATGCCATGCGCGTGCAGGCCGAAGAAATGCAGAGTTCGATCGAGCAGTTGCGCGCCACCGTGGCCGGGCTGGAAGACGAGCGCGACACGCTGCACGGCCAGAACGGCGCGCTGGGCCTGGACAGGCTGGCGCTGCAGCGGCGCATCGTCGAAGCCGACAAGGCGCACGACGACCTGAGCAACCTGATCGCCTCGTCGGACGTGGCCACCATCTTCCTCGACCGCACCATGCGCATCCTGCGCTACACGCCGCGCATCGCCGACTTCTTCAACGTGCTGCCGGGCGACATCGGCCGCCCGCTGCCGCACATCACCAACCGCCTCGACTATCCGCAACTGGCCGAGGAAGCGGCGCGGGTGTTCGACACGCTGCAGGCGATGGAGCGCGAGGTGCGCGCCACCGACGGCCGCGACTACATCGTGCGCGTGCACCCCTACCGCACCACGCACGACCGGATCGAGGGCGCGGTGATGACCTTCTTCGACATCAGCAACTGGCGCGCCGCCGAGCAGGCGCTGCGCGCCAGCGAAGAACGGCTGCGCCTGTTCGTCAGCGCGGTGTCGGACACGCTGTACAAGATGAGCGCCGACTGGCGCGCAAAGCACAGCCTGCAGGGCAAGACCTTCCTGGCCGACACCGACAACCCCAGCGCCAACTGGCTCGAGGCCTATATCCCCGAGAGCGACCAGGCCCGGGTCAAGGAAGCCATCGCGCAAGCCATCGCGCACAAAGCGGTGTTCGAACTCGAGCATCGCGTGATCCGCGGCGACGGCGCGATCGGCTGGACCTTCTCGCGCGCCATCCCGCTGCTGGACGACGACGGCAACATCGTCGAGTGGTTCGGCGCGGCCACCGACATCACGGCGCGCAAGCAGGCAAGCGGGCCCGTCTAGTCTTCGATTCTTCCTGCCAACCCGTTCGCCGCGCATGCTGATCGATTCGGCATGCGCGGCCAGCACGCGCCGTTTCGACTTGTGCGGCGCCAAACCCATCGCGCATCGACGGCGTACTTTGGACGACGGGCCTGCCACTTTGCTGCAAGCCCTTGTTTCTCAAGGAGATTGCCATGTGGATGAGAAATTGTATGGCGCTGTTCCTGTGCGCCTCGGCGACGATGCTGGCCGCCGCTGCCCCGGCCTACCCCGAGTACCGGGTGACGATCGTCGGCCCGCCGGGCAGCAGCGCCGCCGACATCAACCAGGCCGGCGCGGTGGTCGGCAGCTATCCCGTCGGCGGCACGACCCACGGCTTCGTCAATCGCGGCAAGGGCCTGGTCAAGCTGGGTGCGCTGGGAGTTTCGAGCGGCNCGCGGTGGTCGGCAGCTATCCCGTCGGCGGCACGACCCACGGCTTCGTCAATCGCGGCAAGGGCCTGGTCAAGCTGGGTGCGCTGGGAGTTTCGAGCGGCGCGGTCGCCATCAACGACAAGGGCGAGGTGCTCGGCAACTGGGTCGGCGCCGACGGGCGCTCGCGCGGCTATATCTATTCGTGCGGCCAGCAGCGCAATATCGGCATGATCGGCAGCGGCTCGATCTACGCCGACATCAACAATGCCGGTTATGCGATCGCTACCGGCTATTCCAACAGCGACCCGAGCGGCTACCTGCGCGCGCCGAACGGCAGCTACGTCAACATCGGCCACCTGCCGGTCGAGTATCCGATTACCCAGGTATTCGCACTCAACAACCGCAACCAGATCGCCGCCAAATCGGGGCCGCTCGCATTCCCCGAACAACCCTACCGCGCCGTCATCTGGACCAGGGGCAAGCTGCACGACCTGGGCGACTTCGGCCTGACGCCCAATAGCGCCGAGGCGATCAACGACCGCGGCCAGGCTACGGGCTTTGCCGCGGTCAATACCGGCGGCCCGCATGACCGCGTGGCCTATTTGTACAGCAATGGCCGCCTGCTCAACATCGACGACACCATCATTCCTGCGCAGACTTACAGCATCGGCACCGGCATCAATAACCACGCCCACATCGTCGGCATCCACCAGCAACTACAGGGCTTCGTCTGGCGCGGCAAGCGGATGCAGGGCCTGAACGCGCTGGTCGATCCCAGGCTGGGCTGGAACATCAACAATCCGGAAGCCATCAACGATGCCGGCCAGATCGCGGCCACCGCCATCCGCAACGGCGTGCAGTATGCGGTCCGGCTCGACCTGATCCGGCCGCATGGGCTGGCTACGCCGGCGCTGGATGGCGTCGATGCCGTTGGAGCGGCTCCCATGGCGACGTCGCCGGCGCAGGCGCGGGCCGAAGCCGAGGCGCAGGCACGCGAGGTGGCGCAACCGGTCGCGCAATGAATCGAGCTGCAAGCGCCGCAGCCTCCGCTGCGGCGCACGTCGTATCCATCGAGGAGATCGTCATGTACATGCATCAGCGCTTGTTCCCGCGTTTGTCCCTGATTCTGCTGTCGTTCGCCGTCACCGGCAGTGCCTGGGCCTATCCCGAGTACCGGGTGACCGTGGTCGGCCCGGTCGACAGCTGGGTCTCCGGCATCAACAATGCCGGCGTGGTGATCGGCAGCTACCAGGTCGCGCCCAACGTGAACCGCGCCTTCCTCAACCGCGGCAAGGGCCTGGTCGACCTGGGCGCCCTGAAGGGCGTCTCGAGCAGCGCCGCCGGCATCAACGACCGGGGCGAGGTGGTCGGCAACTGGACCACCGCCGACGGCCGCCTGCGCGGCTTCATCTATTCCTGCGGCAAGGCGCGCGACATCGGCACGATTCCCGGCAAGGTGACCAGCTACACAGACATCAACGACGCCGGCTACATCACGGCGTCCGGCAGGAACCCGAACGACAACGAGACACGCGGCTACCTGCGCGCGCCCAATGGCAGCTTCACCCACCTGGGCGCCATTGCCTGGGACGGCAGCGGCCCGGCGACGACCATTCCCGCCGCGCTCAACAACCGCAACCAGGTCACCGGGATATCCGGCCGCTTCAATGCGCCCGAACCGGGCTTCCGGGCTTTCGGCTGGAGCAAGGGCGTCATCCGCGACCTGGGCGACCTGGGCTCCACGCCGAATGCCGGCAATGCGATCAACGACCGTGGCCAGATCGCGGGCCAGGCGAATATCTTCATCTCGCCGCGCGACCACGTGGCCTTCCTGTACAGCCATGGCCGCATGATCAACATCGATCCGCGCCCGGCCAGCGAATACCGCTACAGCGGCGGCTACGGCATCAACAACCGCGGCCATATCGTCGGCGGCACCGACCACCTGTCGGGCTTCATCTGGCGCGGCAGGCGCATGGAAAGCCTGAACGCGCTGATCGCTCCCGGGCAAGGCTGGGACATCTACTACCCGGTCGCCATCAACGACGCCGGCCAGATCGCGGCCGTCGCCACCCGCAACGGGGTGCGCTACAGCGTGCGCCTGGACCTGATCCGTCCCCACGTCGACAACGCGCCGGCGCTCGACCCCGAGGCCGCGGCCGAGATGTTCACCTTCGCGGCCTCGCCGGCGCTCGACACCGCGCTGGCCAAGGCCGAGGCGCAGGCCCAGGAGCGCGAGGTGGCGCGGCCGGTGGCGCAGTGAGCCGGCATTGTCGGACGGTTGGCGCGTTCTGACGCGCCGTGGCGCGCCAACCCATCAAGACGCCTGCCCCGCGGCAGGCGTCCGATCGGCGCGCGCGTTCTTCCCAAGGAGATTGTCATGCACTTGCGTCACCGCTTGTCCCTGGTCCTGATGTCGTTCACGCTGGCCGGCGCCGCCTCGGCCTATCCCGAATATAAGGTCACGGTGGTGGGCCCGGCCAACAGCACGGCCACAGACATCAACAGCGCCGGCGTGGTGGTCGGCTACTACCAGTACGCGCCCTCGGTCAACCACGCCTTCCTGAATCGCGGCAAGGGCCTGGTCGACCTGGGCACATTGAAGGGCACCGACAGCATCGCCGTCGCCATCAACGACAAGGGCCAGGTGCTGGGCCACTGGAGCAGCGGCCCCGGAACCCAGCGCGGCTTCCTCTACGACTGCGCCAGGATCCGCGACCTCGGCACCATCGGCGGCCGCTCCACCAACTGGCACGACATCAACAATGCCGGCTACATCGCGGTATCCGCGGTCGACGCGCCGCTCAACGACGGCACTACCAGCTACCTGCGCGCGCCTGGCGGCGCCTTGACCGCGCTCGGCGACCTGCCCAACGACTTCCCGGACGCGCCCCCGCTCACCTTCGGCCAGGCACTCAACAACAAAAACCAGGTCGCCGGCGAATCCGGCCCGCTGACCTTCCCCGACCAGCCGCTGCACGCCTTCATCTGGACCAAGGGCAAGCTGCGCGACCTGGGCAGCCTGGGCCAGGAACCGATGGGCGCGCAGGCGATCAACGACCGCGGCCAGGCCACCGGCTACGCCTCGGTGCAGGGAGGCTTTCGCAACCGGGTGGCCTTCTACTACAGCCGCGGCCACCTGGTCGACATCGACGGCCGCCCGGCCAGCGAGGAGCGCTTCAGCGACGGCACCGGCATCAACAACCGCGGCCACATCGTCGGCAGCAGCAATCACCTGTCCGGCTTCATCTGGCGCGGCAAGAAGATGCAGAGCCTGAATGCGCTGATCAATCCGGCGCTGGGCTGGGACATCCGCGACCCCCAAGCCATCAACGACGCGGGGCAGATCGCGGCGAACGCCTTCCGCAACGGCGTGCGCTACGCGGTGCGGCTCGACCTGATCAAGCCGCACGTGGATGCGGTGGCGCCGGCGGAGCATGACGAAGAGCCGGCGGTGGAGGCGCCGCTGTCGGCCGCGGCCGCAGCGAAGCGGGCGCGGGAGGAAGCCGAGGGGGTGGCGAAAGAAGTGGCGAAACCCGTGGCCCAATAAGACGACAAGGATGCGCGCCGCATCCGGGGCGCGCTCCTTCGATGCATCATCTTTTGAAAGGGACGATCATGAATATGCTTCAGCATCTGGGCCTGGCCCTGGCCTCGTTCGCCGTGGCGGGCGCCTCCTGGGCCTATCCCGAATACAGGGTGACCATCGTGGGCCCCGCCAACAGCACGGCCGCCGACATCAACAGCACTGGCGCGGTGGTTGGCCGCTATCAGGTCGGCGCCAACGCCAGCCGCGGTTTCGTCAACCGCGGCAAGGGCGTGGTGGTGCTGGGGCCGCTGGGCGGGGGGTCCAGCAATGCGGTCGCCATCAACGACAAGGGCGAGGTGCTCGGCAACTGGACAGGCGCCGATGGCCGGTCGCAAGGTTATCTCTATGCTTGCGGCAAGCAGCGCAACCTCGGCGCCATCTACGGCAACACCTACTACATCGACATCAACAACGCCGGTTATATCGTCGGGCGGGCCAATCCGCCGGGGACCATCTATCCGCTCAGCGTCCTGCGCGTGCCGAACGGCAGTGTGCGCGACCTGGGCAGCATCGCGACCGAAGATCCCACCACCCAGGCGTATGCCATCAATAACCGCAACCAGGTCGCCGCGGAGTCCGGCCCATGGGGCGTACCGGAGCAGCCGTTTCTCGCCGTCATCTGGACCAAGGGGAAATTTCGCGACCTGGGCGGCTTTGGCTGGGAACCGAACCGCGCCCTGGCGATCAACGACCGCGGCCAGGCAACCGGCTATGCCTCGGTGACCACCGGTGGACCGCACGACCGCGTCGCCTTCTTCTACAGCAACGGGCGCCTGGTCAATATCGATCCCAGCCCGGCCAACGGATTGCGTTTCAGCGAAGGCAAGGGCATCAACAACCACGCTCACATCGTCGGCAACAGCGACCAACTGGGCGGCTTCATCTGGCGTGGCAACAGAATGCAGAGCCTGAGTAAGCTCATCGATCCCAAGCTGGGGTGGACTTTCATCTATCCCGAGGCGATCAACGACGCCGGCCAGAACGCGGCCAGCGCCGTGCGCAATGGCGTGCAGTACGCAGTACGGCTGGACCTGAGCCGTCCCTATCCAGACGCGGCGCCGACGCTGGACGCCGGTGAAGCGGCCGAGGTGGCTGCGCTGGCGGCGCCATCGGCGCAAGAGGCGGCGCAACCCAGGGTTGAAGCCGCAGCCCAGGCGCGCGAGGTGGCGCTACCGGTCGCCCAGTGAAAGCTGGCTTTATGCCTGCTCGACGCTGGCGGCCCGGGCGGCCCGGACACGCATCTGCGCGGTTTCCGGATCCAGGCCCGCCATGATCAGGTTGATGATCTCCTGCTTGTCTTCCTGATTGATCCATTCGCATTCCTTGCGGTGCGAGCAGAAATAGGCGTACCAGGAGACGTCGGCGGGTCGCTCTTTGCGCGGCTTGAGGCGGGCGGGTACGGCGGCGCGCTGGGCGGTGGCGAAGGCAGGTAGTTGGGTGTCGGCGATTGACCAGTCGAATGTGGCGGCGGCGTGTCGCTCGGCTTTCCGCGCTGCGTTGTCGCCATCAGCGCCGCGAACTGGCTCCAGGGTCGCCTGGTCGACGGCGAGGCTGGATAGCCGGGGGTAGGCATGGGCGGCGCAGAAGGCGTCGACGAACTGCAGCTTCATGCCAATGCCGATCGGAACGGCGCGACCGAGTACGGCGTCTTTCGGGTGCAGGGAGCGGGCCAGGGTCAGCAAGTCCTTGTGGCCGATCTTGTCGCCCTGCCCTGATCTTGCGTGGTGCGTCAGGGCTTCGTAGATGCGGATGCCGACATCGATGTCGTTGGCGGTGAACTGCTGCTGTGGTCTGGCGTTGCCGGTCATGCGCGCCTTCTGGGGACGTGTGGTCGATGGTCGCCATTATGCATGATTGCGATACACGCGGGACCAGTCGGCTTCCTGACTTGGCAAACCGCTCGGACTACGCCGAGAAAGCTTAGCAGATGCGGAAAACAGGCGGCCTGCGCATCCCGCATCGCCATGTGGCTGCTGCTCCAGCGACCGCATTGGAATGCCAGCCTCGTTGTGTTCACCTCATACGTGAAGTATTACGCGCTTTAACATCCTGAAGTGATCGTTTGAACGCCTTCAAAACTTTAGTAGAAAAAAGCTGACTCCGACCTATCTTGCTCGACGCCTGAATCCTTCCTTGAGCAACGTGCCTACGAAAGGTCGACATCGATACTTCCAAATACTTCGCTGCCTCAACTGCAGTAAATTTATCTCCTGCCAAATGACCAAACACATCGTCATGGGAGAAGTTTTCGCTTCGAACGCTTGCTTCAGCAAGTAATGCAAAAAATTTCGCCCGCTGACTCGTTGCTAGTTGCGTAAAATTTTTATAAACCACTTCTGCGGTAATCTGGCTCATGGAATCCTCACGATTTCAAATAATTCATCAGGGTCGTATAAAAATTCTCATGCGTCCCAACGTGCCTAAAAAGGCAGCACGGCCGAGACTAAACTTGTTAATTTATAACAAACCGGGATGCGCGTTAGACGATCACTGGACTGTGACACCTTGGTCAAGCTTGGAGTAAAGCTACAGCCAAAATGCTTCGATGGAATGGAGAAGTAGAATAGACAAGGGCTTACAATATTGTAAGCCCTTGACTTTATTGGTAGGCCTCCCGTGAGTCGAACACGGCACCAACGGATTATGAGTCCGAGCCAAACAGTATTGCCATGCGTTGATTCGCATTTCAAAATTCCAGCAAGTTATTGAATTTTATAGATAATTTTCTCGCTCTAAGATTTTTTGTGTTGACCTAAGTTGATCTATTGCCATAAGATTTGCCTACATGGCGCCTACACCGCGCCTACATCTTAGGTAGCTATGGCAAAAGAAAACTTCACGGCAGAACGCATCAAGTCATATCAATGTGAGCAGGGGAAGCAACAGACCATCCACTGGGATGCAAAAATCCCTGGCCTTGGGCTTCGAGTCACTCAGACCGGTACTCGGGCCTACATCTTCGAGTCTCGCCTCTTCGGCAAAACTATACGTATCACGATCGGTGACCCGCGCAGTTGGGACCTCGGCAAAGCCAGGGCGGAAGGCGGGCGGCTGAAGACCTTGATCAATCAAGGACTCGATCCAAGAGAACTGAAAGCCGAAGCACAAGCGGCGCATGAAGCAAAAGCCAAGGCAGAGGCTTCTCGTACAGTTACCGTCGGCGAAGCTTGGGGCGTCTACCTTGAGGAGCGTCGGCCTTACTGGGGTGACCGTCACTACCAAGATCACGTCAAAAAAGCACAAGCAGGTGGGCAACCGGCCATCCGAGGTACTCGTGGGCGCGGTCTAACCATAGCTGGCCCGCTTCACGCCCTAATGGAGCTAAGGCTGTGTGAGCTACGCCCGGCGGTCGTGGAAGCATGGGCTGCTCGCGAAAAGGTATCGCGCCCAACGTCTACTCGCCTGGCTTGGCGCTTGCTGAAAAGCTTTTTGTCATGGTGCGCCGAACAACCCGCATTTGCGCCAGTTGTTGAGGGGAACCCAGCCAAGACAAAAAAAACGCGCGAGCTGCTCGGCCCTGCAGGAGTGAAGCAAGATGCGCTACAACTTGAACAGCTACCGGCCTGGTTCGCTGCAGTACGTCAAATCTTCAACCCAGTGACTGCTGCATATCTTCAAACTCTGCTGTTGACCGGAGCTCGGCCTGGTGAAGTTTTGGAGATGCGATGGGAGGACGTCGACACTAGATGGAAGAGCCTAACGATTCGGGACAAAGTCGAAGGCGAACGGATTATTCCATTAACTCCATACGTTTCGCACCTCCTTGCAGGTCTGCCGCGTCGTTCAGAATGGGTTTTCTCTAGCTCGATCGCTAGCCCAGACAAGGCTGTTAAGCCCATCAGCAAACCTCATCAGGTACACGACAAAGCTTGCACTGTCGCCGGGATCGAGGGATTGACGCTACATGGTCTTCGCAGGTCATTTGCGAGCCTTACAGAATGGCTAGAGTGTCCGATCGGTGTAGTTGCGCAGATCATGGGTCACAAACCCAGCGCCACGGCTGAGAAGCACTACAAGGTGCGACCACTTGACCTACTACGCCGGCACCACGAGCATATCGAAGCATGGATCCTCAAAGAAGCTAACATTGAATACTCTCCCGACCTTCCACTGTCCACTCGATTGCAGTTGGTGGCATCAGCGTAGCGGGCTCCGCCCTTACTGAGGTTGTTGTCATTTAACAACATCTCATGGTGTTGAACTAAATTCCAAGTTCTTCCGAAATCGGCCATAAAGTCCTGATCGCCTTGCGCTTCACCGAGAATCCTCTTGGTGACGCATACCGTTTTGTGAAAGGTTTGGCGATGACGTATGCTGTATCTCTCCCCCCTACCCTTGCTGAGATTGCAACGAAGACTGACTACTTGCGAACAGATGAGTTCGCCAGCGAGTTAAGACGGGCCAGTCAGACTATCCGCAAGGCGTACTGCCTGACTGGCCACTATCTCGGTATCCGTCCTGTGAAACTTGGCAACCGCCTACTTTGGCGTATCAAGGATATTGCCGAGCTGCTGGAAGGGGGCGCCAAATGAGCTTTCCTATGGCTATTGACCGGCTAAGCGGACAACGAATCATCACTACAGCAGCAAAACACAACTTGCGTGAAATCGTTGCAGAGATTGGCGCCGAACAGCGTATTGATCCAACACGTGGCGCCGACAACATCATCTTACGTGGCCCAGACACCGCAGATGGCGTGGCTGCACTACGAAAATCACTACTTGATGCTGCTAAGCTCAAGAAGAAGTTACGGGTAGATGCCGTCCAGGGACTTGAAGTTTTGTTCACCTGGCCGTTTCCTGGTCAGGAGTGCCCACCCCAGTACTTTGAAGATTGCACGCGATGGGCTGAAAATCACTTCAAGGTGCCCGTGCTGAGCTCGGTAGTGCATCTTGATGAAAGCCAGCCGCACTGCCACGTTATACTTCTACCACTCATCAATGGGCGTATGAACGGCTCAGACTTGTTCGGCACAGGCGCCAAGCTACGCATGCACTTAGACTCGTTCTACCAGCTTGTAGGCGCAGCTTACGGCCTCACACGCCCTCTTCCGAAGCCACGTTTGAGTGCTGCTACTCGAGATTTCATCATCGCTCAGGTAGCAGCGAAACTCGATGCTTTCAGTGGCCTGACCGAGGAGACGGTGCGCGTCCTGCTAGAAGCGCATCGAAGAAGCCCGCATGCTCTTCAAGAACATTTTGACGTGTCTTTGCCCAAAAAACCGTCTGTCAAAACTCGTAGTTTCGTGGAAATTTTTACTGCGAAGACTAAGCCCGAGAGCCGAATGATCCCATACAGCGGGGCAGGCGCTGCTCAGCTAGCATAACGGCGGCGAAGTCAGAACCCTATCCTTGTGTAGGGTTCTGACCTGTAGCGAAAAACTTTAAGTCGATCTAGGCGAGTATTGGCTCATCAAGAATCTCTGGACCTGATCGCAACCTTCCAGTGTCTCCATCAGGTCGATCGGCGTGTTGCCCATCAACTCATCTTCGACTGGTATCCCAAGCCATCGCCGCACTGCAGTTACGGATCCAAGCGTTTTTTCGGCAAGCCTGCGTACTTCGAGCCGACGCGCTTCCAGCTCTGGTGAGAATCGGGATGGGGTGCCAGGTCTCTCTGATGGCGCCCCTTGTTCTCCAAAGGGGCTCCGGGGCATCAAGTTCGCCGGCAAGGCATGCCGAAGGATGTTGGTGATATCAGTCGGATCCGATACAACGCCTTTGCTATACAGATAGGAGCGTGGGTCGCGCTGTGCATCGCTCTTACCATTATGTGGGTCTGGACGGAGAGACGCATCAGGTTTCCATGTCTTGTAGAAGTCACTGACCGTCCGCTTCCCAATGTCGTCAGCGGTTTCCTCGCGCTTGGCGTTGTCGTTGTCAAAGTCGTCGGCATCTGTGGTCATAAGGGTAAACTTTCAAAAAGATGGAGGGGGCGCAACATTGTGACTCAAACACGGCTGACTTAAAAGCGTCACCTTGCAAGACTGTGAGCATGCCGTCGCTCGACAAAGATGCCCACTCAGTAGTCCCCACTGCCAGAGCTGTACTGGCGGAGAATATGGTTCGACTACGTCGGGAACAAGCATGGTCGCAAGAGCAACTTGGATTTGAGGCGGGCCTTCATCGGACGTTCATCGCTCACGTTGAGCGACAGTCTCGAAACCTCTCTCTGGACAGTTTGGAGAAAATCGCTGTTGCACTGCGTGTGAAGCCATACGAACTTCTGGTTCCATCTGTTGAAAAAGAGCTGTAGTAGCGCTCGGAATTTTTAGCGAGCGCGGTTCAGCTGACTTAGTTGGCTGGGATAGATGTTAGAGTTCTTCCCTTTGGCAGGTTGACCAATGGATCCGCATATCCCCCCGCACTACCGTCGTCCTCATTGGGAACGACCGCTGCATTTTCATCACATGCGTCCTGCTCCAATCGATCCTCGGTGGGGATTGAGCCGATGGCAACGCTTCAAATACGCGCTCAAAATACTGGCAGGACGAGAGTCGTTCGAGGAGCGAATGGCTCGCATTTATTACGACTAGGGAAGGTAGCAGGTAGCCGTGTGTTGAGTAGGGATTTGAATCTACACACTTCCCATTTGGCAAAAAACACAAATGGGAGACAGGGACATGGTTGCCTAAACAGGGGGCCGTTGGGCTGCTATGCTCGGGGAACTATGACCTCACTGCTGGCTTAAAGACTCTGCCATCCGAGCTCCCATTTGGCAAAAAACGCAAATGGGAAAGACTGTAACAAGAACCTTGTAACCGACCAATGAGGTGGTCGTGCCAGCAGAACTTGGCTTTGGGAACTAGTCCGACACGGTCTGCATACACCCCGTTTGGCAGAAATGACAGGTAGCGTAAGTTAGATCAGGTGCGTGGGCACTTCGCCACCGCCGTTGGCAGCACTGATGCTGCAGCGATACTCACCTCCTCTAAACCTCTAGCTAGGAAAGCTGGCCGGAGCTCTTTCAATGAATTGTGCGGCACAGCTACCCAGAGCAGATCTCGAGCCCGAGTTGCGGCGACATAACCGATGCGGCCGACCTCGGTATTGACCCCGTCCAGCAGGGCTTGCGCATGTTCTTTGAGTGTCATGTAGAGGACGGCATCTAGGCTTTCTCCCTTCGACTTGTGCACAGTATCTACCCGCAGCATCCCTGCTTTGTTGTCCGCAAAGTCCTCCGTGCTTGCGAGCGGCACGCTCGTTAGTGCCCTTTTTGACAGCTTGCGCCCAATATTGTCGGCAGCCCTTAGGCCAAAATTCTTCTCTAGTCGGGCGAGGAGAATCTTGATGCGTTTTAGTAGCACAGGGTGCCACTGCGTATCGGCGATCAATGATGAGGGCGGGAGTCCGCTGACGGCATCACGGGTGAATGCCCATATCTCCTTACGGAGATTGCGATCCTGTGGATAGCTGGAATGCTGAGTAATCCTGCTCACAAGCCCATCGGGCGGACTGTTCAACAAAGCGACTATGGCAACGGCAACGCGCTGGAAGGCCTGCAGGTAGTCCCTCCTCCGATCACGTAGGACTGCAGCAGCGGCGAGCGTCTTAACGACGCCCTGACCGACTGGGGCAGCGTCGCCGCGCAGCGTCTTCGCAAGACCTTTGCCTCGACAGAGAATGCCGGAGCGCTTGGCGTTGACGCCGGCAGCGGACATCGCTTCGTGAAACGCAGCGATGAGTTGTGAGTGCTGGTCGCGCTTGTAGCCCATGAAGAAGGCGCCATGCAGCATGCCGGGAGCAGGCCGATCCGCAACATCGCAGCGCCCGCACAGACTGTTAGCCAGAGAGACGATGTTGGGCGCCGATCGAAAATTCTGTTGCAACGAATGTCGCTGAACGTAAGTGCGCTGATGATAGTCGGTAAGGAACTTTCCGTTGGCACCTGCGAACCCGTAGATGCCTTGGTTAGGATCGCCGATGAGCGTCACGAAAGAGCCTGCACCGATAAGTAATTCCAGGATGGCCTGGTGCACCGTTCCGATATCTTGAGCCTCGTCGATCATGATATGCGGATACCTGCGAGCGACCGCAGCTAGCAGTTCAGGCCTATCCTTCAGCGTCCGGTAAGCCCAGTACCGTCCTAAGTCATGCGTGTATGCGCCTGTCCTTGCCAGCTTCACGATTAGGTTGCGCGCCGTCGACTTGTCCACGTACTCTATCTGGTCGTTGCGAATGTGGAAGAAGACCTCTTCATCGCCCATAAATGCCACTTGCAACGAAGTGACTGGCTGGGGAAACGACGATGTCGAGAACTTGTAGCCCTCTAGAAAGGCCTCATTCCCTGTTACTAGAAAGGCTGGACGCACGGCTGTCATGATCCGATGGCCATGCGGGCGAATGATGTTGGTGGTAATGAAGCCATCTAACGTGTCAATGTCGACCCGCGACCGTCCGGCGGTAGCGGGAAGACTGCTTGCAAGATCGCTGTAGGCCTTACGAAAGGTGTCAACCGCGACATTAGAGAACGACAGCAGCGCTACGCGGCCCCGCGCAGCACCAAGGTTACGGCGCATCTGCATGAGACGATGCACAGCCGTCTTTGTCTTACCGCTGCCAGCACAGGCGATGACGCACAGCGGCACCATCGGCGCATCGACCACGGCCTGCTGCTCGGGTGTCAACGTGCTCATGGCTTCGGGAGCGCCGTCAATTGGCACGCATGGTTAATGGCAGCCTGGATATACGCCGGCACCGTGAACGGTACCTTATCGTCCGAAATGAACTGCGCCAGGGCTTGGGCGAAACTGCCTTTTTGGATGTTGTTTCTCGGACGTTCAAACATGCCGCAGAACAGTGCTTTAGCCTTTGCAGCGTCGTCGACTTCCCCATCAACGGCAACGGCCAGTGACTTTGCGATCTTTGGGTGCAGCTCGGCTAACGCCTTGAGCATGGCCGTGCGATTAGTGGCCTCCAACGCTAGGTCGTATTCAAAAGTTTTGAGGCCATGGAAGACCTTAACATACGCGTCCTCGCAGCCCTTCATCTTCGCGGTATTGGCCGAGACGGTAATGACATCACCAGGGGCCGGATAAAGGGGTTCGGTATCGTCGTCATCCTCTTCCTGTTCAGAGACGTCGACACTTCCGATGACAGACGCCGGTAAGGACACGCTAGCTACGGGTACCGCGTCAATGCCGGCCTGGGACTCAGCTTTGGGCGGCACAGGGTCAGCATCAGTCAACACCGCGACAGGAATCTTCAATGCAGTGTTTCCGAATAGGGGCAGGAAAGAATCGAAGTTTAACCCCTCAACACTGATGAGGCTTACGCCGTGCTGACGTAGGTCGCAGCCGATGCGTTTGGCCAGAGCACTTACCATCATGAGTTCGGCTGCTCCCTCCACGAAGATGACGCGGCGGGCGAAGAAGAGCTCAGCGCGTGTGACATCGAGATATCGCTCCAGCTTCTCGCGCTTGCCTTTGTTAAATACTATGCTACGCGGAAGAAAGGTTTCCACTGCGGCGCCTGTGTCGACAAAGCATACCAGGCTATTGAGGTCTGCGATGCTCGCAAAATTTGGTGAATGGCTCGTTACGAAGAGCTGAACGGGCTTTTCTCCTTCAATCACCTGTATGGATTGCAGGTATTGGAGCAACACGGCCTGAAGTTGAGGATGCAGGTGTGCCTCGGGCTCCTCTACAATCAAGCCACGGTAGCAGGCGTCGGGATTTTTGGTCAGCTCACTCAGCACGACCGCCATATAGACTAAGTTGTTAAAACCCAACCCGTTCTGCTCGATCTCGAAGGAATCCACAAGTAGCGACAATCTGGACTTCAAGCTCTTGAAGTCGCTAGCGCTTAGTCCGACTTCCAAAAGCTGCGCGAGCTGTGGCCCAAGCA
The DNA here is from genome assembly GCF_030770395.1 of Telluria beijingensis. GTDB lineage: Bacteria > Pseudomonadota > Gammaproteobacteria > Burkholderiales > Burkholderiaceae_D > Telluria > Telluria beijingensis. The sequence goes on along the minus strand of NZ_CP132480.1, from coordinate 527,407 downwards.
TCGTTTTGTGCCGGATATTGATAGCTTCATGCGTATTAACGATGGGCAAGTGCACCTTTAACTTGCTATCGAGTTCTCGGAGAGCCTGGTTGATGCCGTCAATGCCAGTATCATCCGCCAAGAGCTGCAGTAGGCGTGCAAGCTGGCTGGTACGACCCGGTTTCAGGCCTTGGGAGGCATCACGAAGCGGCGGCAAATATACGCCCCGCAAGTTTTCCATCATGTCCGCAGTCAGGCCCATATCCTCGTTCTCGCCGCACCAGCGTTTGGCGCGCAAGCGACCGGCTTTGTCGGCCTCCGAGTAGCGTATCTTGATGTGTGCATCAAGCCCGCCAGAAACACCGGGCACAAGTGCAGCCAGGAAGTCCGCTTCATCGTCGAGACTTAGCCCCGCGAATACGTACTCGAACACGATATCACCTGATGGAGTCCCGCCATTGGGCCTGTGCACATCGTCCTCACTTAGGCGCGGGTAAGGCTCGTCATAACCGGCCAGCAGAGCACGTAACGCGTCAACTACGGCTGTCTTGCCGACATTGTTGCCACCAACTAGGACGTTTAGCCCCGCTTGAAACGACAGCTCTGCATGTTTCAGCTTACGAAAATTTTTAATAACCAGTTTGGCAAGGTGCACTCTGTTCTCTCTTACTTTCGGGCTCGCTGCTATATGCTGACCATACTGAACCTAGTTGACTTACAGTTGGGTAATGCGATGGTCTGCTTTTTTCTAAGAGCTGGCTACATTTACGACAGGCATACCAGACGGCGCTGCCTGTAGGGACAGCAGCCAAACCAGCGCTCTTACCGGTACGCCTTCGTGAACCTTAAACGCAACAGCGCCTTCAGTTCTTCGATCGAGAGCGTGTCCTTCCTGCGATGAAGCATGGAATGGCAGTTGGGGCAGACGGGACGAAGATCGTTCTCAGGGTCGAGCTCGTACTCTTCCCCGATGGATGCGATGGGATTTAAGTGATGGACGTGAATGAAGCCTTCGCCGAGTTCGCCGTACACGGCCCCGAAGTCGAAATCGCATACACAACAGATGGTTCCCCAACGTCTGATGCACCGCGGCTTGGCGGTTGGATCGCGCTCATAGGCATTGACGACGATTTGCTTCTTCGCACCTTCAATAATCATAGGATGGTCACCAACCTCTTCGGGGAGGGCCAAAGGTGGTGTCAACTCATTGAATAATTCCTCAAGAAACGCAAGCAAGCGGGACTCGTCCTCAGTGCTAACGTTCCTTCGTGGATTTATCATTTTCAGCCATGCCAGCCCTCGCTGATCAAGCAGGTAAGAGATGTTCTGCATGTAGTGCGAGTAGCTTCCATCGTCTCGACCGAAGCGATCTGCAAGCTGCTGGCAGTAGCTCCTCTCGCTAAAAGGGATACCAGAGACATCAAGTTGCATCATCTCTCTGTAAAGAGATACCAGCGCACTTAGCTCCTCGTCAGTCCACTCTGTTCCGGCGCGAGCGGCTGAGACAGGAGCCCAGTGTCCGAAAACCCTTGCGCGCTCAGCTTCCTCATTCACGCCGAATTCACTGTCAAATCCACCCGCGCATCTCCCATTCGCCAATACAACGATTGACGTCAGTATCGGCTCGCCGCTATCAACACAGCCACGCCCTACCGTTCTAAGGAAGGGTGTGAGGGTACGAAAGTTCAGATCGAATGCGGCAAAAAGTTCCCCATATCTAATTTTCGTCTTTCTAGAGGCTGCATAGATCAAGTAATCGCGTATTTCTGCAGCCTTAAACGCACGCTTTGCGTCAGCGTCATCCGGCTCACCCTTGGCTTTCGGAAGTAGCGCGGCAGGAACTTCAGCTTCATTGATTGCGACTCTACGAGTCTGCATATCTTGTTCTAGTGTGCTAATAGGCACTGGGGCACCTAAAACGGCGAAGATGCTCCCCTCTTCAACCAGACGTTCGATTGGGAATACCACATCGTTGCGGAATGGACCAATCTTACGGGTGCCATCTGTGTCGCTGGGAGCGGGTGTGATGATGACCACATAACCAGGATTTCCGCCCTTCCACAACGCACGCAGATGTTCCTTTCGTTCGTTCAATCCAACAGACGTTGTTCCTCCCGGTTTCCTATAATCCTTCAAAACAATAACCCGACGATCAACTCGTGTGAACTCGTCACTCCATGTCCGAAGCAGAATAGCGTCGCCGCTGACCGCCCCCCAGGAGTTGCGATCATTGTTCAATGGAAACCCTAATCGTTTGAAGAACTTACTAATCGCCTCTTGGGCCATGTGCTGACATCCTATCGATTGTTTTCGTCTTCGCGTTCAGTTCTAAGGCTAGCCACCAATCACGATTGCTACGACTTGAAGCATCTGCTAATGCCTTGGCGATGTATCGTGCCGCGCCGATACCTCAGCACCTAATATAGCTAGACGCGTTCTCTCATGCTTCTCGTGAAGTTCAAGATAACGACCCTTACCTTCATGGCCCCTATCGGGCCGCTGATTCAATCGCGTAAATGTGTAATACTCGGCTGATTCTTCGACGGTCAATCCTACAAATATTTCATTCCCGGCATTGTCAGTCGAGATCATCCGCATCTCCTGTAGATAGGCTCGTTCGCCATCTCCAAAATTCATCTTGATCTCCAAGTTTCATCATAGATCGAATGCAATAAAGATTGCATTCAATGCAACATACTATGAAACTATTCGCTGACTGTCAATGCTCATTGCATACCAAATTCGGCGATCTGGCTGTCCATAAATTACCATTTTTGAACACTCGAAAATCCATACTCATGAGATGTTAAAAAAATAATAATATTATTTTCTGAACATGTTCATATATGATATGGTGGTTATTGAACACTTACTAACAATGCGGGAGTGAAAAATGGCGGTTTTCGGATACGCTCGGGTCAGTACCAAGGAATAGACTACGGAGAACTAGCGTCGCGAAATCGAAGCGGCCGGCTACGCGGTCGAATATCGGTTTGCGGATGAGGGGGTGTCGGGAAAGTGTCGGCGTTTCAACGCACGGAGTTCGCCGAAATGCTTGGCAAAATCCGGGACGGCGAGACTTTGGTGGTCACAAAACTGGACCGACTTGGTAGAGATGCGAAAGACGTCGGCACCACGATCGAGATCCTGGCGGCGCGGCGCATCGAAGTGATTATCTTGCAGCTTGGCAAGCTCGACCTCGCTAGCACGGTGGGTAAGCTGGTGCTGAAAATGCTGGCAGCCGTCGCCGAGATGGAGCGTGACCTTTTGGTGGAGCGTACCCAGTCTGGCCTTGCGCGTGCCAAGGCGGAGGGCAAGATTTTGGGGCGACCCACCAGCACGACCGAAGGGCAACGCATAGCGATGGCCAAGCGACATCTAGCTGGATAGTCAATTAGCGCGCTGGCCAAGGAATACTGTATCTCCCGGGCAAGCGTAATGCGGATCGTGAAGCCGACAAGCGCGGTTAGCACTTGAACGGTTAGCACAGTAGTTAGTGTCCATTAACGGCCTCGACGCCAAAATAGGTCAGAAATGTTTACCCCAGTAGTGGCAGTCCACTCAGCGGTCTAGTCGAGGTAGCGCACGTTTGCCCGAGGGAGCAGGCGTGCGCTTATGCTTTCGAGTAGTTTAGCTATTATGTGCTTGCGTAAGGTCAGGATGATGGTCGAGCAGGCTGAGCGATTGATCACTAGGCTGATGACGTTTTCAAGTTGACGTCATTGACAGATCATGCTCGCCCCACCCTTTCCCCCTAGACAATAAGCTGTTCCAGCGTCTTGACATCCTTAAAAACAACGTCCGACATCAGCTTGAAGTGCTCGCGGCCACATTCGATCTTCAGGTTTTCCTTACTCCTCCGCTCGCCCGTAACCGTACTAGACTTGGTTTCCGCGACGAAATAAACGCGGGCGTCGTTTTCAAACACCACAGCCCAATCCGGGTTATAGGTTCCCAGCGGGGTTGCGATTTTGAACTCACCGGGCAGCTTGAAGAAAAACTTCACTCGCTCGTCGATGCTGCAATCGTGTGCGAATTTGCTTTCCGGCTCGCTTTCGCTCAGCACGCAACTGAAAGCATCACCCACGGGGTTCTTGCCTTCATCAACCGGCTGGGCTTCAAGCAGGGTTTTGCAGATCGGCGTTGTCAGTTCGTCATTTGCAGGCGGGTAAATGCTGCTCAGATAGGTTTCCAGCTCTTCATCGAACAGCGCCATTTCATAGCGACGGCCATTGATCTGGTGGTATTCAATCCCTTTCACCAGCAACGCTTGCAGGCAATTCTTGATCGCTGCTATAGCGGTATCGAGAAACGCCTGCGGGTTGATCAACAATTCGCCAAGCCTGCCCGACCCATCCAGAATCGCAAAGACAGATGCGCGGGATAAATGTACGCGGTTCTGGATGTAGGCATATACATCGGGAACAGTAATCTCTTCCTGTTGAGCATTAGACCTATCCGTGCCGACTTCCACGCCACTCACCCCATCCTTGCGCATGACAATCTTGGCCTTCAGGGCGCGGATTTTTGGCGGCTGAACCTTGGGGTACTGATTCACATCCGCCAGCGCTTCGACGCACTGCTTGATCAACTCTGGAGTATCGAGCTTGACGCTGTAGCGCGTCTGGTAGCTGATCTTCTGCCAGATCGCCTTGAACAGCGCCTCTTCTTCTGCACTGAGCGTTTTGCGTTTCACCCGTGCCTTGGCGCGGGCGTTCTTCACGCGCTTGTCAAAGCTTACACCGGTTTCTTCCTCGATTTCGGTCTGCAGTGCTTTGGCAAAGGCTTCGTAGCTTTCATTCGGAATCACAGTCAGTACATTGACGCGCTTGTCTTGAACCCGTTCGCCCTTCTGGTTCACGCAGAGACGTAGGCCACGGCCGATTTCCTGACGCTTTTTCAGGGCACTGTGGCTTTCGTTCAGCGTGCAAATCTGGAACACATTCGGATTGTCCCAACCTTCGCGCAGCGCTGAGTGACTGAAGATGAACTGCAAGGGCTCATCGACACTCAGCAAACGTTCCTTTTCTTTCATAATAAGGGCGTAAGTGTCATCGTCCTTGGCAATATTGCCCTTAGTGTCCACCCAGATGGTCTTGGCAGCCGCGCCTTTTCCCTTTTTGTCGCCAGAAAAATAACCGTTGTGCACGGCGCTCGCGGCGTGGGGGATCAAGCCCTTGTACTTTGGCATGCTGGCGTACTTGTTAAAGGCTTCTTCAAACCACACCGCGAACTTGCCCGACACCGAATTGCCGTCTGCATCAAAAGCGCGATAGTTGGCCACCTTGTCGACGAAAAACAGGCTCAACACTTTGACGCCAATGCCTTTCAGGTTCTTCAGCTTAGCGAAGTGAGCGGCGACCGTGCGCTCTATCTGAAAGCGCATCACGTCCTCTTCCAGCCCACCTTGCTGCGCGTGCAGGCTCAGCACCCGCCCGCCCGAAAACTCGATCTCCTCATCCTCTGCGCGGATTTCGTTGAGGATGTAACCATCGGCATATACATCGCGGCCCTTGGATTTTTCGAGCAGGTCGTCGCCCAGCTTCAACGTGAGCTCCTTGCGCCTTACGCCGGCCTTCTCGTTGACATCGATGCTCACCTTGACGCTAATGCCCTTCGCTTTCGCATCGATGCCGAGTAGCTTAATGAAGGCATGGTTATGGCTATCGTCGGCCAGCACGCCGTCCACCTCAATCTGCTTAACCAGGCCGAGGTCGTAAGCCTGCACAGGGTTCAGCGAATACAGCAGATTGTAGGGGTTCTTGTGAGTGGCGGAGTAGCGCAGCGTGCACAGCGGGTTCAGCTCCATCAGGGCACGGCGGCGGATGTCGGTTTCAAAGTTCTGTGGCTCATCCACGATCACGATTGGATTCACCGCCTTGATGTATTCGATCGGCGCAAATGCCCGCTCACCCTTCTGGTTAATCTTATTGCTGTCTTTCGTGAAGCTGTCGATATTGATCACTAGCACGCTGAGTGCATCGCTTTGCGCAAAGTGGCGCAAGTCGCTGAGCTTTCCACTGTCAAACAGCATCGGCACACACGGCACATTGGCATAATCCAGCGCAAAATGCTCGCGCGTGACCTGCAAGTTTTTCATCGTGCCTTCACGAATCGCCACGCTGGGCACCACGATCACAAACTTCCTGAACCCATACACCTTGTTCAGCTCGTACATTGTCTTGATGAAGGTATAGGTCTTGCCGGTCCCGGTCTCCATCTCCAGCGTAAAGTTCAGCGGGCAAAACTGTTCTTTGCCGTTGTCAGACACAGACGTCACTAGCGCGGCCGACACCGTCACGCTATTGGCTTGCTGCACCTTCTGCACATTGGCCAGCAAAGTTTCGTCCGAAAGCTTTAGCGCGTTGCCAATGCTACCGTCGCTGGCATACTCCACGCTGGCGGCTTGCCCCGCCAGCGAGAAATCCGACTTGGCCAAAGGCTGCCCATCAAACACTTGCACTACCGCTTCTACCGCACGCTTCTGGTAGGCCTGATGCGAGAACTGCAACTTCATAGTTCGAGTCATAATGCGGCCCTTCAGATTACAGACAGGCCAATATCCAGCCCTGCCAATTCCAGCTGCAGGTTGGATAGCAGCTCGTCGGCCTTGTCGCCCACAAAGCAGGAATTCAGCAACACTACCTGCGCCGGCCGCGCCTTGACGATCTCGTCCTTCAAAGCCGAGGTGTAAGGCGCAAAGCACAGCCAGAGCTGCTTGTCGTTGTACATCAACACCCGATGCACAGTCAGCCCGGCGAGTTGCACTGGCTTGCTGATGGCGTGCACGCCCAACGCACCCAAGCCGTGCTTCAACAACAACTCGGCGAGCATCGCTGTCTGAGCATCCGTTGCTTCAGGCGCATGGCCGCTTTTCTCGGCGCTCTGGAACAGATCGAGCGTTTCACGCAACGCAGCCGCGTCACTTACATCGCCGCGCCACACCTTGAAATTGGAAGGCGCCAAGGTGAACTGAGCACACGCCAGATCGGTGGTTTTGTCGGGATGCTCGGCCTTAAGTTTGGCGATCACCTTGTCGATACGGGCGCGGGTAATGTCTGCAATTGTGCGATAGCCTGCTTTGAAGGCTTCGCTGGTCGCGTCTAGAGCTTCGGGCATTTGCACACAAATGCACTGGCGGTTGCCGCCGCCTTCGAGGTTGAGCTCCATAACTGCTTGTGCCGTTGTTCCGCTACCTACGAAAAAATCTAAAATAATATCATTTGTATCTGTTGATGATGCGATCAAATAACGCAATAGATTTACAGGCTTGACCGTGTCAAAGCCGTGATTCGTTCCAATCAACGAATTTAAATCGCTTTTTCCAGATTCGGCTGTTCCTGTTAGGTCGGGATCAACAAAGGTATAAAGCGGATACAGTGCTTCGCTTTCATCATCTTCATAGTGCCTCAGAAACGGCAATCCTTCGTCGTTAAAACCGAGGCGACCTTCTGAATGATATTTACTTATTTCATCGAAGCCAGCCTTCCATCTTTGATCATCGCCAGGTCTGAATCCCGCAATTTCAAACCTCATAGTTTCACGTTTAAACATTCCTCTGTTCGAGGTTAGGATTGTTGTTGTTCTGTACTGCCCTTTTTCATCTTTATGCGGATAAACACGTTCTTTAGCACTGGTTACATTGAATTTCAGCGAACCCCCATTCCTCTTTGCATAACAGAGAACATATTCTGCAACTTTCTGCGGCCTGTACTTCGCTTCGCCTGCATTCGTAGGTTTTGCTCTAGATTTCCATGTAAATGTGGCGCACTTGTTTTCCTGCCCAAATATTTCGTCAAGCAAAAGTAGTGTATTTTGCAGTTCGTCATCGCCAATACTGACAAACACAACACCATCATCACATAACAAATTCCGCGCCAAATATAAGCGCGGATACATCATTGATAACCAGGCGCTGTGATATTGACCGCTTTCCTTCGTATTCTTTTTCCACAAGCTTTGTTTATTCAGATACCCCTCTTCGTTTTTTTCGCCCGTGCGCTTTAAATACTCATCGAGCGTTTCGGAATAATCATCGGGATAGACAAAGCTGTCGTTGCCGGTATTGTACGGCGGGTCGATGTAGATCATCTTGACCTTGCCGTGGTAGGACTTTTGCAATGCGCGCAGCACTTCGAGGTTTTCGCCCTCGATCAACATATGCGGCGCTTGCGGCGGGTTGCTGACGGCGGGCAGCAGGGTGTGGCTGGTGGCTTTCTGGATTTCGCGCCGGGCGGCGGCTTTGCCTGCCCATAAAAGCTCGTAGTGTTCAGCTGGGGCAATGTGATCCTGGCCGATCAGCTCTTTGAGCTTCTCAATGTTAATTTGGTTGTCGCTGATGACTTCTGGCGCGGTCTGGCGCAGCAGAGCCAATAGTTTGGCTTGGCGCTCGGCTAGTGCATCGGGGCTGTAGCCTAGTTCAATATTATTTTCTGCCATATGCAATGTCCTTTGATCCTATGGTTTGTTTCGTTTACACCAACTGCCAACGCAGGGTGAAAAGTGTTCGAGTTTTGGTTTTTTCCTGCATCCGCTGATGTAGCGTTTCAATCAGTTCATCGCGCCGGGCAATGATTTCGTCTTCCACATCAAAAATTTGTTGGCGCTGTTTGCGCTGCTGGCGCTCCAACTCCGACAGATCGCGCTGAATGCTGTCTTGCTCCTGCAAGGTGACAGCTTTGCGAGCGTCGCGCTTTAACTGTGCGATGCGTGCCTTGATGTTTTTCAGGGTTTCCTCTGCGGCCAGCAACTTATCGTCGGCCCACCGTTCCAACTTGTCTCGTTCTCCATTAAAAAGGCGCTGATTGGCTTCCAGGACCTGGGCAGTGGTGGCTTTGAGTGCGCGCTGGCTGTTAGCCAGCAGTGCCTCGGGCACGGCGGTGCACAAAGGGGTAGGTTTGTCTGCTGCTGGAATGGCCATCAGCTTTTCGCAGGCTTCCTGATCCAACACTTGACCATCATCAGCGAGACCGGAGAACAGCAGCGCCTCGGTGGTCTCGAAGGCGGTGACTTTGAGACAGACCAGCGTCAGCCAACCGGACATACCGCGCAGTCTCTCGATGACCGAAACCCGTGCGCCGTGTTTGCTGTAGTCGAGCTTCAAGGTGGCGATGGGCGTTTCTGCATTCAGGCTGGTATCAATGCTCCACTCCCCGAGCGGGTGGCTGAGGCGGTAAGCGTGCGCCAGCATGTCCGGCTGCGCTTGATGTTGAATATTGGCGCGAATGAGCTGATAGCGGCCTGTGGCGATGCCGGACGGTGGCGTGCTCAGAGAGAACGCGTAGGACTGCTCGTCGAAGCGCGCGCGGCCGTCCAACGCAAAGCAGGTGACACCCCAGAACCAGCGCCCCAGTTTGTCGAGCCGCGCTTCGGCATCTTGAAGACGCAGTTTGAGGCGGTCGTGAACGTCCTCATCGAAGTTCTCTAGCAGTTGGGACTGGGTGTCTTTGATGCGGTCCACGATGACTTCTTCCAGCTCCGCTTGCAGGGCATTGAAAGCGGCTTCGATCTGTTCGGGCTGGCGGCAGGTTTCGTAGATCTGAAGGATGCGTTTCTCGAAGTCGAGGCCGCCTTCAATGCGGCCCAGCACTTCATCGCTCGCACCGAACACGCCGGAGAACAAGTTGAATTTCTCAGTGAGCAGTTCCAGCACGCGCTGATCAGCCTGGTTGCGGGTGTTGAGGAAGTTAATGACTACCACGTCGAAACGCTGGCCGTAGCGATGACAGCGGCCAATGCGCTGCTCGACTCGCTGCGGGTTCCACGGCAGGTCGTAATTGATGATGAGCGCGCAGAACTGGAGGTTAACACCTTCGGCAGCTGCTTCGGTGGCGATCATGATTTCCGCGCCGGTGCCGTCGTCCTTACGGAAATGGTCGATCAGCGCGGTACGGCGATCTACTTGCGGCGACCCGGTGACGCGATCCGTGCGTTTGTACAATTCCAACCAGCGCTGGTAGATGTCGGTAGAGTCTTCATGATTGTTAGTGCCGCTGAACAGAACCAACTTGCCCGCGTGGCCGTTGGCGGCGAGAAAGCGGTGCAGGTACTCTTGCGTGCGCTTGGACTCTGTGAAGATGATGGCTTTGCGTGGCGCGCGCAGCTCGGCCATCTTGCTGAAGCCCAAGCTAAGCGCCTTCAGTAGCGCCTGCGCCTTGGTGTCGGTTTGCAGTGCTTGCGCGGCATCGACGAATGCGGTCAGCTCCGCGATCTCGGCGCTGATAGCAGCGCGGACGACATGCGCATCTTTTGCCGCGCCCGTCTTATTGTCTTCCACTGGCGTGGGCGTTGAGGCTTTAGCGTCTTCGTCGGCCTCGCTGGCTTCCTCTTCCAGATAGTCCTGCTCCAAGTCGTCCTCGGCAATGAGCTGTTCGACCAGTTGGCTGCCGTCGTCTTCCGTTTTGTCTACAGTGAGCAAGCCCTGCAGTCGCTCGCGGATGGTGACCAACGTGGCAGCAACGGCGTGCGAACTGGAGGCCAACAGCTTGCGCAATATCAGTGCTGTGAGGTGGCGCTGCTGCTTGGGCAGCGCGTACGAGTCTTCCTTTTGCAGAAAGGCCGAGATGCGCTCGTACAGCGCCTGCTCGTCGTCGGTGGGGATGAACGGCTGGGTGAGGGCCTTGCGCTCGGTGTACTTGATGTATTCCAGCACGTCGCGGCGCAGTGTGCGTTTGGCGAAGCTGGCGAGACGCCCACGCAGTTCGTCAAGGCCCGTCCCGCTGTTCATGAACTGCTTGCGGAAGGCAGTCTCGTCGCCGAACAGGTGCTCGTCAATCAGCGTAGACAAGCCGTACAGCTCCATCAGCGAGTTCTGCAGCGGCGTGGCGGTGAGAAGCAGCTTCTTGCGCCCTTGTAGTGCGCGTCTGAGCGCCTGCCCAGTACGGTTGCTGGCGCGGTGAGCGTTGCGGAGCTTGTGCGCCTCGTCGATAACCACCACATCCCAGGGCACGGCACGTAGCTCAGCTTCCAGTTTGGCCGCAAACTGGTAGGACATGATCACGACCGACTTGCCAACCAGCCGCTGCAGGGTGGCGAGCATGTCGCCAGCAGACTGCTTGCGCAGAGAAACGGCATCCACCACGGTGGTGGGCACAGCGAACTTGTCGTGCAGCTCCTGCGCCCATTGCTGGCGCAGGCTGGCCGGGCATATGACCAGCAGCCGACGACGACGCTCCGCCCAGTACTGACAAACCACCAGCGCGGCTTCGATGGTCTTCCCCAGACCCACCTCGTCAGCCAGCAGCACGCCTTCCTGCAATGGGTTCCGAAGGACGAATAGCGCTGCCTCAATCTGATGCGGGTTGAGATCAACGCTGGCATCGAACAGCGATTGGGACAGCCGAGCTACGCCATCTGCGGCGTGTCGCCGCGTCAGCTCGTAGGCATAGTATTTGGCATGGTAGGCGGAGATCAATGCGTTCCCTCCGCATCGTTCGAGATTGCAGTGATCCAAGCATCAATGTCGGTTTGCCGCAAACGCCACGTCCCGCCGACCTTGAAGCAAGGGATGCCCTTAGCAGCTGCGAGCCGATACATCGTCCGCTCTGTGACCTTCAGGTATTCGGCGACTTCCTTGATCGTTAGGATTTCGCTTTCACTGCTGTTTTTGGTCATCGCCAGGCCAATTTACTTGGTAAAAGGCAATAGGATAGTACAAAGTTTTCATATGTGCGACCGAATTTGGACGCAACTGCAATGCCGGAACAGGCCGGGCCGTTCCTCTCCGCACGGAAATTATTCAAGAGAGCAACGATCCCAGCGCAACCTGTTATTCCAGTTTTTGGTTATCTTGCGGCAGTAACGAACATGCTTAAGAACTGCGCAGCCGCTTCTTCCAGGATTGCTTGACACAAGGAGAACGGAAGAGAGAAAGAAAATGCCTACATAGCGCCTACACAGCCATCAGGCATTAAGGAACTCAAGAACGCACAGCAACGTAAGCCCTTGATTTTATTGGTAGGCCTCCCGTGAGTCGAACACGGCACCAACGGATTATGAGTCCGCTGCTCTAACCAAGCATGAGCTAGAGGCCCAGAAACTGGAACGGTGGAAGTAGAACTCGCCACCGGCTCATCAATGTAAAACCGGATGAGCGAAGTGGCGAGAGCATATTGCCTTTACTGCGCGTACGTCAAGTCTTGACCAACAACAATCAGCTGCTGCCTTCGAGGAAGCTCTTCAGCTTGTCCGAGCGCGATGGATGACGCAGCTTGCGCAACGCCTTCGCCTCGATCTGGCGAATCCGCTCACGCGTCACGTCAAACTGCTTGCCCACCTCTTCCAACGTGTGGTCAGTCGACATCTCGATCCCGAAACGCATGCGCAGCACCTTGGCCTCACGCGGCGTCAACGAATCAAGCACATCCTTCACCACCCCACGCATCGACGCATGCAGCGCAGCATCCGACGGCGCCAGCGTATTGTTGTCCTCGATAAAATCGCCCAGATGCGAATCGTCGTCGTCACCGATCGGCGTTTCCATGGAAATCGGCTCTTTCGCGATTTTCATGATCTTGCGAATCTTATCTTCCGGCATTTCCATCTTGATCGCGAGCGTCGCCGGATCCGGTTCCGCGCCGGTCTCTTGCAGGATCTGACGCGAGATCCGGTTCATCTTGTTGATCGTTTCGATCATGTGCACCGGAATACGGATCGTGCGCGCCTGGTCCGCGATCGAACGGGTAATCGCCTGGCGGATCCACCACGTCGCATACGTCGAGAATTTATAGCCGCGACGGTACTCGAACTTGTCCACCGCCTTCATCAGGCCGATATTGCCTTCCTGGATCAGGTCGAGGAACTGCAGGCCGCGATTCGTGTACTTCTTGGCGATCGAAATCACCAGACGCAAGTTCGCCTCGGTCATTTCGCGCTTGGCCTTGCGAGCCTTCATCTCACCAGCCGCCATTTGACGGTTGATGTTGCGCAGGTCTGGCAATGGCAGCACGACGCGCGCTTGCAGGTCGATCAGGCGTTGCTGCAGTTCCTTGATCGTCGGGATGTTGCGGCCCAGGATGGCGCTGTAGGCGTGGCCGGCGTTGACTTCGCCGTCGACCCATTCCAGGTTCGTTTCATTGCCCGGGAAGACCTTGATGAAGTGGGCGCGCGGCATGCCGCAGCGGTTCACCGCGACGTCCAGGATCTGCTTCTCGATGTGGCGTACTTCGTCGACCTGGCCGCGCAGCGTGTCGCACAGTTTCTCGACGACCTTGGCCGTGAAGCGGATGCCCAGCAGCTCGTTCGAGATCGCTTCCTGCGCCTTGACGTAGGCTTTCGAGTTGTAGCCGTCCTTCTCGAACGCCTTGCGCATCTTGTCGAATTGCTGGCCGATCTCGTCGAACTTGCCGAGGGCGGATTGCTTGAGGGCTTCGAGCTGCTCGGCCGAGTAACCCGCGGCGGCGCCGGTACCGGTCGAGGCTTCTTCTTCCTCTTCTTCCTCTTCCTCTTCTTCCTCGTCTTCCTCATCGTCGTCGGAATCGGTCGCGGCCGGGACAACGGCGCTCGGCGACGTGTCTTCGCCTTCCTCCGGGTCGACCATGCCGTCGACGATCTCGTCGATCTTGATCTCGTCGCGCTCGATCTTGTTGGCGGCGTCGATGATCTCGGCGATGGTCACCGGGCACGCGGAGATCGCCTGGATCATGTCCTTCAGGCCATCTTCAATGCGTTTCGCGATCTCGATCTCGCCTTCGCGTGTCAGCAGCTCGACCGAGCCCATCTCGCGCATATACATGCGGACCGGATCGGTGGTGCGACCGAAGTCGGAATCGACCGTCGACAGCGCCGCCTCGGCCGCAGCCTCGGCTTCATCGTCGCTCGTGACGTTCGGCACATTGTCAGACAGCAGCAACGTTTCGGCATCCGGCGCGTGTTCGTACACGGCGATGCCCATGTCGTTGAAGGTGCCGATGATGCCTTCGATCGCTTCCGGATCGACGATATTCTCGGGCAGGTGGTCATTGATCTCGGAATACGTGAGGAAGCCGCGCTCCTTGCCCGACTTGATCAGGGCCTTGAGCTTGTTGCGGCGCAGCTCGAGCTCTTCTTCGCTGGCCTCGGTATCGGACGAGAACGCGTCTTTGAGCAGCGCCTTCTCCTTGGCTTTGCGGTCCTTGGCCTTGGCCTTGTCCGCCGCCTTCAGTTCAGCGCGCTCGACCGCGTTCAACGCGGCGATCTCGTCGTTTTCGGGAGTGAATTCTTTCGGCTTGCGACCCCGGCGTCCCGGCACCTTGACGGAAGGCAGGACGTAGCCCGACGTATCGATCGCGGCCAGGGTGGCCGCATCGGTCGTCTGGCTGACAGGCGCTGGGTTCGCCGTACGAACCTCGGCCTTGTCTTGCGAATTGTCCGCCTTGGCGGCAGACGCTCTCGTGGGTTTCGCAGCCACGTTGGTTTCGGGTTTCTTGGTTGGCACAGGCGCTTTCGATGTCACAACGACTAACTTTACGATGGTTAAAAATAAAGTTTTGTTACCTTACATCATCCTGCAGGCACAAATCCATGGGCCTCGCTAACTGAAACACCACGCGTCCGATTGAACCGAAAATCGTTTCAACAGTTGCAATAGTTAGCGTTTTATTATAGCACGCACCCCACCTTTTTCCAGTTGCGAGCGCCTGGCGATCCAGGGCGGAGCCAAGTGTTCATCGGGGTGCCATCTCGGCAGCGGCCTCGCGGGCCAGGAGGTCTTGCTGAGCGACAATCTCGCGGTAGCGAGCACTCACCTGATCTGGGGTCAAACCTGAAGAAAACAACTGGTTAAGCTCTTGTTTTAACGAATCCATTTTGATCTGCCTCACGGAACTTAACAGAACAATGCGGTCTCCATCGACTTCATTTTCGGGCTCTGCTGCGATTTCGGCGATCATCCCGTCATATTCGGTCGTCACCTCCCTGAGCTGCTGGGACAGGGCCGCGAACGTGCCATGCTCGCCCAGCGCCTGCGCGGTCTCGATCAGGTGGCGCAGGCGGTCAGCGCCTTCTTCGCCAAAATAATCGAAGGCCGTCAATGCCGTCTCGTCGAGCAGCAGCGCCAGGTGCGGGTGCGCAACCAGGATGCGCAGCATCTTCAGTTCGAGCCCTACTGGCTCCGGCCGACCCTGGCGTGGCGGCGCGCGGCGCGCGGTGGCTACCGGCTTGGACAACTCGAACAGGCTTTCGATCTCCGCCGGGGTCGATTGGGTCATGCTGGCCAGGCCACGCACGATCTGCAGGCGCAGGCTCGACGGCGTCATCGCCTGCAGCAGCGGCTTGGCCTCGAACTGGGCGTGGGCACGGCCTTCCGGCGTGTCGAGGTCATGTTCCTGCGTCACTTCGCGCAGCAGGAATTGCGACAGCGGCATGGCGTCTGCGATCTCTTGCTCGAATGCTTCGGCGCCGCGTTCACGCACGAAGCTGTCCGGGTCGTGTTCTTGCGGCAAGAACAGGAACTTGATCGTCTTGTCGTCGGTCACCTGGGGCAGGCAGGCCTCCAGTGCGCGGCGCGCCGCCTTGCGGCCAGCACGGTCGCCGTCGAAACTGAAGATCACGTCGTCGGTCTGGCGCAGCAGCTTTTGCACGTGGGTCGTGGTGCAGGCGGTGCCGAGGGTGGCGACCGCTTGCGGGAAGCCGAGCTGGGCCAGCGCGACCACGTCCATATACCCTTCGGTCACCAGCACATAGCCGGCATCGCGGATCGCCTGGCGCGCCTCGAACAGGCCGTACAGTTCCAGGCCTTTCTGGAACAGCGGCGTTTCGGGCGAGTTCAGGTATTTCGGTTCGCCACCGTCGAGCACGCGGCCGCCGAAACCGATCACCTGGCCTTTGGTATTGCGGATCGGGAACATCACGCGTTCGCGGAAGCGGTCGTAGCGGCGCTGGTGGTTGCCCTGCTCGTCGACCTTGTCGATCACCAGGCCGGATTCCACCAGCACATGGGCATCGTAGTCCGGGAAGATCGCGCGCAGGCTGTCCCAGCCGGACGGCGCGTAGCCCATGCCGAAGCGAGCGGCCACTTCGCCGGTCAGCCCCCGGTTCTTGAGGTAAGCGATGGCGTTCGGCGCTTCTCGCAGTTGCGCGCGATAAAAATTGCAGGCCTGGGTCAGCGCATCGGTCAGGGCCAGTGCCTGGGCCTGTTGGGCGGCGCGCTGGGCTGGCGGGATGCGGTCGTCGGCGTCCGGCACGATCATGCCCACGTTCTGGGCCAGGTCCTTCACGGCGTCGACGAAGCCCATGCCCGAGTATTCGATCAGGAAGCCGATCGCGGTGCCGTGGGCGCCGCAGCCGAAGCAGTGATAGAACTGCTTGGTCGGGCTGACCGTGAAGCTGGGGGATTTTTCGTTGTGGAATGGGCACAGGCCCATGAAGTTGGCCCCGCCCTTTTTCAGCTGGACGTAGCGGCCGACGATATCGACGATGTCGACACGGTTAAGTAAATCTGTGATGAAAGTTTGCGGAATCACTTGGCGTTACACAGTGTTTGTCTAGAGTCAGACTATACCGCAGCGCTTGCTGCAAATTGATGTGCGACAAGTTGAGAACTTCAATCGCAGCCGGGGTGTAGCGCAGGCGCGTCGGTAGTACTGGGTATCTGGCCATCAGCCTCCCGTCGTCCCCCGCGAAGGCGGGGACCCAAGTTTGCATGCATTGCC
The DNA here is from genome assembly GCF_030770395.1 of Telluria beijingensis. Lineage (GTDB taxonomy): Bacteria > Pseudomonadota > Gammaproteobacteria > Burkholderiales > Burkholderiaceae_D > Telluria > Telluria beijingensis. The sequence goes on along the minus strand of NZ_CP132480.1, from coordinate 510,800 downwards.
ATCAGCACCAATCTTGGTGGCACGCGGCGGGCTTGGATTCCCGCCTTCGCGGGAATGACGGTCTCAAGCTGACGACCTCAATAACTTACCGCTTACGCGCCAGCCAGGGCCTTCTTGACCAGATTCGACACGACCGTCATATCGGCACGCCCGGCCAGCTTCGGCTTGAGCACACCCATCAGCTTGCCCATGTCTTGCGGACCGCTGGCGCCGGTGGCGGCCACGGCAGCCGCGACTTCGGCGGCGATTTCTTCGTCAGACAGGCCGGCAGGCATATAAGTCGACAGGATCGCCATCTCGGCCTTCTCGATGTCGGCCAGGTCGGCGCGACCGCCGGCTTCGAACTGGGTGATCGAATCCTTGCGCTGCTTGATCATCTTTTCGATGACGGCCAGCACCTGGGTATCGTTCAGCTCGGTCTGCTCGTCGAGTTCCTTGCGCTTGACTTCGGCGATGATCAGGCGCACAGCGGCCAGGCGGCCGCTTTCCTTGGCGCGCATTGCGGCCTTCATGTCTTCGGTCAGTTGTTCTTTCAAGCTCATGGAATCTCCGTATTCAGATTGGTATCGGGTACAAATGACAAAACCCGCTGCGGCGACACCGAAGCGGGTTTGCGGACATCAGCGACTCTCCGGGACAGGCATGGCCGTCACCGGGTCTTGGCCGGCTGAACTGTCTGATTAGTACAGTTTCTTCGGCAGTTGCTGGCTGCGGATGCGCTTGTAGTGACGCTTCACGGCAGCTGCCAGCTTGCGCTTGCGCTCTGCGGTTGGCTTTTCGTAGAACTCGCGTGCGCGCAGTTCAGTCAGCAGACCGGTTTTTTCGATGGTGCGTTTGAAGCGACGCATTGCGACTTCGAACGGCTCGTTTTCTTTAAGGCGGATAGTGGTCATGTAAAAATTGAACCGTTGGATTTAGAGAAGAACGAAATTCTAGCACCATTTTCGCGTCATTGGAAGCGTTAATCACCGTGTGCCGCAATTGACACAACGGCCATGTCAGCCCGCCGCCAGCGCCAGTCCGGCTGCCACGCCCGAGGCCCAGGCCCACTGGAAATTGTAGCCGCCAAGCCAGCCGGTGACGTCCACCGTCTCGCCAATAAAGTACAGGCCAGGCACCTTATTGGCCATCATGGTCTGCTGCGACAATTCCCTGGTATCGACGCCGCCGAGGGTCACCTCGGCCTTGCGATACCCTTCCGAGCCGGTCGGCACGATGGCCCAGCGGTTGATGGCGTCACCCAGCTTGCGCAATCTGGCATCGGCCATGTCCGGCAGGCGCGCGGCCGGGTCGAAGCCAGTGGCTGCCAGCAAGCCATCGGCCAGGCGCGCCGGCAGCCATTGGGCCAGCACATTGCCCAGCTGCTTTTTCTCGGTCTTCTTCATGCCGATCAGGGTGTCTGCTACATCCATCTCCGGCAGCAAGTCGAGCACGATCGGCGTGCCCGGCTGCCAGTAGCTCGAAATCTGCAGGATCGCCGGACCCGACAGGCCGCGGTGAGTAAATAACAGATCTTCGCGGAAATGGCCGCGCAAGGCGCCCTTTCCTTTGCCGCTGCCGGTACTGACTTCGACCTCGAGCGCGATGCCGGCCAGCGGCACGAAGGGTTCCCAGCTGGGGCCGTCGAAGGTCAGCGGCACCAGGCCGGGACGGGTCTCGACCAGCTTCAGGTCGAACTGCTTCGCGATGCGGTAGCCGAAGTCGGTCGCGCCGATCTTCGGGATCGACAGCCCGCCAGTGGCGACCACGACGCTGTCGACCAGCAATTCACCGCCATCCGTGTCTATGGAAAAACCGCTTTCCATTTTCTCCACGCCCGCCACCTTGCACGGCATGCGCCACTCGACGCCGCCAGCATCGCATTCGGCGCGCAGCATCGCGATGATCTGCTCGGCCGAGTCGTTGCAGAACAGCTGGCCCTTGTGCTTTTCATGGTGGCCGATGCGGTATTTCTTTACCAGCGCCAGGAAATCCTGGGCCGTGTAGCGCGACAGCGCGCTCTTGCAGAAGTGCGGATTCTGCGACAGGTAGTTATTCGGGCCGGCATTGATATTGGTGAAATTGCAGCGGCCGCCGCCCGAGATACGGATCTTCTCGGCCAGCTTGCCCGCATGGTCGACCAGCACCACGTGCTTGCCCTGCTGGGCGGCCACGGCCGCGCACATCATCCCGGCCGCGCCCGCGCCGATCACCGCTACATCGTAGTGTTTTGCCATTCCCGCTGCTTCCTGCCGTCAATCGAACCCGCCATTGTATAGGCAGCGGCAGGCCTGGGTCAGCTTATACGGCGGTTTCGCTGCGCGCGCGGATCTTGCGCGACACTTCCACGCAATAGGCGACCTGGGTCGCGATCGAGGCCGGCACCGGCACCTCGCCGCGCAGCGCGGCGCCGATCCAGGCGGCCGTGGTGGCCGCATCGCGGCCATCGGGCACCTCGGACAACGCATCGGTCGGCGCATCGCGCTCGACCAGCAAGGCGCGCTGGCCGGCATGGAACCAGTCGATGCGCTGGGCGCGGTGCGGATGGGCCACGGTCTCGCCCTCGGTGCCGCGCATCAGGAAGGCATCGCCCTGGGTCTCGCTGTCGACGCCCTCGAAGAAACTGCCCAGCGTTTCCAGGTACTCGGGATGGGTGTAGGACACCAGGCGCAGCGCCGGGCCGTCGAAGGGCTGCAGGATCTTGACCAGCGTATGCGTGGAATTGCGCACTCCCAGTACCCGCCGCAGCGACAGCATATGGGCCAACTGCGGGGCCAGGTGCTCGATCGGCATGAAGGCCGGACGCAGGTGGGCGAACTCGTTCTGCATCTCGGCCGTGGTGGCGGCTTCGGCCAGGCCGAGTTCGTGCAGGATCTCGGCGGTGGTGACGCGGCCGGGGTCCTTGCGCACACCGTGCACCAGGACCGGCACGCCCTCGCGCGCCAGCAGCAGGGCCAGGAGCGGCGTCAGGTTGGCCAGCTTGCGCGCGCCGTTATAGGTCGGGATCAAAACCGGGGCGAATTCGCCGCGCGGCGTGGGCAGCGGCGCGAACGAGGCGGCCGCGGCATCCATGAAGCCGCTGAGCTCTTCCACGGATTCGCCCTTGATGCGCATGGCGAGCAGGATGGCGCCCAGCTCGATATCCGAAACCCGGTCTTCCAGCATGGCGGCGTATAGAGCGCGCGCGTCCTCGCGCGACATGCTGCGCGCACCTTTGACGCCGCGGCCGATTTCCTTGATGAAGGGGACGGCAATAAAGCGTTCGATCTCGTTCGTGTCGGTAGTCATGGCTAAAAGGATACACGGGAACGCGCTGCGCCTGCAGCACGTCGCGCCGGGAGGATCATGGTTTTTAGGGCATCGGATGTGCGCGTGCAGCAATTTCCGTCTACACTGGTCAATCCCCTAGAAGAACCAGACCGTATCATGACCAGTACGCCCCAAATCGAAAATACCAATGTCAGCTCGTTCGCCCGCATGCCCACGCCGGTCGAACTGCATGCGGCCCTGCCGCTGAGCGAGCGCGCCTATGCGACCGTGATGGATGGCCGCGAGACGCTGCGCAATATCCTCGACCGCCAGGACAAGCGCCTGTTCGTCGTCGTCGGCCCCTGCTCGATCCACGATCCGGAAGCCGGCCTCGACTATGCGCGCCGCCTCAAGGCGCTGCAGGAAGAAGTGAGCGAGACGATGGTGCTCGTGATGCGCGTGTATTTCGAGAAGCCGCGCACCACGACCGGCTGGAAGGGATATATCAACGATCCGTTCATGGACGACTCGTTCCGCGTCGACGTCGGCATGGAGCGCGCGCGCCGCTTCCTGCTCGACGTCTGCGAGCTGGGCTTGCCGACCGCGACCGAGGCGCTGGACCCGATCTCTCCGCAATACCTGGGCGACCTGATCGCCTGGACCGCCATCGGCGCGCGCACCACCGAATCGCAGACCCACCGCGAGATGTCGTCCGGCCTGTCGACCCCGGTCGGCTTCAAGAACGGCACCGACGGCGACGTGAGTATTGCGATCAATGCCGTGCTGTCGTCGGCCAATCCGCATGCCTTCCTGGGCATCAATGGCCAGGGCTCGGTCTCGATCGTGCGCACCAGCGGCAATGCCTATGGCCACGTGGTGCTGCGCGGCGGCGGCGGCCGGCCGAACTACGATTCGGTGTCGGTGGCCATTGCCGAGCAGGCGCTGACCAAGGCAAAATTGCCGGCCAACCTGGTGGTCGACTGCTCGCATGCGAACAGCTACAAGAAGCCGGAACTGCAGCCGCTGGTGATGTCGGATGTGATCCAGCAAATTCGCCATGGCAATAAATCGCTGGTGGGCGTGATGATCGAGTCGAATATCGTCAGCGGCAGCCAGGCGATTCCCGCCGATTTGACGCAATTGAAGTATGGCTGCTCGGTGACCGATGGCTGCATCGGCTGGGAAGAGACCGAGACCATGTTGCGCGAAGCGCACAAGGAGTTATTGCAGCGTCCGTGAATTCAAATGAACCGTACGGTAAAATCGACGGTTCTGCCCAATTCACACTGCTTCTTCCATGATCGTTCTCGGCGTCGAATCCTCCTGCGATGAAACCGGCTTTGCTCTGTATGACACCGAGCGCGGCCTGCTGTCCCACGCCCTGCACTCGCAGGTCGCCATGCACGAGGAGTATGGCGGCGTGGTGCCGGAACTCGCTTCGCGCGACCATATCCGGCGCGCCATTCCGCTGCTGGACGAAGTCCTGAAGCGGGCCGACATTCCCGCGTCGACCATCGATGCCATCGCCTACACGCAGGGCCCGGGCCTGGCTGGCGCGCTGCTGGTCGGGTCCTCGGTCGCCTGCAGCCTGGCGCTTGCCCTGGATAAACCCGTGCTCGGCGTGCACCACCTCGAAGGCCATTTGCTGTCGCCCCTGCTTGCCTCGGAGCGGCCGGAATTTCCCTTCATCGCCCTGCTGGTATCGGGCGGCCATACCCAGCTGATGCGGGTCGACGGCGTCGGCAGCTATACGCTGCTGGGCGAGACCGTGGATGACGCGGCCGGCGAAGCTTTCGACAAGTCGGCCAAGCTGCTGGGCCTGGGCTATCCGGGCGGGCCGGCGATCTCGCGCCTGGCGGAGTTCGGCGATCCGAACGCCTATACCCTGCCGCGCCCAATGTTGCACAGCAAGGATTTCAATTTCAGCTTCTCGGGCCTCAAGACAGCCGTTCTCACCGTGGTCAAGAACCACGAAGAAAAAGTCATCGCCAATATCTGCGAGCAAGATAAAGCGAATATCGCGCGCGGTTTCGTCGATGCGATTGTCGACGTCCTCACCGCCAAGTGCGTTAATGCAATGAAGCACACGGGACTGAAGCGTCTCGTGATCGCGGGCGGCGTCGGCGCCAACAAGCAATTGCGTGAATCCCTCAACGCGGCCGCCGCCAAGCGCAAGTTCAAGGTGTATTACCCAGAGCTGGAATTCTGCACCGACAACGGCGCCATGATCGCCTTCGCTGGCGCCATGCGCCTCGAGCGCAATCCGGCCCTGGCCCAGCGCGACTATGCGTTCACCGTGCGTCCGCGCTGGCCGCTGGATGAGTTGGAAGCTGCCTGACAAACAGGGAAAGCGCCTGAATTCGCCATTGAACTTGCCAGCCTGACATCGATCCTACGGTGTGACCGTCTGTCGCCAAACGGTGGCAATATCCGTCGATCAAGATTTACGGAGGTGAACAATGCGCGTAGTAAGCTGGAACATTCATTGGGGTTGTGGCAAGGACGGTCGGATTCGCATCCATGCGATCATCGACGTGCTGCGCCGGCTCAATCCCGATGTGATCTGCCTGCAGGAGGTGGCCGCCAACCACCCCGAGCTCGAGGGCAGCGCCAGCGCCAACCAGTTCAAGCAGCTCAGCGGCGCATTCGGCGGCTACCATGCGATGGAGCACGCCCCCAGTGAAATCTACAAGAACAATGTCCCGCGCCTGTTCGGCAACCTGATTCTCTCCAAGTACCGCATCTCGCAAGTGCACCGCCACCTGCTGCCCTGGCCAGCCGATCCGGAGCACCCCGCCGGCATGCCGCGCGGCCTGCTGGAAACCGTGATCGATGCGCCGGCCGGCAAGCTGCGCCTGCTGACCACCCATCTGGAATATTATTCGCCGCCGCAGCGCATGGCCCAGGTCGAACGTATCCGTGCACTGCACGCCGAAGCCTGCGCCCGCTCGCGCCTGTTCCAGCCCGATCCGAACCTCGATGCGCCGTTCCAGCTGGGTTTCCGGCCCGGCTCGGCGATCCTGTGCGGCGATTTCAATTTTGCGCCGGAGGCGCCGGATTACCAGGCGCTATTGGCAGCGCCGGAACCCGGCGCGCTGCCGCTGGTCGATGCCTGGCGCGTGGTGCATGGCGACATGGCGCGCGCGCCGACCACCGGGCTGCACGGCTTTCCGTGGCCGGAGCGGCCCGAGTGCTATGACTATTTCTTCGTCACCGACGACCTGGCGCCGCGCTTGACGGCGCTCGATGTGCAGTCCGAGACGGCCGCCTCGGACCACCAGCCGGTGGTGCTGGAACTGAACTAGGCGGCGGTTTCCGGTTCGAGCCCCGGAATCTCGCGCAGCGCGCGTTCGAACACTTCCGGCGGCTGGCCGCCGGAGATCAGGTGGCGCTGGTTGATGATAATCGCCGGCACCGACTTGACGCCGGCGCGCTGGAAGAACTGCTCGCGCGTGCGCACGTCGTCGGCATATTCATTGGAACCCAGGATGATGCTTGCTCGCTCGCGGTCCAGGCCGACGCTCTCGGCCGTGCGCAGCAGCACGTCGTGGTTGCTCGGGTCTTCGCAGCGGGTGAAATAGGCTTCCAGCAGCGCGGTCTTCAGTTGGCGCTGCATGCCTTCGTCTTCGGCCCAGGCCAGCAGGCGATGGGCGTCGAAGGTGTTATAGATGCGGCCGCGCCGCTCCATGTCGAAGGTGAAGCCGACCGCGGCGCCGCGCTCGCGGATCGTCTCGCGGCTGGCCGCCTGCTGCTCGGCCGTGGCGCCATATTTCTGGGTCACGTGCTCGACGATGTCCTGGCCGTCCGGGCCCATGTCGGGGTTCAGTTCGAAGGGCTGGAAATGCAGGTCGACGCGCACTTCGTCGCCGACCTTCAACAGGGCCTGTTCCAGCGATTTCAGGCCGATCGCGCACCATGGGCACGAGACGTCCGACACAAAATCGATCCTGAGTTGCTTGCTCACGGCGCACCACCTTTCTGTCCGGCGCGGCACGGATGTGCCGCTATTTGGCGCTATGGTAACGCCTGGACGGAAATCGGGTGCGCGCCAGTCTACTTTGCCTTCTTGGCCCCGGCCGACTTGCTGCCGATCTTCGATTCCTTGCCGGCGATCAGGTTGCCGATATTGCTGCTGTGACGCCACAGCAGCAGCGCGCTCATCACGAACACGGCGAACAGGATCGCATCGACGCCGAACAGCAGGCCGTAATAGAACGGCGCGAAGATCGAGGCAACCAGCGCCGCCAGCGAAGAATAACGAAAGGCATAGGCGATGATCAGCCAGGTCGCCAGGGTCGCCAGGCCGAGCCAGGGATTGATGCCGAGCAGCACGCCGAGCGCCGTGGCCACGCCCTTGCCGCCCACGAAGCGGAAGAACACAGGCCACAGGTGGCCGATGAAGACGGCGATCGCGACCAGAGCGATGCCCGTGTCGTCCAGGCCGTAGTCGGGACCGAACTGCACCGCCAGCCACACCGCCAGCCAACCCTTGGCGGCGTCGCCGACCAGGGTGGCGATCGCCGCCTTCTTGCTGCCGCTGCGCAGCACATTGGTGGCGCCGGGGTTCTTGGAGCCATAGGTGCGCGGGTCGGACAGGCCGAAGGCGCGGCTCATCACGACCGCGAAGGAAATCGAGCCGATCAGGTAGGCAGCGATGGTGGCAATCAGGGTGTTCATCTAGTCTCTCGGGTAGGCTCCGGCCTCTGTCATTACCGGAAAGCGGTCGTGAATATACACCATCGGCCGGCGATGGCGAAAGCTACTCGGCCAGGGCGCACTGCACCGGACGCGCCTTCAGCACCTCCACCAGCACCTTCGGATCGATGCCGACCAGGTAGCCGCGGCGGCCGCCGTTGATGTAGATCTTGTCGAGCGCCAGGATGCTCTCTTCAACATAGACCGGCATTGCCTTGCGGATGCCGAAGGGAGACGTGCCGCCGACCAGGTATCCCGAATGGCGCTGGGCCACATCCGGCTTGCAGGGTTCCACCGACTTGCAGGGGATGGCGCGCGCCAGGTTCTTGGTGGATACCTTGCAGTCTCCATGCATCAGCACGATGAGCGGCTTGGCCGCCTCGTCCTGCATCACCAGGGTCTTGACCACATCGTGTTCGGACACGCCGAGCGCGCTGGAGGACACTGCCGTGCCGCCATGCTCTTCGTACTCATAAGGATGCTCGGAAAAAGCGACGGCATGCTTGCGCAGGAATTGGGTGGCGGGTGTCTCGGAGACGTGCTCTTTCTTGGCCATGCGTGTTACGCTAAAGACGAACAATAGGGGTTTCTATTATGCAGGAAGAACTTCGGTTTGCCACCTTCAACACTTTCAACCTGGCCCCGCCCGGCGCCCGCCTGTACGACAATCTCGCGCCCACCACGGCTGCGGAGTACGAGGCCAAGCTGGACTGGACCGCGCACCAGCTCGACCTGATCAATGCCGATGTGATCGGCTTCCAGGAGATTTTCTCGCAAAGCGTGCTGAAGGAAGTGCTGCGGCGCAGCCGGCGCTACCGCGATGCCCACCACATCGGCTTCGACCCCGACCCGCATGCTCCGCGCCTGACCCCGAGCGTGGCCCTGGTATCGCGCCTGCCGCTGGCCGAGCCCGGCTCGCAGCTGTCCATGTTCCCGAGTAATGTGGCGATGCCGCCCGGCAGCCGCGACCCTGACCGGTTTACCCGCGCGCCCCTGCATGCGGGCGTGGTCGCGGCGTCGGGGGTGGTGATCGACGTGATCGTGGTCCATCTCAAGTCGCGCCGGCCCGATTACCGCTCGGGCGACAGCGGCGCCGATCCGCACCTGTATGCGCTGGCCTGCCTGCGCTCGTTGATCCGGCGCGGCACCGAAGCCACCGCCCTGCGCGTGCTGCTGACCGATATGGCCCATGCCAACGGCCGCCCGCGCATCGTGCTGGGCGACTTCAATGACGTGGCCGATTCGGTCACCACCGAGATCGTGCTGGGCGAAGGCACGCCGGTGGGCGAGCGCATGTACGACGCCAGCCAGGTGCAGCGACGCCTCGACCACCAGCGCCATGTGGGCTTCTCGATCCTGCACGATACGCGCCACTCGACCATCGACCACATCCTGGTGTCGCCCGAATTCAATCCGGCGCTGCCGCAGGCGATCGGCGAGGTGGTCGATGTGGTGTACCTGAACGACCACCTCAACCTGGCGCTGCCCGAGGCGTCGGATCATGGGCAGGTGCTGGCCAGGATACGCTTGTTCGGGCAGCGCGATTTGACGTGATTGCCGAATGTCGCGTAGGGTGGACGAGTTCCCCGTCCACGCGGTGATGGTTGGCAGCAAGATCATCCCGCACGCAAGCGGAGCCGACGGTTGGCAGCATGCGTTTCATCGCGCCATACCGCCATCCACACCGGCCAACCAACAGTTTGTCGCATTCAAATAGCTCAAACTGTCGTGGATGCTTATAGTTCCATCATGCGCCAGGGGCTCCATCGACGCTTCGACGGAGCACGCGCGCAATCCTTTTGCCGGCTGGCCGCCTCAGGCCAGGTTCGACGGCGCCGCGGCGGAGCGCGCATCGCCTTCCGCGGCGCCCTCTTCTTCGTCATCCGCGTCGCCATCGGGCTGCCCGGCCTCGCCATCCGCCGCCGGTGCGTTCTTCGCTTCCAGCTTGCGCTTGGCTTTTTCTTCGGCCTTGCGCTTCTTTTCGAGTTCCCGCTGCCGCTTTTCGTACGAAAAATTGTTCCGTGCCATAGTCACCTCGATATCGTTAATCCAAGGGATGCTGCAACCGCACAGCCATTATGGACTACTGGGCCGATTCCGACTTAAGGAAGCTCTGACTTATCGGCTAACCACGCGGATGATGCTGGGCGTGCAGGCGTTTCAGGCGCTCGCGCGCGACGTGGGTATAGATCTGGGTCGTCGAAATATCGGCGTGCCCCAACAGCAATTGCACCACGCGCAGATCGGCGCCGTGGTTCAATAAATGGGTGGCGAAGGCGTGGCGCAGCGTGTGCGGCGACAGCGGCCCCGTGACGCCGGCCTTCTGCGCATGTTTCTTGATCAGGATCCAGAACATCTGGCGCGTCATGGGGCCGCCGCGGCCGGTGACGAACAGGGCGTCGTCGACCTGGCCATTCAGGATGATGCCGCGCGCGTCCTTGAGGTAGCGTTCCAGCCAGCGCCGCGCCTCTTCGCCGAAAGGCACCAGGCGCGTCTTGCTGCCCTTGCCCGTCACCCGCAGCACGCCATCGTTCAAGCTCACTTCGACCAGTTTGAGGGCCACCAGTTCCGAGACCCGCAAGCCGCTGGCATACATCAGCTCGAGCATCGTGCGCTCGCGCAAACCCAGCGGCGTGGCAACATCCGGAGCTTTCAGCAAGGCCTCGACCTGGTCCTCGGTCAGCGTATGCACGAAGCGGGTCGGCTGGCGCGCCGATGCCAGCTTGAGGCAGGGGTCGGTCGCGACCTGCCCGCGGCGCAGCGCCAGGCCATAGAAGCGCTTGAACACCGACAGCCGGCGGTTGGCCGTGCTGGGGCGCGATTCCGGATGGCGGTCGGCGAAATAGGCGGCCAGGTCGTCCGCCGCCACCGCCAGCAGGCCGCGGCCGGGCCGCTTCGCGGCCAGCCAGCCGGCGAACAGGCGCAGGTCGCGCCGGTAGGCGTCGAGCGAGTTCTTCGCCAGGCCCTGTTCCAGCCAGAGCGTGTCGCAGAACTCGTCGATCAGGGCCAGATCGACTGTTGCTGCCATGGCGAAGCGGTGGCGCCTTCGTGCCGCAGCAGCCAGCGCTTGACGGACAAATGAAAACCATTTTCGTCGTTCTGGTTCGAAAAGCCGCCCAGTCCGCCGGCTGCTGTCACCCGGTGGCAGGGAATGACCAGGGGGAACCAGTTGGCGCCGCAGGCCTGGCCGACGGCGCGCGGATGCGAGCCGATCTCCTTGGCCAGGTGGCCATAGGTGCGCACGGCGCCGCGCGGGATGGCGCCGATCGCCTGCCACACCTTGCGCTGGAAGTCGGTGCCGGCTTCCGCCAGCGGCAGGTCGAATGCGAAGTCAGGATCGAGCAGGTAGCGGGCGAGCTGCTGCGCGCTGCGCTCGGCGATGGCGCTGTCCGCGCTTTTTTCGGCGAACGACGGCGGCAGGTAGACCACTTCGCGCAGCCGCTCGTCGGCAGTGCGCACGCCCAGCGCACCGAAGGGGGCGGGTACGATGGCGTTGAATAATTGGCTGGCTGGATCGGTCTTCATGGGGGTCGGTCGGCAATACATTGCCCAGGCATCTTAACCGGGCGGCGGCATTGCGGCCAGCGCTTGCACCGTCGGGACGAAAAAAAAGCGCACCCTCGGGTGCGCTCCAATTCGGGTCACGTCTACGGTCGTTTGGTCATTGCCAACGACTTCTGTGAAACGTGGTGTCTCCTCGAATGTCTCCGGTATGGATTACCGTGCTTTTATCAATGCTCCCCCAAAAACCTTGCATGCCGCTTCTATTGCTTGTTCTTGGCACTGCTGCGCACCATCACAGTGCGTATGGGCCCCATGATAACGCAGATGCTTGCAGAAAATGTATCTTTTCAGCCACAAATTTGGAAAATTGTTTTACTTATACGCAAAACGAACTTGTTGACATACGGTAGAAAAATATCTCCTGTCCCGCCGCGCCGCCACGGAATGGCGCCGTTCAGCGCCCCACTTCGCGCAGGATCGCGCGCACGGTGTCCTTGCCGATCCGGCTCTCCATCTGCCCCACTACCGGCTGCATGGCGCGCCGCCATTCGGCCTGCTGGGCCGGCGTCAGGGTATGGATGACCGTGGTGCCGGCCTGCCGGATGGCTTCCATGGCGTCGTCGTTGGCGCGCTGGGCGATTTTTTTCTCGTAGACCGTTGCCTCGCGCATCGCGCGCGCCAGGGTGTTGCGGGTCGCGGCCGGCAAGCCATCCCAGAATTTCTTGTTGACGATGACCGCATAGCCCAGATAGCCGTGGTTGGACACCGTGAGATGGGTTTGCATCTCGTGCATGCGCTGGGTGTACATATTCGACGGCGTGTTCTCGGTACCCTCCACCACCCCGTCGCGCAGGGCGGGCGCGGCTTCGGAAAACGCCAGCGTCATCGGCTGGGCGCCCAACACGCGCATTTGCGCGTCCAGTACCTTGGACGCCTGGATACGCATGCGCAATCCCGCGAAATCCTTGGGCGAGGTCAAGGGTTGGTTGGCCGACATGATCTTGAAGCCGTTGTCCCAGAATGCCAGCCCGGTGATCCCCTTCTCCTCGAGCTTGCGCAGCAGGCCGCGGCCGATCCTGCCTTCGGTCACTTTGTACAGCGCCGCCTTGTCCGGGAAAATATAGGGCAGGTCGAAGGCTTCGAATTCGCGCACGCCCAGCGGCGAGAACTTGGCCAGCGACGGCGCCAGCATCTGCACCGCGCCCAGTTGCAGCGCCTCCAGTTCCTCGCGGTCCTTGTACAACTGGCTGTTGGGATACACTTCCACCCTGACCTGGCCGTTCGTCATCTGCTCGGCCAACTCCTTGAAACGCTCGGCCGCCCGGCCCTTGGGGGTATCGGGCGCCACCACGTGGCTGAACTTGATGACGATCGGTCCCTGTGCCCAGGCACTGGAACTCGCGGCCGCCGCCAGGACGAAGAACAGCTTGGCGGCCAGTGGTTTGATCTGCATGACAATACAATTCTTTTTCATGTGGACATCCACGACAGCTGGACAGTGTAACCAAACCAGGACGATTGCATGAAAATTCCGTTTGCCCAGCCCCTGTCGGAACCCCGCGCGCGCACCCGCGCCTGGCGGTTCTGGCGCTGGCTGGTGCCGATGCTGCTGGTGCTGCTGTTCCTCGCGGTGCTGATCTGGCTGCCCTGGCAGGCGCGCCAGATGGAAAGCACCGACCGGCAAGAGCAATTGATCGCGGACACGCTGTGGGTCGAGCAGACCTTGCGCTTCGAGCTGGCGCGCAGCGAGGAAGCCCTGGCCGCGCTCGGCGCCGACCTGGTGGTCGCGCCGCTGCCGCCGGAAAAATTGCAGGCGCGCTTCCGCCAGATGTTCGTCAACGGTCCGGAACTGGTGCGCGTGGTCTGGAGCGATGCCGATGGCGCGCTGCAGGCCAGCCACGGCGCCGACCTGCCGGCCGCCGGCCTGCCCGACACCACGGCGCTGGCCGGCGAGATGGCGCGCTCGATCCGCCGCGGCCGCTACAGCGAACCGTATGGCGCGACCACGTCGAGCCATGGGCTGATCGACTTCTACCTGCCCCTGTTCCGCAACGGTGAATTCGCGGGCAGCCTGGTCGCGACCTACAGCCTGCAGGTGCTGCTCGACGAAACCGTGCCCTGGTGGTTCGCCCAGGACAATGCCCTGGCCCTCGTCGACCGCGACGAGCGGACGGTGGCGCGGCGCGCCGCCGGCGGTCCGGGCCGTGGCGTCTACACCCACCGACGCGAACTCGACCTGCCCGGCGCCCAGCTGGTGCTGGCCACCGACAGCGTCAAGCGCGCGCCGCAGCTGCTGCCGAACCTGCTGGTGGGATCGGTGATCGTGCTGGCCCTGGGCCTGTTAATGAGCCTGGCCGCGCTGTGGCGCCACATCTCGCGCACCCTGGCCGCGGAAAGCGCGCTGCGCCAGCAGATGGCGTTTCGCACGGCCATGGAAAACTCGCTGCTCACCGGCCTGCGCGCGCGCGACCTGGAAGGCCGCGTCACCTATGTGAACCGGGCGTTCTGCCAGATCGTCGGCCACCCGCCCGAGGAATTGATCGGCAAGAAGCCGCCGATGGCCTACTGGGCGCCGGAAGCGACGGCGGAATATGAGGAGCGCTTCCAGGGCATCCTGTCGGGCAAGGTCACGCCGCAATTCGAGACCGTGTTCCAGCGGCCGGACGGCACCCGGGTGCCGGTGCTGGTGTTCGAGGCGCCGCTGGTGGACGTCGATGGCCGCCATACCGGCTGGATGAGCTCGGTGCTCGACATCACCGACCGCAAGCGGGTGGAAGAACTCAACCGCCAGCAGGAAGAAAAACTGCAGGCCAGCGCGCGCCTGGCCACCATGGGCGAGCTGTCGTCGATGCTGGCGCATGAGCTGAACCAGCCGCTGGCGGCCATTTCGAGCTATACGGTGGGCGCCCTGAACATGCTCGAACGCGCCGCCGGCCAGGGCGAAGAAGTCAAGCCGGGCATGTTGCGCCATGCGCTGGAACAGGCGCGCCAGCAGGCCCAGCGCGCCGGACAGATCATCCGCAGCGTGCACGAGTTCGTCAAGAAGCGCGAACCGCTGCGGCAAGAGGTGACGATCCGCAGCGTGATCGCCAGCGTGCACGCGCTGATCGAATTGCAGGCGCGCCAGGCCGGTGTCGCCCTGCGCGTGCAATTGCCGCCCGGCTTGCCGCCGGTGCTGGCCGACCGCGTGCTGCTGGAGCAGGTGCTGCTCAACCTCACCCGCAACGCGATCCAGGCCATGCAGGATACCGTGCCGGACCAGCGCGTGCTGCGCATCGAGGCCCAGCACGTCGACGGCCAGGTGGCGGTGTCGGTGATCGACCGCGGCCACGGCATCTCGCCCGAAGTGGCCGAGCGCCTGTTCTCGCCGTTCTACTCGACCCGGGCCGAGGGCATGGGGATGGGGTTGTCGATCTGCCGCACCGCGATCGAGTTCCATGGCGGCACCTTGAGCCATGCGCCGCACCCGGCCGGCGGCACCGTGTTCACGTTTTCGCTGCCCGCCCAAGCGGCAAGCCGGGCGCTGGGCTAGAATTCGGTCTGCGGCGCGCCGGTGCGCCATGTTCAACCCAACAACAACAAGGCGGGAAACCATTCCGCCGCTACGGAGACCTGCATGCTGCACATCGTCGACGACGAAGAAGTCATTCGCGATTCGCTCGCCTGGCTGGCGCAATCGCGCTGCCTGCCGGCGCGCGGCTACGCTGGCGGCCAGGAATTCCTCGACGCCCTGCAAGACCTCGATGTCAGCGGCGACTGCGTGCTGCTCGACGTGCGCATGCCCGGCATGAACGGCATCGCCGTGTTCGACGACCTGATCAGGCGTGGCCTGCTGCCGCGCCTGCCCGTGATTTTTCTCACCGGCCACGGCGACGTGCCGATGGCGGTCGATTCGCTCAAGCGCGGCGCTTTCGATTTCTTCGAGAAACCGTTCAACGACAACCAGTTGATGGACCGGGTCGAGGAAGCCCTGGCCGCCTCGCGCAAGGCGGCCGCCTCGGCCGGCGTGCAGGCGCGCCTGGCCACGCTGTCGGCGCGCGAGCGCGAAGTGCTCGACCTGATCCTCGCAGGCATGATGAACAAGGTGGTGGCCGATAAACTGGGCATCAGCATGCGGACCGTCGAGGTGCATCGCGCGCATATCTTCGACAAGATGCAGGTAAAAACCGCGGTCGAGCTCGCGGGCCTGCTGAAATAGGGCCGACGTCGACTTTCTATGCGTCAAGCGTCCTAACTGCAAAAAGGAAGCCTTGTAAAATAGTCTTGAACGCGCCGCGGCCCCGGGCGCCGCGATGCAAACTCTCTTTTAGGAAACTCCAATGAACGAAAAGACAGTTGCAGACAAGATGTTTTTACGAACGGCGAAGTCGATGCTGGTGCTCAACGGCCAGGCCAATCCGACCGTGGCGGCCCAGATGCCGGCCGACATCGTCAAGGAAGGCGACGGCCCCTTCGACGTGATCCTGATGTTCTGCATGCACCGCAAGGACCTCGAACATTACCTGGAAATCGCCAGACAGAAGCTGGGCGAGAAGGGCTCGCTGTGGATTGCCTATCTCAAGCAGACGGCCTCCAAGGCCACCGACATCAACCGCGATTCCATCAATGCCTATGCCAAGGAAAACGGCATCACCGGCGTGGCGATGATCTCGATCGACGGCGACTGGTCGGCACTGCGCCTGAAGCGCATCGAGGTCTGACAAGGCAGGCAGGACTGCTCAGGCGGCGTGGCGCGCCAGGGCCCAGGCGACGTGTTCGCGCACCAGTTCCGAAGGATGGTCGCGCCGGGATTGCAAGGCAGCCACGATGGCCGCATCCCCACGCTTTTTCTCAGCGGCATTTCCCAAACCCACCGCCAGGTTGCGCAGCCAGCGCTCGTGGCCGATCCGGCGGATCGGGCTACCTTCCATGCGGCGGTTGAATTCTTCTTCGTCCCAGGCGAACAGGCCGACCAGGTCGCCGGCGCCCAGGCTGTTGCGCTCATCGAAATCGGGCACCGCCGCCCGCTGTGCGAACTTGTTCCACGGACAGGCCACCTGGCAATCGTCGCAACCGTAGATGCGGTTGCCGATCAGCGGCCGCATGTCTTCCGGAATACTGCTTTTGAGCTCGATCGTCAGGTAGGAAATGCAGCGCCGCGCATCGAGCTTACCCGGCCCCAGGATCGCCTGCGTCGGGCACAGGTCGATGCAGGACTGACATTGGCCGCAATGCTGGCCGGTGGGCGGGTCGATCGGCAGCGGCAGGTCGACCAGGATTTCGCCAATAAAAAAGGTCGACCCGGCCGCGCGCGACAGCAGCAGGGTGTGCTTGCCGCGCCAGCCGAGGCCGGCCTTTTCGGCCAGCGGCAATTCCATTACCGGCGCCGAATCGGTGAACACGCGAAAGCCGAACGGGCCGATCGCTTCCTGGATTTTTCCGGCCAGCGATTGCAGGCGGTTGCGCAAGACCTTGTGATAATCGCGGCCGCGGGCATAGACCGAGACCACGGCGGCATCCGGATCCTGCTGGCGCAGGCGCTCCTGCGCGCGCCAGTCTTCATCGCGGGTGGCGGGCAGGTAGTCCATGCGCGCCACGATAGCGCGCACCGTGCCCGGCACCAGTTCGGCGGGACGGGCACGCTTCATGCCATGGCTTGCCATATAATCCATCTCGCCGTGGTAACCCGCGTCCAGCCAGGCTTGCAGGCCGGCCTCCAGGTGGCCCAGGTCGACGTCGGCGATGCGCACGTCGGCAAAGCCCAGTTCCTTGCCCCACGCCTTGATGGCGCGCGCAAGCTGGGGCAGGTTGGCGGAGGGATTGGGGGAAATGGACATACCGCAGGAAAACTCGCAGAAGAAACACGCACTACAACACGCTATTTTATTCGATGCAGCCCTATCTATCCCATTTGCAGCGCCATCTGCCGGACGAATCCGCCACCGCCGCCCTCGGCGCCGCCCTGGCGCGCGCCTTGCAGCCGGGCCTGGTGATCTACCTGCATGGCGACCTGGGCGCCGGCAAGACCGCCCTCACCCGCGCGCTGCTGCAGGCGGCCGGCCACACGGGCACGGTGAAAAGCCCGACGTATACCTTGTCGGAACCCTATCGGGTGATGCTTGACGGCAAGCAGTTAAACGTCATCC
Organism: Telluria beijingensis; assembly: GCF_030770395.1. Classification (GTDB taxonomy): domain Bacteria; phylum Pseudomonadota; class Gammaproteobacteria; order Burkholderiales; family Burkholderiaceae_D; genus Telluria; species Telluria beijingensis. Next base: position 493,248 of record NZ_CP132480.1, on the reverse strand, counting down.
ACTACGACCTGTACCGGATGGCGAGCCCGGAAGAATTCCTGGATGCGGGCTTTCGCGAAGACTTCGACGGGCGCAATGTGTGCATCGTCGAGTGGCCGGAAAAAGGCGAACCGGTGTTGCCGCCGCCCGACTTGCGTGTCTTGCTCAACGTTAGCGGGCCCGGCCGTGATGTAGAATTGCAGGCGTTGTCCGAATTAGGCCTGCTATGCCTCGATCGTCTCGCACCCCTTCTGCCGCCCCAGCCGCCCGCGTGACACCAACGTCCTCGCGCCGCCGTGTCCTGCTCAAGGCCGGCGGCACGCTGCTGCTGTCCGTCATCCCGCTCTCCGCCAGCGCCAGGGAAATCCTGGCGGTGCGCGTCTGGCCCGCTCCCGACTATACCCGGGTGACGCTGGAAAACGATACCGACCTCAAGGCCGAACACTTCCTGATCCCCGATCCGCCGCGCCTGGTTGTCGATATCGACGGCCTCGCGCTGAGCCCCACGCTCAAGAGCCTGGTGGCCAAGATCGAAGCCAACGACCCGTACATCAAGCAGGTGCGGGTCGGCCAGAACCGGCCCAATGTCGTGCGCCTGGTGTTCGACCTGAAGGCCGAGATCAAGCCCCAGGTGTTTACCTTGGCCCCGGTGGCCGGCTACCAGCACCGCCTGGTATTCGACCTGTATCCGGCCACCCCGGTCGACCCGATCGCGGCCCTGATCGAACAGGGCGACTGGAGCCCGGGCCCGACCACGACCCTGGCGGCCGACCAGCCGGCGCTGGGCGATCCGGTCGCCGGCACGCCGGTGGCCGGCGCGCCGGCCGCGCCGAATCCCGTCACCGGCACGCCTCCGGTACAGATTCCCGTGCCGCCGCCGGCCGTGCCGCCCACCCAGCCGAATGCCGGCCCGGATGCGATCGCCAAGCTGGAAGCCGAGATGTCGGGCCTGAAGGGCACGGCGCCCATGGTGGCGGTGCAGCCGCCGCCGGCCAAGGCGACCGCCCCGGCGCCGGCCCAGAAAGTGGCGCGCATGATCACCATCGCGCTCGATCCGGGCCATGGCGGCGAGGATCCGGGCGCGATCGGCGCCAAGGGCAGCCGCGAGAAGGACATCGTGCTGGCGGTGGCCAAGCGCCTCAAGGCCAAGCTCGAGCAGATGCCGAATACCCGGGTGATGCTGACCCGCGACGGCGATTATTTCGTGCCGCTGGGCACCCGCGTGCAAAAGGCGCGCAAGGTGCAGGCCGACCTGTTCGTCTCGATCCACGCCGACGCCTGGATTTCGCCGACGGCGCGCGGCTCGTCGGTGTTCGTGCTGTCGGAAAAAGGCGCCAGCTCGAGCGCGGCGCGCTGGCTGGCCAACGACCAGAACAAGGCCGACCTGATCGGCGGCGCCAACCTGACCGGCACGGCCGACAAGCACCTGGCCAGCGTGCTGTTCGACCTGTCGACCACGGCCCAGATCAACGACAGCCTCAAGCTGGGCAAGGCCGTGCTGAAGGAAATCGGCGGCATCAACCGCCTGCACAAGGCCTCGGTCGAGCAGGCCGGCTTCGCGGTGCTGAAGGCGCCCGACATTCCGTCCATCCTGGTCGAGACCGCCTTCATCTCGAACCCGCAGGAAGAAGCGCGCCTGAACGACAACGTCTACCAGGACCAGCTGGCCAATGCGATCACGAATGGCATCCGCCGCTATTTCGCCGACAACCCGCCCATGGCCAAGAGCCGCCAGACCTGATAATGGAAAATATCACCTTCGGGCAACTGCCCGCGATTCGCATCACGGCGCCGGACGGCGCCAGCGCCGTCGTCACCCTGTATGGCGGCCACCTGGTGTCGTGGCACGGCGCGGATGGCGGCGAGCGCATGTTTCTCAGCACACGCTCGGCGCTGGACGGCAGCCGTGCGATCCGGGGCGGGGTGCCAGTCATCTTTCCGCAGTTTGCCGAGCGTGGCGACGGCATGCGGCATGGCTTCGCGCGGGTCAGTACCTGGCGCCTGGAAGAGCATGGTGTCGACGATGGCGCGGCGTGGGCGGTGTTCGGCCTGGACGAAGGCGACCTGCCGCCAGCGCTGGCCGGCGCCTGGCCGCATGCCTTCGCGCTGGCGCTGCGGGTCTCCGTGCGCGCCAACCAGCTCGACATGGCCTTCACCGTGCGCAATACGGGCGCGGCGCCCTTCCCGTTCGCGGCGGCGCTGCATACCTATCACCTGGTGCCGCACCTGGCCGACGTGCGCATCGAAGGTCTCGAGGCGGGGACCTTGTCGATCGCGGACAAGCTCGACGTGGTGTACGAGGATGTCGGCGATGGCATCACGTTGGGCACCTGGGCGCGCGTGCTGACGCTGGAACAGGAAGGTTTCCGCGATGCCGTGGTGTGGAACCCAGGCGCGGCGGATACGGCGGCGCTGGCCGATATGGAAGATGATGAGTACCAGCGCTTCGTGTGCATCGAGCCGGCGCAGTTGACGCCGGTGACGCTGGCGCCGGGGGCGGACTGGATCGGCCGATATCGCATCTCGTAACAACAAAAAACGCGCCTCGGCGCGTTTTTTCTGTATTACATCGATTCCTTCACCATCCGCCCATTGCTCGGCTGCACCGGCCGCGAATTGAACGGATACAGCCGCGAGAACAAGGCCATCTGCTGCGGCGACGCCGTCATCGGCTGCTTCATCACCAGCCACAGCACGTTCTCGGTACACGGCGGCTCGCTGAGCGACCCCATATAGGTGAAATAGTCGCGCCGCGCCGGCAGGATCTCGTTGACGTCGAGCACGATCGACGGCGTCACCGTCATGTGCTTTTCCAGCGGCAGGTTGTTCCACACGGTCTGGATCATCGGATTGGCTTCGCCGCGCTCGAGCAGCACCGCCAGGATGGCGATCTTGTTGTCGTAGCTCTTGTGCACCAGGTGCACGACCATCTCGGTGCCCTTGCCGTTGATGCGCTCCTCGCCCGGGCGGTGGAAGTGGAATTGCTGCAACTCATACGTCGTACCGCCCACGCTCAAGAAATTGCCTCCCGCGACATTCACCTGGATCGTATGGCCATTGTCGATCTCGTTGAACGAGCTCGGGTGGTAGTCGAAGGCGATCTGTTCCAGGTCGACCTTGATGCCGTCGCGCAGGTCGATCGGCGACTGGCGGTTGCCCGTATTGCACGATGCCCAGGCGGCATTGATCTTCGACCAGTTCTCTGGGCCGAACTCGCCGTCATACGTCCAGTGGGTGCCGTTCTTCGGCTTGGCGGCTTCGATGGCGGCGGCCGCGGCAATGGCGGCGTCCTTCTTGCGCTTGGCGTCGGCGGCGCGGCGTGCGCGTGCGGCGTCCTCGGCGCGCAGGGCTTGCTTGGCGCGCAGCTCGGCCAGTTTCTCGGCGATGCGGACCGACAGGTCGACTTCGGCATCGTCTTCGGATTTTTGGGCGGCAGCCGGGGCGGCCGCGGTCGGCCGCAGGTTCGGCTTGATCGAGGCGATGGCCGCGGGCTTCTCGGCCGCAGGCTTGGTCGTGGGGGCTGCATCGTTCGCATTCGCCATGGCACCGGCCAGGCTCAGGGCGAACAGCGCGATCAGGTTACGCATGGCTGTCCAGATAGTGGGCTTACCCTATCCTTATCGGACCCGGCACAGCTAACTTGAGTGCGCTGCAGCAACAAAGGACGCAGAATTTGCACCCTTTGCCACCTTATTTACACCAATTGTCAACGACGGCCGAGCATGCGCCGGCCAAGCTTGTAAACACCGCCGATCGCCAGCGGCACGATGGCCGCGCTCACGCCCACCAGCACGATCTCGGTCAGGTGGTCCTTGATGATCGGCACGTGGCCAAAGAAATAGCCTGCCGTCACCAGGCTGAGCACCCACAGCAGCGCGCCGGCCACGTTGTACAGCTGGAAGCGGGTATGGGTCATGTCCGACACGCCGGCCACGAAGGGCGCGAAAGTGCGCACCACCGGCACGAAGCGCGCCAGGATGATGGTCTTGCCGCCGTGTTTCTCGAAGAAGGCGTGGGTGCGCGTCAAGGCATCCTTGTTAATCCAGCGATAGTTATGCGTGAACATGCGGTGGCCCACCGCTTCGCCAATAAAATAATTCACCGTATTGCCGGTGATGGCGGCGGTGACCAGCAGGGTGGCCAAGAGCGGATAACTCATCTCGCCGGTGGCGCAGAAGGCGCCGGCGATGAACAGCAGGGTATCGCCGGGGAAGAAGAACAGGACCACCAGGCCGGTCTCGCAGAACACGATGGCGAACAGGACGAGGTAGACGTAGGTGCCGTAGTGGGCCAGCAGGGTGCCGAGGGATTTGTCGACGTGCAGCAGCATGTCGAACAGGTGCATCAGGTCCATGATATTCCTAGAGTGAGCCTGGCATTATACCGTTCCGGCCTTGACGAGATCTTTACGACTACAATTGCTCGATACAAATAACTCAACGGAGAACATGTGAAGGCAGCGACCACGATCCATGCATTCATCGGCGCCACGCTGCTGGCCCTGCACGCGAACGGCGCCGGCGCGGCGCCGGCCGGGACCGGGAAGGAATTGCCGCCCAAGCCGACGGTGGCCGACGTGGTCAAGGCGTCCAGCCCCGGCGACTGGCGGCCCCTCGATCCAGAGAACACGCTGTACCTGGAACTCCCGGCCGGCCGCGTCGTGCTGGAACTGGCCCCGGCCTTCGCGCCGAAGGCCGCCGCCAATATCCGCGCGCTGGTGCGCGAGCGCTATTTCGACGGCCTGTGGATCATGCGCGCGCAGGATGGCTTCGTGGTGCAGTGGGGCGACCCCGATGAAGAAACGCCGCGCCCGTTCAAGGCCGCCAGGACCGTGGACGCCGAATTCACCGTGCCCGCCAAGGGCACCGGCCGCTTCACGCAGCTGAAGGAGCGCGACGTCTATGCGCCGCAGGTGGGCCATGTGAACGGCTTCCCGGCCGCGCGCGACCCGAAATCCGGCCAGGCCTGGCTGCCGCACTGCTATGCCATGGTCGGCGTGGCGCGCGACGAGGCATCGAATACCGGCAACGGTTCTCAGCTGTACACCGTAATCGGCCACGCACCGCGCCACCTCGACCGCAACATCACCGTGGTCGGCCGCATCGTGGCCGGCATGCCGCTGCTCGCGGTGATGCCGCGCAGCGCGGCGCCCGGCGGCTTCTACGACAAGCCCGAACAGCGCACGCCGATCGCCAGCGTGCGCCTGGCGGCCGACGTGCCGCCGGACCAGCGCAGCAAGCTCGAGGTGATGCGCACCGAGAGCGCCACGTTCCAGGCCGTGATCGAGGCCCAGCGCAACCGCGGCGGGCCATGGACCAAGGTCGCGGCCGGCGCGATCGACCTGTGCAATGTTCCGGTTCCCGTGCGCGAACAGCAATGAGCCGTTGACGATCCGGGGCGGTGGCCGCGCGATATAATCGGGGCATGAACGCCCCTGCCCCGACCCACCGCCCCATCCAGCAGCTACCCGACCAGCTCATCTCGCAGATCGCCGCCGGCGAAGTGGTCGAGCGGCCATCGGCCGTCGTCAAGGAACTGCTGGAAAACGCGCTCGACGCGGGCGCGACCCAGATCACCGTGCGCCTCGAGGAAGGCGGCGTCAAGCGCATCGCGATCACCGACAACGGCCGCGGCATCGCGCCGGAACAGCTGCCGCTGGCGCTGGCGCGCCATGCCACGTCCAAGATCGCCTCGCTGCACGATCTCGAGAACGTCGGCACGCTGGGCTTTCGCGGCGAGGCGCTGGCCTCGATCGCCTCGGTGGCCTCGGTGCGCATCACCTCGCGCACACCCGACGCGGCGCACGCGTATGAAATCGTGGGCTCGCACGAAGGCACCGTCGCGCCATCCTCCGGCGCCTTCGGCACCACGATCGACGTGCAGGACCTGTACTTCAACACGCCGGCGCGCCGCAAGTTCCTGAAATCGGAGCAGACCGAATACGGCCACTGCGCCGAGGTCGTGCGCCGCATCGCGCTGGCGCGGCCCGACGTGGCGTTCAGCCTGTCGCACAACGGCCGCACCATCGACCACTGGAACGTGGGCGAGGCCGCCAAGCGCAGCGCCCACATCCTGGGCAGCGAATTCGCCGAGGCGCGGCTCGCCATCGACGAGTCGGCCGGCCCGCTGCGCCTGCACGGCTACGTCGGCCTGCCCACGGCCTCGAAGGCGCGCGCCGACGGCCAGTTCTTCTACGTGAACGGGCGCTTCGTGCGCGACAAGGTGCTGGTGCACGCGGTGCGCGCTGCCTACCAGGACGTGCTGCACGGCGACCGCTTCCCCTCCTACGTGCTGTCGCTGGACCTCGATCCGGCGCTGGTCGACGTCAACGTCCACCCGTCGAAGATCGAGGTGCGCTTCCGCGACGGCCGCGCGGTGCACCAGTTCGTGTTCCACGCGGTGCAGCGCACGCTGGCGCAGACCTCGGCCACGGCGCACGGCAGCGTGCCGGCGCCGATCACGGCGGCAGAAGTCAGGCCGAGCGGTACGCCGCTGTGGCAACTGTCCGAGTCGCCATCGCGACCGCCGATGCGGCCGCACGAGCAGACGTCGTTCGGGTCGCAGTTGTCGACCTTCTCGCCGTCGCCGTATCCGGCCGGCAGCCGGTGGGACGATCCATCCACGCAAGGCGGCGTGGCGCAGCGCACCGAAGCCTATGGCGCGCTGTTCAAGTCGGACGCGCGCGCCACGGTCCCTGCGCCATCTTCCGCACCGATGGATGTGCCGCTGTCGGCCTCGGACCGCCCACTGTCGAACGACGACTTCCCGCTCGGCTTCGCGCTGGCCCAGCTGCACGGCATCTACATCCTGGCCCAAAACACGCGCGGCCTGGTGCTGGTGGACATGCACGCGGCCCACGAACGCATCCTCTACGAGCAGATCAAGAACGCGCTCGACGCCCAGGCGCAAGGCCAGGAGATGCAGGTGCAGTCGATGCTGATCCCGGTGACCTTCTATGCCGACGCGGTCGAGGTCGCGACCGCGACCGAGCACCAGGACACGCTGAAGGCGCTGGGCTTCGACATCGCCGCGCTGTCGCCGACCACGCTCGCGGTGCGCAGCGTGCCGACCCTGCTCAAGAACGCCGACGCCCAGACCCTGGCGCGCGACGTGCTGCGCGACGTGCGCGAGTATGGCGGCTCGCGCGTGCTGATCGAGCGCAGGAACGAACTGCTCGGCACCCTCGCCTGCCACACGGCGGTGCGCGCCAACCGCATCCTGGCCGTGCCCGAGATGAACGCGCTGCTGCGCCAGATGGAAAGCACGGAGCGCGCCGACCAGTGCAACCACGGCCGCCCCACCTGGGTCCAGCTCGAGATTTCCGCGCTCGACAAACTGTTCTTGCGCGGCCAGTAATGAGCGAGATGAAGAAACCACTGGCCGTGGCCATCATGGGCCCGACAGCGTCCGGCAAGACCGCGAGCGCGCTGCGCATCGCGCAGACCCGTCCCGTCGAGATCATTTCGGTCGACTCGGCCCTGGTGTATCGCGACATGGACATCGGCACCGCCAAGCCCACGCCCGACGAACTGGCCGCCGTGCCGCACCATCTGATCGACATCCTCGACCCGCTGGAAGCGTATTCGGTGGCGCAGTTCCGCGCCGACACCATCCGCCTGGTGGGCGAGATCGCGGCGCGCGGCAAGCTGCCGCTTCTGGTGGGCGGCACCATGATGTACTTTAAAGGGCTGGTGGACGGCCTGGACGATCTGCCGACTGCCGACCCGCAGGTGCGCACCGCGATCGAGGAAGAAGCCGCGCGCATCGGCTGGCCCGGCATGCACGCGAAGCTGCAGGCGCTCGACCCGGTCACGGCGGCGCGCCTGGCGCCGAACGACGCCCAGCGCATCAACCGCGCGCTGGAGATCATCGAGCTGTCCGGCCAGCCGATGTCGGCCCTGCTGGCGCGGCGCGCCAAGCCCGAGCTGCCGTTCGAGCTGGTCTCGTTCGGCCTGGAGACAGACGATCGCGCCGTGCTGCACAAGCGTATTGCCTTGCGTTTCGACCAGATGCTGGGCGAGCGCGACGACGAGGGCCTGGTGGCCGAGGTGGCGCGCCTGCGCGCGCGCGGCGACCTGTCGCCGACGCTGCCGTCGATCCGCTGCGTCGGCTATCGCCAGGCCTGGGATTACCTCGACGGCAACATCAGCCGCGCCGAGCTGCGCGAACTCGGCATCATCGCCACCCGCCAGCTGGCCAAGCGCCAGATCACCTGGCTGCGCGCGATGCCGCACCGGATCGTGATCGATTGCCTCGGCCCCGATCCGGCGGGGGCGATGCTGGACCACCTGGCAACGTTAAGCAAATGACATCGGTGCGACATTTTTCCGCGCGGAACACACCGCGATCTTGACAGGCAACCAGTCGCGCCCGATAATATTGGTCGTTGCGGTGATATAGCTCAGCTGGTTAGAGCACAGCACTCATAATGCTGGGGTCGGTGGTTCAAGTCCACCTATCACCACCAAGAATTCCAGGCGAATGGCTTGGCTCTTCGACGAGTCAAGCCATTTTTGCTTTTGCCCGTTTCGGTGATATAGCTCAGCTGGTTAGAGCACAGCACTCATAATGCTGGGGTCGGTGGTTCAAGTCCACCTATCACCACCAAGAATTCCAGGCGAATGGCTTGGCTCTTCGACGAGTCAAGCCATTTTTGCTTTTGCCCGTTTCGGTGATATAGCTCAGCTGGTTAGAGCACAGCACTCATAATGCTGGGGTCGGTGGTTCAAGTCCACCTATCACCACCAAGAATTCCAGGCGAATGGCTTGGCTCTTCGACGAGTCAAGCCATTTTTGCTTTTGCCCGTTTCGGTGATATAGCTCAGCTGGTTAGAGCACAGCACTCATAATGCTGGGGTCGGTGGTTCAAGTCCACCTATCACCACCAAGTTGTTCAAAAGCCGCTGCCCCGGCAAGGAGTAGCGGCTTTTTTGTTTTCGATGAGGAATGCGGTACTATCGAATCAAAGCAAGCCCCCGGTGTGACCTCTGCGAAAGCATGCCCCCGGGGGCATCGTTATTTCTGAGCGCTGTAGGGTCGGCAAGTTTCTTGCCGACGCGGTGATTGGTAGCAGCAAGATCATCCGTCGCAAAATCGGAGCCGCTACCGGTCAACGCGTCGGCGGCATAGCCGCCAACCCTACGCACAACGGCCCGGCTCTCGCGAACCGGGCCGTTGTTGTTTTCGGCATTGCCATTAATGCTTCTTGCCGCCACCCGAGACCTTGTTCTCGGTGGCCCAGGCGCGCCGTTCGGCTTCCTGCTTGCCGACGCCCTTCTTTTCGTAGCCCTCCTTGATGTGCTCGGCCTGACGCTTCTGCTTGTCGGTGTACGACGATTTATCTCCTTGCGGCATGATGGTTCTCCTTTCGATCGCCTGTCGGTCACAGGAGTACAGCCTACGCCGCAGGCCGCCATCGTTTCGTGCGTCACCTCACCTTGCGACGCGGTCTACTCGGCCTTGTGCCACTCGCCATCCGGCGCATGCTCGTCGAGCGCGTAATCGCCGCGCGCCAGTGCTTCGAGCACCGCATATGCCTGCTGCACGTGTTCGGCATCGACCAGCAGCCGCACCCCGCCCAAGGCCGGCGCCAGCAGCAGGTCGGTCTGCATCAGGTGGGCATCGGCCAGCATGGCCGGGATGCCGGACGCCTCCAGGCAGCCCTGGGCCAGGTTGGCGTCGATCGGGATCATGTAGCGCGCCACCACGTACAGGTCGCGCTCAGGCACGCGCTCGACATCGGGGTGGGCGGCGAGCCAGTCGTTCAGCGCGAGCGTGTGCATGGTGGTTCCTCGGTGGTCAGCCCAGCAGCGCGGGCAGGTGCGACAGCAGGTACAAGGTCACGCCGATCAAGCCGCCCACGATGGTGCCGTTGATGCGGATGTACTGCAGGTCCTTGCCGATATTGAGTTCGATCTGGGCCGACATCTCGCGGTCGTCCCACTGCTTGACGGTGTCGGCGATGTGGCGCGTCAGGAAGCCCGCGAATTCGGGCGCCACGCCGCGCGCGGCGGCTTCGAGGTTGTCGTGCAGCGACTGGCGCAGGGCCGGGTCTTCGCTCAGCACCCTGCCGATCCAGGCGCCCATGGCGACGATGCGGCGGCGCAGGCTCGAATCCTCGGCCTCCAGGTCGCGCTTGAGCCAGGCCTTCAGCTCGGACCACAGCGAACCGAGGTAGGCGTTCAGGGTCTCGTCCTCGAGCAGGTAGCGCTTGACGTCGTCGGCCTTGGCGAGAAAAGCCGGGTCGTCTTTCAGGCGCTCGATGAAGCCGGCCACGTAGTCGTCGAAGCGATGCCGCAGCGGGTGTTCGGGATCGGCCGCGGCCTTGTTCAGCACGCCCGCGGCCAGGCGCACCGCGATGTCGGCGCCCTTGCGGCCGATGAGGTCCGACGGCAGCATCTTTTCGATGAAGGCATAGTCTTCCTTGAGCCACTCGACGATGCCATGCGCGATGTAGTCCTGCGTGTCGGCGTTGTCGAGCAGGCGCGCCAGCTGGCGGATGCCTTCGTCGAGCAGTTCCTGGTGGCGCCGGCCGCGGGTCAGGCTTTCCAGGATCGCGCCGCTCGACTTCGACAGGTCGACGCTGTTCACCATCGTGTGCACGCCGCGCCGGATGACGTTCTGCACCGCCGCGTCTTCGATGAAGTCGAGCATGAAGACAGCGGCGCGCACCAGATGCGCGCCCATCAGTTCGGTGTTGGCCGGCTTGACCAGCCACTCGGCCACCTTCTGCACCGGATCGTGGCGCCGGATCAGGCCCACGATCGAATCGGTGTCGAGGAATTTTTCGCGCACGAACAGGGCCAGGTTGTCGGCGATCTTGTCCTTGTTGCTGGGGATGATGGCGGTATGACGCGACACGATCGGGATCGGCACGCGCCTGAACAAGGCCACCACGGCGAACCAGTCGGCCAGCGCGCCGACCATGGCGGCTTCGGAAAAGGCGCGCAAGAGGCCCGTCCACCAGGTGTACGGCAGCAGCAGGCTGAGCACGAACAGCGCGGCCGCTCCCACGAAGAAGCCCAGGGCGATCAGTTTGGAACGGCGCAGCTCATCCTGTTTTTCCATGCGGCGGCAACTCGGCAGTAACGATATGTCCATGCTATCGCACTTCCCGCGCGGACGACGCGCCGCCGGTCATACCGCCCAGGTTTTTCACGGCCTGTACATACTGCTCACTTATACTAAAGACACGCCAACCAGATAAAGCACCGTCCCCGCATGCACCATGAATTAAGCCTGATCACCACCATCGCCGCCGCACTGGGCTTCGGCCTGATATTCGGCATGCTGGCCGTGCGCCTCAAGCTGCCGGCGCTGGTCGGCTACCTGGCCGCCGGCGTCTTCATCGGGCCCGCCACGCCGGGCTTCGTGGCGGATATCGGGCTGGCTTCGCAGCTGGCCGAGATCGGGGTCATGCTGCTGATGTTCGGGGTCGGGCTGCACTTCTCGCTCAAGGACCTGCTCGACGTGCGCCGCATCGCCCTGCCCGGCGCGCTGCTGCAGATCGGCGTGGCCACCGCGATGGGCATGGCCTTGTCCTGGTGGTGGGGCTGGAGCCTGGGCGCCGGCCTCGTGTTCGGCCTGGCGCTGTCGGTGGCCAGCACCGTGGTGCTGCTGCGCGCGCTGGAGGCGCGCGGCGTGCTCGATTCGATGAACGGCCGCATTGCGGTGGGCTGGCTGGTGGTCGAGGACCTGGTCATGGTGCTGGTGCTGGTGATGCTGCCGGCCATCGCCGGCCCGCTGGGCGGCAAGGGCGACGCCGGCATGGACCTGTGGCCGGCGCTGGGCATGACCCTGCTGCAGGTGGGCGGCTTCATCGCCTTCATGCTGATCGTCGGGCGCAAGGTCTTTCCGTGGTTCCTGTGGCGCGTGGCCCGGACCGCCTCGCGCGAGCTATTCACCCTGTCGGTGATCGCGGCGGCGGTCGGCATCGCCTATGCCTCTTCGAACCTGTTCGGCGTGTCGTTCGCGCTGGGCGCCTTCTTCGCCGGCATGGTGCTGCGCGAGTCGGAGCTGAGCCACCGCGCGGCCGAGGAATCGCTGCCGCTGCGCGACGCGTTCTCGGTGCTGTTCTTCGTCTCGGTCGGCATGCTGTTCGATCCGATGGTCCTGGTGGATAACCCGCTGCACGTGCTGGGCGTGGTGCTGGTGATCGTGGTCGGCAAGTCTCTCGCGGCGTTCGTCCTGGTGCTGGCGCTGCGCTATCCGCTCAATACCGCGCTGACGGTGTCGGCCAGCCTGGCGCAGATCGGCGAGTTCTCGTTCATCCTGGCGGCGCTGGGCATGCAGCTGGGGCTGTTGCCGGAGCTGGGCCAGAACCTGATCCTGGCCGGAGCCATTATCTCGATCGCCTTCAATCCGCTGGTGTTCTCGTCGATCGAGCCGGCCCAGCGCTGGCTGGGCAAGCAGAACCACCTGATGCACCTGGCGCGCAAGCTCGAACGCCCGGCCGACCCACTGGCCGAGCTGCCGATGACGACGTCGCGCGAAAAGCTCAGCAACCAGGTGGTGCTGGTGGGCTTCGGCCGGGTCGGTCGGCGCATCGCCGACGACCTGACGGCGCGCGGCATCCACTTCGTGCTCGCCGAGCAGCATCGCGAACTGGTCGAGCAGGCGCGCCAGCGCGGCATCCCCGCGGTGGTGGGCAATGCGGCGGAGCCGGCGGTGCTGATCCAGGCCCACATCCACAAGGCGGCGATGCTGGTGATCGCCACGCCGGATACCTTCGACGTGCGCAAGATGGTCGAGATCGCGAAGGCGCTCAATCCGACCGTGCGCTGCGTCGTGCGCACGCATAATGACCAGGAAGCGGAGTTACTGCGGGCCGAAACGGGCGGGCGGGTGTTCGTGGGCGAGGAAGAGCTGGCCAGCAGCATGACGCGGCATGTGCTGGATACATTACAGGAACAGAAGCGTGCCTAGCGCAACAAGACAAGTGAGGCGACCATGACGACAGGTTTTCCATCCCCTTACCAGCCGATCAATTGCGAATTCCACGATCTGCTCGAGGCCCACGCGACGTTGCGCAAGCCAGTGCGGATCGGCATTCGCGATGCGACAGGCGCCGTACAGTATTGCACGGCCACCATTACCGACCTGTACGCGCAGAATGGCGCCGAGTACATGTCAATGAGTACGGGCGACACCGTGCGACTGGACCAGATCGAAGAAATCGACGGCACGAAGCTGAGCGACTTTTGAATCCGGCTTTGGGTGGATGGGATTCTCTCCACCCCGGCGATCGGTCCGGGACCAGTACAGTCCAGCCTTATCGTGGCCATACTGTATAGGCAAGAAATAAAGGATTGTCGCTGTCATGCGACCGCCATGGCGCCTACACTGGTTCCACTGAACCCAGCGCTGCCGACTGCCCGACAATGATGGGACATGGATACCTGCGCATGGAGGCCAGCATGGCGAGCATACCGATCAAGACCGTCGACGTTTTTACCAGCATCCCATTCAAGGGCAACCCGGTCGCGGTCGTGCTGGATGCAAGCGAGCTATCTACCGACCAGATGCAGCAGATCGCAAGCTGGACGAACCTGTCCGAGACCACCTTCATCGTACCGACCACGGCGGCAGGCGCCGACTATCACGTGCGCATTTTCACGCCTGGCGCTGAGTTGCCATTTGCCGGCCATCCCACGATCGGGACGGCCCATGCGCTGCTGGAAGCGGGCATGATCGAAGCAAGGGCTGGCGGTCTGGTCCAGCAATGCGCGGCTGGACTCATCAAGCTGCAGGTGAGTCATGCGAGCGACGGTCGGCGCTGGATTTCGTTCGATCTACCGGAAGCCACGTTCACCGCACTGGATGCCGATCAGGCCAGGGAACTGGAAACCATTCTTGGCACGTCCCTCGAAGCCGAACGGGCGCCTTGCCTGGTCGATGTCGGCGCACGCTGGGTCGTCGCCCAGCTCCCCTCCGCACAAGCTGTGCTGGCCAGCCAGCCGGATTTGCAACGGATGAAAGTCCAGGATGGCAAGGGCCGGCATACCGGCGTCGTCGTCTTCGGCAAGCACGAACAGCCAGCACAGGCGGGGATCGAGGTACGTGCCTTCGCGCCGGCCCACGGCGTGAACGAGGACCCGGTATGCGGTAGCGGAAACGGTAGCGTCGCTGCCTATATCCGCCATACCGGCCAGACTGCAGAGTTCGGCAATACCTTGCTGGCGACCCAGGGCGCAGCCGTTGGCCGTGCGGGGCAACTACGGCTCGTCATTTCCGAGAATGCGATCCAGGTCGGTGGCAATGCAGTCACCTGCGTCGACGGCAGTCTTCATCTGTCATCGCTGCTGCGGTAAAAAAAACCGTCCGGCTTTCACCGGACGGGTTTCAATAAAAGCGCCAATCGACAATCAGGCCGCGACTTCTTCCTCGCACAAGGTCAGCTTGGCCGTCCGATGCCCATGCAACTGCGGCATCAACAACTCGCTGCGCTCTTCCAGCAAGGCAAACACCTCATCCTTCGACAGCACATACTGCTCCAGCAGCGTGTCCTTGATCGATTCCATCACCAGCTTGTAGTCGCGGATCGAATCCAGCGTGTAGCTATACAGCGCATCCGCCTTCTCTTCCACCAGGCGCACGGTATGCTCGCCGCTGGCTTCCCGCTGCAACTGGCTGTAATCGATCTTCGAGCGCGAATACATCGACAGGCGGCTGACCATCAGGTTCAGCATCTTGGTGATCTTCTCGATATCGTTCTGGCTGCCGACCGAAATACCGCGCGCGCCATAGAACATCTCTTCCGCCGCCACGCCGCCATACAGGCCGACGACGTCGCGCTCCAGTTCTTCCAGCGTGCGCAGCGACATGTCTTCGCCCGACTGCAGCACATAGCCCAGCGCGCCGATCTTCGACACGGCCTCGGTACTGATCTTGAGCAGGTGCGACTTCTCCTTCACTTCGGCCAGGCTGAGGCCGGCACGCAGATACGGATCGATCTGCATGAAGAAGTGTCCCAGCTCGTGCAGGGCGATACGCTCGCGCTGCTTGTGTTTTTCGGCGGTGGTGGCGCGGTCGGTCAGGCCGATCGTGGCGCGCTCGTAGGCCCGGAACATCAGGTTGGTGTTGATGATCGTCTTTTCCTGGATCGACAGCATGCTCGCACGCTCGACCACGGTTTCCAGCAGTGCCGGGCTCAGGTTCTGGGTGATCTCGGCCACCTGGTCCAGGTTCAGGTCTTCCCAATCGACCAGGCCATCCTTCTTGCGCGCCAGGAAGCTGCGCAGCAGCTCGCGGCGCTCGGCCTTGTTCGGCAGGCGGAAGTTGATCTTGACCGAGAAGCGGCGCAGCATCGCTTCGTCCATCTCGGTCGTGTTGTCGTCGAAGTTCGAGGCGACGATCCAGATCACGCCCTGCCCCTTGTCGCTCTTCACGCCGTCCAGCAGGCCCAGCATGGTGTTGGCGGTATCGTCTTCCCATTTCTTTTCGCTGCGGCCGCGCGGCATGAACAGGCTTTGCGCTTCGTCCAGGAAGATGATGCACTTGCCCTTGGCGCAAGCCTTGCGGTACAGGGCGTTCAGCGCCTTCGAACCGCCGCCGACATAGCCCGACTCCAGCGCCGAACCCGATGCCGAGATCATCGGCAGGTCGAGGCGCTTGGCCAGGTAGCCGACCAGCTTGGTCTTGCCGGTGCCGGCAGGGCCGGTCAGCATCACATTGAATGGCTTGTCGATATTGTGCGACTGGTAGAGATCGCGGTTGCGGATCATGTCTTCCAGGTGCAGCACTTCCTGCTTGATGTCGTCCATGCCGATCAGGTCGTCCAGGCTGCCTTTCAGCTTGTCAGGCGTGATCATTGCCGCGCTGGTGCCCATGCCCGGGATACCGAACTTGATCACGTACAGGATCATCAGCACCAGGATGATCGGGAAGGCATTGCGCTTGAGGAAATCGCCAGTTTGCGCGAGCACGCTCGCGCCCTCATCCATCACCGCCTTGTGGCTGGCCAGGTAGTCGTCCCTGGCGATCGAATACGGAATCGCATTCTTGAGCAGCACTTCGCGCTCGAGCGACAGGTGCGAGGTGCTCGGCACCTTCACCACGTGCAGGTTTGCCGCATCCTTGAACTTGTAGATATACCGCGGCGCTTCGGACAGCGGATGCGCGATCAGCAGGTAATCCAGGCGCGCCTTCTGGCTGGCCAGCGAGGTGATCTCGGCGATGTTCTGCGAGTGGACCACCGGGCTCGGGTCTTGCGGCACATCGGACTTGAAGATCGCCAGCGCTACCAGCAAGCCCAGCAGGATAGCGGACAGGATGCGGACGTAAACGTTCTTGAAGGCAATCTGAAGTCGGGCGAAATTGGGCATCTAGTTACTCGTCGAAAGGTGCGTCGTGCAAAAAGTAAGACTGCTAGTGCCGTATCGCAGAGGCGGCGAACGCGGCGTCGGCCAGGGCCGAGGTTTCAGACGTGTTGGTGAGGAGGTTGGTGTGATGCCCGAAGGCAAGGGGATAAGGAGACTATACCTTCAAAAAAAACCGCGGTGAATACCTGCGGATAAAAAAAATGCGGAATTTGACGATGATGAAAAAGCTGATAACGGTTTTGATTATTCGAGTGACAGCAATCATGATGAATGTGCCAATCAAATCGCAATTCATTGCGAAATTCGCATTATCAAGCTGTATATTCCGAGCATTATATTTACTGCTGAGCGCGGTTTATTTACCACAGTCAATTTTTGCTTTGATTGAACGCAAGATGCGTCCATCTTTCAGCAAAAACATGACATCTTTCCACAACTCATCGGGTCAACCGCGCGCGGCAACAGCGTCAGTTTTGCTATCCTGATGTGACGAGATGGCGACCGCAAGTAAAGTTTCACCCCATCCAAAGCCTGGTAGCATTTAGCTCGTAAGAGGTATGGCGATGAAAAGATATGCTTTGATGGCAACGCTCGTGCTCTTTCTCGACAATACGGCCCAGGCTGCCGCGATCGATCTCGTCCCAGGCCATGGCGCGCCAGCCATACCGGCCTCACAGCCGGTACACGACCTGGCCGTTGCCCCCCACACCCACATCGTCACGCCGCCGTCCCATTTGCCCGAACTGCCGGAACCTGAGGTATTCGCGATGATGCTGGTCGGCCTGGTCCTGATCGGCTACCGGGCGAGCCGCGACAGCAGCGACAAGTTCAAGTAATTGCCAGGCCGCAGGCGCTCAGCACACCGGATGGCTGCACAAGCCGTGCAGCTTGGTGATCGTGCGCCAGTTGCGCGACGTCGTGCCGTCACCCAGCTGCTTGCCGAGCGCTGCCGCGGCAGCGCTGTCGAGCACGCCTTCCGGACACCACACATAGGCCGCGCGGCGGCCGATTGCCAGCGCCTCCGGTTGCCAGTCCTGGCCGCACAGGCAGGCGGCCACTTCACGCTGGGCGTCGCCGGCCAATAGAAAGGCGAACAGGCGCGCATGGTCGCTGGCCAGGTCCAATAAAGGGTTGTCGTCGACGATGTCGGCGAATTCCTGGCGTTCGAGCACGAATACGCGGGCCGCCACGCCGAGCCGCAGCACCATCGCCTCTTCGATCGCCTGCGCCGCCTGGGCCGACGGCGCCTCGGCATCGAAAATGATGTTGCCGCTATTGAGCAGGCTGCGCACGCCGGTATAGCCGAGGCTTTCGACCAGCTTGCGCAGGTCGGCCATGGCGATCCGTTTGGCGCGGCCGACATTTACGCCGCGCAACAAAGCAATATAGCGTTGGCTGGTCATGTGTCCATGTTAACGTGGCCCGCGCAATCGGTGCGCGCGCCTTGTGTTTACTGCAGGCCTTCGCGGCGCAGCGCTTCGCGCACTACCGGCAGCTCGGCCACCCGCGCCTGGTAGGCCTGCAGGGCCGGCCAGGGGTCGAGCGAGAACCCGGCAAAGCCGACCCAGTTCAGCACCGCGAACAGATAGGCATCGGCCACCGTGAATTGCGCGCCGGTGAGATAGCCGGCGCCATCGATCCGTTCGGCCACGAAGTTCAGCGGCGCCGCCAACGCGGCCCAGGCTGCCTGCTTGCCCTCCTCGGTCGTGCCCGGCGTGAACAGTGGCGAAAAACGCTTGTGCAGCTCGGTCGACAGCCATGCCAGCCATTCCATCAGCTGGTAGCGCTCGAAGCTGCCATAGGCCGGCGCCAGGCCGCTGGCGGGCGCCAGGTCGGCCAGGTATTGCAGGATCACCTGGTTTTCGGTCAGCAGGCGGCCGTCTTCCAGTTCCAGCGCCGGCACATAGCCCTTGGGACTGAGCGCGCGAAAGTCGGCGCCGCCCTGCGTCAGCCTGGTGCGCAGGCTGACACGCTCGGCCGCGAAAGGCAGGCCGGTGGCCAGCAGGGCGATATGGGGCGCGAGCGAACAGGCGCCTGGGCTGAAATAGAGTTTCATGTTTCCTCTGATAAATTGGTGGCTTGTCAGCCGGTGTCAAAGCGTACAACATTTCCGCCGTACAAGTTAAACACTGGGCGGACCACCGATTGCGGATACTTGCATGCATTCGCGCTTGCCAGTGATACCATCGGCGCAGGATTGAATGGAGGCAAAATGAGCGATGACCATATGATGGTTCCCGTAGCCCAGGTTCAGCCGGGCATGGTGCTCTCGGACGAGCTGCTGGACAATAACGGCCTGGTGCTGCTGGCCAAGGGGGCCGTCCTCACCGAGGCGACCGTCGCCTCGCTGCAGCGCCACCATATCGAGGCAGTGCCGGTAGCCCGGGTCGAGGCGCATCGCGCGCCGGACGAAGCGGCGGTGCTGGCCCGGCTCGACCATGTGTTCCGCAAGCACGACCTCGACGACGACGGCGACTGGGCCGGCAAGCTGTTGCGGCGTTATGTCGAGGATTACCGGCTCGAACGGCAGGTGGCGCCATGACGATCACGTCGGAGGAATTGATCCAGGGCCTGGACGACCTGCCCTCGCTGCCGGCCGTCGTCATGGAATTGCTCAGCAGCATAGACCAGGAAGACATCGACATCACGGTGCTCGCCAAAAAGGTGTCGACCGACCAGGCCCTGACGGCGAAGACGCTGCGCTTGGCCAATTCGTCGGCCTTCGGGCTGCAGGTCAAGGCCACCACGATCCAGCAAGCCATGACCTATCTCGGCTTCCAGTCCACGCGCAACCTGATCATGGCGGCGGCGATGACCGGGTGCTTTCCCAGCGGACGTTGCCCCAGCTTCGACGACAAGGCCTTCTGGCGCCTGTCGATCGCCACTGCCGCCTGCGCGCGGGTGCTGGCGCGCCATATGCGCTTCAACCAGGATGTGGCGTTCACGGCCGGCCTGCTGCACGGCATAGGCCGCCTGGTACTGGTGACGCGCTATCCCGAGCAGTACGATGCTGTCTTGCGCGAGCGCAAGCGAGTCGATGGCGACCTGATCGACGTGGAACAGGCGCTGCTGGGCGTCGACCACGTTCTGGCCGGCGCCGCGCTGGCCGAACACTGGCAATTCTCGGGCACGATGCAGCAGGCCATCGCGTTTTATCATGCGCCGGAAACGCCGGGCGCCGGCTTCCTGGCCACGATCGTCCACGTGGCCAATGCGGTGGCCCATGCGCTCGACCTGGCGGGCGATGCGGACGAGCTCGTGCCTGCCGTGTCCAGCGTGGCCTGGACGGCACTCGGTCTGCCTGAAGAAACATGGCTGCACGTGTTCCGAGAAACGGAACTGCAGTTCGAGGAAATGACAGCCATCCTGATGGCCTAGGCTGCAGGACGGTGCACGATGAAACGGCGGTGCTAGTGCGGCGCCACGATGGCTGGTGTGGCGCCACAGCCCGCCAATACCGAAGGCATGACAGATGCGGCTGTCATGCCCACGGCATTAGTGCGCATAATTGCCGGAGGTCTTGGTCGACGCTTCGCTGGTTTGCGCGCCCTGGCCTTGTGCCGGCTGGGCTTGCTGCTGGGCGGCAGCGGCGGCTTGTGCCGCTTTCTCTTCTGGCTTCGGACGGCCTTGTGCATCCGACAGGCGGTACTTGGTGCGGCGGTCGCCCATCAGGTCGCGCAGGTCACGGATGCTCATGCCGGTCACTTCGTGCATGCGGATCAGCAGCGAGGCGCCGACCGGCAGGCGGTGGTGGCGGATCTTGCTGATGACCGGCGGCGCCACCTCGAGCATGCGCGACAGGGCAGCGTCGTTTTTCAGCTGCATCTTGCCGAGCAGGATGTCCAGCAGGTGGTTCGGGTTGTAACTTTCTTGCGAAGATAGAGCGTGATGTTGTTGTGCCATGATGATTACCTCACGAGTTTGGTTAAAATAGTTCCCTTACGAACTTTTGTTAAAGACTACATTTCATCAACATAAGTTCCCGGAACTTGTTCAGGGATTAAACAGCGCCAATCTGAACATTCCCTTAAGAATTCCGGCCCACAGTGCTCCATGTTCTTTCCACATGCGCACTTGTCTTTCAAACAAATTATCAGTCGCGCACGCCAGTGCGATGGCGAACCGGCGCATGTGACTCCTTGTCGGAAATCAAGCTATCGTGTGGAAAGCTTGTCACGTTTGCATTTCAGCACATGGGGCTCAATTGTGGCGCACGCAAGAGATTTCTTGGATAAATTTTGTTAATCGGAATGCACCCCGAAGTCATTGATTTACATAGGGAAACACTTCATGCCACCGTAGCCATGTGTCATGAATAATAAAGTATGTTCGCTAGCGGACATTTAACAATCTGAGCATTACTGCAATTACTTTAGGTAAAGAAATTTAGCATTCCTTTAGGCATTAAAATTAGCCGCACGCCCGTGGTTTGACGGGGTCAATACCGAATTACGGTAAACTGGCTCCCGCCCGCCTTGTCGATGCAGCGCTCGCCCCCAACTAGCAATTCCATGCAAAAAAAAGTATTCATTAAAACCTTCGGCTGCCAGATGAACGAGTACGACTCGGACAAGATGGTCGACGTCCTTGGCGCCTCGGATGGACTGGTGCGCACCGACACGCCGGAAGACGCGGATGTGATCCTGTTCAATACCTGCTCGATCCGCGAAAAATCGCAAGAAAAAGTGTTTTCCGACTTGGGCCGTATCAAGGAGCTCAAGCGCAACAAGCCCGACCTGGTCATCGGCGTTGGCGGCTGCGTCGCGTCGCAAGAAGGCGATGCCATCGTCAAGCGCGCGCCCTATGTCGATGTGGTGTTCGGCCCGCAGACCCTGCACCGCCTGCCGCAACTGATCCAGGACCGGCGCCAGTCGGGCAAGGCGCAAGTCGATATCAGTTTCCCCGAGATCGAGAAGTTTGACTTCTTGCCACCGGCTAAGGTCGAAGGCCCCATTGCGTATGTGTCGATCATGGAAGGCTGCAGCAAGTATTGCAGCTACTGCGTCGTGCCCTATACGCGCGGCGAGGAAGTCTCGCGCCGCTTCGAGGACGTGCTGACCGAGGTCGCCGGCCTGGCCGCCCAGGGTGTGAAGGAAATCATGCTGCTGGGCCAGAATGTGAATGCCTTCCGCGGCGTCATGGAAAGCGGAGAAACCGCCGACTTCGCCCTGCTGCTCGAATACATCGCCGAGATTCCCGGCATCGAACGCCTGCGCTTCGTCACCAGCCATCCAAAGGAATTCAGCCAGCGCCTGATCGACGCGTATGCGCGGATTCCGCAACTGGTCAGCCACCTGTATCTGCCGGTACAGCACGGTTCGGACCGCATCCTCAATGCCATGAAGCGCGGCTATACCGGCCTCGAATACAAATCGATCATCCGCCGCCTGCGCGCGGTGCGGCCCAATATCACCTTCTCGTCCGATTTCATCGTCGGCTTCCCGGGCGAGACCGAGGCCGATTTCGAGGCCATGATGAAGCTGGTCGAGGACGTCAACTTCGACAACAGCTTCAGCTTCATCTTCAGCAAGCGGCCCGGCACCCCGGCCGCCAACCTCGAAGACGATACCCCGCACGAGGTCAAGCTGGCGCGCCTGCAGCGCCTGCAAGCCCTGATCGATGCCAATACCCGCAAGCATAGCGCCGCCATGGTCGGCAGCGTGCAGCGGGTGCTGGTCGAAGGCGTCGCAAAAAAGGACGCCACCCAGTTGCAGGGCCGCGCCGAAAACAACCGCGTGGTCCTGTTCCCATTGGACGCCACGAATGCGTCGCTGATCGGCCAGCTGGTCGACGTGCGCATCGCCGCCAGCCACGATTACTATTTGCGCGGCGAACTCGTCGCCAACCTCGATACGATCGCCCAAGCCAGTTGAAAACACAGCCAACACTCCCTTCGTACTTCATTCCCGAGCCGCTCGACAATACGCGGCTCGCCCACCTGTGCGGCCCGCTCGATGAAAACCTGCGCCAGATCTCGGCCGCGCTCGACGTCACGATCTTCCGCCGCGGCGAGAAATTCATCGTCAGCGGCGCCAATGCCGAGCGCGCCGTCGAATTGCTGGAACGCTTCTATGCGGTCGCCAACAAGGTCGTGCCGATCGAAGAGGTGCAACTGGCCCTGGTCGAGCAGCGCTCCGGCCTGAAACCGCGTGGCGCGCACGAGGAGGCGCCGGCCGGCAAGGCCGACGTCGCGGCCGAGGACGACGACGATGCCGAGGCGGCGCCCGACAGCATTGAGAGCCCGGTCCTCAAGACCCGCCGCAGCGACCTGCGCGGACGCACGCCGCACCAGATCCAGTACCTGAACGCGGTGCTGAACCACGACATCAGCTTCGGCATCGGCCCGGCCGGCACCGGCAAGACCTATCTCGCCGTGGCCTGCGCGGTCGACGCGCTCGAGCGCGACGCCGTCAAGCGCATCATCCTGACCCGGCCGGCGGTCGAGGCCGGCGAGCGCCTGGGCTTCCTGCCGGGCGACCTGGCGCAGAAGGTCGACCCTTACCTGCGCCCTTTATACGACGCGCTGTACGACCTGCTCGGCTTTGACCGCACGCAAAAACTCTTTGAAAAGCAGGTGATCGAGATCGCGCCGCTGGCCTATATGCGCGGCCGTACCTTGAACCATGCCTTCGTGATCCTGGACGAAGCCCAGAACACGACCGTCGAGCAGATGAAGATGTTCCTGACCCGGATCGGCTTCGGCAGCAAGGCGGTGGTCACCGGCGACGTCACGCAGGTCGACCTGCACAAGACCCAGCGCAGCGGTTTAGTGGACGCCATGCACGTGCTGAAGGACGTGCGCGGCATCGCCTTCACCCACTTTTCGAGCGCCGACGTGGTGCGCCACCCGCTGGTGGCCCGCATCATCGATGCGTATGAGCAAGATACTTCGGTCCAGGAACTGGCCGCCCTCCCCAAACCGACCCCGGTGAAACATGCAAGAAAAAAAACATCCACTTGAACTGGAAGTCCAGTTCGCCGATACCCGCCTGGAAGGCGAGATCACCGAAGCCAAGCTGCAGCGCTGGGTCGAGGAATCCCTGCTGGGCCCGGCCGAGCTGACCATCCGCTTCGTCGATGCGGCAGAAGGCCAGGCCCTCAACAAGGCCTACCGCGGCAAGGACTACGCCACCAACGTGCTGACCTTCGCCTATAACGAAGAGGAAGAACTGGGCGAGGACGACCCGACCCAGGCCGACATCGTGCTGTGCACCGACGTGCTGCAGCGCGAAGCCGAGGAACAGGGCAAGACGGTCGAGGAACACGCGGCCCACCTGGTGGTGCACGGCGTGCTGCACGCCCAGGGCTGGGACCACGAAAACGACGACGACGCCGAGGAAATGGAGCAGTTCGAGCGCGACATCATGGAAGTGCTGGGCTTCCCGGATCCGTACTCGGATTGAGACAGCCCCACCCCGGCGCACCTTGGTAAATACTGGGTGCGCCGCCTTTTGGTGTATCCTGTACCCCATTGTAACAACGGCTTCCCGCCAACTATGCCCGAGTATCCCAGTGACGTCCGACAGGACGCCAAACCCCACAGGTCGCTGCTGGAACGGCTGACCGCCTTCATCTCCCCCGAGCCCGAAAATCGCGCAGAGCTCCTCGAAGTGCTGCACGACGCCCACGAACGCAACCTCCTCGACGCCGATGCGCTGTCGATGATCGAGGGCGTGTTCCAGGTCTCCGACCTGTCGGCGCGCGACATCATGGTTCCCCGCTCCCAGATGGACGTGATCGACATCACGAAGCCGATCGAGGACTGGATGCCCATCGTGCTCGAGACCGCCCATTCCCGCTTCCCCGCCATCGAAGGCGAGCGCGACAAGGTGGTCGGCATCCTGCTGGCCAAGGATTTGCTGCGTTATTACGCTGAAGAATCATTCGACGTGCGCACGAAGCTGCGCCCGGCCGTCTTCATTCCCGAATCGAAACGCCTGAACGTGCTGCTGCGCGATTTCCGCGCCAACCACAATCACATGGCGATCGTGGTCGACGAGTATTCCGGCGTGGCCGGCCTGATCACGATCGAGGACGTGCTCGAGCAGATCGTCGGCGACATCGAGGACGAATACGACTTCGACGAAGAAGAAGACAATATCATCTCGATCCGCGAAGGCCAGCACGGCCCGCGCTGGCGCATCAAGGCGCTGACCGAGATCGAGCAGTTCAACGAAGAACTCGGCACCGACCTGCCGGATGACGACGTCGACACCATCGGCGGCCTGGTCGCGAGCCACCTGGGCCATATGCCACACAAGGGCGAAGTGGTTGACCTGCACGGCCTGCGCTTCGAAGTGCTGCGCGCCGACGCGCGCCAGATCCACGTCCTGCTGGTCGAGCAACTGCCATCGACTGAAGACGACCGCGACTGATGCTGCGCCGCTGGACCAAGACCGCGGCGGCGCCCGCGTCAAAGGCCGACCTGGCCGCGCGCGCCGCGCAGCGCGGCGGCAAGCCCTCCGCCCTGCTGCTGTCCGCCGCCGTCCTGGCCGGCGCTTCTTCCATCCTGTCGTTCCAGCCCTATGGCTGGTGGCCGCTGCAATTCCTGTCGCTGGCCTGGTTCTTCTACCAGGTCGGCATGTCGGGCTCGGTCAAGCGCGCGACCCTGATTGGCTGGGCCTTCGGCTTCGGCTGGACCATGGCCGGCGTGCACTGGCTGTACGTGTTCGGCACCCGCTTCGCCCATTTGCCGGCCGCGCTCGCGGTGCTGGGACTGGTGCTGCTGTGCCTGTACATGGGCCTGTTCGGCGCCATGACCGCCGGCGTCGGCGCCTGGCTGCGCAAGCGCTGGTCGCTGCCGGTGGCCGCCTTCCTGCTACTGGTGCTGCCGACCCTGTGGGGCGTGTCCGAATGGCTGCGCGGCTGGGTGTTCACCGGTTTCCCCTGGGCCTCGTCGGGCTATGCCCACGACCTGGCGCCGCTCGCCGGCTACGCGCCGCTGGTCGGCGTGTATGGCATCGGCATCCTGGTCGGCGTCGGCGCCGGCTGCATCGCCATGCTGACCCAGCGCGCGCACTGGCCAGCGATCGGCCTGCTGGCCGGCCTGATGCTGGTGGGCGCCGGCCTGCGCACGGTTGAATGGACGCAGGAAACCGGCCAGCCGATCAGCGTGCGCCTGCTTCAAGGCAACATCCCGCAAGACAGGAAATTCGATATGGAATTTCTGACCAGCATCGTCACGCGCTACCAGGGCATGATCACGGCCGCGCCGGCCGACCTGATCGCGACGCCGGAAACCGCCCTGCCCGTCTTCCCGCACAACCTGCCGGACGGCTATCTCGACAACCTGCAGCGTTATGCGACGACGACCGGCAGCACGCTGGCAATCGGCATGCCGCTGTTCGACGGTCCGGGCAAGTACGGCAATAGCCTGGTCGCCCTGTCGCCGCAGCCGACACCCTACCGCTACGACAAGGCGCACCTGGTGCCGTTCGGCGAGTTCATCCCGCCGGGCTTCCGCTGGTTCACCGACATGATGAACATCCCGCTCAACGA
This sequence comes from Telluria beijingensis, assembly GCF_030770395.1. Lineage (GTDB taxonomy): Bacteria > Pseudomonadota > Gammaproteobacteria > Burkholderiales > Burkholderiaceae_D > Telluria > Telluria beijingensis. Next base: position 467,452 of record NZ_CP132480.1, on the reverse strand, counting down.
CGCCACCCGCGGCGCCGCGCTGCAGGCGCCGTTCGCAGTGAAAGACCAGTGGGTGCTGCCGAATATCTGCTACGAAGACGTGTTCGGCGAAGAGATCGCCTACCAGCTGCGTAACGCCCAGCATCCGGCGACGCTGCTGCTGAACGTGTCGAACCTGTCGTGGTACGGGCAGTCGGTGGCCATTCCGCAGCACCTGCAGATCTCGCGCATGCGCACGCTGGAGACGGGTCGCCCGATGCTGCGTTCAACCAATGACGGCGCCACCGCCGTGATCGACCACCGCGGCAATATCACGCAGGTGCTGCCGTTCTATGCCGACGGCGTGCTGAGCGCGACCGTGCGCGGCGCGAGCGGCATGACCCCGTTCATCCGCCTCGGCAACGCGGCCTTCCTGATGCTGGGTGGCGTGATGCTGCTCGGCGCCTGGCTGGCCGGCCGCCGCTACCGCCTTAACCACGCCAAATCGAATAGCTGAGTTCAAATCGCCCCAGAGGGTTGAAAAAATTCAGTAGAATTAGTCATTTGGCAAACATACCGCGTTCGCGGCCTCCGGGCTGCGTCCCATTCGAGATGCTCACATTCCAACAAATCATCCTTACCCTGCAGTCCTACTGGGACAAGCAGGGCTGCGCACTGCTCCAGCCCTACGACATGGAAGTCGGCGCGGGCACCTTCCACACCGGCACCTTCCTGCGTGCGATCGGCCCCGAGCCGTGGCGCGCCGCCTATGTGCAGCCGTCGCGCCGCCCCAAGGATGGCCGGTATGGCGAGAATCCTAACCGCCTGCAGCACTACTACCAGTACCAGGTGGCCCTCAAGCCGGCCCCGGAAAACATCCTCGACCTCTACCTCGGCTCGCTCGAGGCGCTGGGCCTGGACCTCAAGAAGAATGACGTGCGCTTCGTCGAGGACGACTGGGAAAGCCCGACCCTGGGCGCCTGGGGCCTGGGCTGGGAAGTCTGGCTGAACGGCATGGAAGTCACCCAGTTCACCTATTTCCAGCAGGTCGGCGGCCTCGATTGCAAGCCGGTGCTGGGCGAGATCACCTATGGCATCGAACGCCTGGCCATGTACCTGCAGGGCGTGGAGAACGTGTACGACCTGGTATGGACCGAGTGGGAAGAGAACGGGGAGAAAAAGAAGCTGTCCTATGGCGACGTCTTCCACCAGAACGAGGTCGAACAGTCGACCTACAACTTCGAGCATTCGAACACCGAGATCCTGTTCCAGGCTTTCAATAATCACGAATCCGAAGCCAAGCGCCTGATCGAGCTGCAACTGACCCTGCCGGCCTACGAGCAGATCATGAAGGCCTCGCACAGCTTCAACCTGCTGGACGCGCGCGGCGCGATCTCGGTGACCGAGCGCGCCGCTTACATCGGCCGCGTGCGCACGCTGTCGCGCCTGGTGGCGCAAGCCTATTACGATTCGCGCGAGAAGCTGGGCTTCCCCATGGCGCCGAAAAGCGAACAAGCAGCTTGAAAAGAACAGAACAGACCATGAACCAAACACTCCTCGTCGAACTGCAGACCGAAGAACTGCCGCCGAAGGCGCTCGTCAAGCTGGGTGCGGCATTCGCCGCCGGCATTGCGAATGGCCTGAAGGCCCGCGATTTCCTGGAAGCCGATAGCAGCGTCACCACCCACGCCACCCCGCGCCGCCTGGCCGTCACCATCACCAACGTCCGCGATACGTCGCCCGACAAGTCGATCCGCGAGAAGGTGCTGCCGGTGTCGGTAGCCCTGGACAAGGAAGGCAATCCGAGCGCACCGCTGGCCAAGAAGCTGGCCGCGCTGGGCTTTCCCGACCTGACGGTCGACCAGCTCGAACGCGCCCAGGACGGCAAGGCCGAAAGCTTCTTCTACACCTATACCGCCGCCGGCAGCGCGCTGGCAGGCGCCGTGCAGGACGTGCTGGGCGAGACGGTGGCGAAGCTGCCGATCCCGAAGGTCATGAGCTACCAGCGCCCCAACGGCGACACTGTGCAGTTCGTGCGCCCGGTGCACCTGCTGGCCGCCCTGCACGGCGACCAGGTGCTGCCGGTCTCCCTGCTGGGCCTCGACGCCGGCCGCACCACGATGGGCCACCGCTTCCTGTCGCATGGCGGCCCGATCACGGTCGACCATGCCGACAACTATGCGCAAGTGCTGGAAGCCGAAGGCAAGGTCTTGTCGTCCGCCGAAGCACGCAAGGAAAGCATCCGCACCCAGCTGCTGGAAAAAGCCGGCGCCGACCAGGTCCTGATGCCGGAATCGCTGCTGGACGAAGTGGCGGCCCTGGTCGAATGGCCGGTGGTCTATGAATGCCGCTTCGAGGAAGAATTCCTGGCCGTGCCACAGGAATGCCTGATCCTCACCATGCAGACGAACCAGAAATACTTCGCGCTGACCGACAGCGAAGGCAAGCTGCGCTCGCGCTTCCTGATCGTGTCGAATATCGCGACCGACGACCCGTCGGCCATCGTCGGCGGCAACGAGCGCGTGGTGCGTCCGCGCCTGTCGGACGCCAAGTTCTTCTTCGAGCAGGACAAGAAGAAAACGCTCGAGTCGCGCCTGCCGCAACTGGCGAGCGTGGTCTACCACAACAAGCTGGGTTCGCAGGCCGAGCGCAGCGAACGCGTGACCAGGCTGGCGACCTATATCGCCACCCGCCTGGGCTTCGACGCGGCGCTGGCCGAGCGCGGCGCGCGCCTGTCCAAGGCCGACCTGCTGACCGACATGGTCGGCGAGTTCCCCGAGCTGCAAGGCATCATGGGCACGTACTACGCGCGCCATGACGGCGAGCACGACGAAGTCGCGCACGCAGCCTCGGAACACTACCAGCCGCGCTTCGCCGGCGACGCCCTGCCGGCCACCAACACCGGTCTCGCGGTAGCGCTGGCCGACAAGCTGGAAACCCTGGTCGGCATCTGGGCCATCGGCCTGCAGCCGACCGGCGAGAAGGATCCGTTCGCGCTGCGCCGCCACGCGCTGGGCATCGTGCGCATGCTGGTCGAGAAGCGCCTGCCGCTGTCGATCGCCGACCTGCTGGCCGATGCCGTGACGACCTTCGCCGGCCAGGCCGCGTTCAAGGATCCACGGCTTGACGTCACCGCCTTCATGCTGGACCGCCTGCGCGGCATGCTGCGCGAGCGCGGCTTCTCGCCGAACGAGGTCGAAGCCGTGCTGGCCCAGAACCCGGACCGCGTCGACGACGTGGTGCAGCGCCTGGAAGCGGTGCAGGCCTTCGCCGCCCTGCCGGAAGCCGCCTCGCTGGCCGCCGCCAACAAGCGCATCACCAACATCCTCAAGAAGAACGAGGAAGCGATGCCGAAGGACGCCAGGGTCGAGCCAGGCCTGCTGCAGGACCAGGCCGAGAAAGACCTGGCGGCCGCCGTCGCCCGCGTGCAGCCGGACGTCGACGCCGCCTTCGCCGCGGGCGACTTCAGCGGCACGCTCAAGATCCTGGCCCAGCTGCGCGACCAGGTCGACGCCTTCTTCAACGACGTGATGGTGATGGCCGACGACGTCGCGCTGCGCAACAACCGCCTGGCCCTGCTGGCCTCGCTGCACGGCATGATGAACCGCGTGGCCGACATCTCGAAGCTGGCAGCATAAATGGGCAAGGACCGCGACAAGGAAGAGCGGGCGATGAAGCTGATCATCCTCGACCGGGACGGCGTGATCAACCACGATTCGCCGGACTTCATCAAGTCGCCGGCCGAGTGGATCCCGATCCCTGGCTCGCTCGAGGCGATCGCCCGCCTGAACCAGGCGGGCTACCGGGTCGTGGTCGCGACCAACCAGTCGGGCATCGCGCGCGGCCTGTTCGACATCACGACCCTGAACGCCATCCACGCCAAGCTGCACGCGTCGGCCCACCTGGTCGGCGCCGACATCGACGCCATCTTCTTTTGCCCGCATGCGGCGATCGATGGCTGCGACTGCCGCAAGCCCAAATCGGGCATGTTCGAAGAGATCGCTCGCCGCTTCAAGGTCAACCTGAAGTGCGTGCCCACCGTGGGCGACTCACTGCGCGACCTGCAGGCGGGCTTCAACCGCGGCTGCGCGCCCTACCTGGTGCTGACCGGGAAAGGCGAGAAGACGCAGGCCGTCGGCGGCCTGCCGCCCGGCACCCAGGTGTTCCCGGACCTGGCGGCGATGGTGAACGCCTTCCTCAAGCCCGCGAGTTCCCCGCCATCCAGCCCTGCCTCTGGTGCAAGCGGCGCGCAAGCTGCATAATCATTACAAGAGCAGTCAAAAAACTGTCCAGCAACAGATCGATTTGTCCGGAGCCCCTTTGCATAACTTCAGTTTGTTCCTGCGTTCCCTGCTGTTCACGATCGTCATGGTCGTCGCTACCGTCATCTGGGCTTGCCTCTGCTTCCTGGCCGCGCCGCTATCGTACAACAAGCGCTTCTGGTTCACCTCGCGCTGGAACGTTTTCATCATCTGGTGCGCGCGCGTCATCTGCGGCATCCGCTACGAATTCAAGGGCTACGAGAACCTGCCGGACGCGCCGGCCATCGTGCTCTCCAAACACCAGTCGGCGTGGGAAACCATCTTTTTGCTGCCCAATCTCACGCGGCCGCTGGTCTACGTCTTCAAGAAGGAAATCCTGTACATTCCCTTCTTCGGCTGGGCCATGGGCCTGCTGCGCATGATCCCGATCGACCGCAAGCAGGGCAAGAATGCCTTCAGTTCCGTGGTCCGCCACGGCAAGCGGCGCCTGGCCGACGGCCAGTGGATCATCATGTTCCCTGAAGGCACACGCATCCCGGTCGGCCAGAAGGGAAAGTACAAGAGCGGCGGCACGCGCCTGGCTGTGGAAACCCAGGCGGTGGTGGTGCCGATCGCGCATAATTCGGGCGAGTGCTGGCCCAAGAATTCGTTCATCAAACGGCCCGGATTGATCACGGTCTCGATCGGCAAGCCGATCGCGCCCAACGGCCATACTCCCGACAGCCTGATGCAAGAGGTAGAAAATTGGATAGAATCCGAAATGCGCGTCATTTCGCCCCACGCCTACAACGGTGGCTGAGCGACGTCAGCGCCCAGATCCGTGAGTCGAGACCACAGACCGTGGCCTCGGCCAAGGTCGACGGGCAGCAGCTGGAATTGTTCGCGCAAGAATTCTTCGCGGCGCTGAGGCCTTCCGACCGGCCGGCGCCGCCCGCGCAGCCGCTGTTCAAGGCGCCGCCGGCGCCGCCCCGCATCAAGCTTCCCTCGCCGCCCGTCGGCCCGCAAGACCCTCCCCTGAAACGCATCATCCTCGGCCACCACACCATCGAGTACGCGCTGCGCCGCTCGTCGCGCCGCTCGATCGGCTTCACGATCGACGACGACGGCCTGCGCGTGACGGCGCCGCGCCGCGTCACGCTGGAAGAAATCGACAATGCACTGCGCGCCAAGCAGCGCTGGATCGTCAGCAAACTGCTCGAACGGGGCGAACGGCGCGACCAGCGCCAGCAGCGGGCGCCGATCGAATGGAAGGATGGCGCGCGCCTGCCCTATCTCGGCTTTGATATCGTGCTGCGACTGGAGGAAGCGGCGCGCAGTCATTGCCAGTTCGATGCGGCCAGTAACGAGCTATGGATCGGCGTGGTGCCGGGGCTGTCGGAATGGCAGCTCAAGGAGCGCGTGAAGATCTGGTTCCAGGCCGAGGCCAAGCGCCTGTTCGTCGAGCGCCTGGACCTGTATGCGCCGCGGCTGGGCGTGAATTACAGCAGCTTCACGCTGTCGTCGGCCGGCTCGCGCTGGGGCTCGTGCACGGTGGGCGGCAGCATTCGCCTCAACTGGAAACTGATCCATTATCCGCTGGCGCTGGTCGACTACGTGGTGGCGCACGAACTGGCCCACCTGCGCGAGATGAACCACAGCCCGGCGTTCTGGGCCACGGTGGGAGAGGTATATCCGGATTACGACGGCGCGCGCCTGGCATTGCGCCGCCGCTCGCACGAGATGCCGGCGCTGTTCGAGGAATGATCAGCGAAGGCTCAGTGCATGCCGCGCCGCCGCCAGCTCGCGCATCACATCCACCTGGCGCTCGGACAGGCAGCGGAATGGAATAGGCAGCGTGCCGCGCTTGAGCACCATCATGAAGCCGCGCGAGTAGGTGCGCACGGCGGCCACGTCTTCCCAGTCGATCAGGGTCACGCCGCCGCTGGTGCGCACGATGCCGTGTTCGTCGATGGTGAATTCATAGGTGCGCCGCCCGCGACCGAGCAGGATGAAATTGAGGGCCGCACTGAACGTGCTTTTCAGGCGCAGCAACAGGCTTGCCGGCCAGCGCACGCGCCGGCGGCGGATCAAAAAGCCGCCGTGCTGCCACATGAAACTGGTGTACTCGCGCAGCGAATAGCGCACGAAGAAGTGCAGCGCTTCGAGCGGCATGGCGCCGGCCCGTGGCGGCGCCGGAACTTCGTTCGTCGGTCCAGCGGTCATGATCGCCTCCAGCGCCGGTGCCGCCTGCCTCGGGTGATTGAACGACAACATGGCGCATCCCCTTTTGTTTTGTACCGTACAGACTGGAATGGTAACAAAACCTAGCGAATAAGCCGTTGCACGAGTTCAACAGTGCGCAGGGTCGCCCCGCGATGGCGATTGGCGAAAGCCAGCGCCTTTTCTCCCATCCCGACCCGCGCCGCGCCGTCGCGCAACAGGCCGGCCGCCGTCGCGACCAGGGCGTCGGCATCGGCCACCCGCCTTGCTGCGCCGTCAAGCACCGCCTCGTTGGTGGCGTCGAGGAAGTTGAAGGTATGCTCGCCCACCAGCACCGGCTTACCCAGCGCGCAGGCTTCGATCAGGTTCTGGCCGCCCAGCGGCAGCAGGCTGCCGCCGATATAGGCGCAGTCGCAGGCGGCGTAGTAGGCGAACATCTCGCCCATCGAGTCGCCCAGCAGCACGTCGGCGCCATCGATGCCGTGGTCCAGGTCGAGCAACGAGCGGCGCGCGAGCTTGAAGCCACGCGCCGAGGCCAGCGCCGCGACTTCGTCGAAGCGCTGCGGATGGCGCGGCACGATCGCCAATAGCGCGCCGGCCGGCTTGTCCGCCAGGCGCTGCCAGGCGTCGAGGATCAGCACTTCCTCGCCCTCGCGCGTGCTGGCGCACAGGAATACCGGCCGCTCGGCGCCGCCGGAGCGAATGCGCGCGCGCAGCCAGTCGCCCTGTTCCAGCGCCGCCGGCGGCGGCGTCACGTCGAACTTGACGCTGCCGGTGACCGCCACGTTCGGCGCGCCCAGCGAGCGGATACGTTCGGCATCCGCCTCGGTCTGGGCCGCGACCAGCGCAAAGCCGCGCGCCGCCTCCAGCATCACGGCGCCGGCCTTGCGGCCGCGCTTGAGCGACTTCTCGGACAACCGCGCATTGGCCAGCACCACCGGCACATCCAGGCGCGCGCAGGCGTGGATCAGGTTGGGCCATACCTCGGTCTCCATCAGGATGCAGGCGCGCGGGCGGTGGCGGCGCAGGAAGCGCCGCGTCATCGACGGCGTGTCGTACGGCAGGTAAGCCTGGACCACGCGCTCGCCGTGGCGGGCGAACAGCGCCTTGCCGGTGGCGCGTCCGGTCGGCGTCATATGGGTGAGCAGGATGCGGCAGTCGGGATAGGCCGCCAGCACCGCGTCGACCAGCGGCTCGGCGGCGCGCGTCTCGCCGACCGAGACAGCGTGCACCAGGATGGTCGCGCGCTCGGTGGGCGCCGGGCCGTCCAGCGCCAGCCGCTCGCCCCAATGTTCGCGATAGCCCGGCTCCTTGCGCCCGCGCCACCACAGGCGGCCCAGCACCGCCGGCAGCGCCAGCCACCACAGGCCGGAATACAGCGTGCGATTCATGCCGGTCCTAGGCCAGCAGGCGGCGCGCGGCGGCCACCACGTCGTCGACCGAAGGCGGCGCGCCCAGGTCGCCCAGGTTGACGATGCGCTCGGACCAGTTGCCCTCGGTCTTCCACTTCGGCGAATCGCAATAGATCTCGATCGTCGGCCGCACGAAGGCGGCAGCGATGTGGGTCAGGCCGGTATCGACGCCGACCGCGAGCCGCGCATGCCGGGCCAGCGCGACCGCATCCATCATCGACAGTTTCGGCAGCACGCGCGCATTCGGGATGCCGGCGGCCAGCGTCTCGGCGTCGATGCGTTCGGCCTCCGAACCCCAGGGCAGCAGCACCGGCAGCGGCGCCAGCGCATTGCCGAGCGCGATCCAGTTGGCGTCCGCCCACTTCTTGGCGGCGCGCGCCGTCCCGTGGAAGAATACCGCGTAGTCTTCCTGCGGCAAAAAGGCCGGGCGCGACGCCGCATCCGGCGCCGGCAGGCCGAAATCGGGCGGCGTATCGACCGGATAATCGAGCGCGGCGCCCGCCACCAGCCGTCCGCGCGCCACCGCGTGGGTGCGCGGGCTCAGGGGAATGCTGTCGGTGTGGAAGATGCGCGAGATGCCTTCGTAGCCCGAGCCTTCGCTGCCGTTGGCCAGGCCGATTTTTTTCCCACCCCGGCGTACCCGCGCGGCGCCCATGACGATGCCGGTCTTGAGCAGGCCCTGGGTGTCGAATACGTAGTCGTATTCTTCTTCGCGCAGGTTGCGGAAGAAGGCCTTGATCTCGGCCCGCGTCCCGGCCTTGCCCAGGCTCTTGCGCCAGCGGCGCAGGGCCCAGGGGATGATCTTGCGCACCTGCGGGTTCAGGCGCACCAGGCTGACATAGCCTTCCTCGACCACCCAGTCGATGGTGGCGCCCGGATGGCGGCGCAGCAGGTCGGCCACCATCGGCAGGTTGTGCAGGACGTCGCCCAGGGACGACACACGCACCAGCAGGATCTTCAAGCAACTACCTCAGAACGGCAGGTCTGCGTCCGGCTTGGCTGCCAGGATCACGCTCTTGAATTCGCCCTGGATGCGCGCCAGCGCTTCCGGGTTCTCGCCTTCGAAGCGCAGCACCACGACCGGGGTCGTGTTCGACGCGCGCGCCAGGCCGAAGCCGTCCGCGTACTCGACGCGCAGGCCGTCGATGCCGTTGATTTTTTCCGAGGTCGGGAAGGTCGCATCGACGCGCAGCTTGTCGATCAGGGCGAAGTTCTCGCCTTCCTGCAGGTGCAGGTGCAGCTCCGGGGTGCTGCTGGCGATCGGCAGGCCGTTCAGCAGGCCCGATGGATCCTGGCCCTTGGTGAGGATCTCGAGCATGCGCGCGCCGGCGTACAGGCCGTCGTCGAAACCGTACCAGCGGTCCTTGAAGAAGATATGGCCGCTCATCTCGCCGCCCAGCGGCGAACCGGTTTCCTTCAGCTTGGCCTTGACCAGCGAGTGGCCGGTCTTCCACATCAGCGGACGGCCGCCGTTCTTTTCGATGTAGGGCGCCAGGTGGCGCGTGCACTTGACGTCGTACAGGATCTCGGCGCCCGGGTTGCGCGACAGGACGTCGGCCGCGAACAGCATCATCTGGCGGTCCGGGAAGATGATCTGGCCATCCTTGGTGACGAGGCCGAGGCGGTCGCCGTCGCCGTCGAAGGCCAGGCCGATCTCGGCGTCGGTCTCCTGCAGCGCCTTGATCACGTCCTGCAGGTTTTCGGGATGCGCCGGGTCCGGGTGGTGGTTCGGGAAGGTGCCGTCGACCTCGCAGAACAGCTCGACGACGTCGGCGCCCATGCGGGTGAACAGCTCGGGCGCGAAGGCGCCGGCGACGCCGTTGCCGCAGTCGACCACGATCTTCATCGGGCGCGCCAGCTTGACGTCGCCCACGATGCGCTCGATGTACTGGGCGCGGATGTCATGGGTGCCATATTCGCCGCGCTGCTCGGCGATCTTGCCGTCGTAGGCGGCGATGCTGTCGTGCAGGCCGAGGATGGCGTCGCCATAGATGGCTTCGCCCGCCATCACCATCTTGAAGCCGTTGTAGTCGGGCGGATTGTGGCTGCCGGTGACCATGATGCCCGAACGGGTTTCAAGGATGTTGGTGCCGAAATACACCATCGGCGTGGCGACCATGCCCAGGTCGATCACGTCGACGCCGGCATCGCGCAGGCCGTCGCTCAGGGCGGCCGCCAGTTCCGGGCCCGACAGGCGGCCGTCGCGGCCGATCACGACCTTGCGCTCTCCCTTGGCCAGCGCGGCGGCGCCGAAGGCACGGCCGATATCGCGCGCGATGCCCGCATCCAGGGTCTTGCCGATGATGCCGCGAATGTCATAGGCCTTGAAGATCGTTTTCGAGAGAGCAACCATGTTCTTCCTTGGAATTCTTGAGAGGGAATGCGCCGATCGCTGAACGACCGTGGTCATCGCCGGATGTTGGAGGAATGATAAAAATTTGCCTGCTATTGTACCGGCAAGCGGTGGCTCCGTGGGAATGGAGCGGTAGGAAGAGGCCGCACGCGGCCTGCGCCGGCGTCGCGGAAGTGAGGTTCCGCGGGCGCCCGGGCGCTACGCGCTGGCCGAGGCCAGGCGCGGGGAGTACTTAGACGCGCAGGTCGTCGATCGACTTGCCGCCTTCGATCCATTCCTTGACCCACTTTGGCTGGCGGCCGCGGCCGGTCCATTGCAGGTTCGAATCGTCTGGATTGCGATAGCGCACGGCGACGGTGGCGCCTTTCGAACCACGGCCGGCGGTGGCCATCAGGTCTTTCAGCGGCACGCCGACGCTTTGGGCGATGGCGAGGATTTGCTCGCGCGCCTTCTGCATTTCCTGGCCTTCACGCTTCTTCATCTCCTGCTTGATTTGCTCTTGCAGGTTGCGCAAATCGCCTACGGACATATTCGACAGATCCATCTTATTCCTCGCTTCGTTGAAATTAAATGCAGATTCAGCAATTACTGATTCTAGTGAATTCTCACTAATTGTCGCAATATAATACATCAATCATCCGGCCTAGTCTTTTTACTTAAGAATAGCCAGCGCGGGGACTTGAATCTAACGATACGACCATACAACCATAGGTAACTGATTATGAACAACAAGCAGAAGAACATCAGGGCCGTCGTGTTTTTCCAGAACACCGTTGCCGGTATCACCGCCAGCAGTGAAATGAGCCATAAATAAGGAGAGGTTCGCGCATTGCGCTTCATCAAGGCGCGTGCTTCACGGGGGCCCACTGTCCATTGCACGATACGGCGAAAAATCAAACTGTGCAGGTGAATACCATCCGGCATCGCCGGCGACTTACCGCGCACAAACATGCGGCGATAAGCGGAGAATATCGTTTCGAAAGCCGGATAAATCAGCAATAGCGCCGCATACCAGGTGGAGACCCCGGGATTGCGCATCACCAGCAGCAGCGCCAGCTCGCCGAGCAGGAAGCCGAGGAAATACGCGCCGCCATCGCCCAGGAAGATCAGGCCCACCGGATAGTTCCAGATCAGGAAACCGGCGGTGGCGCCGGCGACGATCAGCGCCGCCACCAGCACGAACATATCGCCCACCTGCAGCGCCACGTAGGACAGCGACAGCAGCATGAAGATGCTGATCACGCCGGCGAGGCCGTTGAAGCCGTCGATGATGTTGATGGCGTTGGCGATGCCGGCTACCGCCAGCATCGTCAGCGGCAGCACGATCCACAGCGCCTCGATCGGCACCACGGCCCACGGCAGGTCGAGGCGGCCGACGCGCGCATCGAGCAGCCAGTAGCCGAGCGCGGCCGCGACCAGTGTCAGCGACAGGCGGCGCAGCGGAGAAACGCGGCCCGTGTAATCCTCGGCGATCCCGCCCGACATGGCGACCGCAGCGCAGGCGATCAGGGTGGCGAGCCACGCCATCATTTGCGGTTCGCGCAGGATCGATATCCCGGACGCCACCACCACCGCGAGGAAAATCGGAATGCCGCCGATACGCGCGACCATGTGCGAGTGCACTTTCTGCACGCCGCCGAAATCGCCATCGAGCCCCAGCCCATGTTTTCGCGCGGTCTTGATTACCAGCAGCGTCAGCAATGCGCAGGAAAGGAAGCTCACGAAAAACGAGAACATTATTGTTTTCTTTCGATGCCTGTATGTGGAGATCCCGGGGACGCTACGCGTGCCGTAAAGCCGGATTCATTGTACCGGAATGGATGGGCATTTCCGGGCGCACGTATTTAACGTGTCCAGGGTGTTGGAACTGAGTCAAACAACGGCGACGTCGCATGCGTTTCAAGCACAAGACCGGCGCCGAAATCCGCAAAATCGCGGCGGCCGGCGCGGCGCCGGGTAAAATCATCGGTATCCGCAAAAGCACGCGGCTCCACCAGCCAATCTCGAGAATATGAAAACCTACGCCATTGGCGACTTGCAGGGTTGCGCGCACGAGGCGCAACTGTTATTGGACCGCATCTTCGATGCGGCAGGCAGTGATGCGCGCATCCTGTTTGTCGGCGACCTGATTAATCGCGGTCCCGATTCGCTCACCGCGCTGCGGCGCATGAAGGCGCTGTCCGAATCGAGCGGCGGGCGCATCGAAGCCCTGCTCGGCAACCACGATCTGCACCTGATCGCGGTGGCGGCCGGAGCCCAGCGCCTGGGCCGCTCCGACACCCTCGACGAGATCCTGGCCGCGCCCGACCGCGACGAACTGGTCGCCTGGCTGCGCCGGCGCCCGCTGGCGATGTTCGTCGACGCCCACCTGCTGGTGCACGCCGGCGTGGCGCCGCAGTGGGATGCGCGCCAGACCATGGCGCTGGCCGGCGAAGTCGAGTCCGCGCTGCGCGGCGACGGCTGGACCGACTTCCTCGGCGCGATGTACGGCAACCTGCCCGACCGCTGGGACGATGGCCTGCAGGGCATGGACCGCCTGCGCTGCATCGTCAACGCCCTTACCCGCATGCGCCTGTGCGCGCCGGACGGCACGATGGATTTCAAGCACAAGGAAAGCGACGCCGGCCCGGCCGGCAGCGGCCTGCTGCCCTGGTTCGACCTGCCGGGGCGCAGGACGCAGGACGTGACGGTGGTGTTCGGGCACTGGTCGGCGCTGGGGCTGGTGCAGCGGCCGAATTTGATTGGCCTGGATAGCGGCTGCGTGTGGGGCGGCAAGCTGACGGCGGTATGCCTGGATGACCGCTCGCTGCTGCAGGTGGATTGTCCCGAGTATCGGGAACACGGCGGCAAGAAGCGCCAGGGGGGCTGAGACGCAGCTCCAGCACGTCGTTCCCGCGGAGGCGGGAACCCAAGTTTGCGTGCGCAGCCAATAACGCACGCGTGGGCGGTATGCGAAGGACTAGGGTTCCCGCCTTCGCGGGAACGACGTGTTTGGGGCACGGGGCGTGGTTACCGCGCTACCGCAACTGCCGCCCCCACCGCCTCCTGCGCCGCCAGCGCCAGCTCGCGCCGGTGCGCGCCAACGCTCTCCAGCGGCGCCAGGCAGGCCAGGCGCGCCTTCACGGGCGGCCCCTGCAGGATGCGCAGCAGGCTGTCGACGAAGGTGGTGTCGCCCACGTACTCGATCGACGGATGCAGCGCGCCGCCGGCGTCCAGGTAGGCCAGCGCATACGGCTGCACCAGGACGCCGGCATCGATCGCGGCCTCGAACAGGTTGGCGTGGAACGGCAGCACCTGCCCCTGCAGCCCGGTCGTCCCTTCCGGGAACAAGGCGACTCTTTCCCCTTTTTGCAGCACCTCGACCAGCCCCTTGAACACATGGCGCAGCTCGCGCCGGTTGCCGCGCGCGATGAACACGGTGCCGGCGCCGGCCGCCAGCCAGCCCATCACCGGCCATGAGCGGATCTCGGCCTTGGCCACGAAGCGGCAGGGATCGAGGGCGTTGATGACGAAGATATCGAGCCAGGACACGTGGTTGGCGACGACCAGCGCGTGCTCGAGCGCGGGCACGCCGCCGCCATGCTCCACCTGCACCCGGCACAGGCGAAGCAGGCGGCGCGACCAGCCGCGCGTCAGGCGCGCGCGCAAGGTGGACGAAGCGAAGGGAAACACCAGCGCGCAGGTCGCCAGCCCCTCGCACAGGTGGACGACGACGCGCGCGAGGCGCCAGGCAAGCCGGATCTTCAAGATGACGAAAACGAAGCGGACGGCGGCTGCATCACGAGCCCGCCGTCCCGGGTGGATCAGCGCTGGTAAGCCACGCGGCCGCGCACGATGGTGGCCTTGACCTGCCCCGCCAGCTCATAGCCGAGGAAAGGCGTGTGCTTGCCCTGGCTGGCCAGGGTCTTGCCCTCCACCTTCCAGCGCGCGTTCGGGTCGAACAGCACCACGTCGGCCGCGGCGCCCACGCCCAGGGTGCCGGCCGGCAGCCCGGCGATGCGGGCCGCGTCGCGGGTGATGCGGCTGATCGCCAGTGGCAGCGCCCTGGCCGCATCCTGCTGGTCCTCGGCCCACTTGAGCGTCAGCGACAGCAGCAGTTCCAGGCCGGTGGCGCCGGGAGAGGCTTCGCCGAACGGCAGCAGCTTCTCGTCGTCGTCGACCGGGGTGTGGTCGGAGCAGACCGCATCCACGGTCCCGTCCAGCAGGCCGGCGCGGATCGCGTCGCGGTCGCGCTGGGCGCGCAGCGGCGGGGTCAGGCGCGCGTTGGAATCGAAGAAACCGATGTCGGCGTCGGTCATGTGCAGGTGGTGCACGCCGACGTCGCAGCTGACGTCCAGGCCCTCTTTCTTGGCGGCGCGGATCAGGTCCAGCCCGGCGGCGGACGAAATCCGGCACAGGTGCACGCGGGCGCCGGTAGCGCGCATCAGTTCGAAGATCGTGTGCAGCGCGATGGTCTCGGACATCACCGGCACGCCCGACAGGCCCAGGCGCGAGGCCAGCGGGCCGCTGTGGGCCACGCCGCCGCGGCCGATGTGGGCGTCCTGCGGACGCAGCCACACGGTAAAGCCGAAGGTTTTCGCATACTGCATGGCGCGCAGCAGCACGGTGGTGTCCAGCACCGGTTCCTCGGCCTGGGCGAAGCCGATGCAGCCGGCTTCGGTCAGTTCGGCCATCTCGGTCAGCGCCTGGCCCTTCAGGCCCACGGTCAGCGCGCCCAGCGGGTGCACATTGGCCTGATCCAGCATGCGCGCGCGGTGCTTGAGCATCTCGACCAGGCCGGGTTCGTCAAGCACCGGATCGGTGTCGGGCGGGCACACGAGCGTGGTCACGCCGCCCTGCATCGCCGCTTGTAGCTCGGATTCGAGCGTGGCCTTGTATTCGTAGCCTGGCTCGCGCAGGCGCGCCGACAGGTCGACCAGGCCGGGGGCGACCACCAGGCCGCTCGCGTCGATCGCCTGGTCGGCGTTGAAGCCGGCGGGCGCGGCGCCGAGCGCCGCGATCTTGCCATCGACGATGAACAGGTCTTGCACGGCGTCGATGCCGTTCGCCGGGTCGATCACTCGCCCGTTCTTGATATGAAGTTTCATGCGTGGGTTCCTGCCAAAATGCTCATCACCGCCATCCGTACCGCGATCCCGAAGGTCACCTGCGGCAGGATCACCGCCTGGGCGCCGTCCGCCACCGCCGAGTCGATCTCGACGCCGCGGTTCATCGGGCCCGGGTGCATCACGATCGCGTCCGGTTTCGCCAGCGCCAGGCGCTCGGGCGTCAGGCCGTAGCTCTTGAAGTATTCCTGGGCCGAGGGCAGCAGCGCGCCGCTCATGCGCTCGTTCTGCAGGCGCAGCATGATGATGACGTCGACGTCCTTGAGCCCCTCATCCATGTTGGTGAAGGTGCGCACGCCCATCTGTTCCAGGCCGCCCGGCAGCAGCGTGTGCGGGCCGATGGCGCGCACTTCGGGCACGCCCAGCGTGGTCAGGGCGTGGATGTCCGAGCGCGCCACGCGGCTGTGCAGGATGTCGCCGACGATGGCCACGCGCAGGTTCGTGAAATCCTTCTTGTAGTGCCGGATCGTGTACATGTCCAGCAGGCCCTGGGTCGGGTGGGCGTGGCGGCCGTCGCCGGCGTTTACCACGTGCACGTCGGAGCGGGTGCGGTTCAGGTGCTGGGCGATCATGTAGGGCGCGCCCGATTGCGCGTGGCGCACCACGAACATATCGGCGTGCATCGCGGCCAGGTTGTCGATGGTGTCGAGCAGCGACTCGCCCTTGGTGGTCGACGAAGCCTGGATGTTCAGGTTGATGACGTCGGCCGACAGGCGCTTCGAGGCGATCTCGAAGGTGGTGCGGGTGCGCGTCGAGTTTTCGAAGAACAGGTTGAACACGCTCTTGCCGCGCATGAGCGGGACCTTCTTGACTTCGCGGTCGGAGATGCCGACAAAGCTCGATGCGGTGTCGAGGATGTGGTCGATGTGCGACTTCTTGAGTCCCTCGATGGTGAGCAGGTGCTGCAGCTCGCCATTCTTGTTCAGTTGCGGATTATTGTGCAGGGTCGGCATTGTCTTGTTCGATGGTCAGCGAGAGTTGGCCTGTGTCGTCACGCTGCAGGCACAGCGACTGGTGCGCCGCGAGCGACGCGCGGGTGCCGACGAAATCGGCCGCCACCGGCAGCTCGCGCCCGCCGCGGTCGGCCAGCGCGGCCAGTTTGATGCAGGCTGGCCGACCGTAGTCGAACAGCACATTGATCGCGGCCCGCGTGGTGCGGCCGGTCTGCAGCACGTCGTCGACCAGCACGATCGTGGCGCCGTCGACCGGGAAGCGGATATGGGTCGGCTTCACGTCCGGGTGCAGGCCCTTGCGCGCATAGTCGTCGCGGTAGAACGAGACGTCGATCGAGCCCAGGCGCGCGGTCAGGTCGAGGTCGCGCGCCAGGCGTTCGGCCAGCCAGGCGCCGCCGGAATGGATGCCGACGATGGCGGCATCCTGCACGCCGTCCAGGCCCGCGCGGACCTGGGCCAGCAGCTCGCGGTAGAGCGCTTCGGCATCAAAATCAGGATTAGTTATTTGCATCAGTTGGGAGAAAATGCGTCAAAGTATTGTTGCAGAATAATGGCGGCCGCCTTGTCGTCGATGACCTCGCCGCGCTTCGACGCGATCACGGCCGACGAATAGCGTTCGTCGACCAGTTCCACCGGCAGGTTGAAGCGGCCATGCAACTGGTTGGCGAAGCGGCGGCTGCGCAGGGTCATGTCGTGCTCGGCGCCATCCGGATGACGCGGCTCGCCGACCACCAGGCGCGCCGGCGACCATTCGGCGATGAGTTCGCCGATGATCCTGAAGCGGGTCGCATTGTCGATGGCGGCGATGACGCGCAGCGGCTGCGCCTGCCCGGTCAGGGTGTTGCCCATGGCGATGCCGATCCGCTTGACGCCGAAGTCGAAGCCGAGAACGATATCGACCATCATGCGCAACCATGCAGATACAGCAAATCACGCATGGCCGGCTTCGGTCGCGAGCATGAAGGGATCGATCCCCAGCAGTTTGATGGCGGCGGTGTAGCGTTCCTCGATCGGCAGGTCGAACAGCACGCGCGCGTCGGCGCCCACCGTCAGCCAGCCATTGCGCGAGATTTCTTCTTCGAGCTGGCCGGGGCTCCAGCCGGCATAGCCGATCGAGACCAGCATGCGCGCCGGCCCGCCGCCGCTGGCGACGGCTTCGAGCACGTCGATCGAGGTCGTGAAGGCGACGTCGTCGGTGACGTTGAGGGACGACGAATAGCGGCCGCCCGGCGAGTGCAGCACGAAGCCGCGGTCGTCCTGCACCGGACCGCCGAACATGATCGGCTCGTCGACCACGGTCGCGCGCAGGCCTTCGGCCAGCTTCAGGTCGACGCGGTCGAACAGGGTTTCCATCGTCATGTCGGTCGGCTTGTTGATGACCACGCCCAGCACGCCTTTGTCGTTGTGTTCGCAGACATAGACGACGGTGCCGCCGAAGATCGGGTCCTGGATCGATGGCATGGCGATCAGGAAATGGTTCGCGAGATTGAGCCCGGATGCTGACGGACCGGCCTTCGCGAGCGAATCATCCTGCTCCCGGGGCATGCCCGGCATCGGTAGAGTTTTGCCAACTTTGCTTTTTTTCATACGGGTACTCTCAAAAGGCGCACTCTCGCGTTAACACGTGATCGACTGCCGAGGTCTGCAGCACAACATTACGCTTTTCCCTAGTTTACACCCATTTGGCCCAAGGCCCCCCGGAAGCATCACACTCGTCCCACCACGGTCCGATCCTAGACAGTAAAATCTGCTCCCGCCTTGACCCTGCACACAGTGATGAATTTGAGCAATTCTTTAGTCTGGTTCCGGCGTGATCTGCGCGCATTCGACCACGCCGCCCTGCACCATGCCTTGCGTTCGTCGCAGCAGGTGTACTGCGTTTTCGTGTATGACACCGACATCCTCGCCGGGTTGCCGCGCGACGACCGCCGCCTGCGTTTCATCCACGCCAGCCTGGCCAGCCTGGATGCCGAATTGCGTCGTCTTGGAGGCTACCTCATCGTGCGCCACGGCAGCGCCCGGGATGAGCTGCCGGCGCTGGCAAAGGCGCTGGATATTGATGCAGTGCATGTTTGCACCGATGTTGAACCGTTGGCGATTGCGCGGGATGCCGATGTG
This sequence comes from Telluria beijingensis, assembly GCF_030770395.1. GTDB lineage: Bacteria > Pseudomonadota > Gammaproteobacteria > Burkholderiales > Burkholderiaceae_D > Telluria > Telluria beijingensis. The sequence continues at coordinate 449,092 of NZ_CP132480.1, read as the reverse complement.
GCGGAACGCTTGCAGCAACAAGGCTGCGCCTTCCATACCTACCAGGACCAGGTCATCTTCGGGAACGATGAGGTGAAGACCCTGGCGGGCGGGTCGTTCTCGGTATTCACGCCCTACAAGAACGCCTGGCTCAAGCGGCTGGCGGCGCGGCCCGACACGCTGGCGGCGTATCCGGTTGACGCGTACGCGCATGCTTTCGCGCCGCCTTCTTTGGCATCCGCCCTGCCCTCTCTGGAAGACATCGGCTTCGATCCGGGCGAGTCGCCATTGCCGGCCGGCATGGAAGGCGCCGAAGCGTTGTTCGAAGCCTTCGTGGAAGACATCGCCGACTATGGCCGCGCGCGCGATTTCCCGGCCGAGGATGGCACCTCGAAGCTATCGACTCACCTGCGTTTCGGCACCACCTCGATCCGCCACCTGGTGCGAACGGCGCAGCAGTTGATGCTGTCGGGGGCCGGCGGCAGCGGCGCTGCGGTGTGGCTGTCGGAACTCATCTGGCGCGATTTCTACGCGATGATCCTGGCGCAGAACCCGCACGTGGTCGAGCGCGCGTACAAGCCGGCGTTCGATGCCGTGCAGTGGGAGGTCGGGCCTGATGCGGACGACCTGTTCGCGGCCTGGTGCGAAGGCCGCACCGGCTATCCGCTGGTCGATGCCGCCATGGTGCAGCTGAACACGACGGGCTTCATGCACAACCGACTGCGCATGGTGACCGCCAGTTTCCTCACCAAGGACCTGGGCATCGACTGGCGCCGCGGCGAGGCGTATTTCGCGCTCAAGCTGAACGATTACGAACTGGCGTCGAACAACGGCGGCTGGCAATGGGCGGCGTCGACCGGCTGCGATGCGCAGCCGTGGTTCAGGATCTTCAATCCGGTGACGCAGTCGACGCGCTTCGATGCGCGCGGGGAGTTCATCCGGCGTTACCTGCCGCAGTTGGCCAGGCTCGATACGAAGCAGATCCACGCGCCGTGGCTGGTCAAGCCGGAGGTGCTGGCCGAACGGGGCGTGGTGCTGGGGAAGGAATATCCGGCGCCGGTGGTGGACCACGACGCGGCGCGCAGGCGCACGCTGGAGCGCTTCGCAGTCGTCAAGAAGGCCGTAGGGTTGGCGGCTCCGCCGCCGACGCGGTGATGGTTGGCGGCAAGATCATCCGGGGCGGCATCGGCGCCGATAACGATCACCGCGTCGGCGGCATAGCCGCCGACCCTACCAGCTCTTCGATCGCCGCCAGCAGCACCGGTTCCTGATAAGGCTTGCCGTAGAAAGCATTTACGCCAAGCCCCATGGCCACGTTGCGATGTTTATCCGCCGTGCGCGAGGTGATCATGATGATCGGGATGTCTTTCGTCGCCTCATTCCCGCGCACATGGCGCACCAGGTCGAAGCCATCCATGCGCGGCATCTCGATATCGACCAGCATCAGGTCGGGCGCGCCCTGCTTGACCAGTTCCAGCGCCTCGACGCCATCCTTGGCCAGCTGAACCCGATAACCCTCGCGCTCCAGCAGGCGCTGGGTCACGCGGCGCACCGTGAGCGAATCGTCGACCACCATCACAGTGGGCCGCCGGGTCTGGCGCACGACTTCCTTCTTCACCTCGCGCGCCGCCTGCGGCTGCTGCGCCAGCGCCAGCGGATCGAGGATCAGCACGATTTCGCCCGAACCCAGCACCGTCGCGCCGGCGATGCCCGGCACCCGCGACAGCTGAGGGCCGATGTTCTTGACCACCACCTCGCGGTTGCCCAGTACCTCGTCCACGCGCAGTGCGATGCGCCGGCTGGCGCCGTTCAGCACCAGCACCGGCGTCGTACGCTGGGTGGTGACACGTTCGTCCTCGTCCTCGCCCAGCAGCTCGGGCAAGGCATGCAGGGACAGCGTCTCGCCGCCCAGCACGATGCTGCCGGCCTCGATCGCCGCCGCCAGGTCCGCTTCGCGCACCTGCTCCACCCGCTCGACCAGGGTCGACGGCACGGCATGCGTGCGGCCGCCGGCCGCCACCAGCACCACTTGTGCAACAGCGAGTGTCAGCGGCAGCGTGATCGTGAAGCGGGCGCCCTGCCCCGCCTCGGACGCTACCGCCACCCGGCCACCCAGGGCCTGGGCTTCGGAGCGCACGACGTCCATGCCGACGCCGCGTCCGGCCAGCTCGGTCAGCGTGTCGGCCGTCGAGAAGCCCGGCTCGAACACCAGCTCCGCCGCTTCGTCGTCGGAGACCTCGTCGTCCTCGGCCAGCAGGCCGCCCGCCAGGGCCTTGGCGCGGATGCGCGCCAGGTCCAGGCCGGCGCCGTCGTCGCCGAACACCATCATGACTTCGTTGCCGTGCTGACTGACCTGCACCAGCAGCTCGCCGGTCTCCGCCTTGCCCGCCTGCTGGCGCGCCGCGCGCGGCTCGATGCCGTGCACGATCGCATTCCTCAGCAGGTGCTCGAACGGCGCCGCCATCTGTTCCAGCACGCCGCGGTCGATTTCCACATTGCCGCCGCGGATGTCGAGGTTGACGCGCTTGTCGGTTTCCTTGGCGGTCTGGCGCGCGACGCGGAACAGGCGTTCCGACAGGCTCGCGAACGGCACCATCCGCACCCGCATCAGGTCGCGCTGCAGGTCGCGCGTCATGCGCGCCTGGCTGGCCAGTTCCTCGTTGGCGCCGTCGACCGCGCGCGCCAGGCTTTCCTGGAACGAGGCAACGTCATCGACGCTCTCGGCCAGCATGCGCGTGAGTTCCTGCAGGCGCGTGAAACGGTCGAACTCGAGCGGATCGAATTCGCGCTCGCCCGAGATCGACAACCGCGAGGCAATCTGCGATTCGGCCTGCATCTCGATCTCGCGCAGCTGGCGCCGCAGGCGCGCCACGTTGTCCGAGAAGTCGCCCAGCGATCCTTTCAGGGCGCCCATCTGGTTTTCCAGGCGCGAGCGCGTGATCGACACTTCGCCCGCCTGGTTCACCACGCGGTCGAGGATGTCGGCGCGCACCCGTACCAGCGGCGAGCGGGCCGGTTCGACCGCTGCCGGCGCGGGCGCTGCTTCCGTTTGCGTCGCTGGCGCCGGCGCGGCCGGCTGCTGCAACCCCTCGAACAGCAGCATCGCCGCGTCGTAGTTGGCCAGCAGCTCGTCGAAGGCGGTGGCCGGCAGGGTCGATGTGCCGGCATGGACCATGTTCTCGATCTGGGTTTCCAGCTCGTGCGCGTGCTGGCCCAGGCGCATCGCGCCGGCCATGCGCGCGCTGCCCTTGACGGTGTGCAGGTCGCGCTGCATGCCTTGCGCGATCGCGGTGTTGGCCGGCTCCTGCTGCCACTGGCGCAGGTCGTGGCCGATGCGCGGCAGCAGGTCGGCCGCTTCTTCGAGGAAGACTGGCAACAGGTCGGGGTCGATCTCGTCGGTGTAGCTGGCGCCGACCAGCTCGGGTTCCGGCTCGGGTTCGGGCTCCGGCGCGGGTTCAGGCTCGGCCAGCACCGCTTCGTCCGGCGTGACGGCCACGAATCCGGCGTCCGGCGCCTGCTCCAGTTCCGGCGCGGCGAAGGCATCGTCGAGGAAGGAATCGAACAGGTCGTCGACTTCGTCCGTCACCGCCTTCTTCGGTTCCGCCACCGGCGCCTGGCGCGCCTCGAATACGGGCGGCTCGGCCAGCAACTGTTCATAGGCGGTGGCGAACAGCGCGTCGAGTTGCCTGGCCAGCGCCGGATCGGCTTCGCCGTACAAGGCTGCCGCCTGCTGGCTGGCCAGGCGCTCGCGCAGCGTCGCCAGCTGCTCGACCAGGTCGGGCTGGCCAGGCGCCAGCTCGCCCAGCGCGAATACCTGCAGCATGGTGCGCATGCGCGACAGGGTGGCGTCGAACAGTTCGAACTGGTTGTCGTCGAGCTTGACGCCCGGCGCCGTCAGCTTCTCGAGCGTCGTCTCCAGCGCATGCGCCAGGTCGCGCAGGGCGGTATAGCCGACCGTGGCCGACGTGCCGGCCAGCGTATGCGCGGCCGTCACCGCGTCCTGCACCGCCTCCTTGTCCAGGCCGCGGCGCAGCGCGCCAAAGCTTTGCTCCAGGTTGTCGCACAGGGTGTCGGTTTCGGCCTGGTAGACGTCATGCAGCGCCTGCGGAATGGCTAGGTCGCCGACGCGCTTGATACCAACCTCGCCCGGCATCTCCAGCGGCTCGTCGAGCAGTGGGATATCGTCGAGCGACTGCGCTTCGATGATGTCGTCCAGCACCAGCGGCTCGAAAGGGCCGCCCTCCTGCACCCGGGCGGCGGCCGCGATCAGGGCCGCGCCATCGCGTTCCGGCGTGCGGCCGGCCGCCAGTTCGGCCACCCAGGCATCGAGTTCGGCATAGGCGTGGGCCAGCAGCGCCAGCAGGTCGGCGGTGGCCGAACGGGCGTCGGCCAGCCAGACGTTCATCACGCGCTCGATGGCGGCGGCGGTGGCGCCGAAGGCTTCCAGGTCCACCATGCGGCTGCTGCCCTTGAGCGTGTGGAAGCTGCGCCGTAGCTGCGTCAGGGTCTCCTGGTTGCCCGGCTCGTCGGCCGCGCGCGGCAGGGTCTCGACCACGAAGGCCAGCACGTCCTGGGCCTCGGCGATGAAGATGCCGAGCAGTTCGGCGTCGACGCCCTCCGCCTCTGCTTCCACCGGGGCAGGCGTCGCCTCGACCGGGGCCTCCGCCCTGGCCTCGACGAATTCGAACGGCAGCTCGCGCAACAGGTGCTTGTCGAGGTCGAAGGTGAAGCGGCCGCGCGCGGCCTCGCTGTCCTGGGCCAGCAGGTCGGCGAAGAAGCCGAGCGCGCCGATGTTCTGGGCAATGTTGTGCAGCGACGCATGCTGGCTGGTCACGTCCGTCTCGACGGCCGCCAGTTCACGCACTGCGTCCTCGACGTGGCGCACCGCCAGCACCGCCTGGTCCTGGTCGAGGATGGCGAAGGCGCCCTGCAGCTGGTGCAGGATCGGCGCCGCCTGTTCGAGCACCTGGCGCTTCGAGGGATCGTCGTAATAGTCGTCGAGCAGCTTCTCGATCTGGCGCAGCCCGTTCTTGACTTCGCCCGCCAGCACGGCCACGGTCTGGCCCTGCTGGATCTGGCGCGCCAGTTCGCCCTGCCAGTGCGGGGCGTCGGGCGGCGTCTCGCCGGCGGCCAGCGCCAGCAGGCGGGCGCCGACGGCTTCGGCATTCTCCGAGAAATCCTCGGGCAGCTGGCGCAGTTGGTCCAGGCCATTCTCGACGAATAGCATGGCGGCCGCCATCTCGAGCCCGAACTGGTCGTCGCGGCCCGACTGCACCGAATCGCTGGCCGCGCGGCCCAGTTCGCGCAGCAACTGGGCCAATGCGGGGGCGCCCAGCTTTTCGCTGGCGCCGGCCAACTGGGCCAGCGCGTCGTTGAAATCGTTCTCGACCTCCTGGTCGGGCTTGGCCTCGCCGGCGATGCGGTCCCAGTCCGACTTGGTGCGCGCCAGCGCCTCGCGCGCCTCTTGCAGGGCTTGCGGATCCAGCTTGCCGTAGCGGCGCTCGGCATAGTCGGGCGGCACCGCGCCGTCCAGGCCCAGGGCCTGGCGCAGCGCGCGCGCTTCAGGGCCGGGATCGCGCGCGGCGGTGATGAAGAACAGCGCGTCGCGCAGCATCGCCTCGGGTTCGTCGTGTTCGCCCTTGGCCAGGCGCCGCAGCTGCAGGTTGACCTGGCCGAACAGCTGCTTGATGTACAGGTCGCTCTCGACCCCGCCATCGGCCACCACGGTGGCGAAGGCGTGCATCGCCTGCCAGAACAGGCGTGCGCGCGGTTCAGGCTGGGCACTGGCGATCGGCGCGATGGCGCCCACCAGGTCGGCGGCGTAAATCTGGCGCGCGGCGTCGTCCTCGGCCTTCAGGTAGGGCAATAATGCCTTTTCGAAGCGAAGACGGCAGGCGGCGATATCGGCCTCGCCGCTGCCCTCGGGCGCCGGCAAGTCGGGCAGCGCCGACAGGTCGAGCGGCAGCAGGTCGGACGGGTGCACCTTGGCGTCGCCCTGGCGCTCGACCATGTCGCGGTAATACGGGAACAGGCGCGCCGGCTGCTGCGGCATGCCGGCCAGCAGTTCGTCCAGGTATTCGCCCAGCGCCCCGAAGGCGTCCAGCACCACCTGCGTACTATCCGGCGTGCATGGCAGCCGTCCGTTCTTGAAACGATCCAGCACCGCCTCGGCCGCGCCGGTATAGACCCCGACGCCCTCGACGTCGACCATCTGCAGGGCGCCATGGGCCTGGTGCAGGTGGGTCTTGGCGTGCAGCAGCAAGGTCGGCTGGGCCTCCGGCGAGCGCCCGGCGGCGTCGCGCAAGGCGGTCGACGCGCGCGCCAGGGCGTCGCGGATCTCGCCGATGACCCAGGACAGCGGGCCGGTGTCGAAGTTGCTGGTGCGGTGCAAGGTCGGGCTCGGGGTTGTCATTGGGCCGCTCAGGATACCACGCGGAAGCGCGACACCGAATCCTTGAGCTCCTGCGCCAGCACGGCCAGCTCATGGATCGACTGCGCGGTCTGGCGCGTGCCCTGCTGGGTGTGCTCGGTCACGGACAGGATCTGCTGCATCTTGTCGGCCACGCCGGTGGCCTTGGTGGCCTGGCGCCCGGTGGCGCTCGACATGTCGCCGATCAGTTCACCGAGGCGGTTCGACACGCGCGAGATGTCGGCCAGCGCGGCGCCGGCGGCGTCCGACAGGCGCGCACCCTCGACCACGCCCTGGGTCGATTTTTCCATCGCCGCCACCGCGTCATGGGTATCGGTCTGGATGGTGCGCACCAGCGCGCCGATCTGTTTCGCCGCATCGCCCGAGCGTTCCGCCAGGCGCTGCACCTCTTCGGCCACCACCGAGAAGCCGCGCCCGGCCTCGCCGGCCGACGCGGCCTGGATCGCGGCGTTCAGCGCCAGCACGTTGGTCTGCTCGGTAATGTCCGAGATCAGTTCGGTGATCTCGCCGATCTCCTGCGACGATTCGCCCAGGCGCTTGATGCGCTTGGAGGTTTCCTGGATCTGCTCGCGGATCTCCTGCATGCCCTCGATCGCATTCTGCACCGCGGTCGCGCCCTGCTCCGCCGCCGCCACCGACTGGCGCGCCACGTCGGCCGATTCCAGCGCCGAACGCGACACGTCGGTGATCAGGCCGGCCAGGCGCAGGGTGGTGCTGGACGCTTCCTGGATCTCGCGCGACTGCTGCTCGGCCGCGCCCAGCAGCTCGCTCGACACCTGCTGGGCGCCGCTTGACGCGCGCGCCACCTGTTCCGAGGTCTTGATGACGCGCACCACCAGCTCGCGCAGCTCCTCGACCGTATAGTTGACCGAGTCGGCGATCGCGCCGGTGATGTCTTCCGACACCGTGGCCTGCACGGTCAGGTCGCCGTCGGCCACCTCCTGCAGCTCGTTCATCAGGCGCAAAATGGCGGCCTGGTTCTGCTCGTTGGTGGCCTTGGCTTCTTCTTCCTTGGCTTGCGCCAGCTGGCGCATCGCCTCGGCTTCGCGGCGGCGTTCCTCGGCGGCGCGCGCACGCTCGGCGGCGTCGCCCAGCATGGCGCGCGAGACGCCCAGCGCCGCCACCAGCGTGGTCAGTGCGGCGGACACCGCCAGCCAGAACCAGCCGCTGGTGCCGGCCTGGTCGCGCTGGTAATCCTGGTGCAGCTTGGCCAGCATCACGCGCAGCTGTTCGCTGTCGCGCGAGATCACGCGCTCGGCGGCGCGCGCGCTGGCGTAGTTGGTCAGGTTGCCCAGCAGCGGGGTGATGGTCTTGACGTATTCATCGAAGCTGTCGCGGGTGCGCGCCAGGCGCATGCGCTGCTCGAGATCGGTCAGCGGCGCCAGGCCCAGCTTGCCGCCGCCGTCGAGCAGGCCGTCGATGATCGCGTCCAGCGAGGCGATGTCGCCCATGATGTAGGTCACCGCGTTCTGGGCCGAACCCGGCGTCGTAAAGGTCTGGGTGCCGGCCGCCAGGCGCTGGGCCAGCGACTGCATGCTCAGCGCCGCCACCTGGCGCCGGCTATCGGACGACTCGTCCCGTTGCAGGCGCTCGGCGATCGCGGTCAGTTCCGGGCCGACTTCCTCGTACTGGCGCAGGCTGACGCCGAAGGCCAGCAGGTTGCGCTTGTTGGCCAGGATGCTGGCGGCGGCCTTGGATGAGGCATTCCACAGCACGATCGCCTGTTGCAGGTCGTCGGCGCGCTTGCCGCTGGCGGCCGGGATGCGGCCGGTGGGCGACTGGCCGCCGCGCGCCAGCAGGTCCAGTTCGCGGCCCAATTGGGTGCGGCTGTCTTCGAGCTGCTCGAAGGCGGCGGCGTCGCCGCGCAGGGCGATCGGGGCCGCCTTGGCGAAACGCTGCGAGTGCATCACGGCGTCGCCCGTCACCTGGCTCTGGCCGGCCAGGCGCGCGTCAAAGGCCGCGTTCTGCCAGGCCGCCAGCATCGTCAGCAGCACGCCGCCCACGAACACGCCCAGCAGCAGGTTCAGGCGGCTGGGCTGGAATTGCGCGCCGAACGCCGTCGAGCGCAGGTCGTTTGCGCTCTCCGCCGCCAATGCTTCGGCCGCGCTGCGCGTGCGAAAGCCGCCCAGCCGGCGCGCGGCCGCGCTGGCCGAACCGCCGGCGTCGGCATCCTGCGCCGGCGCGTCCGCGGGCAGCGCGTCGATGGCGGCGTCGCCCTTCGCGAACAAATTCGTGGTCAGTTTCGAAGCGAATCCCATTGCTGCTCCCTGTTCCTGCTGTGTGTATGAAGTTGACTAGCGTGCGACCTGGATGAAGCGTTCTTCGCGCACCAGCGCCGCCAGCGACAGCGGCGTCCAGGTATGGCCGTCGGCATCGCGCAGGACGTCGCCGGCGCGCTCCATCGTTGCTGCCTGGCGCAGGCCGAACACCTGGGTGGCCAGCAGCGCGCAATTGAAGCCGAGATGCGGTGCGAACACCACCAGGCGCGGTGCGCCCGGGCCGGCGGCCGGCGCGTCCTGGCCCAGGTAGCGCGCCAGGTCGATCACGCCCAGCAGGCTGCCGCGCACATTGGCCAGGCCGAGGTACCAGGGCTGGGTCAGGGGAACGGCGGTGAGGGGTGCGGGAGCGACGATTTCGCCGACCTCGAGCAGGTCGACCAGGTAGCGCGCGCCGCCGATCGCCAGGCCGAGCTGGCCGGCGCCGGCGCCGCTGCCGGTCTTCGCGGCCTGCATCTTTTCCAGCAACTGCTCCTGGTAGAGGCGCAGGCGGGTGCGGCGCGCGGCGGGATCGCGCCGCCCGCCCTCGCCTTCCGCGCCAGCGTCGCCGGCCGCCGCGGAGCTCATGCGCTCACGCTGCCGGCAGTGGCCAGGGCCGCGATGCTGGCCAGCAGGCGTTCCGGGTCGACCGGCTTGACCAGGTAATCCCTGGCGCCCTGGCGCATGCCCCAGATGCGGTCGGTCTCCTGGTTCTTGCTGCTGCAGATGATGACCGGCAGCCCTGCCAGTTCCGGGTCGCGCGCGATGGCGCGCGTCACCTGGAAGCCGTTGGCGCCGGGCATGACCACGTCCATGAGGATCAGTTCGGGGCGCTCGGCGCGGATGCGCTCGATAGCTTCGTCGCCATTCACGGCGGTGCTAACGACAAAGCCGTTCTTGACCAGGATGTCGGTCAGGTACAGTCGTTCGGTCGGGGAGTCGTCGACGATGAGGATCTTGTTGATGGCCACGCAGGGCTCCGCTGGGTAGGGTGTCAGGCCTGCGGCACGGCGTGCTCGCGCACGGCCGCCAGCAGGCTGTCTTTGGTAAACGGTTTGGTGAGATAGGCGCTGGCGCCGACCATCGCGCCGCGCGCGCGGTCGAACAGGCCGTCCTTGGACGACAGCATCAGGACGGGCGTGGCGCGAAAACGCGCGCTCTTCTTGATCAGCGCGCAGGTCTGGTAGCCGTCGAGGCGCGGCATCAGGATGTCGCAGAACACCAGCGCCGGATGATGGTCGTTGATCTTGGCCAGGGCGTCGAAGCCGTCGTCGGCCAGCACCACCTGGTAACCGGCCTGGTTCAGGAAAATCTCGGCGGAGCGGCGGATCGTGCTGCTGTCGTCGATTACCATGATGGTCAGGGCCGTGGATTGCGGCGATGTCGTCATTTTCGTTTCACTTCGGCTTGAAGCGCCACGATAGCACAGCGCATCTTTCTTGTGCGCAAAGTGTTGCAGGGAGTCAACTAGTCCGTGACATGGCATCTCGCTTGTGGACGAGATGCCATTATCAGGCTGATCACATTGTTGGCGATCTTATATTGCCGTCATTTCGAAATCGTCCTTGCGCGCGCCGCATTCCGGGCAAGTCCAGTTCATCGGCACGTCGGCCCAGCGGGTGCCGGGGGCGATGCCGTCGTCGGGCGCACCGACAGCCTCGTCGTAGACCCAGCCACAAATCAGGCACATCCAGGTCTGGAAAGGCGCGGTGGATTCGGTACTCACAGTATTGATCCTTGTATCTAGTAAAATGTGGAATCGGAATCCGGCATCTTAATCTACCCGTCGTGCAAAACCAACCGTTCCCCCTCATCCTGAGCTTTGGCGTCTGCGACCCGGTCGGCGCGGTCGGCGTGCAGGCGGATTGCGCCACGTTCTCGGCGCTCGGATGCCACGGGCTGTCGGCGATCGCCGGCCTGCTGGTGTCGGACAGCGCCCGCGTCGAGAATATGTATGAGCTCGACAGCGACTGGATGGCCGAACAGGCGCGCACCCTGCTCGAAGACATGCCGATCGCCGCCTTCAAGGTCGGCGCCGTCGGCTCGGCCCTGCACCTGGCCGCGATCGCCGAGATCGTCTCCGACTACCCGGACGCGCCGCTGATCCTCGATCCCTTCCTGTCGGCCCTGCCCGACGCCGGCCTGGGCGACGAAGAGATGCTGTCCGCACTGCGCTCGATCCTGGCGCCGCAGGCGACCGCCCTGATCCTGTCCCAGCCCGAACTCGGCCGCATGGCCGAACTGTGGCGCGACGGCGCCGACGGCGGCCATGGCGCGCTCGAGGAAGACGTGGCCGAACTCGTGTCCAGCGGCTTGCAATACGTGGTGGTGACCGGCAGCCGCGACGAACTCGGCGCCTGCTCGAACCGCCTGTACGATGCCAGCGGCGAAGTGGCGCGGGTCGAATGGCAGCACCTGCCCGGCCCCTTCCTGGGCGCCGGCAACACCTATGCGGCCGCCTTCACCGCCCTGATGGCCCACGGCATGGACGCGCAGCAGGCGCTGGCCGTGGCCCAGGAGTACACCACCGGCGCGCTCGAGCACGCGCAGCGCTTCGGCATGGGTAAGCTCATTCCCAGTAAATTCTTCCGTCCCTAGATGCGCCATGCGCCGGGACGGGTTCCAATTCAATCACGACACACCGATCATGACCACTGAACAAACCACCTCGCGCAACGACACCCTGTTCGCCCGTGCCCAGCAATCGACGCCCGGCGGCGTCAACTCGCCGGTGCGCGCCTTCCGCTCGGTGGGCGGCACGCCGCGCTTCATCGAGCGCGCCCAGGGGCCGTACTTCTGGGATGCCGACGGCAAGCGCTATATCGACTACATCGGTTCCTGGGGCCCGGCCATCCTCGGCCATGCCCGGCCAGAGGTAGTCGAGGCGGTGCAGGCCGCTGCTGCTAACGGTCTATCTTTCGGCGCCCCGACCGAGGGCGAAATCGAGATCGCCGAAGAAATCTGCCGCCTGCTGCCGTCGATCGAGCAGGTGCGCCTGGTCTCGTCCGGCACCGAAGCCACCATGAGCGCGCTGCGCCTGGCGCGCGGCGCCACCGGGCGCGACAAGATCGTCAAGTTCGAGGGCTGCTACCACGGCCACGCCGATTCGCTGCTGGTCAAGGCCGGCAGCGGCCTGCTGACCTTCGGCAATCCGACCTCGGCCGGCGTGCCGGAAGACTTCGTGAAGCACACGCTGGTGCTCGACTATAACAATGTGCCGCAACTGGAAGACGCCTTTGCGTCGATGGGCGACACCATCGCCTGCGTGATCGTGGAGCCGGTGGCCGGCAATATGAACCTGATCCGCGCCACGCCGGAATTTTTGCAGCGCATGCGCGAGCTGTGCACCGAACACGGCGCGGTGCTGATCTTCGACGAGGTGATGTGCGGTTTTCGCGTGGGCCTCGACGGCGCCCAGGGCCTGTACGGCATCACGCCCGACCTGACCGCGCTGGGCAAGGTGATCGGCGGCGGCATGCCGGTGGCGGCCTTCGGCGGCCGGCATGACCTGATGCAGAAGATGGCGCCGATCGGGCCGGTGTACCAGGCAGGCACGCTGTCGGGCAATCCGGTGGCGGTGGCGGCGGGCATGACCACCCTGAAGCTGATCCAGGAAGAAGGCTTTTATGAACGCCTGACGGCGACCGCGGATCGCCTGGTGACGGGGCTGACCGCGGCCGCCCAGGAAGCCGGCATCGACTTCTGCGGCGACTCGGTCGGCGGCATGTTCGGCATGTATTTCTCGAAGGACGTGCCGGGCAGCTATAGCGAGATGATGGCGGGCGACAAGGAACGCTTCAACCGCTTCTTCCACGGCATGCTGGAAGAAGGCGTGTACTTCGCGCCGGCCATGTTCGAAGCGGGGTTTGTGTCGATCCAGCACGATGACGCCGTGATCGACGCCACCATCGAGGCGGCGCGGCGCGTGTTCAAGCGGATCGGCTGAGAGCGCGTCATTACGGAAACGACTCATGCCCAGCATCCGCTTACGCCATTGCCGCACCTCATACACTCACCGTACGCTACCTGTCCTGCTGGTTTGCCTGTCGGCCCTGATGCTGCTGTCACCCGCCAGTGGCGATGCCGCGGCACAGGCAGCAGCCGCCGATACGCGCTATGAAAGCGTTCGACGCAGTCCGGATGGCATCGGCAAGCGCTACATGGGACGCGAGATCGCCGGCGTGATGGGATGGGAGGGCGCCCAATGGCTCGAGCGCGAAAGCCGGGCACGTGAGGAGCGGCCGGAATTGCTTCTGCCGGAACTGGCGCTGGCGCCGGGCATGACGGTGGCCGACATCGGCGCCGGCACTGGCTACTACACCTGGCAGCTGGCGAAACTGGTCGGGCCAGGCGGACGTGTCTATGCAGTCGACGTCCAGCCGGAAATGATCGGCATGCTCGACAGCCAGATGGCAAAGCGCGGCGTGCGCAATGTCGTCTCGGTGCTAGGCAGCGAAACCACGGTCAAACTGCCACGGGCCAGCGTAGACCTGGCAATCATGGTCGATGTCTATCACGAGCTTGCTTATCCTGCAGAGGTCCTCGACAGCATCGTCGACGCCCTGAAGCCGGGCGGGCGCGTTGTCTTCGTCGAATATCGGGCCGAGGATCCGGCAGTTGCGATCAAGCCGCTGCATAAGATGAGCGAGCGGCAGATTCGGCGTGAAGCCACGGCGCATGGCCTGAAGTGGGAACGCAGCATCAAATCGCTGCCGATCCAGCATGCGGTCGTGTTTCGGAAGCCCTGAGCACGGATTTTCTTGCGAAATCGCGTGCCAGGGAAACAAGTCCTCTAGTGGAGTAGCGCTTACGCGCCCATAGCGGACTACCGAAGCCGCCACCATTTTCTTGGTTTGTTCGCCGTAGTCTCGCCGCCGTACCGGTCTGGCTCGCTAGTAGCAATAGTAGACGTTTCGCTCAGCATAGCAGGTCGCCACAGCTGACATATCGCAGACTGTCACAGAGGGCCGGATCCAACCGGCAGGGCCGCTCAATACGGCAGGTAATCGAAGCCATTGCCGATCAGGTCCTGCAGCGCCTCCACGTTCTCGACCGACTCGCTGAACGTGGCCAGCACCCGTTCGCGCCCGATGCCATCCTCCAAACGCGCCATCCAGAACGCGTAACCGCCGTCGTCCGGCTGGCGGTGCAACACGTTGCGGTACAACAGCTCGACGAACTGCGCGTTGCCCGGCGCGCTGCCATACAGGCCATGGAATTCGGCGCTGCCGATGAAGGCGGCGGCGACCTGCTGCAGCGACAGGCCGCGGTCGAGCTGGGCGATCCAGAAACCGACGCCTTCCAGGTCGGGGGCACGGTCGAAGGCGGCGCGGTACAGGCGATAGGCCTGGCCGCCGTTGCCGTCGATGTCGAGCGCGACGCCACGCTGGGTGAACAGCAGCCGCTCGACGCCCGACAGGATGTCCGTGACGCCGGTCTCCAGGTGACGCACGGTCGTCGATCCCCCTTCGCGCACGATCTGGTAGGCGTTGGCATAGCCGGGCAACTGGACGGTGTCGATGCCGGCGCCGCCTTCGAGCCGCAAGCCCTTGCCGCCGACGAGCAGGTCGTCGCCCGCGCCGCCCACTGTCACTGCCGCCACCGTGGAGAACGTGATGCGTTCCGGCCCGGCGTAGGGATTGCCGGCCAGGTCGGTCACCGCGCCCTGCGGCAAGGTCAACGTGTAGCTACCGGGCTGAAAGAAGGCGAACGGCTTGACGAACAGCTGGTTGCCGGCCACCCACGGCGCACTCGGCCCGCCGCCGATCGAATAATCATGGCTGACGACATTGCCGGCGGCGTCGCGCAGCACGATGCCGGACAGGTTGATCCTGACCGTTTCGTCGAAGGTCAGCACGATCCAGTTGTCGGTGACCCGGACCGCGCTCGCGCCGTCCGGATGGCTGCTGGACACCAGCCGCGGGCCGCTGGTGTCGCCGCGCAGCGCGACCGCGTCCAGGACATAAGGGCGCTCGCCGAATACGCCGCTGCCGACCGCCAGGTAATAGTCGCCGCTGACGGTCGGCACGAATTGCTTGCCGATCGTGTAGTCGCCGCCGCTGTTCATGTCGAACGACAGCGGCGCGCCATCGGGCCCGGTGACGCGCAGCGTGAGCGACTCCCATTTGCCGCTGGGAGAATACAGCGACAGCGCATAGCGCTCGCCGGCCGTGAAGCTCATGCGATAGACGTCGACGTCGCCCGCGTCTTCGAGTACACCCCGGGTCGGCGTGCCGACGACGGCGGCCTGGGCTGTTGCAGGCGTGTCGCCCACCAGGTCGCGCTTGCCCGCGAGCAGGCTGACGCTGTAGGCCTGCGGCGTGGGCAGCGAGTTGATCGCGCCGTGGGTGACGTCCAGGTAGTATTCGCCGGCTTCCGGCGCGCGCACCACCATGCGCATGCTGCCCGCATTGGTATTGCCGGCGTAGCTGTCGACCAGCTTGCCGGCGGCGTCGTACAGGGTCAGGTTGTACAGGTAGGGCGCCGCGTTCAGGGTCAGCGTATACGACACGTCCTGGTCCAGCACCAGGCGGAAGCGGTCGATGTCGCCGTAATAATCCACCTTGCCGGTCGCGAGGGCGCCGACCGGAATCGCGCCGCGCGTGGCATTGGTCGCCAGGTAGTCGTCGTCGACGCTGGTCGTCACCAGCTTGTAGTCGCCGGCGGTGAGCCCGAGCAGGTCGATGTAATAGGTGCCGCTGGCTTCCGGCTGGAACCAGCTGCCATAGGGCGCGGCCAGGTTTCCCTGGCTGTCGCGGATGTGGATCTCGCTGGCGAACGTGTAGGGCGAACTGCCCGGCTGGCCCGGCCCCGGGCCTTCGGTAGTGAACCGGTAGTATACGCCGGCCGTGGCCTCGAACCGGATCCAGTCGCGGTCGCCGGCCACCTCGAAGCTGCCGGTAATGCTGCCGTCACGCGCCAGGTTGGCGCCCGTGGACGCATCGTCGGGCCGGTCGTCGGGGCCGGTGCGCAGGTCGGCCCACACCTCGTAGCCGCCCACGCCATACCAGCCATAGACCGAGCCGGCGGACAGGTAATAGGTGCCGGAACTGGCGGGCGTGAAGGCCAGCACTGGATGTTCGGAATAGGTACCAGGCTGGAACTGGCTGACCTCGTTGCCCGCGGCGTCGTACATTCCCAGCGCATACACGGTGTAGCCGGTGGAGAACGGGACGACCCCGGTCGACTTCAGTGAAAACAGGTAGCGCTGGCCGGCCTGCAGGGTGACGGCGAACCAGTCGAAGTCGGTGCCGGATTCGAAATTTCCGCTCTGGCGCCCGCCGATGGCCAGCTTGCCGGTGGTGGAAGGATTGTTTGGGAAGTCGTCGCTCATGGCAGGATTCTGATGCCAAGTGCTACAGCCGCCAAGTCCCCCGTTTATTTAAGCCAGCCGCGGCGGCGGAAATACCACAGCGGCGCCACGCCGCAGGCGATCATCAGCGCGATCGCGAATGGGTAGCCGAAACGCCAGTTCAGTTCGGGCAGCACGGCGAAGTTCATGCCGTAGACGCTGGCGATCAGGGTCGGCGGCAGGAAGGCGACCGAGGCCACCGAGAAGATCTTGATGATCTTATTCTGGTTGATGTTGATGAAGCCGACGGTGGCGTCCATCAGGAAGTTCACTTTATCAAACAGGAAGGACGTGTGGCCGTCCAGCGATTCGATATCGCGCAGGATCTGGCGCGCTTCCTCGAACTGGTCCGAGTTCAGCAGGCGGCCGCGCATCAGGAAGCTGACCGCGCGCCGCGTGTCCATCATGTTGCGGCGGATGCGGCCGTTCAAGTCTTCCTCGTGCGCGATGGCATTCAGCGCGGCGGCCGCGTCCTGGTCGGTGAACTCTTTCTGCAGCACGCGGGTCGAGACTTCTTCCAGGCTTTCGTAGATGCCCTCGAGCGCGTCGGCCGAATACTCGGCGTCGGTCGCGTACAGGTCGAGCAGCACGTCCATATAGTCTTCGATCGAACCTGGCCGCGAACGGGCGCGCATGCGCACCAGGCGGAATACGGGCAGGTCGTCGTTATGGACCGAGAACAGGATTTTGCCGGACAGGATGAAAGCCACCGTCACCACCCGCGACGGGCCGTCTTCTTCTTCCAGCAGAAAGTCGGTGCGCAGGTGCAGGTCGCCGTTCTCCGCCTCGTAGTAGCGCGCCGACGCTTCGATGTCCTGCACCTCGTCCTCGCCCGGCAGGGTGACGCCATACTTGGCCTTGACCCAGGTGCGCTCTTCCTCGTCCGGATCGGTCAGGTCGACCCAGACCGGCGCGACGTTGTCCAGGTCGTGCCGGGAAGCGATCGCGGCCTGGTTCAGGCGGCCATTCTGGAGGACGAATACGTTGATCATGCGCTTGGGTCTCGCTGCTGTTCCTGCTGTTGCTTTGGCCGGGTGGGAAAAGTAGCGCAAGTGTAACCGAGACGCCACGAGAACTGCCACCCTGTAACGACTTTTTCAAAGTAAACAGGCGGCCACCCTCCCTACCCGCGCGATTTGATGCGTCCGGCAGTCGCGGGTTTCGCCGGGTGCTACGGCACGTCGGCGAAACGCATCTGGCGCATGATTGCATTGGTACGGCGCTGCAGGTAATTGGTGGTGCCGTGCTTGTCGTAGTAGCGCGGATTGGGCAACATCACCGCCAGCCGCGCGGCCTGGGCCTGGCCCAGGTTGGCGGCCGAGGTCTTGTAATAGTGGCGCGCGGCCGCCTCGGCGCCGAACACGCCGCGCCCGTATTCGACCACGTTCAGGTACAGCTCGAGGATCCGCTCCTTGCTCATCACCGTCTCCAGCATGAAGGCGATCACCAATTCCTGGCCCTTGCGCAGATAACTGCGCGAGCCGGACAGGAACAGGTTCTTGGCCAATTGCTGGGTGATGGTGGAGCCGCCGCCGACCACCTTGCTGCGCCGGTTGTTGCGCTCGTAGGCGCGCTCGATGCCTTCCCAGTCCACGCCATTGTGAACACTGAAATTGGCGTCTTCCGAAGCCACCACGGCGCGTTTCAGGTGACGCGAGATGCGCGCGTATGGCACCCACTGGTGTTTCAGGGTCGCGTCCGGATTCTTTTCGCGCAGCTGCGACAGCTGCTCGCGCATGAAACTGGTGGTGCCCGGATTGAACTGCGAATACCAGCACACCATGGCGAAGAAATACAGCTGGACCAGCAGCACCAGCAGCAGCGGGCCAAGGAAGATCCACTTGATCCAGCGGCGCCCGCTCGGCGCACCCTTGCGCGACTTGGCCATGTCTAGGATTGCCGCATCGAGGCCATCACCGGCGCCGTGTCGGGCCGCACGCCGCGCCACAGCAGGAAGGCTTCGGCCGCCTGCTCAACCAGCATGCCGAGGCCGTCGCGCACGCTGGCGCCATGGCTGGCGGCAAAGGCCATGAACACGGTCGGCTGCGCGCCGTACATCATGTCCAGCGCCAGCACGCCAGGACCGAATACGGCAGGCGGCACCGGCGGCACGTCGGCCGCCAGGCTGGCCGAGGTGGCGTTGACGACCACGTCGAAGCTGCCTTCGACGTCGGCGAAGCCGGTCACCGCCAGCCGATCCGCGTGATCGGCGAAATCGGCAACCAGCTTTTCGGCGGTGGCGAGCGTGCGGTTGGCGATGACGATCTGGCGCGGGTGCTCTTCGAGCAGCGGCAGCAGTGCGCCGCGCGCGGCGCCGCCGGCGCCCAGCAACAGGATGCGCTTGCCACCAAGTGGCACGCCGGCATTGCGCACGATGTCGGCCACCAGGCCGGGGCCGTCGGTGTTGTCGCCGACGATTTCGCCGTCCGCGAAGATCAGGGTATTGACCGCGCCGGCAGCCCGCGCGCGGGGCGCCAGCCGGGTCGCCAGCCGCGCCGCTTCCAGCTTGAATGGCAGGGTGACATTGGCGCCGCGATACCCTTCGGCGACCAGGCGCCGCACGGTGGCCTCGAAACCGTCGAGCGGCGCCAGGCAGCGTTCATACGCCAGGTCCTGGCCGGTCTGCAGCGCGTAGGCGGCGTGGATCTGCGGGGATTTGCTATGGGCGATCGGATTGCCGATGACGCAATAACGGTCGCTCATCGGGCGGCTTCTCCAAGGGTGGCCTGCATCTTTTCCTCACGGGTGAAACGGAATCGGGTAAACACTTCCCACAGGTCGTCCTTGCCCTGGCTGCGCATATTGGCCGGGAAGGCCCCGAACGGCGCCGAGCGGCGCACGATCTCGAGCGCCGCCTTGTCGAGGGCCGGATTGCCCGAGCTGCGCTCGACCCGCGGACCGCCATCCTTCAGGTACAGGGTGCCGTCCTGGAACACGGGGATGTACACCACCAAGTCGCCATACAGCTTGCGGCCGGCCTGCTGCGGAAAATTCAGGGTGCCGACTTCCTCGATGCGCTTCTGCATCGCCTTGTAGTACAGCGCGTAGCCGACCTGGCGCGTGCTGGGCGTGATTTGCGTGCGCTTGGGGCGGCGGTTTTCTTCCTCGATGCGCTCGAAGATCTCGGCGCTGGTGCGCGAGATGGCGCGGGTGGTGTCGAAGTTGTCGTTGCCAGTGCGGGTCGGGTCCGGTTTCTCTTGCTCGGTGACGGGCGGCGCCGTGAAATTGCCGCCGCCGCGCGCCCGCGTCAGCACGTTCTGCTGCAGGCGTTCGAGTTCGGCGATGCGGCGCTGCAGGGCCTTGATGCTGTCGCCATCCTCGACCTTGCGCAGGTCGGGCAGCGGCGATTTGGCGCGTCCTGCCTCGGCCATGCCGCCGCCGTCCAGGTTGGCCTGGGCCAGCGCATCGGCCTTGCTTGGGGCCCGGTCATGCTTGGCATTGACCAGCACCACCTCGAGGCCGGGATCGGCCGGGCGGTGGCGGAAGGCTTCCGGCGCGGCGAAGCGCACCGCCAGCAGCCCGGCGTGGGCTGCCACCGATACGGCCAGGGCGATCATCAGGGGGCGGTTTTGGAGGACGGACTTCACGCGCTGCGGGCAGAAATTGAATCAAAGAATTGATCCATTCTAACCCGCCGTGAACGGATGCGGGAGTCCGACAAAACCGGTGTGATCAGTTCAACAACAGGAACGCTTACTGTGCCGACGCCGGCGACGGCTGCGGCGTATCCCCCGTATCCACCGCCGCCACCGCGCCTTCGGCCTCGACCACTTCGGCCACCGCCGCCTCGCCCGTATCCGCCTCTTCTTCGTAATCGAGCGAGGCATCCGGCTCGACCGCGGCTACTTCCAGCAGGCGCGCCTCCAGCACCAGGTCGATCTCGTCCCAGCGCACGATGTCGAGTTTCACTTGCGCGCCGCGCGCCACCGACGGCATGCCGGTCAGGCGCACCACCAGCGGCACGTCGGTCAGGCGCACCAGTTCTTCCTTGAGCACCACGGCGTCGGCCTGCTTGACGCTCTCTTGTCCCAGCCAGCGCAGGCACCAGTAACGCTCCATATTCTGCTGGAAGTCGTTATACGCCGAGTAAGCGGCGTCAAAACTCGAGACGATCGCGAACAGGGTCGCGTCGCGGTGCTTGAACGGCGCCACCAGCGGCGCCGTCACGCCATGCGAGGCGGCGGCCAGGATCTGCCACTGGTTGACCAGGTCGGTATAGCGGCGCAGCGGCGAGGTGCTCCAGGCATATTGATCCACGCCGAGGCCCTGGTGCGGGGCCGCGTGCGTGACCATGCGCACCTGCATCTTGGACGCCCAGCCGCCGGCGCCCGGCGTCTGCGAGCGGTAGATGCCCGGCACGCCCGAGTCGTGCAGCAGCTTGCCCCAGGTGCTGTTGGCGAAGATCATCAGCTCGGCCACGATCTTGTCCAGCGGCGCGCCGCGCTTGCGGCGCACGATGCTGACCACGTCGTCCTCGACATAGAAATTGAAGTCCACGCGATTCGCCTGCTCCGGCTTGAGGCCGAAGGCTTCGCGTTTCTTCATGCGACCCGCTTCGAGCTGCAGCGCCCATTGCCACAGCAGGCCCAGCTCTTCCTTGTGCGGATACTCGCCTGCGCCGCTCTCGAGGGTTTCCTCATTAACCAGGTGATCCAGGTCGTTGTGGCGCAGATTGTTCTTGACCGGCACGCGCTCGGCGCGGGTCGTGGTCGACTTGACGCTCCAGTCGCTCGGATCGAGCACGGCGTACAGCGACAGCGCCGGGCAATCGTTGCCCTCGGCCAGGGTGAAGGCGTTCACGACGTCGTCCGGCAACATGGTGATCTTGTCGCCCGGCATATATACGGTGGACATGCGCGCACGCGCGATCTTGTCGACCGCGTCGTCGGGACGGATGCCCAGGCCCGGCGCCGCGATGTGGATGCCGACCTGGATCGTGCCGTCGTCCAGCCTGACGACCGAGAACGCATCGTCGATCTCGGTGGTGGTGACGTCGTCGATCGAGAAGGCGGCAACATTGGCCAGCGGCAGGTCGTCGGGCGCCTTCGGGATCTCCACGGGCGCGAAACCGGCGCCACGCGGAAAATGCTCGAACAGGAAGCGGCCCATATGCAGCTCTTTCGGCGAAGCCAGGCCGCCGACGTCCAGCATCAGGCGCGCCGGGCTGGTCTGCAATTCGCTGGCCGCCGTCTCGAACGCCTTGTATTCGATGGTGTTCTTGTCCGGCTTGAACAGCAGCTGGTGCACGATCTGCTGCATTGATGGCGGCAGCTTGCCCGCCTTCAGTTCGTCGACATAACCGGCCTGGACGATGGCCTGCTGCTTTTTCTTTTCGATGCCGGCCAGCGCCGCCTTCAGCGACTGTTCCGGCGCCGCCTTGTAGCGGCCACGGCCCTTCTTGTAGAAATAGATGGGCGAGCCATGCAACGCCAGCACCAGGCCGGCGGCTTCGTGCGGCAGCGGGGCGTGGCCGAAGTATTCCGCGCCCAGTTCGGCGAAACCGAACTCTTCTTCGCCAGCGACTTCCCACAGGAAATCGAGATCGACTTCCGCGACGATCGCCTTGGCCGCGTCCAGCAGCGCCTGTGGCTCGGGCTTCTCGAACTGCAGCAGCACGTCGCGCGTCTTGACCTTGGTGCGCTTACCGCTCGGCATCTCCACCTGGTAGGCCTCGCCCGCTTGCGACAGGATGGCGCCGACCTTGAAGTCGCCCGATTCCTCGAAAAATACGTTCATATTCAGTCAATGTTCTTCATGGTTGCGGCCGCTCCCAGTGTCAATACCGCAGGCAAGAATACCTCGGTGACCAGGAGCAGGCCTTGACGGCGGCGATAGACGCAGCGCCGCGCGTAATAAATGGTCTGTTCGTCCAACGGGCCTGCCGCGCCGAGCACCGCGTGCGCACGGCGCACCAGCGGATGGTCGACGCGCAGGCGCGCAAATTCCAGTTGTCCACGCCGCACCAGCGGATCGTAGAACAGGGTCGTGCCCAGCGAGCGCTCGCCCAGCGCCGAGAACAGCGGCCAGTCGCTGGCGTCGCAGTCGGTCGGCACCACCGTGTGCGCGAACACCACCGGCTTGCCGTCGCATTCGAGCAGCACTTCGCGCTCCCATACCCGCTGCGGACGCGCCAGGCCGATCGCCTGCGCTTCGTCCACCAGGCACGGCGCGCCGTATTGATGCAGGCGGCGCACCCGGAAGGCGGCGCTGCTGGCCACCAGGCGCGCCGTCAGCGAACCAGGCGTGACCAGCCAGTCGTGCATGCTCTTCGGCGCACGCACCGCGCGCGCATGCGGCTGCCAGGCAGCCAGCCGTAACGACCCTGCCCTCACTGCGCCGCGTCCGCCGGGCCAAAGCCGCAGAATGCCAATACCTCGTCCACATACTGCGCGAATTCCGGGATCGCGTGGTCGCTGCCCTCGATGACGTGCTGGCGTGCTCCGGCATAGTGGGCCACCATGTCGCGGTAATCCAGCACTTCGTCGCCGGTGGCCGCCAGCAGGTAGTAGCGCTCGGGCCGGGTAATTTGCGCCACGCGCAGGTCGACCAGTTCACCAATGTATTCCTCGCGAAATTCGAACGCCTCGTCCGAATGCCAGGCGGTGGTGATCCCGACATGCTTGCTCAGGTTGCGGGTCGGATCGACCGATGGATTGATGACGGCCGCGCGCACGCCCAGGCGCTCCGCCAGCCAGGTCGCATAAAAACCGCCCAGCGACGAGCCGACGATGGCGAGATCCTGCGGCGCATGGCGCTCGACCAGGCCCAGCACCATGTCCATCGCCGCCTTCGGCGACGCCGGCAACTGCGGGCAGATCAGGCGCTCGCCGAGTCCGGCCTGCTCAAGTTTTTCCTGCACCACGCGCGCCTTGAACGAGCGCGGCGACGAGCGAAAGCCGTGCAGGTACAGCAGATAGGGCGCGTTCGTCATGGCGCCAGCGCGTCCAGCAGTTTCTGGTGCACGCCGCCGAAGCCGCCATTGCTCATCACCAGGATATGGTCGCCCGGCTGGGCCTGTTGCACGATGGCCTGCACCATATAGTCGATCTGGTCGAAGCTGTGCGCGATCTTGCCCAGCGGTTTCAGGGCATCGGCCAGCGACCAGCCCAGCGCCTGCTGGCTGCCGAAGCCGAACACCAGGTCGGCATCCTTCAGGCTGCCGGGCAGCGCATCCTTCATGGCGCCCAGCTTCATCGTGTTCGAGCGCGGCTCGAGCACGGCCAGGATGCGTCCGCCGGTGCCGAGCTTCTGGCGCAGGCCGCCGACCGTGGTGGCGATCGCCGTCGGATGGTGGGCGAAATCGTCGACGACGGTAATATTGTTGACCACGCCGCGCACTTCCATGCGCCGCTTGACGTTCTGGAAGCGCGACAGCGCGTCGATCGCCTGGGCCACCGGCACGCCGACGTGGCGCGCGGCGGCGATCGCGGCCAGCGCGTTCGAGCGGTTGTGCTTGCCGCTCAGGTCCCAGTGCACGGTGCCCTGGGATTCACCCTTGAACAGCACGTCGAAACTGGCGCCGCCCGGGTGCTCGACCATATTCCAGTCGACGCCCTCGGCCGAACCGAAACTTTCCTTGTCACTCCAGCAACCGCGTTTCAGCACGCGCCCGATCGAGGCCTCGTCGCCATTCACGACCAGCCGGCCCACGCCTGGTACGGTGCGCACCAGGTGGTGGAACTGGGTCTCGATGGCGCCGATGTCGGGGAAGATGTCGGCGTGGTCGTATTCCAGGTTGTTCAGCACCGCGGTCTTGGCGTGGTAGTGCACGAACTTGCTGCGCTTATCAAAAAAGGCGGTGTCGTATTCGTCGGCCTCGATCACGAAGAAGTCGCTCGGTTTGTCGCCATGCAGGCGCGCCGACACGCCGAAGTTCATCGGCACGCCGCCGATCAGGAAGCCCGGCGCATAGCCCGCGTCTTCCAGGATCCAGGCCAGCATCGAGGTGGTCGTGGTCTTGCCGTGCGTGCCGGCCACGGCCAGCACCCATTTCTCGCGCAGGATGTGCTCGCCGATCCACTGTGGGCCGGATACATACGGCAGGCCGCGGTTCAGGATCTCTTCGATCAGCGGATTACCGCGCGTCATGACATTGCCGATCACGTACAGGTCTGGATTCAGCGCCACCTGTTCCGGGCCATAACCCTGGATCAGCTCGATCCCCTGGGCTTCGAGCTGGGTGCTCATCGGGGGATAGACATTGGCGTCGCAACCGGTCACGCGGTGGCCCGCCTCCTTGGCCAGGACGGCCAGGCCGCCCATGAAGGTGCCGCAGATGCCGAGGATATGAATGTGCATGGATAAAATATCTAGTCAGGAATGAATCGACGAATACGCGATTCTACCCGAGCCGCTGTCATTTTCCGTTCAAGAGTATGATCCAAGTCATGATGCCGAACTTGAACAACGATCTCCTGCAACTGCGTAACGAGATCGCCCTGGTCGCCGCGCGCATGGTCGCGCAGGATGGCGCCGATCTCGATACCGCACGCCGCAAGGCCGCCCGCCAGGTGCTGGGCGTGACCCCGCCCAAGCCGAACATGATGCCCGACGACGCCCAGGTCGAAGACGAGGTGCGCAAGTACCTGGCCCTGTTCGGCGGCCCCGCCCACCTCGAGCGCCTGGCGCACCTGCGCGCCACCGCGCTGCAGGTGATGGAGGCACTGGCCGACTTCAACCCGTATCTCACCGGCGCGGTACTGAACGGCACCGCGGGCGAGCACGACGACATCCACCTTCAGTTGTTCGCCGACAGTGCCAAAGAGGTAGAGATCTACTTGCTCAACCGTAATGTTAATATCGATGTCTCGGAAACTCCGCATTTCAAGGGGGGCCGCCATGCGCCGGTCGAGACCGTGAGTTTCCCGTGGATGAAAGAAGCAGTGCATGCCGAGCTGTACGAGTACCAGGACTTGCGCGGTGCGCTCAAGCCGCGCGCCGACGGCCAGGTACAGCGCATCGACATCGCCGGCCTGCGCGCCTTGATCGCAGCCAGCGATAACAAGGAAAGCTGAATGAACAAAAAACATCTGGCCGCCTATGCGGCAGTCGCCGTGCTGTTCGGCGTGATGGGCGCCGTGGTGGCGCTCTACAAGAAACCGGCCCCGGTAGCCCCGACCACCATCGCCAGCGACGGCCAGGTCACCAATCCGGTGACCAACCTGTATGCACAGTCGCTCAATGATCTCGAAGGCAAGCCGCAGGCGCTGGCCCAGTGGAAGGGTAAACCCTTGCTGGTGAATTTCTGGGCCACCTGGTGCGGCCCCTGCGTGCGCGAAATGCCCGAGCTGGCGCACCTGGCCGAGGAAGACGGCGGCAAGCGCTTCAATGTGATCGGCATCGGCATCGATTCGCCGACCAATATGAGCGAGTTCGCGGCCAAGATGAAGATCGCCTACCCGCTGTACGTCGGCGGCATGGGCGGCACGGAGCTGTCGCGCGGTTTCGGCAATACGAATGGCGGCTTGCCGTATACAGTGCTGATCGGCGCCGATGGGCAGGTGATCAAGACCTATCTGGGCGAACTGAAGTTCGACGAATTGCGCGCCGACCTGGATAAACTGGGTACGTGAGGCGGGATATTGAACAGAAAACACGAACGGTCGTGCACTTGTAACTGCTGCCAACTGCTCCTATCGACCGGTAATTTTACTGCTTGCCAATAGCTGAGCTAGGCGGCACAATGCCTGACTTTCGGGCAACCAGACTCTCACCATGGCGAAAAAGCTACTGCTGCTGAACGGCCCCAACCTCAATCTTTTGGGGATGCGGGAACCGGCGGTGTACGGCACGACCACGTTGGCCGACATCGAACAAGCGGCAGTCGCACAGGCTGAACAAGCCGGCGCAACGCTGGAGTTCTTCCAGAGTAACCATGAGGGAGCCTTGATCGACCGCATCCATGCCGCCCGTTCCGAGGGCGTGGATGTCATCGTCATCAATCCTGGCGGCCTGACCCATACCAGCGTAGCCCTGCGCGATGCGTTCGCCTCGGTGGCCATTCCCTTCGTGGAGGTGCATATTTCAAATGTCCACCAACGCGAGTCCTTCCGGCACCACTCCTATTTGTCCGGCATTGCGCGCGGCGTGATCTGCGGGCTGGGGGCGGACGGATATCGGTTTGCCATCGACTTCGCACTTAAATAGCGTTAATCTACGTCAACTTCATGTAACAGCGGCCGACCCATTACCCATGGCGTGTCGGCCTGCTCTCTAAAACGAATAATTCCAAGGGGTTTCACATGGATCTACGAAAACTCAAGACCTTGATCGACCTGGTCGCTGAATCGGACATCGCCGAACTCGAAGTGACCGAGGGCGAAAGCAAGGTTCGCATCGTCAAGTCGTCCGCAATCCCGCAGAACCAGATGGTCATGCTGCCGCCGCAGGGCGTGCAGCAATACTCGGCGCCTGCGCAGGCGCCCGCAGCGGCCCCTGCCCCGGCCGCCGCGCCTGCCGTCGCCGCCGAACCGACCGGCCACGTGGTCAAGTCGCCGATGGTCGGCACCTTCTACCGCTCGTCGGCCCCTGGCGCCGCCGCCTTCGTCGAAGTCGGGCAGAGCATCAAGGAAGGCGATACCCTGTGCATCATCGAAGCGATGAAGCTCCTGAACGAAATCGATGCCGACATCTCCGGCACCGTCACCAAGATTCTCGTGGAAAACGGCCAGCCGGTCGAATTCGGCCAGCCACTGTTCGTGATCGGCTGATCCGCTTCTCCAAGCCGGGCGCGCGCATGACGCGCCGCCGGCGCATCCATGACGTGTCCGGCGCCGCCTGTTGTTTCAGCCGCGCCGGTTTTCACTGAATACCGGACCTACCATGTTTGAAAAAATCCTCATCGCCAACCGTGGTGAAATCGCGCTGCGTATCCAGCGCGCCTGCCGCGAGCTGGGCATCAAGACGGTCGTCGTCCACTCCGAGGCCGACAAGGACGCCAAGTACGTGAAGCTGGCCGACGAATCGGTCTGCATCGGCCCGGCGCAGTCGAGCCTCAGCTACCTGAACATGCCCGCGATCATCAGCGCGGCCGAAGTGACCGACGCCGAAGCGATCCACCCGGGCTACGGCTTCCTGTCCGAGAACGCCGACTTCGCCGAGCGCGTCGAAAAGTCGGGCTTCGTCTTCATCGGCCCGCGTTCCGACTCGATCCGCCTGATGGGCGACAAGGTCTCGGCCAAGCAGGCGATGATCAGGGCCGGCGTGCCCTGCGTGCCGGGTTCGGACGGCGCCCTGCCGGACGATCCGAAAGAGATCGTGCAGACCGCGCGCCGCGTCGGCTACCCGGTCATCATCAAGGCCGCCGGCGGCGGCGGTGGCCGCGGCATGCGCGTGGTGCACACCGAGGCCGCACTGCTCAACGCCGTGCAGATGACCAAGACCGAAGCCGGCACCGCCTTCGGCAATCCGGAAGTCTATATGGAGAAGTACCTGGAGAATCCACGCCACGTGGAGATCCAGATCCTGGCCGACGAACACAAGAACGCCGTGTGGCTGGGCGAGCGCGACTGCTCGATGCAGCGCCGCCACCAGAAGGTGATCGAGGAAGCGCCGGCGCCGGGCATCCCGCGTAAACTCATCGAAAAGATCGGCGACCGCTGCGCCGAAGCCTGCCGCAAGATCGGCTACCGCGGCGCCGGCACTTTCGAATTCCTGTACGAGAACGGCGAGTTCTACTTCATCGAGATGAATACCCGCGTGCAGGTCGAACACCCGGTCACCGAGATGATCACCGGGATCGACATCGTGCAGGAGCAGATCCGCATCGCCTGCGGCGAGAAGCTGCGCTTCCGCCAGCGCGACATCATGCTGTCGGGTCACTCGATCGAGTGCCGCATCAATGCCGAGGATCCGTTCAAGTTCACCCCGTCGCCAGGCCGCATCACCGGCTGGCATCCGCCGGGCGGCCCCGGCATCCGTGTCGATTCGCACTCGTATGCGGGATACTATGTGCCACCTCATTACGACTCGATGATCGGCAAGGTAATTTCGTATGGTGCGACCCGCGAGCAGGCGATCCGCCGCATGCAAATCGCGCTCTCCGAAATGGTGGTCGAAGGTATCCTCACCAATATTCCGCTGCATCGCGAACTGATGGTCGACGCCCGCTTCATCGAAGGCGGCACCAATATCCACTACCTGGAGCAGAAACTGGCCGCCAAGCCAGACCTGCCGAAGGAAACGGCGCTCGGCGCCAAATCGGAAGCCAAGGTACAAGAATGAGCTGGACTGAAGTCGTCATCGAGATCGCCCGCGACCACGCCGAAGCGCTGTCCGACGCCCTGATGGAAGCCGGCGCGCTGTCGGTGTCCGTCGAGGACGCGGACGAAGGCACCGAAGACGAAAAACCCCTGTTCGGCGAGCCGGGCATGGAACCGACCCAGGCCGCCTGGGACCACAGCCGCGTCGTGGCCCTGACGGATGCCGACGCCGACCAGCTGGCGATCGTCAGCGAAGCGGCGCAAGCCATCAAGCTGCCCGTCGTGCCGGCCTTCACCACCCGCAAGGTCGAAGACGCCGACTGGGTGCGCCTCACGCAGTCGCAGTTCGAACCGATCCACATCGGCAAAAACATCTGGGTCGTGCCGAGCTGGCACGAGGCGCCCGATCCATCGGGCCTCATCCTGGAGCTCGATCCGGGCCTGGCCTTCGGCACCGGCAGCCATCCGACCACCCGCCTGTGCATGGAGTGGCTCGAAGCCCATCCGGCGCCGGGCAAATCGGTGCTGGACTACGGTTGCGGCTCGGGCATCCTGGCGATGGTGGCGAAAAAGCTGGGCGCGCACGACGTCGCCGGCGTCGACATCGATCCGCAGGCGATCGAGTCGGCGCGCGCCAATGCCGAACGCAATGGCGTCGAGATCGACTACTACCTGCCCGACACCTTCGCTGCATCAGGCAACGAGCGTCACGCGGGCGGCAGGTTCGATATCGTGGTGGCCAACATCCTGTCGAGTCCACTGAAGCTGATGGCGCCGATGCTGGCCGGCCGCGTGGCCGATGGCGGTTCGCTGATCCTGTCGGGCGTGCTGGCGCGCCAGGCTGAGGAGGTAGCCGCCGCCTACGCTCCTTTCATCAAGCTGGGCGTCTGGGCCGAGCAGGACGGCTGGGTTGCCCTTCACGGCACGCTCGGCCAGGACAGCGCGCCGCCGCCCCGCACCGGGGGCTAGGCCGGCATGGCGCTCGCCACCCAATGTCCCCACTGCGGCACGCTGTTTCGCGTCGCCGCGGACCAGCTCAAGCTGCGTGGGGGCATCGTGCGCTGTGGCGCCTGCCAGCAGGTCTTTGACGGTAACACGGGGCTGGTCGACCTGAACGCCCCGCCGTCTTCCCCTTCTCCTCCTCCAGTCGCCGAAGCGGTCGTCGCGCCAGACGTTCCCGCGGCCGACGATACCGAACAACCGATCTACACGCTCGAATTCGACCGTACGTTGTCGCCGTTCGGCATCCTGCCGCACGCCACGCACGAGGAAGCGGCCGAATCCGAAACCGAAACCGAAACGACTGCCGTCGTGGCAGAGATGCCGGTCGACGAAGAGATCGTGGCCGCGCCGCCGCCGGACGATGGCCAGGACGAGCCCGAACCTGAGCCCGTACCCGAACCCGAGCCCACCGCGCGCCAGCCGGCGCCGGACGCGCCGCCGCTTCTGCTGCGCGAATCGGCCGGCGGCTCGCCGCCGATCGTCTCTCCCGCGGTGCCCCCGGCGCCGACTTCCCCGCGCGCCCGCGCCGCCGAAGCCCGTGCGCGCCGCTCCAAGCTGACCCCGACCCGGATCGAAGACACGCCCAAGCTGCGCGTGCCCGACATCGACGAACCCGAATTCGTGCGCCGCGGCCGCCAGCGCGAGCAGACCGGCAAGACGATGCGCATCGCGATGATCGCCGGCAGCGCCCTGCTGCTGCTGGCGCTGGCCGTGCAATCGATGGTGAGCTTCCGCGACGTGCTGGCGGCGCGCTATCCGGCCCTGCGGCCGGCGCTGGTCTCGACCTGCGCCCTGTTCGGCTGCCAGGTCGGCCTGCCGGCGCGGCCGGATGCCCTGGTGATCGAGACCGGAGAGCTGATCACCCTGGGCGGCAACGCCTACACCTTGAGCACCGTGCTGCGCAACGGCGGCGACCTGCCGCTGGCCTGGCCCAGCATCGAGCTGACCCTGAACGATGCCGACGACAAGCCGCTGGTGCGGCGCGTGTTCGCCCCGCGCGACTACGCGCCGCAACTGGCGGACGCCTCAGCCGGCAACTTCGCCGGCTTCGGCGCCCGCGCCGAGCAGCCGGTCAAGATCCATTTCAGGCTGGAAGGACTCGAACCTTCCGGCTACCACATTGCCGTTTTCTACCCCTGAAGGCTGAACCCATGACCAAAACCGCCCTGATCTGCGGCTCTCTCGCATTCGACAAGATCATGCAATACCACGGCCGCTTCGGCGACACCCTGCTGGCCGACCAGCTGCACCGCGTGAACGTGTCGTTCCTGGTGCCGACCCTGCGCACCGAATACGGCGGCTGCTCGGCCAATATCGCCTATAACCTCAAGCTGCTGGGCGGAGAGCCGCTGATGATGGGCACCCTGGGCCAGGACGGCGCAGACTACCTGAAACGCTTCGAAGAACTCGGCCTCGAGACGTGCGGCATCCGCACGATCGGCGACGCCTATACCGCGCAGTGCTTCGTCACCGCCGACCAGGACAACAACCAGATCAACGCCTTCCACCCGGGCGCCATGCAGTTCTCGCACCAGAACAATGTGGCGGACCAGGGCGCGCTGCGGGTGGCGATCATCTCGCCGGACGGCCGCGACGGCATGATCAAGCATGCGCGCGACTGCGCCGACCTCAAGGTGCCGTTCATGTTCGACCCGGGCCAGCAGCTGCCGATGTTCTCGGGCGAAGAACTGATCACCTTCATCGGCCAGGCCAGCTACCTGGCGTGCAACGACTATGAATTCGAGATGGTGATGGACCGCACCGGCCTGTCGCAAGCCGACATCGCGGCGCGCCTGGAAGCCTTGATCATCACCCGCGGCGCCGAAGGTTCGGATATTTATGCCGGCGGCGAGCACCATCGCATCCCGGCGGTGCAGGCCGCCAACGTGGTCGACCCGACCGGCTGCGGCGACGCCTACCGCGCCGGCCTGCTGTTCGGGATCACCAATGACCTCGACTGGCCGACGAGCGGCCGCATCGCGAGCCTGCTGGGCGCGATCAAGATTGCCTCGCAAGGTGGCCAGAACCATGCCTTCACGCCGGAAGAATTCGACGCGAAGTTCGAAGCGGCGTTCGGCTTCAGGTTCCGTTGATGACGCCTGGCGTCCCGGAATAAAAAATGGCCCTGCAAGCGCAGGGCCATTTTTCATTGTGGAGTCCCGGGCAGGTTAAAAGCCGAACACCTGCCGCAACGCGAACAGCAGGATCTGGATCAGCACCAGGGCCACCAGCACCGACAAATCGATCCCGCCGATCGGCGGCACCACGCGCCGGATCGGGCGCAGCACCGGCTGGTTCAGCGCGTGCACGAACGGCGCCAGCGGCGCGTTCGGGTTCACCCAGCTGAAGATCGCCTCGATGATCAGGAGCGCCATGAAGCCGTACAGGATCCAGGTCAGGAAGCGGTGCAGCGCATACAGCAGCACCATCTCGCCACTACCGCCGCGCAGCAGCAGGAAGGTGCTGGCCACCAGCACCACCAGGAAGGCGCCGATCAGGCTCGCCCAGTCATAGCCGCGGGTGCCCGGCACCACGCGCCGCAGCGGCATCACCAGCCAGTCGGTGATGGTGTGCACGAACTGGCGGAGCTGGTCGGGCAGGCGCACGCGGATGGCGTTCGTCCAGAAGCGCAGCAACAGCACTCCTCCCAGCAAGCCTGCGACGATATCGACGATAAACTGAAGAATGGACAGCACGGACTCTCCTCAAAAAAAAACCGCTGTGCGAACAATCACACAGCGGCATTGTGCCTGAAGCAGGCCCGACTTGCCATGCACGCAAGGTGCACGACAGGCCGGGCCACGTCCAGGATTAAGGACGGCTGCTGGTCGGGAACGGCCATGCGGTCGGCGCCAGCACGGTCTTGGCTGGCGCAGCGCTAGGCGCTGCCGTCGGCGCTGCCGAAGGCGCGGCTGCAGCGGCTGCCGGTTGCGCGGCGGTCGGCGCTGCAGGCTTGGCAGCCGGCTTCTTGGCGGCAGGCTTCTTGGCAGCCGGCTTGGCGTCGGCCTTCACGTCGGCCTTGGCATCGGTTTTCACTTCCGGCTTGATTTCGGCCTTGGTGTCGACTTTCGCTTCCGGCTTGACTTCCGGCTTGGTTTCCGTTTTGGCAACGGCAGGCTTGGTTGCAGCAGCTTTCACTGGAGCAGCTTTTTTGGCGGCTGGAGCAGCCTTTTTCGACGCCGGCGCAGCTTTATTAGCGGCCGGCGAGGCTTTTTTTGCTGCAGGCGTCGCTTTCTTGGCTGCTGGTTTAGCGGCGGTTTTGGCCGTGGTCGCTTTTTTTACTGCCGGTTTGGCGGCGGTCGCCTTTTTAGCTGCCGGTTTGGCGGCGGTTTTGGTGGCGGTCGCTTTTTTGGCTGCCGGTTTGGCGGCGGCTTTGGTGGCGGTCGCTTTCTTGGCTGCCGGTTTCGCTGCAGCTTTAGTCGCGCTCGCTTTCTTGGCTGCCGGTTTTGCGGCTGCTTTGGTCGCGGTTGCTTTCTTGGCTACCGGTTTTGCGGCGGCCTTGGTGGCGGTCGCTTTCTTTGCTACCGGTTTGGCGGCTGCCTTGCTTGCGCCCGCTTTTTTGGCGGCTGGTTTAGCAGCGGCTTTGGTTGCGGTTTTAGCGGTCGACTTGGCGGCTGGTTTAGCGGCTGCCTTTTTCGCTGCAGGCTTTGCTGCCGGTTTGGCGGCTGCTTTCTTTGCCGCTGGCTTGGCTGCCGATTTAGCGGCCGATTTAGCGGCCGGCTTGGCGGCGGCTTTCTTTGCTGCCGGCTTGGTAGCAGCTTTGGCTGCCGGTTTGGCGGCGGCTTTCTTCACTGCAGGCTTTGCTGCCGGCTTGGCTGCCGATTTGGTCGCGGTTTTGGCCGTCGCTTTGGTAGCGGTGGTTTTGGTCGCGGCGGTCTTGGTTGCAGTAGCTTTCTTTGCAACAGGTTTAGCCGCGGTTTTAGCCGCTGGCTTGCTCACTGCCTTGGCTGCTGGCTTGGCGGCTGCCTTGGTGGTGGTGGTTTTGGCCGTCGCGGCTTTCTTTGCGACTGGTTTCTCTGCTGCAGCCTTTGCGTTCGACTTCGTCGTGGACGAAGGCGTGCTCTTTGCTGCTGCCTTTGCTGCTGGTTTCTTAGCGGTTGCCATTCTTGTTCTCCTTCATCTGCGATGAGAAATACGCCCGAGGTTTAAAACCCGCCGGATGAAACCCGGCGAATTATTCATCGGTCCAAACCGAACGTCGATTTAGGCCTATGAATCCGGCACCGGCTGAACTGCTGCAACTCCTCACAGTTGCAGCGCTTCAGCCAACGTCGACAGGTCACCGTTCCAGCGTTTCACATCGCTACCCTTGCGGGTGCGAAAAGAAAAAGCCGCCTTGCCTGAGCAATTGGTCAGACAAGCCGGCTTGTTCTTTTCGCTTCGCATCCGTGCATACTGTTTGGTTCAGCGTCCTATTATTCGATCGATTTTGCCCGATGCCCGCGACAATATCACATCTTCTCGATTTGACAAATTCAATCACGTAAAGTACGCGCATTCTTTGTGAGCGCGCAACCGTGAATGCCAAAAAAAGTCGCGCGATATGGACAGCGAATTGCGCGCACCCGCGTCTATCCGCGCCAGGCCCGACGCGCGCTACGGCCTTTACCTATCGCATTTCAACTGATCGATAAACCGATCTGCACCGCATCTGAATCGGCGCACATGAGTAAGCCCGGGCGGCAAGACAGGCCGCCGATTCCAAAGTGCATTTACACCCGTCAAAATAGGGAGCGCCCGTCAGCCATCGCATTTCAAACGGTCGATGAACCAGCGCCCCGCCGGACCCGGCGGCTGGTCGTTCCGGAAGATCGCGTGCATGGAAAAGCCTGTGCCGAGCAGCGGATGGGTTTCGAGTTCCAGGCGCACCAGGGCGCCGGTTTCCAGGTCCTGCTCGACCATATGCAGCGGCATATTGCCCCAGCCGAGACCCGCGCGCAGGAAGGCGTGCTTGGCGCCGAGGTCGGCCAGGCGCCAGACGTGCGGCGACAGCACGCCGTAGTTGCGGCCCTGGGTCAGGTTCGAACGATCGGTCAGCACCAGCTGCACATGGCGCGCGGCTTCAGCGCGCATCACCGTGCCGACGGCCCGGGCCAGCGGATGACCGGGCGCGACCACCGCCACCGCCGGCACGCCGAGCAGGTATTCGGAGGCGCAGCCCGGCGGCACCTCGGGCAGCGAACCGATCACCGCGATCCCGCACTGGCCTTCGAGCAGCGGCCGCACCACCGCGCCGAGCGCCTCGACGTACAGGCGCAGTGGCGTCGACGCGTACTCGCGGTGGAAGGCCTGCACCGCGGTGGTCAGCTTCGCGATCGGGTACATCACGTCGACCGCCACCGACAGCTCCGGCTCCAGGCCCTCGGCCAGGGTGCGCGCGCGCGCCTTGAACGCATCCATGCTGTCGGCCGCGCGGCGCGCATCGGCGAGCAGCGCGCGGCCGGCCTCGGTCAGTTGTGGATAGCGCCCCGAGCGGTCGAACAGCGCGAAGCCCACCTGCAGCTCGAGATTGGCCAGCGTGTGGCTCACCACCGATTGCGCGCGCCGCAGCTTGCGGCCGGCGGCCGAGAAGCTGCCTTCGTCGGCGGCGGCGATAAAGGTACGCAGCTGGTCCATGGACATCGCGTCGAGCATCCATCTACTCCATCGATAGTTAATATCGAATTATATAGGCTTCTTGGATCGATCTACCTTGCGTAGGATGACGTTCATGGACGCCGCACCTACGATGAACGGCGCCAGGCAGGAACCCCGGCCAACCCGCTGCGACCACCAATCACAACTCGAAAGGATCGATCATGAACACCAACGCCATCGCTACCAACGACTCCATCATTCCCGGCATCGGCCGCGTGCTGATGGCCACGATCTTCGTCTTCAGCGGCATCGGCAAGGCGCTGGCGCCGGAGGGCACGCTGGGCTA
This sequence comes from Telluria beijingensis, assembly GCF_030770395.1. GTDB lineage: Bacteria > Pseudomonadota > Gammaproteobacteria > Burkholderiales > Burkholderiaceae_D > Telluria > Telluria beijingensis. Next base: position 413,952 of record NZ_CP132480.1, on the reverse strand, counting down.
TATCGAATCGGCCGGCCTGCCCTTCGCCTCGCTGGCCCTGATCGGCGCGATCGCCATCGAGATCGGCGGCGGCGCCCTGCTCGCCCTCGGCTACAAGACCCGCCCGGTGGCAGCCGCCCTGGCCCTGTTCTCGCTGGTGACGGCCTTCGTCTTCCACAACGCGATCGGCGACCAGAACCAGCTGATCCACCTGCTCAAGAACGTTGCGATGGCCGGCGGCCTGCTGCAGGTGGTGGCCTTCGGCGCCGGCGCCTGGAGCCTGGACGCCGCGGCTGGCCGCAAGGGCCTGCCGCAGGCAGCGTGAAGAGTCACAGGCCGAACGGCCCGTACCAGTAAGTGATGTCGATGACGCCGCCGCGCTTTGACACATAGGCCTGGCGCGTTTCGCAGTTGACGTAGAGCGCGCGCGCGGTGCCGTCCATTTGCGGCACCGGTTCGCCGGCCCGGTGACTCCCGAACGGCACCAGCGGCATGTCGGGAATGGACCTGACCCGCGATGTGCCGGGCTTGGGATAGGTATTCGTGTTGAGCATCCCGGCCAGCTTGAACTCGCGCTGCGCATCGCGCGCCGCCGCCTGGCCGATCAAGCTGGTGCAGGCTTCGTCGAGCGGCGCGTCCTTTACATAGCCGCCCAGGACGATCGGCGGCTGGACCACCGGCGGCGGCTCGGCGCTGGCACAGGCGCCGAGCGCCAGCGCCGCGGGAACGACCGACCAACTGCGATGCTGTTTCATGCCTGGCTCCGGGATCGAGGCGGCGAATGCCGCGTCGATCCCATCTTAGCGCAGGCAAGCCTGCCGATCTAGCGTTTCGGTGCAGGCTTCGGCACAATCCGCCACACCGTGCCGCCGGCATCGTCCACCACCAGCAGGGCGCCATCCTGCGCCACTTCGACCGCGGCCGGGCGACCCCAGACGTCGCGGTCGCTGATCACCATGCCGCTCATGAAGTCCTGGTACTGCCCGGTCGGCACGCCATCCTTCATGAACACGCGCGCCACCTTGTAGCCGGTGCGCACGCCGCGGTTCCAGGAACCGTGCAGCGCGACGAAGATGTCGCCCTCGTATTCATTCGGGAAGGCGTGCTTCGCACCCTTCGGCGCGTGGTACACCACCATGCCCAGCGGCGCCGAATGGGCCTGCAGCAGCACGTCCGGCACGATCGTCTTGCCCTTCAGGTCGGGACGGATGCCGGCCAGGCGCGGGTCTTCGTTGTCGCCGATGTAGTACCACGGCCAGCCATAGAAGCCGCCCTGCTTCACGCGCGTCAGGTAGTCCGGCGGCAGGTTGTCGCCCAGCGCGTCGCGCTCGTTCACATTGCACATCACGTCGCCGGTGCTCGGGTAGACCAGCATGCCGACGCAGTTGCGCAGGCCAGTCGCGTAGGTGCGGCGGTTCTTGCCGTCCGGGTCGAAGGCCATCACGGTGGCGCGGTCGGTCTCGACGCCCCAGGCCGCGCCGAAGCCATGCTGCTTCTCCCATTCGGCCAGCGGCAGCGGCGGCTTCGGTCCGATCTCGCTGGCGATATTGGTGGCCGAGCCGATCGACAGCAGCATGGTCTTGCCGTCCTTCGAGAACGCCAGGGTACGGGTGGTGTGGCCGCCGCTGGTCTCGGACAGTTCGGGGATCACGACCTCGGCCTGCCCGCGCGCCTTCAAGTCGCCGGTGCGGTAAGGGATGCGCACCACCGAATTGACGTTGGCGACATACAGGTATTGCGGGTTCGCGCCGGACGGCCAGAACGCCATGCCGTAGGGCCGCGACAGGCCGGTGGCGAACACCGCAGCGGTATCGGCCTTGTCGCCGTTCTTCGAGCGCAGCACTTTGACCTCACCGGCGCCGGTCGCGGCCAGGAACACGTCGCCGTTCGGCGCGCGCAGCGCCACGCGCGGCTTCTCATCGACCTGGGCGAACACGCCGACCTCGAAACCGGGCATCACATTCGGGATCGAACCGTTCGGACGCGCCTGCACGCGCGGGCCGTTGCCTGCGCTCTCGGTGGCGAACGGCCTGGCCAGGTCGCTCGGCTTGAAGTGGAAGATCTTGCCGGGCTGGGTGTCGTCCCAGGAACCGGCGCGCTCGAGTGGCTTCGCCGCTGCTGCTGCTGCCGGTGCTGCGGCAGCGGTGGCAGGCCCCTGCAGGCTGGCCAGGTAATCGATCAGCGCCGCGCGCATCTTCTGGTCCGGCAGGCCGACCGGCATCGTGGTGCCGGGCACCCGCTTGGACGGGTCGAGCAGGAACACGTCCAGCTCTTCACGGGTCCAGACCAGGCCCGCAGCCCCGGCCTTGGCCAGCGCGCCCGAATAATTGAAGCCAGGGACGCCCGCCGCCTTGCGGCCGACGACGCCGAACACGCCGGGACCGGCGAGCGGCGACAGCTTCGCATCGACCGTATGGCAGCTGGCGCAGTTGTTCTGGAAAACGGTGCGGCCGGCGGTGGTCTGGGGCGGCGCGGATGCCGCGTGGGCGACGGATACCGTCGCCAGGCCGGCGAGCATGAGCGCGTGCAGCATCAAGGGTGTGGCTTGCAAGTGTGTCTCCTGGTCAGGCTTGAAAAAGCGCCATCATAGGGCAAGTCATCCCAGTGCAGGTGTTTACGCGACTGGCCTGACGTCAGCATCGCGCACGCGAACCGCCTTGCGCTGTTCCTTGGCCGGATCGGAGATGAGCTGGTAGCCGCTGAACGACTTCATCTCGTCCATCAGGAAGTGCGACACGATCTTCTCGACGCCGAAGCCGCCGTTGAGCATCACCAGCATCAGCCGCTTCCAGTCCTGCATGTCGTCGACCACGGCGCGCAGCATGTAGTCGTACAAGCCGCTCACGCGGCACGATTCGACGACTTCGGGCATGCCGGCGATGCAGTCGTCGAAGGCGCCGAAGTCGTTCATCGTATGGCGCTCGAACGAAACCTGCGCCAGCACGATCAGCACGTTGCGGATCTTGTCGACCGCGATCTGCGCGCGGTAGCCGGTGATGAAGCCGCGCTCCTCCAGGTCGCGCACGCGGCGCAGGCAGGCGCTGGGCGACAGCGCGACCTTGTCAGCCAGCGCCTGGTTGGTCACGCGCGCATCCTGCTGCAGCAGATCCATGATCTTGCGGTCGATGCGGTCGATTTCTTTCTGGGTCATGATGGTCTCCTGGTGTGCGGACGCCATCAACGTCGGCGACTTGCTCCGCTATTGTTTGCAAGAATCGTACCCGATTTCGATAAGGACTCGGGTGCAGGAACTGCCGAAATTGCTGGCCGCGACAAGCGAATCGACGGTTATGCAGCAGGCCGGCAGTGTGAAAGTTGCGCGATCAAGAAAAAACTTCCTTTGAAATCAATCACCTGACTAGAATCCGCGTCGTTTTTCAGCAGTTGGACGGCTGACCTGTTTCACCCTAGAGTTTTCGGTCTGCCAACAACAAGGGAGATCGTATGTTCATCGTGCGCGCGGCGACACCGTCCGACCTGGACGCGGTGCTGCAACTGGCCGCTTCCGCGGGTCCCGGCATGACGACGCTGAAGGCCGACCGCCAGGCGCTGGCCGAGCGCCTCGCGCTGGCGCAAGCCTCGTTCGCGCAAACGGTCGCGCCGGAATTGCGCGACTACGTCTTCGTGCTGGAAGACCTGGCGCAAGGCCGCGTCGGCGGCATCGCCGCCATCAAGGCCGCCGTCGGCCTCGACGAACCTTTCTATAACTACCGGCTGGGCACCCTGGTGCATTCCGCGGCGGCGGCCGACGTCTATGTCAGGCACGAGGTGCTGTACCTGTCGCACGACCTGACCGGCAGCGCCGAACTGTGCTCGCTGTTCCTGCATCCCGACTACCGGCGCGGCGGCGCCGGCAAGCTGCTCTCGAAAAGCCGCTTCCTGTTCATCGCCGAACATCCCCACTTGTTCGCGCGCGGCGTGTTCGCCGAAATGCGCGGCTACCAGGACGCCGGCGGCGGTTCGCCGTTCTGGGAGAGCGTCGGCCGCAAATTCTTCGGCATGGATTTCGCGCGCGCCGACGATATGTGCCAGCCCGGCGCCAAGAGCTATATCGCCGAACTGATGCCGCGCTATCCGATCTACACCTGCTTTTTATCCGACGCCGCGCGCGCCGCCATCGGCCAGACCCACGTCGACACGGCGCCCGCGCGGCGCCTGCTGGAACAGGAAGGCCTGCGCGCCAGCGCCTATATCGACATCTTCGACGGCGGTCCGGTGCTGCAGGCGACTACGCGCGAGTTGCGCGCCACCCGCGAGAGCATGGTTGCGACCGTGGCGGCCATGGACGACGTTCGCGGCGGCGAGCGCACTTCGCTGGCCTGCACTGCGCAAGTGAACGACTTCAGGGTGATCGCCAGCAGCGCCGTACCCATCGATGGCGTGATGGCATTGGCCCCGGCAGAACGCCGCGCACTGCAATGTGACGCGGGACGCACCATCCACGTGCTCGGCATGGCCGCCGGCCGGTCCGTGCATCGAATTGGCGCAGTCGATGGACAGGCCGTTTCGACCGTGTAGTGCAGGAACTGCCTATTTGCACAGTGGAATCGCGCAGATTCTGCCTAATTTGCATGGCTGCAAGCGCCAGATCTTGTGCATCGGTCAAAAAAGTCATTACAACTCAATGACATAGCATACGAATAAGGCGGGCGGACCGGATGGACTGGCCCAGCAATTAATCCTACAGTGGAACGGTATCTGAAACACAAGGAAGCGGCCGACAAGAGCCATGGACAAGCTTCCATCCACGGGTGTTACCCATTCGCTGCCCAACTGCTACGGAAAGTCATCTGGAATGAAACCACGATCTTCTGCACTGCTGCGCCATACCGCCATCTCGCTGGCGCTTCTCAGCCTGTTCCCTGCCCAGGCCCAGTCCCAGGCTTCCCCATCCCCCACATCCCCTGGCGGCGAGGCGCAAGCCGGCAACGCCCCGGTCGAAGAAGTGGTCGTGATCGGCAAGCGCGGCCAGAGCCTGTCGAATATCGCGGGCGGCGCCAGCGCCATCAGCGGCGACACCCTGAGCAAACTGGGCGCCGAGTCGTATGCCGACTACCTGGGCAAGCTGCCCGGCGTCGTCTTCAATGCCGGCCCGGCCGGCAACTCGACCGCCGTGATCCGCGGCGTGGGCACCACGGCGGGCCTCGACCAGGGCCAGGGCCCGACCGGCTACTACATCAACGAGATTCCCCTGAGCGAACCGGGCTACGCGGTGTCGATCCCCGATATCGACACCTTCGACGTCGGCCGGGTCGAGGTGCTGCGCGGGCCGCAAGGCACCCTGTACGGCGCCTCGTCGCTGGGCGGCGCGATCAACTACGTGGCGAAGGAAGCCGATGCCGGTGGCGTCGACGCCGCCCTCGAGAGCTCGATCAGCACCACCCGCAACACCAGCAGTATCGGCTATACCGCCAAGGCGATGGTCAACGTCCCGCTGATCAAGGACCAGCTGGCGGTGCGCTTCGTCGCCAGCCGGCGCGACCAGCCGGGCTACCTCGACAACATCGGCATCAACCGCAAGGGCAGCAACGACAACCGTGTCGACGACGGCCGCGTGTCGGTGGTGTGGTCGCCGGGCGCCGCCACCAAGTTCAGCTGGCTCAGCCTGTGGCAGGACTCGGACGCCGACGATGCCTCTTACCGCATGAGCAACTACGGGGAACTGGTGCGCTCGACGTCCCTGCCGACCCGCTTTGACCTCAACTTCGCACTGCACAGCGCGCGCCTGGACCACGACTTCGGTTTCGCCAAGCTGACCGGCATCGCCGCCTACAATAAAAAATCGCAGGTGCTGCACGCCGACTACACGCCGTACTACCCCGGCTATCTCGGCACCAGCGATCCGCAACTATTCCGCCAGCTGGGCTGGAGCGAGAACCGCAACTACGAGCTGCGCCTGGCATCGCCAACCGGCGGCGCCTTCGAATGGCTGCTCGGCGCCTCGTACCAGAAGACCACCAAGCGCTTCGACGAAGACCTGTCGGCCGAAGGCGCCTACGAGATCATGCTGCCGCAAGTCGGCCCCGACCTGCTGCGCGGCGATTACTACTACTGGGGCTGGGGCAAGGTCTGGGGCAACGAGAAAGCCGTCTTTGGCGAAGCGTCGGCCAACTTCGGAGCCTGGAAATTGACCGTCGGCGGACGCTGGTTCGACACCGAGGTGACCAATGCAGACGAGCGCTATGGCGTGCTGTTCCCGGAATCGGTGATCACGCCGATGGGCCGCCAGGCGGAAACCGGCTTCTCGCCCAAGATCTCGCTGGGCTACAAGGCCACCCCGAACACGCTGTACTACGCGGTCGCGTCGGAAGGCTACCGCTTCGGCAACCCGAACAGCATCTTCCCGCTGGCCGGCTTCGATACCCCGGCCGGCTGGAAGAGCGATTCGCTGCGCAACTACGAACTGGGCGTCAAGACCGCGCTGTTCGACCGCCGCCTGACGCTGGACGCCGCCGCCTTCTACATCGACTGGGAAGACCTGCAGGTGCGCCTGTACCGGCCCGATAATTTCAGCTACGGCACCAATGCCGGCAAGGCGCGCATCCGCGGCGCCGAGTTCTCGGGCACCTGGCGCGCGCTGGACAACCTCGACCTGAACCTGAACTACACCTACCTGGACGGCGAATTGACGGAGGACCTGCTCGAAGCGGCCGTCCCGCTGCGCAAGGGCCAGACCTTGCCGGGCGGGTCGAAGCACCAGTTGTCGAGTTCCATGACCTACCGCTGGAACAACGCGTACACGCCGAGCTTCACGCTCAGCGGCCGCTATATCTCGGACGCGCCGGCCAACCTGCAGCAGGCCGACCAGCGCATCAATGGCTTCAGCCAGTTCGATGCGCGCTACGCGATGTGGTTCGATAACCTGGAGCTGAGCCTGTTCGTCAATAACATCGCCGACAAGCGCGGCGTCACCTTCGGCTACGGCAGCGAGGAACCGTTCGGGCAGCAGCAGTTCGTGATCCGCCCACGTACTGCGGGCGTGCGCCTGCACTGGCGCCTGTGAGCAGCGCCGTGACAGCCAATGCGCTGCGTCCCAGCATGGGCTGGGGCGGGTTGCTGGTGCTCGGCATCGCCAACATCCTCGGCGCCGGCGTCTACGTGATGACCGGCACCGCGGCGGCGCGCTTCGCCGGGCCCGCGGTGACGGTGTCGTTCGTGATCGCCGGCCTGGCCTGCCTGCTGGTGGCGCTGTGCTACGCCGAACTGGCGTCGTCGATGCCCGAATCCGGCTCGGCCTACACCTACTGCCGGCGCACGCTCGGCGGCGGGCCGGCCTGGGCCCTGGGATGGCTGCTGTTCCTCGAATACAGCGTGGCCGCCTCGCTGCTGGCGGTCGGCTTCGCCGGCTACCTGGGCAGCCTGCTGGGCGATTTCGGCATCCACCTGCCGGCGGCGCTCTCGACGCCGCTGGTGCAGTCGAACCAGGTCGACGGCCGCCACGTGCTGTCGCTCGGCTCCGGCTTCAACCTGGTCGCCGCGCTCGCGGTATTGAGCGCCGGCGGCATCGCAGCGCTGGGCATGTCGCGCTACGCCCTGGTCAGCACCCTGCTGGTGGTGCTGAAGGTGGGCGTGCTGCTCGGCTTCATCCTGGTCGGCATGCAGGCGGTCGATGCCGGCAACTGGTCGCCCTTCGTACCGCCCAACGAAGGCGGTTTTACCTATGGCTGGGAAGGCGTGGCGCGCGCCGCCTCGCTGCTGTTCTTCGCCTTCCTCGGCTTCGAGACCGTCTCCACCGCCGCCGCCGAAACGCGCATGCCGCAGCGCGACGTCCCCATCGGCATCCTCGGCTCGCTGGCGGTGTGCACCGGCCTGTATGTGCTGAGCGCCTTCGTGCTGACCGGCCTGGTGCCGTTCCGCGAACTGGGCGTGCCCGATCCGATCGCGCTGGCGGTCGACCGCATCGGCATGCCGGCCTTCGCCACCGTGATCAAGATCGGCGCGCTGGCGGGCCTGGCCTCGGTGCTGCTGGCGAACGCCTTCGGCCATTCGCGCGTGTGCTATGCGATGTCGTGCGACGGCTACCTGCCCCGGTTGTTCTCGTGGATCCACCCGCGCCGCAACAGCCTGGCGCGCGGCAACCTGCTGCTGGCGGCGATCGCGGCGGTCGGCGCCGCCCTGCTGCCGATCTCGGTAATGGCCGACCTGATCTCGTTCGGCGTGGCCTTCATGTTCGCCATGGTGGCAGTGAGCCTGATCCACATGCGCAATACCCAGCCGCACCTGGAACGCAAGTTCCGCGTTCCGCTGGGCGGCGTGCGCATCGGCGGCATCTGGTTCGGCGTGGTGCCGGTGCTGGCGATCGTCACCAGCTTCACCATGACCCTGCCGGTGGCGCTCGACATCGTCGACCAGGCGCGGCGCGGCGACTGGCTATCCAGCATCCTGCTCGGCCTGTACGCACTGGCCGGCCTGTCGCTCTACCTGTTCTACGGCCGTCCGCGCGCACAGCGCCAGGCGGCGACTTCTCAACCCACTTGCAAGGAAGCTCCACCGTATGCTGACTCTCACTGACGCCTTCGCGCTCGGCCGCCTGGACGCCCACGACCAGGCCGCCCTGGTGCGCAAGGGTGAACTCGACGCCGCCTCCCTCACCGAGGCGGCGCTGATGCGCATCGAGGCGCTCGACCCGGCGCTGCGCGCCACCAGCCACCTTGCACCGGAACTGGCGCGCAAGAACGCGGCCAGCCTGCCGCAGGGCGGCGCCATGCGCGGCGTGCCGTGGATGCCGAAGGATTCGCTCGACTATCCAGGCATGCCGACCCGCTCCTGCTCGCGCAGCCGCAGCGGCGCGCTGGCGGCCAGCGGTTACCCGTATGTCGAGCGCCTGGATGCGGCCGGCCTGGTTGCGGTGGGCAAGACGTCGATGCCGGAATTCGGCCTGCTCGGCTCGACCGAGCCGCTGGCCGGGCCGGTGACCGTCAATCCGTGGTCAAGCGCCCACTCGCCGGGCGGCTCGAGCGGCGGCGCCGGCGCCGCGGTGGCGGCCGGCCTGGTGCCGCTGGCGCAAGGCAGCGACGGCGGCGGCTCGATCCGCCTGCCGGCCGCCTGCTGCGGCATCGTCGGCCTGAAGCCGGGCCGCGACAGCACGGTGCGGGTGCGCTCGCGCCACAACGTCGAAGACCTGCTGGTGGGCGACAGCCTGATGTCGCGCAGCGTGCGCGACACGGCCTGGGCCTTCGCCGCCGCCCACCTGGATCCGAAGCGCGCCATGGTGCAAGGCGCCTCGCAGCGCCGCCTGCGCATCGGCGTGATCGAACACGGCCTGCGCGGCGCGGCGCCGGACGCCGAGGTGGCGCAGGCGATCCGCCGCAGCGCCGACCTGTGCGCCTCGCTTGGCCATCAGGTGGAAAAAGTCGAGTGGCCGATCGATGGCGCGGCGTTCATGCGCGCGTTCGAGGACTTGTGGACGCATCTTGGCGCCGATTGCGTGGACGCGGTGCGCGCCGTAAGTGGCGGCCGCCGGCTGGAAGACTTGATCGAGCCGTGGACGCTGGCCCTGGGCCGGCGCGCCGAGACCTTGTCCTTCGACGCGCTGGAAGCGGCCTATCGCCAACTGGCCGGGCTGCCGGCGCAGTTGTCGGCGTTTTATTCCACCTATGACGTGGTGCTGTCGCCGGTCGCCTCGACGCCGGCGCCGCTGCTCGGCGCCTACGGTCCGTCGGTGCCGGCCGAGCAGCTGATGGAGACGATGTTCGCCTGGATTCCCTACACGCCGCTGCAGAACATGGCGGGCACGCCGGCGATCTCGCTGCCGCTGTTCACCAGCAGCGCCGGCCTGCCGATCGGCAGCATGTTCGCGGCCGATCGCGGGCAGGAAGACATGCTGCTGGCCTTGGCCTATGAGCTGGAGGAGGCATTGCCCTGGCATGGCCGCTGGCCGGCATTATCCGTCGCATCGTAGGGTGGACGGGTCCCCCGTCCACGCGTTCAACCCACACAAAGAATCTCGATGAGCGACAAGTTTTCTCCCCGCAGCCCCCGCGACCTGATCGACCTGGTACGCAGCCAGCCGCTGGCCTGGATCGTCTCCGGCGCGGCCGGCGACCTGCAGGCAACCGTGCTGCCGGTGCAGCTCGAATGCGACGCCGATGGCCAGCCGCTGCGTATCCTGGGCCATTTCGGCCGCAGCAACGACCACTGGCGCCAGCTGATGGACACCCCCCGCGCCACCGTACTGCTGCTCGGACCACAAGGTTATATCTCCCCTTCCTGGTTCGCCGACCGCACCCAGGCGCCTACCTGGAACTTCGCCAGCGCCCGCTTCGACGTCGACGTCGACATCTGCGACACGCCGCAAGACGCGGCGGCGCTGCTGCGCGGCCTGGCCGACGACCTGGAGCAGGATCGCCCCGCCGCCTGGCGCATCGAAGACATGGGCGCGCGCTACGACAAGCTGGCGCAAGGCGTGGTGGGCTTCCGCGCGCGCATCCTGCACGTGACCAGCAAGTTCAAGCTGGGCCAGGACGAGCGCGACGACGTCTTCGCCGACATCTTGCGCGGCCTGGAACTGACCGGCGCCGACGAACTGGCCGGCTGGATGCGCCGCTTCGGCGACCAGCGCGCCCCGGTGGCGGCGCTGCCACCGCCCTCCCCGCTGGACCCGGACATCATGCGCTTCATCGACGACGTGCGCGACACCGGCCGCCGCCTGAGCGCCGGCCGGGTACTCGACTGGCCGGCACGGCGCGCGATCGCCGAACAATCACGCCTGCCATGGCAGGCCGGCGGCCCGCAACTGGCCAGCGTGACGGAACAGGTGGCCGATACCGAAGCCGGGCCGGTGCGCCTGCGCTTCTACGATCCCGCGCCGGGTACGGCGAAGCCGGCGCTGGTCTATATGCACGGCGGCGGCTGGGCGCTGTTCAGCCTCGACACCCACGACCGCCTGATGCGCGAGTATGCAGCCAGGAGCGGCATGACCGTCATCGGCGTCGACTACGCGCTGGCGCCGGAAGCGCGTTATCCGATTGCCCTGAACCAGGTGGTGGGGACGGTGCGCTGGCTGCGCGCACATGGCGCGCAATTCGGTATCGACATTGAACGCCTGTCCCTGGGCGGTGATTCGGCCGGCGGCAGCCTGTCGTTCGGCGCGGCGCTCAAGCTGCGCGACGCCGGAGAGCATGACGCGGTCAAGGCCATCCTCAGCATCTATGGCGGTTTCTCGCCCGACCCGTCGCCCGCCGCGCGCCAGCGCTACGGCACGCCGGACGATATGCTGACTTCCGACGAGGTCGACGAATTCTGGAACATGTATATCGGCAGCGTGGCCGACCGCCGCGATCCCTACCTGGCGACCTTGCTGGCCGACCTGCGCGGCATGCCGCCGGTCTTCCTGTGTGTCGCCGAATGCGATGTGCTGACGGAGCAGAACTACCTGATGGCCGGCCGCTTGCTCGAAGCCGACGTACCGGTCAAGATCAAGGTGTATCCGGGCGCGCCGCACAGCTTCATCGAGGCGATGGAAGTCTCCAAGGTCGCAAGCGACGCCATCGACGACGGCGCGGCCTGGCTGCGCCAGACGCTGTCCCCTTCTTCCAACTCTATCAGCAAGGACGCCGCATGATCGACCGCCGTCAATTCCTCGTCTCCGCCAGCGCATTGGCGGCCAGCGCCTTCAGCCCGGTCATGGCAGCCAGCGTGGCGCCACGCCCCTGGCCGTTGCCGCCGCAGCACAAGCGTATCCCGACCGACGTGGGCGGCCTCGGTTACTCGCGTATGGACGATTACGCCTGGTTCCAGCCAAAGGACTGGCACGCCGTGCTGCGCGCGCCGGATTCGCTGGACGCCCCGATCAAGGCGGCGGTGAAGCTGGAGAACGACTACACGGACGCCATGCTTGCGCCCTCCATGCCGCTGCAGAAGGAGCTGATTGCGCGCATGGAAGCGCTCGACGCGCTATCCGGCACGCCGGTCGAGATCCGCAGCGGCGACTACCTGTACTACGAACGCACGCCGCCCGGCAGCGACTATCCCGTGTACCTGCGCCGCCTGGCGTCGGGCGGCCCGGAACAGGTGCTGCTCGACGTCGGCCTGGAGGCGAAGGGCAAGAAGCACTACAAGCTCGGTTGGATCGCGCCGAAGCATAGCCACGATGGCCGCCTGTTCGCCTGGGCCGCCGACCGTACCGGCGCAGGCATCTTCTCTGTCTTCGTACGCGACATCGCCAGCGGCGAGATGCTGGTGTCGGACATCACCAATGGCCACAGCGGCTACACGCTGTCACCCGACGGCCGCTACCTGTACTGGATCGGCCGCAGCGACAAGGGCCGGCCGTCGACCGTCTACCGGCGCGAGATCGGCAAGCCGGGCGACACGCTGATCTATGAAGAGAAGGACCCGGCTTTCTTCATCGCCCTGCGCACCACGGCGGCGGGCGGCTACGTGGTGATCAAGATGTTCAACGGCGAGATGGGCGAAGTGCGCCTGGTGCCGATGGACAAGCCGACCGCCACGCCGGTGCTGGTAGAACCGCGTACCGCTGGCCTGCGCTATGACATCGACGAGTGGAACGGCCAGTTACTGGTGCTGACCGACGCCGACGGCGCGGTCGACTTCAAGCTGATGACGGCCAGCGCGGCTTCTCCTGCGCGCGCCAACTGGAAGCCGTTCGTGGCGCATCAGCCGGGCCGCTTCATTGCCGCCGTCCATCCGTTCAACGGCTATCTGGTACGCGAGGAGTGGCGCGACGCGCTGCCACGGCTGGTGGTCATGGCGCCGGATGGCAAGGAACGCGAGATCGCGTTTGACGAAACAGCGTACGCGATCAGCGTGCCGCTTGACCAGGGCGGCAATGCGCCGACCATGGCCTTCAGCTACCAGTCGCCGCGCACGCCTCGCGCCGCCTTTACCCTCGACCTGGCCAGCGCAAAGTTCACGCCCGCCGGCGCCCCGGTCGTCTCCAAGGCCTACGACCGCGAGCGCTACGAAGTGCGGCGTTTCAACGCCAAGGCCGAGGATGGCGCGCTGGTGCCGATCACGGTCCTGATGCGCAAGGGCCAGAAGCTCGACGGCAGCGCCCCGCTCTTCCTGTACGGTTACGGCTCCTACGGCGCGACGATCGACGCCGAATTCTCGCCAAGCGCGATCGCCTTGGTCGAGCAAGGGTGGATCCACGCCATCGCCCACGTACGCGGCGGCGCCGAGCGCGGCACCGAGTGGTGGAGGTCGGTGCTCAAGCAGGGCAAGAAGAAGACCTTTACCGACTTCATTACCTGCGCCGAACACCTGATTGCCGAGCGCTACACGAGCAAGGGACGCATCGTGGCGCATGGCTTCTCGGCCGGTGGGCTGTTGATGGGCGCGATCTATACGATGCGGCCGGATTTGTGGGCCGGCGTGATCGCGCAGATGCCGTTCCTGGATGTGCTTACCACGATCGAGCATTACGAGAATCACCCGTTGGGGACGACGTCGTTCCCGTTCTGGGGTGATCCGCGGGTGCCGGAGGAGCATGCGTATATCGCGACCTACTCGCCTTACGATCACCTGCGCAAGGCGGCGTATCCGGCCTTGCTGGCACTGGGCAGCGTGGCCGATGATCGAGTGGCGTTCTGGGAGCCGCTGAAGTTTGCCGTCAAGGCGCGCAGCCTGACCACTGCCGGCAGTCCGATCCTGTCGCGGACCTTGCTCAATGCGGGACATATGGGCGATCCAGGGGCGACGGCACAGCGGGCGCAGCAGGCGTCGTTCATGGCGTTCGCGGTGTGGTCGGCAGACAGGAAATGGGGTCAGGCGCCGCAGCGTCCAAAGGCGGCGTAAGCGACGTAATAGACACCCCGAATAACAAAACCCCGCAGTAGCGGGGTTTTGTTATTCATGCGACGCCAGCAAACATCAATCCCAGCTCAGCGTGCCACCAGTCTGATACTCGGTCACGCGCGTCTCGAAGAAGTTGCGTTCCTTCTTCAAGTCGATCATCTCGCTCATCCACGGGAACGGATTCTCTTCATTCGGGAACAGCGGCTCCAGGCCGATCTGCACCGCGCGGCGGTTGGCGATGAAGCGCAGGTAGCCCTTGAACATCGGGGCGTTCAGGCCCAGCACGCCGCGTGGCATGGTGTCTTCGGCGTAGCGGTATTCCAGGTCGACCGCTTCCAGGAACAGGGCCTTGATCTCGTCGCGGAATTCCGGCGTCCACAGCTGCGGGTTTTCCATCTTGATCGTGTTGATCAGGTCGATGCCGAAGTTCACGTGCATCGACTCGTCGCGCAGGATGTACTGGTACTGCTCGGCGGCGCCGGTCATCTTGTTCTGGCGGCCCAGCGCCAGGATTTGCGTGAAGCCGACGTAGAAGAACAGGCCTTCCATCAGGCAGGCGAAGACGATGATCGACTTCAGCAGCTTCTGGTCGTTCTCGACCGTGCCGGTCGTGAAATCGGGGTTGGTCAGGACGTCGATGAACGGGATCAGGAACTGGTCCTTGTCGTGGATCGACTCGATCTCGTTATAGGCGTTGAAGATCTCGCCTTCGTCCAGGCCCAGCGATTCGACGATGTACTGGTAGGCGTGGGTGTGGATCGCCTCTTCGAAGGCCTGGCGCAGCAGGTACTGGCGGCATTCGGGTGCGGTGATGTGGCGGTAGGTGCCCAGCACGATATTGTTCGCGGCCAGCGAGTCGGCGGTCACGAAGAAGCCCAGGTTGCGCTTGACCAGGCGGCGCTCGTCTTCCGACAGGCCGTTCGGGTTCTTCCACAGCTCGATGTCGCGCTGCATGTTCACTTCTTGCGGCATCCAGTGGTTCGCGCAGCCGGCCAGGTATTTGTCCCATGCCCATTTGTACTTGAACGGCACCAGCTGGTTGACGTCGGTCGAGCCGTTGATGATGCGCTTGTCGTCGGCGTTGACGCGCTTTGCCACTTCGGCGGCGGGGGCGCCTTCAGGGTTGGCGGCTTGTGGGGCGCGCTGGGCGCTGGTTGGTTCGTCGTCCCAAGAGAGCATGGTGATTTCCTTCTGGTGTGAGTCTGTCGCGGGGACCGCGTCACAGATCACGAATAGTGTTGTTGGTAGTCGTCCGCCGGAGGGAACCTTTGGCGTTTGCGCAGTGCTGGCAAACTTGGGTTCCCGCCTTCGCGGGAACGACGGTGTTGAGGTTACGGGTGCGAGCGAACCAGACGGTTGGCCCGCACCTGGTTACAGCATTACTGGCAGGCTTCGCATTCCTCGAAACCGTCGTCGCCTGGACGCAGGTAGCAGGCGGCGCCTTCGGCTTCCGGTGCGGCCGGAGCTGCCGCGACTGGCGCGGCGGCCGCCGGTGCTGCGTGACCTGCCTGCAGGCCGCCCGAGACCGGCACGGCGTTCAGGGCGCCGGTACGGGTGGTCGACTTCTCCAGGTGGGTCGCGGCGATGGTGCGCAGGTAGTAGGTGGTCTTCAGGCCGCGCAGCCATGCCAGCTTATAGGTCTCGTCCAGTTTCTTGCCCGAGGCGCCGGCCATGTAGATGTTCAGCGACTGGGCCTGGTCGATCCACTTCTGGCGACGCGAGGCGGCTTCCACCAGCCACTTCGGCTCCACTTCGAAGGCCGTTGCATAGATGTCGCGCAGGTCTTGCGGCACGCGGTCGATCTTGGACAGCGAACCGTCGAAGTATTTCAGGTCGGCGATCATGACTTCGTCCCACAGGTCGCGCGCCTTCAGGTCGCGCACCAGGTACGAATTGATCTCGGTGAATTCGCCCGACAGGTTCGACTTCACGTACAGGTTCTGGAAGGTCGGTTCGATGCAGGCCGACACGCCGATGATGTTCGAAATGGTCGCGGTCGGGGCGATCGCCACGCAGTTCGAGTTACGCATGCCGAACTGCTTGATGCGCTCGCGCACCGGGGTCCAGTCCATCGATTCGCTGGTGTCCTGCTCCAGGTAGCCGCCGCGTTCTTCGGCCAGCAGCTTGATCGAGTCCTGCGGCAGGATGCCGCGGTCCCACAGCGAACCGGTATAGGTGTCATAGCGGCCGCGCTCTTCGGCCAGTTCGGTCGACGCCAGGTAGGCGTAGTAGCAGACCGCTTCCATCGAAGTGTCGGCGAACTTGACGGCTTGCTCCGACGCGAACGGGATGCGCATCATGTGCAGGCAGTCCTGGTGACCCATGACGCCCATGCCCACCGGACGGTGGCGCAGGTTCGAATTGCGCGCCTTGTCCACCGCGTAGTAGTTGATGTCGATGACGTTGTCGAGCATGCGCATCGCGGTGCGGATCGTCTTTTGCAGCTTGACGTGGTCCAGGCCATCGCCCTTCATGTGCTGCGGCAGGTTCACCGAACCCAGGTTGCAGACAGCGATTTCGTCGGCGCTGGTGTTCAGGGTGATCTCGGTGCACAGGTTCGACGAGTGCACCACGCCCACGTGCTGCTGCGGCGAACGGATATTGCATGGGTCCTTGAAGGTGATCCATGGGTGGCCGGTCTCGAACAGCATCGACAGCATCTTGCGCCACAGGTCCAGCGCTTCGATCTTCTTGAACACCGCCATTTCGCCATTGGCCGCCTTGGCTTCATAGGCCAGGTAGGCTTTCTCGAAAGCCTTGCCGGTCAGGTCGTGCAGGTCCGGCGTTTCGGATGGCGAGAACAGGGTCCAGGCGCCCTTTTCCATCACGCGCTTCATGAACATATCCGGAATCCAGTTCGCGGTGTTCATGTCGTGGGTGCGGCGGCGGTCGTCGCCGGTATTCTTGCGCAGGTCCAGGAATTCTTCGATGTCCAGGTGCCAGGTTTCCAGGTAGGCGCAGACCGCGCCCTTGCGCTTGCCGCCCTGGTTCACTGCCACCGCGGTGTCGTTGACCACTTTCAGGAATGGCACCACGCCTTGCGAACGGCCATTGGTGCCCTTGATGCGCGAACCCAGCGCACGGACCGGGGTCCAGTCGTTGCCCAGGCCGCCGGCGAACTTCGACAGCAGTGCGTTCTCTTTGATAGCGTCGTAGATGCCTTCCAGGTCGTCGCCGACGGTGGTCAGGTAGCACGACGACAGCTGCGAGCGGCGGGTGCCCGAGTTGAACAGGGTCGGGGTCGAGCTCATGAAGTCGAACGACGACAGCAGGTTGTAGAACTCGATGGCGCGCGCTTCGCGGTCGTCTTCGCGCAGGGCCAGGCCCATCGCGACACGCATGTAGAAGGCCTGCGGCATTTCGATGCGCACGTCGCGCACGTGCAGGAAGTAGCGGTCGTACAGGGTTTGCAGGCCGATGTAGCCGAACTGCAGGTCGCGGTCGGCGACGATGGCTTTCGCCAGGCGCTCGAGGTCGTACTTGCCCAGTTCTTCGTCCAGCAGCTCGTTGTGGATGCCCTTCGCGATATAGCGCGGGAAGTAGCTGAGGTATTCAGCTGCTGCTGCGGCTTGCGGCACTTCGTGTTCGAAGACTTCCTTGCGGATGGTGTGCAGCAGGATGCGCGCGGTCACCTGGCTGTAGGCCGGGTCCTTTTCCATCAGCGCGCGGGCAGCCAGGATGGCGGACTTGTACAGCTCTTCGACCGGCACACCGTCGTACAGGTTTTTCAGGGTCTCGGCGACGATCGCGTCGGCGTCGACGTGTTTTTCCAGGCCCGAGCAGGCGGCATTCACCAGGGCGTGGACGTCGTTGATGTCCAGCAGGCGGCGCTCGCCGCCGTCGACCACGTGGATCTGCGGCGCGGCGACTGGCGTACCGCCAGCGGCTTCCTTGGCCGCGCGGCGCTCGTCCATGCGCTTGGCGCGGTACAGCACGTATTCACGGGCGACGTCATGTTCGCCCGAACGCATCAGCGACAGCTCGACCTGGTCCTGCACGTCTTCGATGTGGAAGGTGCCGCCGTTCGGCTGGCGGCGCACCAGCGCGGCCACGACGTTACCGGTCAGCTGTTCCACCAGCTCGCGGATGCGCGCCGACACTGCGCCCTGGCCGCCGGCCACGGCCAGGAAGGCCTTGGTCATCGCGACCGAGATCTTGGTCGGCTCGAAAGCGACGACGGCGCCGTTGCGGCGGATGACGCGATAATCGCCGCGCGCGACGATCTCGGCCGGGGTCTGGCCGGTCGACGCCGATCCTGGGGTGACGTGAGGGTTGATCGAGATGTTCTGTGCTGTTTGCATTGAGCCTCCAGGATGCGCGGTCGGACCGCTGCTTGTTTACACGGGGACCGTCTTGCGGCCTTCCGCGACCCGGTCCGTCAACAAAATTAAAAGAAAAACAATACCCTGCCAGCCGGTAGCCTGAGCTGGCAAACGGGAGAAGCAGGGTACAAATACTTAAATAAAGCGTGTCGGCAAGTGCTTAATTGGCAAATCGATGAACAAATTTGTGGGCAACTTGTGGACAACATGCGGACAACTTACTGCTAGCTACAGCGCTAGTGTCTTTCAGTCCACTACCACTACATCTAGTGCCAAGCTTTGATATGAGACTAATTGTAGTACCTGATTTGCGGTACAGGCAAGTGAATAAATGCCCAAAATTTTGGGTTTTAAGGTCTGTGCAGTCTTGACATTTGGCCGCCGCCCAAAAGAACGGAGCCTCGCGGTGAGCGAGCACTAACATCAGAAAATCTGCAGAGAAATGGCGAACTGGCTAGCCATTCTTTCACTCGTGAATATAGGGCAGGCCCGCCCTACCATTGGGCATTATGCACCAAAATAATTGCCGCAAAGTAACATAACCCGGCAACCGAACGGCGCCGGCAGGCTTCAGTCGTCCGGCGCGCAGATGTCCAGTTTCTGCATCTGGTAGCGCAACTGGCGCACGCTGATGCCGAGCAGGCTGGCGGCCTGGGTGCGGTTGAACTGGGTCTGCTGCAGCGCGCGCTGGATGATGTCACGCTCGACCTGTTCCAGGTATTCGGGCAGGTTGCTCGGCAACTCGGCCGGGCCGAGGGCGACCGGCGCCGGGGACGTCGCGGGTTTGGCCGGGGTGACGGCCGCGATGGTAGCCGCGCTGGTGGCCGGGACAGTGGTCGCAGCAGGGATCGAACCAGAACCGGTGTTCGACACCGGCGAAACCGGTTCCACAACCGCCGCCGGCGCGACTATTTCGCCCCGCCCCGCTTCCACTGGCCGCGCCGCCTTGAGCGACAGGTCGCCCACCTGGATCACGCCATCGTTGGCAAACGCCAGCGCCCGCTCCAGCACGTTTTCCAGTTCGCGCACATTGCCCGGGAAGGAATACGCCTTCAAGGCTTCCAGCACGCCCGGCCCCAGCGACGCCTGTCCCGGCCCGGCCAGCCGGTTCAATATGCCGCCGGCCAGCAGGGCCAGGTCGTCCAGCCGCTCGCGCAGCGGCGGCAGCGCCAGCTCGATCACGTTCAGGCGGTAAAACAGGTCTTGCCTGAACTTGCCGGTCTCGACGCAGCGCGCCAGGTCCTGGTGGGTGGCGCTGATGATGCGCACGTCCACGGGTTCTTCGCTGGTGGCGCCGATCTTGCGCACGCGCCGTTCCTGGATTGCGCGCAGCAGCTTGACCTGCATCGCCAGCGGCAGGTCGGCCACTTCGTCCAGCATCAGGGTGCCGCCGTTGGCCGCCTGGAAGAAGCCGTCGCGCTCCTCGGCCGCGCCGGTGAAGGCGCCTTTGCGGTAGCCAAAGAACTCGGCCTCCATCAGGGTCTCGGGGATCGCGCCGCAGTTCACCGCCACGAAGGGTTTCGCGGCGCGCGAACTCTGGGCGTGGATCTCGCGCGCGGCCAGTTCCTTGCCGCTGCCCGATTCGCCGGTGATGGAAATGGGCGCCATCGAGCGCGCCAGGCGCGCGATCTGCGCCCGCAGCGCCTGCATTGCAGGCGAGTGGCCGATCATGCGCGACGCAATCGCTCCATCGTCAGCCGTAGCCCCTCCACCCTCGGATAACTTGAGGGCCGAACGCACCATGACGCGCAGCGCGTCGAGCGCCACCGGCTTGGCGATATAGTCGAAGGCGCCGGCCTTGAGCGCCACCACCGCGTTCTCGGCGCTGCCGTAGGCGGTGATCACGGCGACCGGCGTGCCCTTGCCCGAGGCCGCGATCTCGCGCACCAGTTCCAGCCCCAGGCCGTCCGGCAGGCGCATATCGGTCAACACCAGCGCGTACTCGTGCTCGTCGAACAGCGCGCGCGCCTGGCGCAGGGTGGCGGCGCTGTCGACGTCCAGGCCCATCTTGAGCAGGGTGATCTCGAGCAGCTCGCGCAGGTCGGCTTCGTCGTCGAGCACCAGGATGCGGGGCGCGCTCATGGCCTAGTCCAGGGCGAAGGTGATGACAAAGCGGCCGCTGGCCTTGCGCGGCCCCAGCGCGGATGGGTCGAACCGGTATTCATAATCGAGTTTCGCATCGTTGTTCAGGCACAGCTCGCGCGCCAGGTAGAGTCCCAGGCCGGTCCCCTTGCTCGACGTAGTATAGAAGGGCTCGAACAGGTGGTCGCGCACTTCTGGCGTGATGCCGGGGCCGTCGTCCTGCACGTGCAGCTCGCGCCGCCCGGCGGCGTCGCGCGCCGGGAAGATGCGGATGCTGGCCGACTGGCGGCTGGCGTAGCGCACCGCATTGTTCAGCAGATTCAGTAGCACCTCGTGCAGGTGCAGCGGGTCGAAGCGCACCGCGCTACCGCCCGGATCGCCTATATAGACGATATCGGCCGCAATACCATGGATTTCGCAGAACTCGGCCTTCAGCTGCTCCAGGAAGGCGCCGAGCGCCACCGGCTCGCCGTTCGGCTGGGCCTTGCGCGACAGCTGCAGGATGTCTTCCACCATGCGGTTCACGCGGTCGACATTGTCGCCCACGATCTTCAGCAGGCGCACCTCGGCCGGGCCGTGCAGGTCTTCGGCCAGCAGCGCGGTGGCGTGGCCGATCGCCGACAGCGGATTGCGCACCTCGTGTGCGATGCTGGCGGTCAGGCGGCCCATCGAGGCCAGCTTGAGCTGCTGCGCCTGGTTCTCGATGGCGCTCACGTCCTGCATGAAGATCACGCTGCGGCCGGCCGCCTCGCCGCCGTCGGCCACGCGCGCGAAGCGCAGTTTCAGGTGCACCGGCTGGTCGCGCCGGCCGCGCACCTCGCCCGCGCCGTCGCCCTCGCGATAGGGTTTCAGGGTGACGAAGGCTTTATGGTTGTCGGGCGCGGCCAGCCAGGCGTCGAAGGCCAGCGCCACCGGCTCGAAGGCCGGCGCCGCGCGCAGCGAGAACGCCGCGGCGTCGGCCAGGCCCAGCATGCGGCGCGCCGCCGGGTTGCCGGTAAAGACCGTGCCCTCCTCGCCCACCACCAGGATGCCGTCGCCGACGTCGGCGATCACGATCTCGTTGATCGCCTGCTGGATACGCAGGTCGGCGCCGCGCTGGGACGCCAGTTCCTCTTGCTTGAGCAGGCGCGCCGCCAGCCGGTTGACCACCAGCACGCCGGCGAAGAAGGCGGCGCCGAACAGGCCGGCCTGCATCAGCGGCGGATCGCGCCCCTCGACCACCAGCTGCCACAAGTTCAGGCCGAGCAGGAACAGGGTCGCGACCGCCGCCGAGAACAGCGCCAGCAGCAGCGGCGCCAGGATCGCGGCGCCGGCCAGCGGGAACAGGTACAGGATGCCCAGGCCGCTGCGCATGCCGCCGGCGGCGATGTACAGCAGAGAGATCACCGCCAGGTCGATCCCGATCTGCACGCCGAGCTGGATCAGGAAGCGGTGCTGCCAGCGCGCCGCCAGTGCGAACAGCGCCGCCGCCAGCACGTAGAACACGCAGGTCTCGGTATTGACCGGGTCGGGCCGCAAGGCGCCGCTCTCCAGGTCGACGCCCAGGTACAGCAGCAGCACCAGGGCGATGAGGATGCGGGTGACGGTGAAGGTCTGGAGCGAGCGCCACAAGGTGGCCCGCGCTCCCAGCGACAGCTTGCCGGACGAGGCTTTCAACTACTTGGGCGGCAGGCGCACGTGGCCTGGCGAGCAGTAGTCCTGGCCGTCGGCATGCACCGACTCGGAGGCCGGGAAGTACATGCCGCAGTGGGCGCACTGGGCCATGGCCTCGATCTGGCCGGGTGGCGCGGCCGGGCCGCGCTGCATATTGGGCGGTGCCCCATGCTTCTTGGCCATCGCGCGCAGCTTGCTGCGCACGGCGAAGACGATGAGGACGATGAGGGCAATCCAGAACAAGATACGCATCAGTAGACTCCCCTGTGCAGGACGACTTCGAGCACGAAGCGGCTACCGACGTAGGCCAGCGCCAGGGTGGCGAAGCCTGCCAGCGTGAAGCGCAGCGCGGTCTTGCCGCGCCAGCCCTGCCACCTGCGCCCGGCCAGCAGCGCCGCGAACAGCGCCCACGAGAGCAGCGCGAACACGCTCTTGTGGTCGAGCAGCAGCGGCCGGCCGAACACCTGTTCGGAGAACACGAAGCCCGACAATACCGTCAGACTGAGCAAGACGAAGCCGATCCAGATCACACGGAACAACAGTTTTTCCATGGTGAGCAGCGCCGGGAGCTGGTCGAGCGCGGAGCCAAACCAGCCGCCGCCGGCGGTGCGGGTGTGCAGCCGCGTCTCTTGCAGTGCCATCAGCACGGCATGGAAAGCGGCGATGGTCAGGGTGCTGTAGGCCAGCACCGCGACCGCGATATGCCAGCCGAAGGCGGCGGATTTGCCGGCCAGCGGCGTCAGGGTGCCCGGGAACAGCAGCGGCAGCAGGGTGGCCGCCGCCGCGAACGGCATCACCAGGCGGCGCATGCCGTCGAGGGCGAAATTACGGTTCTCGAACCAGTAGGCGGCCACCGACACCCACAGCGCGCTGGAGATCATGATGGCGAAGCCGACCCGCAGCCGCCCCGGCACCATCACGTCCATGCCGAGCGCGACGCCATGCAGGGCCCAGGCCCCGGCGGTCACGCCCGAGATGACGGCGCCCAGCCGCGTCGGCAGCACGGCGCATACCGCGTACAGGAAGGCAGCGGCAAGGAAGAGGGAATTCTGCATAATAAGAGTCTACACCATCGGCGAACGCCGGGGGGAAGGCCCCTGCCCGCCGCTGACAACGCCGCATATGCATATGGCGGACCTTCAATCCACCGCCGCCATCCGCAACTCGTCGTTGTGATGCCGCTGCTGCTCTTCCATCACCATCAACCCCAGTTCGCGCTTGAGCTGGTTGAATTCCGACGCCGCCGGGTCGCGCGGGCGCTGTAGATCGAGCGTCAGGTCGCGCTTGATCGTCCCCGGCCGGTACGTCATCACGACGATGCGGTCGGCCAGGTAGATCGCCTCCTCGATGCTGTGGGTGACGAACAGGATCGTCTTGTTCAACTCGCCCCACAGGCGCAGCAGCTCGTCCTGCAGGTTGCGCCGGGTGAGCGCGTCGAGCGCGCCGAACGGTTCGTCCATCAGGAGGACCGGCGAATCGAGCGCCAGCACGCGCGCAATCGCCACCCGCTGGCGCATGCCGCCCGACAGGTCTTTCGGGTAGCGGGTGCGGAAATCGGCCAGCGACAGCATGCGCAGCAGTTCATCGACCCGGCGCTCGATCTCGGGCCCGCGCATGCGCTTGATCTCCAGGCCGAAGCGGATGTTCTGCTCGACTGTCATCCAGGGAAACAGCGCGTATTCCTGGAACACCATGCCGCGCTGCGGCCCCGGCCCGGTGACCGGGCGGCCGTCGACCAGGATCGTCCCGGACGACGGCGGCGCGAAGCCGGCCACCGCATTGAGCAGGGTCGACTTGCCGCAGCCGGACGGTCCGAGCAGGCAGACGAACTGCCCGCGCGGGATCTTCAGGTCGATGTCCTGCAGGGCCACCACTTCGTGGCCTTCGCCACCGAATACCTTGTTGACGCCTTCGATACGGATGTGGATGTCGCTCATGTCAGTGCTCCAGGCCGCGGTGCCAGCGCAGCAGATAGTTGTTCAACCGATTGACGCCGATGTCGATCACCAGCCCCAGCACGCCGATGCTGATCATCCCGGCGATGACCTTTTCGGACCAGAAATACTCGCGCGCTTCCGATATGCGGAACCCCAGCCCACTGTTCACGGCGATCATCTCGGCCACGATCACGACGATGAAGGCGGTGCCGATCCCGATCCGCACGCCGGACAGGATGTAGGGCACCGCCGCCGGCAGGATCACCCGCAGGAAGATCGTCAGCTTGCCGGCCCCGAGGTTGTTGGCTGCGCGCAGGTAGATGCCGTCCACCTGGCGCACGCCGGCGATCGTGTTCATCAGGACCGGGAAGAAGGCGCCGATCGCGATCAGGAACACGGCCGGCGGATTGCCCAGCCCGAACCACAGCATCGCCAGCGGGATGTAGGCGATCGGCGGGATCGGCCGCAGCACCTGGACCAGGGGATTCATCCAGGCGTGCACGCGGGGACTGGCGCCCATCGCCAGCCCGAGCGGCAGTGCCAGCCCGGCGCCGATGGCGAAGCCGACCACCACCCGGTACAGACTGGCGACGATGTCGACCGGCAGCTCGCCCGACAGCGCCCATGCGAACCAGCCGCCGTCGGTGTACTGGGCGAAGGGCTCGAGCGGCAGCAGGTAATCGACCCACTTGCGCCACACGTCCAGCGGCGCCGGCAGCACCTGGCGGTCGACCAGGCCGCTGGCGGCCACCCATTGCCAGAGGGCGATCGCCAGCACCGGCACCACCAGGCCGGTGGCGGCGTCGTTCCAACGGACCGGCGTCCTGCGCGGCGTCTTGCGTCGTTCGATGCGTTCCATGATCTCGCTCGCTTATTGGATGTTGAGGCTTTTCTTGGCCGAGGCCAGCAGGTCGGTGCGGACCCAGTCGCTGGCCAGCGGCGGACGCGCCATGCGCCCCACGCCGGTCTGCGCCATGACGTCGGTCGTGACCTGGATGTGCTGGGGCGTGATGTCGTAGGAATACGGCGAGTTGGCCATCGCGGCGCGGAAGTCGGCGACCGAAATCTGGCCCTTGAACATCGCCTGGCGCACGTAGTGCTCGGCGATGTCGGGCCGGTCGATGAAGGTGCGCGTGGCCTGCACGAAGCAGCGCATGAACTTCTCGGCCAGCGGGCGGCGCTCGCGGTAGAACTTCTCGGTCATGACCATGGTGCGCACCGGTTCGCCGATCGGCGTGCCATAGGGTTTCATCACCTCGACCCCGAAACCCATATTGATCGCCTGCGAGGATTGCGGCTCGGACTGCATCATGGCGTCGATATGCCGGCCCTGCAGCGCCTGGTTCAGTTCGGGATAGGACAGGTACACCAGTTGCACGTCCTTGCGGCCGGTCGTGTCGGAGGTCAGCCCGTGTCGCGCCAGTTCGGCCATCAGCAGCACTTCCTGGATGCCGCCGCGGGTGACGCCCACCCGCCGGCCCTTGAGCTGGGCCACATTCGCGATCTTCAGGTCGGGCCGCGCCACCAGCCGCGCCCCGCCGCGCGCGAAACCGGCGACCACCACCACCTGGGCCCCGCCGGCGCGGCCCTGGATCGCCGCTTCCGACGCCGTGGCGCCCACGTCCAGTTCGCCGGCGATGATGGCCTGCATGATATCCAGGCCCTTGGCGAACATCTTTTCCTCGACCCGGATGCCGCAGCCCGGCGCGATCTCCTTTATATAGGACACTGCGCCGAAATGGGCCAGCTTCAGGTTCCCCAGCCGCACCACGTCCTGGGCCGCCGCGCTGCCGAGCGCGGCCACTAGGGCAAGTGCAACTAATGTCTTACTAATCATCCCCACCATGATGGTTCTCCTCCTCGCGATTGAATTAATGCTTGCCGGAAAGGCGAGTAGGCAATACACCATGGCGGCCGCCGGTCAGGTTTGCGGTATGCCAAAAGGCGAGAGCATTCGGGAAAAATCGACGGGACAGTCGTGGTTCGGCCCGAGTGGGCCGGGAGACGGTAAAATGGCACATTGGCGTTTGCGCCAGTCCAGAATTGCGCTTTCTTCTATTAGGTAGAACATGCTAGATAACCTCACCCAACGCCTTGCCAAGGTCGTCAAGACCATGCGCGGCGAGGCCCGCCTGACCGAGGCGAACACCGCGGAGATGCTGCGCGAAGTGCGCATGGCCCTGCTCGAGGCCGACGTGGCGCTGCCGGCGGTGCGCGAATTCATCGCCAAGGTCAAGGAAAAAGCCCTGGGCGAAGAAGTCGTCGGCTCGCTGTCGCCCGGCCAGGCCCTGGTCGGCGTGGTGCAGAAAGAGCTGGCCGCCCTGATGGGCGCCGACCTCGGACCCGAGGCCACCCAACTCTCCTTCGCCCAGCAGCCACCGGCGATCATCCTGATGGCCGGCCTGCAGGGTGTGGGTAAAACCACGACCACCGGCAAACTGGCCAAGTACCTCAAGGAGCAAAAGAAGAAGAAGGTCCTGACCGTCTCGGCCGACGTGTATCGCCCCGCCGCGATCGCCCAGCTCGAATCCGTCACCAAGCAGGTGGGCGCCGACTTCTTCCCGTCCACCGCCAGCGACAAGCCGGTCGACATCGCCCGCAATGCGCTCGATTGGGCCAAGAAGCATTACCACGACGTCCTAATCATCGACACCGCCGGCCGCCTGGGCATCGACGAAGCGATGATGAAGGAAATCGCCGCCGTCCACGGCGCCGTCAACCCGGTGGAAACGCTGTTCGTGGTCGACGCGATGCTGGGCCAGGATGCGATCAATACCGCCAAGGCCTTCAACGACGCCCTGCCCCTGACCGGCATCGTGCTGACCAAGCTCGATGGCGATTCGCGCGGCGGCGCGGCGCTGTCGGTGCGTCACGTGACCGGCAAGCCGATCAAGTTCGCCGGCGTGTCCGAAAAACTCGACGGCCTGGAGGCGTTCGACCCCACCCGCATGGCCAACCGCGTGCTGGGCATGGGCGACATCCTGGCGCTGGTCGAAGAAGCGCGCAAGGGCGTCGACGCCGAGGCGGCGGCTGAACTGGCCAACAAGATCAAGGTCGGCGGCCGTTTCGACATGAACGACTTCAAGGCGCAGCTCACGCAGATGAAGAAAATGGGCGGCATGGCCGGCCTGATGGATAAACTCCCGGCCCAGTTCCAGCAGGCGGCAGCCGGCGCCAATATGGACCAGGCCGAGAAATCCGTGCGGCGCATGGTGGGCATCATCGATTCGATGACCCCGCACGAGCGCGCCAAGCCCGAGCTGATCAAGGCCAACCGCAAGCGCCGCATCGCGGCCGGCGCCGGCGTCCAGGTGCAGGAAGTCAACCGCATGCTGAACCAGTACGACCAGATGCAGACCATGATGAAAAAGCTCAAGGGCGGCGGCCTGATGAAGATGATGCGCGGGATGAAGGGCATGATGCCCGGCATGCGTTAATCTGCATGTCTATCGCCAGAAACCGCGCAAAGTATCGCTTTGCGCGGTTTTTTTTCATCCCGTGTCAGCGATTTTTCGCTCTCATGCGTTGTTGTGTGCGATAACGCCCATTTGGCCGGTTTTAAGAGTGAAAAAGTTTTGAAAAAGACTTGCACGTTCTGTAAAACGCTACCAATATAGGCGTGCGATAAATTACGCACTTTTCCACGTGTTCGTTTTAGGAGGCTCGAAGATGGCAACAGCCAAAAAAACCACTGCAGCGCCAGCAAAAAAAGCCGCTGCCAAGCCTGCTGCAGCGGCCAAGCCGGCAGCAAAAAAGGCAGCACCAGCAGCCAAGTCGGCCGATAAGCCGGCAGCGGCGCGCAAGCCAAATGCTGCTTTCATGAAAGCCATGACCCCGTCCGCCACGCTGGCCGCCGTCGTCGGCGACAAGCCGCTGCCGCGCACCGAAGTGACCAAGAAGGTCTGGGATTACATCAAGTCGAAAGACCTGCAAGATGCAGCGAATCGCCGCATGATCAATGCCGACGACAAGCTGAAAGCCGTTTTCGGCGGCAAGGAACAAGTCTCGATGTTCGAAATGACCAAGCTCATTTCGGATCACCTGAAATAAGCCAGCGCGCTATTTCAAAAGCTTCAGGCTTAAAAAAAGCCCCGGTTTCAAACCCGGGGCTTTTTGTTATTCAGCTGTAAATAATAGTGGCAACTAGTTAATAACCACGCGGATCGAAACTGTGCCGATCCGGAATGCATTACAAACCGGCCGCCGCTTTCATCAGGTGAAACACCTGGGTATTCTCGATGGTCCCCTTGAACGGCGCCGATCCGGCCCCGGTCGCGAACAGTTTCACGTCGCCGCCACCATGGGTTTCCGACGACTTGTGCACGCCCGTCTCCTGGTGATAGTCGTCGCTCTGCGCCACCACGCTGTCGACGTCGGCGCGCACGTCGGGCCGATTCGGGCCGTTGCCGAACACCAGTGTCGTGAACGTCTTGCCGTCCGCATCCTTGCGCGGCTCGCCGGTGGCATAGTCGCGCACGATGTCCGTGATCGGATTGCCGCGCTTCGGATAGCCGTTGATCTGCATCGTGTGGTCATGGTCGGCGGTCAGCACGATCAGCGTGTTCTGCAGGCCCGGGTCGATGGCGCGCATGCGCTCGACCGCCAGCGCCAGCGCGTCATCGAAGGCCACCGTCTCTTCCAGCGCATGCTTGGCGCGGGTGTCGTGCAGGGCGTGGTCGATCTTGCCGCCTTCGACCATCAGGAAGAAGCCGTTCGGATTCTTCGACAGCAGGTCGATCGCCTTGCCGGTCATCTCGGCCAGGGTCGGCTGCTCCGGCCGGCGCTGGTAGGCGTAATCGAGGTGGCTGGTGGCGCTGTAGATGCCGACGAACTTGCGGCCCGGCTGCGCCGACATCATGCCGGCGCGGGTGCCGGCCACGTAGTAGCCGGCGCCGGCGAATTCGGCCATCAGGTCGCGCCCGTCCGGGCGGCCGTTCGGGTTGGCGGCGTCGCGCGGGGTAAAGTGGTTGCCGCCACCGCCCATCAGCACGTCGACGCCATCGCCCAGCGCCGGGTTGTAGCCGGCGCCGCCGGGCACGATCTGCTGGGCGATCGTGTACACCGCGTCGCGGCTGCAGGTGTGGGCGAAGGTCGATGCCGGCGTGGCGTGGGTCAGCTCGGTGGTGGTGATGGCGCCGACCGCCTTGCCCCGGGCCTTGGCCAGTTCCAGGATCGTCACCGCGGGCGTGCCGTTGCCGTCGCCGCACATGTCGACGCCCTCTTTCGTCGGGTCGATCGGCCGCGCGCCGGCCTGCGAGATGACGTCGTTGTTCATCTTCACGCCGGTCATGTAGGCGCCCATCGACGGCGCGCTGTCGGTGGTCTGGTAGTCGAGCGAATAGGTCTTGATGCGCGCGGTGCGCTCCATCAGGCGCTCGAAGTGCAGCAGGCTGTCCTCGCCGCCGCGGTGGATGCGGGCGGCGGTGATGGTGGTCGGGCCCATGCCGTCGCCCAGGAAGAAGATGATGTTCTTCGCCTGTTGCTGGGCGGCGGCCGGGATCGAAACGGCGGCGGTGCAGCAGGCAGCCAGCAGCAGCGGGGTAATGCGTCGTAAAGTCATGGTGGCTCCTGGCGGCTTACAGGCCGGCTGCGGTCTTGATCAGGTTGAACACGCGGGTGTTGTCGATGGTCCCGCGGAACAGTTCGGCGTTGGCGCCGGTGGCGCCCAGGTAGACGTCGCTGCCGCCATGGGTCTCGGCGCCCTTGCGGGTGCGCACCACGGCTTCCTGGTGGTAGTCGTCGCGCGTCACGATGTCGTCGGTGAGGTGGGCCGTGCGGTCGCCCGCGTGGCGCTGCTCGCCGGTGCCGAAGCCGATGATGGTGTAGGGCTGGCCCTTGCCGTCCAGGGTCGGCTTGCCGTCGGCGGTGCGCACCAGTCCCAGTACGCCCGGATTGGTCGGGGTGGTCTTGCCGGTGCGGGCCGCGTAGCCGTTCAGCAGCAGGGTGTGGTCATGGTCGGCGGTAGCGACGATCAGCGTGTTCTTCAGGCCCGGATCGAGCGCTTCCATGCGCGCGATCGCCGCCTGCAGCGCGGCGTCGAAGGCCACCGTCTCTTGCAGCGCGCGCTTGCCGAGGGTGGCGTGCAGCGCGTGGTCGATCAGGCCGCCCTCGACCATCAGGAAGAAGCCGTTCGGATTCGGCGCCAGCAGCTCGATCGCCTTGGCCGCCATCGCCGGCAGGGCCGGCTGGCGCGCCGGGTCGCGGGCGGCGTCGAAGTCCATGTGGTTGGCCGCGAACAGGCCCACCGCCGGCTGGCCAGGTTTCAAGGCGTCGAATTGCGCGGTGTCGTTCACCACGCGGAAACCTTTTGAACCCAGCTCGGCCAGCAGGTCGCGGTTGTCCGCACGCTTGCCGCCCTTCGCGAACGGCGTGAAGTGCTGGGCGCCGCCGCCGAACAGCACGTCCAGGCCGCGCACGCCCAGCGCCGCGTTGTAGCCGGCGCCGCCGGGCACCAGGCTGGCGGCGATATCGGTTTCCAGCTTGCGGTGGCAGGCATGGGCATAGGTCGAGGCCGGGGTGGCGTCGGTGACGCTGGTATTGGTGACCACGCCGACCGCCATGCCGCGGCGCCTGGCCAGCTCCAGCAGGGTGACGGCGGCGCTGCCACCTTCGCAGCGGCTGACCAGGTTATTGCCATTGGCGTCCTTGCCCGGGGCGACCGAGCGGGTGCCGAAGGACATCGAAACCACGCCGTTATTGTGCTTCACGCCGGTCATGTAGGCCGCCATCGAGGCGGCGCTGTCGGTGACCTGGGCGTCGTTGGAGAAGGTCTTCACGAAGGCCGACTCGGGCAGCTTGTCGATGGCCAGTTCGCCGTCTTCGCCGACGGCGAAGATGCGGGCCGCGGTCAGGGTGTTGATGCCGAGGCCGTCGCCGAGGAAGAAGATGACGTTCTTCGCGCGGTGATCGACGGCATTGACGCCTGGCGCGGTGGTGGCGGATGGGGTCGACGCGGGCGGCGGCGTCGCGCAGCCGGCGAGTGCCGCCAGCAGCGTGGCGGCGGGCAGGAGAGTCAGTCGCATGCAGTCCTCACTTTTGCAAAGCGGAAAGTCTACACTGCCAGCGTGACACGTTGGTGAACTGATATGTTGGCGATTTGTACGGCGCGCGCTCAGGTCTTGTGCGCGAATTCCCAGTTCTTCCACGCCGCCAGCACCGCATTCGGGTACTTCGGCTTGCCGCGGCTGCCGTTGTAGCGGCCCAGCGCCAGGTACAAATCTCCCCGCTCCATGTCGATATACATGCGCAGGATCGCGCAGCCATAGCGCAGATTGGTCTGCATATGGAACAGGCGGCGGCGGTCGCCGTCGCCGATCACCTTGGTCCAGAACGGCATCACCTGCATATAGCCGCGCGCGCCGGCGATCGAGATCGCGTACTTGCGATAGGCCGATTCGACCTGGATCAGGCCCAGCACCAGTCCCGGGTCGAGCCCGGCGCGGGTCGATTCGTACCACACCGTCTCGAGGAATTCGGTGCGGGTCTGGACGTCGGGCATGCGCCTGGTGAGCTTGCGCGACATCTCGTCGAACCAGGCCTGGTAACGCACCCGCGCCGCCTCGGTGCGGAAGGTCGGCCGCGGGGGGCGCGCGTCGGCGATGGCATTGGCCAGGGCCAGGCGCACCGAATCCGACAGCGCTTCTTCTTTCTGGTTGCCGGCATATGCCTCGCCGCCACCCAGGCCGAAGGCGCATGCCAGCACGGCGCCTCCTAGCAGGGAGGCGAGGCGCAAGCGCATCACTTGCCCAGCTTGCCCTTGATGAAGGCGACCATGTCGTCGACTGCGACGGCGCTGGCCGCTTCGTCGCGGCGGCCCTGGTATTCCAGGTTGCCCTCCTTGAGGCCACGCTCGCCGATCACGACGCGGTGCGGCACGCCGATCAGTTCCCAGTCGGCGAACATCGCGCCCGGACGCAGGCCGCGGTCGTCGACGATCACGTCGATGCCGGCAGCTTCCATCTCGGCGTACAGCTTCTCGGTGGCTTCCTTCACCATCTCGCTGCGGTCCAGGCCCATCGGGCACAGCACCAGCTCGAACGGAGCGATGGAGTCGGGCCAGACGATGCCCTTGTCGTCGAAGTTCTGCTCGATCGCCGCGCCCAGGATACGGGTCACGCCGATGCCGTAGCAGCCCATCTGCAGCGGCGCCGGACGGCCGCCTTCGTCGAGGAAGGTGGCGCCCATCGCTTCGGAGTACGCGGTGCCGAGCTGGAACACGTGGCCCACTTCGATGCCGCGCTCGATCGCCAGCACGCCCTTGCCGTCCGGCGAAGCGTCGCCTTCGACCACGTTGCGCAGGTCGGCGACCATGGGTTCCGGCAGGTCGCGGCCCCAGTTGGCGCCGGTGTAGTGGAAGTGCGCCTCGTTGGCGCCGCACACGAAATCGGCCATATTGGCGACGGTGCGGTCGGCCACGACGGTGACCGGTTGTTTGGTGGCGATCGGGCCCAGGTAGCCCGGCACGGTGCCGAACACTTCCAGGATTTCAGCCTCGGTCGAGAAGCGGAAGTCTTTCAGGCCCGCCACTTTCGAGACCTTGATCTCGTTGAGTTCATGGTCGCCGCGCAGCAGCAGCACCCAGTAGCTCTTCTTGCCTTCTTCGCCTTCGACGGTCAGGGCGATGGTCTTGACGGTCTGCGACAGTTGCAGTTTCAACAACTCGGCCACGCTTTCGCACTTGGTCTTGCCCGGGGTCGGGGTCTTGGCCAGTTCCTGGGTCGCCGCGCCGCGCGTGCCGCTGGCGACGGCTTCTGCCGCCTCCATATTGGCCGCGTAGTCCGAGTCGGGGCAATACACCAGCGCGTCTTCGCCGGTGCTGGCGATGACGTGGAATTCGTGCGAGCCGGTGCCGCCGATGGCGCCGTTGTCAGCCGCCACCGCGCGGAACTTCAGGCCGAAGCGGTTGAAGATGCGGGTATAGGCGTCGAACATGGTCTGGTAGGACTTCTGCATGCCTTCCAGGTCGCGGTCGAAGGAATAGGCATCCTTCATCGTGAATTCGCGGCCGCGCATCAGGCCGAAGCGCGGCCGGCGCTCGTCGCGGAACTTGGTCTGGATGTGATAGAAGTTGACCGGCAACTGGCGGTAGGACTTGATTTCGCTGCGCACGACGTCGGTGACCACTTCTTCGGAGGTCGGCTGGATCGCAAAGTCGCGGCCGTGACGATCCTTGACGCGCATCAGCTCATCGCCCATCTTGTCCCAGCGGCCCGTTTCTTGCCACAGTTCGGCCGGCTGCACCAGCGGCATCAGGAGTTCGATCGCGCCCGCACGGTTCATTTCTTCACGGACGATCGCTTCGACCTTGCGGATGACGCGCAACCCGACCGGCATATAGGTATAGATGCCGGAACCCAGGCGCTTGATCATCCCGGCGCGCATCATCAGCTTGTGGCTGACGATCTCGGCATCGGAAGGCGCTTCTTTAAGAGTTGAAATAAAAAATCGTGAGGCGCGCATATCAGTGAATTCTTTTTAAAAAGAGAGGGTTATAATCGACCTAATTTTAAAGGATTAGCCGGCTGATGCGTCCAAACTTTCTACAAACAGGGGCCGCAAGCAGCAGCATCCATCGCGCAAGCGGTGCGGAAACCCCACGGACACAAAGAATGTGTAGGTAAAAACATAAGGGAACGTCCGCCGGCAGAAAGTATCGAGGTGCACTTATGCTCGACCGTGAAGGGTTCCGTCCCAACGTCGGCATCATCCTGCTGAACGCTAACAACGAGGTTTGGTGGGGCAAGCGGGTGCGCGAGCACTCATGGCAATTCCCGCAAGGGGGTATCAAGTACGGAGAGACGCCAGAACAGGCAATGTACCGCGAGCTCGAGGAAGAAATCGGCCTGCGCCAGGAGCACGTCAAGATCATGGGGCGAACCCGCGACTGGCTGCGCTACGAGGTGCCCGACCACTTCATCAAGCGCGAGATCCGCGGCCACTACCGCGGCCAGAAGCAGATCTGGTTCCTGTTGCGCATGGTAGCGCGCGACAATGAAGTCAACCTGCGCCTGACCGACCATCCGGAATTCGATGCCTGGCGCTGGCACGATTACTGGGTGCCGCTGGATGTCGTGATCGAGTTCAAGCGCGACGTCTACCAGCGCGCCCTGCAGGAACTGTCGCGCTTCGTCACCTGGCCGGCACGCGGCCAACACGGCGAACGGCGTCATAGCGCGCGCTACCTGCGCCAGCCGCACGGCCGCTCGCAGGCCGCCAAGCCGGGCTCGGAGATGGTCGCCGCGGCCAGCGGTGGCAATCCGGCGGGGCCGGAATCGCTGGTGCTGGCGCCAAACAAGTAATTTTTGTCTTTACGGAAACGGCGGCGAATGCCACCGTTTCCGTCAATACGCTCTTGCGGCGCATCATTTCATGCGCCTTGCATTGTCTTGCATGCAACCTCAGCCGGTAGAATGGGCGCATGACTTTCATCGCCCCGTTCCGCCGCGCCAGCGCCGTTGCCCTCCTCGCTTCCCTGTTCGCCACCCCACTGCATGCCGCGCAGGCGACCGCCTGCGAATACCACCAGCTGGTGAAACTGCCGATCCGGTATACCGGCCCCAGCCTGAGCCCGACGATCGAAGGCAGCATCGACGGCACGCCGGCCGACATGCTGGTCGACACCGGGGCCTGGGCCAGCATGCTGACCCGCACCGGCAGCGGCAAGCGCGGGTTGCAGCTCGAGCGCAGCGGCCTGAGTCGCGGCATCGGCGGCTATGCGCGCATGTACACCGCCCGCGTCAGGGAATTCCGGGCCGGGCCGGCGGCCATCCGCAACAGCAATGTACGCGTCGTCGGCGACATGGGTTTTTCGCCCTCGTTCGACGCCATCCTGAGCGCCCAGTTCCTGCTGCAGACCGATCTCGAATTCTCGCTGGCGACCAAGGAGCTCACCTTCTTCAAGCCATCCAACTGCAAGAACGCCAGGCTGGCCTACTGGGATGCGGACGCGGTGGAGATCCCGTTCGACACCCGCTTCTCGCACCACGCCAACCCGTATTTCACGGTCAAGGTCAACGGCAAGGAGATCACGGCGATGATCGACAGCGGCGCCGCCACCAGCGCCCTCACGCGCGAGGGCGCCGAGCGCGCCGGCATCAGGCTCGATGGCGAGGGCGTCACCCGCCTGCAGGACGTGGTCGGCATCGGCAACAAGAGCGTGGCGCGCTGGAACGCCAGACCTGCCGTCGTGGAGATCGGCCGCATCGCCATCCGCGACGCCGACATCGGCGTGATCGATGCCGACGGCCTGGACGTCGACCTGCTGCTGGGCGCCGACTTCCTGCGCGCGCACCGGGTGCTGTTCGCCATGAGCCAGCAAAAGCTGTACATCTCCTACCTGGGAGGCCACCCGTTCGGCCAGCGCGGCGGCATCGAACCCTGGTTGCAGCAGGAAGCCGACGCCGGCAACGGCGACGCCCAATTGCTGCTGGCCGCGGCCTACGCGCGCGGCCAGGGCGTGGCGCGCGACGCAGCCCGGGCGCGCGCCCTGGTCGACGCGGCGGCGAACGGCGGCAATCCGCGCGCCATCCTGCAGGTCGGGCAGCGCCTGCAGCACGAGAAGAACCATCTCGAGGCGATTCCGAAGCTGCGCGCGGCGCTCGATCGCCTGCCGTCCGAACGCTTCGGCGCATTGTGGCTGTACGCGGCGCGCATGCACGCCGGCCAGCCGGACCTGGCGCGCAGCGAACTGCGAACCACCTTCGCCCGCGACGACGAGGACGACTGGCCACGGCCGATCGCCGACTTCTACCTGGGCAAGCTGGATGAGGCCAGGCTGCTCGCGCTGGCGCGCAAGGACGAGCGGCTGGCGCGCCAGCGTGCCTGCGAAGCGCAGTCGTTCATCGCCGAGCGCCATCGCATCGCGGGCGATCCCGAGCGCGCCAGGGCTGTAATGGAGCAGGCCGCCGAATGCAGGGCGGCGACGGGCAATCCGGCACAGGAGCCGACATGAACATTTCCCGCATTCCTGTCCTGTTGCTGGCCGCGGCGGCCCTGTCCCTTGACGCCGCCGCGCAGGGGTCGTGCCAGTTCCAGCAAATCGCCCAGGTGCCGCTGCACTATGCCGGCGCCGGCCTGGGCCTGACGATGACCGGCGAGATCAACGGCAAGCCGGCCACCATGCTGCCCGATACCGGCGCCGGCCGCACCTACCTGACCCGCACCGGCGTCGAACGCCACGGGCTAAGCCTGCGCGCCACGGGCGACTACGTGCAAGGCGTGGCGGGCAAGTCGCGGCTGTACGATGCCAGGGTGTCGCAATTCGCGGTCGGTCCGGTGCAGGCCAGGGATCTGTACCTGGCGGTGATCGGCGAGACCTCGTTCACGCCGCCGTTCGACGCCATCGCCGGCGCCGCCTTCCTGCTGCAGAGCGACCTCGAATTCTCGCTCGCCACCAAGGAGCTGCGCTTCTTTCGTCCCCAGGGCTGCGGCAGGACCTGGCTGGCCTACTGGGACCGCGACGCGAGCGTGATCCCGTTTCGCCAGCACGACGAGCCGACGCCGAATCCGCAATTCTCGGTGCACATCAACGGCGCTCGCCTGACCGCCATGATCGACAGCGGCGCTTCGGTCACGACCATCACCAGGCGCGCGGCGCACCGCGCCGGCATCGCGCTCGACGGCCCGCACGCCCAACGGGTCGCCAATTCGCACGGCGTCGGCCGCCAGTCGGCGGCCAGCTGGATCGTCAAGGCGGACACTTTCAAGGTGGGCGACGCCACCGTCCACGATCCCGAGTTCGACGTGATCGATGCCCAATTAAGCGTCGACGTGCTGCTGGGCGCCGACTTCCTGCGCGCGCACCGCGTGCTGTTCGCCATGAGCCAGGGCAAGCTGTACGTCTCTTATCTCGGCGGCGCGCCGTTCGATTCGCGGCGCGAAGTGCGGCCGTGGATGCGCCAGGAAGCCGAAGCCGGCAATGCCGACGCCTGGCTCACCATGGCCAATACGCTGGAATCCGAGCGCAGCACGGCCCGCGATCCGGCCGCCGCCCTCGCCTACCGCGAACGGGCGGCGGCGCTGGGCCAGCGCGACGCGAGCCTGTCGCTAGGCGTACGGCGGCTGGTGCTGGGCGAGCCGCAACAGGCGATCGCGCACCTGCGCACCGCCTTGGGCGAAGGAACCACCGGCCGCAATGGCGCCCTGTGGCTCTACCTGGCGCAGCTGCGCGCTGGCGCCCCGCAGGCCGGGGCAGAGCTGGCGGCGCGCTTCGAGGACCAGCGAGACTGGCCGCGGCCGGTGGTCGATTACTTCCTTGGCAAGATCGATGGCGCCAGGCTGCTGGCCGCCGCCGACACCCCGGCGCGCACCTGCTTCGCCGCCAACCTCGTCCAGCTGCATCAGGAGACGCTGGGCCGGCCTGTCGCGACTGCCCTGCCGCAGGATTGCAAGTCGATACGCGAGCATTACGCGGGAGAGCAGGCGGCGCCCTGACGCCAGCGCCGGCATCGCGCTACAATGCCGGCTCTCTCCTCTTTTTGCCCCTTCCCGTCATGTTCACTCCGTCCTCGCACGACGTGCGCCGCTTCTTCTGCGACGCCTATCGCAAGCACCGCAATGGCGAGATCTTGACCCCGATGGACGCCATCGCGGCCGACTGGATCGTCCAGCATCCCGAATACCATGACCAGTTCGAGGACGTCGAGGCGGCAATCGCGGCCGACTATTCGGTCGAAGGCGGCAAGCCGAACCCTTTCCTGCACCTGTCGATGCACCTGTCGATCGCCGAGCAGATCTCGATCGACCAGCCGCGCGGCATCCGCGCCGCCCATGACGCCCTGGTCGCCCGCCGCGGCCAGCACGACGCCCACCACGAGATCATGGAATGCCTGGGCGAGATGATCTGGGCCTCGCAGCGTAACGGCGTGCCGCCGGATACCGAGGCCTACATCGAATGCGTGCGCCGGCGCGCATTCGCGTGATCCGGCGCGGGTTATAACGGGATTCAGCCCAGCTTGTCGTCCGCCACCCGGTAGCGCGGGTCTTCCAGCACGTTCACCTCGACCATGCCGCGCGCCTTGTCCAGCAGTTCGCGGCAGTCCGGGCTCAGGTGGCGCAGGTGCAGGCGCTTGCCCAGCAGGCGGTAGCGCTCGGCCAGGGCGTCGATCGCCTGGATCGCCGAATGGTCGACCACCCGCGCCCGCAGGAAGTCGATCACCACGTCCTGCGGGTCGTCTTTCGGCGCGAACAGCGCCTGGAACGGCGTCACGGATGCGAAGAACAGCGTGCCTTCCAGCGCATACACTTTCCAGCCCTGCTCGTCCTGCGAGACGGCGGCCCTTACCTGCTTGGCGTGCTGCCAGGCGAACACCAGCGCCGACACGATCACGCCGGCGATCACCGCCACCGCCAGGTCATAGACCAGGGTAATACCCGCCACCAGCACGATCACGAACACGTCGGCGCGCGGCACCTTGCCGACCAGGCGGAAGGTGCCCCATTCGAAGGTCTTTTCGCACACCACGAACATCACGCCGACCAGGGCCGCCAGCGGGATCGCCTCGATCCAGGTCGAGCCGAACAGGATGAAAGCCATCAGGAACAGCGCGGCCGCGATGCCCGACAGGCGCCCGGTGGCGCCGCTGTTCACATTGATCATGCTCTGGCCGATCAGCGCACAGCCGCCCATGCCGCCGAACAGGCCGGCCACCACGTTGGACGCGCCCAGCGCCAGCGATTCGCGGTTCGGCTGGCCGCGGGTGTCGGTGATCTCGTCGATCAGGGTCAATGTGAGCAGCGACTCGATCAGGCCGACGCCGGCCATGACCAGCGCGTATGGAAAGACGATGCGCAGCGTCTCCATATTCCACGGCACCTCGGGCAGCGCGAAGGCCGGCAGGCCGCCGGCGATCGAGCCGAGGTCGCCCACCGTCTTGGTCTCGATACCGAGCACGATGCAGCCGATGCTGGCCACCAGGATGCCGACCAGGGTCGACGGCACCGCTTTCGTCAGGCGCGGGGTCAGGTAGATCACCGCCATGGTGAC
Source organism: Telluria beijingensis (assembly GCF_030770395.1). Lineage (GTDB taxonomy): Bacteria > Pseudomonadota > Gammaproteobacteria > Burkholderiales > Burkholderiaceae_D > Telluria > Telluria beijingensis. Next base: position 375,238 of record NZ_CP132480.1, on the reverse strand, counting down.
GACGATGATGCCGGCCATGACCGCCAGCTCGGGCCCGGCCATCCACTGCGGCGCGCCATCCGGCCCCGCCTCCTTGAAGTGATTGAACTGGGCCAGGAAGATCACCAGCGCCAGACCGTTGACGAAGCCCAGCATCACCGGATGCGGCACCATGCGGATGAACTTGCCCAGGCGCGCGGCGGCAAACAGCAGTTGCAGCACGCCCATCAGCACCACGGCGGCCAGCAGGTACTGCGCGCCATGCTGCACCACCAGCGCCACCATCACCACCGCCAGCGAACCGGCGGCGGCCGAGATCATGCCGGGCCGGCCGCCGAAAGCGGACGTGATGAAGGCCACGATCACCGCGGCGTACAGGCCGGTCAGCGGGGACAGGTTGGCGACCAGGGCGAAGGCGATCGCCTCGGGCACCAGGGCCAGCGCGACGGTGAGGCCGGCCAGCAGGTTGATCTTCAAATACGCGGGGTTAAACGATGACACACAGGCTCCAGCAGGCAAGAAGGTCGTCACTTTACCAGTAGAAGGCTGTCGCATTTTAGAAACGGCAGTTCCTCCTAAAGAGAGGGCTGGCATATCTTTGTCAGGCAGGCTGGGCGCTGTCGCTATACTAGTGGCTATTGCAAGATGCGAAATCATGCACGCCATGACATAGAGCTGAGAGCGAATCCGACCATGCTGCTGGCACGCAAGAACGGTTCATTCCCGATGCCTGGTCCCTGCAAGCGGCCAGTCGCCCTGCTCACTGCCTGCCTGCTCGCCTTGCCCGCCAGGGCGGCTCCCGACGATGCGCTGCAGCTGCTTGGCGGTATCGCCTACGGCCATGACGACAACCTGCTGCGCGTGCCAGAGGGCGGAGCAGCGTTGCGTGGCGCGCGTTCCGACCGGTGGTGGCAGCGCGAGGCCGGGCTACTCTTCGACAAGACCTACAGCCGGCAGCGGATCTCGCTCGTGGCCAGGCTGTCCAGATACGATTTCGACCGCTTCAGGCAGCTCGATTACAACGGCAAGGATTTGCAGGCAACCTGGTTCTGGCAGCTCGGTAATCGCCTCCAGGGCAAGGCCGGCATGCTCAACGAGCAGGTGCTGGCATCCTATACGGATCTGCAAAGCGACCAGCGCAACCTGCGGAACCGCCGCGCCCGATTCGTGGACGGCGCATGGCGCTTCCACCCGTCCTGGCAGGCACGCGTGAGCTTGCGGCGCGACACCTACGACTACGAACTGTTTGCGCAGCGTTTCAACAATCGCAGCGAGGACACGACGGCGATCGAGCTCGATTACCTGCCTGCCAGCGGCAGCACGGCCGGCCTCGTGGCGCGCCGGATCGAAGGCCGCTATCCGTACCCGCGTGGCGTCAATCCTGGCTCGGTCGGCGACCGCTTCACGCAGGATGAACTGGGGGTGCGCGCGCTGTGGCTGGCGACCGGTTCCACCAATATCGACGCGCTCGTCGGCTACACGCGGCGCGACCAGCCGGCCTACGGGTCCAGGACAGGCAGCCTGACGGGCAGGATCACTGCCTCTTACCAGCCGCGCGGCAAGGTCAGCTACAGCGCCGCGGCCTGGCGCGATTTCGCACCGCTCGAAAGCACGGACGTGAGCTACACCCTGAACGACGGGGCCAGCATTGGCGCCCGCTGGGAGCCGACAGCCAGGATCAGGATCGACGCCAACGCTGCCTACGTCCGCCGCAATTACGTCCTTCGCACCGGGTCCTCGGGCCTGGAGGGCAGCCGCGACGCCATCCGCGCGCGCAGTCTTTCGGCGACCTGGTCGCCAAGGCCGACGGTGCAGGTCAAGTTCCTGCTCGCGCATGAGGCGCGCAGCGGATTGGAGGCGCTTCGCAGCGCCGCGATCAGGTCGAACAGCGTGACGCTGTCGGCCAGTGCGCAGTTCTGACCTTGCGGGCGACGCGGGCAGACCTTCGAATGATGTCAACGCTCGACAAGGAGTGAACATGAAACGGTTGATAGGCTTGGTGATCGCGGCCGTCCTGGCCTCGACAGTCTGCGTGGCCAGTGCGGCCTCCCTCGTGCTCGGCCCCGGCGATGTGGTCAGGGCATCGGTGTACGGCAGCCCCGATCTCGCGATCGAGACGCGCATTTCCGAAAGCGGTGCGATGACGTTTCCCCTGCTGGGCGAGGTGCAGGTGGGTGGCCTGACGACGCAACAGGCGGAACAGAAGATCGGCGGCCTGCTGGAAAAGAATGGCTATCTCAAGAAGGCGCAAGTCAATCTGCTGGTCACGACCTTGACCAGCCAGCAGGTGTCGGTGCTGGGCCAGGTCAATCGGCCCGGGCGCTATCCGGTCGACGGACCGCGCAAGGTGCTCGACATGCTGGCCGTGGCCGGCGGAGTCGGCCCCGATGGTGGCGACAGGGTCGACCTGGTGCGCAATCGCGACGGCGTCGCCACGCGCGAGACGATCGACGTCGTCGACATCGTGCGCAAGGGCGAATTGAACCGCGATTATGAAGTCAGCGGCGGCGACATCATCTTCGTCGAGCGTGCGCCGCGCGCCTATGTCATGGGCGAAGTGCAGCGCCCGGGACCATTGCGCATCGAACGTGCGATGACCGTGCAACAGGCGATCGCGGCCAGTGGCGGCCTGACGCCGCGCGGCACCCAGCGCGGGCTGCGCATCACGCGCCGCGACGCGGGCGGCGCGTCCTCGACGAGCGAGGCGAAACTCGAGGATGCCGTCCAGGCGGAGGATGTCATCACGGTCAAGGAGTCCTGGTTCTGACCGGGCGCCGCCTGGATCGCATGAATCGCTCGTTCAGCCCGTGCGGCCGTGGACCAGCAGGCGGAAGCGGGTGTTGCGTTGCTGTGACAACAGCACGCGCTTGCGCTGCGAGAACAGGTTCTTGATGAACGATGCAAGCAGGCCGGCAGCAAACCCGCCGAAAGCCGACAGTACCAGCATCGTGGATTGGCCAAGCGTCACCGCATGGAGCGAGGGCTCGGGCCGCTCGAGCACCCTGACGTCGTCGCGCTCGGCCGTGGTCATGGCGCTGAGCTTGCTGCGTTGATTGAACGATGCCAGGCTCACCTCGTCCAGCGCCTGTTTTTCGCGTCGCACTTGCGTCAATTCGCGGGCGACCAGGGAGAGCGCCTGGTACTCGGACGCATTGCGGCGCAATACCCGGCCCATATCGGCAATTTGCCCGTCCAGGGCCTGCATCTCCGGATGGCCGTCGCCAAGCCTGGCTGACAGCTCGGCCTTGCGTTGTCGCGCAGTCGCCAACTGGTTTTCCAGTGCACTCGACTGCTGCAATAATAACTGGCCTTCCACTTCCGGATCGCCGATGCCGGCCCGCTGCAACAGGCTGGCGTATTGATGGTCGATTTTCCGGACTGCCGCCTTCAAGGCCGTGAGTTGCTGGTCGTACGATGCCGCCAGTTCGGCTGCTTCCGACTGCTGTACTGCGCGCCGCTGATGGATGTATTCGGCGACGATCTCGCCGAGGATTCGGCTCATCAATTGCTGGTTGGAGCCTTGCAAACCCAGCTTGACCACGTTGGACTGCTTTGCACTTTCAGTCACGACGAGTGCACGCTGCAGCTGTTCCGTCGCCTGCGACGCCGAAATACGGCGCACGACGAACCGGGCGCCGGGGGCGGCGGCGCTTGCGCGCACGAGGATGTCGATCGGCCCGTAGCGGGTATCCATCCTGGCCGGTACGCCTGCCTTGCCATCGACCTCGATTCCGAGCTCGTCGTTGGCCAACTTGTACGCATTCCTGGCCGTGATCGTCAGTGTAAATGGTTGCGTGAACAGCGCCGCAGGCAGGTCGAGGTGGGCGATATGCACCTGCGCATGGGGAGAAGCGGCGCTGCCCGCCAGGCGATCCCGGTCCAGCATGCGGCGGACGACGCCCAGCATTGTCGGCGGCGCCGGGTCGAGCGTGATGTCGAGTCGCAGACGCTCCACCACCGGCGCCAGTATCGAGCGCGATTTCAGCACCTCCATCTCGGTCCGCACATTGTCTTCTGCCTGAAAATCGCCCGTGAACCCGGCCTTGCCCTTGATCTGGATGACGGTGCCCAGCTCATACAACGGTGTCGCCCTCAGCGTATGCATGATCCCGAGCGCGGTCACCACGACGAAGACGATGGCAATCAGCCACACGTTGTCGAGGACGCTCGCGAACCGGCTCACTGCCTCGATGGACTGCTGCTGGTCTTTCCTGCGTATCGCTTGCACGTACTTGTCCATGTCTCGCTCCCGTTCTTGCCGTCACCATCATGCATGGCGCGAACGAATGTCCAGGGCTCGCAGCCCTGGCATTACATGCCAGCCATTGCCGAACCCATATCGCAGGCTGGCCTGGCGCCCGGCCTGATGGCGTGCTCGTTCGTCACCGCCTGCAGCGCGTCGGCGAAGCGCTGCGCGCTCGAGCCGGGGACGACGGATCGTCCGCGAGTAAGGTACATCTGCACCGTGTAACTGGCGCCGCAATCCAGCGGAAGAATGCGCACCCAGCCGTCATTGAGCCAACCCTGCACGCGATACCTTGGCAGCCATGCATAGCCGAGGCCAAACCGCAGTGCGTCTTCCGCGCTGTCGAGGCTGGTGACCTTCCAGGCGGGCAAGCCCCGGGCCAGGCGGCGCATGCCGAACGGTTCCGTGTCATGACTTCCAACGCGGAACATAATCTGAAGGCAACGAGCGAGGTCTTCATCCGTGATGCCCCGGTTAATCCTGAACAAGGGGCTGTCCGAGTGAGCAATGGCAATGTGCTCTAGCTCAATCAATTTATTGCTGGCAAAACCAGACAAGGTCCCGGTACTGATGGCGAGATCGGCCTCATCCTGGTTCATTAACTGCTGGATTTCTGCGAAGTCAGTTTCTGTCACATTCAACCGAAGCTTCTCGGACCGGCCGCTCAGGTCATGGAAGGTGCGGATCAACAGCTCGGCTGGATAACTGGGCTCGACGACGATGCGTATATGAGGCTCGGCGCCCAGTCGCAGGAATTCGCCGAGTTTTTCGAGTTGGCTGGCCTGACGCAGCAGATCCCTCGAGCGCGCCAGCAAAATTTTTCCATCCTCCGTAATCTGCGCCTTGCGACCTTTGAGCGTCAACAACGGCACACCGAGTTGATCCTGGAGCTTGGCAAGCGCGTGACTGATCGAGGATTGACTGATATGCAGTTTGTTTGCGGCGCCGACGAAGCCGTCGTTATCGATCACTGCATGGAACAGCCTCCACTGCTTCAGGCTGATTCGCGGCGTACGTTCATTGAACTGCGTTATTTCCGAGTTTTCGAAAAATCCCTGATGTTGGCTGTTTCCATCCTTGTTCGCTTTAACATCCATTTGCCCAATGGTGTCCATATGCTCACCTTTGTTTATACTCAAATATTATAAGGCCGAGGGCACGTGCTTTTAACATCGCATGGAATAAGTACGCATATGCTGGCGGTCAATAAGTGACAGGATGCAACAATATGTCGTCGCATCAGTACATGTAAATAACTATACCTTATGCAATTTGAGTAATGTCGTGATGCGCTATATTTACGACGTATTTTTTTTGCGCAATATGACGCCAGGTTATATATCAAAAAGTCGGAAATATTGCAGAAGAAAAATAGGATTTTCCCTTTGAAAAAAATTCGGCACACAGGTTCAAATCACCAATATATGGATGAGTTTGAAATAAAACATCGATATTATCGATCGATAGTAGCGATGGACATCAGGACTCTTCGCTCTTCGCCACCACGTAATACAGAAACTACCACTCCATACGCGTGGCGATCCCGATCTGTTTTGAATAAAGAATTCGCGACCTTCTCCCGATGTTATCCGGCAGGCGTGTGCCGTATTGCGCAACAGGCACGTGCGCTTTACAATTTCAGGCGACCACAGCTTATCTCGCAGGTGCATCCATCGAATCCATGCATGCATTTCCGCAGTGATTATTCAACGTTGTCTCCCGCCAAAAATTTAGCGGCCGAACATGTAATCCCTATTTATCGACGGATCAAGCAATATAAAACAAAGTAAGCCAACTCGCCCGCCGCATCAAGTCAGCCGTAAGCGCCAATTGCATCATCGAGGCTTATTGCACAAAAGTGGTGATATATGAAAAATCATGATCTCGCCAACACGCCGGTGAAACGATCGCATGAGGTCGAGCCGGTCGAACGCTTGAAAGGACGCCCGGGTTGTCCTACCCGACACGCGCAGATGGAGGCCTGCGGCGCATGACGTGGCTGGCCATCCCGACAAATGCCCTGCCGTCTGTCTCGGTGATTCCGGCGCCTGGCATGCGATGGTCGACTCAACGGCATCGACGCCGTTTCGCGAGCGACTATGAAAAGCAGACTGGAAGAGGATCGCGAACTGGTCGAGCGGACCCAGACCGGGGACAGCCGTGCTTTCGAGACGCTCATGCGCCGCTACACCCCGCCTCTTGCCCGCTATCTGCACCGTTTCATCCGCGACCCCCACGATATCGAAGACGTCATCCAGGAAACGTTCATCAAGGCCTATATGGCGATCAACCGCTTCCGCAGCGATTCCACGTTTTCGACGTGGATCGTCAGTATCGGAACCAATACCGCCAAGGATAGCCTGGCGCAGCGGCAACGCCAGGGCCCCGGACTGAGCAGCATGGGCGACGACGACGCCGACAGCAAGGCAATGATGGAAGCGCGGGCGGACCTGGACACGCCGGAATCGAGACTGGAAACCAAGGAGGCGCTGGCCCTGCTCGAAGCCGCACTGGAAACACTCCCCGAAGAGCAGCGCATCTCGTTCGAGCTACGCGAACTCGAAGGACTGTCGTACAGTGAAATTGGTGGACAGATGCATGTCCCCGTCGGGACTGTCCGTAGCCGTATCCACCGGGCGCGCGTGACGCTCGCCGCGGCGCTGCGAGCACATTGACCATCCGCGTGCAGCGGACCGGCGTGCTCGAGACGCAAAAAAGCCATGGCGCACCGCGGTGCGCCATGGCTGGACTATGAAAACTATCGGACTAGTGCCGACGCATCAAGGCGCGATACCGACCGTGTGGTTCAGCTGGTTGAAGCCCGTTGCCGCTTCCCAGGTATTGCTGTTGGCCATCTGGATCGAGTACTCCGGGCGGTTGCGCAGCGTGGTCTGCGGATCGGGCAGGTTCAGCAGCAGTGCATAGTTACCGCGTGGCATATTGGATGGCAAGGTCACCGTCTCGCTGATCGAGGCCGTCTGATTCGCCGACCAGCGACGCGGGTCCGCAGCCAGTTTCACGAAGAACAATGCGCCGGTCGTCGTGTTGCGGAACACGAGTTCCACGTTACGGCTGTTGTACGGCGCTGCCCAGCCCTGATTCTGCACAGACAGATTCACAGAGAAAGCGCCGCCCGGCTTGGCAGTGCCCGAGTAGCTACCCGAGGTCATGACGAAACGGTAGCCCAGCTTCTGGTCGACCGTGGTAAAGCAACCCTGGTTCTTCCAGTTGTTCAACACGGTCGTGTTGTAGTCCAGGTTCAGGTACGACCACTTGAATTTCGCCATCTCGGCAACCGCGGTCGGGCAGTCGCTGCGCGGCGGCGCGACGGCGCAGGTTTCACCACCCATGGCGACATAGTTCGACTCGGCCGCCAGGTAAGGGAACTCGACCGACGGATTGACGTAGGTGCCGTAGTCCGACGCACTCGACAGGAAGCAGTCGTTATGGAAGCCGAGGCGCGCCTTGGCCGTGTTGGTGTAGGCCTCGCTGACGGACAGGTTCGATGCGGTGTACAGCTTGGTCTTGAAGAGCGGCATACGCAGCTGCACCATGCGTTCGGCAGGCACCACGCTCAACAGCTTGTCGACGATGGACTTGCGATCGGCCATGTTCTGCGCGGTCATGTTATAGCTGTCGCCATAGTTCTGGGTATTGCCCCACTCGCCCCAGCTGCCGATGAGACCGGCCTGCACGACTGCGATCACATCCTTGTTGGACGCCAGGTAGGGCGCCAGCTGGGTGAGATGCTGGTTGACCATTGCCGGCTTGGCGTCGACCGGGCTGCTCGAATCGCTGTAGGCAAAGCGAACGATCGCCTTCATCCCCGTGCTGCGCACCGTGGCCATCTGCTGCTGGAACAGGTCCAGCGTGGCCTGGTTGATCGGCTTGGCGACGAAATCCTTGAGGTAGAACACGCACAGGATCATCGAACTGCTGCTCGACGTGCGATAACCCTTCAGCTGCGACTGGCTGAGCGGCGTGGTGCAGGGAACGTGGCGATAGAAGCCGCGTTCCGGATTGGCGATGGTGGCGGTCGATGCCGTGTACTTGACCGGCAGGGTCCCACCGCCGCCGCCACCGCCACCAGTGCCACTGTCCACTTGCGTCGACAGGGTTGCCTGGATGACCGGCGACACGTTCACTGGCGGATCGGTTTGCGCGACGAAACTGATGGCCGTGGGCGAACCCAGGTCGGCGCGCGACACGGTCAGCGCCGTCCGGGTGGGGCTGGAATTGGTGACGAGCGCCTTGACCGAGGTCCACGCCCACGAGCCTTTGGTGCCGGCATATTTGTACAGTTGACCGTTTTCGATCAGGAAATCAGCGCCAACGCCATACGAGGTATAGCCGGTGGTCGTGCTGCGGTCCTTGTCGATGTAGACACGGGTCCAGGTCGGCGTCGCGCTGTGCGACACGGTGAAATGCACGTTGCTGGCATCGGCCACCGCGGTGGGGACGGCGACTTGCGCTTGGGCGGACACCGCACACAGGCTGGCGGCAAGGGCGGTACTAGCGAGGAACAGGTTCTTTTTGCTCAGCGAACAGGAAACCGAAATGTGTTTGTTCTGGGACATGCAAACTCTTTCACTTGAAAAGTAAGGGTGTAACAATCCAGCCATCCTTAATGAAAAGTAATGGATCAGCTGTATCAATTTCACGGAAACCTACAATTGCCGGCCTGCTATGGAGGTCGCGGAGAGGTCATGGTGTGTGCCGAACATCGGCGCCGTCGTTACGCATCAAGCGGTGGTTGCTCGTGGAATGATGCGAAAGTGGCCATTCCAGATCACGACGGGTGCTTCCTATCTAGGCCGATTACGCGAATGTCTTGGGCGCATCGCTTCAGCAAAGAACAGCCCATTAGACTTGCCGCGAAGCGATTAGTTCCCGCAGGAATAAAAAAAATTTCGCGCAAGAATGCGCTATCGTACAAATACGGATTCCAGGGATCATTGATTGCGTGCCACGTCGAGCTGTTGCAGACGGGCAGCTACGCGGCCGGGGCGAGAGGTTGTGAGCTGGGCCGGCAGCCCGACAGCCGGGTTTTGCGAAGATGTCAGCCTGCCTCGGTCGAGGCTATGCGGGACGTTGCTGGGAGAGGCTGGCGCTTGAGGCCATGGCATGCGAACAAGGCGTCCCACATGGCCGCGACCTTCGGCATCGAAAACCGCTCGCGCACCTGGGTCGCACGGATAGCGAACTCTTCGCGCAGATCGTCGTCACCCATCAGGCGCTCGAGTGCAGCGCAGAACGGCGCGGTTTCTCCAGCGGGCACCAGCAAGCCGTCGACACCATGCCGGATGATGTCCCGCGGTCCCGTATCGCAATCGAAACTCACCGCCGGCAGGCCGCAGGCCATCGCTTCCAGGAGCGTGTTGGGAAATCCCTCGAAATCCGAGCTCATGCCATACAGCGCGGCATGCTCGTACCACTCCCCCGGGTTGCCGACACGCCCCGGGAGGAACACCCTGCCCTGCAATCCGGCGTCCCGCACCTGCGCCTCCAGGGCGGCGCGCTCCGGGCCTTCGCCGAGGATGACGAGGTCCCATGCCGGGCGACGCGCCGCAAGCAGGCCGAAGGCGCCGACGAGGGTGGCGAAGCTCTTCTCCGCGCTGAGGCGGCCGACGCCCAGCAGGATGTGTCGCCCTGGCGCGCAGCAGCTGCAGGGATCGACACGCGGCGCCTGGACAGGCAGTGGCCAGGTGACCGCGTTGGGAATGACGACCAGGCTGCGGACCCCGGTATGGAACGTCAGCCAGTGCGCGCATTCCTCCGTCAGCGCGACCACCGCGGACAGGCGCCCGTACGCGTGGCGGCGCATCGTTTCCCACAGAATTCCCATCGGCGCCCTGGGCGGGAAGTTGTGCTCGGACCCGAAGGTGCGCAGGCCAGGCAGCCCGCGCGAAGCCGCGGCCAGGACCACGTTCGCCGTGTGCATGGCGGACAGCGCGACCTCGGGCCGCACGGTACGCAGCACGCGGCGCAGGGCGCGTACGCGCCGCACGGTGCGATTGATGCCCGCCAGCAGGTTGGGACGCGTGTCAGCCAGGTCCAGGGCAATACGTTCGACGGCGGGATCGAGCACATAGAAATCGCTGCCACGCGGCGCGACGGTCACCAGCGTCAGCTCCCACCCGATCGATGCCCAGTAATTGGCGAGATTGGCGACGACGCGTTCGGCCCCGCCATTTTCGAGCGAATGAATATAGATCAGCAGTCGCATGGGATGCTCGCGGAGGATTCGGGGGCAATCCGGAACCGGTCGGGCATGGCGCCGGCCAGTCCGGCCAGGTTGCGGTCCAGGTACACGGTCCCGCCGGCAGTCGACACGGAGGGATTGGCGATCACCCTGCCCGTGCTCCCGGCCGCCAGCGAGCCGTGCAGGCTGATCCGCTCCCATTGCCGTGCCGTGCGCGGCTGTATGCCGTGGATCTCGTGGTCGAACAGGAACATTGTCCCCATCGACTGCGTCGCGAGGACATTGACGGTCGCATCGATGTCGCGCATCGCGCCCTCGGCTTGCGGCCCCTGGTGATAGAAATGCACGTAGCTGTCATGGATGCAGTCGCCCGACACGTCGATCCGCACCCGCACGTGCTCGACGTCGCCCAGGCGCGCCCCCTGGCACACCAGCGCGACCAGGCCATTGCTGCCAGGCCAGGCGCGGTCGGCCGACGTCCTGACGACGACATCGGCGCGCCGCGCCGCATGGGCGATGAAGGCGCGGCGCACGTTATGGCAGTCGAGGTCGACGCTGACGCCGCCGCCGATGTGGCTTGCGCCTACGCCATAGTAGGCATGGCTTACCTCGCCCTGTACGTGGATGTCGGACAGCAGATGACGGCCGGCCGCGCCGTTATTCGATGCCAGCAGGCCCAGCACGCGCTCCGCCCGGCAGTCGACCAGGCGTAGTCCGCTGCTCGACCTGTCCGCCTGTATTCCCACGCAATACATCCCCTTCCAGTCGACCCAGGGAAAGAAGCCGTGGTCGACAAAGGTCGCGCCCGCCAGGGTCACGTTATTAAAATTATGGAAGTAGAACATGTGCGGCACGACGAGCCTGGCCGTGTTCGCCGCGAACACGGCGCCGTAGGCGGAAATCGCGATATCGCGCAGGTCGCGGCACAGCAGGATGGATTCCGGCTGGTCGAACGCGCCGAAATCGTAGGTGCCGGGCGGGACCAGCAGCGTTCCTCCGCCCGCCCTGGCCAGCGCTGCGAGACCGTCGCGAAATGCCGCGGCCAGCGCCAGGCGGTCGGCGCCGGGCCGGCCGCCGAAGTCGGCCAGGATGACGGTCGTCTCCGGTATCGGGGTACCCGCGGCCCGGTCGCCCGGCGGCCAGACCGGCGCCAGCGCGGAGCCCTGCCTGTGCGGCGTTGCCAGCGCCAGCGCGCCGGCGGCCAGCCCGCGGGCGAGGAACCGTCGCCGTCCCGCGCCGTGTGAAGGATTCCCCTTTCCGGCCATCGCCCGGGTCCCATCGCTATGCGCCTGCCTTGTTCCGGCATGCGTGAAACAGTCTGAACGCCAGATCGGCTAGCCAGGTACCGCGGCGTCGATGCAGCCGCAACTTGAGGCGCCGGATCTTGCCGTGCGCGAAAGCCGTTGCCGCGATGTCGAGGTTCGCCAGCAGGCACCGGTGCGAACGGTAGATATGGAGCTGGTCCATGTCGAGCCGCTCGCCCAGCATGCGCTCCTTGAATCCGAACAGGCCGCCGCCCAGGTAGAACTTGCGCCCGCCGCGCCGGATGCTCTCGCAGATCGTGTGGTACATGCACAGCTCGCCCAGGCCATGGCGATCGTAGTCGGGATCGTGCGCGGTGACCTCGCCGAACCACGACGTGCCGACGCGATAGGTCAGCGATCCGGCGCACAGGCGACCATCGATCGTCAGCAGCGTGACGAGGCCGCAGGTGCGCGCCAGCGCCATCATGCGCGCGACATCGTGCTTGAGCCGCACGCCCCGGCTACCGATGCGCTGCTCGCTCAGTTGCGCGATCCGGCCCACGGTCTCCTCGTCCACGTCGCCATCGGCGAGATACTCGATCGCGAAGCCAGGATAGTGCTTGCTTATCCCGTTGAGACGGGAACGCAGCTTGGCGCGTGTCGATTTTCCCAGCGCCGCCAGGTAGTCGCCCGGCATGGCCGGCAGCGGAATCACCCAGGTGTCCTTGGCATTGTGCCGTTGCACCGGAAAACCGATGTGGTCCGGGTCGGTGCGCACGGCATTGAAGCGGATGACGTCGACCGCGGGGAAATGGTCGAACACATAGCGCGCGAACCGCTCCAGTGTCGCGGGCGCGATGTCGATCATCTCGTTGAGCACGACCAGCTGGCGCCCGTCGCAATGGAACAGCAGGATGTCCGGTGCGCGGCCGGCGCCGCGGTCGATATAGCAACTGGCATTGCCCAGCGTGCGCCAGACCCGGAAGAACGGCAGTGACGAATGCAGCGTCTCGTAGCTTGCCGCAAGCTCGTGCTCGACGAATGCGGGAACGTCGTGCAGGTAACAGGACACGTCGGATCCGTTCATTGGATGCTCCCTGCCGGCGTGGCGTCGACGAAACCGCAGCGCCGGATGCCCTGCCGGGACAGGCTGCCGAGCCGTCCCGAATAGTAGACGGCAGCGTCGGCGACGCCCTGGTCGAGCATGGCGAGGATGCGGTCGACGAAACGCTCCATCAAGTCGTCGTTGGCTTCCCCGCCGTGCGCCTGCAGGTCGAACAGGACGGTCGCGCCGGGTTCGATGGCTTGCGCGGGCGGCGGACATGCACTGTTGCCGCAGCGTGCAAACGCCCAGCAGTGGAGGACCAGCCTGTCGCCGGGGGCATGGCAGAACAGCTGGCACCCCTGCTCGAGGCGTTTCATCGCCGTGCCGATGAACATGCCGCGCTTGATCGAGGCGGCGGAATCGTCGTACTTGAAGACGTCTTCCAGGCTGTTGCGCGACACCGGCAGCGCGCCGGCGCTGCTGCGCCGGGTGCCGGGGGCCAGGCGCCACAATGCGCGGCCGCCCCGCAGACTCTCGAGCAGACCGTCGCGCGGACCGTCGGCGTCCGCGCGCCGGGCCAGGGCCTGCAGGTTTTCCACTGCCTGCACGAGGTCGACCTTGCGCCTGCCGCTCATGTGCAGCAGCGCCTTCCCGGCCTGCCTGACGCAGGTCGCGGCCTGTGCCCGCACGCGCTGCACGACGCTGCCCGCCATGGTCAGCTCGAAGACTTCATCGTGGTCGGAGGCAAAGTGTTCCTTGTACGGGTCGCCGCCGGGCGTCAGGTCGAGCAGATCGATCCGGTCCGCCGCCAGCTGGCTGCCGAGCAGCGCAAGCAGCAGCTGGCCCGGGGAATGCGCGGCGAGCGCCGGCGCATGGGTACTGATGCCCAGGTGGACGGTGCGGTCCTTGCTCAACAAACCGATGTGCGCAGCCGCCAGCGCGTCGCCCACCGTCAGCACCGTCGTGTGCAGCATGCCGCGGCGCTGCAGCTCCAGGTAGAAGCGCTTCTTCAGCGGGTCGCTCAGGAACGGCGTCTGCCGATGCAGCGCCGCTTGCCGGAAATCGTACTGGAGGCAGATATCGTCGAACATGCGGCGGAACTGCGCCTCTCCGGTAATGCGTTCGAACGCGAGCGGACCGAGCCGGCCCAGGCGGTTGGCGTTCTGTCGGTGCGTCTTCTTGCGCCTGAGCTTCTCCATCGCCACCGGCTCGGGACGCAGCACGGGACGGGCATGGCCGTGCAGCACGCAGTACCTGCGCTCGCCGGCATGCAGGAAGCCGAGCGGAATCCCGGGCGGCAGGTATTTCAGGCTCGTCCGCGCCTGCGGCAGCGCGCCGCGTATGCACGCAAGCGCGTCCTGCGCGAAGCGGTCGGCGTGCACCGTGTCCGCGATCCAGCCCTGGTATTCCGCCTGGACCGCGCCCGCGCCCGTCAGCCGCGCACCGTCGTCGCTCGATGCCAGCGTGAGCAGGCCGCGCAGCGCGCCGTCCGTGGCCGTGTCGACCAGCACCAGCGGCGCGTAACGCTCGCGGTAGATGTGGTACCAGGGCAGGACGAAATCGGGGTGCTGGCAGCCGGTCGCCCACGGGCAGCGCGCATGCAGCGCCTTCCATGGCGCGGCGAATGCGCTGGAACCGATATGCGCCAGCGCCCCGTCGCCAGTAAGGATCTGGAAGCCCATGGCTACTCCCGCACGGTATTCGCCGCTGCCTGGGGCAGCACCGCCCTGCCCCCGCGCGCCGAGTCGCTGGCCGCCTCTTCGATCTGCCGGATGGCCGAGAGGTACTTGTTGATGACGATGTCTTCGTCGAACTCGCGCACGACTTTCGCGCGCCCGGTCGCGCCCATGCAGGTGCGTTGGTCCGGCGTCAGGCGCGCCATGCGGATCATTTTTTCCGCCAGGTCGGTGGCGCTCTTGACCCGGCACAGGTAGCCATTGCAGTTGTCGTCGACGATATCCTTGCAACCGACGACGTCGGTGGCAATGATCGGCCGCGCCGCCGCCGCGGCTTCGAGCAGGGAATGCGGCACGCCCTCGCGGTACGAGGGAAGCACGACGCAGTCGGCCTGCCCGAGGTAAGGCCGCACGTCGTCGGTGCGGTTCAGGTACCGTACCAGCCCCTGCGCTTCCCATTCCCGGATCTGGTCGACGCGGATGGCGTTCGGATTCTCGGCATCGATCCCCCCGAGCAGCTGGAACTCGCTTCCAGGGATGTGCTGGCGCACGATGCGCGCCGCCGCGACGTACTCCTCGACTCCCTTATCCTTGAGCATGCGCGCAATGAGCAGGAATCGAAAGCCGCCCGGCGCCGGCGCCGCCATGGGCAGCGGCTGGAAATGGCGCAGGTCGACGCCCGATCCCGGCAACAGCTCGGACACGCTTTCCCGCGCCATCCCCGCGTCGAGGAACAGCTGGCGGTCGTCCCGGTTCTGGAAAAACACCCGGCTGGAACGCCGCAGCGACATCCGGTACAGCTGCTTGACCAGCCTGGTGAGCATGGCGCCGTGCAGGAAGGTCGTGCCCAGGCCCCCGATATTGTTGATGACCGGGATCGCCAGGTTGCCCGCGGCAAGCGAACCGTAGACATTGGGCTTGATCGTGAAGCCCAGGTAGGCGAATGGCCGCACCGACTGGAACACGCGTCGATACTTGACCAGCAGCGCCAGGTCGTGGCTCGCATTGGTGCCGTGCTGGTCCACGGGCAGCTGCTTGAAATGGCAACCCAGTTCGGCCAGGCGAGGCGCGTATTCGTCATCGTGGGCGAGGACCAGCACCTCGTAACCCTGGCGCACGAAGGACTTGACGAGGCCGGCGCGGAAGTTACAGATATTCCAGGCCGTGTTGACCGAAATGACGATTTTCCTGTTCATGAGATGGCTCCAGTCAGATGCTCCGCCATGTCAGCGTCCCGCTCCGTCCGCGGCTGCGCACGGCGATGCGCGAGCCAGGCCTGGAACATCAGCACGTTCCACAACTGGTATTGCCAGTTGCGCTGGCCCGACACATGCTCGGTCCAGCAGCGCCTGACCAGGGCCGGTTCGAGAAACCCTTCATCGGCCAGCCTCGCTTGCGCCAGCAGGGCGTCGCCCCATTCGCGCAAGGGGCCGCGCAGCCAGTCGCCGACCGGGATGCCGAAGCCCATCTTCGGACGCTCGATCAGGGCTTTCGGCACGTAGCGGTACAGCACCTGGCGCAGGATCCATTTCGTGACCCCGTCGCGCAGCTTGCAGGATTGCGGCAGGCGCCAGGCAAACTCCACGACCCGGTGGTCCAGTAGCGGCACCCGCGTTTCCAGCGACACGCTCATGGCGGCCCGGTCCACCTTCACCAGGATGTCGTCCGGCAGGTAGGTCAGCAGGTCGAGCGCCATCATGCGCTGCAGGCCATCGAGCGCGGCGAGGTCCGGCGCGTCCCCGTTCAGGGCCGTGGGGGGTTCGGCGGCGCCGCGCACCAGCGCCGCCGGATCGTCCCAGTGCGACACCAGGCCGAGGTAGAGCGCATCGAGCGACGCGCAGGTCATGACTTGCGCCCCCTTGTGCAGCTTGTCGCCCGTGTTCTGGAAGCGCATGGCGCGCGGCAGGCCTGGCCCCAGCGCCCGCGCCGCCCGGTTCCACGCCTCGACCGATACGCCGGCGATGCCCCTGGCGGCGAGCCGGCGCAGGGGCAAGGGCGCCGCGCTGACCTTGTGCCACAGGGCGTCGACGAACTGGTAGCGGTTGTACCCGCAGAACAGTTCGTCACCGGCGTCGCCCGACAGCGCCACCGTCACGTGCTGGCGGGCCAGGCGCGACACGAGGACCGTGGGCAGCTGCGAAGAGTCGGAGAACGGCTCGTCGTAGGCATCCTGAAGCGAAGGGATGACGTCGCGCGCCTGCGCGGCCGTCACATACAGTTCGGTGTGATCCGTCCCAAGATGCCTTGCCACCGCCTGCGCATGGTGCGCCTCGTTGTAGTCGCTTTCGTGAAAGCCGATGGAGAACGTCTTCACGGGGCGCGCCGATTGCGCCTGCATCAGGGCAGTGACCGTGGACGAATCGACTCCGCCCGACAGGAAGGCCCCGAGCGGCACGTCGGCCACCATCTGGGCGCCGACGGCAGCGCGCAGCAAGCCGTCCAGCGCCTCCACCGCCTGCTCCGGCGAGCCGCGAAATGGCCGGTTCACGCCATCGGTCATCGTGCCGGGGGCGCTCCAGTAGCTTGATAGCGCATGCGTACGGGACGGTTGCGCCACGCTCAGGAGGCAGCCCGGAGGCAGCTTGAACACGTTCCTGTAGATCGAATATGGGGCCGCGATGTAACCGTGACGCATCTGCAGGCACAGCGCGTCGCGGTCGATGACGTCGTCGAAGGCGGGATGGGCGCGCAGCGCTTTCAGTTCCGACCCGAACAGGAAGGCTCTCTGTTCGCCTTGCCCCTGCCAGCCGTAGTACAGGGGTTTTTCGCCGATGCGGTCGCGCGCCAGCGTCAGCGAGCGCGCCTGCCGGTCCCAGACGGCGAGCGCGAACATGCCGACCGCGCGCTCGACGGTCGCACGAATTCCCCATTGCTCGAAGCCGGCCAGCAGCGTCTCGGTATCGGATCCGCCCCGCCATGGCGTCGGGTACATGTCCCCATCGAGTTCCCGGCGCAGCAGCAGGTGGTTGTAGATTTCGCCGTTGAAGACGAGGACGTAGCGGCCGCCGGGCGACTGCATCGGCTGGTGGCCGGCGGCCGACACGTCGATGATCGCCAGGCGCCGGTGGCCCAGCGCGATGCCGTGTGCCGGGTCGCACCAGTGGCCGGCATCGTTCGGGCCCCGGTGGGCGAGCGTCGCGCTCATCCGCGCTACTTGCCGTACGAGTTCTTCGCGCGGCAGGAAGGCGTCCGCCTTCAGGAAGCCGGTGAGTCCGCACATGAAAGTCCCCCTTCGTCCAGGATGCTGTCGTAGATCGACTCGAAGCGCGCACGCGCGCAGCGCATGCTGTAGCTGGCGCGGATGCGCTCGCGCGCCAGCTGCCCGAGTTCGAACAGATACCCCGGGCCGCGCGCGATCAGTCCATGCACGCCGCGCGCCAGCGCATCGGGGTCGGCCTTCTGCACTACCACGCCCGTATCGGCCAGGAGCACGGCGACGTCGCCCACATTGGTCGCGACGCAGGGCAGGCCCATCGCCATGGCTTCGCCGACGACGTTCGGGAATGCCTCGGTGCGCGACGACAGGCAGAAGATGTCCATCGCCGCAAGGCAGACGGCGGCGTCGTCGCGTTCGCCCAGCAGCACGAAGCGGTCCGCATGGCCGGTATCGCGAATCCACTGGCCGAGGACCTGGTTGCCGGCGTCCAGGTCGCGGCCGACCATCAGGAAACGCACGCGCTCGTCCTTCGCCGCCAGCATGCCGGCCGCCTCCACGAAATTGCCATGGTCCTTGTCGAGGTTGAACCGGCCGAGCGTGCCGACCACGATGTCTCCCGCGCCGAAACCGCAGCGCCGGCGCAGTTCGTCGCGCTCGGCCTCGCTGGCCGTCAGCGCCCCGAGGTCGAAGCCGTTGGCGACCACGGTCATGCGGCTGGTATCGTAGCCGACGCGCGCATGCGAACGCAGCGCCGCGTGGGCCACGCAGACGATCGTGTGCGGCACCCAGCGCGACATCAGGGCGCAGGCGCGGCGCACCAGGGACGTGGTGCGGGCGCAGCCGATGTCCAGGTCCGTGGTCCGGATTCCCCAGATGATCCTGCGGTTGCCGGCCACGCGCGCGGCCAGGCCGCCCAGGAAATCGGCGTGGTACAACCAGGTCTGCACGATGTCGGGCCGCAGCTTGCGGATCAGGCGCACCAGCTGCACGCTGTGCGCGAACGGCGAATGCCGCACGTCCAGCACGATCAGGGGTATGCCCACGTGCTCGAAGCGGGCCGACATGCCTCCACCGGGCGTGAGCGCCACCACGGTATGGTCGTAGTCGCTGTCGCGGAACTGCAGGATCAGCCGGTACAGCGCCATTTCGGCGCCGCCGACCGACAGGCCGCTGATGACGTGCAGGACATGGCGCTTCATCGTGCCCCCTGCCAGAACAATGCGTACGAGGTGCCGGCCGATACCAGGCAGGGCTGCGGCGCCGGCGGCTGCGCGTCCGTCATCCCGGCGAACGCGCCCATGCACTGCGATTGCATGCCGAACCTGTCGGCGAGCAGGCGGTAGTGCAGCAGGACCTGTTCCAGCATGGCCAGGTTGGCCTCGAGGTTGACGCCGAAATTATGCGGGTGCCACCACAGGTGGAATAGTCCGCCGGTACGGGCGGCCTCGGTCATGCCCTGCTTGATCCGGTGCAGGCGCAGGGCCATCAATGGCTCGGACAAGGCCGACCAGGCATACAGGAACGCGCTCGCAGGGACGTTCACGAGCGTGCCATCGACCTGTTCGCGCCGGCAGCATGAGCCGCTCAGCGGCACGAAGGCATCGGCCTTGCGCATGACGCGCCCTGCCGTCCCCCCCGGCACCGCGTCGCCGTTACGGTATAGCCAGTGTTGGGCATTGCCGCGATAGACCAGGATGCCGGCCGCCGGCAGCAGCGCCAGGAATGCGGGACTGATCTGGTTGCGCGGGAAGACGATGGTCCGGAACACGATGCCCATCCCGGCCGCCAGGCTGGCCGCGCGCGCCAGGTCCTCGACGAAGCCCGCGGGCGTGGCGCGCTTGTCCTTGCAATAGAAATGGCTGAAGGTATGCGACCCCAGTTCCTGGCCGTCGGTCTCGAGGATGCGCTCGACCAGCGGCCTGGCGAAGAACAGCCTCGGATATTGCTTGAGCAGCGCATCCTCGGCATCGGCCCAGGGTTCAGGCACCGCGGCGGATCGGGTGCCGGTGCAGCGCCGCGCGCGCCACTCGCCATAGTCGCGGCACATGATCGCGCCCACGGTCGCCCAGGTCGCGTTGACGCCATGGGCGCGGAACCGCGCCAGCATCCGGGGGATGGCCTGCCATTCGCCCAGCACGTTGCGGCCATAGGCCGCGATGCTCTGCGTATCTTCGACGCCCCAGAACATTTCGAAATCCAGGGAGATCACAAATTTGCCGTGGCTCATGGTCGTGTCCCGGCCAGCAGGGCGCGGCCTGCGCCGGCGGCGCGGCAGGCGTAGCGGCCCGGCCTGGCCCTTGCGTACGCTCCTCGTGCCTGGAGCGCCCGCCCGGGCGCGGTCCACGCCGCGCGTGTGGAGACCAGCGCGCAGGTCGCCAGCCAATAGGTATTCGCATCGAGCATCTGGTGCGTGAACATCGACATCCACGCGAACAGGAACACCATCGCCACGTGCAGGCCGCGCTCGGCCAGGAAGCGTCCGCGCCACAGGATGACCAGCAGCCACATCCACAACCCGATCCCGAACAGCCCGTACTCCGCCGCCAGCATCAGCAGCTGGTTGTGCGTGCCGCCGCGGTGCGACCAGAACAGCGTGCTTCCCGCCCCCGCGCCGAACACGGGGTTGTGCTGGAACAGCTCCCAGGCCGCCTTGACGACGCTCGCGCGTTCCGCCGAGCTGTCGTCGTCGAAACTGAGATTCGAGAAGAATCCCATCCGCGACAGGATATTGCTGGACGCTCCCTCGAATTCGTCGCGCGACTGCAGGTAGCTTTCGAAACTGCCGAGGCCCAGCGCGAGCGCCGCGAACGCCGCGGCCGTGGCCACGACCATGGAACGCGGAAGCGCCCCGCGCGCGACCATGATCGCCAGGACGACGCCCCAGGCGATGATCGACGAGCGGGAAAACGTGGCGAGGATCGCCGCGCCGGCGAGCAGCAGCAATGGCCCGCGATAGCGCAGGCCGATCGCGGCGCAGCCCAGTATGGCCACATGCAGCAGCGCCTCGCCCGCCATGGTCGGATTGATGAACGTCGCCGCCGCGCGGCCGAGCACCGCGCCTTCGAGGTCGGTCCGGTAGAACATGCCCTGGTAGGCGAAATCGAGCAGGACCGCGCATGGCAGCAGCACCATCAGCGCCACGGCAGCGTACAGGTAGGTCTTCGCGGGCGTCACGAACACGACGAAGCCGAACAGGACCGCGACCATGATGTACTGGATCCGGGTCAGCACCAGCGCCGCCCGCACCCCATCGCCGTGGTCCGACAGGTAGGTGGCGCCGGCCAGGCCGCCCGCCGACCAGGTCGACAGATGGATCAGGTTGAGGGCGACCAGTGCGCAGGCCCACAGGGCGAACGGCGACAGCAGGTAGGCGACCAGCATGGCGCGCCGCGCCAGCAGGCACGGCGTCATGAGCAGCACCAGCAGGAAGTACACGTACTTGGGCGGCAGGGAGGCATCCTGGGTGTACAGGTAGATCGGAGCGTTGGCATAGATCGCGCACATCGCGAGGCCGAGGACGGCGCACTGGTAGAACAGCAGGCCGCCGTGCCTGGCCGGGGCCAGCGCCGCGGACGGCGTGGCGCGGACCACGAACACGCTCGTCACGATGGAAGGCCGGCGGCTCATGACAGGAGTTCCCGTTCTTTCGACCCGCCGGCCGGGCGCCTGGACGCCTCGCCCGCGTCCCGGAGGCGGCTGAATAGCGCCTCCCACATGCCTGCGACCCGCTCGATCCCGAAGCGCTGCCGCGCCGCGGCCGCCTGCGCCGCGAACTGCCGCCTGAGCGCGCCATCTGCCATCAAGGCATCGAGCGCCCCTTCGAGCGCGTCCGGATCGCCCGGGGCGACCAGCAATCCGTCGATGCCGTGCCGGACGATGTCGCGTGGTCCGGTATCGCAGTCGACGCTGACGACCGGCATGCCATGGCATAGCGCCTCCGCCAGCGCATTCGGGAACCCTTCGGAGTGGGACGACAGCACATACAGGTCGCAGCGCGCATGCCATTGCGCGACGTTGCCGGCGATACCGGGCATGACGACCCGGCCCTCGAGCCCCAGCGCTGCGCGCGCCTCCTGCAGGGCGGCGCGTTCCGGGCCTTCTCCGAGAATGACGAGATCCCAGTCCGGATGGCGACCGGCGAGCCGGGCGAACACCGCCAGCAGGCCGCCGAGGTTCTTGACCGGGTCCAGGCGCCCGATCGCAAGCAGCAACCGCCGCCCGGGGTCGACGACCTTGTTCGGCACGATCCAGGGCGCGACGCACGGCAAAGGCCAGACGACGGCATTCGGAATCACGGGAACGGTGCGCGCCGACGTATGCGTGACGATCCACCGCCTGCATTCCTCGGTCAGGGCCACGACGGCGTCCAGGCGGTCGTACAGGAGCCGGCGCGCGCTGCTCCACGGCCGGGCCAGCGGCGCATGGGGTGGATAGCAGCGCTCCGACCCCACGCGCACGAGCCACGGCATTCCCCGGCTGGCCAGGGCAAGCAGCACGTTCGGGGTGCTCATCATGGCGAGTGCGACCTCCGGCCGCAGCTGAGCGAGCAGGCGGCGCAGCGCCCCTATGCGTCGCAGGTTATGGCGCGCAGCGGCCAGCGGCGAGGGGCTGTCGCCCGCCAGGTCGAGCGCGACGCGCCGCACGCCTGCACGCAAGTCATA
This sequence comes from Telluria beijingensis, assembly GCF_030770395.1. Classification (GTDB taxonomy): domain Bacteria; phylum Pseudomonadota; class Gammaproteobacteria; order Burkholderiales; family Burkholderiaceae_D; genus Telluria; species Telluria beijingensis. The sequence goes on along the minus strand of NZ_CP132480.1, from coordinate 353,028 downwards.
GAAGTCCTCGCCCCGCGGCGCCAGCGTGGCCACCGTCACGTCCCAGCCGCGATCGGCCCAGTGGTTGGCGAGCGTGGCGACGGTGCGCTCGGCGCCGCCGCCGGCCAGGCTATGGGTAAATAGAAGAATCTTCATGTGCGCCGCTTTCCCGCGGCGCGCCCGCGCGATCCGGCAGGGCCTTCGTCCCTCGCCCCACGAACAATCAGGGCATGCCAGAAGAACAGTCCGGTCGACGCGTAGACCAGCATCGTGCCGAGCGCGATGCCGTTCACGCCGAGTACGGGGACCAGCAGCGCGTTGCCGGCGATCTTGGCGACGCAGCCGATCAGGGCCGAGACGAACACCAGCTGGTAGCGCCGCTGGCTCAGTGCATAGCTGACCAATACCATTGACGAGAAATAGAAAGGCAGTTGGGGCAGCCCGTAGCGCAGCACCTCCGCCACCGCGGCCGTATCGGCTGCGCCGAACTGGCCGCGTTCATACAACAGGCGCACCATCCATGGCGCGGCCGCATGGCTGGCCAGCATCGCCAGCAGGCCCAGCGCGAACAGGATGCCCGCCCACAGGCGTGCGACGGCGCGCAGGTGAGCGCCCGCTTGCGCATGCGCTTGCGCCTGCGCGAAAATGGGCAGGGTCGCGCGCGATACCGCGATCGCCGCCAGCCCGAGGATCAGCGCCAGGATCCGGTTCGCGTAGCCCAGCATGGCGATCGCGCCCGTGCCCAGCCCGGCCGCGTAGAACTGGTCGATCACGACCGTCAGGCTCATCAGCGCCTGCCCCCCGACCATGATGCCGAAGCCCTGCCAGAACCAGCTCCACTGCGGCGACGAGAGCGCGAGCCGCGGTGCGCGCTCCCTGTCGTGCCGGCCCAGCGGCGCCATGAGCGACAACAGATGCAGCACGCTGCCGGCAACCGTTCCCCACACCAGCGCCCGCATGCCGCCGCCAGGCAGCGCCATGACCAGCGCCCCGATCGACAATGGGGGAATGCATTCGAGCAGCGTGTTCACATGGCGCTCGGCCGCCAGCATCCATGCCGACTGGAGCGCGGTCAGCATCCCGAGCGGCAGCAGCAGGATCAGGCCCGGCAGCGCCGCCCCGGCCAGGCTGGCCAGGCGGGGCGGCAAACCGCTCTGCCCGAGCTGGAACAGGGTGTGCAGGACCAGCCACGCCAGTCCCGCCAGCGCAAGCCCGGCAACGATCACGAGCCCGAGCAGTTCGGAGCGGAACCTTGCGAGGTCCCCCTGCTGGTGCCGCAGGCGCACCGCCAGCGGCACCAGGACGGCGGTCAGTACGCTGGACCACACCCCGAGCGGCCAGCCGATCACGGTGTACAGGAACTGGTAGGCATCGACTTCCGCGCCCAGGCCGTAACGGTAGGCCACGGCCATTTCCTTGATGGCGCTGGCCAGTTTGCCGACGAAGACGAAGGCGGCGACGGTGAGCATCCCCTTGAGGATCGCGGCATGGTCCGGGGCGGCCGCACGGAGTTGCGCGCCAAGCGCCCGCAAGGGCTGCAGGAAGGACAATCTGGCGTAGCCGGGCCGCATATCGTCTAACCTGCCGTGGCGACCGGCCGTGCCGACGCGCCGGCCTGCCGGTGCGCCCCGCCGCGTGCGACGTACCACGGGACGGTCACGGCCAGCCCCTCGCGAATCCGGTACCGGGGCGCATAGCCGAGTTCCCGCATCGCCTTGTCGATGTTCGCCTGGGAGCACGCGATATCGCCGGCGCGAGACGGCGCGTGCCGCGGTGCCTGGCAGACCTCGATCCCGTCCAGCATCAACAGTTCTTTCAGGTAGCCGAACAGCTGGATCAGCGTCGTCGCGTCGCCGAGCGCCACGTTGTAGATCCGGGATGCCGGGCCGGTCGCGGCATGCGAGGCCAGCATGTTCGCCTGCACGACGTTATCGACGAAGCAGAAATCGCGACTCGTCTGCCCGTCTCCGTTGATGACGACCTGGTCGCCGGCGAGCATGGCGCCGATCCATTTCGGGATCACGGCCGCGTACGCGCCGGCCGGGTCCTGCCGCCTGCCGAACACATTGAAATACCGTAGTCCGACCGTGCCGAACCCGTAGCAGCGCGCAAATACGTCGGCATACAGCTCGTTCACGTATTTGCTCACGGCGTAAGGCGACAAGGGCCTGCCGATGTGCGCCTCGACTTTCGGCAGTCCGGGATGGTCGCCATACGTGGAGCTCGATGCGGCGTACACGAACGATGCGACCGCGGCGTCCCGCGCGGCGACCAGCAGGTTCAGGAAACCGTCGACATTGGCCTCATTGGTCGCGATCGGGTCGGCGATCGAGCGTGGCACCGAACCGAGCGCCGCCTGGTGCAGGACCCGGTCCACGCCCGCCATCGCGTGCCGGCATGCGACCGTGTCGCGGATGTCGCCCTGGATGAAACCGAAACGGCGCCACCCATCCGGGCCGACGAGGTCGCGCACCTCCTCGAGATTGCGCCAGTGGCCGGTCGACAGGTTGTCCAGGCCGACCACGGCCTGGTCATGCCGGAGCAGGTATTCGGTCAGGTTCGAGCCGATGAAGCCGGCGCAGCCCGTGACGAGCCATTTGCGGGGGCGCTGTCGCATGGCCCGCTCGATGTCTTCGAGGGTGTGCATGGTTCGCTTCCGGGTCAGCCAAACGCGCGCGGACCAGGACCAATGACGAGGACGTCGTCGACGAGGCCATGGCGCGGCTGCGGGCGCAAGCCGAAGATGACCGCCGGATGCCGGCAGTGCCCCCAGTGCCCGCGTACCAGCCGCATGTACACGGCGATGTAGAGCACGAGCTGGAGCAGGACCATGGCGACGGCGGCGGGAACGGTATCGCCGAACAGGACGGAACATGCGGTCGCCGTGCCGATCCAGGCTGCGATGAAACACGCGACCCAGGCATTGCACATCCACGGATGTTTCTTCCCGCTGATTTTCTGCCGGGCACACCTTCGGTAGAACAGCGAATGCAGGTGCAGGCGGTCGGGAGCGCCGGCCCGCGCGCCGTAAATGATCGTGCGACGGTAGATACTGAATAAAACCTCGATGACCGGGTAAGCATAGATTGCGAGAATCTGCCATGCATTGACGGCCGGATTGCGCATGACCGTCAATACTGCAATTTCGGCTGCCAGGAATCCAAGTAAATAGGCGCCGCCATCGCCCATGAATAGCCGGCCGGTCGGATAATTCAGCATCAGGAACCCGATGGCGGCGCCGATTGCCATGGCGGATAATTGAATAATCAGCATATCGCCGTTACGCGATGCGATGAAACCCATGCCGGTCAGAATGATCACGATCGCGATGCCGGCAACGCCATGGAAACCGTCGATGATATTGATTGAATTGGTGATTCCCGCTACCGCGAATACGGTGATCGCGATGGAGAAGGGAATAAAGACGAGCATGCTGTCGAGGCCCCATACATCGACACGGGACAACACTGCCCCCAGAAGCCAGACGGCGAGGAAAGCACTGGCAAAGATGGCGAGCAGGCGCCTTCTCGGGGTGACGGACTTGGTCAGGTCTTCCATGACACCGGAGAAGAACGCGGGAATTGCCGCAATCAACAGCATGAACATCCTGGCGCCGGCCTGCGCATTGGCGTCGGTCCTGGTCGTCGCATAGGCGTCGAAACAGGCGGCGCCAAGCACACCGGCGCACAAGGCAATCCCACCCATTCGCGGCACGGATTTCTTGTGAACTTTCTGCACGCCTCCGGTATCCGAATCCAGGGAAAAGCGTCCATGCCAGCGCTGCGTGGCGATAATCAGGATGCAGACCGAGAAACTGACAACCAATGCCACAAGCAAATTCGGCATGAATGGAAACGGAAATATCTGCATTGAAGCCAGTCCTATATTATCGGAAACGATTGCAGTTGACATGACGACTCCTTGGCGGATAAGCCGGCCAGTTTCCAATAATGTTGGGAGCACAACGTGACGAGACAAACTTTAGCGGATTGCACAAAATATAAAAAGTGCAAAAAATCGATTCATTCAGGCGTATGTCTGCCCTGAATATATGCCGATTGCAGATGATCCTGAGGTGACGCTTCTAGCGCAAGTGAAATTGACAGCGACACCGATGTGAGAGTCCAATCGCGCCGCAGCGGCGCCGCGGCGTGACCAGCTAGCGCGCCATCACGCGCGACTACGATTGCCTGCTGGTCGCCTGCGCGCGCGATGGCGCGGCGCCGGACAGCCGGCGCCTGCGGACCTGTGGCGTCCTGCTACTTCTTGACCACCAGCTGCGACGGCAGGCTGGACAAGTAGGCGCCGAGGTCGGCCATGTCCTGGTTCGACAGCGGCTGCACGATGCCGGCCATGATCGGGTTGACACGGCCGTTGGCGCCGGCCCCGCGTTTATAAGCGCGCAGCGCATGCGTGAGATAGTCGGCATGCTGGCCGGCCAGCTTCGGATAGGTCGGGTCGATCGCCTTGTTGAAATCGGCGCCATGGCAGGAGGCGCAGTTGTATTTCTGGGCCAGCGCCTCGCCGCGCTTGACGTCGTTGGCGGCCGCGCCGAGCGACACGGCGCCGAGGGCCAGCAGGAGTATCGTTTTCTTCATGGCGGTCCTCATCGCTTGGCGGTCGTCTGGTTCGACGTTTGCTGGGAATAATAGGCCGCCACGTCGGCGATGTCCTGGTCGCTCATCGAGCGCGCGATGCCGGTCATGGAAGGATGCTTGCGGTCGCCCTTGCGATAGGCCTTGAGCGCCGCTTCGATGTACTTGGCCGACTGGCCGCCGATCATCGGCACGCGATACACTTCGGGGAATGCCGTCTTGTAGCCGCCGGGAATGGCATGGCAGCCGATGCACATCTCGATCTTGGCGGTTGCCGCCTGGGGATTACCGACCACTTCCGCGGCGAACGCGCTGCCGGCGGCGCCGGCAAGGAGCGCCAGCGCCAGTGGTACCAGAGTTTTTTTCATGGGCGTCTCGTTAGTTATATTTCGAAAACCGCAACCGCACAAAAACTTAGCAAAGGCTTACCAACTGGCCGATTCTATCTGAAGACTTGACACCAGTCTACAAACCGGCCGCCCGCGCCCCTGCGCCGGGTAGGCGAACTTTTTGTCTTATACTCGCCTCACCTTCACGTTTTCGCCCCTCACCCGCCATGCATGCATCCCCCCGCTTCGAAGGCAGCGACAAGTACGTCGCCACCGCCGACCTGAAACTGGCCGTCAACGCCGCCCTCACCCTGGGCCGCCCGCTCCTGATCAAGGGCGAGCCGGGCACCGGCAAGACCATGCTGGCCGAAGAGGTGGCGGCCGCGCTCGACATGCCGCTCTTGCAGTGGCACGTGAAGTCGACCACCAAGGCCCAGCAGGGCCTGTACGAATACGACGCCGTCTCGCGCCTGCGCGATTCGCAGCTGGGCGACGAGCGCGTGCGCGACATCCAGAACTACATCGTCAAGGGCGTGCTGTGGCAGGCATTCACCTCGCCCGAGCCGGTCGTGCTGCTGATCGACGAGGTTGACAAGGCCGACATCGAATTCCCGAACGACCTGCTGCGCGAACTCGATCGCATGGAGTTCTACGTCTACGAGACGCGCGAGATGGTGGTGGCCAAGCACCGCCCGCTGGTGATCATCACCTCGAACAACGAAAAAGAGCTGCCCGACGCCTTCCTGCGCCGCTGCTTCTTCCACTACATCCAGTTCCCCGACCGCGAGACGATGGCCGACATCGTGGGCGTGCATTTCCCGCGCCTGAAGCAGGACTTGCTGGCGGCCGCGCTGCAAAGCTTCTATGCGCTGCGCGACGTCCCCGGCATCAAGAAGAAACCGTCGACCTCGGAATTTTTGGACTGGCTCAAGCTGCTGCTGGCCGAGGACGTGCCGGCCGAGGCGCTGCGTATCGACAATGCAGCGCCGCCGCTGCAGGGCGCCCTGCTCAAGAACGAACAGGACATCGCCCTGTTCGAACGCCTGATGTTCATGTCGAGGAACAAGCGATGATCGCGGTCGCTCCCGTCACCCTGGAATTCAATGGCGTACGCCTGGAGCCGCTGGCGCCGCACCATGCCGATGGCTTGCGCGCGGCCGCCAGCGACGGCGAATTGTGGAATCTGGTCGTGACCAGCGTGCCGGCGCCGCACGACGCCGGCGCCTATATCGACACCGCGCTCGGCATGGCCAACCGCCGCGCCTGGGCCGTGGTCGATGCCGCCAGCGGCGCCGTCTTCGGCAGCACCAGCTACCACGACATCGTGCCTGACGTGGACCGGGTCGAGATCGGCTACACCTGGTACGCCAGGCGCGTGCAGCGCAGCCACGTGAACACGAGCTGCAAGCTGATGCTGATGCGGCATGCCTTCGACACGCTGGGCTGCGCCGTGGTCGGCCTGCGCACCGATGGCGAGAACTTCGCGTCGCAGGCGGCCATCGAGCGGCTCGGCGCAAACAAGGACGGCGTGCTGCGCCACCACGTCGCGCGCCGCAACGGGCAGCCGCGCGACACCGTCATGTACAGCATCCTGCGCGCCGAATGGCCGCGGGTACGCGCCCATCTGGAGGCGCGCCTCGCGCATCACGCCGGGGGCTAGGCCATGCTGATCGACTTCTTCCGCGCCCTGCGCGAGGCCAGGGTACCGGTCTCGATCCGCGAATTCCTGACCCTGCTCGAAGCCCTGCAGCGCGGCGTGATCGCTCCCTCGCTCGACGAGTTCTATTACCTCGCGCGCCTGACGCTGGTGAAGGACGAAGCCCACTTCGACAAGTTCGATCGCGTGTTCGGCGCCTGGTTCAGAGGCATCGATGCGGTATTCGACGACAAGGCCGAAATCCCGCTGGAATGGCTGATCAAGCGCTTCGAGCGCGAGCTGACGCCCGAACAGAAGGCGCAGCTCGAGAAATTCGGCTACGACCAGCTGCAGCAGCGCCTGCAGGAACTGTTGAAGGAGCAGAAGGAGCGCCACGCCGGCGGCAGCAAGTGGATCGGCACCGGCGGCACCTCGCCCTTCGGCCACGGCGGCACCAATCCGGAAGGGATCCGTATCGGTGGCACGGGCCGCAACCGCAGCGCGGTCAAGGTGTGGGAGCAGCGCACCTTCCGTGACTACGACGGCGAACGCGAACTGGGCACGCGCAACCTGAAGGTGGCGCTGCGCCGCCTGCGCCGCTTCGCGCGCCAGGGCGCGGCGGACGAACTGGCGCTGGACGACACCATCCGCGCCACCGCCAGCAATGCCGGCTGGCTCGACATCCGCATGCGGCCCGAGCGCAAGAACCGGATCAAGGTAGTGATGCTGCTCGACGTGGGCGGCTCGATGGACGACCACATCGAGCGCACCGAAGAACTGTTTTCGGCCGCCAGCAGCGAATTCAAGAACATGGAGTTCTATTACTTCCACAACTGCGTGTACGACTACCTGTGGAAGAACAACCGGCGCCGCCAGAGCGAGCGCTTCCCGACCTGGGACGTGCTGCGTAAATACCCGCCCGATACGCGCCTGATCTTCGTCGGCGACGCCACCATGAGCCCCTACGAGGTGATGGCGCCGGGCGGATCGGTCGAGTACAACAACGAAGAGCCGGGCGCGGCCTGGCTGGCGCGCTTCGTGTCGACCTTTCCCAAGTTTGCCTGGCTCAATCCGGAGCCCGAACACCTGTGGCAATACCGGCAGTCGATTGCCCTGATACGCCAGATCATGAACAACCGCATGTTTCCGATCACGCTCGAAGGACTGGAACGGGCGATGCGCCTCCTCAGCAAATAATTCCCCTCGACAATTAATGTCTTTACGCACTGTGTTAGTGCGGACACGGACGGCCTTGCTGGAATCGCTATGATCGAGCCACTCGCCCGCCGCTCGCCGTGTCCCAACACAAGGCGCGTGGACGGGCGAGCCAGGACAATCGTGCGTGCGCCGTCCGCTTGTAGAATCCGCAAGCATCGGTGGCAAGCACGCACCAGCGACAAGACATAGAAGAACCGAGGGGAAAACGAATGCCAGACCTGCTGTCCCTGTTGACTAGTCTCGCGTGGCCGCTGGCGATCGCGCTCGCCTGGCTGGCCGGCGAATTCGGCCAGCGCTGGACCGGCCTGCCGCGCATCAGCTTCTATGGCCTGGTCGGCTTCGCCCTCGGCAGCACGCAGATCGGCGCCCTGCCCGCCCCCGACATGGGCCCGGTCTCGCTGCTGGCCAACGTCGCCTTCGGCCTGATCCTGTTCGAACTGGGCAACCGCATCAACCTGCGCTGGCTGGTCAACAATCCCTGGATCGGCGTGGCCGGCCTGGTCGAGGCCGCGCTGACCTTCATCCTGGTCTATCTGGTCGCCACCGCCTTCGGCACCGGCCGCCTGACGGCCCTCCTGATGGCGGCGCTGTCGATGGCGACCTCGCCCGCCACCGTGGTGCGGGTGGTCAACGAGCAGAAAAGCTCGGGCCAGATGACCGAACGGGTGCTACACCTGTCGGCCCAGAACTGCGTGCTGTCGGTGTTCGCCTTCAACGCCATCATCGGCATCTGGCTGTTCCGCACCTACGCCGCCGTCGGCGAGGCGCTGTGGCAAAGCCTGGTGATGCTGGCCGGCTCGATCGTGGCCGGCGCGATCTTCGGCGTCGTCACCCCAAGCCTGCTGCGCGCGATCCGCAATCCGCAGCAGGATTCCACCGTCGCCTTCGCGCTGGCCGTGATCCTGCTGGTGGCGTTGTGCGACAGCATCGGCCTGTCGCCGGTGGTGGCGGCGCTGGCCTTCGGCCTGACGGTGCGCTACCGCCGCGTGGCCTTCACCCAGACCCAGCGCAACTTCGGCGCGCTGGGCGAGGTGCTGACCGTGCTGCTGTTCGTGTACGCCGCCTCGACCCTCGACTGGCGCCTGGTCACCGCCGGCGCCGCGCTGGCCATCAGCGTGGTGCTGGTGCGCATGTTCGCCAAGGTGGCCGGGGTGACGGCCTTCGCCCACCTGTCGGGCGTCACCTGGCGCAAGGGCGCGCTCACCGGCCTCGGGCTGGCGCCGCTGGCCGTGTTCGTGATCCTGCTGCTCGAGCATGCGCGCTATGCCGGCCTGAAAGTGGTCGAAGAACTGTATGCGATGGCGGCCGTCACGATGCTGCTCGAAGTGTTCGGCCCGATCATCATCCAGCGCGCGCTGATCTGGGCGCGCGAAGCACCGGAGACGAGCCATGCCGCTTGAAGCCTTCACCCCCTCGCAGCCGCTCACCTTCGGGGTCGAGCTGGAACTGCAGCTGGTCAGCCTGTCGGATTTCAACCTGACCGCGGCCAGCCCCGACCTGATGCACCTCTTGAAGCGCAAACCGTTCCCGGGCAACGTCACGCCCGAGATCACCGAGAGCATGATCGAGATTAACTCGAGCGTGCACACGGCCTACGAGCCGCTGCTGGCCGAACTGCTCGAGATCCGCGACACCCTGGTGGCGGCCAGCGACGTGCTCAATATCGGCATCGCCGGCGGCGGCACCCACCCGTTCCAGCACTGGTCCGACCAGAGGATCTCGGCCAAGCCGCGCTATGAATACCTGTCGCAGCTGTACGGCTACCTGGCCAAGCAGTTCACGGTGTTCGGCCAGCACGTGCACATCGGCTGCGCCAACGGCGACGACGCGCTGTACCTGCTGCACGCGCTCAACCGCTACCTGCCGCACTTCATCGCGCTGTCGGCCTCGTCGCCCTATGTGCAGGGCCACGACAGCCTGTTCGAATCGGCGCGCCTCAATTCGGTATTCGCCTTCCCGATGAGCGGGCGCGCGCCGTTCACCCTCACCTGGCAGGAGTTCACCGACGTCTACTTCGCCAAGATGGAACGTACCAACATCATCAAGAGCATGAAGGATTTCTACTGGGACCTGCGGCCCAAGCCCGAGTACGGCACCATCGAGCTGCGCGTGTGCGACACGCCGCTCACGGTGGAGCGGGCGGCGGCGCTGGCCGGCTACCTGCAGGCACTGTGCCGGCACCTGCTGGAAAGGAAAGAAGAAGCCCCGGTGGAGGACGACTACCTGGTCTACAACTACAACCGTTTCCAGGCCTGCCGCTTCGGCCTGGACGGCAGCATCACGCATCCGAAGACGTACGAGAACGTGCCGATGCGCGAAGATATCCTGGCGACGCTGGAAAAGATGCTGCCGCATGCCGAGGCGCTGGGCAGCGTGGAGGCCCTGCGCCACCTGGCGGCCGCGGCGCACGACGGCAGCGACGCCGCCATCCTGCGCCGCCACGTGGAGCGCGAAGGCAGCGTCGAGGGCATGGTCAACGCGGCGATCGCGCACTTCCGCGGCGGGCGCGCGGCATAGGCAGGAAAATCAGCCGGCCAGCGGCGCCGTCTTGCCGCTCCAGCCGCCTTTCATGAAGCGCGCCAGCAGGGGCTGGCGAGCCGGCGCCGGCGCCGGCAGCTTGGCGTCGACCACCACCGCCCACTGGTCGGCCAGCTGTTCGCAGGTGGCGCGCAGCACCGGGTCGATGTTCGGCAGGCGCGACAGCGCGCACAGGTGGCGCTCGATCACCGAGGCCAGCTTCACGCAAGGCTGTTCGCCGTCGCCGCGCGTGGTGTAGTTGGACATCAGGTGCAATAGCGAAGCGACCAGCAGCGCGTCCTGGCTGCGCGGTTCCGACGACGTCGTGTCTGCAGTGGAAATGGTCATGCAAGCGTCTCCCAAAAAGCAGTTGCGGTGCGCAACGATCAAGCGTGAGGTGAATCAAAACCGCAACAGGATGCGAATGATTCTCATTTCATTATTCACGCGTCGCGCGGCGAAAGCAAGCGTTTTCGGCAAGCGTGCACGACCTTGATAACTAGCAACAACTAGAGGCGGGTTTCGCGCGCCGCGCGCAGGAATTCGTCGAGCACCGGCGTGCAATCGAGCAGGTCGACGCCCCCGGCGCGGTGGAATTCGGGGTGCCACTGCAAGCCCATGACGAAGTTGGCACGCTGGTAGCGGATCGCCTCGATGATGCCGTCCGGATCGGACATGGCTTCGACCCGGATATCGCGGCCGAGATCCTTGACCGCCTGGTGGTGGATCGAATTCACCATCGCCCGCTCGGTCTTGGGGAACATGCGGCCCAGGGACGAGCCCTTGGGGAACACGATGGCGTGGCGGTGGGCGTCGTAGACGTCGTGCACGTGGGCCAGCGCCTCGGGCATGTCGGTGGCAACGTCCTGGTGCAGGGTGCCGCCGAAGGCGACGTTGATCAGCTGGCAACCCCGGCACACGCCCAGCACCGGCTTGCCGGCGTCGACGAATTCGTGGAGCAGCTCGAGTTCGTACACGTCGCGCGCGCGGTCGCCGCTCCATTCGGGGCGGGTCGGGGTCTCGGAATAGGTTTGCGGCGCCACGTCGGCCCCGCCCTGCAGCACCAGGCCGTCCAGGTGGCGTGCATAGTGGCGCAGGGTGATATTGCTGGGGTGAAGCAAGCCGTTGGTATTCACCGTGGGGATCATGAATACCAGCACGTCGCGCGACATCACCCACTGGGCGATCGATTCCTCGAGATATTGCAGGTTCTTGCTGAGCAGGCCCTTGGCCCCGGCGGCGGGGTGGAAAATGCGGGCCGAGACGCCGATGTGCAGCGTGCGCTGCATGAATTCGCGGTTGAAGCGTTCGCGCAACGAGCGAAAGCGCGAGGTGATCACCCGGCCGGCCAGGGCGACGGCATTGTCGCCGTCGCGCAGGTAGCGTGCCGGCCCGCGCGCGGTCTGGCCGCTGCTCGCGCGGCGATCGGGGACACGGACACGCGTTTCGCGGCGCTCGTCGACATCCCCCGCCGGATCGCCGTCCTTGCGCTTGATTTGATCGTCTTCAGCCATGGTTATTAATATAACTTCACCACCGCTTCGCACGATACGAAGTTGTGACAAAACGTCGCTTGGCGCCTACACCTGTGCCTACACTGGCAGATCCATCAGCTTCTGGAAGGTCAGCATCCAGTGTCGCCCGGCGACCGGCGTCGTGAGCAGGCCGCGCGCCCCCGCCTGCCGCGCGCGCACGGCATCGTAATGAAAGGATTGCTCGACCAGGAACACCACCGGGGTGCGCTGGGCCCCGTCCTGCGACTTGATCGAGCTGCACACCTCGTAGGGCTCGATGCCGGACGCCGCCGTATTGATCAGCACCAGGGAAACCGGCGTTTCGTCGCACAGGCGCACCGCTGCGCACAGGCTGTCGGTCCACTCCACCGCCACCCGGCGCGGCTCCAGCACGCGCGCCACCTGGTTGCGCAGCTTGCATTCCTGGTCGACGATCAACACCGCCCCATCCACCGGACCACGGCGCAGGCGCGTGTAGAATGCCGGCGTCTCGCAATCCGGCGCCAGGCGCGGGCGGCGGCGCCGCTCGGCCAGCACGCGCCGCGGACGGGTACTTTGCTGGACCAGCGCATGGACCCGGGTATCGAGCAGCTCGGCCAGGGCTTCGTACAGGGGCAAGGGCTCGACCGGCCGCGCCAGGGTGCGCCAAGGTTCGCTGCCGGGGTTGCCAATCACGAGCGCCTGCTGCAGCGAACCGGGCGGCAGACAGCCGAGCCGGGTCAGCGCGGTCGGGCTGTCGCCGTTGGCGATATATAAATCCGGCTCTTGCAAACTGTCGTCATGCAGGCAAGAATACGACGGCCCGAGGCCTGGCGCCTGGGCCAGCAGGGCTTCGAGCCGCGCAGTTTCGCCGGGCGCGAAACCGATCAGGCGGACGGTGAACGGATAGCTGGACAAGTGCATCGGTAGAGCGCCTCCCTGGCATCGCCGTGGATATCCGGCTTAATCTAGCACAAACGTGCGAAGCGAAAAGCACGTCATGTCGCGAACTACTGTATATTTAAACAGTAAAAAAGCCTTACCTTTTCCCCATGACAAGTTAGAATGCCGGAGCATTCGACAAACAATCTTCAAGATGGCCTCCAAGAAACCCGCTCCAGACTACAGCGAATCATCCATCCGCGTCCTCAAGGGACTCGAACCTGTGAAACAGCGTCCGGGCATGTATACCCGGACCGAGAATCCGCTCCACATCATCCAGGAAGTGATCGACAACGCCTCCGATGAAGCGCTGGGCGGTCACTGCAAGAACATCGGCGTGACGCTGAACCCGGACGGGTCGATCACGGTCGAGGACGACGGCCGCGGCATCCCGGTCGGCATCCACCCGGAAGAAGGCGTGTCCACGGTCGAGATCGTGTTCACCCGCCTGCACGCCGGCGGCAAGTTCGACAAGGGCTCGGGCGGCGCCTATGCCTTCTCGGGCGGCCTGCACGGGGTCGGCGTCTCCGTCACCAATGCGCTGTCGAAGCGCCTCGAGATCGAGGTCTGGCGCAAGGACGACCAGGGCAATGGCCAACACCGCCTGGTGTTCGCCGACGGCGAAGTCATCGAGCCTCTGGCGTCCAGCCCTGCCGAACGTGGCGGCAAGAAGAACGGCACCCGCGTCACCGCCTGGCCGGACGGCAAATATTTCGACTCCCCGAACATCCCGCTGGGCGACCTGCAGCGCCTGCTGCGCTCGAAGGCGGTGCTGCTGCCGGGCGTGACCGTCACGCTCACCAACGGCAAGACCGGCGACGTGCAAACCTGGCGCTATGACGAAGGCCTGCGCGGCTACCTGAACGAAGCGCTGGCGCAAAGTTCCAACGGCGAGACCCTGATCCCGCTGTTCGAAGGCGCGCAGTTTGCCGCCGCGGGCGACGACAGCTTCGCCGAGGGCGAAGGCGCGGACTGGGTCGTGGCCTGGACCGAAGAAGGCGGCGTGGTGCGCGAGTCCTACGTCAACCTGATCCCGACCGTCAGCGGCGGCACCCACGAGGCCGGCCTGCGCGACGGCCTGTATGGCGCCGTGAAGAACTTCGTCGAGCTGCACGGCCTGCTGCCGAAAGGCGTCAAGCTGCTGCCCGAAGACGTATTCGCGCGCGTCTCGTTCGTGTTGTCTGCGAAAGTGCTGGACCCGCAATTCCAGGGCCAGACCAAGGAACGCCTGAATTCGCGCGACGCGCTCAAGCTGGTGTCGACGTTTACGAAACCGCCGCTCGAGCTGTGGCTGAACCAGCACGTCGAATACGGCAAGAAGCTGGCTGAACTGGTCATCAAGCAGGCCCAGTCGCGCCTGCGTTCGCTGCAGAAGGTCGAGAAGAAGAAATCGTCCGGCGTGGCGGTGTTGCCGGGCAAGCTGACCGATTGCGAGTCGAGCGACATCACCCGCAACGAGCTGTTCCTGGTCGAGGGCGACTCGGCCGGCGGCTCGGCCAAGATGGGCCGCGACAAGGAATTCCAGGCCATCCTGCCGCTGCGCGGCAAGGTGCTCAATTCGTGGGAAACCGATCGCGACCGCCTGTTCGCCAACAACGAGATCCACGATATCTCGGTGGCGATCGGCGTCGATCCGCACGGCCCGGACGATTCACCCGACCTGACCAGCCTGCGCTACGGGAAGATCTGCATCCTGTCGGATGCGGACGTCGACGGCTCGCACATCCAGGTGCTGCTCCTGACGCTGTTCTTCAAGCACTTCCCGGCCCTGTTCCGCAACGGGAATATCTGCATCGCGCGTCCGCCCCTGTACCGCGTCGACGTGCCGGCGCGCGGCAAGAAGCCGATCCAGAAGCTGTATGCGCTGGACGACGGCGAACTGCTGGCGATCGAGGACAAGCTGAAAAAAGAAGGCCTGAAGGAAGGCGTGTGGAGCATTTCGCGCTTCAAGGGCCTGGGCGAGATGAACGCCGAGCAGCTGTGGGAAACGACCATGAACCCGGACACGCGCCGCCTGCTGCCGGTATCGTTCGGCCAGTACGACCTGGCCGAATCGGCATCGCGCTTCAATATGCTGATGGGCAAAGGCGAAGCCGCGGCGCGCCGCGCCTGGATCGAGGAACACGGGAATGAGACGGAGGCGGATATTTGATGAGGATGTGGCCTGCTAGCTAACTTGGGTCCCCGCCAAGGTGGCCGACGAGGCCGGGGACGACGTGCTTGAGCCAGTGGCTTGAAGACCGTCGTTCCCGCGCAGGCGGGAACCCAAGTTTCTCCGCACACCCAAGAACGCCCGCAGAACATCGAACAGACATCATGACGAATCAACCTAGCCTCTTTGAGCAACAACACGAGCCCTCGGACGTCGAGACGCTCACCCTGTCCACCTTCGCCGAGCGCGCCTACCTCGACTATGCCGTCTCGGTGGTCAAGGGCCGCGCGCTGCCGGACGTGTCGGACGGCCAGAAGCCGGTCCAGCGCCGCATCCTGTACGCGATGAACGAACTGGGCCTGGGCCCGACCGCCAAACCGCGCAAGTCCGCCGCCGTGGTCGGCGACGTGCTCGGCAAACTGCACCCGCACGGCGACCAGTCGGTGTACGACGCGCTGGTGCGCATGGCGCAGGACTTTTCGCTGCGCTATCCGCTGATCGACGGCCAGGGCAACTTCGGCTCGCGCGACGGCGACGGCGCCGCGGCGATGCGGTACACCGAAGCCCGCCTGACGCCGATCTCGCGCCTGCTGATGGACGAGATCGACATGGGCACGGTCGACTCGCAACCGAACTACGACGGTTCTACCACCGAACCCCGCACCCTGCCGGCGCGCCTGCCGATGGTGCTGCTCAACGGCGCCTCGGGCATCGCGGTCGGCCTGGCCACCGAGATCCCGTCGCACAATCTGCGCGAGGTGGCGGCGGCGGCGGTGGCGATGATCCGCAACCCCAAGATCACCCACGCCGAGCTGATGACCCACATCCCCGGCCCGGACTTCCCGGGCGGCGGCCAGATCATCACCCCGGCCTCGCAAATCGCCGACATGTACGCGGTCGGCCGCGGCTCGATGAAGGTGCGCGCGCGCTGGAAGATCGAGGAGCTGGCGCGCGGCCAGTGGCAGGCCGTGGTGCATGAACTGCCGCCGGGCTGCTCGTCGCAGCGCGTGCTGGAAGAAATCGAGGAACTGACCAATCCGAAGGTCAAGGCCGGCAAGAAAGCGCTGCTGCCGGAGCAGCTGGCGCTGAAGAACACGATCCTGGGCGCGCTCGACGCGGTGCGCGACGAATCGGGCCGCGAAGCGCCGGTGCGCCTGGTGTTCGAGCCGAAGTCGAAGAACGTCGACCAGGGCGAGTTCATGCTGATGCTGCTCGCGCATACCTCGCTCGAGAGTTCGGCGCCGATCAATATGGTGATGATCGGCGGCGACGGCCGTCCGCGCCAGAAGGGCCTGGGCACGATCATCCAGGAGTGGATCGACTATCGGTTCACAACCGTCAGGCGCCGTACCGAGTTCAAGCTGGGCAAGGTCAACGACCGCATCCACATCCTGGAAGGCCGCGAGACGGTCCTGCTGAACATCGACAAGGTGATCGCCATCATCCGCAATTCGGATGAGCCGAAGGCGGCGCTGATCGAGGAATTCAACTTAAGCGAACGCCAGGCCGAGGACATCCTCGAGATCCGCCTGCGCCAGCTGGCGCGCCTGGAAGCGATCAAGATCCAGCAGGAGCTGGCCGAGCTGCGCAGCGACAAGGAAAAGCTGGAAGACATCCTCGAGAACCCGTCGTCGATGAAGCGCCTGATCGTTCGCGAGATCGAAGCCGACGCCAAGCAGTATGGCGACGAGCGCCGCACCATCATCGAGGAAGCGCAGCGCGCGGTGGCCGAGCAGAAGGTCATCGACGAGCCGGTGACCGTGATCGTGTCGGAAAAAGGCTGGGTGCGCGCGCGTACCGGCATCGGGCACGATCCGGCGCAGTTCACCTTCAAGGCCGGCGATTCGCTGTACAAGGCGTTCGAGTGCCGCACGGTAGATCACCTGCTGGGCATTGGCGATAACGGCAAGGTGTATTCGGTGCCGGTGAATGCGCTGCCGGGGTCGCGCGGGGATGGCGTACCGATTACCACGCTGGTCGATTTGTCGGGCGGTGTAAGGATCCTGCATTACTTCGCGGGCAATCCCGAGACGCGTTTGTTGATCTCGACCTCGGATGCGTTTGGCTTCCTTACCAAGGCGGGCGACATGGTCAGCCGCCTGAAAGGCGGCAAGTCGTTCATTACCTTGAACGAAGGCGCTGCGCCGCTGCCGCCGCGGGTCGTTGCGGAGAGTGCCGGCGCGGTGGCTTGCTTGTCGGAGAAAGGCCGCGTGCTGGTGTTCGGCATCGACGAGATGAAGGTGCTGACCAATGGCGGCCGCGGTGTGATCCTGATGGAACTGGAGCCGAAAGAGAAGCTGCTGGCGGCGCAGCCGATCACGCAGAAGGGTGTGAACGTGGTTGGCACCTGGGCCGGGGACAAGGCGCGGACCGTGGAGCTGTTTGCTTCGGGGCTGGAGCCGCACTTCGGCAAGCGGGCGCGCAAGGGCAAGGCCTTGTCGGCGCGGTTGAAGGCGCAGGATCTGGCGATGCGGGCAACCGACGCTTCGTAATCCCTACCGTTCCCTGCGGACAAAAAAAATGCCGGCTGAGAAGCCGGCATTTTTCGTTTCTACAATGATGCTTAGTTACGGGCGGCAGCTTTGTGCACATCGGCTTGTGCTTCAGCACGCACCTGCTCGGTCTTGGCCGCGGCGGTGGCCTTGTCGGCTGCCGCATCGACTTGTGCCTTCAGCACTTTCTCGTCGGCCTTGATCATTTTCTTCTCGGCTTTCAGATTGGCGTCAGCCACTTTCTCTTCAGCCTTGGCCATTTCCTTGGCGCGGTCTTCCGGATCGGCCTTGGCCACTTTCGCCGCCGCATCGGTGTGCGACTCGACCAGGTTGGCGTGGGCCTTCGACTTGGTCTCGGCGGCCTTGGCCATGGTCTTGTTCACTTTCTCGTCCGCTTTAATGGCGGTCTTGATTTCCTTCTGCTCTGCCTTGATCACATCTTTCTCGGCATTGGCTTCGGCTTTCACCAGGCGGTTGTCGGCAGCGGCGGTTGCCGGGGCGGTGGTTTGTGCGTGGGCAGCGGTAGCCATCAGGCCGGCGATGAGGGTAGCGATCAGTTTGTTCATGATGTGTTTCCTTTCTGGTGGGTCTCTGCACAGAGCGGGTTGCCTGTGCAGTCGTTGTTGTTCTTCAGTGATTCCAGAATAGGCTCATCGCAGCGCCGGGTCTGTTAGCCAGCCCACAGTCAAATTGTCAGAGTTGTAAGCAAAGATTACCGCCGGACAGCGCCGGCATAGAGGTCGATGATGTCGCCGATGCCGTCCTGGCACACCGGGCAGAACGCCTCGCTGCGGTCGAACATCAGGCATTGCATCGCCGGCCGGTAGTAGCCGCTGGCCTCGTAGTTCGCGCCTTCGAAGGCACCGATCGCATGCTGGTGCGGCTGCTGCGCGAACAGCGCATTCGTGCGCTTCAGGTCTTCGCGGAACAAGGCGCTCATCTCGGATTCAGGACGATTCTCCGCCCGCAGCGCGGCGCGCTTCTTCTGGTAGACGCGCGACTCTTCCTCATACGCGGCCTTGGGCCAGGGTGTCGGCAGCGGCGTGCCCTCTTTCACGTAGCGCTTCCATTTGAGGTTCGCGGGGTCGCGCAGCGCGGTCACGTTCGGCTCCCACGGCTCCATGCGGCCGCTGGCGCTCTGGTAGGCCACCGGCGAGGTGTAATACTCGTCGGCCAGGCCGGCGAAATGGTGGCCGAATTCATGCACGAACAGGTAGTCGGCCCAGTCGTTGCCCGCCGCCGCGGTGCTGAACTGGCCGAAGATGCCGCCGCCGCCATAGGTCTCGTTATTGACCAGGATCTCGATGAATTCATACGGCGCGTGCTGGGCGATGTCGCGCAGCGCGCGGTTGTCGAGCGTGAGCACATAGCGCTCGCTGCCGAAGATGTCGTAGCGCGTGCCCAGCGCGGACGGATTGTGCACGCCGGTCGACGGGCGGCTGATGCCGGATCGCTCGGTCGGCACCGCCATCGCCCACACATTGAAATCCCCGGCGCGCTCGCGGAACGGCGACACCGTGAACAGGTGCTTCGTCAGGCGCCGCGCATCCTGTTCGAACTTCTTCATGTCGCCCTGGGTATAGCCGTCGCCCAGGATCAGCAGGTCGACCTTGTCGGGCGACGCGCCGCTCGAATGAATGGCGATCGGCTTGGCCGGAGCCGGCGGCTGGCGCCGGATCACGTCCGGTGCGTTCGGATCGACCTCAACGCTCCAGGCCACCGAGAACTGGTTGCGCTCGTCGCGCTTGAGGATGCGCACCCGCACCGGCTGCGCGAATTGCGGGAAGCGCACCGATTCCTGGAACGAGCGGCTGATGCGGTTCGCTTCCTCGGTGGTGCGCCATTCGCCGAACACGGTCGAGAAGCCGCGCGAATACAGCAGGTCGCCGGTTTTCGCATCGACCACTTCCACGCGATTCTGGCCGCGGTTGGTGTCGTCCAGGTTGCGCGCCATATTGCCTGGCCAGGGTAGCGGCTCGATCACCACGCGCTCGATCGCGTAGCTGTCCTGCAGCGCGTTGCCGCTGTGGGTGTAGTCGAGACGCACCGTGGCCGGCTGGGCGGCATGGGCGATCGAGACCAGCGCGCCAAGCAGCAGCGCAGTGAGAGTATGGAGCAGGCGCATTGCGGTTCCTTGAGGTTGGATCGCGACATTGTAAGCCTGCCATTCACCGCGGCGACAGCGGTCTTTCAGCCGCCATGCATGAACCGTTGACGCGGCCAGGCTCCAGCCCCAGAATCAATCGGTTCACCCCCATTCATGGATTGCCGATGTCCCGCCTGCGCGCCTGTCTTCTTGTCCCCTTGTTCGCGGCCTCGGTCGCCCACGCCGCCCCCGTCTGCAAGCCCGGCCAACCGGTCGACGAAAGCGGCTT
This sequence comes from Telluria beijingensis, assembly GCF_030770395.1. Lineage (GTDB taxonomy): Bacteria > Pseudomonadota > Gammaproteobacteria > Burkholderiales > Burkholderiaceae_D > Telluria > Telluria beijingensis. The sequence continues at coordinate 333,300 of NZ_CP132480.1, read as the reverse complement.
CGTGAAGATCGGCGGCATCGAGCAGTGGGTCACGGTCAGCGGCGACGACTGCGCCAATCCGGTCCTGCTGTACGTGCACGGCGGCCCGGGCAACCCCACTTCGCCCTATGGCGCCGGTCCCTACGCATCCTGGCGCAAGCACGTCACCCTGGCGCAGTGGGACCAGCGCGGCAGCGGCATGACCTGGGGCCGCAACCGTCCCGACGAAGACGTGCCCTTGAGCGTCGAACAGATCCGCGACGACGGCCTCGAGGTAACGCGCTACCTGGCGCAGCGTTTCGGCAAACGCAAGGTGATCCTGCTGGGCAGCTCGTGGGGATCGATGGTCGGCGTCCACATGGCAAAGCAAAGCCCGCAGCTGTTCTGCGCCTATGTCGGCGTATCCCAGCTGGTCGGCCATCGCGAGAACATGACCACCTGGGGCACGGTGCTCGAACGCGCCCGCGCCGCTGGCGATGCGGCGACTGTCGCCCAGTTGGAGGCCCTGGGCCCGCCGCCCTGGACCAATCCGCGCAACTTCGGCGTCGTGCGGCGCGCGGTGCGCAAGTACGAGGCGCAAACGACCGATCCGACGCCGAAGGCCTGGTACCAGGTGCTGCCACGGTATGCGACGCCGCAGGCCCAGGCCGACTACACCGCCGGCGAGGATTACTCATTCCTCAAATACGTGGGCTGGAAAGGCGACGGCATGGAGTCGACCACCGACCTGTATCGCCTCGGCACCCGCTATGCGCTGCCCGTCTACGTGGTGCAGGGCAAGGAAGACCTGCTGACCGAACCACAGGTCACCCGGCGCTGGTTCGAGGCCATCACGGCGCCGGACAAGGCGCTGGTCGAGGTGGCTCGTGCCGGTCACGATCCGAACCAGCCGCTGGTCGACGCCCAGCAGCAGGTGCTGGCCGAGCGCTTGCATTGGCGCTGCGACTAGTCAGCGATACTGGTACAAGGGCCGCTGCACCACGATCGGCCGGATGTCGAGCCGCACGTTATAGACCGAATAGGCTTCGCTGAACGCCGACTGGTAGCCCACGCTCTCGCCCACGCGACTGAGTTTGAACTCGAAGCCAAGGTCGGGCCGCTCGGCATTGGGGCTGTCGAGCGACAGGCCGATCGCGTCGACCTGGTCGCTGTCGATCAGCTTGGCCATCAGGTCGACCACCGTGCCGTTGCCGAGGATGTCGGCCGAGAACAGCGGGCCGCGCCAATAGGGCTTCTTGGCATCGACCTTGCCGTGCGCCTTCTCGGGCGCCGGCGTGAAGGTCTTGGTCTCCAGGTTGAAGCGGTCGCCGTTGTCGAGGTAACTCAGGCGCCCGTTGGCGAGATTGAAGCTGCCGTCGCGGGTGGCGGCCTCGCTCAGGTCGACCAGCAGCGCGCCGCGGTAGCCGATCACTTCGACGTCGCGCTTCGGCCCCACCACCATCGCCGTGTTCTCGTCGATTCCCAGGCCGATCTTGTAACCCTTGGCCAGCATCGCCGGCAGCATGCGCGCGAAGCGTCCGCGCACCAGCAGGTGCTGGTCGATGAAGACGTCGTCGCCGATGAAACCCAGGCCGCGCGTGATCTGGCGGCCGTCGTCGACGCCATGCTGCAGGGTCGACAGGATCGAGCGAGGATGACCGAACATGGTGCTGCTCATGATGGCGGCGCCGGCGCTCGAGCCGGCGATCACGCCCCCGCGCCGGTACATGTCCCACAGGGCGTCGAGCACCTGCGTGTTGCTGCCGTCGGGACGGCGCAGGGCGGCCGTGATGCGGCCCTGGTCGCCGCCCGAGAAATAGGCGCCGCCGGCGCTGCGCACCGCGTCGGCCAGCTTCGGATCGTCGGCCGCGGCGCGCACATCGGCGCCCTGCAGGTGCTGGGCAACCGGCACGAAGAAGGCATCGGCGCCATAACGGTTCAGGCGTTCGACGAGATAGTTGCCGGCGCGCTCGGGACTGGCCGAGGCGGAGGCGAACACGGCGATGCGGGCGCCTTTTCCGCCCGCAAGCTGGACGATGCGTTCCCACACGGCATCGTTGTCGGCGCGCAAGGCACCGCCAATGATGACGAGCGAGCCTTTCGGCGCTATAGATTCTTTATCGGCGGCATGGCTAGCGCTACCCGCGAGCAATGCCAGCACGAGCATGGCATGGACGACGAATCGGAACATAGGGCTTCCCTTGAATAGCCATCAGGGTAAGCCTGATTCCAGATTCGCGTCGCCATGTTGAGTGCGCTCAGGATAAATAGATGTTGGGAAAGTAACGCTCCATCAATGTCTCTGGATACAACGGCGAGGTAAAACCGAAGCGTTCGTACAAACCGTGCGAGTCCTTCGTCGCCAGGGTGAAGCGGCGCAGTTTCTGCAGGCTCGGGTGGCGCAGCACGACGCCGATCAGTTGCTTGCCGTAGCCATGGCCGCGGTACTCGGGCAAGACGAACACGTCCACCAGGTTGGCGAAGGTGGCGTAGTCGGTAATCACACGGGCGAATGCGATCTGGCGGCCATCGAGGTAACCGCCGAAGCACAGCGAATTCTCGATGGCGCGCTCGACGATCGGACGCGAAATGCCCACGGCCCAGGTCGACTGCTCGCTGAGGAAGCGGTAGATCATCGGGATGTCGAGCTGGGACTGGTCGGTACTGACCTGGAAGCTGGAATCGTTCGTAATCATGGGGCTTGCAATGCTGGCAAAAAAACCATTCTAGCGCTGTTTGGCCTTCGCATCGGGTTTGATTGCGCCCGGCGGCAGGCTTTTTTTCGCTGGCTTTCCCAAGGTAATCTGCCCATCGGATGGCACAGGGGCGACGCGGTTTATAATCGTCGGATCCCCAACCGGAATTCCACCATGACCGAACAATTCTCCAAAAAAGCCGAAGCCTGGTCGGCCCGCTTCTCCGAACCCGTGTCCGATCTCGTCAAGCGCTACACCGCGTCCGTGTTCTTCGACAAACGCCTGGCGCAATACGACATCCAGGGCTCGCTGGCGCATGCCGAGATGCTGGCGGCCCAGGGCATCATCAGCGAGCACGACCGTGCCGAGATCGAGCGCGGCATGACGCAAATCCGGTCCGAGATCGAGGCCGGCAGCTTCGAATGGCTGCTCGACCTGGAAGACGTGCACCTGAACATCGAAAAACGCCTGACCGAACTGGTCGGCGACGCCGGCAAGCGCCTGCACACCGGCCGCTCGCGCAACGACCAGGTCGCCACCGACATCCGCCTGTACGTGCGCGCCGCGATCGACGACATCCTGGCCCTGCTGAACGGCCTGCGCGGCGCCCTGACCGACCTGGCCGAACGCCATGCCGACACCATCATGCCCGGCTTTACCCACCTGCAGGTGGCGCAGCCGATCGCCTTTGGCCACCACATGCTGGCTTATGTGGAAATGTTCGGCCGCGATGCCGAGCGCATGCAGGATGCGCGCCGCCGCGTGAACCGCCTGCCGCTGGGCGCCGCTGCCCTGGCCGGCACCACCTTCCCGATCGACCGCCTGCGCGTGGCCAAGACGCTGGGCTTCGACGACGTCTGCCACAACTCGCTCGACGCCGTGTCAGACCGCGATTTCGCGATCGAGTTCACGGCCGCCGCCTCGATCCTGATGATGCACATCTCGCGCTTCTCGGAAGAGCTGGTCATGTGGATCAGCCCGCGCATTGGCTTCATCGACATCGCCGACCGCTTCTGCACCGGATCGTCGATCATGCCGCAAAAGAAAAACCCGGACGTGCCGGAACTGGCGCGCGGCAAGACCGGCCGCGTCTATGGTCACCTGACCGGCCTGCTGACCCTGATGAAAGGCCAGCCGCTGGCCTACAACAAGGACAACCAGGAAGACAAGGAACCGCTGTTCGACACCATCGACACGGTCACCGACACCCTGCGCATCTTCACCGACATGGCGTCGGGCATCACGGTCAAGGCCGAGAACATGCGCGCCGCGGCGCTGCAGGGCTATGCCACCGCGACCGACCTGGCCGACTACCTGGTCAAGAAAGGCCTGCCGTTCCGCGACGCCCACGAAGCCGTAGCGCATGCGGTGCGTGCCTGCGACGTGGCCGGCTGCGACCTGTCCGAAATGTCGCTCGAAACGCTGCAGGGCTTCTCGCCGCTGATCGAACAGGACGTGTTCGAGGTGCTGACCCTCGAGGGTTCGGTGGCGGCGCGCGACCATGTGGGCGGCACCGCGCCGAACCAGGTGCGTGCGGCAATCGTGCGCGTGCGTCAGCAGCTGGCCGAGTAATCTCTTCACGCTAACGCGGGTCCCAAGCTCGCCCAGGGCCCCGCACTCAACCACGTCGTCCCCGCGCAGGCGGGGACCCAAGTTCCTCCTCACGCCACTACCGCCTCAATGACCGCCCTGCCCGCACGCGACTACGCCGCCTTCCTGTTCGACATGGATGGCACCATCCTCACCTCGATCATCGCCGCCGAGCGTGTCTGGGCCAACTGGGCCCGCAGCCATGGCCTGGACGTCGACGTGTTCCTGCCGACCATCCACGGCAAGCGCTCGATCGACACGGTGCGCGGCGTCGGCCTGCCCGACATCGATCCCGAAGCCGAGGCGCACCGCATCACGCTGGCCGAGATCGAGGATGTCGAAGGCATCGAGGCGATCGCCGGCGTGGCCGCGTTTCTCGCCACCCTCCCGACGGACCGCTGGGCCATCGTGACCTCGGCCCCGCGTGCGCTGGCCGAGGCGCGCATCGCCGCGGCCGGGCTGCCGGTGCCGCCCGTGATGGTAGCGGCCGAAGACGTCCAGCGCGGCAAGCCGGCGCCGGATCCGTTCCTGCTGGGCGCCGAAAAGCTGGGCATGCGTCCGCAAGACTGCCTGGTGTTCGAGGATACGCTGGCCGGCCTGCAATCGGCCGAGGCAGCCGGGATGGACAGCATCGTCGTCACCGCGACCCACCATCATCCGCTGGAAACCCGCGTCACCGGCGTGCCGGACTATGACGACCTGCGCGCGATTCGCACACCGGAAGGCTTGCTGCGGCTGCAGCGTACGCGGTCCTGACGACGATGCGACGCTACGCCAACCGTAACGGGGATTCCGGCGTCGTCGCCTACGAACTGGGCAAGCATTCGATCACCGTCCGGTTCAAGGGCGGCGATCGCTATCTGTATACCGAGGACAGCACGGGCGCCGACCACATCGCGCGCATGCATGCGTTGGCCACCGAGGGCCGCGGACTGTCGACCTATATCAGCCAGCACGTCTGCGAGCGTTACGCACGCAAATTGGATTGATGGAACGCTAGCGCTTCGGATACGGCGTACCATCCCTGTGCACATAAGCATTCGTGGCCTGTTCATAGCGCAGGTCGACGTCGGGATAGGTCACCACGTCGGCGCTGTTGCGCGAACCTACGACCAGGAAGACACCCGGCCCCCAGCCGCGGTTGACCAGGTGATGGCCGTTGGCCCGGCCGGCCGGAAAGGCGGCATGGTCGCCGGCGCGCATGACGGTTTCGCCTTCGTCCGTGATGAGCACCAGCTCGCCTGAGACGATCGTGACGAATTCATCCTCGTGCGAGTGCCAGTGACGCTGCGACGACGCGGCGCCCGGCTGCAGCTCGACCAGGTTCACGCCGAACTGGCGCAAGCCGCCGGCATCGCCCAGCGCCTGGCGCGTGCGGCCGTCCACCGCTTCGTGGAACGGCGCCGGATAACCGGTCCCGCCCACCACCGGAATGCTGTTCAGGTCCAGTCTCGCCATCGCTCATCCTTTCGATCGGCTACATGATCATCCGCGCTTCAGCACCAGCGTCAGGATATCGTAACTCGCCACCAGCTCGTCGCGCTGGTTGGTGACCTGCACATCCCACGCCACCACACCCTGCCCCCTGCCCTGCTCGTCGGCGCGGTTGCGGTCGACCTTGCGCTTGCAGGTCAGTCGCGCGCGGATGGTATCGCCGATCGCTACCGGCGCCACGAAGCGAAGGTTGTCCAGGCCGTAGTTGGCCAGCACCGGGCCCGGCGCCGGCGAGACGAACAGCCCGGCCGCGGCCGACAGCACGAAGTAGCCGTGCGCGATGCGCTGGCCGAACTGCGTGTCCTTGGCCGCGATCTCGTCGAAGTGCATATAGAAATAGTCGCCCGAGACGCCGCCGAAGTTGACGATGTCGGCTTCGCTCACCGTGCGGCGATGGGTCAGCAGCGAGTGGCCCATTTCCAGGTCTTCGAAGTAGCGGCGGAACGGGTGGATCTCGCTTTCCTTGACGGCGCCGCCGCGCACGTATTCGCCCGTCACGGCGCCGAGCATGGTCGGCGATCCCTGCACCGCGGCGCGCTGCAGGAAGTGCTTGACGGCGCGGATGCCGCCCAACTCTTCACCGCCGCCGGCGCGGCCCGGGCCGCCGTGTTTCAGTTGCGGCAGTGGCGAGCCGTGGCCGGTGCTGTCGACGGCCGCTTCGCGGTCGAGGATCAGCACCCGGCCGTGCGAGGCTGCGGCCATCGGCACCGCATGCGCCGCGATCGCCGGGTCCCTGGTGACGAGCGTGGTCACCAGGCTGCCCTTGCCGCGCGCGGCCAGCGCCAGCGCTTCGTCGATGTCGCGGTAAGTCATCAGGGTGCTGACCGGGCCGAAGGCTTCCACGTCGTGCACGGCGTCGTTATCCATCGCGTTACGGCACAGCAGCAGGGTCGGCGAGAAGAAGGCGCCGCTGGTGACATTGTCGCCCACCGGATTGAAACCGTCGCGTGCGCTGAACAGAACTTCGTTGCCGCGCGCGAGCAGTTCGACCCGTTCGCTGACGTCGCGGTGCTGGTCCATCGAAGCCAGGGCGCCCATGCGCACGCCCTCGACCTTCGGATTGCCGACCGTGATCTTGGCCAGGCGCTGACGCAGGCGCTCGCCGACCGCCTCCACGTGCTGTTCGGGCACGATGACGCGGCGGATCGCGGTACATTTCTGGCCGGCCTTGCCGGTCATCTCGCGCGCCACTTCTTTTACGAACAGGTCGAACTCCTCATCGTCGGGCGTGACGTCCGGCGCCAGGATCGCGCAGTTGAGCGAGTCGGCTTCGGCGGTGAAAGGCACCGATTCGCGAATCAGGTTCGGGTTGACGCGCAATTTAGCGGCGGTGTCGGCCGAGCCGGTGAAGGTGACGGCATCGAATCCGCCCAGGCGATCGAGCAGGTCGCCGGTGCTGCCGATCACGAGCTGCAGCGCGCCGGCCGGGAGCAGGCCCGATTCCATCATCATCCTGACCACGGCATGGGTCAGGTAGCTGGTGGCGGTAGCCGGCTTGGCGATGCACGGCATCGCGGCCAGGAAGCTCGGCGCGAATTTCTCGAGCAGGCCCCAGATCGGGAAATTGAAGGCATTGATGTGCACCGCCACGCCGCCGCGCGGCACCAGGATGTGGGTGCCGGCGAAGCCGCCGCGCTTGCCCAGCGCCATGGCCGGGCCCTCGTGCAGCACGTTCGACGACGGCAGCTCGCGCGACCCCATGCTCGCATAGGCGAACAGGGTGCCGATGCCGCCTTCGACATCGACCCAGCTGTCCTGGCGCGTGGCGCCGGTCAGGTGCGAGATCTCGTACAGCTCTTCCTTGCGCTCCATGAGGTACAAGGCCAGCGCCTTCAGGCATTGCGCGCGCTTCTGGAAGTCCAGCCCCATCAGGCTCTTGATGCCGGTCTTGCGGGCGAAGCCCAGGGCTTCGTCGAAATCGATCTTCTCGGCATGCGTGTGATAGATCAGCGCGTTGTCGAGGGCGCTGTGCAGCGCGGTATGCGCCTGTTCGCCGTGCCACCGGCCGGCGATCAGGCTTTGCAAAGTAGGGATATTGCCCATCTCTTGTCTCCTCAGTTTGTCTTGTCAGGCTTTCGGCTTGTGCATGCCGTCGACGTCGAATGCGATCGGCTTGCGGCCCGGCTCCACCTCGGTCAGCGCCTCGACTTCGCGCATGGTCTGCAGCGAGCGCACGGCCAGTTCGTGGTACTGGCGGGTGCCGAAGCTCTTCCAGGCCACGTCTTCGTCAGTGAGTTCCCGCATGACCTTCGCCGGCGTGCCCATCACCATCGAGCGTGGTGGAATCACCATGCCCGCCTTCACGAAGCTCATCGCAGCCACGATCGATTCCTCGCCGACCACGGCCCTGTCCATCACCACCGCGTTCATGCCGACCATGGCGTTGCGCTTGATGCGGCAGCCGTGCAGCACGGCGCCATGGCCGATATGGCCATCGACTTCAACCACCGTGTCCTCGCCCGGAAAGCCGTGCATCACGCAGGTGTCCTGCAGGTTGGCGCCTTCTTGCAGCACCAGGCGGCCGAAGTCGCCGCGCAGCGAGGCCAGTGGACCGATATAGCAGCGCGGGCCGACGATCACGTCGCCGATCAATACGCTTGAGGGGTGCACGTAGGCGCTCGGATGCACCACCGGCCGCACGCCGTCGATCTCGTAGACCTTCACCATGGCCTTACACCCGCTCGACGATCAGGGCGATGCCCTGGCCGACGCCGATGCACATCGTGCACAGGGCATAGCGGCCGCCAATGCGATGCAGCTGGTTCACGGCCGTCATCACCAGGCGCGCACCGGACGCGCCGAGCGGGTGGCCGATGGCGATCGCGCCGCCGTTCGGATTGACGCGGGCATCATCGTCGGCCAGGCCGAGGTCGCGCGTGACGGCCAGGCCCTGGGCGGCGAACGCCTCGTTCAATTCGATCACGTCCATCTGGTCCAGCGTGAGGCCGGTCTGCGCCAGCAGTTTCTTCACGGCCGGCGCCGGGCCGAAGCCCATGATGCGCGGCGCCAGGCCGGCGGTGGCCATGCCCACCACGCGCGCACGTGGCGTCAAGCCGTGGCGGGCCACGGCGTCGCTAGAGGCCAGCAGGAGCGCGCAGGCGCCGTCGTTCAGGCTCGAGGCATTGCCGGCAGTGACTGAACCGTCCGGCGCGACTACACCCTTCAGCTTGGCCAGCGCCTCGATGCCAGTGTCGGGGCGTGGCTGCTCGTCGGCGTCCACCACGCGCGATTCGCCCTTCTTCAGATGCACCGTCACCGGCACGATCTCGTCCTTGAAGAAGCCCGCCTCATTGGCGCGGGCCCAGCGCTGCTGGCTACGCAATGCGAACGCATCCTGGTCGGCGCGCGCGATGCCGAATTCGCGCGCCACATTCTCGGCGGTCTCGGGCATCGAATCGATGCCGTATTTCGCCTTCATCGCCGGATTGACGAAGCGCCAGCCGAGCGTCGTGTCCTCGATCTTGGCCGCGCGCGAGAATGCGCTATCGGCCTTGCCCATCACGAACGGCGCGCGGGTCATGCTTTCGACGCCGCCGGCGATCACCAGGTGCGCCTCGCCGGCCTTGATGGCGCGTGCGGCGGTGCCGACGGCGTCCATGCCGGAACCGCACAGGCGGTTGATGGTGTTGCCCGGCACGTCTTGCGGCAGGCCGGCCAGCAGCGCGGCCATGCGGCCCACGTTGCGGTTGTCTTCGCCGGCCTGGTTGGCGCAGCCGTAGAACAGGTCGTCGACTGCCGTCCAGTCGACATCCTTGTTGCGGGCCATGAGGGCAGCGATCGGCAGCGCGCCGAGGTCGTCGGCGCGGATGCTGGACAAGGCGCCGCCGTAGCGGCCGAAGGGGGTGCGGACTGCATCAACGATGAAGGCGTCGGTCATGGAAATCTCCAGTTGTCGTTATTTGGGGCGGCGGTCGACCACGCGCCGGGCCTTGCCGGTCAGGGTGCGCTCGATGCCTTGCGGTGGCATCAGGGTCACGCGGGTGGTGACGCCGACATAGGTCTTGATGCAGTGCTGGAGTTCGCGGCACAGCGCGTCGACGCTGTCTGCCGGCAGATTGGCGTCGCGCAGCTCGCCCAGCACCTCGAGCGTGTCGAGATGACCGTCGCGCGCCACCACCAGCTGGTATTGCGGGGCCAGCGCCGGCATCTTGAGGATCAGTTCCTCGATCTGGCTCGGGAATACGTTCACGCCGCGGATGATCAGCATGTCGTCCGAACGGCCCGTGATGCGGCCCATGCGGCGCATCGAGCGCGAGGTCGGCGGCAGCAAACGGGTCAGGTCGCGCGTACGGTAGCGGATGATCGGCAGCGCCTCCTTGGAGAGCGAGGTGAACACCAGCTCGCCCTCTTCGCCGTCCGGCATCACCTCGCCGGTATCGGGGTCGATGATCTCGGGATAGAAATGGTCTTCCCAGATCACCGGGCCATCCTTGCTCTCGATGCATTCGCTGGCCACGCCCGGCCCCATCACTTCGGACAGGCCGTAGATGTCCACCGCATCGATGCCGGCGCGCGCCTCGATCTCGCCCCGCATCGCATCGGTCCACGGCTCGGCGCCGAAGATGCCGACCTTGAGCGACGACTGGGCCGGATCGAGCCCCTGGCGCGTGAACTCCTCGACGATATTGAGCATGTACGAGGGCGTGACCATGATGATCGACGGCTTGAAGTCCTGGATCAGCTGCACCTGCTTCTCGGTCTGGCCGCCCGACATCGGGATCACGGTGCAACCCAGGCGCTCGGCGCCATAGTGGGCGCCCAGGCCGCCGGTGAACAGGCCGTAGCCATACGAGATGTGCACCAGGTCGCCCTTGCGCCCGCCGGCGGCGCGGATCGAGCGCGCGACCACATTGGCCCAGGTGTCGATATCGTTTTGCGTGTAGCCGACCACGGTCGGCTTGCCGGTGGTGCCGGACGATGCGTGCACGCGCACCACCTGTTCGCGCGGCACGGCGAACAGGCCGAACGGGTAGTTGTCGCGCAGCGTCTTTTTCTCGGTGAACGGGAATTTCGCCAGGTCGGCCAGCGTTTTCAGGTCGCTCGGATGCACGCCGGCTTTGTCGAACGCGGCGCGGTAGTGCGGCACGTTGTCGTACGCATGCTGGAGCGTCCATTGCAGGCGCTGCAGCTGGAGCGCCTGCAGCTCGTCGCGGCTGGCGCGTTCGATCGGTTCCAGCTCGCCGTCAGCGGGAATGCGTTGGACCATCTCGACCTCCTTGTTAACTCTTCGATTCAATCGTCGACCGGCACCAGGGTGCCGGCGACGCGGTGCGACTTGCCGCGGAAAAGCGCGATCCTGCGCCCATCCTGGTCGCTCACGACGACGTCATAGACGCCAGTCTTGCCCTGCAAGGCCTGCTCGACCGCCTCGGCCACCAGTACGTCGCCTGGCCGGCCCGGCGCCAGGTAGTCGATCGTGCAGCCGGCGCCGACGGTATTGAAGTTGTGCGAATTGCAGGCGAAGGCGAAGGCGCTGTCGGCCAGCATGAAGATGTAGCCGCCGTGGCAGGTGGCGTGGCCATTGAGCATGTCGTCGCGCACCCGCATCGACATGCGCGCATAGCCGGGGCGGATTTCAATGAGCGTCATGCCGAGGTTGCGGCTGGCCGGATCGCGTTCGTACATGGTGCGGCCGGCCATTTCAGCCAGCCGCATTGGATCAGGATGCATGGAAGCTCGCCCCCTGCGGGTCAAACGCCAGCTTGCGGCGCAGCAGCGGCGACACGCGGTAGCGGTCTTCGCCATAGGTGGCGGCCAGGTTCGACAGCACGGTCACGACCTGGCGCAGGCCGACGCTGTCCGCCCAGGCCAGCGGGCCGCGCGGATAATTGACGCCCTTCTGCATCGCGATGTCGACCGCGCGCGCGCTGCACACGCCCTGGTTGACGGCATCGGCGGCCTCGTTGGCCAGCATCGCCACGGTGCGCATCACTGCCATGCCGGGCACGTCGTCCAGGCGCGTCACGGCGAAGCCGGCGGCCTGGAACAGCCCGACCGCGGCCCGCCAGGCGCTGTCGCTGCACTGGTCGGCGCGCGCCAGCGCGATGCGGGGGCTGCCTGCGGCGTCGAGCAGCAGGTCGAACAGGATCGTGTCGCGGTGGCCGTCCATCTCGGCGCGCTCGGTGGCGCTGCGGCCATCGGTGAGATAGATCGCTGCGCCCTCGCAATACAGGCCGGGCGCGGCTTCGATGGCGACCGGCTCCAGGCCGGCGCCGCGCAGGCGTTCGGCGAGCGCGTCGACCACGCCCGGTGCGCCGGCATAACGCACGGACGATGGCCCGGCGCAGGCGGCTTCGGCCTGCGGCGCCGGCCTGGCGACGTCGTCGCCATACCGGTAGAAGCCGCGCCCCGTCTTGCGGCCCAGGAAGCCGGCGCTGACCAGTTCCTGCTGCAGGATCGAAGGCGTGAAGCGCGGATCGTTGTAGTAGGCGGCGAACACGGAATTGGTGACCGAGAAGTTGACGTCGTGGCCGATCAGGTCCATCAGTTCGAATGGCCCCATGCGAAAGCCGCCGCAGTCGCGCAGCACGGCATCCAGCGTCGCCACGTCGGCGGCCTGCTCGAGCAGCAGGCGCAGGGCTTCGGCGTAGTACGGCCGGGCCACACGGTTGACGATGAAGCCCGGCGTCGATGTCGCATGCACCGGGCTCTTGCCCCAGCTTTCGGCGGTGGCGTAGACGACGTTCGCGACCTCGCGCCCGGTCGCCAGGCCCTTGACCACTTCGACCAGCGCCATCAGCGGCACCGGGTTAAAGAAGTGCATGCCGACCAGGCGTTCCGGGTGCCTGAGTTGCGCGCCGATGGCCGTGACCGAGATCGACGAGGTATTGGTGGCCAGGATGCAGCGTTCGCCGACGATGCCCTCCAATTCGGCGAACAGGGCGCGCTTGGCGTCCAGGTTCTCGACGATGGCCTCGATCACGAGGACAGCGCCTGCAGCTTCGTGCAGCGAACCGATCGCCTTCAGGCGTTCACGCGCCAGGTCGGATTCGGCCGCGCCCATGCGGCCCTTCTCGACCAGTTTTGCATAGGTCTTGCCGATGCCGTCGATGGCCTTGGCGGCGGCGTCCGCGCGGGTATCGAACAGCAGTACCTGGTGGCCGGCTGTGGCCGCGACTTGCGCGATGCCGGCGCCCATGGCGCCGCTGCCGATGACGGCGATCGTGCTGCCGGGGAGGATGGCGTGCATGCTCACTCTCCCTTGAAATGCGGGACGCGCTTGGCCAGGAAGGCGGCCACGCCTTCGCGGTAGTCGTGGCTGTAGCCGAGTTCGCGCATCATGTTCGCCTCGAGCTGCAACTGGTCTTCCAGCGAGTTGGCGTAGCTGGCCTGGAAGGCTTTCTTGGTGAAGGCAAGACCCTTGGTCGGTGCGGCGGCGAAGTGCTCGGCCATCGCCATGGCTTCGTCCATCAGGGCTTCGTCGGGCACGCAGCGCCAGATCAGGCCCCATTCCTCGGCCTTCTCGGCGCTGAGCTTTTCGCCCAGCAGGCCTAAGCCCATCGCGCGCGCATGGCCGACCAGACGCGGCAAATGCCAGGTGCCGCCGGTGTCCGGGATCAGGCCCAGCTTGCTGAAGGCTTCGATGAAGCTGGCCGATTTGGCGGCCAGTACGATGTCGCAGGCCAGGGCCAGGTTGGCGCCGGCGCCGGCGGCCACGCCATTGACGGCGCAGATGACCGGCATGGGCAGGTTTTTTAATGTCAGCACCAGCGGTGCGTAGAACTTCTCGACCGATTCGCCCAGGTCGACGCTGGGGGCGCCCGGGTCGACGGCGCGGTCGGACAGGTCCTGGCCGGCGCAGAAGCCGCGGCCGGCGCCGGTGAGTACCAGCACGCGCACCGATTTGTCGGCCTGCACGCGCGCCAGCGCATCGCGTACCTCGAGGTGCATGGCCTGGGTAAAGCTGTTCAGGCGGTCGGGTCGGCTCAGCGTCAGCAGCGCGATGCCGTTCTCGATCTTGAACTGGATGCTTTCGTAGCTCATTGTTGTCTCCATTCTTTTCGCTATCTCTTGCACGTCATCCCCGCGAAGGCGGGGACCCAAGTTCGTCGCTATGCCGCGAAAATCAACTTAGGTTCCCGCCTGCGCGGGAACGACGGCTCGTAGGCTGGTGGTCACTCGTGGATATCGAAATCGACCACCACCTTGTCGGTCACCGGGAAGCTCTGGCAGCTCAGCACGAAACCGCGCGCGACTTCGTAATCTTCGAGCGCGTAGTTCACGTCCATCTCGACTTCGCCATCGAGTACCTTGCAGCGGCAGGTCGAGCACACGCCGCCCTTGCATGAATAGCGCATGTCGAGCCCGGCGCGCAGGCCGGCGTCCAGCAGCGATTCCTTGTCCTTGTCCATTGTGAAGCTGGTGGCGTTGCCGTCCATGATCACGGTCACATCGGTCTGGTGCCGGGCTTCCGATTCCATGGCGCGCGGCTTGCGCTCGCGGGTCGGGGCGCTGGCGGCGAACAGCTCGATGCGGATGCGCTCCTTCGCCAGGCCGGCTTCCTGCAGCGAGCGCGAGACACCGTGCATCATGTCCTCGGGACCGCAGATGAAGGCGATATCGATGTCCTTGATGTCGATCCAGTGGCGCAGGAACTGGCTGCACTTGTCTTCGGTGATGCGGCCGTTGAACAGTTCGATGTCCTGCTGCTCGCGGCTCATCACGTACACCAGGCGCAGGCGGCCCATGTACTGGTCCTTCAGGTCGGTCAGTTCGTCGCGGAAGATCACGCTCGACGAAGCACGGTTGCCGTAGACGATGGTGAAGCGGCTGTGCGGCTCGGCCTGCAGGGTCGTCTTGACGATCGACAGGATCGGCGTGATGCCGCTGCCGGCGGCGAAGGCCAGGTAGTGGCGGCTGCTCGCCGCGTCGAGCGGCACGTTGAAGTTGCCGCTGGGGGGCATCACGTCCAGGGTGGCGCCCGGTTGCAGGCTGTCGTTGGCCCAGCCAGAGAACAGGCCGCCGCTACAGCGCTTGATCGCCACCCGCAGCTGCTCGTCCTGCACCGCCGAGCAGATCGAATACGAGCGGCGCACCTCTTCGCCATCGATCATGGCGCGCAGGGTCAGGTACTGCCCCTGGCGGTAGGCGAAGGTGTCCTTCAGCTCGGGCGGGACGTCGAAGGTGACGGCGATGGCGTCGCGCGTCTCGTGCTTCACCTTCGACACGGTCAATGGATGGAATTTGCTCATGCTGGCCTCAGTGGCACTTGAAGTAATCGAAGGGCTCGCGGCAGTCGAGGCACTTGTACAGCGCCTTGCACGGGGTCGAGCCGAATTCGCTGGTCAGTTGGGTGTGGGGCGAGCCGCAGTGCGGGCAGTTCACGTCGGGCGCGGCGCGGCGGCGGATGCCGGCGTGCAGGCCGCTGATGTCGATCGCCTGCTGCACCGGCGGCGCGATGCCGTAGCCTTTCAACGCCGCCTTGCCGGCATCACTCATCCAGTCAGTGGTCCAGGCGGGCGCCAGGCGGCTCTCGATGCGGACGTCCTCGATGCCATGCGCGCGCAGGGCGTCGCCGACCGAGTCCGCGATCACCTGCATCGCCGGGCAGCCGGAATAGGTGGGCGTGATCGTGACCACGCACTGCTCACCCTCGAAGCGCACGCCGCGCACGATGCCGAGGTCGACCACCGAGATGACCGGGATCTCCGGGTCGGCAACGTCGCCGAGCCAGCTCCAGACCTGTTCGATGGATACGTCCAGGGCAGTCATTACCAGGCCGCTCCCGGATAGGCGCGCTGCAGGAACTGCATCTCGGCCAGGATGAAGCCGAGGCGTTCGCTGTGGCGGCCCTGCTTGCCGCCGCGCTGCATCCAGGCCTCTAGCGACGGCATGGCAAGCGTGGCTTCGGCGAAGATCTCGGCCATGTGGTCGAGGGACTGCTTGCGCAGTAGATCAAACGCCGGCGCCACGCCCTGCTCCACCATCGCGTTGTCGATCTCGTCGTAGATGAACATCTCGCCGCTGTACATCCACAGTTCGTCGAGCGCCGCCTGCATCATGGCGCGGCTCTGGTCGGTGCCGTCGCCCAGGCGCACCACCAGGTCGCCGCTGCGGCGCAGGTGATAGGTAACTTCCTTGATCGACTTGGCGGCGATCTCGCGGATGCGTTCATCGCTCGAGCGGGTCAGGCCGTCCATCAGGAAGTAATGCCAGGTATCGAACAGGAACTGGCGCATCAGGGTGTCGGCATAGCTGCCGTTCGGTTGCTCGACCAGCAGGCAGTTGCGGTAGTCGTGGGCGTCGCGCAGGAAGGCCAGGCGGTCTTCGTCGCGGCCCTTTCCTTCGAGCTCGCCGGCATAGGTCAGCCACATGCGGGTCTGGCCCAGCAGGTCGAGGGCGACGTTGGACAGGGCCATGTCTTCTTCGAGCGCGGGCCCCTTGCCGACCAGTTGGCACAGTTGCTGCGACAGGATCAGGGCGTTGTCGCCCTGGCGCAGCAGGTACTGGAATTTGGCGTCCATCTGCACACTCACAGGTTCTTGACTTCTTCCGGCATCGGGAAGAAGGTCGGGTGGCGGTAGACCTTGCTGTTGGCCGGCTCGAACAGCGCTTCCTTGTCGGATGGGCTGCTGGCGACGATGTCGGCGGCGCGCACGACCCAGATCGACACGCCTTCATTGCGGCGGGTGTAGACGTCGCGGGCGTTGTTGATCGCCATCTCGGCGTCGGGGGCGTGCAGGCTGCCGACGTGCTTGTGCGCGAGGCCGTGCTGGCTGCGGATGAAGACTTCCCACAGGGGCCATTCTTTGCTCATTTTGTTGTCTCCGTTTTTTCAGGCGGCCGCTTTTTTGGCGGCTTGCTTGTCGGCGTGCGCGACCAGGGCGTCGCGGAACCATTCGCCGTCTTCCCAGGCGGTGACGCGTGTGCGCAGGCGCTCGCGGTTGCAGGGGCCGTTGCCCTTCAGGACGTTGTGGAACTCGGACCAGTCGATCTCGCCGAAATCGTAGGAGCCGCGTTCGGCGTTCCACTTGAGATCGGGATCGGGCACCGTCAGGCCCAGGTATTCGGCCTGCGGCACGGTCTGGTCGACCATGCGTTGGCGCAGTTCGTCGTTCGAGAACAGCTTGATGCGCCAGGCCGTCGATTGCGCGCTATTGACCGATTCGGCGTCGGACGGGCCGAACATCATCAGGGACGGCCACCACCAGCGGTTGAGCGCATCCTGGGCCATCGCCTTCTGCTCCGGCGTGCCCTTGGCCAGCGCCATCATGATGTCGTAGCCCTGGCGCGCATGGAAGGATTCTTCCTTGCAGACGCGGACCATGGCGCGCGCATACGGACCGTACGAACAGCGGCACAGCGGAATCTGGTTGATGATGGCCGAGCCATCGACCAGCCAACCGATCGCGCCCATGTCGGCCCAGCTCAGGGTCGGATAGTTGAAGATGCTCGAATACTTGGCTTTGCCGGCATGCAGCGCTTGCAGCAGCTCGTCGCGCGACACGCCCAGCGTCTCGGCGGCGCTGTACAGGTACAGGCCGTGGCCGGCCTCGTCCTGGATCTTGGCCAGCAGGACCGACTTGCGCTGCAGGGTCGGCGCGCGCGTCACCCAGTTGCCCTCCGGGAGCTGGCCGACGATCTCGGAATGCGCATGCTGCGAGATCTGGCGGATCAGCGTCTTGCGGTACGCTTCCGGCATCCAGTCCTTCGGTTCGATCTTGATCCCGGCGTCGATGCGCGCCTGGAATGCCTGCTCGTCGGCGCCCATGTCCTGTTCTGTGCGGACTTTCTTGAGGCCGGTCTCCACCATCTGTGCGTACATAAGCTCCCCCGTGGTTCTCTACAATTGCACATCCTTCCAAATCATAATACGATACAAAAAACTTGATGTACACAATAATTTTGAATCATATCGAACCACGGGAAATTGATTGCCATCATGAAAAGCCTGTCCAGCACTGAGTGGATCGCCCACAGCCTGGCCACCGATCCACCGCGCCACAAGTCGCTGGTGGTGACCGTGTGCGGCGATACCATCGCGCCGCATGGCGGCGGATTCTGGCTGGGAAGCATGATCGAGCTGTTGGCGCCGCTCGGCGTGGGCGACCGGCTGGTGCGCACCAGCGTGTTCCGCCTGGTGCAGGAGGGCTGGCTGACGGCCAGCCGCGAAGGCCGGCGTAGCCGCTATGCGATCGAGCCGAAGGCCCTGCCCCGCTTCGAGCGCGCCAACCGCCGCATCTATTCGGCCCCGGGGCTCGATTGGGACGGCCGCTGGACCTTTGTGCTGGCCCCCAACGGCAGCATCGACAGCGACTTGCGCACCCTGCTGCGCAAGGAACTCGAGTGGGAAGGTTTCGCGATGCTGTCCACCGGCGTGATGGCGCATCCGGCCCCCGAACGCGACACGCTGCGCGAGATACTGGCGCGCGCGGATGCGGCCGACAAGGTGTTCGTGTGCCAGGTCGATGCGCTGCCGGGGATCGTGTCGCGCCCGCTGCCCGAGCTGGTGGGCGAATGCTGGAACCTCGACGCCGTGGTGAACGACTACCGCGGCTTCATCGACCGCTTCGCGCCGCTGCCCGGCATGCTGGAAAAGGACGACGTCAGCCCGGAACACGCGTTCGCGATCCGCACCCTGCTGATCCACGCCTATCGCCGGGTGCAGCTGCACGACCCGATGCTGCCGCTGGCCCTGCTGCCGCAGCCGTGGCCGGGGGCAGATGCGCACGCGCTGGCGCGCGACATCTACCGCCTGTGCCACGCGCGCGCCGAGGAACACGTGCTGGCCATGCTGCGCAAGGAAGACGCGGCGACGCCAGGGGCCGACGCCGCCTATCGCGGCCGCTTCGGCGGCCTGGAAACATGACCTACGCCTGGCGCGCGACCGTGAAGCGCGACCGCAGGTGGCGCGGCTGTTCGAGTTCGTCGGCGATCGCCAGCGCCAGGTCGGCCACGGCGATGCCGGCCGGCTGGTCGCCATCCATCAGCAAATCGTCGCCGCCGACGCGATAGCTGCCTGTGGCTTCGCCCTGCCCCAGCATCGCGGGCGGGCTGAGGAAAGTCCAGTCGAGCGTGGCGTTGGCGCGCAGCGTGGCCAAGGCGTCGCGCGCCGCCTGGGCGCCCGGCACGATATGCGGCGGCACGTGGTCGAGAAAGGCCGGCGTGTCGACCAGTTGCACGCCCGGCGCCACGAACAGGCTGCCGGCGCCGCCGACCACCAGCAGGCGCCGCACGCCGGATGCTTCGACGCCGCGCACGATGGCGTCGCTGCCGCGCATGAAGTTGTCGTACAGGGCGGGATCGGTCCAGCCCGGATTGAAGGCCGAGACGACGGCATCCGCGCCGCGCACGGCGGCGGCGACGGCCTCGGGCTCGTAGGCATCGGCCACCTTGACGGTCAAGCCGGCTTGCGGCGCCAGGCGCGAAGCGTCGCGCACCAGCGCGGTGACCTGGTGCCCGCGTTGCAGGAGGGTCGAGAGGACGGCAGCGCCGACGAATCCGGTGGCGCCGATCAGGGCGATGTGCATGCATGACTCCAGTGATGTGATCGAGGCCCTACGATACCGGCTTCACGATACCGGGATAAGATGGGTGAAATCACTATCACCTTGAAGCCAGGCTAATAGATGAACGACCTGAAACCCTATGCGGTGTTCGCCGAGACGGTATCGAGTGGCTCCATGAGCGCGGCCGCGCGCCGCCTCGGCATGAGCCCTTCCGCCGTCAGCCAGACCATCCGCGCGCTGGAACAACAAGCCGGCGTCACCCTGCTGCACCGCTCGACCCGCAAGCTGACGCTGACCGAAGCCGGCGCGCGCTGCTATCCGCACTGCCTGCGCCTGCTGGAAGCCGCCAACGCGGCTGGCGATTCGCTGCTGCATGCGCGCGATGCGCCGAGCGGCGAGCTGCGGGTGGCGGCGCCGGTCGGCTTCGGCGCCCACATCGCGCCGGCCCTGGCGCCGGTGCTGGCCGCCTGGCCGCAGCTGCGCCTGCGCTTGCTGGTCGACGACGCCATGATCGACCTGGTCGAGGCCCGCGTCGACATCGCCGTGCGCGCCGGCCAGTTGCCCGATTCGCGCTGGATCGCGCGCCGCCTGTGCCAGTTCGAGGTCATCCTGTGCGCGGCGCCCGCCTACCTCGAACGCCACGGCATGCCGGAGTCGCCGCAGGCACTGATGGACCATCACTGGCTCGGTTCGATGCGCGAAGCGAATGAACCGAAGGGCGACGATAGAGCACCGTCGATGGAACTCGACTTGCGGCAGGGAGCGCTGCACGACAACGTGCGGGTCGACCTGCGCATCGTGAGCAACAACCAGCTTTCGCTGCAGCAGATGTGCGAGCAAGGCATGGGGCTGGCGCGCCTGGGCCATGCCGACGTCCATCCTGCGCTCGAACGCGGCCTTCTCGTGCGCGTGCTGCCGCACTGGCAGCTGGCGGCGCTGCCGGTGGCGGCCATGACGCCGCGGCGCGACGGTGATCCAGCCAAGGTCAAGGTAGCGCTGGACGCCTTGCAGCGCCATTTCGCCGCCCTGCCTGGCACCCGGCCCGCCTAGCGGCAGCGCGGCGAAAGCGAGTATCATCATCGCTTCAACGTACCTTCCCAACACAGGACAACACCATGTCTATCAAGATCAGCAGCCAATTCGACGCTGGCGCCATCGAGGTCGTGAACGCCACCAGCGCCAACGCCATCGACCTGAACATCCGCAAGGACTCGCACGCCGACATCATCCAGTGGTTCTACTTCCGCCTGCAGGGCGCGCAAGGCGAAGCCTGCTCCATCCGCCTGCTCAACGCCGGCAAGGCCGCCTATCCGGCCGGCTGGGAAGGCTACCAGGCGATGGCGAGCTATGATCGCGTGAACTGGTTCCGCGTGCCGACCAGTTTCGACGGCCAGGTGCTCACCATCGAGCACACCCCGGGCATGGACAGCGTCTACTACGCCTATTTCGAGCCGTATTCGTGGGAACGCCACCTGGAACTGCTGGACCGCGCCCAGATGTCCGAGAACGTGCGCATGCTCGACCTGGGTTCGACCGTCGACGGCCGCGACCTGAACATGCTGGTGATCGGCGAACCGGCCGAGGGTAAAAAGAAGGTGTGGGTGATCGCACGCCAGCACCCGGGCGAGACGATGGCCGAATGGTTTGTCGAAGGCATGCTCGACGCCCTGCTCGACCCGGCCCACCCGTTCGGGCGCCAGTTACTGAAAGAGTCGGTGTTCTACGTGGTGCCGAACATGAACCCGGACGGCTCGGTGCGCGGCAACCTGCGCACCAATGCGGCCGGCGCGAACCTGAACCGCGAGTGGCTCAAGCCGAGCATGGAGCGCAGCCCAGAAGTGTTCCTGGTGCTGCAGAAGATGCACGAGACGGGCGTCGACCTGTGCCTGGACGTGCACGGCGACGAAGGCCTGCCCTACGTGTTCGTGGCCGGCAGCGAATCGCTGCCGAACTTCACCAAGGAGCAGGGAGAAGCGCAAGACCGCTTCATCGCCGACTTCAAGATCGCCAGCCCGGACTTCCAGGACGTGCATGGCTACGGCGCGACGCCCTACACCGAAGAGACCCTGACCATGGGTTCGCCACACATCACCCACGCCTTCGGCTGCCTGTCGTTGACCCTGGAACTGCCGTTCAAGGACAATGCCAACGACCCGGATCCGCAAGTCGGCTGGGACGGCGCACGTAGCGCGCGCCTGGGTGCGGCGGTGCTGCAGCCGGTGTTGAACGCGATCCGCGCGGTCAGGTAAGTCATCGGATCGGGGGCATCCAGCCCTCGGCGCAGTTCCATCGTTCGCGTAAAAACGTCATTCCCGCGAAGGCGGGAATCCAGGTTTGCCTGAGCAGCCACCGTGAATAACTCAAGTGGTGTGCATGGGCCTTGGATTCCCGCCTGCGCGGGAATGACGTTAACCGGCTAACGGAGGTGAAGTTGCTCTTACAGCTCCACGCCCAGATGGGCCTTGACCCACGCATTCGCTTCAATGCTGCTGTCGAAATGCAGCGTCGCGATCGCGGTCTTGTCAGGTGCGAGAAAAGTCGCGTACACCTTGCGGCTGTCCGCGCCGGCCGAGCTGAGCAGGTCGGATTGCGGCGCCAGTTCGACGGTGGCCACCAGGTCGAGATTGAGCAGCACCGTCTTGGGGCTGCTTTCCTTGTCGATGCGAACGAATCGGCCCATGGCGTTCTGCTCCTTTAGTTGCCGGCAATGACCATCTTCTCGATCAGGATCGAGCCGGTGGTCTTGTTGCCGCGCACGAGGGTGTCGTTACCAACGGCAACGATCTGCTGGAACATCTCGCGCATATTGCCGGCGATGGTGATTTCTTCGACCGGGTACTGGATGACGCCGTTCTCGACCCAGTAGCCGGACGCCCCGCGCGAATAATCGCCGGTCACGTAATTGACGCCCTGCCCCATCAGCTCGGTCACCAGCAGGCCGGTGCCGAGCTTGCGCAGCATGCCTTCGAAATCGTCGCTGCGGCGGGTGTCTTTCGAGA
The DNA here is from genome assembly GCF_030770395.1 of Telluria beijingensis. Lineage (GTDB taxonomy): Bacteria > Pseudomonadota > Gammaproteobacteria > Burkholderiales > Burkholderiaceae_D > Telluria > Telluria beijingensis. The sequence continues at coordinate 311,115 of NZ_CP132480.1, read as the reverse complement.
CGATCTCGAGATTGTGCGAGCCGCCGGCATTGCCGGTGGTCTGCATGCCCAGCTTGCGCGCCGAGTAAGAGGACAGGAAGTACCCCTGCAGCACGCCATCCTTGATCACCTTGCGGCGCACGGTCTTGACGCCTTCTTCATCGAACGGCGCCGAGCCGACCGCGCCGATCAGGTGCGGGTCTTCGACGATCTGGATATGCGAGGGGAATACCTGCTTGCCCAGGGTGTCGAGCAGGAAGGTCGACTTGCGGTACAGCGCGCCGCCCGACACGGCTTGCACGAAGGCGCCCAGCAGGCCGGCGGCCAGCGGCGCCTCGAACAGTACCGGGCAGGTGCGGGTGTTGAGCTTGCGCGCGTTCAGGCGCGCCAGCGCGCGCTCGGCGGCGTAGCGGCCGACTTTCTCTGGCTTGGCCAGTTCTTTCGGGTTGCGCGACGAAGTGTACCAGTCGTCGCGCTGCATCTTGTTGCCCTTGCCGGCGATCGGCGCCACCGAGATCGTGTGGCGCGAGAACGGATAGCCGCCGATGAAGCCGCGCGTGTTGGCGCCGACGAAATGCGACTGCTGCACGTAGACGCTGGCGCCTTCGCTATTGGTGATGCGCTTGTCGACCTCGAAAGCGGCATTCTCGCAGCGCTTGGCCAGCTCGACCGCTTCTTCGGTGTCGATCTGCCAGGGGTAGAACAGGCGCAGATCGCGGGGATTGGTCTCGAGCAAATCGGCATCGGGCAGGCCGGCGCAATCGTCCTCGGCAGTGAAGCGGGCAATATTGGCCGCCGCCTCGACGGTGGCCTTGAGCGAGGCGGTCGAGAAATCGGAGGTGCTGGCATTGCCGCGCCGCTGGCCCACGTAGACGGTGACGCCAAGGCCCTTGTCCTTGTTTTGCTCGATTGTCTCGATGTTGCCTTTACGTACAGAAACCGACAGACCGCTCCCTTCGCTGATCTCGACCGAGGCGTCGGTCGCGCCCTGCTCGCGGGCGAAGGCCAGCACGTCGCGCGCCAGCTGTTTGAGCTGATCCTGGGTGTGGGTAAAAGCGGTGTCTTTCATGGGTGTTTTTCGTGGCAGGCCCTAAAACAGTTATCATAGCAGCCGTTTACCGTTTTCACTGATCGGCCCAGCGCCAATCAAATCCATTCATATCATGCCTAATCCAAATCGCGGCTCGGTCGGCTTCCAGTCGAACGAATTCGAACCCGAATACGACCGCCCTTCCAAGTCGGAACTCAAGCGCCAGTCGAACGAGTTGCAAAAGCTCGGCGAACAGCTCGTCGACGCCCCGCGCGACCGCGTCAAGCGCGTGCCGATGCCGGACGATATTCGCGATGTCATCCTTGAAACCCAGACCATCACCAACCACGAAGGCCGCCGCCGCGCGCTGCAGTTCGTGGGCAAGAAGATGCGCACCCTGGACGAGGAAGAAATCGCCGTCATCCAGCGCACCATCGACAGCTGGAAAGGCGCCTCGAAGGCCGAGACGGCCGCCCTGCACGCGCTCGAGCGCCGCCGCGAAAAGCTCCTCGCCGACGACAAGGCGCTGACCACCCTGCTCGAAGAAAATCCCGAACTCGACGTCCAGCACCTGCGCACGCTGATCCGCAACGCGCGCAAGGAAGTTGCCGAATCCAAGCCGCCGAAGGCCTACCGCGAGATCTTCCAGATCCTGAAGGACCTGGGCAAGAAGAAGAAAGCCGACGCCGACGCTGAAGAAGAAGGCAACGATGACGAGTCCGAATCCGAGTAACAGCGCGAGTAATCCAGAACTGGTGATCGGCCTGGTGTCGGTCTCCGACCGCGCCAGCGGCGGCGTGTACGAAGACAAGGGCATTCCCGCCTTGACCGAATGGCTGGCCGGGGCGATCACGACCCCATATCGCATCGAGACGCGCCTGATCCCCGACGAGCGCGCCGCCATCGAGGCGACCCTGGTCGAGCTGGTCGACACGGCGCGCTGCCACCTGGTGCTGACCACCGGCGGCACCGGCCCGGCGCGACGCGACGTTACGCCCGAGGCCACGCTGGCCGTCGCCACGAAAGAGATGCCCGGATTCGGCGAGCAGATGCGCCAGATCAGCCTGCGCTTCGTGCCGACTGCCATCCTGTCGCGCCAGACCGCCGTGATCCGCGAGACGCTTGAGCATGCGGCCCTGATCATGAACCTGCCGGGCCAACCGAAGTCGATCAAGGAAACCCTCGAAGGGCTGAAGGACGATGCAGGCAACACGGTCGTCGGCGGCATTTTCGCGGCCGTCCCCTATTGCATCGACCTGATCGGCGGTCCGTACATGGAAACCGACCCGGCCGTGAGCAAGACCTTCCGTCCCAAATCGGCGCTGCGTACGCCAACCGTTTAAACAAGAGAGTCTATGAGCCAGCTGCTGGAAAACATCGAGATCGAAACCGCGCCGAATCCGTCCATTGCGATCATCTGGCTGCACGGCCTGGGCGCCGATGGCAACGACTTCGTGCCGATCGTGCGCGAACTCGACCTGGCCGGCCTGCCCGGCATCCGTTTCGTGTTCCCGCATGCGAACACGATGCCGGTGACGATCAATGGCGGCTACGTGATGCGCTCGTGGTACGACATCGTCGCCACCGACCTGGTGCGGCGCGAAGACGAAGCCGGCCTGCGCGCCTCGCAGCTGCAGGTCGAGGCGCTGATCGCGCGCGAGAAGGCGCGCGGCATCCCGGCCTCGCGCATCATCCTGGCCGGCTTCTCGCAGGGCTGCGCGATGACCCTGCAGACCGGCCTGCGCCACCCGGAGCCACTGGCCGGCATGATGTGCCTGTCGGGCTACCTGCCGCTGGCAAGCGTCGCCGGCGCCGAGCGCACCGAGCAAAGCAAGGCCACGCCGATCTTCATGGCGCACGGCGTGCAGGATCCGGTGGTGCCGTTCGCGCGTGCCGAAGACTCGCGCAAGGTGCTCGAATCGCTCGGCTACCAGGTCGAGTGGCATGCCTACCAGATGCAGCACACCTTGTGCCTGGAAGAGGTGCAGGACATCGCGAAGTGGATTCGTAAAGTTATCGCGTAGGGTTAACAGCTGCATCCACTGCCTCTGCCAACCGCGACACGATCTCCGACAGATCCGCCGGCGTCGCAATGAACGGCGGCGCCAGCAGCACATGGTCGCCGTGCTGTCCATCGATCGTCCCTCCCATCGGATAGACCAGCAGGCCGCGCGCCATCGCCTCGGCCTTGATCGCCGCATGCAGCTTGCGCTCAGGCGCGAACGGCTCCTTCGTTTCACGATCCTTCACGAATTCCAGCGCCAGCAGCAGCCCGCGCCCGCGGATGTCGCCCACGTGTTCGTGCACCCCGAACACGTCGCCCAGCATGCGCCGCAGCACCGCGCCGCGGCTGCGCACCCGCGCCAGCAAGTCGTCGCGCTCGATCACCTGCTGCACCGCCAGCGCCGCGCTGGCCGCCACCGGATGGCCGATATAGGTGTGCCCATGCTGGAACATGCCGCTGCGGCTGCGCAGGCAGTCGACGATGGCCTGGTGCGCCAGCACCGCGCCGATCGGCTGGTAGCCGGCGCCCAGGCCCTTGGCCACGGCCACGATGTCGGGCGCCACGCCGTCCTGCTCGATCGCGTACATGGTGCCGGTGCGGCCCATGCCGCACATGACTTCGTCGGCGATGAACAGGATGCGATGCCGGTCGCATATCTCGCGCACGCCCTGGAAATAGCCTGGCGTGGGCGGGATGGCGCCGCCGGTCGCCCCCACCACCGTCTCGGCCACGAAGGCGATGATGTTCCCGGCGCCGGCGCGCAGGATGGTGGTTTCCAGCTCGTCGAGCAGGCCGGCGGTGTAGTCGTCGACGCTCACGCCATTGGCGCGGCCGCGGTATTCGTAGCAGGCCGAGACCCGCAGCGCATCCTTCAACAGCGGCGCGAAGGCGCGCCGGCGCCACTCGTTGCCGCCCACGCCCAGCGCGCCGAGCGTGTTGCCGTGATAGCTCTGGCGGCGCGCCAGGAAGCAGGTGCGCTGCGGCTCGCCCATCTCGACCCAGTACTGGCGCGCCAGCTTGAGCGCGGTCTCCATCGCCTCGGAGCCGCCCGAGACGAAATACACGCCGCCCATTTCTGGCGGCCCGCCGTCGACCAGGCGCTTGGCCAGCTGCTCGGCCACATCGGTGGTGAAGAAGGCGGTGTGGGCATAGGCGCAGCGGTCGATCTGGCGGTGCATGGCCGCGATCACGTCCGGGTGGCCGTGGCCCAGCGAAGACACGGCGGCGCCGCTGCTGGCGTCGATATAGGCCTTGCCGTCGGTGTCGCGCAGGATGATGCCTTCGCCGCCGGCCGCGAGGGGCGGCACCTGGCGCAGGCTGCGGTGGATGATGTGGCTCATGACAGGCGATCCTCCAGTGGAAACGACACTTGACGATAAGCGCGCCGGCAGCGGCTTCTTTTGATTTTTAGCGCAGGCCGTGCGAATATTTCCGTGGATTCACTTTTGGTGCAACACATGAGCGAGCGCCTCGGCCCCATCCTTGACCACGAACTGAGCGCGGCCCAGCGCGCCGCCGCCCAGGAGATCGCCGCCGGCCCGCGCGGCGCCGTGTACGGGCCCTTCGTGCCGCTGCTGCGCAGTCCCGAACTGATGAGTCATGCACAGCGCATGGGCGAATACCTGCGCTACCGCAGCGCGATCGGGGGACGGCTGTCGGAGCTGGCGATCCTGGTCACGGCGCGCCAGTGGGACCAGCAGGTGGAATGGGCGATCCATGCGCCGATCGCGGCCCAGGTGGGCATTCCCTCATCGGTGATTGCGGCCATCGCGGCGCGCGAGCGGCCGGCCGACATGCTGGTGGACGAGGCGGTGGTGCACGACTTCTGCGTCGAACTGCACGAGCACAAGGCGGTATCGGACCGGGTGTATGCGGACGCGCTCGCGCTGTTCGGCGAGCACGGCGTGGTCGACCTGATCGGGATCAACGGCTACTACACCCTGCTGGCCATGGTGATGAATACGGCGCGCACCAGCGTGCCCGAGGAGGGCGCGTGGCGCATGCCGGATTGAGTGGAGAGAAAACTTGGGTCCCCGCCTCCGCGGGGATGACGCTTATTTGGGGAAGGCGACCACGTCGGCCTGCTGCTCGCCCAGGCCAGCAATCCCCAGGCGCAGCTGGTCGCCCTTCTTGAGGAAGCGCTGCGGCGCACGGCCCATGCCCACGCCCGGCGGAGTGCCGGTGGTGATGATGTCGCCCGGCTCCAGGGTCATGAAGCGCGACACATAGCTGACGATCTGCGCCACGCTGAAGATCATGCTCGAGGTATTCCCGGTCTGCATCCGCTTGCCATTCAGTTCCAGGTACAGGTCGAGGTCTTGCACGTCGTAGATCTCGTCGCGCGTGACCAGGAAGGGACCGACCGGGCCGAAGGTGTCGCAGCCCTTGCCCTTGTCCCACTGCGAGCCCATCTCGAACTGGAAGGCGCGCTCGGAGACGTCGTTGACCACGCAGTAGCCGGCCACGTGCTTCAGTGCTTCTTCTTCGGTCACATACTGCGCGCGTTCGCCGATGATCACGCCCAGTTCGACTTCCCAGTCGGTCTTCTTCGAGCCTTTCGGCAGCTGGATCGGGTCGTCCGGGCCGTTCAGGGAGCTGATCGCCTTGGTGAAGAACACCGGCTCGCTCGGCATCGTGGACCTGGTCTCGGCGACGTGGTCGGCATAGTTCATGCCGATGCCGATGAATTTGCCGACGCCCTTGACCGGCACGCCCAGGCGCGGATTGCCGCGCACCAGCGGCAGCGTCTTGTGGTCGATCTTCGCCAGCTTGCGCAGCGCCTTGCCGGACAGCTGCGACGGATCGATGTCGTCGATGATCCCGGACAGGTCGCGCAGGCGGCCCTCTTCGTCGAACAGGCCCGGCTTCTCTTTGTCCGGGCGGCCATAGCGCACCAATCTCATTATGTTCTTCCTCGGTCGTGAACGCGCAGGCCGTGGCAGCCCGCGTCAAACCGCGAATGATAGCAAGGATCGTCGCTTATTGACTGAGCAGATAGGCGCTGATGTCGATCGCGTCACGCTCGCTCACGCCCAGGTTCGGCATCGCATTGCCCGGATCGATGGCTTGCGGGTCCATGAGCCAGCGCGCCAGGTTGTGCTGGTTGTTCGGCAGCTTGCCCGCGATGTAGCGGCGCTCGGCCATGTCGTCCAATGGCCGGCCGACATAGACCTTCGAACCGGGGATGCTGGGGACGATGTGGCAGGAGTGGCAGGCGTATTGGGTCAGCGCTACCTTGCCGCGTTCCGGGTCGCCCTGGATGCCGGGCGCGGGCCGGGTCGGACCGCAGCCGGCCAGCAGCATGCCGAGGATCGCCAGCGCGGCGATGCGGGTACGGTTCATGGCGCCTCCCCTGCGGTCGATGACTGGGCGACGGGATCCCCGGTCAGGCGCCGGAAATCGCCCTGCGTCATGCCGGGCATGGCGCTGACAAACGCCACCACGTCCCACAACTCGTCTTCGCTCAGGTGGTATTCCCAGGCCGGCATGCCGCTCATCTTGACCCCATGGCGGGTGATCCAGTACAGCTCGCGCGCCTTCCAGTTGGTGTCGGCATCGACCAGCGGCCCCGGCGCCGGCTGCATGCTCAGGCCATGCAGCGACGGCGCCACGCCCGGGCCGCCATGGCATTGCACGCAGTTGGCCTGGTACAGCGCGGCGCCGCGCGGCACCCGTGCCGGCGCACCCAGGTCGGCGGGCGCCACGATATCGCGCGCATGGTGGGCAACCGAGGCCTGCATGCCCTGGGCCAGCACGGTATAGATGAACGGATAGTGCTGCTCGGTGGCGCTGATGTCGTAGAAGCCGCCGCGCAGCACGACCAGGCCGCCGATGGCGCCGGCCACACCCAACCCCGTCAGGGTCAGCGCGATGGTCTTGACGATAAGTCGTGCACGATTGGATAGCATAACCTAGGGCGTTCCGTTAAAAAAATGACATCTAATTTCTTGTATTATAAAAGCCACAGCTTTTTCACGAAAAACCAACCGTGCGCATGAATATCTGTCAATACGATCGCCTGCATCCGGCCTGGCGCACCGGCGCCATGCTGCTGTGCGCCGTGCTGGCGAGCGGCTGCGGCAGCCAGGACAAGTCCAGCCGCGTCGAAGGCGGCGACCCGGAGCGCGGCCGCCTGCTGACCCAGCAATACCAGTGCGCCGCCTGCCACTTCATTCCCGAGGTGCAGGGCACGAACGGCGATGCCGGCCCTTCGCTGCAGTACATGGGCCGCCTGAGCTATATCGCGGGCAGCATCCCGAACCAGCCCGAGAACATGATCCGCTTCCTGCAGAACCCACCCGCGGTCAAGCCCGGCACCCTGATGCCGGCGCTCGGCATTTCCGAACAAGAGGCGCGCCATATGGCGGCTTTCATGTACACCCTGAAATGAACGACCTGCAATCCGTCCTCCACCCGGCCGGCGCCGACGCCGCCATCATCCACCAGTTCACCTGGGTGCTGTTCATCGGCGGCACGCTCATCTTCGTGTTCGTGATGGCCTTGCTGGCGCTCGCCATGCGGCGACAGGCGCGCCCGGTCAGGCCCGGCATCTGGCTGTTCGGCGCCGGCATCGCCTTCCCGGTGGTGGTGCTCACCGCCCTGCTGGCATGGAGCACCTGGCGCAGCGCGCAACTGGCCGAACAGACCTCGCACAAGGCGATGAGCATTTCCGTCACCGGCAAGATGTGGTGGTGGGAAGTGCGCTACCGCGACCCTGCCAGCAATCGCGAGATCATCACCGCCAACGAAATCCACATCCCGGTCGGCGAACCGGTCTATCTCGGCATGACGGCCTCCGACGTGATCCACAGCCTGTGGGTGCCGGCGCTGGCCGGCAAGCGCGACATGATTCCGGGCCGCGTCACCGGCCTGACCCTGCGCGCCGACAAGCCGGGCGTCTACCGCGGCCAGTGCGCCGAATACTGCGGCGAGCAGCACGCGCGCATGGCCTTCCACGTGATCGCCCTGCCGCGCGCCGAATTCGACGCCTGGCTGGCGCGCCGGGCCCAGCCCGCGCTGCCGGCCGACACCACCGTGCTGCAGCGCGGCCGCGACGCCTTTTTGGCGCAGCAATGCCAGGCCTGCCACACCATCCGCGGCGTGACCGACGTGCCGCCGTTCTCGCAGCAGGAACGGATCGCCGACACCTCGCGCCTGGGGCCGGACCTGACCCACGTCGGCAGCCGCCGCGAGATCGCCGCCGGTACCCTGCGCAACCACCGCGGCACGCTGGCCGGCTGGATCGCCGACCCGCAAGCCATCAAGCCGGGCGTGTTCATGCCGCCCACCCCTGACCTGGACGGCGAGACCCTGCGCGCAATGGCCACCTATCTCGAGCACCTCAAATGACGACGCGCGACGCTACCCTGAACGACGAATTGCCGAACCCGCTGCCGCGCCCTCCACTGGAGCTGACCCGCCTCGAAGAGGTCTGGGAAACGCCGCGCGGCTGGCGCTTCTTCAAGTCGGTCAACAACACCAATATCGGCCTGCTGTACATCGGCACGGCGATCCTGTTCTTCATCCTGGCCGGCATCCTGGCCCTGATCATGCGGGTGCAGCTGGCGGTGCCGGACAACGACCTGGTGGCGGCCAGCACCTACAACCAGATCTTCACGATGCACGGCACCGTGATGATGTTCCTGTTTGCGATCCCGATCGTCGAGGCGATCGCGGTCTACCTGCTGCCGAACATGCTCGGCGCGCGCGATTTACCCTTCCCGCGCCTGTCGGCCTACGCCTTCTGGGCCTATGCCTTCGGCGGCCTGGCCTTCTTCTGCACGCTGTTCTGGGGCCTGGCGCCGGATGGCGGCTGGTTCATGTATCCGCCGCTGACCGGCATGAAGTATTCGCCCGGCCTGAACGCCGACTTCTGGCTGCTGGGGATCGGCTTCATCGAGATCTCGGCGATTGCCGGCGCGATCGAGCTGATCGTCGGCATCCTGTTCACCCGCGCGCCGGGCATGACCCTGCGCCGCATGCCGGTGTATGCCTGGGCGATGCTGGTGGTGGGCGTGATGATCATCATCGCCTTCCCGGCCGTGATCGCCGGCACGGCATTGCTGGAGCTCGAGCGCGCGCTGAACATGCCGATCTTCGATCCCGAGCGCGGCGGCGATCCGCTGATCTGGCAGCACCTGTTCTGGTTCTTCGGCCACCCCGAGGTCTACATCATCTTCCTGCCGGCGGCCGGCATGATCTCGACCATGATCCCGACCATCGCCCAGAACCGCCTGGTGGGGCGGCGCGTGATCGTGGTGGCGCTGGTCGGCGTCGGCATCTTCAGCTTCGGCCTCTGGGCCCACCACATGTTCACCGCCGGCCTAGGCGTGCTCGAGATGAGCCTGATCTCGGCGGCCAGCATGGCGGTCGCGATCCCGACCGGCATCCAGGTGTTCGGCTGGATCGCCACGCTGTGGAGCGGGCGGATAAAAATGAATGCGCCGACCCTGTTCATGCTCGGCTTCATGTTCATCTTCGTGCTGGGCGGGCTGACCGGCGTGATGGTGGCCGTGATCCCGTTCGACTGGCAGGTGCACGACACCTATTTCATCGTCGCCCACCTGCACTACGTGCTGATCGGCGGCATGGTGTTCCCGGTGTTTGCCGCCATCTATTACTGGCTGCCGCTCATCAACGGCAACCAGATGTCCGAGCGCTGGGCCAAACCGATCTTCTGGCTGCTGTTCGGCGGCTTCAACATCACCTTCTTCCCGATGCACATCACGGGCCTGTACGGCATGCCGCGCCGGGTCTATACCTACTCGCACGAGATGGGCTGGGACTGGCTCAATATGCTGTCGACCGTGGGCGCCTTCATGTTCGCCCTCGGCATCGTGGTCATGATCGTCGACGCCACCCGCACCCTGCGCCGGCCGAAGAAAGACACCGGTAATCCGTGGAATGCGGCCACGCTCGAATGGCTGCCCAACGAGGACTACGGCAACCGCAGCATCCCGATCATTACTTCCGACGATCCCTTGTGGGACCAGCCGACCCTGTCGAAGGAAGTCGAGGAAGGCCGCCACTACCTGCCCGGCACCGTCACCGGCCGCCGCGAGACGATCGCCACCAGCCCGGTCAGCGCGACGCCGACCTACCTGATGATCCTGCCGAGCGACAGCTGGCTGACCGTGATCGGCGCGGCCGGCACCGCCGGCTTCTTCCTGCTGCTGACCGTGAAGGCGATGGTGCTGGCCTTCATCTGCGGCTTCATCGCGATCGCTTCCATCATCGGCTGGCTGTGGCAGTCCGACCGCAGCGTGAACATGACACGGGCGCCGGTCGGCGGCGGCCTCGAACTGCCGATCGGCGCGCGCGGCGTGGCCTCGCATTCGTGGTGGGGCACCTTCATCATGCTGATCGTGATCTACGGGATCTTCTGGTCCTTCGCCTACACCTATATCCACACCTCGATGCGGCTCGAGATCTGCCCACCGCCGGGGGCCTCGCTGCCGGATGGGATGTACACCATCGGCGCAGCCGCGCTGCTGCTGGCGGGTTCCGGCCTGGTCTGGTTGAGCGGCCGCCTCACGAACCATGGCATGGCCTGGACCACGCTGGCGGCGCTGGCCTGCACCACGGCCGCCTTCCTGCTCGACGTGCATAGCTGGCGCCTGGTGCACCTGGACGGCACCAGGGATGCGTGGAACGCCTCGATCTCGATCATGCTCGGCTTCCAGGGCGTGATGCTGTTCGTGCTGCTGCTGGGCGCTCCTTACCTGTGCGTGCGCGCCTGGCGCGGCCTGGTCAAGCCTGAAAACCGCGCCACGCGCGACAATATCGCGCTGATCTGGCATTACGTGACCCTGCAGGGCCTGACCGCCATGGTGGTGATCCGCGGCCTGCTGCTGGTGATGGATTGATGATGGACGACCAATTCTTCCGGCGCGCCACGCGCGCCTCGCTTCCCTTCCTGATCTGGGCCGCGCATTTCGGCTTCAGCTATATCGTGGCGGCGGCCCAGTGCACGCCCGGCGCCTGGCGGCCGGAGGGGCCGAATCCCTGGCTGCTGGGGGGTGTCACGCTGCTGGCCATTGCGGCCTGCGTGTGGATCGGCATCGTCGCCGGCAAGCGCCTGCGGGCCGGGTCGACCGAGTTCGTGGACTACGTGGCCGCGGCCAGCGCGGTGCTGGCCGTGGTGGCGATTGCGTGGATGGGGATTCCGGTACTGCTGGTGAGTGGGTGCGCCTGACGGCGCATTCGAACCCGCTGCCTAGATACGTCGTTCCCGCGCAGGCGGGAACCCAAGTTTCATGCACTGACGCTACGGCGAACAATGGTGGCAGCGCGTAGGACTTGGGTACCCGCCTGCGCGGGTACGACCTTAATAGTTGGTGCTTTACGCGAATTAACCCGGATCCGGCACCACGCGCCAGATCACGTTGCCGACATCGTCGGCCACCAGCACTGCCCCCTTATGGTCGACCGCGACGCCCACCGGCCGGCCATGGGCTTCGCCCTCCTTGTTGACGAAGCCGGTCAGCATCTCGACCGGCTTCCCGTTCGGCATGCCATCCTTGAACGGCACCAATACCACGTTATAGCCCGACCGCGGCTTGCGGTTCCATGAACCGTGGTTGCCGATGATGGCGCCGTTCCTGTACTGCGCCGGCAGCAACGCTCCTTCGTAGAAGGCCAGCCCAAGCGCCGCCACGTGAGCGCCCAGCGCGTAGTCCGGTACGATTGCCTTTTCCACCAGGTCGGGCCGCGGCGGCTCGACCCGGGTGTCGACGTGCTTGCCGAAGTAGCTGTATGGCCAGCCATAGAAGCCGCCATCCTTCACCGAGGTCAGGTAGTCGGGCACCAGGTCGCTGCCGATCAGGTCGCGCTCGTTCACGACCGTCCACAAGGCGCCGGTGTCCGGGTTCCACGCCATGCCGTTCGGATTGCGCAGGCCCGATGCGAACACGCGCGTCTGGCCGCTCGCGATATCGATCTCCAGGATCGCGGCGCGGTCCTTCTCGTTCTCGATGCCGTTCTCGGCGACGTTGCTGTTCGAGCCCGTGGTCGCGTACAGCTTGCTGCCGTCCTTGCTGGCGATGATGTTCTTGGTCCAGTGGTGGTTCAGCGGACCGCCCGGCAGCGGCGCCACCTGCTGCGGCTTGTCGAGGATTTCGGTCGCCCCTTCCCGGTACGGGAAGCGCACCACCGCATCGGTATTGGCCACGTATAGCGAGTCGCCCACCAGCGCCATGCCGAACGGCGAGTGCAGGTCCTTGATGAACACGCGCTTCAACTCGGCCACGCCATCGCCATCGGCATCGCGCAGCAGCGATATGCGGTTCGCGCTCGCCACGCCGGCGCCGGCGCGCGCCATCACCTTGCCCTGCACCCAGTTGACGATGCCTTTTTTCGCGGGCCGTTCCGGCGCATTGGTCTCGGCCACCAGCACGTCGCCATTGGGCAGCACGTAGACCCAGCGCGGATGGTCGAGCGCGGTGGCGAAGGCGTTCACCGCCAGGCCCGGCGCCGGGGTCGGCGTCGTGTTCGCGGGCCAGCCCTTGGCCGGCGCGATCTGCACGGTCGGGATCAGCGTCCTGTTCGGCGCCTTCAATATCGGTTGCGGACCGACGTCGGCGCCCGCCGGCAAGGTCGATTTGTCGCCGCAGGCCGCCAGCAACAGCATGCCGGCGCCCGCGCACAGGAGCGGAAGTGGTTGACGCATGACGTTCCCCCAGAATACGAATGGGGGAAGTGTATCTGACAATAAATGTTGCCTCGCACGTTACGGCTGAGCAAGCCCAGCCGTCAGCGTGATGCGCCGGCGCGCGAAGCGCCACAGGCCCGGCAGCTGGATCAGCAACAGCAGGGCAAACGCGGCGCGGTAGGCCTCGGGCGGCGCGCGGCCGAGCGCATCGGGCGTCCACAGGCCAATCACCAGCCCGAAGCCGGCCTGCACCAGGAAGGCGCCGATGAAGATCAAGAGATTCAGGAAAGTGGCCGCGCGCCCCGTCAGTTCGCGTGGCATCGATTGCGCCACGATGGCGTATTCGATGCCGGTGATCGTGCCCACCAGCGTGAACATCACCGACAGCATCGCGAAGCTAGGCCGGTAGCCGATCACGAACGCCGCCTGCACCAGCACGAAGAAAGTGATGCCGGCGGCCGCCACGTCGAGCGGCGGCATGCCGCGCCGCCCGGCCCACTCGGTGACCATGCCGACAGCGATCGCGCCGAATACCACCGCCGCCATGCCCAGGTAGAGCAGGTAGGCGACCGCGGGCTCGGAAAAGCGCCCCGCATCGGACAGCCAGCGCCCGATCCACAAACCCTGCACGCCGAAGAACACCGCATGCGGGATCAGCACCAGCGAGGCCACCGCCCTGAAACTCGGCGCGCGCCAGACTTCGCGCAGGGCCGGCAGCAGCGGTCCGCGCTGGGCGGCGGGACCATCGGCCTTCGGGTACAGCAGCGCGATCAAGAGGCCGGTACACGCCACCAGCGCCGCCAGCAGGCAGAACAGGCCGCGCCAGTCGGTGTATTCCAGCGCGGCGCGCACCGGCATGGTGGCGCTGGCCGCGCCCATGCCGCCGACCGCGATCAGGTAGCCGTGCACCGACGGCAGCCGGTTGGGCGCGATCCAGGTGGAGATCGCCTTGACCGCCGCCATGAAGCAGCCGCCCAGGCCGCAGCCCATGATGGCGCGCGCCGCCAGCAGGCCATAAAAGCTGCTGCAGTGCGCGAACAGCAGCGCGCCGCCTGACGCGAGCAGCAGCATCACTACCTGCACCCGGCGCGGCCCGTAGCGGTCGAGCGCCATCCCGACCGGCAACTGGACCAGGGCGAAGGCGAAGAAGAACGCGCTGGTCAATAATCCGAGCTGGCCCGGCGTGAGCGCCAGCACCCCCACCAGGTGCGAGGCCAGCACCGCGTTCACGTTGCGCAGCAGCGAAGACAAAAAGTGCCCGAGCGCGAACGGCAGGAAGACGTAGAAAAATACCCCCACGCCGGACAGGCGCAGGGGTGCCGGCGAAACCAGGCTGCTGGCGGGCTGCATCGCTGACACGCGATCGGCGTCAAGCCGCGTCGGGCTGGGCTTCGCCGCCGCGCTGGCCGGCCGGCACCAGCGGGATTACCCGTCCGCCGGGGCCGCGCAGCGGGCCGCCGCTTTCGAGCTCGAAGAAGAAGCGGTCACGCCCGAACGCGGGCTTCAGGTGGTCGAGCCAGGTGGCATTGGCGTCGAACTTGGCGAAGAACGGCCGGCGCACCCATTCGGGATTGCGCGCCTGCAGGAACTGCAGCGCGAACAGCTTTTCGCCATTGATGGTGACCACGCCGTCGATCACGACCTTGCCCGGGAAGGCGCTCATCGACGGCCCGCGCACGGTGCGCGACAGGCCGGAGACCATCGAATACGCCTCCTGGAAAATCTCGTGGGCGCGCGCCAGCGGCAGCGCGAAATAGTCGCGCGGGCCGGTGTCGCGCTCGACGAACATGTAATAGGGAATGGCGCCCAGGCGCACGCCGGTGGTCCACAGCTCGGCCCAGCTCTTCGGGTCTTCGTTGATGTGGCGGATCAGGGGGCCCTGCATGCGCAGGGTGGCGCCGGTGCCGACGATGCGCTTGACCGCCTGCTGGGCGATCGGCTGGCGGATCTCGACCGCGTGGTTGTAGTGGCCCATGATGGCCAGGTTCTTCCCGCTTGCCACCACCTTCTCGAACAGGCGCAGCAGGTCGTCGCTGTCCTTGTCCGACACGAAGCGCTGCGGCCAATAGGCGACCGACTTGGTGCCGATGCGGATGTTCTGGATGTGGCCCAGCTCGGGCGCCAGCAGCGGTTCGAGGAATTCGGCGAGCGAGCGCGTATTCATGATCATCGGATCGCCGCCGGTGATCAACACGTCGGTCACGTCCGGATGCATCTTGAGGTAGGCCACCAGCTCGCTGCACTCGCGCGCATCGAACTTCATGTCGTCCATGCCGACGAACTGCGGCCAGCGGAAGCAGAAGGTGCAATACGCGTGGCAGGTCTGGCCGGCGCTCGGGAAGAACAGCACGGTTTCCTTGTACTTGTGCTGCAGGCCCTTGAGCGGCGCGTCGTTCACGCGCGGCACGTTATGGGTCATCTGGCCGGCCGGGTGCGGGTTCATGCGCATGCGGATGTCGTGCACCAGGCGCGCGATGGCGGCATCGCCCTTCTTGTGCAGCACCAGCTCGCGCAGTTGCTCGTATTCGTGGGCGGGCAGCATGTCGCGGTGCGGGAAGGTCAGGCGGTAGATCGGGTCGTCGGGCACGCGCTTCCAGTCGATCAGCTCATCCATCACATAGGCGTTGGTGCGGAACGGCAGCACGTGGGACACCACCTGCACCGCTTCCTGCAGCTCGGGCGTGAGCCATTCCCATTGGCGCGCGGTGACAATCGATTGGCGCGTGTACGGCTTGAACTTGGAGGGCGTCGATGCGGTCATGGTCACGAGAATTCTCCAGGAAAGACGGGATAGGCGGCGAGTTGCCGGGAAGCACCCATGTTAGGGAGCCTGTATGCAACAGGAATTGCCACCAATCAATCAGACTGTCTTCTGGGCCGGAGCTAAGACAAACCAGTAGCGCGGTAGGAAAAAATGAGGCAAGGACACAACGCGACCGCTCGTCGGGCCTTGCCGTTGTGCGAACGCAATCTGGCGCCGTCGCGGCTCGGTACATTAGTGCGTGCACTTGAGAAATATCCTACAAGCACTCCACGCGAAAGGAAGCCACCCATGAAGATGATTGCCACCGCTGCCGCCCTGTGCCTGGGGCTGGCCTCCACGACCGCCCTGGCCAATGAACCGACCGAGAAAGACGCCATCGCGATGGCCGAGCGCGGCGCCGCCGTGATCAAGGCCAAGGGCAAGGCCGAGATGATGAGGCTTATCAATGCCAAGGATCCGAGCTTCGTCCAGGGCGCGCTGTATGTCGACCTGCGCGACGTCAAGACCGGCATCGTGCTCGCCCACCCCTACAACCCATCGATCGTCGGCAAGGACCTGACCGACGTGCCGGATGCGAACGGCAAGAAATACCGGCGCGAGATCATCGAGCTGGCCGCCGCCAAGGGCAAGGGCTGGGTCGATTACCAGTACAAGAATCCGACCACGGGCAAGATCGAGCCGAAGACGACTTATATCCTGCTGGTCGACGACGTGGTGCTGGAGGCGGGCATTTACAAGAAGTGAGTTACTGAAGGCGTCGTCGCGACGCTGGCAAACTTGGGTCCCCGCCTGCGCGGGGACGACGGCGGCTCGGCATGCGATGGCGTGGCCGAGACGCCATCTCTCACGGAGTGACTCCCATGCTGAACAAACTGCGGATCGGCCAGAAACTGCTGCTGGCCCCGGGACTCGTGCTGGTCCTGCTGACCCTGCTTTCGGCGGCCGCCTATTACGGCATGGTGCGCCAGAACGCATCGCTCGAACACATGGTGCAGGTGCGCGCCGCGCGCCTGCAGGCGGTGGCCGACGTCGCCGGCGAGGCGCGCTTCGCGCATGCCAACGCCTATCAGTTGCTGGCCTGGGTCAACGGCAGCTTCGCCCAGAACCGGCTGGCGGCCCTGACGTCGGACATACAGCGCAAGCATGCTGCCATCGGCAACAAGCTGGGCAAGTTCGCGCTAGGCGCAGAGGCGAACGAACGCGCGCCGATCGAAGCTTCGCAGGCGGCGCTGGCGCGCTACCGCAAGGAGATCGGCGAGACCATCGAAATGGCACAGGTCGACCAGTCGATCGCCACCAACTCGATGCAGAAGGCCGAGCAGCAGTTCGTCGCCCTTGATGCCGAACTGACCCGCCTGGCGCAGGTCGAGAAGCAGATGAGCGAGGCCGCCCACGCCGCCGCCAAGGCGGAATTTCGCGGCCTGGGATGGACGATGGCCGGCCTGGTGCTGCTGTCGATCGGACTGTCGCTGGTGGTGACGATGCTGGTGCGGCGTTCGATGCTGGCCGGTATCCATGCGATCTCGCACACGGTCGGCGAACTGGCCGAGGGCCGGCTCGATGCACCGCCGCTCAAGGCCCGGGGCCGCGACGAGATCGACGACACCGCGCGCGCGCTGGACCACACCATCGCGCGCCTGAACGCCGCCCTGCACAGCGTGATGAACGCAGTGCGCTCGATCGACACGGCGTCGCAGGAAATCGCCAGCGGCAACCTCGACCTGTCGACCCGCACCGAGATGCAGGCCGGCTCGCTCGAGCAGACCGCCAGCACGATGGAGACCCTGACCACGGCGGTCAAGGACAATGCCAGCAATGCGCGCCAGGCGTCCGAACTGGCGGCGGCGGCGGCGCAACTGGCCTCGCGCGGCGGCCAGGCGGTGCAGCAGGCAGTGACGACGATGGAATCGATCCAGGCCAGCTCGCGCAAGATCGTCGAGATCATCGGCGTCATCGACGGCATCTCGTTCCAGACCAATATCCTGGCCCTCAACGCGGCCGTGGAAGCGGCGCGCGCCGGCGAACAGGGCCGCGGCTTTGCGGTCGTGGCGTCCGAAGTGCGCACGCTGGCCCAGCGCTCGGCGGCGGCGGCCAAGGAGATCAAGGGCCTGATCGCCGATTCGGTGAGCATCATCGAGCGCGGCAATGCCTCGGTCAGCGAGGCCGGCGCCAGCATGGGCGACATCGTGTCGTCGGTGCGCCAGGTGAACGACATCATCGGCCGCATCAGCATCGCCAGCACCGAGCAGGCCGACGGCATCGCCGAGGTCAATCGCGCGGTGGGCCAGATGGACGGCATGACGCAGCAGAACGCGGCCCTGGTCGAGCAGGCCGCGGCGGCGGCCGAGAGCCTGCACGAGCAGACGGTCAACCTGGCCAAGGCGGTGGCGATCTTCCGCATCGCGCCCGGGCTGGATGCCGATGGGGCGATCGGCGAAGCGCCGCAGGAACCGGTGGCGGAAGAAGCGCCGGACGGCTTCCAGGGCGTGGGAGAACGGCGCGCCGCGGGCAGCGCGATGCGTGGGGGTCCGGTGCGCGCCCTGCCCGCGGCTTCAACACGGCGGCGCGCCTGAAGCGCCGCAGAAACGGATACGCTCGCTAGCCAGCACGTCGCACCCGCGAAGGCGGGTGCCCAAGTTCAGCGGAACGGCCTGCTCACAAATTTCGACCCGGCCAACCCAAACCGCCACGGCACATCAACCGCCTTCGATATGCCGATGCGCGGCCCCGCCACCAGCGCCAATCCCGCCTCGGCCGGCGACAACGCGAACGGCGCCTGCGACAACGCCATGCCGTTATGCGCGCGCGTGACGCCGAGGGCCTGGCACAGCTTCCCCGGCCCGGAACACAGCAGGCGCTCATCGAGCGCATCGCGCCGCGCGCGCATGACGTCCAGCCCCGCGACCGGCTCCAGCGCGCGGATCAGCACTCCGGCGCCATGGCCGGCCTCCTGGCACACGAAATTCAGGCACCAGTGGATGCCATACGACCTGTAAACATAGGCATGCGCGGGCGGCCCGAACATCGACGCATTGCGCTCGGTCGGTCCCGAATACGCATGCGAGGCCGGGTCCTCGTGGTCATAGGCTTCGGTCTCGACAATGCGCCCGCCAACCCCGTCCACCAGCACCGTGACGCCGATCAGCTGGCGCGCCACGACGTCGGCCGGCTTCGAGAAATCGATCCCTGCAATTGTAGAAATCACCATGGCCCGATTCTAGCGCGGGACAGGGCGACCCGCCGTTTTGGTGAAATTGATACATGAACAGGGCGATAATGACATTGCCTTGCTGCAATATCGAAATGACTCGGGTATAGTGGCAGCGTCCTCCGCATTTCCGCGAAGCCCACTCGCGTCCTCACTCTCCATGAACACCGTCGCCGAGCCCATTCCGCAGTTCGACCAGGTCGATGCCTTGATCAAGTCGATCCGCATTCCGCCGCGGCCAAGCCTGCTTGCCGACCTGCAGCGCGAACTGGCGGCGGAAGATCCTTCGCTGGACGCCATCGGCAAGATCGTGGCGAGCGACGTCGGCATGTCCGGCGCACTCCTGAAGCTTGCCAATTCTGCCATCTATGGCGGCCGCCGCAAGGCCAAGTCGATCGAGCAGGCCATCCTGTTCCTGGGCATCAACCAGGTGGCGGCGATGATGACCGGCCTGCTGGCGCGCCAGGCGATTCCCGCCAACAGCGCGGCCCTGGCCAGCTTCTGGGACATCTCCACCCGCCGCGCGCAGGCGATGGTGTTCCTGTCGCGCCGCCTGCGCATGGGCGAGGCGGACGTGGCCCATACCTTCGGCCTGTTCTGCGACACCGGCGTGCCGCTGCTGATGGAGCGTTTCAAGGATTACAACGTCACCTATGGCGCGGCTTCGATGGAAGCCACCCGCCCCTTCACCGCGCTCGAGGTGGAACGCCACGACACCAGCCACGCCGCCGTCGGCTGCCTGCTGGCGCGCAACTGGGGCCTGTCGGACCACGTGTCCTGGGCCATCCTGCACCACCACGACTACGCGGTGATCGACGACGCCTCCACCGCCGCGCCGGTGCGCTCGCTGGTGGCGCTGTCGCTGCTGGCCGAGAACGCGATCTGCCGCTACCAGGGCCACGCCGAGTCGAACGAATGGAACAAGGGCGGCCTCGCGGCCTGCGCCTATCTTGGCCTGTCCGACGAAGAAACCGCCGAGATCCTGGACGAATTGCTGGAAGCCTTCCACGAAGACTGAAGTGCTTTGACTTCTGCCTGACGCGGGCGGATACTTCATCGTAAATACCTTGCGCGCAAGGAGGAGACATGAAGACCCTCGTGACTGGATTGCTGTCGCTGTCCCTGATACTGGGCGGCTGCGCCAGCACCGCACCCTCTTCCAATCCGCCGGCGGCGTTGTTCGCCGACGACCGCTTCGCACCTCCCTCCGAGCCGGTGGGCGCCGGAGAACTCTTCGCGCTCAGCGCCGAGATGCGCGACTACCTGAAAAGTCCCGCCTTCACCAATCTGCTGCGCACCAAGGGCACCCGCCATGGCCTGGTCGAAGCCTTGTACCGCAAGACCGACCTGAAACTGGAATACGAGTCGCGCATCACGCGCACCGCGAGCCAGACCTACGCCGCGCGCATGGGCAACTGCCTGTCATTGGTGATCATGACGGCCGCCTTCGCGAAGGAACTCGGCATGCCGGTCTACTTCCAGAGCGTGGACGTCGAGAACAGCTGGAGCCGCACGGAAGGACTGTACCTGTCCAGCGCCCACATCAACGTGGGCCTGGGCCAGCGCCTGGCCGACAACCTGGGCGGCTATAGCCCCGACCGCATGCTGGTCGTAGACTTCATTCCGCGCGAGGACGCGGCGAAGTTTCGCTCGCGCGAGCTGGACGAGCAGGACGTCGTCGCCCTGTACCTCAATAATCGCGCGGCCGAGTCGCTGGTGCAGGGCCATCTCGACGATGCCTACTGGTGGGCGCGGGCCGCGGTCGAAGCGCGGCCGGGCAAGGCGAATGCGCTCAACACCCTGGCCGTGATCTACCAGCGCCGCGGCG
Source organism: Telluria beijingensis (assembly GCF_030770395.1). Lineage (GTDB taxonomy): Bacteria > Pseudomonadota > Gammaproteobacteria > Burkholderiales > Burkholderiaceae_D > Telluria > Telluria beijingensis. The sequence continues at coordinate 290,652 of NZ_CP132480.1, read as the reverse complement.
AACTGGCGCTGGCCGAGCGTGTGTTCCAGGTCGCGCTCACCCGCGAGCCCGAGAACCTGGCGGTACTGCGCAACCTCGAACCGCTGCTGGCGGCGCTTGGCCGGCCGCAGGAAGCGCAGGCGCTGGCCAAGCGGATCGCCTCGATCGAGCCGACGCCGCCCTATTTCCATTTCGACCAGGGCATGGTGGCGCTCAAGGCCGGCAATTTCGATGCGGCCGTGGCGCACTTCGAACGCGAAGTGAAGCGCGCGCCGTACAACGACGAGTTCAGGTTCTGGCTGGGGATCGCGCACCTGAAGCTGGGGCACTTGGGCGATGCGCGCGAGCATATCGCGCTGGCGGTCGATCACAGCACGCGCGGGGATATGCGCGAGGTGTATTCGGCCAAGCTGGCGCATTTGCGCAAGGTAACGGGCACGGGAACACGGATCCGCTAACTGACTGGCAAACCCATGACAAAATTCCTTGTGTCCTTCCCTGCGAGTGCGATGAACGTTCCTGCCGAAGAGATGGCGGCTGTCAGCGAAGCGTCGCGCGCGGTGATTCGAGAGGCGAAAGCTGCCGGAATCTACGTATTCGGCGGAGGAATCAATAGCGAGGTCGGGTCGACGATGGTGGCGGCCGACGGCAGTTGCACGAGCGAGACCTATCCGCAGACGGCGCAATTCGATGGCGGCTTTTGTGTGCTCGAACTTGCGTCACGCGCCGATGCCGTTCAATGGGCGGCAAGGCTCGCCACGGCCTGCCGCTGCGCGCAAGAGCTGCGCGAGTTCTACTACGATCCTGAAAGTTGACCAGGCGTCGTTGCGAGAAAACGGGCTCGGTGCGCGTGCAGCTACTCCGGGTCATGCCGCAGGCTATGCAATAGAAATTAGTTGCAGTGATCGTTTGATTGTCGTGGTCGAAGGTTGTTCCTGGCCCAGACCCTCAACGATTTCAACATCGCCTCGTTGGAAACCAGGAACGCCTGCGCATTATGTAGTTCATTATCGGCAGTACCGAAAACACCTGGAGTTCGGTTACCCGCATCGCTGATCAGCAAGCGAAGTACTGAATTGTCCTTCAGGTGCAAATCGATTGCATTACGCAACCGGAACCGATGCGGTCCCTGCTCCGATAACGTCACACCATCGCGCAGAATGTCGAGCAGCTCCAGGTTTTTATCAGACCCTGGATCAGTGACATAAATGCACCCGTTCGTAAAAAGTTGTGCCTCCGTCACAGGTGCATATGTATCGATATGCAGCCCGTAAAACGCAAGCGTCACACGTCTTATTTCGTCCGGCTGCGGCAAATTGGCAATCTTCTCGACCGCCAATGCTGAAGAGCATATCGACACCAGGGACAGTGCTGCCAGAGCTGAAGCGGTGAATGATCTCTTGAAAATCTTCATAGTGTAAGAATCCTCAGGAAGCCATCATCCGCCGCAGTGCAGGCCGCGCCAGACTTCGAGCTTCTGTTCGAATGACATCGTCATATGTGCGGGCGAGCTCGATGGCAGTATCAGGGTACGATATCCAGCAGCACTGAATTGCGGCGCGAACTTGCCGGAAGCCTGGCCGTTGAAGCCGACTGTTTCCAGTAAAGGACATAATTGGCGCAGGCGGTCGAAATCATTGGCCGCCGGCTTGCGAATTGCCGAATCCAGACTGCCGATCCGCTCACACTCTCCAAGCACGTCCCACAGCCCGACACCATGAGCCAGCAGGCGCGGCAGTCGTTCGGCATAAGCCAGTGCAGCCAGATCGTCTTGCACGACGTTCGACATAAGGCGCCAGAATTGATTGCGCGGATGCGCGTAATACTGGCCGGCGGCGAGCGATGCGGCGCCTGGGAAGCTGCCCAGGACAAGAATACGCACTTGGGCGTCGAGCACCGGCGCCAGGCCGGTGAGAGTGGAGACAATTGCCTTCTGCATGGCGGCATTGTAACGCTCGTCTGCACTCGTCCTTGATCCATGGGCGCGAAGGCGCTACCTTGGTAACACCGCCCTCCGATGGACCAGATCATGTCGACAACATCGCTCAAGCTCCCCGATGAACTCAAGCAGCGGGTAATCAATGCCGCTCAAGAACTCGGGATCAGCCCACATGCATTCATGGTGGACGCGATCCGCCAGGCTGCCCACGCTGTCGAGCAACATTCGACCTTCGTCAGGCAAGCGCGCGAGGCAAGGGAAGAGATGCTGGGAAATGGTGATGGACATGCGCCTGATGAAGTTCGGGCGTATCTACGCAGCCGTCTCGAGTGTCGTCACGTTGCCAGGCCATCCCGTAAGCCATGGCGAGAGTAAGCTGCTCCAGCTGTGCCCTAAAGCCCATACAGCAAGCATCATAAAAAAAAGCGGCGGCACGCTTTCACGCACCGCCGCAAAGGGCAAAACACCTGCTAGAACCGGATCAGCGGATCAGCGGATCAGCGCTGCGCCAGCGTCGTACTCCCCGCCTGCGGCGCATCCCAGCCACCGCCCAGCGAGCGAATCAGCGCCACGGTGGTCATGGCACGGTCGCCACGCAGCTGCACCGCGCTACGCTCGACCGCCGCCAGGTTGCGCTGCGCATCGAGCAGTTCCAGATAGCTCGACCGCCCCGCGTCATACAGCTTCTGCGCCAGGTCGGCCGAACGGCGCGCCGACACCACGGCGGCGTCGATCTGCGCCGACTGGCCGGCCAGGATGCGCAGGCCGGACAGGTTGTCCTCGACTTCCGCGAACGCCACCAGCACGCTCTGGCGGTAAGTACCGACCGATTCCTCGAGCGCCGCTTCGCTGCGCACGACATTGTTGCGATTGCGACCGCCGTCGATCAGGGGCATCGACGCCAGCGCGCCGACCACCCACGAACGGCTGCTCCACTTGAACACTTCCGAGAACACGCCGCCCACGCCGCCGCCGTCGGCGCTGATGGTCAGCGCCGGGAACATCGCGCCGCGCGCCACGCCGATGCGGGCATTGGACGCTTCCATCGCGCGCTGGGCGGCGACGATGTCGGGACGGCGCTCGAGCAGGGTCGATGGCAGGCCGGCCGGGATCGCCGGCATCAGGCTCGAATCGAGCAGCGGACTCGGGCCGGCCACGTAGTCGGCCGCTGGTTTACCCAGCAAGACCGCCAGTGCGTGCTCGGTCGTGGCGCGCTGGCGCTGCACGCCGATCGCTTCGGCGCGCGCCGTGGCCAGCTCGGTGCGGGCGCGCGACAGGTCGAATTCGCCGATGTCGCCCAGGTCGAAGCGGCGCTGGGTCACGCCCACGCTTTCTTCACGCAGGCGCACGGTCTGGTCCACCGTCACCAGTTCGGCGTCCAGCGCGCGCAGCCTGAAATAGGTCTGGGCCACGTCGGCCTGCAGCGCCAGCAGCACCGAGCGGTAGTTCGCCTCGGACGTTGCCGCGTCGCCGCGCGCCGCCGACACGCCGGCCGCCACGCGGCCGAACAGGTCGACCTCGTAACTGGCCGACAGGCGCGCGGTATAGGTGTTGCGCGCTTCGGTGTCGGTGCCTTGCGGCAGGTTCGACTCCAGCGCCGACGGGCGCGCACGCTGGGCGCCGATGCCGATGCCCACTTGCGGGATGCGGTCGGCTTCGGCAATGCCGGCAATCGCCCGCGCCTGCTTGACGCGGCTGGCCGCGACCGACAGGTTCGCGTTGTTGGCGGCTGCTTCCTCGATCAGCGCGGTCAACGCCGGATCGTTGAAGGCCAGCCACCACTGGCCGCGCGGCTGCTGCTCGGCCGGCTGCGCCGGCTTCCAGCGCGCGCCGTCGATGCCGGCCACTTCCACGTCGGCCGCTTTCGGCGCCTGCGACTCGCGGAAGGCGCTTGGGGTGGCCACTTGCGGCTGCACGAAATCAGGGGTAGCGCAGGCAGTCAGCAACAGGGCCGCCAGCAGCGGTGCCACACCGCGTCGAATGAATGGATTGTTCATCTCAATGTACTCCTTCCGTGCTGTGCGCCACGGCAGGCGCCTTCGCAGGTTTTTCGAAACGCTTGGCCAGCATGCGCAGCAGCACGTAGAACAGCGGCGTCAGGAACAGGCCGAAGAAGGTCACGCCCAGCATGCCCCAGAACACGGCGATACCGATCGCGTGGCGCATCTCGGCGCCGGCGCCGCTCGAGAACACCAGCGGCACCACGCCGGCGATGAAGGCGATCGACGTCATCAGGATCGGACGCAGACGCAGGCGGGAAGCTTCCAGGGCGGCGTCGACGATGCTGCGGCCATGGTCTTCGAGTTCGCGGGCGAATTCGACGATCAGGATCGCATTCTTCGAGGCCAATCCCACCAGCACGAACAGCGCGATCTGGGTGAAGACATTGTTGTCGCCACCGGACAGCTTGACGCCAGCCAGTGCGCACAGGATCGACATCGGCACGATCAGGATCACCGACAGCGGCAGGGTCCAGCTTTCGTACTGGGCGGCCAGCACCAGGAATACCAGCAGCACGCACAGCGGGAACACATAGATCATGGTGTTACCCGACAGGATGTCCTGGTAGGTCAGCTCGGTCCATTCATACGCCACGCCCTTCGGCAGCGTCTCTTTCGCGATCTGTTCCATGATGGCTTGCGCCTGGCCCGACGACACGCCAGGTGCGGCGCCGCCATTCATCTCGGCCGCGACATAGCCGTTGTAGCGGGTCACGCGGTCCGGACCATAGGTGTCCTTCACGCGCATGACCGACGACAGCGGAATCATCTCGCCGCTATTGCTGCGCACCTTCAGCTGCTCGATCTGCTCGCGGTGCGAACGGAACTCGGCGTCGGCCTGCACGCGCACCTGGTAGGTACGGCCAAACTGGTTGAAGTCGTTCACGTACACCGAACCGAGGTTGACCTGCAAGGTCTGGTTGATCGCGGCCAGCGGCACGCCCAGCTGCTTGGCTTTCACGCGGTCGATGTCGGCGAACAGCTGCGGCACGTTGATCTGGAAGCCGGAGAACACACCCGCAAGCTCCGGCGTTTGCCAGGCGCGGCCCTGCAGGTTCTGCACCGCCTTGTTCAACTCGTCGTAGCCCACGTTGCCGCGGTCTTCGATCATCATCTTGAAGCCGCCCGTCGTGCCCAGGCCATTGACCGGTGGCGGCGACAGCACCAGCACGAAGGCGTCTTCGACGGCGCCCATGCGCTTGTTGATCTCGGCGGCGATGGCGTCCGCGCTCATGTCCTTGCCCTTGCGATCCTTGAACGGCTTCAGGCTGGTGAACACGATGCCGGCGTTCGGCGCATTGGTGAAGCCATTGATCGACAGGCCAGGGAAGGCGATCGACGATTCCACGCCCGGGATCTCCTTGGCGATGCTCGACATCTGGCGGATCACGGCTTCGGTGCGATCCAGCGAGGCGGCGTCCGGCAGCTGGGCGAAGCCGATCAGGTAGGCTTTATCCTGCTGCGGCACGAAGCCCGGCGGCACCGCCTTGAACATGAACACGGCGGCCACTGCCAGCGCCAGGTAGACGCCGATGGCGGCGGTCTTGCGGCGCAGGACGCCCTTCACGCCGTGCTCGTACTTCTCGGACGAGCGGGCGAAGAAGCGGTTGAAGACGGCGAAGAAGCGGCCGAATACGGCGTCGATCATGCGCGTCAGGCGATCCTTCGGCGCGTGATGCGGCTGCAGGATGGTGGCCGAGAGGGCCGGCGCCAGGGTCAGCGAGACGAAGGCCGAGATTACGGTCGAGATCGCGATGGTCAGTGCGAACTGGCGGTAGAACTGGCCGGTCAGGCCCGACACGAAGGCGATCGGCACGAACACGGCGCACAGCACCAGCGCGATCGCGATGATCGGGCCGGACACTTCCTTCATCGCCTGGATGGTCGCATCATGCGGCGTCAGGCCATTCGCGATATTGCGTTCGACGTTTTCCACCACCACGATCGCGTCGTCGACCACGATGCCGATTGCCAGCACCAGGCCGAACAGCGACAGCGTGTTGATCGAGAAGCCGAAGGCCAGCATCACGGCGAAGGTACCGACCACCGAGACCGGCACCGCCAGCAGCGGGATGATCGACGCGCGCCAGGTCTGCAGGAAGATGATGACCACGAGCGCCACCAGCACCACGGCTTCGAGCAGGGTCTTGACCACCGAATCGATCGATTCGCGGACGAACTGGGTCGGGTCGTACACGATCGAGTACTCGACGCCCTGCGGGAAGTCCTGCGCCAGCGCATCCATCGTGGCGCGCACGTCGTTCGACAGTTGCAGGTCGTTGGCCCCAGGAGCGGCGAAGATCGGAATTGCCACCGCCGACTTGTTGTTCAGCAGCGAGCGCAATGCGTACGAGCTGGAACCGAGTTCCAGGCGCGCCACGTCCTTGAGCAGGGTCGTGCCGCCGTCGGCGTTGGTCTTGAGGACGATGTCGCCGAACTGTTCGACGCTCTGCAGGCGGCCCACCGTGTTGACGGTCAGCTGGAAGTCGGCGTCCTTGGCCGGCCCCTGGCCGATCACGCCGGCCGCGACCTGCACGTTCTGTTCGCGGATTGCCTCGACCACGTCGCCCGCGGTCAGGTTGCGCGCGGCGACCTTTTGCGGATCGAGCCAGACGCGCATCGCGTATTCGCCGGAACCGAACAGCTGCACCTCGCCCATGCCATTGATGCGGGCCAGCTGGTCCTTGACGTTCAGCACCGCGTAGTTGCGCAGGTACAGGTCGTCATACTGGCCGTTGGGCGAATTCAGGTGCACCACCATGGTGATGTTGGGCGACGATTTCACCGTGGTCACGCCGATCTGGCGCACCTCTTCCGGCAGGCGCGGCAAGGCGCGCTGGACCCGGTTCTGCACCGCGGTCTCGGCCTGCTCGACATTGGTGCCGATCTTGAAGGTGACGGTCAGCGCCAGCGCGCCGTCCGAGGTGTTTTGCGAGGACATGTACAGCATGTCCTCGACGCCGTTGATCTGTTCTTCCAATGGCGTGGCCACGGTTTCGGCGATCACCTTCGGGTTCGCGCCCGGATACTGGGCGCGCACCACCACCGAAGGCGGCACCACTTCGGGGTATTCCGAGATCGGCAGCTGGAAGATCGAAATCAGGCCGCCGACGAAGATGATCACCGACAGCACCGCCGCGAAGATCGGCTTGTCGACAAAGAATCTGGAGAAGTTCATGGTCGATTACTCCTTGATGTCGGCCAGGGCCACCTTGGCATCCGCAACTGCGGGTGCGGCAGGCGCCACCATCGGCACGATCTGCGCGGCGATCGGCGCACCGGGACGCACGCGCTGCAGGCCGTTGACGACGATCTTCTCGCCCGGCTTCAGGCCTTCGCGCACCACGCGCAGGCCATCGTCCAGCGGTCCGAGCTTGACGGCGCGGTACTCGGCCTTGCCCTCTTTATCCACCACGTAGACGAACTTGCGGTCCTGGTCGGTGTTGACGGCGCGGTCCTGGATCAGGATCTGCTGGCTCGGCGCGCCGCCGGCGATCTGCACGCGGGCGAACAGGCCGGGCGCCAGCTGGCGGTCGGCGTTGGCCAGGGTGGCGCGCATGCGCACGCTGCCGCTGCGGCTGTCGAGCTGGTTGTCGACGAATTCGAGCTTGCCGCCGTGCGGGAAGCCTTCTTCGCCGGCCAGGCCGACCTTCACATCGACCGGCTGGCCGGCATGGGTGCGGCGGCTGACGCGCAGATAGGTGTCTTCGTCGCCGTCGAAGCTGGCGTAGATGCGGTCCAGCGATACGACCGACGTGAGCACGGCGCTGGCGTCGACCAGGTTGCCGAGGGTGATCTCGGCCTTCGAGACGCGGCCGTCGATCGGCGCGGTGACGCGGGTATAGGCCAGGTTCAGGCGCGCGGCTTCATGCTCGGCCGCGGCGGCGCGGGCGCTGGCGTCGAGTTCCTTCTGGCTGGCGTCGCGTTCGTCGAATTCGCGCTGGGCGATGGCTTTATCGGCCAGCAGGCGCTCGGCGCGCTGCAGTTCCAGGCGCGCCAGGTCGGCGCGGGCGCGGGCGGCGGCAGCGGCGGCCTGGGTACGGTCGGCTTCGGCCTGGTAGGGACGCGGGTCGATCACGAAGAGAACTTCACCCCGTTTGACCTCGGCGCCCGGCTTGAAATTGACGGCGGTGATGTAGCCCGAGACGCGCGAGCGGATCTCGACCACGTCGATCGCTTCCAGGCGACCCGAGAATTCCTGGGTCTCGAGGACGGCTTTCTCGACCACCACGGCGGCCGAGACCGGTGGTGCGGCAGGCGCTGCTGCCGCGTCATTGCTGTTGGCGTCGGCGCAGCCGGTCAGCCCGGCGCCGACCAGGCCGCTGAAGGCCAGTGCAGCAACGATCACACGCAGTTTGCCCTGTTTTGGCTGGTTATTCATGATTAACCCTTCTTATTAACAACGATTAAAAAAGACAATAAAACCCCGTCCGGCGTCGTCGACATGTCGTGTCGAGCGAAACGCTGGCGAAAAGAAGCCCCTTCCGCACCGCCGTGCGGAAAAATTCAGTGAATGGATGAAGCGCGGCCGGTCAGTTCATGCCGGCGGCGCCGGGCTCAGCCCTGGGGACAGTCGGGCGCTGCCAGGCGCCGGTCCCTTGGCGACTTGTCGTGCTGCTGATCGTGTTTCATGGCACCTCCATTATCAACTTACTGTTACTTACCTTTTTATAGTGCAAAAGACGCAGTTACAAAGATTCCCCCACCAGTGCGCTTGGCACAGTGTCTTGCGATGTCTTTACTTGCCCGGCGACGCGCCAGGCTTGAGGAAGGCGGTTTGGTGCTGAGCGGTCAGGCGCTCCCGCGCCCCTCCAGCCGCGCGAGGAAGCTGGAGATTTCGAGCATGGCCTGGACCTTGCAGGCGCATTCGTTGCGCCCGTTCGGATCCTGCAGGTCGGGTGCAGCCATGCGGCGCACCGTGGTACAGATGCCGGCATTGATCAATTTAGCGCCGTATTGTTCAGCCTCGTCGCGCAATGGATCGTCTTCGGCCGACAAAATCAGCGCCGGCGCAAGGTTCTTGAGGCGGCTCGAGTGCAGCGGCGCCGCATACGGGTGCGAGCGGTCGGCCGCGTGCGGCAGGTAGCCGCGGTAGGCGGCCGCACATACAGTAGCCGCTTTTTCGCGATCGGCACAATAGGTCATTTGGCGCATCGAACCGGTACTCAAGGCCGGGTCGAGCATCGGCATGACCAGGATCTGGCCAGCCAGGGCGGGGCCGCCGCGGTCGCGCGACATCAGCGCGCATACCGCCGCCAGGTTGGCGCCGGCTTCGATGCCGGACGTCACCAGGAGCTTGCCGTTCCAGCCCAGCTTGGCCTTGTTCTTCTTGGCCCATTGCAGCACCGCATGGGCATCCTCGACCGCAGCCGGGAAGGGGCTCACGGTCGCCAGCGTATACGTGGAGGCCAGCACCAGCGGCAGGTGGTCGCATTCGGCCAGGGTGCGCAGGAAGTCGTCGCACTCGTCCAGGTCGCCGCTATCGAAGCCGCCGCCGTGGAAGTGCACTACCAGCAGGTCGCGCTTGGTGGCGGGGCCGGCGGCGTACAGCCGCGCGGCCAGCGGGCCGGTGGCGCCGCCGACTTCGAGCTCGCGCACCTTCAGGGTGCGGTCGACGGCATCCAGCACGGCGCTCATCGGGCGTCCCCCTGCTTGCGGAGCTGGACGATGCGCTGGTCGACCTCGGCACAATCGCCGGCGCAGCTGATCTGCATCTCGAGGGACAGCGCGTGAACACCACGGGCTTCGGCGCCGGCGGCGCGCGAGTAGGCATCGGTGCAGAGCAGGGCCGCCAGTGCGACGCCGCTGACAGCGACTGCTACCGTGGTAAAGATTCCGTCCTGAATGTTCCGATGGCTCATGGTCCTGCTCCGTCTTCTCTCGATAAATACTTTGTTGCGATGCACACATAATAGTCTTCATCTACAATCAGATAAAGATGGCAATACCGAATTGATTGTTCGGATTGCTGAACAATCGCTGCAATTTGCTCCGGAGAAGAAGATATGAACAAACTCCAGGCCATGGAAGTGTTCGTGCAAGTGGTCGATGCCGGCAGCTTCACGCGCGCTGCCGAAACCCTGCAATTGCCCAAGGCAACCGTGTCGACCTTGATCCAGGCGCTGGAATCCTCGCTGGCCTCCAAGCTCTTGCATCGCACCACCCGCCACGTGTCCGTCACTTCCGACGGCGCGGCCTATTATGAGCGCTGCGTGCGCATCCTGTCGGACGTGCGCGATGCCGAGGAATCGCTGTCGCGCCACCGCTTCAGCCCCAGCGGGCGGCTGCGCGTGGATACGCCGACCGGCTTGACGTCCGAGATCCTGATCCCCGCCCTGCCCGACTTCTTCGAGCGCTATCCCGACATCACGCTCGAGCTTGGCACCACGGACCGGCCGGTCGACCTGATCGAGGAAGGCGTCGATTGCGCCGTGCGCGGCGGCGAACTGGTGGACACCAGCCTGATTGCGCGCCGTGTCGGGGTGATCAACTTCGTGACCGCCGCCTCGCCGGCGTATGTCGAACGGTATGGCATGCCCATGCATCCGCGCGACCTGGAGCGCCACCGCTGCGTAAACTATTTTTCGGCCAGGAATGGCAAGATCCTCAACTGGGATTACAACCGCGATGGCGAACGGATCGACATGACCCTGCCCGGCGTGATCGCCCTGAACGATTCGAGCGCCTACGTGCAGGCAGGGTTGGCGGGCCTGGGCGTCATCAATATGACCGACTATCTGCTCAATGAGTACCTGGCCACCGGCAAGATGGTGCGCCTGCTGCCGGACTGGCGCTGCGATCCGCTGCCGGTGCACGTCGTCTATCCGCACAACCGCCACCTGTCGGCCAAGGTGCGGGTGTTCGTCGAATGGATTTCCGAACTGTTCGCCAACCATCCCAACCTGCGCCTGCAGCCGGCCGACACCGCAGCGCCGGTACCGCCGCTGCCGCCGGGAGCCCGGCAGTTGGGACAGGGAGACTGAAGGGAGCGTAGAATCGTCGGTACAACAACCGGAGACGCCGCCATGGAATTTTCCTCTACGCCGCGCGATATCGATATCCTGCTGGCCCGCTATGCCGAGAGCCACCGCAATCCCGTCAATGAAGTGATCCATTTCGTGTGCATCCCGGCCATCGTGTTCAGCCTGCTGGGCATCCTGTGGGCGATGCATCCGGTCGTGGCGCTGGCGGTCGTGGCCGGCGCGCTGGTGTATTACGCCCGTCTGTCGCGTCCGTTTGCCCTCGGGATGGCGGCAATGGCTGCGGTGATGCTGGGGCTGCTGAACATGCTGCCAGATGGCACCGTACTGGTGACCTCGATCGGTGTCTTCGTGCTGGCCTGGATCGGACAGTTCATCGGCCACCATATCGAGGGCAAGAAGCCGTCGTTTTTCGAGGACCTGCGCTTCTTGCTGATCGGGCCGTTGTTTGTACTGAGCTTTTTCTACCGACGTATTCGCCTGGCCTGGTAGGATTGGCGGCCGCCAACATTACGTTGTGATTTCGACACACCGTATTGGCGGCTAATAAAAGATGCCGGCAGGAACTATGCGGGCGAACTATACTCCCGCGATGTCTTCTCCCGTCCTCTTCATCATCGCCTCACTGATCTGGGGCTCGACCTTCTGGGCCATTACCCTGCAGCTGGGACACGCCGCGCCCGCCGTATCGGTGGCCTACCGCTTCTTCCTCGCCGCGGCGGCGCTGTTCGCCATTTGCCTGGTGCGGCGCGACCGCCTGTCGCTGCCCTGGCGCACCCACCGCTGGATGGCGCTGCAGGGTCTGCTGACCTTCTGTATCTCGTACATCTGCACCTACGAATCGGAGCAGCACATCGTCTCCGGCCTGGTGGCAGTGATGTTCGCGCTGATGGTGTTCTGGACCCCGATCTGGAGCCGCGTCTTCTTCGGCACGCCGATTGGCCGTCGCACCTGGGCCTGCGGCGCGGTCGCCACCGTCGGCGTGACGCTGCTGTTCTGGCACTCGATCGGCGACGCCTGGCAAGAACTCCAATCGGGTGGCGACGGTCACTTCTTGGCAGGCATCGTGCTGGCGCTGGCCGCCACACTGGCCAGCTCGGCCGGCAGCATCGTCGTCAACAAGGTCAAGGAACAATCTTCCAACCTGCCGCTGACGATGGCCTGGTCGATGCTGTGGGGCGCTTCGATGGTGGCGGTATGGTCGCTCGCCAATGGCGACGCCTTCATCCTGCCTGACAGCGGCACCTATTGGGCAGGCCTGTTCTACCTGTCGATCTTCGGCTCCGTCATCGCCTTCTTCGCCTATTTCACGCTGATCGGCCGCATCGGCGCCAACAAGGCCGTCTACATCGGCGTCGTCACGCCGGTGCTGTCGGTGCTGCTGTCGATCCAGCTCGAAGACTACCGTCCCGGCCTGCTCGAATTCCTGGGCATGGTGCTGTGCCTGGCCAGCGTCGCCTGGGCCGTGCGCGCGCCTGCCGTCAAGAGCGTGCAATCCGCTAACCTCAACAATGCCATCGAATCGCCATGAGTCTGACTACCACCCTGTCCATCCGTCCCGCCCAGCCGCAGGACGTCGCCCACATCCACGCCATGATCGTGGAACTGGCCGTGTTCGAAAAACTCGAGCACCTGGTGGTCGCCACCGAAGCGCTGCTGCATGAAGGGCTGTTCGGCGCGCAGCCGTCGTGCGAGGCGATCGTCGGCGAAGAAAACGGCGATGTCGTCACCTTCGCCCTGTTCTTCCACAACTTCTCGACCTTCCTCACCAAAAAGGGTTTGTACCTGGAAGACCTGTATGTGAAGCAGTCGCACCGCGGCAAGGGTTACGGCACGCAGATGCTGCAACGCCTGGCGCAACTGGCGGTCGAGCGCGGGTGCGGGCGTTTCGAATGGTCGGTGCTGGACTGGAACGAGCCGGCGATCCAGTTCTATAAAGCAATGGGTGCGGACGTCATGCCGGACTGGCGCATCTGCCGCGTGACCGGCGACAGTCTGGCGGCCCTGGCGGAGCGCCGCTGAGAAAAGCGCAGGCCCAAAGAAAAGCCCACGGGGCCTTGGCGCCGTGGGCAAACCCATTTTGGCAAATGGGGAGGGGAGATGGGAATCACATGAATGACTATAGTCGGCCATTCTTAATGATCCATTAAGCCTTACATTTGCTTACCGCTGTAACCGCCTGTCACCGTGTGTCGGTTTTGTTTCTCTGTGTGTTCATCATTACCCAGGCGGGAAAGCCGGGATTGAGGGCGATCAAGGGCCTACCCAATGTGCGTGTCGGGTGTTGCGTGGGGTGGACGGATCAACCGGGAAGATGTGGGGTGCGCACGACGCCGCCATTCACCACGGCCCGGCAGGGATTGAAGCCGATCGCATACGCCAGGTCGGCCGGCCGGGCGATATTCCACAGCGCCAGGTCGGCGCGCTTGCCGACCGTGAGCGTGCCGATATCGGCCTGCAGGCCCAGGGCCAGTGCGCCGTAGGCGGTCGCGCCAAGCAGGGCTTCCTGCGGCGTGAGGCGCCACAGGGTGCACGCCATATTCATTGCCAGCAGCAAGGACGTCATCGGCGAGGTGCCGGGATTGCAGTCGGTGGCCACCGCCATCGGCACGCCCGCTTCGCGCAGCGCGGCGATCGGCGGCATCACCGTCTCGCGCAAGAAGTAATAGGCGCCCGGCAGCAGCACGGCCACCGTCCCGGCATCCGCCATCGCGGCGATGCCCTGCGGGCTCAGGTGTTCCAGGTGGTCGGCCGACAGGCCCTCGTAGCGCGCCACGAGTTCCGCCCCGCCCTGATCCGATAATTGTTCTGCATGCAGCTTGAGCGGCAGGTCGAGCTTGCGCGCCGCCTCGAACACGCGTTCGGTCTGGGCGGCCGTGAAACCGATGCGTTCGCAGAAGGCGTCCACCGCATCGACCAGGCCCTGCCCCGCCAGCGCGGGCAACATGCGCTCGCAGACCTCAAGCACGTAGTCGTCCTGGCGGCCGGCGAATTCGGGCGGCAGCGCGTGCGCGCCGAGGAAGGTGGTGGCCACCCGCACCGGCAACAGTTCGCCGATGCGGCGCGCCGCGCGCAGCATGCGTTCTTCGGCTTTCAATTCCAGGCCGTAGCCCGACTTGATCTCGAGCGTGGTCACGCCCTCGGCCAGCAGGGCGCGCACGCGCGGCAGGCTGGCCGCGACCAGTTGCTCGACGCTGGCCTCGCGCGTGGCGCGCACGGTGGACATGATGCCGCCGCCCTGGCGCGCGATGTCTTCATAGGTGGCGCCGTTCAGGCGCGCTTCCCATTCGTTGCTGCGGTTGCCGGCGTGGACCACGTGGGTGTGGCAGTCGACCAGGCCGGGCGTCATCCAGGCGCCGCCGCAGTCGTGCACCTGGCTGGCTGGCGGCGCGTCGGCGCGCTTGCCGATCCAGGCGATGCGGCCATCCTTCACGGCCAGCGCGGCATCCGGCAGCTCGCCGTAGCCGTCCTCCATCGTCGCCAGGTGGACGTTGGTGAACAGCAGTTCAGTCATACATCGCCTCGTCGTCGTCCTCTGAATAGTAATGGACGTCGACGATGAAGATCGTGGCCTGCCCCGCTTCCAGCGACCACACCGTGCCCTGGTCGAGGATCACGGCGTCGTAGCGCACCAGGCCGACGCGCTCGTCGTCGCTGGCCAGTTGCAGGCTGTCGCCCTCGGCCAGGAACAGGATCGTCACCTCGGCGCGCGCGACGAAGGTGGAGTCGCCGCTCAGGCGACGCCGGCCGAACTGGTGCCAGCAACGCTCGCTGCGCGACATGACGTTGAAGTCCAGGGTCGGGCCGCGATTGAGCCGCGCGCTCACCTCGGACGCGCCGTCGAAGGCGACCACCGGTTCGGCATCGCTGATCAGGGCCGGCTCGCCATCGATCTGCAAGGTCATGCCGTGGCCGTCGACCAGCGCCAGCGTGCGGTCCACGCCCGGGAACTGCGAGAACGCGCCGTCCTCGGCGATGGTTGCCAGGCTGACGCGCCAGTCGAAATCGTCGAAGCCCGCCTCTTGCGGGCCGATCGCGATTTCGGTCGTGCTGCCGCCGCCATTCTTCCATGGCACCGGGGACAAACCTGCAAACGGAATCAAGACAGTCATTGCTTCACCTATGAGGTCACTGCGCGCAAATCCCTGAGCGCCTGGCGGTAGCGCCGGGCGATCTCCTCCTGCGCCACGTGGCGCCCGTCTTCCACGACCCAGCGGCCACCGCACAGCACGTCGCGCACCAGGTTGTCGTTGCCACAGAATACAACACGTCCGAGCACTTCGGCCTCGTTCACGCCATCCAGGTTCGGATGAGCGTCGTCCAGCACCAGCAGGTCGGCGCGCCGGCCGGCCTCGAGCAGGCCCACGCGCCGGCCCGCAGCATGGGCGCCGCCTTCCAGCGCGGCCCGCCACAGGTAGTCGCCGACGTGCCGTTGTGCGCGGGTGTGCGCCACATTGCGCTGCTGGTGCAGCAGGCGCTGGCCGTATTCGAGCCAGCGCAATTCTTCCACCGGGCTTTGCGACACATGGCTGTCGCTGCCGATGCCGAAGCGCCCACCCGCCTCGATGAAGGGCGCCAGCGGGAACAGGCCGTCGCCCAGGTTGGCTTCGGTGGTCGGGCACAGGCCGGCCACGGCGCCGCTGCGCGCCAGTGCGGCTGTCTCGGCTTCGTCCAGGTGGGTCGCATGGACCAGGCACCAGCGCGCATCGAGTGCGACATGGTCCATCAGGTACTCGACCGGACGCCGTCCGACATGGTCCAGGCACTGCTGCACCTCGCCCTGCTGCTCGGCGATATGGATGTGCAGCGGGCGATCCGGCGGCAGGCCGCTCGCCAGCGCCCGGATCTGGTCGATCGTGGCCGCGCGCAGCGAATGCGGCGCGGCGCCGACTTCGAGCTGGCCATTGCGCAGCGGGCCCAAGGCCTCGACGATGCCCAGCACCTCGTCCACATTGGTACGGAAGCGCGCCTGCGCTGGCTTCAGGGGCTGCTCCCCGAAGCCAGCATGGCTGTACAGCACCGGCAGCAGGGTCAACCCCATGCCGGTCGCCGCGCCCGCCGCGGCCACCCGCTCGGCCATCTCGGCCGGCCGCGCATAGCTGCCGCCATCCACGTCGCGCTGCAGGTAGTGGAATTCGCAGACCGAGGTATAGCCGTGGCGCAGGCATTCGGCGAACAGCTGGGCCGCGATGGCTTCGATCTGCTCGGGCGTGATGCGGGCGGCGAAGCGGTACATCAGGTCGCGCCAGGTCCAGAAGCTGTCCGGGCCATCGCCGGCGATCTCGGTCAGGCCGCCTATTGCGCGCTGGAAGGCGTGCGAATGCAGGTTGACCATGCCGGGCAGGACGTAGTGCGCTTGCCTCACTTCAGACGACGCTGCTGCACCGGGTGCGACCCGGGTCAAATCGC
Source organism: Telluria beijingensis (assembly GCF_030770395.1). Lineage (GTDB taxonomy): Bacteria > Pseudomonadota > Gammaproteobacteria > Burkholderiales > Burkholderiaceae_D > Telluria > Telluria beijingensis. Next base: position 274,345 of record NZ_CP132480.1, on the reverse strand, counting down.
CGTGCGCATCCCACTCAAGCAGCACGTCACGCTGCCAGCCCCCGGGCAGCAGCGCATGGCGCGCGAACAGGGCTGTTGTCATGCACGCACCCAGTCCACCGCGGCGCCAATCATGTCGCGCAGCAGCGGTTGCAGCTCGCCGGCGACCTCGGGCCGGTAGGCGAACGGCGGCGTCTCGTCCATGTACAGGCACTGGCATTTCTCGAGCTGGATCGCGTGCACGCCATTTGATGGCTGGCCGTAGTGGCGCGTGATGTGGCCGCCCTTGAAGCGGCCGTTCAGGGCGATGGAATATCGGTCCTGGGCGCGCGCGACGCCCAGGATCGCCTGCTCCAGCCCCGGCGCGCAGGATTTACCCTCGGCGGTGCCGAAGTTCAGGTCCGGCAGCTTGCCCTCGAAGAAGCGCGGCACGATCGAGGCGATCGAATGCGCTTCCCACAGCACCACGCGGCCATGTTCGGCCTTCAGGCGATCGAGTTCGGCGCGCAACTGCGCGTGATAGGGACGCCAGTAGCGGTCCAGGCGCCGCTGCACCTCCGCCTGGTCAGGTTCCATGCCGTCCCGGTACAGGCGCTCGCGCCCGAAGGTATCGAGCGGGCACAGGCCGGTGGTGTCCAGGCCCGGGTACAGGTTGGTGTTCTCGGGCGGGCGGTTCAGGTCGATCAGGTAGCGCGACCAGCGCGCCGACAGGGTCGAGATGCCCATCTCGTCGAGGAAGCCGTACAGTTCCGGCAAATGCCAGTCGGTGTCGGCGCGCGCCTGGGCGCAGGGCGCCAGGGTCGCCGCCACCTCGTCGGGAATATCGACGCCCGCATGCGGCATCGATACCAGCATGGGAAGCCTGCCTGCCTTGAACCGGAACTCCATCGCGACTCCTCTCCGTTACGGGTTTACGGGTGCAGCACGGTGAACAACGCCTTGCACGATGCCGACAGCGCGCCGTCGACCACCAGCTTGCGCGCGGCTTCGATATCGGGCGCGAAGAAGCGGTCGGCATCGTAGGGAGCGACCTGCTCGCGCAACTGGGCATGCACCGATTCCAGCGTCTGCGAGCTCTTCAAGGGACGATGGAACTCGATCCCCTGCGCCGCCGCCAGCAGCTCGATCCCGACGATGACCGCCGTATTGTGCGCCATCTGGTCGAGACGGCGCGCAGCGAAGGTCGCCATGCTCACGTGGTCTTCCTGGTTGGCCGAGGTCGGCAAGCTGTCGACGCTGGCCGGATGGGCCAGCGACTTGTTCTCGGACGCCAGCGCGGCGGCCGTCACGTGGGCGATCATGAAGCCCGAGTTCAGGCCCGGCTCGCGCACCAGGAAGGCCGGCAGGCCGGACAGGTTGGCGTCGATCAGCAGCGCGATGCGGCGCTCGGCCAGCGCGCCGATCTCGGCGATCGCCAGCGCCAGCGTGTCGGCGGCGAAGGCCACCGGCTCGGCGTGGAAGTTGCCGCCAGAAATGATTTCGCCACCCTCGAACAGCAGCGGGTTGTCGGTCACGGCATTCGCTTCGATCAGCAGCGTGCGGCCGGCATTGGCGATCAGGTCCATCACGGCGCCCATCACCTGCGGCTGGCAGCGCAGGCTGTACGGGTCTTGCACGCGCTCGTCGCCGACCAGGTGCGAGGCGCGGATGGCGCTGCCGGCCACCAGTTCGCGGTAGATGTTTGCTGCCGCGATCTGGCCCGGCTGGCCGCGCACCGCGTGGATGCGCGCATCGAACGGCGCATCGCTGCCGCGCGCCGCGTCGACCGACAGCGAGCCGGTGACCATCGCCGCTTCGAGCAGGCGCTCGGCCATGAACAGGCCGTGCAGGGCCAGCGCGGTCGACACCTGCGTGCCGTTGATCAGGGCCAGGCCCTCTTTCGCCGCCAGCGTGACTGGCTCGATGCCGGCCGCGCGCAAGGCGTCGGCGGCGTCTACCAGCACGCCATTGTGGCGCACCTGGCCCACGCCCAGCATCGCCAGCGTCATATGGGCCAGCGGCGCCAGGTCGCCCGAGGCGCCGACCGAGCCCTGGGATGGAATCGCCGGCATGATGTTGGCGTTGTACAGGGCAATCAGGGTTTCGACGATCGCCGGACGCACGCCCGAGTAGCCGCGCGCCAGGCTGCCGATCTTGGTCAGCAGGATCAGGCGCACGATGGTGTCCGACAGCAGTTCGCCGGTGCCGACCGCATGCGACAGGATCAGGTTGCGCTGCAGGGTCGCCAGCTGGTCGTTCGGAATATGGGCCTTGGCCAGGATGCCGAAGCCGGTATTGATGCCGTAGGCCGGGTCGCCCTTGGCGACGATGGCGTCGACCGTGGCGCAGGACGCGGCGATGGCGTCCCAGGCGCTGGCGGCCAGGACCAGCGGCTGGCGCTCGGCCCAGACCGCGCGCAGGTCGGACAAGAGCATCTGGCCCGGTTGCAGGGTGAAGTGTTTGGTGTCGGTCATGGTCGTTCGATTCGATTACTTGATCATTGGGAGATTCAGGCCATTGCGCTTGGCGCAGTCGATGGCGCTCTCATAGCCGGCGTCGGCATGGCGCATCACGCCCGAGCCGCTGTCGTTCACCAGCACCCGCGCCAGGCGCTTGGCCGCCGCCTCGGTGCCGTCGGCCACGATCACCACGCCCGAATGCTGCGAGTACCCCATGCCCACGCCGCCGCCATGGTGCAGCGAGACCCAGGTGGCGCCGCCGGCCGTGTTGAGCAGGGCGTTCAGCAGCGGCCAGTCGGAGACCGCATCGGTGCCGTCGCGCATGGCCTCGGTCTCTCGGTTGGGACTGGCCACCGAGCCGGTATCGAGGTGGTCGCGGCCGATCACGACCGGCGCCTTCAGTTCGCCCGTGCGCACCATCTCGTTGAACGCCAGGCCGGCCAGGTGGCGCTCGCCCAGGCCCAGCCAGCAGATGCGCGCCGGCAGGCCCTGGAAGGCGATGCGGTCGCGCGCCATGTCGAGCCAGCGGTGCACGCGCGCGTCGTGCGGGAACAGTTCCTTGATTTTCGCGTCCGTTTTATAGATGTCTTCCGGGTCGCCCGACAGCGCCACCCAGCGGAACGGGCCGCGGCCCTCGCAGAACTGCGGCCGGATATACGCCGGCACGAAGCCCGGGAAGTCGAAGGCATCCTGTACGCCCTCGTCCTTGGCCACCTGGCGGATATTGTTGCCGTAGTCGACGGCATACGCCCCCAAGGCCTTGAAGTCGAGGATGGCGCGCACGTGTTGCGCGCACGACGCCGCGGCTTCCGCCTTCAGGCGCGCGTGCTGCGCCGGGTCCTGCTGCGCCGCCTTCCACTGTTCGACCGTCCAGCCGATCGGCAGGTAGCCGTTGATCAGGTCGTGGGCCGAGGTCTGGTCGGTGACCAGGTCGGGCACCAGGCCGCCCTCTTTCGCGCGGCGCACGAGTTCGGGCAGCACCTCGGCCGCATTGCCGAGCAGGCCGATCGAGATGGCCTCGCGCGCGTCCTTGTGCTGGCGGATCATGACGAGGGCCTCGTCGACGTCGCGCGCCTGCTTGTCGAGGTAGCGGGTGCGCAGGCGGAAGTCGATGCTGCTCTGCTGGCACTCGACGGTCAGCGAGACGGCGCCGGCGAAGGTGGCGGCCAGCGGCTGGGCGCCGCCCATGCCGCCCAGGCCCGCGGTCAAGACCCAGCGGCCGGCCATATCGCCGCCGAAGTGCTGGCGGCCGGCCTCGGCGAAGGTTTCGTAGGTGCCCTGCACGATGCCCTGGGTACCGATATAGATCCAGCTGCCGGCCGTCATCTGGCCGTACATGAACAGGCCCTTGCGATCGAGTTCGTTGAAGTGTTCCCAATCGGCCCATTTCGGCACCAGGTTCGAGTTCGCCAGCAGCACGCGCGGCGCGTCGGGGTGGGTCTGGAACACGCCGACCGGCTTGCCGGACTGGATCAGCAGCGTCTGGTCATCCTCGAGCGTGCGCAGCGAGGCCAGGATCTGGTCGTAGCACGCCCAGTTGCGGGCGGCGCGGCCGATGCCGCCGTAGACCACCAGGTGCTGCGGGTTCTCCGCGACCTCGGCGTCGAGGTTGTTCTGGATCATGCGGTAGGCGGCTTCGGTCAGCCAGCTCTTGCAGCTGAGCTGGGTGCCGCGCGGGGCCTGGATCACACGGGTCGGGTCGAAACGGGGGTCGTCGAGGTGACGGGTATCTTGGGACATGGCGGCTCCTTCGGTCGGGGATACGGCGCGGCCACCGGCGCGCACCGCAAAGCTGCTCTGAAGTCTAGGTTGTATATACAACCCCGTCAAATCATTTTTTGTACACCTGGCGGCCGGCGACCCAGGTTTCCAGCACGCCGGTCTTGTGGATGTCATGGGTCGGCATGCGGAACAGGTCCTGGTCGATCACGACGAAGTCGGCCTGCTTGCCCGGCTCCAGCGAACCCAGGTTGTTTTCCTGGTGCCCGGCGTAGGCGGCATCCAGCGTGAAGCAGCGGAAGGCTTCCTTGAGCGACATCGCCTGGTTCGGATACCAGCCGGCCACCGGCTGCCCCTGCGCATCCTGGCGCGTGACGGCGGCGTGGATGCCGAAGAACGGGTTCGGCGACTCGACCGGGAAATCCGAGCCGCAGGCGATGCGCGAGCCCTGGTGCAGGAAGCTGCGCCAGGCATAGGCGCCCTTGATGCGGTCCGGTCCGATGCGGGTCTCGGCCATGTTCTTGTCCGAGGTGGCATGGGTCGGCTGCATCGACGGGATGATGTCCAGGGTCTTGAAACGCGGGATGTCGGCCAGGGTCACGACCTGGGCGTGCTCGATGCGGTGGCGCTGGGCCGCGCTGTTGGTCGCCTTCAGTTCCTTCTGGTAGATGTCGAGGATCTGCTTGTTGCCGGCGTCGCCGATCGCATGGACGTTGACCTGGTAGCCCTTGCGCATGGCCTTGGCCATCATGGCGTCCATCTGCGCGGTCTTATAGAACAGCAGGCCGTGCGAGTGCGCTTCGTCGCTGTACGGCTTGATCAGCGCAGCGCCGCGGCTGCCCAGCGCGCCGTCCGAATACAGTTTGACGGCGCGCAGCGCGTACATGCCGTTGCCGTAGTCCTTCAGCGGCCCCTTGACGGCCAGCTGGTCGAAATCCTTGTCGGTGCCGGCGATCATGCCGTACACGCGGGTGGTCAGCTTGCCTTGATCCGCATAGGCGCGGTACAGGCGGTCTTGCGCGACGTCGACGCCGGCGTCGTGCACGCTGGTCAGGCCCACGCGCGCCAGTTCGCCCAGTGCGCGGTCCAGCATCAGCCGGCCCTCGGCTTCGGTCTGCTGCGGCAGCACCTTGGTCAACAGCTCCTGCGCGGTGTCGACCAGCACGCCGGTCGCCTCGCCATTGGCGTCGCGCACGATCTTGCCGCCGACCGGGTCCGGCGTCGACTTCGTGATGCCGGCCAGCGCCAGCCCGCGGCTATTGGTCCAGCCGGCGTGGCCGTCGACCCGCTCCAGCCACACCGGGCGGTCGGCGACGACACTATCCAGTTCCTGGGCGGTGGGGAAGCGGCCCAGCTTCCAGTTCTCCTGGTTCCAGCCGCGGCCGCGTACCCACGCGTGGTCCGCGTTGGCGCGCGCATACTCGCCGATCGACTTCAGGGCGCCGTCCAGCGAGGTGCTGTGGAACAGGTCGAGCTGGGTCAGTTGCTGGCCCAGGCCGAACACGTGGCCGTGGGCGTCGATCAGTCCGGGCAGCAGGGTGCGGCCCTGCAGGTCGATGCGTTTCGCATTCGGCGCTTTCGCGGCGACGTCTTTACTTTCGCCGACCGCGAGGATGCGGCCCTTGTCGTCGAAGGCGATGGACGTGAACTGGACCAGCTCACCTTTCCCGTTCAGCGTATAGCCGTTGGCATTGTCGATCAGGGTGTCGGCGTGGACCGACAGGCTGCCGAAGGCGGCAAGGACGAACAGGGAACACTGCAGGGGAATCTGGCGTACGCGCATGTTTTTCTTCTCTCCGATGAATGGGCTCCGCGCTTCGTGGGCGCGGTGCGGAGAGTGTACTGCAAGCCTAGGTCGCGTCGTGGAAGATGATGCCCATCGTATGGCGCAACCCGCGCCGCACCCGGCTGATGCCATGCCGCATCGCTACCCGGTACACGCCGCGCGCGCCCTGCACTGGCCGCTGGTTGACCGCGAACACGACGGCATCGCCCTGGCCCAGCGCCACGACTTCGGCGCGCGACTGCATGCGCGGGCGCTGCTCGGTCAGCACGAATTCGCCGCCCTCGAAATCCTCGCCGGGGCGCGACAGCAGCACCGCCACCTGCAGCGGAAACACCTGTTCGCCATACAGGTCCTGGTGCAGGCAGTTGTAGTCGCCGGCGCGGTAGCGCAGCAGCAGCGGCGTCGGGCGCAGCTGGCCGGCCGCATGGCAGCGCGCCACGAAGTCGGCGTGCTCCATCGGGAAGCGCACATCCAGCCCGAGCGCGGCCTGCCAGCGGTTGGCGATGCGCGCCAGCGGCGGATACAGCGTGGCGCGCAGGGCGGCGACCGGCTCGGGCAAGGGATAGGCGAAATACTGGTACTCGCCGCGGCCGAAGCCGTGGCGCTCCATCACCACGCGGCTGCGGAAGCGCTGCGGCTGGTCGTAGCAGGCGGCCAGCTGCGTGCACAGGCGGGCGTCCAGCAGGCCCGGGATCACGGCGCAGCCGGCGTCGTCGAGCTGTGCTCCGACCTCGTCCCAGTCGATCGCCGTCATTCGGCCTGCCCGCTCTCGCGCTCGATCAATGCGCGCTTGCGCTCGATGCCCCAGCGGTAGCCGGACAGCGCGCCGCCGGTGCGCACCACGCGGTGGCAGGGAATCGCGACCGCGACGGGATTGGCCGCGCAGGCCCCGGCCACGGCGCGCGCGCCGCCTGGCAGGCCGACCCTTTCCGCCAGTTCGGCATAGGTGACCGTCTGGCCCGAGGGAATCGCGCGCAGCGCCTGCCACACGCGCTGCTGGAAGGCGGTGCCGCGCACGTCGAGCGGCAGATCGAGCCCGATACGCGGCGCCTCGACCAGGCCGATCACCTGCGCCACGGTGCGATCGAAGCCGTCCTCGGCGCCGCGCAGCTCGGCCTTCGGAAAGCGCGCCTGCAGGTCGTCCACCAGCGGCTCGGGCTGGTCGCCGATCAGGATCGCGCAGATGCCGCGCTCGGTGGCCGCGACCAGGATGGCGCCCAGCGAACACTCGGCCACGGCGAAGCGGATCGTCTCGCCCTGCCCGCCGGCGCGGTAGTTCGACGGCTGCATGCCCAGCACCTCGCCGGACGCCGCGTAGAAGCGCCCGCTGGAGCCATAGCCGGCGTCGTACAGCGCGTCGGTGACCGGGGCGCCCTGCTCCAGCGCCTGGCGCACGCGGGCGCCCCGTTTGGCCGCTGCGTAGGTCTTGGGCGTGATCCCGGTGCGGGCCTTGAACACGCGGTGGAAATGGAAGCGGCTCATGCCGGCGGCCTGGGCCAGGGCATCGAGGTCCGGCTCTTGTTCCGACTCTTCGATCAGGCGGCAGGCGCGCGCCACCGCCTCGGCCTGGCGCTCGGCCAGCGGCGGCAGGTGCGGCGCGCAGCGCAGGCAGGGCCGGAAGCCCGCCGCCTCGGCCGCCTGGGCGCTGGCGTGGAAGGCGACGTTGGCGCGCCTGGCCCCGCGCGACGGGCACGAAGGCCGGCAATAGACGCCGGTGGTGCGCACCGAATAATAGAAGCTGCCGTCGGCGCCGGCATCGCGCCGCTGTACGGCTTCCCAGCGCAGCTCGTCGCTGTCGTCTCGATCTGTCGTTGTCATGGTGGTGTCCTTCTTCGGCAATGGCGTCATCATGCAGCCGCCGGCGCCGGGCCGCACTCCGGGTCTTGCTTTCAAATTGCCGATGCTAGAATCAGGCGTGGTCGCACAGGCCAGGCATTCGGAGATTGAGTTTGGAAGCACAGACCGCGCAAGACAGCATGCAGGAAAAGTCGCCCATTTTCCAGCAGATCAAGGATTACCTGGTGGGCGAAATCGCCTCGGGCCGCTGGAAAGAGGGCGAGCTGGTGCCGTCGGAGCAGGCGCTGGTGCGCCAGTTCGGGGTGTCGCGCATGACCGTCAACCGCGCCGTGCGCGAGCTCACGGCCGAGCAGGTGCTGGTGCGGCGCCAGGGCTCGGGCACCTATGTCGCCCCGCAAAAATACCAGGCCACCCTGGTCGAGATCCGCAATATCGCCGACGAGATCCGCGCCCGCGGCAAGCTGCACACCAGCCGCGTGCTGGCGCTGCATGCCCGCCCTGCCGACGACGACCTGGCCGCGGAGTTCGGACTCGAGCCGGGCGTGCCCCTGTTCCATTCGCTGATCGTGCACTGCGAGAACGAGGTGCCGGTCCAGCTCGAGGACCGCTGGGTCAACCCGGGCTGCGCCCCGGCCTACCTGGAACAGGATTTTTCGCGCATCACGCCCAACGAGCACCTGATGGCGGCCGCGCCGCTGCAGGGGGCCTTCTATACGATAGAGGCGCAGCCGGCGCCGGAGGAAGAGGCGCGCCTGCTGGCGATCGAGGCCGGCGCGCCATGCCTGGTGCTGCACCGGCGCACCACCTCGGCCGGCCGGGTCGCGTCGGTGGCCACGATGTGGCATCCGGGCCACCTGGCGCGCTTCACCGGTAGCGTCTGAGAAATAAATACTAATTCGGACAACCCGGCGTGCCAGTTTATCGCCATAATGGCTGCAACCCGTCTTTACCCATTTCAGATAAACTACGCCCATGCCGCCCGACGTCGCCGCCGAATCGCATTCCGCACCACTGCGCGTGCTGGTACTCGACGACGACCATCTGCTGCTCGAAGTCATGCGCTCGATGCTGGAAGCCTGCGGCCCGGTCGAGATCCTGCTCGAATTCGATGCGCGCCAGGCCCTGTCCCGGCTCGGCGAGGCCATGCCCGACGTCCTGATCTGCGACCTGGTGCTGCCCGAAATGGACGGCATCGAATTCCTGCAGGCCGCGGCCAGCCGCGGCTACGCCGGCAGGGTGATCCTGCTGTCGGCCCTCGAAGACGGGGTGCGCGAGGCCGCCGCCGAACTGGCGCGCGCGCTCGGATTGCGGGTAGTAGGCTCGTTCCGCAAGCCGCTCTCGCCCGAGCAATTACGCCATGCGCTGGAATGTTGAGTTTTTGTACAAACCGCTGAACACTTTTTAAAAAAATGGGGTATTATTCGCCTCATTCCCCGCCTGACACCCTCTAGCCGTTCTTCCAATATTGAAATACGCACACAGTGCCTCCACCATTGTGTAGCTGCAATATTTGGCAAGTAAGTAAACACGGTAGCCGGTCGAGACGTTCCGCATGACTTGTCTCAAGGCGTTAATAACGATTCTTACCTCACATTGAGGAAACCATGAGCGAAAACATCAAACACATCAGCGATGCATCCTTCGAAGCCGACGTGCTCAAGTCCGAGCAGCCGGTGCTGGTCGATTTCTGGGCCGAGTGGTGCGGTCCTTGCAAGATGATTGCCCCGATCCTGGAAGAAGTGGCCAAGGAATACGCCGGCAAGATCACGATCGCCAAGATGGACGTCGACGCGAACCAGGCCGTGCCGGCCCAGTTCGGCATCCGCGGCATCCCGACCCTGATCCTGTTCAAGAACGGCCAGGTCGCAGCCCAGAAAGTCGGCGCCGTCGCAAAAGGTCCGCTGACCGCTTTCATCGACAGCAATATCTGAGATAAGATAACGGCGACGGCGCGCCCGCGCCGCCGCTACGCAGTCACCAATACCGGCCGGGAGCCACCCTCCCGCCTTGATTAACCCACGCAGTCCCCTCCCCTACCATATTCACCCGTCACGGGTCACCCACACACATGCATTTATCTGAACTGAAGGCGATGCACGTTTCCGCGCTGCTGGAAATGGCAATCGGCCTCGACATCGACAACGCAGCCCGCCTGCGCAAACAGGAACTGATGTTCGCGATCCTGAAGAAGCGCGCGAAGCAGGGCGAGCAAATCTTCGGCGACGGCGCTCTCGAAGTGCTGCCGGACGGTTTCGGTTTCCTGCGCTCGCCGGATGCGAGCTATATGGCTTCGACCGACGACATCTATATCTCGCCGTCGCAGATCCGTCGTTTCAACTTGCATACGGGTGACTCGATCGAAGGCGAAGTGCGCACGCCGAAGGATGGCGAGCGTTATTTCGCGCTGGTCAAGGTCGACAAGGTCAACGGCGAATCGCCGGAAGCCTCGAAGCACCGCATCCTGTTCGAGAACCTGACCCCGCTGCACCCGAACGAGCCGCTGCGCCTGGAGCGCGACATGAACGGCGCCGAGAACATTACCGGCCGCATCGTCGACCTGATCTCGCCGATCGGCAAGGGCCAGCGCGGCCTGCTGGTGGCGTCGCCCAAGTCGGGTAAATCGGTCATGCTGCAGCACATCGCGCATGCGATCACCGCGAACCACCCGGACGTGACCCTGATCGTGCTGCTGATCGACGAACGTCCGGAAGAAGTGACCGAGATGCAGCGTTCGGTGCGCGGCGAAGTGGTCGCCTCGACCTTCGACGAGCCGGCCACCCGCCACGTGCAGGTCGCCGAGATGGTGCTCGAGAAGGCCAAGCGCCTGGTCGAGATGAAGAAGGACGTTGTCATCCTGCTGGACTCGATCACCCGCCTGGCGCGCGCCTACAACACCGTGATCCCGGCCTCGGGCAAGGTGCTGACCGGCGGTGTGGATGCCAACGCGCTGCAGCGTCCGAAGCGCTTCTTCGGCGCCGCCCGTAACGTGGAAGAAGGCGGCTCGCTGACCATCGTCGCGACCGCGCTGATCGAGACCGGCTCGCGCATGGACGACGTGATCTACGAAGAATTCAAGGGCACCGGCAATATGGAGGTACACCTGGAGCGCCGCCTGGCCGAGAAGCGTGTTTATCCGGCAATCAACCTGAACAAATCGGGCACCCGCCGCGAAGAACTGCTGATCAAGCCCGATCAACTGCAGAAGATCTGGATTTTGCGCAAGCTGCTGTACTCGATGGACGAGATCGAGGCGATGGAGTTCATCCTCGACAAGATGCGCGCGACCAAGAACAATGTCGAGTTCTTCGACATGATGCGCCGCGGCGGCTGATCGCCGCGCGATGCTTGACGCATGCAGAGGCAGCCTTCGGGCTGCTTTTTTTGTTTCCCCATGGCGCACATCACTACATTGTTGCCTTCAAAACCGTCATTCCCGCGAAGGCGGGAATCCAAGTGGCGAGCGACCCGACTGCACCGAACGCAGCTGATACGCAAGCAAACTTAGGTTCCCGCCTCCGCGGGAACGACGGGCATATGCCAACAAAAGAACGTCGTCACAGGCATGACGATTGCCTCGCCCCCGAAACCGCTCTATAATCTCCGGTTCAGTCCAACCCTGGCAAGTGATCGGCAATCGGGTCAAGAAGCAGTCCGACCGACGAAGTGCTGTTTGGCTACCAACTCAATAGAAAGCAGAACCATGAAGACCGATACCCATCCAGATTACCGCGAAGTCGTCTTCCACGACCTGTCGTGCGACTTCAAATTCATCACCCGTTCGACCATCAACACCCGCGAAACGATCAACCACGAAGGTAAAGACTACCCACTGGTCAAGATCGAGGTGTCGGCTGAGTCGCACCCGTTCTTCACCGGCAAGCACAAGATCGTCGACACCGCTGGTCGCGTCGAGAAATTCCGCCAGAAGTTCGGTTCGGTCGGCTCGAAGACTTCGGTCGCCAACGGCTAATTGCCGCAGTAGATCCTCGAAGCCTGCGGGCTTCGCGAAAAGAAGCCGGCCTGCCCGGCTTCTTTTTTTTCGCAGCTATACTACGCGATTCATTTACCCATCAGACGATCGATGAAACCAGTCCGCCTTCCTGCCGCCGCCACCCTGGCGCTGCCCCGCTGGGCCCTGCTTGCGCTGGGCATGCTGTACATCCTGCCCGGCATCATCGGCCGCGACCTGTGGAAGGAAGACTCAGGCAGCTTCGGCATCATGTGGACCATGGCGCATGGCGGCCTCGATGACTGGCTGTACCCGAACATCGCCGGCCTGGCCAGCGTCGACGAAGGCCCGCTGGCCTTCTGGCTGGGCGCCATCTGCATCAAGCTGTTCGGCTGGATCCTGGGCGACGTGCTGGCCGCGCGCGTCTCGACCATCGCCATCTTCGTGCTGGGCACGATGTCGCTGTGGTACACCGCCTTCCACCTCGGGCGACGCGCCGAGGCCCAGCCGCTGCGCCTGGCCTTCGGCGGCCAGCCCGAGCCGAACGACTACGGCCGCACCCTGGGCGACACCGCCGTCCTGATCTACCTCGGCAGCCTGGGCCTGCTGCTGCAAAGCCACCTGACCCTGGCCGCGACCCTGCAGGGCGCGCTGCTGGCGTATTTCCTGTACCGCGCCGTGCGCTACGTCGAGCACGCGAGCATCCGCAACGCCGTGCTGGTCGGCCTGGCCCTGGGCGCCCTGACACTCACCCAGGGCTTCCTGCCGCCGCTGGTGCTGATCGTGGCCCTGTTCGCCTGCACCCGCTACCTGGACATGCCTGCCGGCCAGGCGCTGCGCCACCTGGCGGTGGCGGCCGGCGTCGGCTTCGGGCTGACCCTGGTCTGGATCCTGCCCGCCGTCGCCGTGCAACCGTACGGCCTGTCGCCGGTCGCCGACTGGCTGGCCTGGAACGGCGAGCAGTTCGGCCTGCCAGGCTGGGTCGCGGTCAAGACTTTCTTCCGGATCGGCATCTGGTTCTTCTGGCCGGCCTGGCCATTCGCCCTGTGGGCGACCTGGGCCTGGCGCCGCCAGCAGCAGATGCTGCACATCGTGCTGCCGGTGTTCTTCTTCCTGGCGCTCGTGCTGCAACTGCTGTGCGACCCGGTGCCCGAGAACAGCGACTTCCTCAAGATGCTGCCACCGCTGGCCCTGATGGCCGCCTTCGGCCTGCCGACCATGAAGCGCGGCGCGATCAACGCCATCGACTGGTTCTCGGTGATGGTGCTGACCATGCTGGGCGCGACCATCTGGCTGTTCTGGATCGCCAAGCTGACCGGCTGGCCGGCCCAGCTGGCCAAGAACGCCCTCAAGCTGGTGCCCGGCTTCACGCCCGAAATCGGCATCGTGACCTTCACGGTCGCCGCCGCCGCCAGCGTCGGCTGGGTGATGCTGGTGCACTGGCGCCTGTCGCGCCAGCCGGCCGTGCTGTGGCGCGCCGTGGTGCTGTCGTCCGGCGGCCTGATCCTGCTGTGGGTGCTGTTGATGACGCTGTTCCTGCCCGACCTCAACTACGGCAAGAGCTATGCCGGCGTGGCCCAGCAGATCGCGGCGCGCCTGCCGGCAGACACCGACTGCATCGACACCAATGTCGGCCCGGCCCAGCGCGCCTCGCTGGCCTTCTATGGCCGCCTGCCCTTCGTGACGCTGGCCGGCGGCAAGTGCGATTACGTGCTGCTGCAGGACAGCATGCGCAACCGCAACGACCGCGCGCTGCTGCGCAAATGGGGAGTACGCAACGCGATTCCGCTATGGGAAGGCCGGCGCGCGTCGGACCGCGACGAACGCTTCAGGCTGTTCCGTCGCGCGCAGTAAGCACCCGCAATCACCAGGCCGCACACAGTGCGGCCTTTTTGCTTCCTGCGTTTGGCGCATATCGATTTCACCTGTGCGCGGCTAGTGTTGCCAATATGAGAACCTATTCGCAAAGAATGCGTGTTTGCGCGGAGTCAAGCGCCGGCCCGGGGCAGCTCGTCACAATATTCGAGTCGATGAGGATCAACACCGGGTTGAATAGATGTTGCGCCAGTTCAATTAAAGGGCGTCAACAGGACCGTTGCACAAGATGCCGTGAGGAGAGATCACCATGAAAAGTGTGACGTTTTCAGAGATCGTGCGCATCCGGGAGCGGCCGGGCTTCCTGCGCCGCATCGACACCTGGCGCCAGTCGCTGCCTTGGGCGCTGACCCTGCTGGGCGGCCTGCCCTTACTAGTGCTGGCGCTGCATCTGATCGACCCCGATGCGCCGCTGGCCTACCTGGTTTTGCCGGCCATCCTGGGCGGCGTGCTGCCGGTTTTCATGCTCGGCCCGGGGCGCTTCGAGATGCGCACCCGCTTCGATGCCCACTACATGATCAGCACGCTCGACGAGGCGCTTGGGGCGCTGGGGTACCGGCGTCTTGCTGCGGACAGCACCAGTATTCGTTACTTCCGGCCGCGACCATGGTTGCGCGGGCAAGAGGGGGCGATCAATGTCGCGGTGCGCGAGCATGTGCTGGAGATCGTGGGGCCGGTGGGAAGTTTGCGGTTATTGCAGCATCGGATTGGGCGCTGAGGCGCGTGCCTGGCGATCACGCTGCTTTGGGGCAGCTAGCTAGCGCTGCGCGCCAATTTCTCGTTCGCACTGGTCAGTTGTGCGCACCATGTGCTAAGATGCGCGCCTGCTATTGGGCCTCTGTGGCGGAATTGGTAGACGCACTTGACTCAAAATCAAGCGCCGTAAGGCGTGCCGGTTCGATTCCGGCCGGAGGCACCAAACCCAAGTCATCCTGCAGCACAATGAAACCCGCAATCCTTTGAAGGAAGCGGGTTTTTTGCTTTCCAGCCCCCGGCCAACGCCGCGGCCCGCGCCAGCCACAGGTAACCACCTTGACCCTCCCCGCGCACATGCTCTATCGTGCCACCATGACCTCCCCTCCCCCCAGCGACGAAATCCGCCAGATTGTCGACCAGGCCCTGCAAGCCGCCCACCACGAGGCCGAATCCGGCAACCTGGACCAGGCGCTGGCCCTCTACCAGGCAGTCCTCGACCTCCAGCCCGGCCATGCCGCCGCCCACCATGCGCTGGGCCTGCTGGCACGCCACGCCGGCGACCTGGAGGCGGCGGTCCCGCATTTCGCCGCCGCCCTGCAGGGCGACGCCGGGGAACACGCCCACTGGCTCGACTATCTCGCAACCCTGGTCGAGGCACGCCAGTTCCACAGCGCGGCCGAGCTGCTCGAACTCGCCCGTTCCAATGGCCTGCAAGGCCAGGCGCTCGACGACGTCGAGCGGCTGCTGGCCAGCGCGGGCGCGCCCGATGCCGACGCGATCGACGCCGCCGCCGCCCTGTTCGGGCAGGGGCGCTGGTCAGAAGCGGGCGAGGCGGCGCGTGGGCTGATCGAACGCTTTCCCCAGCACCCCTTCGGCTGGAAGCTGCTGGGCGGCGTGCATCACCGCCTGGGCGACACCAACCAGTCGATGCATGCGATGGCCATGGCGGCCAGGTTCGGCCAGGACGATGCCGAAGCATTCAGCAACCTGGGCATGCTCCTGATGCGCGCCAACCGGCTCGACGAGGCGGAACACGCCTTGCGGCACGCGCTCTCGCTGGAGCCCAGCAACGCCGATGCCCACAACCACCTGGCCATCACCCTGGCGGAATTGCAGCGGCTGCCGGAAGCGCATGCCAGCGCCAACGCGGCGCTGGCGCTCGAGCCGCGGCATGAAAAGGCCACCATCACGCTGGCGCTGGTGCTGCAGTGCCAGAGCCGGACAACGGAGGCGGTCGATGTCTATCGACGCCTGCTGGAACGCAACCCGGACAATACCGACGCCCACAGCAATATGCTGTTCTGCCTCAGCGAAATGCACCAGGTCGCGCCCGAGGCGCTGTTCGCCGAACATCTCCGGTATGCCCAGGGGATCGAGCGGCGCACCGCACCACCCGCCCCCTGGGACAATACGCCCGAGCCGGAGCGCCGCCTGCGCGTCGGCTTCGTCTCGGGCGACCTGCGCAGCCACGCCGTGGCGTCCTTCATGGGACCGGTCTTCGAGCAGCTCGCGGGACGCCCCGGCCTGGCGCTGTACGCCTACTACAACCATACCCTGCACGACGCGACCACCAAGGATCTGCACCCCCTGTTCGACCATTGGCGCGATATCGACGCGCTCGACGACGACGCGCTGCAACGGCAGGTCCGGGCCGACGGCATCGACATCCTGGTCGATCTCTCCGGTCACACCTCCTTCAACCGCCTGCCCGCATTCGCGCGCCGGCTGGCGCCGCTGCAGGTCTCGTGGATCGGCTACCCCGGCACCACCGGCCTGGCCGCGATGGATTACTACTTTGCCGATCGCAAGTTACTGCCTCCCGGACTGCTCGACCACCTGTTCACGGAGAAGCTGGTGCAACTGCCGCTATCGTCGCCGTTCGCACCCTACGTCGGCTCGCCCGACGTCGCCCCGCTGCCCGCCCTGGAAAACGGCCACGTCACGTTCGGCAGCTTCAACCGGCTCAGCAAGATCAACAGCCAGGTGATCGCAGCCTGGGCGGCGCTGCTGCGCGCCGTGCCCGATGCGCGGCTGCTGGTGGCCGGGATGCCCGATCACGGCCGCGAGCAGCTGCTCGCGATGCTGGAACACGAAGGCATTGCCGCGCACCGCGTCAAACTCCATGCCCGTGCCGGCATGGCCGACTACCTGGCGCTGCACAACCGGGTCGACTTCGCGCTCGACACCTTCCCCTATACCGGCGGCACCACCACCCTGCATGCCGGCTGGATGGGCGTGCCGACCCTGACGCTGGCCGGCGGCACCGCGCCGGGACGACAGTGCGCCAGCGTCCTCGAACATCACGGGCTGACGCAGTTCATCGCACACGATGTCGACGATTTCGTCGCCAAGGGTGTGGCCGTCTGCGCCGACCTGCCGGCGCTGGCCGCGATCCGCGCCTCGCTGCGCGGCCGCTACCCGCTGCCCGCGTCGGACACCATGACCCGGCTCGCCGACGGCGTCGAGCACGCGCTGCGCCTGATATGGCGGCGCTGGTGCCAGGGCTTGCCTGCGGAGAGCGTCGAGGTGCCGCTGCCGCCGGCCGCGCCGCGTCGATCCTCTCAGTCGGCGTAGGCGCGCTCGATCCGCTGCGCGCTACCGTCGCGCGCCATCGCGCCGAGTTCGGCGTTCAGGCGCGTCACCAGCGCGTCCGGCACCGACGGGTTGCAAGCCAGGTAGACCTCGATCTTCCTGAACGCCAGCACCGGCACGATGTACTTGTCCCAACCATTGCGCTGCAACACGGTGCTGCCCCTGCGCCAGCTGGCGGCCCACAGGTCGATCCGGCCCTGCATCAGTTTCTGGGGATTGAGGAAATCGTTCGGCGCCGCATCGGTGGCGAAGCCCAGGCTGCGCAGGTAGGCGTCGCGCGCATCGCCGTGATAGGTGCCGATGCGCAGGCCGCGCGCCTGTTCCAGGCTGGTGAGCGCCAGCTTGCGGTCGGCGCGCCCCATCAATACCCATTGCGCCGAATCGAGCGGCCCGACCCACTTGAACAGCCTCTCGCGCTCCGCCGTGCGGGTGGTGGAATACACGCAGGTGTCAGGCTGCTGCAGGGCCGCCGTATAGGCGCGCCGCCAGGGCAGCAGTGCGATCTCGTAGGACACCCCGGTGCGCGCCAGCGCGCCGCGCAGCTTGTCGGTGGCGATGCCGGCCACGCGGCCGTCCACGAGCATGCTGGACGGTGCCGAGGTCTCGGTGGTGAGATACAGGTGCCGCTGCCGCTGCGGCTGCGGCGCCGCGTGCAGCGCGCCTGCGCAAAATATCGTGGACAGGACTGCCGCGGCGGCGATCCAGGCGTGCCCTTTTGACATGCGACCTCCTCTTCTGGCCGGGCCGGACGCGGCGCAGGGAGCGTCCGGATAAGTCCAGCATACCAGCGGGTACATGATTTAGCAGCAACGAATGCACAGAAATGGTCGCTTGCGCGCTACAAAACCGCGCCAATCGTCCAGCAATACTAGGCGCCAACAACATTTCCATCAGGGAAAATGCCATACTTCGCAGTCACTCCCTACGGATAGTGTGACTACTCCGACCACCCTCACTCATGTTGCAACTATTTAACGCCCCCACCGATCCGACCATGCTGGCCTATGGCGTCTACGAGCCGCGCCTGGTCGTGCTGTCGCTGCTGGTGGCGATCTTTTCTTCCTGGATGGGCCTGCAGATCACGGGCCGCGCCAGCACCAATGCGGCGCACCGCGCCATCGTGCTCGGTACCGGCAGCCTGGCGCTGGGCGCCGGCGTCTGGTCGATGCACTTCATCGGCATGCTGGCCTTTAACCTGTGCACGCCGGTCCATTACGACCACGGCATCACGCTGCTGTCGGCCCTGCCCAGCATCGGCGCCTCGTGGATCGCGCTGAACCTGATCTCGCGCCCGCAACTGCGCCTGGCGCACCTGCTGGTGGGCGGCGTGCTGGTCGGCGCCGGCATCGGCGCCATGCACTACGCCGGCATGGCCGGCATGCGCATGCGCCTCGACCTGTACTACGACCCGGCCATGTTCGCGCTGTCGATCGTGGTCGCGGTGGTGCTGGCCACGCTGGCCCTGGGCGTGCGCCACGGCCTGTCGCGCTTCGAGTCGATGACCGAGTCGCGCCGCCTGCTCATCGCGGCGGTGGTGATGGGCTGCGCGATCGCCGGCATGCACTACACCGGCATGGCGGCCGCGCGCTTCGCCGGCGAGGTCGATCCGCTCGGCCTGTCCGGCTCCAACAGCGACTTCCTGGCGCTGTCGATCACCGTCATCACGGTGGCGCTGTCGCTGGGCGTGGTCGCCGCCAACGGCCTGCTGCGCTACCGCGCGATGTACCTCGACCTGGCGCGCAGCGAAGCCTGGATGCGCGCCCTGCTCACTACCACCGTCGACGGCGTGATCACGGTCGGACGCGACGGCACCATCACCGAATTCAATGCCTCGGCCGAACGCATCTTCGGCTGGCAACGCGACGAGATCGTCGGCCGCAATATCGGCGAACTGCTGACCGAACAGGATCGCCAGGCCGAATGCAGCCTGCTCGACGTGCTGCGCCTGGGCAGCCTGGAAGGCGTCAACACCAGTACCGAAACCTTCGGCCTGCGCAAGGACGGCAGCCTGTTGCCGGTGCGCGGCGCGCTCGGCCATGCCCGGCTCGGCGACCAGGACCTGTTCGTCTGCTTCGTCACCGACATCAGCGAGCGGCGCGCGATGGAACAGGCGCTGCAGACGAGCGAACAGCAGTTCCGTTCCCTGATCGGCAATATCCCCGGCATCGGCTACCGCAGCATGCTGGGCGGAGACTGGCCGATGGTCTTCATCAGCGATGCCGTGCAACTGGTGACTGGCTACCCGGCAAGCGACTTCCTGGGCACGCCGCCGCGCCGCGTGTTCGGCGCGCTGATCCACGCCGAGGACCGCGTCCGCGTCACGAAGGAAATCGGCGCCGCCCTGCGCGAAGACCGGCCATTCCTGGTCGAATACCGCCTGCTGCATGCCGACGGCAGCGTGCGCTGGATGTGGGAAAACGGCACCGCCGCGCGCGACGACGCCGGCGAGATCCAGTGGCTGGACGGCGTCATCCTCGACATCACCGAGCGGCGCCAGATGGAAGAAGCGCTGCGCGCGGCCAAGGATACGGCCGAGCAGGCCGCGGCCGCGCGCGCCACCTTCGTGGCCAATATGAGCCACGAGATCCGCACTCCGATGAATTCGATCCTCGGCTTCACCGACGTGCTGCTGGACGGCGAACTGAACGTGGAGCAGCGGCGCCACCTGGACACCATCCGCAGCGCCGGCCGCGCCCTGCTGCGCCTGCTCAACGAAATCCTCGACACCGCCAAGCTCGAAAAAGGCGCGGTCGAGCTGGAACAGAACGACTACAACCTGCTGTCGCTGATCGACGAACTGTCCTCGACCCTGGCCGCCAATGCGCGCGCCAAGGGCCTGCACCTGGACATCCAGTACGATCCGGCGCTGCCGACCGGCCTGCGCGGCGACGAGCTGCGCATGCGCCAGGTGCTGACCAACCTGCTCGACAATGCGATCAAGTTCACGGCGCAGGGCAGCGTGACGCTCAAGGTCGGCGCCCAGGGCGACCAGCTGTGCATCGCCGTGACCGACACCGGGATCGGCATCGCGCCCGAGCGCCTGCTGGCCATCTTCGACCCGTTCACCCAGGCCGACGCTTCGATGACGCGCCGCTTCGGCGGCACGGGCCTCGGCACCACGATCAGCAAGCAGCTGGTCGAACTGATGGGCGGGCGGATCTGGGCCGAGAGCGAGCTGGGACGCGGCACCACCTTCCACGTGCGGGTGCCGCTGGTGCTGGCGCGCTTCGCGCAGCAGGCGCCACGCGTGCGCAGCGCCGCCGTGCTGCCGCCGCTGCGCGTGCTGGTGGCCGACGACGTGCCGCAGAACCTGGAACTGATGCAGCTCCTGATGACCCGCCGCGGCCACACGATGACCGCGGTGCGCGACGGCGCCGCGGTGGTCGAGCTGGCGGCCGACGGCGAATACGACGTGGCGCTGATGGACTTCCAGATGCCGACCATGGATGGCCTGGCCGCGACCCGCGCAATTCGCGCCAATGAAGAGCGCACTGGCCGCTCGCGCCTGCCGGTGATCGCGATGACCGCCAGCGTGCTGCAGGAACACCGCACTGCCAGCGTCGACGCCGGCATGGACGGTTTCGCCAGCAAGCCGGTCGACTGGTTCGCGCTGTCGCACGAGATCGCGCGCGTGCTCGGCCTGTCGAACAGCGCGCCGGACACGCAAACCGGGCCCAGTGCGCCGCGCGAGGTGCTCAACCGGCGTGCCGGCCTGCACCGCTGGAGCAACCGCGAGGATGCCTATGCCGAGGCGCTCGAGCACTTCGGCCGCCAGTACGCCGACCTGGGCCAGGCGTTGCGCCTGCACGCGGCCGGCGGCGAGCACCAGCATCTGCGCATGCTGGCGCACAAGGCGCGCGGCGCGGCCGCCAACATCGGCCTCGAACTGCTGGCGGATGCCCTGGCCGCGCTGGAGCAGGCCGCCAACGCGGTGCCGACCGACGCGCGCCAGGTGGCCAACACGCTGGTGGTGGCCAACAACGCGCTCGACGCGGCGCTGGACGCGCTGCGCGCCGTGGCGGCGACGCCAACCCCGGCGCCGCAAGGCGCCACGGTCGACCTGGCGCGTGCGCGCCGCGCCGGCGGCGTGCTGCTCGAGGCACTGCGCCGCGGCGCCCTGAACGACGGCGCCATGGCCAGCCTGGCCGCGGCCCTGGCGGCCCACCCGGCCGCCACCCGCGTGACCCAGGTCCAGTCCGCGATTTCCGATTTCGACTTCGACCTCGCCCTCGAGCACCTGGAGGCCATCATGGGCCAGCTGGGCGATGCGGCGGAGGACGAAACCACCGACGCTACCGACGATTCACCAGCATGAGCCAACCGAATACCCGCCCGTTGATCCTCGCGGTCGACGACGAAGCCAGCAACCTGCAGCTGCTGCGCCAGATCCTGCAGGACCACTACCGCCTGCTGTTCGCCAAGGACGGCGCGCGCGCGCTCGAACTGGCGCGCCAGGAGCAGCCCGACCTGGTGCTGCTGGATGTGATGATGCCCGGCATGTCGGGCTACGAGGTGTGCGCCGCCCTCAAGGCGCATCCCGCCACCGCCTCGGTGCCGGTGATCTTCGTCACCGCCCTGACCGAGAGCGCCGACGAAGTCGAAGGCTTCGAAGCCGGCGCGGTCGACTACATCACCAAGCCGGTCAGCCCGCCGGTGGTGCGCGCGCGCGTGAAGACCCACCTGTCGCTGGTGCGCATGGAAGAGCTGCGCGCCAGCCGCCTGGAGATCGTGCAGCGCCTGGGCCTGGCGGCCGAGTACAAGGACAACGAGACCGGCCTGCACGTCATCCGCATGAGCCACTTCTCACGCATCCTCGGCATCGCGGCCGGCATGACGGAACCCGAGGCCGACGACCTGCTGCACGCGGCGCCGATGCACGACGTGGGCAAGATCGGCATCCCCGACCGCATCCTGCAAAAACCCGGCCCGCTCGATCCCGACGAGTGGAAGGTCATGCAGAGCCACGTGACGATCGGCGCCGAGATCATCGGCGAGCACGATGGCGGCATGCTGTCGCTGGCGCGCCAGATCGCGCTGACCCACCACGAGAAGTATGACGGCAGCGGCTATCCGCACGGGCTGGCGGGCGAAAATATTCCGCTGGTGGGCAGGATCGTGGCGATTGCCGACGTGTTCGATGCCCTGACCTCGATCCGGCCCTACAAGAAGGCCTGGACCGAGGAAGACGCGGTCAACTTCCTGCGCGAGCAGAAGGGCCGCCACTTCGATCCGCAGCTGGTCGAGTTGTTTGCCGACCAGCTGCCGGCGATTCGCGAAATCAGGCTACGCTGGGCCGAGACGGCCTAGGTTGATTGCCAACCGCAATCACCATTGTGTTGGCTGTTGCACGTCAGCGAATGAATTCCGACCCAGGCTGCTCGAGCACCGTATCAGCCACTTTCGGCGCACGCCGCGCCGCCAGCTCGTGATACAGCGCCGTATAGTTGGCCGCCATTTTCTCGGACGTAAACAACTCTTCGAAGCGCTGCTCAGCGCGCCGGCCCATGGCGCGCGCCAGGTCCGGGTTATTCCACAAGGCCTGCATCGCCGCGCGCAGCGCCTGGGCGTCGGACGGCGGCACCACCAGCCCGGTGTCGCCATCGACGTTGATATAGGTAGTGCCGGTGCCGATCTCGCTCGAGATCATCGGCTTGCCATACATCGCCCCCTCCAGCAGCGAGATGCCGAAGGCTTCCGAGCGCAGGTGCGAGGGGAAGGCGACCGCATAGCACAAGGTCAGCAGCGCGGCCTTGTCGGGTTCGTCGATCGCGCCGACGAACATCACGTTGGACAAGCCGAGGCGCGCCGCCTGTTCCTTGAGCTCTTGCTCGATCGGCCCCGCGCCGACGATCACGATCGGATAATCGAGGCCTTTCGCCGCCTCGAGCAGGATGTGCAGGCCCTTGTAGTAGCGCAGCACGCCCACGAACAGGAAGAACTTGGGGCCTACCCGCTCGCGCCAGTGCGCCAGCCGGTCGGGTTCGGGCTGGGGATAGGTGTCGCGGTCCAGGCCGAAGGGAATCACTGTCGTTTTTCCTCGATATCGCGCCAGCACGGTCGACGAACCCAGGTAGTTGGGCGAAGTCGCGACGATCGCATCGACGCTCTTGAGGAAGCGGTGCTTGAGCGGCTGGTACAGGCGCAGCAAATGGCGCTGGCGCACGATGTCGGAGTGGTAAGTGACCACTGTCGGCTTGTCGACCCGGGCCATGAAGTGGGCCAGGTCCATGAAGGGCCACGGAAAGTGGTAGTGCACCACGTCGGCCTGCTTCGCCAGGCGCGCCAGCGCGCCGATCGATTGCACCGAGATCGCGTTGGAGGCGATTTCGGCATTGAGCGGCACGCGGTGCACCATATGGCCTTCGAATTCGAACGGGACCAGGTTGTCGTGGCGCGACAGCGACAGTACGGTATTGGTCACGCCGAGGCGGCCGGTGCCCACGCACATCTGGCGGATCACCTGTTCGACCCCACCCACCGAATCCGGGTGGTAGGTCTTGTAGAAATGAAGGACACGCATAATCAGTTCAGCTTACTGCGAAAGGACGGCACGGTACACCTTTGCCGTCAGGCGTGCGGTGTTTTGCCATGTCAGTTGTTCGGCGCGGGCGCGTCCAGCGGCGATACAGCGCGCGCGCGCAACACTGTCGGTGGCCAGGATCCGCATCGCGTCGCCGATGGCGCCACTGTCCAGGGGGTCGACCAGCAGCGCCGCATCGCCCGCCACTTCCGGCAACGATGTCGTGTTGGCGGCCACCACCGGCACGTTCGAGGCAAAGGCTTCCAGTACCGGAATGCCATAGCCTTCGTACAGGGACGGAAAGACGAACACGCCGGCGCCGGCATACAGGTGGCGCAATTGCCCGTGGTCGGTCAGGCGATCAAGCCAGACCAGGTTTTCGCCGGCGGCCTGCGCTCGCCTGATCGCCGCGACCAGCGCCTCGCTGCGGGCGCCGGGCGCGCCGACGATCACCAGGGCGCGCTCGGCGCGGATCGGCGCGGGCAGCGCCAGCCAGGCGTCCAGCAGGCGCTCGACGTTCTTGCGCGGCTGCAGCGTGCCAACAAAGAAGAAATAGCCCGGCTGCAGGCCGTAGCTCGCCAGGGTCGCCGCCACCGCCGATGGAGCGGGCGCCGTGAGCCACTCCTCGTCGACGCCGCAGGGCACCACCGAGACGCGCCGCTCGTCGATGCCGAAGCATTCGACCAGTTCGGCGATGGCGAAGTGCGACAGCGCGATCACGTGGTCGGCCTTGCGCGCCGCCTTGGCCTGGAGCCAGTTCTTCAGACCGCGCAACTTCGGGTTGCACCATTCAGGATGCTTGATCGGCAGCGCGTCGTGCAGGCTGGCCACCACCGGGCAATCCATGCGCACCACGCGGTAATCGGTCACGTGGAAAATGTCGGTCGGCATGTGCACCCGGTGCTTGCGCGGCGTCACCAGGTCGACCAGGGTCGCCGCCTCGAAAGACTGGGGGAAGGCCTGGCCCACCGTGATCCCGCTCGCTCCCTGCCGCGGGCGCGGCCAGGAAAACGGTGCCACCTCGCAGCCGGTCGCGGGCAAGTGCTGCATCAAGGCCCGGGTATACACGCCGATGCCGTCCAGGCGGCCACCCGTCAGGCCGGGCTCGACCATGGTCGTCCCCAGCCCGACCTTGAGGTCTGCGGGTTTCACGCCCTGTACATCCAGTCCAGGGTCTCGTGCAGCGGGGTCGGCGCCAGTTCGCCGATCGCGGCGGCCAGCTTGCGATTGCTGCCAGTCAGTTGAAGCACGTCGTTGGCGCGCACGAAGGCGGGATTCACCTGCACGTCGATCTGGTAGCCGGCGATCTCGCCCATCGTCTCGATCACGCTCGACAGCGAGTGCGGGACGCTGGAACAGACATTGAAGGCCTCGCCGGCCGGCGCCGCCGCCAGCAGGCGGCGATAGCAGTGCGCCACCATGCGCACGTCGGAGAAATCGCGGGCGATGGCGAGGTTGCCCAATTCGATGCGCTTCTCGTTGCGGCGGAAGTGATTGACGATCTTTGGCAGCAAGAAATTCTCTGCCTGGCCCACGCCGGTGTAGTTGAAAGGCCGCGCGATCGTGATCGGCAGCTTGTCCATCCACAGGCGCGCCATGTATTCCATCGCCAGCTTGCTGACCGCGTAATCGTTGGCCGGCGCCGGCGGCACGCTTTCGTCGATCACCGGCACATTGGCATTGCCATAGATATTGGCCGACGAGGCCAGCAGCACGCTGCTCGGGCGATGGTCGCTTGCAGCCAGCGCTTCCAGCAGGTTGCGGGTGCCGACTACGTTGACGCGGTAGATCGCCTCGACGTTGGCATGGCCGACGAAGGCGATGCCGGCCAGGTGGGCCACGACGTCGGGCTGGACTTCGGCGACCATGGCGGCCAGCGCCTCGCGGTCGCATAAATCCACCGCAAACATGTCCGGCCCGAGCGCGTCGCCCGGCATCGCGGTGCCGAACACGCGGTAGCCGGCGGCCGTGAGTTCCGAGGCCAGGTAATGGCCGGTGAAGCCGCGCAGGCCCGTGATCAGGGCGCGGCGGCCCTCCCCTTCGCGCCCCGTCGCCCTGGCGGCGAGGGCGGAAACGTCATCCGTGGCCAGGCGCGTCATATCAGAACGAGAAGCCCTGTTGGTTGCGGCGGATGTCGGCGTCGACCATCATCTGGCACAGCTCTTCGAGCGTGGTCTTCGGCTCCCAGCCCAGCTCGCGCTTGGCTTTCTCGGGGTCGCCGATGAGCAGGTCGACTTCGGCCGGACGGTAGAACTTGGGCGAGACGCCCACCAGCTTCTTGCCGCTCTTGCTGCAGTGGGCTACTTCTTGCTCGCCCGAACCGCTCCAGTCCAGCGTGACGTCGGCGGCCTTGAAGGCCATGGTGACGAAGTCGCGCACGGTCTCGGTGCGGTTGGTCGCCAGCACATAGGTGTCAGGCTTGTCGGCCTGCAGCATGCGCCACATGCCCTCGACGTATTCCTTGGCGAAGCCCCAGTCGCGCTTGGCGTCCATATTGCCCAGCTCGAGCAGGTCCAGCTTGCCCTGCGCGATCTTGGCCACCGAGTCGGTGATCTTGCGGGTCACGAACTCGCGGCCGCGCAGCGGCGACTCGTGGTTGAACAGGATGCCCGAGGAACCGAAGATATCGTAGGACTCGCGGTAATTGATGGTCATCCAGTGCGCGTACAGCTTGGCCACGCCATACGGGCTGCGCGGATAGAACGGCGTATCTTCTTTCTGCGGGATGGCTTGCACCTTGCCGAACATTTCCGAGGTCGACGCTTGATAGAAGCGGATCTTCGGGTTGACGATGCGGATGGCTTCCAGCAGGTTGACGGCCCCCAGGCCGGTAATCGAGGCAGTGGTCAGCGGCTGGTCGAACGACACGCCGACGAAGCTCTGGGCCGCCAGGTTGTACACCTCGCTCGGCTGCGCGGTCTCGATCAGGCGCAGGCTCGACGCCAGGTCGGTCAGGTCGTATTCGACCAGCGACAGGTTCGGGTGCGCGGTGATGCCGAGTTCATCGATACGCCAGAAGTTGACCGAGCTCGAACGGCGGTAGGTGCCGGTGACGTGATAGCCTTTTTCCAGAAGCAACTGGGCCAAATAGGCGCCATCCTGGCCGGTGATACCGGTGATGAGGGCTCGTTTGTTTTGCATGTTCTTGGATGGAGTTGAAGGTGGTCTGCGGGCGCCACATAAAAAACGGACGAGCCCGGCGAAGCGAGGATTGTAACAGAGGAGGTCGGTTTGCCTAATTGCGCATCAGAAATGAGTGCAATTAGTGCAACACTTATCTGAACATTATGACCCGAAAATGACGCGTCGAGCGTCTTGCTTACGGTTTGTTACCAGTGTCTTTGCGCGACGACAAACCACGACAGCTGGATACAAAATCGCCTGACGCGGCGCAAGGGCACCGGGTCAGGCGTGAGCGGGTCAGGCGTCTAGAATATTACCGCTGGGAAACTGCGTCCACCACGGCCAGCGCTGTCATATTGACGATCCGGCGCACCGTCGCCGACGGGGTCAGGATGTGGACGGCGCGTGCGCAGCCGAGCAGCACCGGGCCGATGGCGATGCCGTTGCCGGCCGCCGTCTTGACCAGGTTGTACGAGATATTGGCGGCGTCGATGTTCGGCAGCACCAGCAGGTTGGCGTCGCCCGTCAGCGTCGATTCCGGCATGATCTTGGCGCGCATCTTGGCGTCGAGCGCGGCGTCGCCGTGCATCTCGCCATCGATTTCCAGGTCCGGCTTCTTCTGCTGCACCAGGGCCAGGGCGGCGCGCATCTTCTGCGCCGACTCCGAATTGGCGCTGCCGAAGTTCGAATGCGACAGCAGGGCCGCGCGCGGGCAGATGCCGAAGCGCTCCATCTCCTCGGCCGCCATGATCGTGATCTCGGCCAGCTGCTCGGCGCTCGGGTTCTCGTTGACGTGGGTATCGACCATTGCCAGCTGGCGTTCCGGCGTGATGATGAAGTTCATCGCCGCATACACATTGGCGCCGGCGCGCTTGCCCAGCACCTGATCGATGAAGTCCAGGTGCATTTGGGTGGTGCCGTAGGTGCCGCAGATCATGCCATCGGCTTCGCCCTTGTGGATCATCATGGCGCCGATCAGGGTGTGGCGGCGGCGCATGGCCAGCTTGGCCAGGTCCTGCGTCACGCCCTTGCGCATCACCATGCTGTGGTAGGTGGTCCAGTAGTCGCGGTAGCGCTCGTCGAAATCGGGGTTGATGACGTCGAAGTGCACGCCCAGCTTGAGGCGCAGGCCGAACTTCTCGATGCGCTGCTCGAGCACCGCCGGACGGCCGACCAGGATCGGGCGCGCCAGCTTTTCGTCGACCACCACCTGCACCGCGCGCAGCACGCGTTCGTCCTCGCCCTCGGCGTAGACGATGCGTTTCAGTTCGTTCGGCGCGGCCTTGGCCACCGTGAACAGCGGCTTCATGAAGGTGCCGCTGCGGTACACGAACTGCTGCAGGGTTTCGGCGTAGGCTTCCAGGTCGTCGATCGGGCGGGTGGCGACGCCGCCGTCCATCGCGGCCTTGGCCACGGCCGGCGCGATATGGGTCAGCAGGCGCGGATCGAACGGCATCGGGATCAGGTATTCCGGACCGAAGGACAGGTTCGAGATGCCATAGGCCGAGGCCACGATGTCCGACTGCTCGGCATGGGCCAGGTCGGCGATCGCGTGCACCACGGCGATTTCCATTTCGCGCGTGATGGTGGTCGCGCCGCAATCGAGCGCGCCGCGGAACATATACGGGAAGCACAGGACGTTGTTGACCTGGTTCGGATAGTCCGAACGGCCGGTGGCGATGATGGCGTCGCCGCGCACCGCCTTCACGTCTTCCGGCAGGATTTCCGGGTTCGGGTTGGCCAGCGCCAGGATCAGCGGATTCGGACCCATCTTGGCGACCATGTCCTGCTTGAGCACGCCGCCGGCGGACAGGCCCAGGAAGATGTCGGCGCCCGGGATCACATCGGCCAGCGAGCGGTGCTCGGTCTCTTGCGCGAAGCGTTCCTTGTCCGGGTCCATCAACTCGACGCGGCCCTTGTAGACCACGCCGGCCAGGTCGGTCACAAAAATGTTCTCGATCGGGAAGCCCAGGTCGACGATCAGGTCGAGGCAGGCCAGCGCGGCCGCGCCGGCGCCGGAAACGACCAGCTTGCATTCCTTGATGTTCTTGCCGACGACTTTCAGGCCGTTGAGGATGGCGGCGCCGACGATGATCGCGGTGCCGTGCTGGTCGTCGTGGAAGACCGGGATCTTCATCCGCTCGCGCAGTTTGCGCTCGATGTAGAAGCACTCGGGCGCCTTGATGTCTTCCAGGTTCACGCCGCCGAAGGTCGGCTCGAGCGAGGCGATGATGTCGACCAGTTTATCGGGATCGGTCTCGTTGATCTCGATGTCGAACACGTCGATGGCGGCGAACTTCTTGAACAGCACGCCCTTGCCTTCCATGACCGGCTTCGACGCCAGCGGGCCGATATTGCCCAGGCCCAGCACGGCGGTGCCGTTGGAGATCACGGCGACCAGGTTGCCGCGCGCGGTGTATTTGTAGGCGTTGGCCGGGTCCTTGACGATCTCTTCGCAGGGC
The DNA here is from genome assembly GCF_030770395.1 of Telluria beijingensis. Taxonomy (GTDB): domain Bacteria; phylum Pseudomonadota; class Gammaproteobacteria; order Burkholderiales; family Burkholderiaceae_D; genus Telluria; species Telluria beijingensis. The sequence continues at coordinate 245,409 of NZ_CP132480.1, read as the reverse complement.
GCGGCGACACCCGGCGAATAGGCCAGCGCCAGGTCGCGCTGGTTCAGCAGGCCCTTGGTGGGCGCAACGCTGATCTTGCCGGGACGGGGAAACTGGTGATACTCGAGCGCTGCTTGACGCAGTTGCTGACGTAATTCTTCTTTTTTGTCAGATGACGAATCCATGCTGGGCAGCCTTCCTGAAGCAATACGGGGGTCTCCGATTCTATCAGACCGTATGTTGTCAATGGCTACGTATTTTTACCATCAGCGCTTGACGGCTTATGTGCGGTTGCAGCATTTTGCGGAGCTGTACAATCTTTCCCCATGCTTTCCGAATTCGACCTCATCAAGCGCTACTTCCAGCGCGAACGCGCCGGCCGCGCGACCCTCGGCATCGGCGACGACTGCGCCCTGCTCACGCCCACGCCCGGCCACCAGATCGCCATCTCGTCCGACATGCTGGTCGAGGACCGCCATTTCTTTGCCGGCGCCGATCCGGTCATGCTGGGCCACAAGGCGCTGGCCGTGAACCTGTCGGACCTGGCGGCGATGGGCGCCCGGCCCGTCGCTTTTACTTTGGCGCTGGCATTGCCGCGGGCAGACCCGGACTGGCTCGACGGTTTCTCGCGCGGCCTGTTCGCGCTGGCCGACGCGCATGACTGCGAACTGATCGGCGGCGACACCACCAAGGGCCCGCTGAACATCTGCATCACGGTCTTCGGCGAACTGGCGCCCGGCCACGCGCTGCGGCGGGCGCAGGCGCGGCCGGGCGACGACATCTGGATCTCGGGCACGCTGGGCGATGCGCGCCTGGCGCTGGCCGGCTATTGGAAAGAGCTGGCACTCGACCAGGAGTCGCAGGCGCAGGCCAGGCTTCGGTTACACATGCCGACACCGCGCGTGGCCCTGGGCCTGGCGCTGGCCGCCGCCCCGGTTGCGCATGCCGCGCTCGATATCTCGGATGGGCTGGTGGGCGACCTGGGGCATATCCTGGCGGCCTCGAAGGTCGGCGCCACGCTCGACGTCGATGCGCTGCCGGCCGGGCCAATGCTGGCCTTGCAACCGCAGGACCTGCGGCGCCGCTTCACGGCGGCTGGCGGAGACGATTACGAATTGTGCTTCACGGCGCCCGCCGAATGGCGCACGGCGGTATTGGAGGCGGCCGCGCTGGCCGCCACGCCGGTAACCCGGGTCGGCACGATCGAGGCCGCGGCCGGCCTGCGCCTGGTGGATGCGCGCGGCGCGCCGCTCGACCTGGGCTTGACGGGCTGGGATCATTTCAGCGCGGGATAACGCACGCGGCGTGACGAGCCTACCTACCAACTGGCAGGTAGGCTTCATGAAGAAACTGTCCAATACGTCGGATCATATTCTCCATATTAGCTGCACAGATAATATAAATTAATCACTAACTTGGGGGAAATTACAAGATTAGCAGCATAGCCAATCTCTTCATGGCCGTCACAACGCTCGATGGGCATCCCTCAGCTTGTGAAAGTTAAATTACAGCAACAACCAATGACTCTGGCTACAGTGCAAGCAAATGAGATCACAAAACTCCTGATGCTGCCGACCCATGGGCCAGACCACGATGCCGCGCGCAGCCGTGCGACTCTGTGCGGCGCCGGACCGTGACAGCGTCTCAAAATTTGATGCCGACGATGTGTTAACGTGTTATTAAGAAAGATATAATGACCGGCTTAGCAATTGCCGAGCCATGTTTGATGAACTCCTCAGCCAGCCTGCCGCGCGCGACCGGCACAGCGATCCTGCGCAAGGCGCCGCACGTCGCCGTCGTCATCCCCTGCTATAACGAAGCGCTCACCATCGCCCAGTTGGTCAAGGACTTCAACCGCTGCCTCCCTGAGGCACAGGTATATGTCTTCGATAACAATTCCACTGACAATACCGTCGAGATCGCACGCGGCGCCGGCGCCACCGTGCGCCGGGTCACGATGCAGGGCAAGGGCAGCGTGGTGCGGCGGATGTTCGCGGACATCGAGGCCGATGCCTACATCATGGTCGATGGCGATGGCACCTATGACACCATGGCGGCGCCCCGGCTGGTCGAGAAACTCCTGGACGAGGGCCTCGACATGGTGGTCGGCAGCCGGGTCAGCACCGAGCAGTCCGCCTACCGTTTCGGCCACCGCTTCGGCAACAGCATGCTGACCGGCTTCCTGTCGCTGATCTTCGGCCGCACCTTTACCGACATCCTGTCCGGTTACCGCGTGTTCTCGCGCCGCTACGTCAAATCGTTCGCCGCGCATTCCACCGGCTTCGAGATCGAGACCGAGCTCACCGTCCACGCGCTCGAACTGCGCATGCCGGTGGCCGAAGTCGAAACCGTCTACGGCGCGCGCCCCGCCGGATCGGTCAGCAAGCTCAATACCTACCGCGATGGCTTGCGCATCCTGCTGACGATCCTGCGCCTGTTCAAATCCGAGAAGCCGCTCGGTTTCTATTCGATCGCCTTCTTCCTTTGCGCACTGGTGTCGGTGCAGATGGCGATCCCGATCTTCGTCACCTTCGCGGAAACCGGCCTGGTGCCGCGCTTGCCCACCGCATTGCTGTGCACCGCACTGATGCTACTCGGTGTCATTTTCCTCACCTGCGGCATCATCCTCGACGCCGTCACCAAGTCGCGCATCGAGCAAAAGCGCTTTCGCTATCTTGGCGTCGCCGCCTTCCATCCCGGCCGGGACGATTGATTCCAGCCGCTGGCGCCGGCCACCGCGCCCCACCTCTCCATGAGATTCGCATGCGTTTTCCACATCACGTAATCAGCAGAATAGAAGCCTGGTTCCAGCGCCGTACCGCGGCGCTGGCGCGGCCAGGTGCGCCTGCCGCCGCGGCCTGGATCGTGCCGATCCTGTTCGGCCTGGTATCGGTCTACCTTGGCCAGGACGAGAACTGGGATTTGCGTAACTACCACTGGTATAACGCCTATGCCCTGCTCAACGGCAGGCTCGACCTCGACATGGCGCCGGCCCAGTTCCAGAGCTACTTCAATCCGCTGATCGACGTTCCCTACTACCTGCTGAGCACGAACCTGCCTGGCCCGCTGGTCGGTTTCCTGATGGGCTGGGTGCACGGCCTGAACTTTGTCCTGCTGCTGGCCATCGCCCGCCTCGTGATCGGGGACCGCGCCGACGGCGCACGCTTGCCGCTGCTGCTGGCCGGCGCCGGCGTGTGCGGCGCCGGCTTCCTGTCGCAAGTCGGCAATACCATGGGCGACAACCTGACCGCATTGCTGGTGCTCGGCGCACTCCACGTGGTCCTGCGCGGCTGGGACGGCTTGCACAGGCTGTCGGGCCGCGCGGCCGTGATGCTGCTGGCATCCGGCCTGTTCATGGGCCTGGGGGTCGGACTGAAGCTGACCAACGCCCCGTACGCGGTGGCGCTGTGCCTGGCGCTGCTGCTGGTACCGGTCGCCTGGCCCGTGCGCATCGGTTTCGCCTTCGTGCAGGGCTGCGGCGTACTGGCCGGCATGCTTGCCAGCGCCGGCTACTGGTGGCTCGAGATGTGGGAGCGCTTCGGCAATCCGTTGTTCCCGCAATTTAACAATGTCTTCAAGAGTCCATTGGCCCAGCAACTGGGCGTGATCGACCATTTCCACATGCCGCACAATGTGCTCGAAGCGCTGTTCTGGCCCTTCGTGTTCATGGTCCAGGTCTCGCGCGTGTCGGAAATCCCGCTCAAGATCACCGTGGTGCCGCTGCTGTATGCGGTGGCGCTGGTCTTTGTCGCCGACTGGCTGCGCCGCCGCCTGGCGGCCAGGGCTGGCGCCGTCGGCGTCGCTTCCCCGCTGCCGACGCGCACCTGCGGCCTGCTGTTCTTCGGCCTGGTCGCCTACCTGCTGTGGATGAAGGTATTCGGCATCTACCGCTACCTGGTGCCGCTCGAGCTGCTGGCGCCGCTGATCGTGTGGATCCTGGCCGGGCGCATTTTCCCGGCCACCCGCGCCGCGCGCATCGGCGGCTGGCTGCTGGCCGCCGCCACGCTGGCCGTGTTTCCCTTCGTCTCCTGGGGCCACGCCGGCTGGGCTTCGCCGAACTTCAGCGCCAGCGTGCCGCCGCTCGCCCGGCCGGCCGACACGGTCGTGTTCACCGCCCATGGCGATCCCCCGATGGGCTGGCTGGCCACCTTCTTCCCGCACGAGGTGCGCGTGATCGCGCTGGCCGGCGGCTTCCCCGAGTCGCCGGCCTGGCTCGAACGCGTCCAGGCCGCCGTCGCCGAGCGGCCTGGCCCTCACTACGTGATGCTGGCGGCCGCCCGCAGCGAGAAGGAAAACAGCCTGCAACGCAAGCGCGCGCTGGTCGATGCGCTCGGCCTGACCGACGACGCGGCCGGTTGCGCGCGCCTGGAGCGCCTGACGCAACGCGGACGCTTCCATGTCGACGTGCGCCTGGTGGACGAACCGGGACGCGCCTGCACGCTGGAGCTGCAGCAGCGCTACGTTGCCGACCTGCCGGAACAGGATCGCGCCCGGATGCAGGCCACCAAGGAAAGGCTGGCGCACTACGGCCTGGCGGTCGACGACGGCGCTTGCCAGACCCATATGGCGAGAGCCGGCACGGCGCCATACCCGTTCAGGTTCTGCCCGGTGACGCTCGCCAGGTAGTCGCAGGGCCGCGCGAGCGGTCTGCGCCATCCGCATAGGCCAGGGCCGCCTCGATCTCGATACGCCATCCGGTACCGGCGCCGGGTGCGGAACACAGGGTGGCATCGGCCTGGATCAGCCGGGCGCGTTCCTCGATGCCACGCAGGCCCCAGTGACCGTGTTTTTCGCGATCGCCGGCGTCGATGCCCCGGCCATCGTCGCGGATGGTCAGCACGAGCGCGCTTGCGCCGTATTCGACGACCACCTCATGCTGCCTTGCATTGGCATGACGAAAAGCGTTGCATAGCGCTTCCCGTCCAATGGCACATAATTGCTGCTGCACGCTCGGCTGGAGCGCCCGTGCCTGCCCTTCGCAACGCAGCATGAATTCCTGGCCAGGCATGGCCATCTGTTCACCGGCGCTCCGCAGGTATTCGTGCAAGAGGGGAACACCGCCTGGGCCAGCGCGCAAGTTTGCAATCGTGTCGCGCCCCTCCTGGATCGCGGTGACGGCGTCGCGCAGGCAACGGCTCAGGGAGTTCCCCAGCGCGGACTCGGACTCGGGCAGCATCGCGGTCGCCTTCATCACGAAACCCTGGAACGTCTGCAGCACGGTGTCGTGCAGGTCGCGCGCAATGCGTTCGCGCTCCTCGCGTTCAGCCACCGCTCTTAATTCATCCAGCAAGTGGAGCATGATGAGCAAGAACAGTATCCAGCTCCCGACAACGAACGTCAGCGTCGCGTTGACCCAGATGACGATGGACGAGAACATCCATGGTGTCGCCGAGGGCGCCATTCCAGCGGCGTCGATGGCGAACAGCGCCTGCATCGTCGCCGCCGCTGCCTGCACGATCATGATGGCGGCTGCGATACCGTAGGCAATGCGCGCATGCGATCTGCCATGCCGCCATAACAGCCAGGCCATCCAGGCATTCGCGCCGATATAGATCGGTGTCAGCACCAGCACTCTTGGAATGCTGTCGGCCGACAGAAGCGTCAACGCCAGCGTCAGGACGGCAATCGATGACAGCAGCAGGGGCAAGGCATGCCGCGGGAACGGACGACCGACGAACTGCGCCGTACCGAACAGGAAAAGAACCTGCCCGCTCACCAGGGGAATATTGAAGAGAAGCGCGAACAGGTGTGGATTGGTAATGACATCCAGTGCATCGAGAAGCGTGGCCAGGCCGACCAGGAAGGCAGCGGCAGCCCATAGCCGGATGCCGGCAATGCGCGGGGCCGCGACGTGGAGCAGGTAGAAGATGACGCTTCCAACGAATGATTTGATGCCCACCACCGCTGCCAGCGTGGACTGATCGAGTTCCATGACGATGATCCAGACGTTAACCAGGCGTTGAGCCGCGCTGACCAACCGGCAGTGTAGGTGCTTGTCATTACCGGAGCAAGTCTCCGAACGGGCAAGAGCAGGCCGTCGAGCCTAGGCCGCCTCGCCCTGCTGGTCTTCCTCGCGCGGCGCCTTGCGGTCGTCATATGGCCCGTACGTCATCCAGTAATGCCGGAACGCGAGGCGGATATTGTCGCGCAGCTGCTGGTCATCCCACGGCTTGGTATAGAAGCGGTAGATCGCCCCGCGGTTGATCGAGTCGAGCACCGAATCCACCCCGGTATACCCCGACAGGATGATGCGGATGGTCTCGGGATACATCTCCTTGACCTTGCTGAGGAATTCGGTCCCGCTCATCACCGGCATGCGCTGGTCGCACAGGATCACGTGCACCCGGTACAGCGCCAGCAATTCGAAGCCCTCGGCCGGCGACGACGCCGTCAGCACGCGGTAGCCGTCGCGCCGGAACAATCGGTGCAGCGCGCTCAACACGTTCGGATCGTCGTCGACCACCAGCAGGGTCTGGACCTTGTCGTCGGCCGCCTGCTTTTCTTCGGGCTTGGCGCGGTTGGACACGACCATCTCGGCCAGCTGGTCGGCCGGCAGCGCGCGCGAAAAATAAAATCCCTGGATCTGGTCGCAGCGGTGGCGCCGCAGGTAGGCCATCTGGGCGCGCGTCTCGACGCCCTCGGCGATCACCTGCATGTGCAGGCTGTGCGCCATGCTGATGATGGCCAGCGCGATCGCGGCGTCGTCCGGGTTGTTGACGATGTCGCGGACAAACGCGATGTCGATCTTGAGCTTGTCGATCGGGAAGCGCTTGAGGTAGGCCAGGCTTGAGTAGCCGGTGCCGAAATCGTCGATCGCGATCCGGATCCCGAGCGCCTTCAGGCGCGTGAGCACCTCGGTGGTGTGCTCGGCGTTCTGCATCAGCGCGCTCTCGGTCAGCTCCAGCTCGAGCAGCCCGGGCTCGATGCCGTGGCGCGCCAGCGCGTCCTTGATCACGCCCTCGAGGTCGCCCTCGACGAACTGGCGGCTCGACACGTTCACCGCCACCCGCACGTCGCGCACCCCGTCCGCGTTCCAGGCCGCGATCTGGCGGCAGGCCTCGTCGATGATCCAGTCGCCGACCCGCACCACCAGCCCCGTCTCTTCCATCACCGGCACGAATTCGGCCGGATACACCAGGCCGTAGCCGGGACGGTGCCAGCGCAGCAGCGCCTCGGTGCCGGCGATACGGCCGGTGTTCAGTTCCATCTTGGGCTGGTAGTGCAGCACGAACTGGGAATCTTCCAGCGCCCCACGCAGCGCCAGCTCGAGGTCCAGGCGCGCCAGCACCTGCACGTTCATGCCGGCGGTGAAGAAGCGGTAGCCGTCGCGTCCGGCCTCCTTGGCGCGCACCATGGCGGTGTCGGCATACTTGACCAAGGCGCCTGGATCGACGGTGTCGTCCGGGTACATCGCGATGCCGATGCTGGCCGTCAGCGCCGCCTGCTGGCCGTGCAGGTCGAACGGCGCGCGCAGGGCGTCGCGCACGTCGTTGGCCATGTTCACCGCGTCCTGCTGCTCGCGCGGCATGGAGAGGATCAGCGCGAACTCGTCGCCGCCCAGGCGCCCGACCGAGTCGCGCACCTTCGCGCAGCGCACCAGGCGCGTGCTGAACTGGCGCAGCAGCTCGTCGCCGCCGCGCGTGCCGAGGGTGTCGTTGATCACCTTGAAGCGGTCGAGCGTGATGCACAGCACGGCCACCCGCCAGTTCTTGTCCTGGGCCAGTTCGATGGTGTCCTGCAGGTTCTCGAAGAACAGGGTGCGGTTCGGCAGGCCGGTCAGGGCGTCGTAGCTGGCCGCGTGGCGCAGGTTTTCCTGGGCCTGCAGTCGCTCGCTGATGTCGCGCGCCACCGCGATCAGCATGCGCTGGGCAGTGCGCGGTCCGTCCTGCTCCTGCAGCTTCCAGCTGATCTCGACCGCCACCGAACCTTCGCCGCCGGCGCGCAGCAGCTCGGTCTCGACGATATCGGCCTCCGATTCGCCATCGCCGTGCGCGGCGCCGCCGCCCAGCAGGCGCTCGAGCTGGGTGCGGGTGGCCAGGCCCAGCGCCACCGGGTCGATGCGCAGCAGCGCGTCGCGCGAGAAACCCAGCATGCGGCAGGCGCCTTCCGAGACGTCGACCATCGCCATGCTGGCGGTGTCGATCAGGAACAGGGCGTCCGGCGTGGCGTCCATCGCGCCGCGAAAGCGCGCCAGTTCGGCGGTGCGTTCGCGCACCTGGCGTTCCAGCTCGCTGCCGTAGTCGAGCGACTCGCGGTGCAGCAGGCGCACCTCGAGCAGGTTGCGGATACGGGTCATCACCTCGACCGTGTCGAACGGCTTGCCGATGAAGTCGCGCGCGCCCGCCTCGAGCGCCGCCAGCTTTTTATCCGGTTCGGCGGTCACCACCAGCACCGGCAGCCACGAATCGCGCTCCAGCGGCTTGAGCGCCTCCATCACGTCGAAGCCGTCCATGCCCGGCATGTGCAGGTCGAGGATGATCAGGTCGAAGCGGTGCTTGAGGTGCAGCGCCACCACCTGGCGCGGATCGTGGGTGGAGCTGACGTTCTCGTAGCCGGTGGTCTTGAGGAGGTATTCGAGCAGTTGCACGTTCACCGGCTCGTCGTCGACGACGAGGATGCGCGCGCGCCGGATGTCGGACAGGGAAATCATTCAGCCTTCCTTCCCGCCGCCCCGCCCGTCCCGGGCCGCTGGGCCAGCGTACTGTTGATCGCTTCAGTGAATTTGTCGATGTCGATCGGCTTGGTCAGGTAGCGGTGGAAGCCGGCCGCCATCCCGCGCTCGATATCGCGCGGCATGGCGTTGGCGGTCAGCGCGATCACCGGGATCCAGGTCGTCTCGGGGTCGGCGCGCAGCTGGCGCAGCACCTCGAAGCCGCTCATGCCGGGCAGGTTCAGGTCGAGCAGGATGGCTTCCGGGCGGTGCGCCTTGGCCAGCTCCAGGCCCAGGTGGCCGTCGGGCGCCGCCAGCAGCCGCAAGTCCTGGCGGAAGGCCACGATCTCTTCGACCAGGCGCAGGTTGGCCGGGTTGTCCTCGATGTACAGCACCAGGTGCGGCTCGCCCTCGTCGGGCAGGGCCGGCGGCGCGCTTGCGTCTTCGGGGCCGCGCTCGGGCAGCGCCGACGCCAGCGGCGCGGTGCTGGCCAGCTCGATCCAGAACACGCTGCCCACGCCCGGGCTGCTGGTGACGCCGATCTCGCCGCCCATCAGTTCCACCAGGCGCTTGGTCACCACCAGGCCGATGCCGGTGCCTTCCTGGGCGCCGGCTTCCTGGCCCAGGCGGTTGAAGGGCTGGAACAGGCTCGCCACCTGGTCCGGGTTCAGGCCGTGACCTGTATCCTGCACCGACAGCCGCAGGCGGTCCGGGGTCGGATGCTCGCAGGTGACGACCACCGCGCCTTCTTCGCGGTTGTACTTGACGGCGTTCGACAGCAGGTTGAGCAGCACCTGCTTGAGGCGAGTACGGTCGGCCATCACCACCGCCCCGTTCCCGTCCGGGAACAGCACCCGCACCTTGCGGGTGGCGGCGATCGGCTCGATCATGGTGCGCACCTCGTGCAGGATGTCGTTCAGCCCCACCGGCTCCATCGACAGCGTGATGGTGCCCGATTCGACCTTGGCCAGGTCGAGGATCTCGTTGATCAGGGTAAGCAGGTGGCGCCCCGACTTGAGGATGTGGTTCGCGAATTCCTTCTTCTGTTCCAGGGTCGAGGGCAGCGTGTCGGAGGTCAGGATCTGGGCGAAGCCCAGGATCGCATTGAGCGGCGTGCGCAGCTCGTGGCTCATCGACGACAGGAAGGCCGACTTGGCCTGGTTGGCGCTGCGCGCCTCCTCGTTGGCATTGGCCAGTTCGGCATTGGCCAGCGCCAGCTGCAAGGTGCGCTCGTCGACCCGTTGTTCCAGCTGTTCGTTCAGGCGCATCACTTCCTGCTGGGCGCGCGAACGCTGCTGGGCTTCGCGCAGCGTGGTGCTGTGCGAATCTTCCAGCGCGCGGGTGCGGCCCTCGATCTCGGTCAGCATGGCATTGAAGGAGTCGGCCAGCTCGGCCGCCTCGTCGTCGCCGACGCGCGGCGCGCGGCGCGAATAGTCGCGGGTGGCGACCACCTCGCGCGCGATCTCGGTGACCGCCACGATCGGCGCCGTGATCACGCGCCCCAGGCGCCACATCAGGAGATAGGCGATCGCCATCGCCAGCAGGGTGACGCCGGCGGCGATCGCGAGATAGTCGAGGGAACGCGCCAGCAGGCGGTTCTCGGCGCGCAGCACGACGGTGCCCACCGTCTCGCCATTCTCGACGATCGGCTGGCGCACCACCAGGTCGTTGTCGTCGTCGCCCGCCGGACTGGCGGCGTCGAGGCGCTGCGCGATCTGGCGCGGCTGGCCGGCGGCGGCATAGGAGGCGAACAGCGCGCCCTTGGCGTCGTAGATGGCGGCGGCGCGCACCCGGGGGCTGGTGCGCAGCAGCGCCAGGTTTTCGTTGGCCAGGCGCGGGTCGTCGAAGCTCAGGGCGGCGGACGTCATGTGGCCGACCAGTTCGGCCTGGGTCGACAGGTCGTTCACCAGGGCGCGGTGGTAGCTGCGCAGGTCATAGGCGATCACGATGGCGATCGAGACCAGCAGCGCGACGAACGTTGTCGTCATCACCACCGCCACCAGCTTCTTGCGGATCGAGCGCTGGCGGCTCATGCATCCTCCACGGACCGCTCACGCATGCGCGGCATGTAAAAGTACCAACAAAGACGAGAAATCAGGCATCCCAGCATAGCAGCACGCTTGCGTTGTGTGTCGCACGGAACATTTTCTGGGCCCCGGCAGGGACCATGCCAGGACGACAATGCGGCTGGCACTGTAAACGTTCCCTTGTCATTTGGGTAGCAATTTTTGAAACTCTGACATGTCGTGCGGCCACGCGGCGCGCTAGAATGGCTCGTACGCGGACAAGCCCGGCCGGTTTCCCGACGCGGCATCCGCCGCGGCCGGCGGCTTGCAAAGGAGACCCACGTGACGAACGAACTCATCGATCTTGCCCAGAAAGTCAGCGACACCCTCGGCCCGCGCAAGCTGATGCTGTCCACCGCTGAATCCTGCACCGGCGGCGGCATCGCGTACACGCTCACCCAAATACCCGGATCGGGCGACTGGTTCGACTGCGGCTTCGTGACCTATTCGAACACCGCCAAGAACGACATGCTGGACGTGCCGGACGCCGTGATCGCCCAGTTCGGCGCGGTCAGCGAAGAAGTGGCGGCAGCCATGGCCTCGGGCGCCGTCGCCAACAGCAATGCCGACATCGCCGTCTCGACCACCGGCATCGCCGGCCCGACCGGCGCCGTGCCCGGCAAGCCGATCGGCACCGTGTGCTTCGGCTGGGCGCGCGGCGACCATGTCCATACCGAGCGCCTTGTATTCCAGGGCGACCGCCAGGCAGTGCGCGAGCAGTCGATCGCCCACGCGCTGCGCGGCATCCTGCGCTTCGTGGAATAAAAACCACCGCCCCGCCCGCGGGCGGGCGGCTTTGCTCCGTATCCACGATAATAGCGAGGAGGCGCACACCCGACCGCGCCTCATGCACTTGTCATAGAATTACGGAGCATATTTGAACATCCCCACCCTGATGGTCCCGCTGGTGCTGGCCGCCGCTTCCGCTACGGCGCCGGCAGCCGGCCAGGCCCAGGAGCAGCCGCCCGCGCCCGCCGCGGCGCCGGTGCCGTCGATCGCCTTCGAGAAAACCGTGCTGCCCAACGGCCTGCAGCTGATCCTGGTCGAGGACAAGCGCCTGCCGATCGTGGCCGTCAACCTGTGGTACCACGTCGGACCGGCCAACGAGGCCCCCGGCCTGACCGGCTTCGCCCACCTGTTCGAGCACATGATGTTCGCCGCCACCCGCCACATCCCGCGCGGCGAGGCCGACCGCCTGCTCGAAGGCGCCGGCGCGACCGACAGCAATGGCGGCACCGGCTTCGACAGCACCAGCTACTACGACACGGTGCCCAGCAACCAGCTCGAACTGGCGCTGTGGGTGCATGCGGACCGCATGGGATTCCTGCTCGACGTGCTCGACCAGCAGGCGCTGACTAACCAGCAGGATGTGGTGCGCAACGAGCGGCGCCAGACGGTCGAGGGCGAACCGTATGGCCTCGTCGAGGAAGCGCTGCTGCAGACCCTGTTCCCCAAGGGTCACCCATATGCCGCCTCGATCATCGGCTCGCACGCCGACATCCAGGGCGCGAAGCTTGGCGACGTGCGTGAATTCTTCGCCAACTACTATGGGCCCAACAATGCCAGCCTGGTGATCGCCGGCGACATCGACAAGGCGCACACGCGCGAACTGGTCGCCCGCTATTTTGGCGGCCTGCGGCGCGGGCCGGACGTCGTGCGGCCGAAGGTGGTCACGCCCCCGATCACGGCCGAGCGCCGGGTCGTGGTGCGCGACCGGGTCGAGCTGCCGCGGGTGTTCATGGGCTGGCTGACGCCGGCCGCCTACCAGCCGGGCGACGCCGAGCTGGCGGTAGCCGCCACCATCCTCGGCGGCGGCAAGTCCAGCCGCCTGTACAAATCGCTGGTGTACGAGCGCCAGATCGCGCAGGACGTCTCGAGCACCCAGACCTCGCTGGCCTTGGGCTCGACCTTCGTGGTCGACGTCACCGCGCGCGCCGGCCACACGCCGCAGGAAATCGAGGCGGCGATCGACGCCGAACTGGAACGGCTGCGCCGGGACGGTCCGCTTGACCACGAAGTCGAACGCGCCCGCAACAGCCTCGAGACCGCCCTGCTGGCGTCGCTGGAAAAACTGGGCGGCGACGGCCTGGCCGAGCAGCTCAACCACTACAACCTGTACACGGGCGATCCCGGCTACCTGGCCAGGGACCTGGCGCGCCTGCGCCGCATCGACGCCGCCAGCGTGCAGCGCGCCGTACAGGCCTGGCTCAAGCCTGAAGCACGCGCCGTGGTGACCGGCGTGCCCGGCAAGCCGAAGGTCGACGATCCGCGCGCGCCCAAGCCGGCCAAGGCTGCGCCGGCGCCGGAGAAACAAGTCGCGCTCAACGAGGCCGAAGCCTGGCGCGCGACGCCGCCCGTGGCCGGCGCCACGCCAAAGGTGACGCTGCCGCGCGGCGAGACCTTCAGGCTCGCCAACGGCCTCACCGTGATCCACCACCACAATCCGGCGCTGCCACTGGTCTCGAGCCAGCTGGTGGTGAGAAGCGGCGGCGCGGCCAATCCGGTGGAGCTCCCCGGCCTGGCCGGCTTCACCGCCCAGATGCTGGAAGAAGGCACGGCCACCCGCAGCGCCCCACAGATCGCGGACGAGATCGCGCAGCTGGGCGCCTTCATGGACACCGGCAGCAGCGACGACGTCTCGACCGTCTCGTTGCTGGCCCTGCGTTCGACCTTCTCCCGCGCGCTCGCGGTGGTGGCCGACATCGTCCAGCATCCCTCGTTCCCGGCTGCCGAGATAGAACGCCAGCGGCAAGACCGCCTGGGCTCCCTGACGCAGCAGCGCGACGATCCCGAAACGGTGGCGGCGCTGGCCGCGGCCGGCGCCCTGTTCGGCAGCGGGCATCCAAAAGCCTACGGCCAGCTGGGCCTCGAGCCGGCGATCCGCGCCACCACGCGCGAAGACATCGCCGGCTTCTGGCGCCGCCACTACGTGCCCTCCAACGCGGCGCTGGTAGTCACCGGCGACATCACGCGCGCCGAGCTGGAAGCGCTGGCCGAGGCGCAGTTCGGCGCCTGGCCGGCGGCGGGTGCGCCCGAGGTAACGCCGGCTGAAACCCGCCCCACCCAGGCGCGCCTGGTGCTGGTCGACCAGCCGGACGCATCGCAGACCGCGCTGCAGGTGGCCTGCATGGGCCCAAGCCGCGACACGCCCGACTTCGCGGCCCTGCAAGTGATGAACGGCGCGCTGGGCGGCATGTTCTCGAGCCGGCTCAACAACAACCTGCGCGAGACCAAGGGTTATACCTACGGCATCTACTCGCATTTCGACTACGACCGCGCGCCGGCGCCGTTCTCGGTCGAGGCCAGCGTGCAGCAGGACGCCACCGGAGAATCGGTGCGCGAGATCCTGCGCGAGATCGCGGCCATGCGCGAGCAGCCGCTGTCCAGCGCAGAACTGGCGGCGGCCCGCAACGCCCAACTGCTGTCGCTGCCGGGCCAGTTCGAGACCAATGCCGACATCGGCGCCAGTCTCACCGAGCTGTTCGTCTACGGCCTGGCGCCGGACTACTACGACCAGCTGGCGCGCAAGCTGGCCGAGGTCGATGCGCAGGCGGTGCAGGACGTGGCGCGCCGCTACCTGGATCCCGAGCGGATGATCGTGGTGGCGGTCGGCGAGCGGCGCAAGATCCTGCCGCAGTTGCAGAAACTCGGCCTGGGCCAGCCAGAGGTGCGCGACGACGACGGCCAGTTGCCGCCGCCGGCCAGGGACAAAAAGCGCTAGGCGACCTGCAGGTCCAGCGCGCCGGGATGGGCGTAGCACACGAAATCCCGGCCGCGCGCGAAGGCCAGCAAGGTCATGCCGGACTGCTCGGCCAGGGCGATGGCCGCCGACGTCGGCGCCGACATGCCGACCAGCGCCGGCGCGCCGGCCATGATCGCCTTCTGCGCCATCTCGAAACTGACCCGGCTGGTGATGAGCAGGAAGCCATCGCCAGGCCGTGCATGCGTGCGCGCCATCGCGCCGATCACCTTGTCGAGCGCGTTATGGCGGCCGATGTCCTCGCGCACCAGGCGCAGGCCGCCATCCATCCCGCACCACGCCGCCGCGTGGAAGGCGCCGGTCAGGTGGTTCAGCTGCTGCCGGGCGCCGATGGCGGCCACTGCGCGGCGCACGCCATCGGCATGCAGGCCGCATGCCGGCGCCACGGCCGGCAAGGCGCGCCGCACCTGGCGCAGGCTGTCCACGCCGCACAGGCCGCAGCCGGTGCGGCCGGCCAGGCTGCGGCGGCGCTCCTTGAGGGCCATGAACGCCGAACCGGCGATCTCGAGGTGGACCGAGACGCCATCGCTCCCCTCCTCTACCTCAATCCCGTAGCAATCGGCAGCGCGCGCGACGATCCCCTCGCTGAGCGAAAAACCGAGCGCGAATTCTTCCAGGTCGGCCGGCGTGGCCATCATGACGGCATGCGAGATGCCGTTATAGACCAGCGCGACCGGCACCTCGTCGGCCACCATGTCCTCGGCCTCGGCAACAACGTCGGCCCGCATGCGCACGACCTGGCAAGCATGGGCGGTTCGTGTCATGCGTGCGCCTCCAGCCGGTCGAGGTCGGGGGCCTTGCCGCCGGCCGCCGCGCGGCGCAGCACCACCGGCACCGATTTATAGGATGGCGTGCCGCTCCGGACGTCGTAGTTGGCGAGCGCAATGAGCCCGTTCGCCTCGGGGTAGTAGGCCGCCACCGAACCGCGCGCAATATCAAAAGCCACCGCCACGAAGTTGCGGATGACGCGCGGCGCGGCGCCGCCGCCGTCGCCGGCTTGCGCCAGCGCTTCGATGTCGACCAGGTCGCCGTGCTCCAGGCCGCGTGCCGCCAGGTCGGCCGGGCTGACGAAGATCACGTCGCGCCGCCCGGTGATGCCGCGGTAGCGGTCGTTCTTGCCGTAGATCGTCGTGTTGTACTGGTCGTGGCTGCGCACCGTGGCCAGCACCAGCGCATCGTTCGCCAGCGGGCGCTGGCAGGCGCCATCGACGACGATGAAGTTGGCCTTGCCGGACGCCGTGCGCCACACGCGGCGCGCGGCCGGGCTGTCGAGACGGAAGCCGCGCGGCACGCGCACCCGCGCGTTGTAGTCGTCGAAGCCGGGGACCACGCGCTCGATGGCGTCGCGGATGCGGTCGTAGTCGGCGACCAATCCTTCCCAGTCGACCTTCGTGTGCGGCAGGGTCGCCCTGGCGATGCCGGCCACGATGGCCGGCTCCGACTTGAGCAGGCTGGAGGCCGGTGGCAGCGAGCCGCGCGAGGCGTGCACCATCGACATCGAATCCTCCACCGTCACCGATTGCGGCCCGCTTTCCTGCACATCGAGTTCGGTGCGGCCCAGGCAGGGCAGCAGGAAGGTATGCTTGCCGACCATCAGGTGCGAGCGATTGAGCTTGGTGGCGATGTGCACCGACAGGTCGAGCTTGCGCATCGCCTCTTCGCATACCTGCGGGTCGGGCATCGCCATCGGCAGGTTGCCGCCCAGGCAGACGAGCGCCCTGGCGCGGCCGTCGCGCATCGCCGCGATCGCCTGCACCGCGCCATGGCCGTGCGCGCGCGGCGCCTGGATGCCGAACTCGCGCTCCAGCGCGTCGAGCAGGTGCTGGCTCGGGAACTCGGTGATGCCCACCGTGCGGTCGCCCTGGACGTTGGAATGGCCGCGCAAGGGGCAGATGCCGGCGCCTTCGCGGCCGATATTCCCGCGCAGGAGCAGCAGGTTGGCCAGCTGCTGGACGTTGCCGGTGCCGTGCCGGTGCTGCGTGATGCCCATGCCGTAGCAGATGATCGTGCGCTCGGCCTTGGCGTAGATGGCAGCCGCTTCTTCGATGTCGGCGCGCGCCAGGCCGGCGTCCTGCTCGATCTCGTCCCACGACGTGGCGTGGAGGTCGGCCACCAGCTGTTCGAAGCCGCTCGTGTGCTCGCCGATGAAGTCGCGGTCGAGCACACTGTCGCCGCCGTCGGCAAGCTGCCGCGCGTCCAGCGCCAGCAGCGATTTCATCATGCCCTTGACCACTGCGGCGTCGCCGCCGATCCTGACCTGGTAATAGTGCGAGGCGATCGGCACCGCCTTCCCGAAGGTCATCTCGGCCGGATGTTGCGGCGACTTGAAGCGCTCAAGGCTGCGCTCCTTGAGCGGGTTGAACACCACGATCGGCGCCTTCCGCAGCGAGGCGGCGCGCAGGGTGGACAGCATGCGCGGGTGGTTGGTGCCCGGGTTATGGCCGAACGAGAAGATCGCGTCGCAGTGGTCAAAATCCTCGAGTGTGACGGTGCCCTTGCCGACGCCGATCGACTGCGGCAGGCCGACGCTGGTCGCCTCGTGGCACATATTCGAGCAGTCGGGGAAGTTGTTGGTGCCGTATTCGCGCACGAACAACTGGTACAGGAAAGCCGCCTCGTTCGAGGCGCGGCCGGAGGCATAGAACTCGGCCATGTTCGGGTCGGGCAGTTTGCGCAATTCTTCTCCGATGCGGCGGAAGGCGTCTTCCCACGCGATCGGCACGTAACGGTCGGTGGCCGCGTCGTAGAGCATCGGGTGGGTCAGGCGCCCTTCGCCCTCGAGGAAGATGTCCTCGCGCTGCCACAGTTCGCTCACGCTGTGGCGGGCGAAAAAGTCGGGCGTCACGCGCTTGCTGGTCGCTTCCCAGGCCACGGCCTTGGCGCCGTTTTCGCAGAATTCGAACGACGATCCTTCGCGCGGATCGGGCCAGGCGCAGCCCGGACAATCGAAGCCCTGCGGCTGGTTCACCTGCAGCATGATCGGCGTGCGGGTGGCCGACATCTCGCTGCGCAAGGCCTTGGCCACCGCCTGCAAGGCGCCCCAGCCGCCTGCCGGGCCGCCGTATTCCCCGACTCCCGGTACGTCTTTCCTCGGCATGTCTCCTCCTGTGTTGATGACCATTCTAGGACGGTTTACAGGAAAGCGGATGCACCAGAGAAGACACCTCTTGTCCGTCTCGTGATTTTCACCTAACATATGAACACCTATTCACATGTTAGATTTGACGCTTGCCGTGAACCCGACCCTCGACCACGTCCGCGCCCATCCGGCGGCCCAGCCCATCGCCCCGCCGCCGGAAGAAGCGATCGGCCAGCTGGCCGACCTGTTCCACCTGCTGGGCGACCCGACCCGGCTGCGCATCGTGCTGGCCTGCCTGGCCCAGCCGACCGCGGTGGGCGAGATCGCGGCCGGGCTCGACCTGTCCAGCTCCCTGGTCAGCCACCACCTGCGCCTGCTGCGCGCGGCCCGCATCGTCAAGGCCGAGCGCCAGGGCAAGCAGGTCTTCTATTCGGCTGCCGACGCCCACATCAGCAGCCTGCTCTCCACCATGTTCGAGCACATCGCCGAACCCGCCAACGGAATGGACGCATGAGCCACGACCACGCACACTCGCACGACCACCACGGCCATGATCACCATGACCACGGTCATTCGCATGGCTTCGGCCACCACCATCACCACCATATGCCCTCGCCCGAGGGCCACGGCCGCGCCTTCGCGCTGGCGATCGGCCTAAACCTGGCCTTCGTCATCGTCGAGTTCACCTATGGTTTCATCGCCCACTCCACGGCGCTGATGGCCGACGCTGGCCACAACCTGTCCGACGTGCTGGGCCTGGTGCTGGCCTGGGGCGCCGCCGTGCTGGCCAGGAGCGTGCCCAAGGGCCGCTACACCTATGGCCTGCGCGGCTCGTCGATCCTGGCGGCGCTGGGCAACGGCCTGCTGCTGATGGTGGCTTGCGGCGCCATCGCCTGGGAAGCGGTGCAGCGCATCGCCGAACCGGCCCCCGTGGCCGGCGCCACGGTGTCGATCGTGGCCGCGATCGGGGTCGTCATCAACGGCTTCTCGGCCTGGCTGTTCCTGGCCGGCAGCAAGGGCGACCTGAACATCCGCGGCGCCTACCTGCACATGGCGGCCGACGCCGCGCTGTCGCTGGGGGTGGTGATCTCAGGACTGACGATCATGTTCTCGGGCTGGACCTGGATCGATCCGGTGGTGAGCCTGGTCATCGTGGTGGTGATCGTGCTCGGCACCTGGTCGCTGCTGCGCGAATCGGTGCAGCTGTCGATGGCGGCCGTGCCGCCGAACGTCGATGCGGGCAAGGTGCAGGCTTTCCTGGCGGGCCAGCCGGGGGTGACGGGCGTGCATGACCTGCACATCTGGGCGCTGTCGACCACCGAGACGGCGCTGACCGCCCACCTGGTGATCCCGGGCGGCTATCCGGGCGATGCCGCGCTCGACGCGATCGAGCACACGCTGCGCGAGAAGTATGCGATCCATCACAGCACCTTGCAGGTGGAGTTGGGGACGACCCATCACCACTGCACGCTGCAAGGCCACGTGCACTGAACGCGAATCAGCCGGCCAGGTTCGCGTACAGTGCCGTGCTGAGGTAACGCTCGCCAAACGAAGGGATGATAACGACGATCAGCTTGCCCGCATTATCGGGCCGCCGCGCCACCTGGACCGCGGCCCACAGCGCGGCGCCGGACGAGATCCCCACCAGCAGCCCTTCTTCGCGCGCCGCGGCGCGCGCCGTCTCGAAGGCGTCATCGTTTTTCACGCCGATGATCTCGTCGTAGCACGCCGTATTGAGCACCTGCGGTACGAACCCGGCGCCGATGCCCTGGATCGGGTGCGGGCCCTTGGTCCCTTTCGCCAGCATGGGCGAGGCTTCCGGTTCCACCGCGATCACTTGCAGGCCCGGCCGGCGCGGCTTGATGACCTCGCTGACGCCGGTAATGGTGCCGCCGGTGCCCACGCCCGCGACCAGGATGTCGATCCTGCCATCGGTGTCGCGCCAGATTTCCTCGGCCGTGGTGCGTCTGTGCACCTCGGGGTTGGCGGGGTTGTTGAATTGCTGCGGCATGAAGGCGTGCGGATCGCTCGCCACGATCTCTTCGGCGCGCCGGATCGCGCCCAGCATGCCTTCGCTGCCGGGCGTGAGCACCAGCTCTGCGCCATAGGCGCGCAGCAGCATGCGCCGTTCGCTGCTCATGGTCTCGGGCATCACCAGCTTGCAGCGGTAGCCGCGCGCCGCGCACACCATTGCCAGCGCGATGCCGGTATTGCCGCTGGTGGGTTCAACGATGGTTGTACTGGAATGTATGAGGCCGGCCGCCTCGGCGGCCTCGATCATGGCCAGGCCGATGCGGTCCTTGACGCTGTGCGCGGGATTGTGGAATTCGAGCTTGCCGACGAGGTCGGCTCCGCTCCCGGCCGCCAGCTTGCGGATGCGCACCAGCGGGGTATTGCCGATCAGTTCAGTGACATCGTTCGCGATTTTCATGCCGCCTCCGTTGCCGTGAATCGGAATGTGACCTTATTTGACGTCCAGCAGTTCCACGTCGAAGATCAGGTCGGAATCGGGCGGGATCACGCCGCCGCCCGCGCCGCGCTTGCCATAGGCCAGCGCGCTCGGGATGATCAGGGTGCGCTTGCCGCCGACCTTCATGCCGGCCACGCCCTGCTCCCAGCCCTTGATCACGCGGCCCGCGCCGAGCTGGAACTCGAGCGGATCGCGCCCGGCGTCGAGCGACGAATCGAACTTGCGGCCGCGCTGCTGCCTGGCCAGCGGCTTGTGGAACCAGCCGGTGTAGTTGACCACGACATTGCTGCCCAGCGTCGCTTCCTTGCCCTGGCCGACCACGCGATCGACGATCTCGACCTGGGGCGCGGGCGCTTCGGCCACCGGCGCCGGCACCTGGTTGTCCGGCGGCGCGACCGGCGGCGTGCTGGACTGCTGCACGTCCGGCGGCGGCTGGGTGGTCGGTTTGCTAGCGTCTTGGGCGCCTTCCTGGGCCTGGACGCTTGCGGCGGCCACCAGCAGGGCAATCAATGCGGATCGACGAATCATGTGAGCTCTTCCAAGAATGGGCAACGGGATGGTTGCGACAATCTTATGATAACAAGGCCGCTTCGGCTTGCACAGTTTGCCCGACAGGGGCAGGCGCCGCTTCAGCGGCGGCCTCGGCGTTCGCCGCCTCTGCCATCCGGCGCAGCACCTGGCCGGCGGTCACCATGCCGAAGGTGGCGGTGACCACCATGCTGGAACCGAAACCGGCGCAGTTCAGGCCGGTAATGCTGTTGGGATCGACCGCGCAGGCGTCGCCGGCATCGGGATAGCGCAGCGGTTCCATCGAGAACACGGCGTCGATATGGTATTTCTGCTTCTCGCCGCGCGCGAAACCGTATTGCGCGCGCAGGATCTTGCGCACTTTCTTGAGCAGCGGTTCCTGCTCGGTGCGGGCCAGGTCGCGGATCTCGACCTTGGTCGGGTCGATCTGGCCGCCGGCGCCGCCCACCACCACCAGCGGCATCCGGTTGGCGCTGCACCAGGCGATCAGGGCCGCCTTCGGTTTCACGCTGTCGATGGCATCGACCACGTAGTCGAAACCCTTGCCGGCGATCATGGCCGGGATATTGTCGGGATCGATGAAATCCTCGACCAGGGTGACCTGGCAGAATGGATTGATCTGGGCGATGCGCTGCTTGAGCGCTTCGATCTTGGCCATGCCGACGGTCGACGACAGCGCCTGGATCTGGCGGTTGATGTTCGACTCTGCCACATTGTCGAGGTCGATCAAGGTCAGATGGCCGACCGCGCTGCGCGCCAGCGCCTCGACCACCCACGAGCCGACGCCGCCGACGCCGATCACGCACACGTGCGCCGCACGGAACTTTTCCAGTGCGCGTTCACCGTACAGGCGTGCAATGCCGCCGAAGCGGCGCGCGAAGTCGACTTCGTCGTCCAACGTTGCCGAAAAGAGCTGAGTGTTGATCTGGTTCATCCCAATATTGTAGCGGACACGCCTTTCGCATCTGCACTAAAATACCTCTTAGTCAATCAAATACTTTTGCGTGTGACCAACACGCCAATGGAACGCCATGAGCTCCTCCCTGCTTGATACCGCCCCCGATTTCGACCAGCCGATCGCCGTGCTCAAGCACTGCCACGGCCGCATCCGCAAGCAGCTCGCGACGCTGGAAAAGCTGCTGGTCCACCTGCCGCAGCACGGCGCCGACGAGCAGGCGCGCCAGGCGGCGGGCGCGGTGCTGCGCTATTTCGAAAAGGCGGCCCACCTGCACCACGACGACGAGGAGCAGGACCTGATCCCGATGCTGCGCGCCACCGCCCAGGGCGAGGACGCGGCCATCCTGCAGGCGCTGGCCCCGACCATCCTGCAGGACCACAAGGATATGGATGCGCTGTGGCAAGACCTGCACGAGCAGCTGACCGCCATCGCCGACGGTACCGGCGCGGCGCTGTCGGACAGCGCGGTAAGGCGCTTCGTGGCCAGCTATACGGCGCATATGGAGCGCGAAGAAGGAACCATGGCGCCGATGGCCATGCGCCTGTTCTCGCCAGAGCAGATGGCGCGCCTGGGCCAGGCCATGCAGCTGCGGCGCGGCATCGCCGCGCCAACCGCCCCGTTGTCACCCGCGCTGGGCGAAGCGGTGGCCGACCTGCGCAAGGACTACGGCCAGGCCAGTCTCGACGAAGCCGACGTGAGCGACGACCCGATCGCCCAGTTCACGGCCTGGTTCGAGCAGGCCCTG
Organism: Telluria beijingensis; assembly: GCF_030770395.1. Taxonomy (GTDB): domain Bacteria; phylum Pseudomonadota; class Gammaproteobacteria; order Burkholderiales; family Burkholderiaceae_D; genus Telluria; species Telluria beijingensis. The sequence goes on along the minus strand of NZ_CP132480.1, from coordinate 223,174 downwards.
AAGGCCGAGGTCAACGAACCGAATGCGATGTCGCTGTCCACCGTGGCCGCCAGTGGCCGTCCGAGTTCGCGCATCGTGCTGGTCAAGCAGTTCGACGCGCGCGGCTTCACCTGGTACACGAACTACGACAGCAAGAAGGGCGCGGATTTGCGCGACAACAGCCATGCCGCCCTGCTGTTCTTCTGGAGCGAACTCGAACGCCAGGTACGCATCGAAGGACGTGTGGAGCGCACGGCGCCTGACGAAAGCGACCGTTATTTCCGCAGCCGTCCGCTCAAGAGCCGGCTGTCGGCGATTGCCTCCGCGCAGAGCGCGCCGATCGCCAGCCGCGCGCAACTCGAACAGAACTACGACGTCGTGGCGCAGGGGGCCGGCGAGGATCCGGCGCGTCCCGACAACTGGGGCGGCTACCGCCTGATCCCCGATCGCATCGAATTCTGGCAAGGCCGGCGCTCGCGCTTCCATGACCGCATCGTCTATGAGCGGCAGGAAGACGGCAGCTGGACGCGCCGGCGTTTGCAACCGTAAGCGGCCAGTCCGCGGCCGGTTGCACCTTGAAAAGGGGGTGGACCGTGTTCGATCAGATCAAGCTGTCGGCCTGGCAATCGGGCCTGCGCGGCAAGCTGCCGCTATCGCTGCCACTGCGCGTGGAGCTGTGGAACGGTGAACGCATCGACCTGTCGTCCGACCCGCCGCGGGTCACCATCCGCATCCCCGGCCCCGCCGCGCTGCGCTACCTGCGCTCCCCTTCCCTGTACAGCCTGGGCCGCGCCTACGTCGAGGGCGCGATCGAGGTGATGGGGCGCGCGGCCGACATCATCGCGGTCGGCAATGCGCTGGCGGCATCCGGCGCCATCGACGGCGCCGGCAAGGGGCGCGGCCGGCTGGCCGATGCGCTGGGCCTGCGCAAGAACCACACCCGCGAATCCGACCGCGACGCGATCCGCTACCACTACGACGTCTCGAACGAGTTCTACGCGGTCTGGCTGGACCCCGGCATGGTGTATTCCTGCGCCTACTTCGAGCGGGGCGACGAAGACCTGGCCACCGCGCAAACCGCCAAGATCGACCACATCCTGCGCAAGATCGACCTGCGTCCCGGCCAGGCCCTGCTCGACATCGGCTGCGGCTGGGGCGCGCTGGTGCTGCGCGCGGCGGACAAATTCGGCGCGCGCTGCGTGGGCATCACGCTGTCCGAGAACCAGGCCGCGCTGGCGCGCGAACGGGTGGCCAGGGCGGGGCTGCAGGACCGCGTCGAGATCCGGCTGCAGGACTACCGCGACGTCGACGGCCATTTCGAGCGCATCACCAGCGTCGGCATGTTCGAGCACGTCGGCGTGCGGCACCTCAAGGACTATTTCAGCCAGGTGGCGCGCCTGCTGGCCCCCGGCGGCGTGGCGATGAACCACGGGATCACCACGACCGACGTCGACAACGGCGCGACGCCCTACGGCGGCGGCCAGTTCATCGACGAATACGTGTTCCCGCAAGGCGAACTGGCGCACCTGGCGACCGTGGTGCGGGCGATGCAGGAAGGCGGGCTGGAAGTGCGCGACGTGGAAAACCTGCGCCGCCACTACGCCCATACCTGCGCGCTGTGGACCGACAATTTCGAGAGCAATGCGACCCACATCCGCACCCTGACCGATCCGAAACGCTTCCGCATCTGGCACGTCTACCTGGCCGGCTGCGCCTACGCCTTCGCGCACGACCGCATCAGCCTGTACCAGATCGTGTGCGGCAAGGCGGGGAGCGATGTCGGGCAGTTGCCGTGGTCGCGCAGATATATGTACCCTTGATGCGGCAGGCTTATCCCTTCAGGCGCTCCGTGAAGGTCTTGCGGAACTTGGCCACCTTCGGCGCCACGACGAAGGCGCAATAACCCTGCAGCGGGTGCTGGGCGAAGTAATTCTGGTGATAGTCCTCGGCCTTGTACCAGGTTTCCTGGGGCTTGACTTCGGTGACGATCGGCGCATCCCACACCAGGCCCATCTCGCCGATCACCTTGTGCGCGATGTCGGCCTGCTCGGGCGAGGTGGTGAAGATCACCGAGCGGTATTGCGTGCCGACGTCATTGCCCTGGCGGTTGAGGGTGGTCGGATCGTGGATGGTGAAAAAGATCTCGAGGATGTCGCGATAAGCGATCACGGCCGGATCGAATTCGAGCCGCACCACCTCGGCGTGGCCGGTGGTGCCGCTGCAGACCGCCTCGTAGCTGGGATGGTCGACCTGGCCGCCCATATAGCCGGATTCCACGCGGGTAATGCCGCGCGCCTCCAGGTAAACCGCCTCGACGCACCAGAAGCATCCGCCGCCCAGGATGGCCACTTCGGTTGCTTTTTGCTCACTCATAGTTCACCTTGGCATTTGAAAGTTAGATATCCTTTAATGTAGCGCAAAGCGCCCCGTTCTGCATCGAACTACCCGGATGGGCGTCCCGGTCAAGGGGCTGGCGCGGCAAGGACTCGCCCGACGATGGCATAATGAGCGCCAACGTCCAGGATCCGCATGAATACACTTTCCGCCCGCGCCGCGACGCGCGGCTTCGACACGACTCATTTCCGCCACGCCCTGTCGCAATTCGCGACCGGCGTCACCGTCATCACCACGCGCCTGGCCGACGGCAGCTTCCGCGGGCTGACCGCCAGTTCCTTCAACTCGGTCTCGCTCGATCCGCCGCTGGTCCTGTGGAGCCTGGGCGCCGGCGCCAACAGCCTGCCCATCTTCAGCGGCAACTCGCACTACGTCATCAACGTGCTGTCCGCCGGCCAGGAAGAACTGGCGCTGCGCTTCTCGCGCCGCGGAGAGAACCCGTTCGCGGGCGTCGAGTACGAATTGTCGCGCACCGGCCTGCCGATCCTGAAGGGCGTGTCGGCGTGGTTCGAATGCCACAACCGCAGCCGCTATCCCGAAGGCGACCACGTCATCTTCGTCGGCGAGGTCGAAGAATGCCAGGTCCATCCGCAGCCGGCCCTGATCTTCCACGGCGGCAAGTTCGGCAGCACGGCTGGCCAAAAATAGAAATTCCTGTCGCAGTTCTAAAAGATACGGGTGCGGCTCGTTTCTATAATGTCCGGGCGCGCCGCCACGCGGCACCTACCGAACTAGAATTTTAGAGACAGGATTTGCCATGACCCGTACCGACTCGTCCAAAAAAGCCGCCTTCCACTGGGATGACCCGCTGCTGCTCAACAGCCAGCTGACGGACGACGAGCGCATGGTGCGCGACGCGGCCGCCGCCTATTGCCAGGACAAGCTGCAGCCGCGCATCCTCGAGGCCTTCCGCCACGAGTCGATGGATGTCTCGATCTTCCGCGAGATGGGCGACCTGGGCCTGCTGGGCCCGACCATTCCCGAACAGTATGGCGGCCCCGGCCTCAATTACGTCGCCTATGGCCTGATCGCGCGCGAAGTCGAGCGCGTCGATTCCGGCTACCGCTCGATGATGAGCGTGCAATCGTCGCTGGTGATGGTGCCGATCTACGAATTCGGCAACGAGGAAACGCGCCAGAAATACCTGCCGAAGCTGGCCACCGGCGAATGGATCGGCTGCTTCGGCCTGACCGAACCCAACCACGGTTCCGATCCGGCCTCGATGGTCACCCGCGCGCGCAAGGTCGATGGCGGCTATAGCCTGACCGGCAGCAAGATGTGGATCACCAACTCGCCCGTGGCCGACGTGTTCGTGGTGTGGGCCAAGGACGACGAAGGCGCGATCCGCGGCTTCGTGCTCGAAAAGGGCTGGAAGGGCCTGTCGGCCCCGGCGATCCACGGCAAGTTCGGCCTGCGCGCCTCGGTCACCGGGGAAATCGTCATGGACGAAGTGTTCTGCCCCGAAGAAAACGCCTTCCCCGACGTGCGCGGCCTGAAGGGCCCGTTCACCTGCCTGAACTCGGCGCGCTACGGCATCGCCTGGGGCGCGCTGGGCGCGGCCGAGGACTGCTGGCATACCGCGCGCCAGTACACCATGGACCGCACCCAGTTCGGCAAGCCGCTGGCGGCGAACCAGCTGGTGCAGAAGAAGCTGGCCGACATGCAGACCGAGATCACCCTCGGCCTGCAGGGGTGCCTGCGCCTGGGCCGCATGAAGGACGAAGGCACGGCGGCGGTCGAGATCACCTCGATCATGAAGCGCAACTCTTGCGGCAAGGCGCTGGACATCGCCCGCGTCGCGCGTGACATGCTGGGCGGTAACGGCATCTCGGACGAATTCGGCATCATCCGCCACATGGTCAACCTCGAGGTGGTCAACACCTATGAAGGCACGCACGACATCCACGCCCTGATCCTGGGCCGCGCCCAGACCGGCATCGCCGCGTTCTGATTCAGGCCGGGACGACGCGCCGCGCGGCCTGGGCCTGCGGCGTATCGCCCAGCGGTACCAACGCCGAGCCGCGCGCCAGCGCGCGCACCAGCGCCGCTTCGCCGAAGCGCAGGCCGCGCCCGCGCAACTGCGGCAGCGAGCGCACCGGCTCGGGCGTGATCTCCACCGCGGCCCGCACCAGCAGCCGCTGCAATGGCCGCAACGGGGCCGGCAGGATGGGCGCCTCGCCCATGATGCGCATGAAGTCGGCAAGGATGGCCGAGTCTTCCAGCCCGGGCGCGGTCCGCGCCAGCATCGACTCCCACTCTTTCCATGAACGCGGCGCGCCCGTGGCGCCATACAGGCGCGCGGCCGGACCGGCTTCGGCGAAGGCGGAATCTTTTTCGTGAGCGGAGAGGGAGCGGACGTAGCGGTGGTAAGCCTCGGTAAAGCCGAACGAGGCGGTCGCCTGCACCCAGTCGAGCAGGCGCGGATCGTTGGCGCGGTAGGCGACGCCATCGGGCGTGACGCCCTCGACCCGCTCATGCATGCGCACCACGTGCGCGATCATTTTCTCGGCCTGCGAGCGCGGGCCATACACCGTCATCATCGCCGCGAAGCCGGTGCGGCGCAGGCGCGTGCCGGGATCGCGCTGGAAGCTGCTGTGGTCCCATACGCCGGAGCGCACCGACGGTTCGGCCAGCTCCAGCAGCACCGCCGTCACGCCGCCCACGAACAGCGATACCGGATTGGCGAATACCCGCCACGAGACGCCGTCGTGCGGCGCCAGCGCGGGCTCGCCCGCGGGCTGGCTGAAGTCGAAGGCCATCCCGGCAGGGGGACGCAGCAGGTCTCGGAATGCGGCGGGCATCGCGCAAGCCGTGAGGTTTATTCCTCGAAGTCTTCGGCCAGGTTCTTCCAGCCGCGGCTCTTGGCGAAGGCCGCGAATTCCTCGGGCGCTTCGAGCACGATCAGGCGGCTCTCCTGCAGGCCGGGGTCGCTGTGGCCGAAGTCAGGGCCCTTGTAGCCGACCGCGCGCAGGCGCTCGACGATCTGGCGCACCAGGACCGTGTCCTTGTAGGCGCCCGGTTCGAGCTTGGCCGCGAACTTTACATATACGTCGATGATCCCGTAGCCCTCGTCGAAGATGGTGATGTTCTTTACCTCGAGGGTACGGCCTTGTCCGTCCTTGGCCTGGAAGGCGCCGGACAGTTCGATATCGGAATCGGTAGTCATGGCGAGAGCATATCACCGAGATTGAACCCGTGTGGCTCGATGCCAGGACCGAGTGCGGATCTGCGTGATTCCTTACCGGCTGTGTTTTGCCAGGATCGTATCCAGGCCTGGCACTTTGACATCCTGCGAGTTGCGATATTCGATGTGCGCCGATAATCCCGCCAACGCTTTTCGCAACCCTTCATTTCCATACTCTTCCCTGATCCGTCCGAGAAAATAATCCGTTGCGCCGATCGTCAGCGCGCGACGATAGCGCTCCCCGTTCAGTAAATGGCGCAGGGATCGGATGGTCATGCTGGCTGAGTTAGGATTGAAGCCAAAGGCTTTCACTAGCTCGTCCCGGCCGGCCGTCAGGGAAATGCGGCCACTATTCACTTGTTGTGTGAGCTGAAAAATTTGCTCCAGGATGTCTTTACTTAATTCCACTGGCGTTCCTCATCACTGTTCTTGGTTCGAAAGCTGCACCGGCAACCTCGTTTGAAACATCATTAAACTTCCCACTGCAGCTTGAACGTCAACGACCTGCTCCGCTCGTCGGCCAGCGGCAGCTTGTCGTCGACCACGCCGAACGAGACCGTGCGCCCCACCCGCCATTGATAGCGATACAGCAGCGAACGGTGGATCTGGCGGTCGTTCCACGCCTCTAACTGGGTCACGCCATCGTCGCGCCGCGCAGCCCAGGTGTTCTGGGCCAGCAGGCGCAGCGAGTCGCGCGAGCTGAAGTGCAGCATCGCCAGCCAGCGCCAGGCTGTGTCCGAGAACGCCGGCTGGCCCAGCGTGCCCTGCACCCAGGCCCGGTTCACGTGGTGGTCCAGTTCCAGCGACCAGCCCCGGCGCAGGGGAAAGCGCAGTCCCACGTCCAGGATCACGTTGCCTCCCGGCCCCACGCGGTCGGCATCGACGTCGAGCTGGCGGCCCAGCGCCGCCTCGAGCGCGATCTTCGAGATCCACGGCGCCGGCGTGGTCTCGACGCCGAAGTTGACTACCCGCGTGTCGTGCAGGCGTCCGCCCGGCCCCGCGCGCTGGCGGTCGAAGCCCAGCTCCACCCACAGCCCGGTGCGCAGCGGCGCCGCCATCCAGATGCCGGGACGCAGCTTGCGCTCGACGGTTTCTCCGCCACGCTGGCCGCTGATGTCGTCGGCCAGCGTGCGCATTTCGTGCACGATGAAGTAGGTTTCGAACTCATACAGTTCGAGCCCGCCCAGCGACTGCGGGCCCAGGATGCGGTTCATCGATCCCGTGAGGCGGGCGATGCCGGCCTGCGGCACGAAGCCGTTGTCGTTCATGAAACCCGGCGCGATCGCTTCCACCTCGGCCTCGTGCCACCAGCGCGCGCTCTTGTGCAGGTACTTGCCCCACAGGTAACCGCCCGAGCGCCCATCCACCTTCGCCGGCAAATCGTCCTGGTCGAAGCCGGCCGTGGTGCGCGAGGCCATCGCCATCCCGGACAGCTGGTGCTGGACACCGTCGGCGGTCTCGCCGCGCCACTGGGCGTCCAGTCCCAGCACGTCGTTGCTGCCGAAGCGGTGGTAGTCGCGTTGCGAAGCGAAAGCGCCCAGCAGCAGGCCGTCCTGGTGCCAGCGCGCCCGCGCCAGGCTGGCCATCGTGCGCCGGGTCTGCGCATATTCCAGCGTCCCATACGGCCGGCCGCGCAGCACCAGGCCGCCCGGCTCGTCGCGCAGGCTCATCGCGGTGGCGTCCATGTGCGCGCCGCGCCAGGTCGCGCGCAGGCCGTATTCGGGGTCGTTCACGGTGCGCGAATAGAAGGCCGGCAGAGGCAGGCCGAGCACGTCGGCGCTCTCCAGGAAGAAGCCGCGCTTCTCGGGCAGGCTGAGCGCGACGTTGCTGGCGCCCTGCGACAGCGGCTCGTCGATCTCGACCTGCGAGAAATCGGGATTGATGGTGGCGTTGAAGACCCAGTCGGCGCGCGGGCGGACATTGATCTCCAGCCCCAGCTCGGCCTGGCTGCCGCGCAGGCGCTGGCTGGGCGTGGTCGCGCGTTCGCTGCGCACCGTCAGTTCGGGCCGCAGCTCGACGAAGCCGCGGTCGCGCACCGCTTCCACGGTGGCGTCCATGCCGGCGATCTCCTGCAAAAAGCTGAGGTGGCTCAGCGCATCGATCCGGAACGGCGCCGTCACCAGCAGCGTGCCGTCCGCATGCGGCACGCTGCGCTCGACCATCATGCGCCAGTTGCGGCCGTCAGCATACGGGAAGCGCAGGTTCGACAGCGGCCAGCGCACTTCCATGCTGTAGCCGTCGGGCAGGATCTTGACGGCGGTCTCGACCGGGAAGTCGGGCCCCAGGTCGGATTCGTCGTCGTCGGCGCGGTGCATGCCGTCGCTGATCACGCCGAGGGTATTGATGCGCACGAACTGGGCCGAGCGGCCATGGCCGGCCGGGTCGATCCAGATGCCGATGAAGTCCTGGTCGCCGGCGACCTTGTCGCGCCGCGCCAGCTGTCCGCGGCGCAGTCCAGGGGCCGGGTCCCAGGCGCGGATGCCGAACACCAGCGCGCCATCGTCGACCAGCAGTTGCACGCTGGTGCGCAAGCCATTGGCGGCCGGCTGGCCGTCGCGCGGCAAGTGCTTGTGGAAAGCGTCGTACAGCGGGGCGCGCTGCCACGCCGCCTCGCTGAGCACGCCGTCGATGACGGGGGAAGCCGCCGCATCGATGCGCAGCGCGCGCAGGCCGTCGCCCTCGCCTGTCGCATGGGCGGCGCCGGCGAACAGCAGGATGGCGAACAGGATGGAAGATCGGCGCAGACTCACGGTACGGGCATTGCTCGGGATGGGGGCCGGGCAGTCTAGCATGCAAGTTGTCAATATGAAAATACAACCGACAATTCATGCGCCGTGGGTGAGCGCTGCAATGCACGGCAAGGTTGCGATTGTGAAACTGAAGCTCGAGCATGTCACATACCGTGGCGTCGTGTCTGCATCGCCCATCTTTATTGCGCCGGGCCGGGTCCGGAATGCTGTGCACGGATGTATTTACGCTACTATCCATGCTGTACGCATGGCGGCAAGCGCCGCCCTCCCCATCACTTCTACTGGCGAGAACCGATGAGTGCGACGCAACCCATGCCAGACCCCGCAATGCCGGAACCGGCCGGCGCGCTGTCGCTCAGCCTGCTGCTGCGCAACCTGCCCGGCGCCGTCTACCGCTGCCACAACGATGGCGACTGGCACTTCGAATTCGTCAGCGACGGCGTCGAGAAACTGACCGGCTATTCGCCGGCCGCCTTCACCGCCCGCCCCGGCCTGGCCTTCGGCGACGTCATCGTGCCCGAGGACCGCGCCATGGTGCAGGGCGCGGTGGCGCTGGCGCTGGCCCAGGGACGCTCCTACCAGATCACCTACCGGATCCGCACCGCGGGCGGCGAGCAACGCTGGATCTGTGAACAGGGCGCGCTCAACCTGCTGGGGGGCCCGCCCGGCATGCTCGAAGGCTTCCTGTCCGATTTCACGCGGCTCAAGCAGGCCGACCAGCTGGTGCTGGAACAGGCTTCCTTCCTGCAGCGCGCGCGCGACGCCATCATCGCGATGGACATGCAATCGTGCATCAGCTACTGGAACCATGGCGCCGAGCGCCTGTACGGCTGGAGCGCGCAAGAGGCGCGCGGCAAGCGCTTCTGCGATCTGCTGTCCGACCGGCGCGAATCCTACCAGGAGGCCTTCGCGCACACGCTGCACGAGGGCGAATGGTCGGGCGAGCTGACCCATATGCGGCGCGACGGCTCGGCGGTCGTCACCGACACCCGCTGGACCCTGCTGGCGGCGGACGACGCGCTCGGCGCCGGACAGAAGATCCTGGTGATCGGCACCGACATCAGCGAGCGCAAGCTCAACGAGGCCAGGATCTTTCGCCTGGCCTTCTTCGACCACCTGACCGACCTGCCGAACCGCGCCAACCTGCTCGACCACCTGCGCCGCGCCCTGCTCGGCAGCGCGCGCACGCGCAAGTGCGGGGCGCTGATGTTCTGCGACCTCGACAACTTCAAGTTCATCAACGACAGCCAGGGCCACGCGGCCGGCGACCTGCTGCTGCAGGCGGTGGCGCGCCGCCTCGAACACTGCGTGCGCGAAGCCGACATGGTGGCGCGCCTGGGCGGCGACGAGTTCGTGGTGCTGATCCAGCCGGTCGAGGATAGCCGCGATTTGGCGGCAGGCCAGGCAGAAACCGTGGCCGGCAAGGTGGTCGCGGCCCTGGCCGCGCCGTTCCAGCTGGGCGAGCTCAATTGCTCGGTCTCGGTCAGCATCGGCGTGGTCACGCTGTGCGGCACCCAGGACACCGTCGAATCGACCTTGCGCCAGGCCGATGCCGCCATGTACCAGGCCAAGGCCGCGGGCCGCAACACCTTCCGCTTCCACGATCCGGCGGTGCAGGCCGCGTGGTCGGCGCGCGCCGAGCTGGAAAGAGACCTGCGGCGCGCCCTGCAGCGCCACGAGTTCGTGCTGCACTACCAGCCCCAGCTCGACCGCACGGGGCGGGTGATCGGCGCCGAGGCCCTGCTGCGCTGGCGCCTGCCGGATGGCCAGTTGCGCTACCCGGGCGAATTCATCCGGGTTGCCGAGGAAAGCGGGATCATCGTCGAGATCGGCAGTTGGGCGCTGCGCACCGCCTGCGCCGAGCTGGCGCGCTGGCAGCGCGTGCCCGAGACGGCCGCCTTGAGCATGTCGGTCAACGTCAGCGCGCGCCAGTTCACCGAACCGGGTTTCGCGGCCATGCTGGAGGGGATATTCGCCTACACCGGCGTGCAACCGTCGGGCCTGAAACTGGAACTGACCGAAAGCCTGGTGATCACCGATTTCACCCATACCGCGCACACCATGGCCACGCTCAAGCGGCGCGGGGTGAGTTTTTCGCTGGACGATTTCGGTACCGGCTATTCATCGCTGGCCACCTTGCGCAAGCTGCCGCTGGACCAGCTCAAGATCGACCACTCGTTCATGCGCGACGTGCTGACCGACCAGAACGACGCCTCGATCGTGCGCTCGATTATCGCACTGGGAGACAGCCTGGGATTGCAGGTGATCGCCGAGGGCGTGGAGACGACGGGACAGCGGAAGTTCCTGGCGGATGCCGGCTGTCATATGTACCAGGGCTATCTGTACCAGCGCGCGCTCAGCGCGGAGCATTTCATGCAATACGCGAGAGGATTGCACTGACCTAACCACTGCCGCAAAAACGTCGTCCCCGCGCAGGCGGGGATAGTGCCACTGGCACTATCCCCCCAAGTCCTTAGCGCAGCCACTACGTTCAATGTAATCGCTGCGCTGGAAACCTTGGGTCCCCGCCTGCGCGGGGACGACGTGCATGCTGCGCGTGGTATTGAAGCTGACGCGAACGTTAGAACTTGTAACCCACCGCCAGCACGATCGCCACCGGATCCAGCTTCATGAACTGGGTCTGGCCGGTCGAGAAGTGCACGTCGGTGCGCAGGCGGGTCTTGATGACGGTGGCGTCGGCGAACCAGCGCTCGTCGAAGTTCATCGCCACGCCGACTTGCGCGCTATAGGTCAGCTTGTTGTCGATCTTGAAGGTGGTCGGCACGTCGCTGCCCGGATTGGTGATCGCGGTCATCTTGCCCGAACCGCGTTCCTTCATGAAGTAGGCATAGGTCGGACCGACGCCGATGAAGGGACGGAAGGTCGAGGTCGGCGAGCCGAAGCGGTATTGCACGAAGGCGGTCGGCGGCAGCGCCTCGACCTCGCCCAGCTTGCCGGTGCCGTCGATCGCGCCGGCGCCATAGATGCTGTGCTTGTACGGCGTGCCGAGCGCACCCTCGAGCGAGATATTGTCGGTCAGGCTGTAGGTGAGGATCAGCACCGGCTGCATGTCGTTGCCGACGTCGGCCTTGGTGCCAGGCAGCGCCGGGGCGCTGATGTCGCCGCTCTCGACCTTCGGCATCAAGCGGTTGAAACCGAACTTGGCCGTGATCTGGCCGGCCGATTGCGCGTAGGCGCCGGACGCGAATGCCAGCCCGGCAGCCACACCCAGCACCTTGATCATGCTGTTGAAACGAACTTTCATGGTATCTCCTGATGTGTGTGAGTGGGCCCGTCACCAGGACGGGCCCGCCGCTGCTTACAGCCAGCCCTTGATGCTCATGTCCTTGAAGACATAGCGGGCAATAAGGTCGTTCTCGAACGGGGTCGGGTGGATCCCGTCGGCGAACATGTAGCGGCTCACATCACCGGCAACCGTGTTGTTTGCGGTGCAGATCAGCGAGGTGGTGCCCAGTGCGTTGGTGGCGCAGGCCGGGGTGCTGGTATTGGTCAGGCCGTAAGGACCGGGGTTCTTCACCTGGTCGTTGCTGACGGTGTACAGGTCGGTGTACAGCACGCGCGCATCGTCGGCGCCCAGGCCCGCTTTCAGCTGGGTGTTGAAGGCGTTGACCATGGTGGTGACCAGTTGCTGGATCGCGACCGGGCGCGACTTGGCGGTCGGGGTGCTGGCGACGTCCGGCAGGTTGGCGACGATGACGTACTTGGCGCCCTTGGCCAGCAGTTCGTTCTTGACCAGCGCGGCCATCTGGGCGCCGGCGGTGCCGAGGGCGGTGACCATGGCGGTCGCATTGGCGGTCGCGTAGGCGCCGGCCGCGGTATTGCCGGCGGCGGTGCCGTCGGCCTGGGCGGCGGCCACGATCGGACCGTAGACGGCCGGCTGGGCCACGGCCTGGTTACCCGGCTGCATCGCGGCAGCGGTCACGGCGGCGGTCACGACGCTCTGGTCGGTCTTGCCCGGACGCGCGTTCTCGGTGGCGATCGCCACGCCGATGGCTTGCGCCGCGGCTTGCGGATTGGTCGCGCCGGCCGCCAGGCGGGTGGCCAGGGCGGTGGCGAAGGCTTGCGCACCGGCGGCGGTGCCGGCATTGGTCACGGCGGCCAGCTGCATCAGCACGTCGTTACCGCCCGACAGCACGGTCACCAGTTCGGTGCCGGTGAACTTGTTGCCGGTTTTGGTCAGGTGATTCGCGATCTGGGTGACCAGCGGGGTGGTCATTTCGCCGATCGGCGAGCCGGTCGCGATATTGCCTGGGCCGACCGGGTTGGTCACGCGCGAGCCGCCCTGGGCATAGTTGAAGCAGTTCGGATGGTTCACGATCGGCACGTTGAAGCCGAGCGACGCATCGCCCACCAGGCCGGTCTGGGCGGCGCACGGCGCCGGCAGCTTGAGCTGGGCGGCCATGAACTCGACCCAGATCTTGCCGTTCAGGTCGGGGTTCTTGGCGGTGCTGTCGCCATTGATGGTGAACTTGCCGCCGCCGGCGGCCGCGACCGCGCCGACGCGATAGGTACCGACGTCCGACAGGCTGTCGCCGAACGACACCATATTGGTGAACTTGACCTGGGTGGTCTGGTCGCCGCCGGCCGGGCTGGTGCCGCCGCCGCATGCGGTCAGCACCGCTGCCGTCAGCACGGCCAGCGCGAGTTTGGTATGGCGCATTGTGTCTCCTGGGAAGAAATTATTGTAAAACGAACGTGCGTGCTATTCGCCTCGCGACTACTATGCCAGCGTTCAATCCGCTTGTATAGCGAAATCAATTGCACTTAAGCATTACGCATACCGCACCTGATAAGACTGATGGGGTAGCCTGAGGGGTGGAATTATAACCACCGTTTTCTGGGCAGAAAGAGGCGAATTTGTAACGGGTGGGCGGCAAACGCGGGGCATTTGAGCCCCGTCAAGCGCTTTATTGATATAAATTAAACTTTTGCTTGGGTGTTGAGCAAGCCGTGCACGATGCCCGTCGAACCGTGGGCGGCGCGGCGCAGCCGGTCATTGACGCCCAGCCAGTCGCCACCTTGCGGCGGCGTCTCGACCAGGATGACGTCGGCGCCCTGCCCGTCCATCGCGCGCAGCGCGGCATACAAGGCATGGGCAAAGCCGTCGGGCGCGGCCGGCAGGCGCAGGGCGGCGTGGGTGGCAGGCATGTCGCTGGTATGGATCAGCGCCACCTTGCGGCCGGCGCCGTGCAGCGCGGCCAGGGTTTGCAGCAGGACGTCGCGTTCCTGCATCGCCACCGGCGTGTGCGGCGCGTAATGCGATTCGAGCGTGCCCGAGGCGCGTGGCGCTGCCGCGTCCGGCGCGCTCGGCAGGCGGTCGATCACGGCGGCGATCGCCTCCGCGCTGATGTGGCCGGGGCGCAACAGCACCGGGCCGTGCGTGTCCAGGCGCGACAGGTCGACGATGGTCGATTCGATGCCGACCTGCGAGGCGCCGCCATCGAGCACCATGGCCACGCTGCCGTCGCTCCCGAATTCCTGCTGCACGTGCTCGGCCAGGGTCGGGCTCACGTGGCCGAATTTATTCGCCGACGGCGCCGCGACGCCGCCCTTCCCGCCCTTGAAGGCGCGCAGCAGCGCCAGCGCCACCGGGTGCGACGGACAGCGCAGGCCGACCGTGTCCTGGCCGCCGCTGACGGCGTCCGGGATGTTGGGGGCGCGTTTCAGGATCATGGTCAGCGGGCCGGGCCAGAAGGCGTCGGCCAGCGCCTGCGCCTCTAGCGGGATGGCGCAGGCCCAGTAATCGAGCGGCGCTTCCGGGGCCAGGTGCACGATCACCGGGTGGTCTTGCGGGCGGCCCTTGGCGGCATAGATGGCGGCCACCGCCGCCGGGTTTTCGGCGTCGGCGCCCAGGCCATACACGGTCTCGGTCGGGAACGCGACCAGCTGGCCGGCCTCGAGCAGCCGGGCGGCGGCGGCGATCTGCTGCTCGTCCATCCTATTCCTCGATGCCCAGGATGGCGCAGGCGGCGCGCAGGCTGTCCTGCGCCTGCGCCAGCGTCGGCGCGACGAAGGTCACATGGCCCATCTTGCGGCCGCGGCGCGGGTCGTTCTTGCCATACAGGTGCAGGTTGGCGCCGGGAAGGGCCAGCACCCGGTCCCAGGCCGGTTCGCGGGCGGTGTCGCTGCCCGCATCGAACCACACATCGCCCAGGATGTTCAGCATGACGCTCGGCGAATGCTGGCGCACGTCGCCCAGCGGCAGGCGCGCCATCGCGCGCACCTGCTGCGCGAACTGGCTGGTGATGCAGGCATCTAACGTGTAGTGGCCGCTATTGTGCGGGCGCGGCGCCATCTCGTTGACGACCAGCGTGCCATCCTCCAGCACGAAGAACTCGATGCACAGCACGCCCACGTAACCCAGCTGGGCGACGATGGCGCGCGCCGCGTCCTGCGCCTGCTTCGCGCAGGCTTCGGACACATTCGGTCCCGGCACGGTGGTGGTGAACAGGATGCCATCGCGGTGCACGTTCTCGGCGATCGGGTACACGACCGAGGCGCCGTCATGGCCGCGCGCGGTCAGGACCGAGACCTCGTACGCGAGCGGCAGCATCTTCTCCAGCAGGCAGGTCACGCCACCCATGGTGTCGAAGGCCGTGCGCACGTCTTCGCGCGAACGCACGCGCACCTGGCCCTTGCCGTCGTAGCCCATGCGCACCGTCTTGAGGATGCCCGGCAGCAGGTCGTCGTCGATGGCATCGATGTCGGCGTGGGAAGCGATGGTCTTGTGCGGGGCCGGCATCACCTTCGAGGTCGGCGCGCAGTCGACGAAGAATTTCTTTTCGAGGATGCGGTCTTGCGCGATCTGCACGCAGGAGGCGGCCGGCGCGACAAAACTGTCGGCGGCCAGCAGCGCCAGGCTGTCGGCCGGGACGTTCTCGAATTCGGTGGTGACGGCCGAGCACAGGGCGGCCAATTCGGCCAGCGCACCGCCATTGGTGTAGCCGCCTTCGACGGTGCGGTCGGCCACCTGGCCGGCGGGGCAGTCGGCGCTCGGTTCGAGCACGGCGACCTTGTAGCCCATCGCCTGGGCGGCGTGGGCGAACATGCGGCCGAGCTGGCCGCCGCCCATCACGCCGAGCCAGGTCGACGGATCGGCGGATGGGAGGAACGGTTGAGTCATGGTTTATACGGGAAGAGTCATGGCCTGGGCGGCGGCGGTCTGGTCGCGGCGGAACTGCTCCAGCTTGTCGGCCAATGCGTCGTCGTTGGCGGCGATGATCGCGACCGCGGTCAGGGCCGCGTTGGCGGCGCCGGCCTCGCCGATGGCGAAGGTCGACACCGGCACGCCCTTCGGCATCTGCACGATCGACAGCAGCGAATCCTCGCCGCGCAGGTATTTCGACGGCACCGGCACGCCCAGCACCGGCACGATGGTCTTGGCGGCCACCATGCCCGGCAGGTGGGCGGCGCCGCCGGCGCCGGCGATGATGGCGCGCAGGCCGCGGCTACGGGCCTGTTCGGCGTAGGTGAACATCTCGTCCGGCATGCGGTGGGCCGAGATCACTTGCGCTTCGAACGGCACGCCGAATTGCTTCAGGATGTCGACCGCATTCTTCATCACGTCCCAGTCCGACGACGAACCCATGATGACGCCGACCAGTGGCTTGCTTTGCTCGGTCATCTGCTCAGGCCTTCAGCTTTTCGCCGGTCAGGCGTTCGATGGCTTCGAAATACTTGGCCTGGGTTTTTTCGATCACCTCGGCCGGCAGCGCTGGGGCCGGTGCAGTCTTGCCCCAGTCGGTCAGGGTTTCCAGGTAGTCGCGCACGAACTGCTTGTCGAACGACGGCGGCGACATGCCCGGCGCGTACGAATCGGCCGGCCAGAAGCGCGACGAGTCGGCGGTCAGGACTTCGTCCATCAGGTGCATCACGCCGTTGTCGTCGAGGCCGAATTCGAACTTGGTGTCGGCGATGATGATGCCTTTGGTGGCAGCGTATTCGGC
The DNA here is from genome assembly GCF_030770395.1 of Telluria beijingensis. Taxonomy (GTDB): domain Bacteria; phylum Pseudomonadota; class Gammaproteobacteria; order Burkholderiales; family Burkholderiaceae_D; genus Telluria; species Telluria beijingensis. Next base: position 206,900 of record NZ_CP132480.1, on the reverse strand, counting down.
GGCGGCGGTGTACAGCTTGATGCTGATATCGCGCATCTTGGCGGCCAGTTCGGCGCCGATACGGTTTTCCATCTCGGCGAACGAGATGTTCTCGTCGTGCTCGCCCAGGTCGGCCTTGGCGGCCGGGGTGAACAGCGGTTCCGGCAGCTTCTCGGCCTGGCGCAGGCCGGCTGGCAGCTGGATGCCGCAGATGGCGCCGCTTTGCTGATAGTCCTTCCAGCCCGAGCCGATGATGTAGCCGCGCACGACGGCTTCGACCATGATCGGTTTCAGGCGCTTGGCCACGACGGCGCGGCCACGGACCTGCTCCACCTCGTTCTCGGCGACCACGCTTTCCGGCGCCACGCCGGTCAGGTGGTTCGGCACGATGTGGCCGAGCTTCTCGAACCAGAAATCGCTCATCTGGTTCAGCACCATGCCCTTGCCCGGGATCGGCTCGTTCATGACCACGTCGAAGGCCGACAGGCGGTCGGTGGTGACGATCAGGATCTTGTCGTCGCCGACGGCGTAGTTATCGCGCACCTTGCCGTGACCGAGCAGTGGCAGGGACTGGATGGAGGATTGGTAGAGGCTGTTCATAGATGGGTATCAGGAAAGCGGAAACCGGCGGCAAGGGCCGCCGGTTGAGAAAGTCAGGCTGTGTGGGCCTGTGCAATGCGATATTTTACGTCAATTTCGCCACCAACCCGCAGTTCTTGCCACTGGCAAGAACTGCTTCCCGCGAAGGCGGGAACCCAAGTTAGCGTGCATTGTGGCAAAAATTGTGCTCGCCGTAGCGCATACAAACTTGGGTTCCCGCCTTCGCGGGAACGACGTTGTTGGGGGTTGGCGATGATGCCGTTTGTTCGACCTTGGCTTACTGGACGATCTGCGCCAGCTCGCCAGCCTTGTAACGCTCCGCCATCTTCTCCAGCGGAATCGGCTTGATCTTGCTGGCCTGGCCTTCGCAACCGAACGACAGGAACCGCGCCTTGCACACTTCCATCGCCGCTTCGCGCGCCGGCTTCAGGTAGTCGCGCGGGTCGAACTTCGACGGGTTCTGGAACATGTATTTGCGGATCGCGGCCGTCATCGCCAGGCGGATGTCGGTGTCGATATTGATCTTGCGGACGCCGTGCTTGATGCCCTCCTGGATCTCTTCGACCGGCACGCCATAGGTTTCCTTCATGTCGCCGCCGAATTCGCGGATGATGGCCAGCAGCTCTTGCGGCACCGACGACGAGCCGTGCATCACCAGGTGGGTGTTCGGGATGCGGGCGTGGATTTCCTTGATGCGGTCGATCGCCAGGATGTCGCCGGTTGGCTTGCGCGTGAATTTATAGGCGCCGTGCGAGGTGCCGATCGCGATCGCCAGCGCGTCGCACTGGGTGCGCTTGACGAAGTCGGCCGCCTGGTCGACGTCGGTCAAGAGCTGTTCGCGGGTCATGGTGCCGTCCGCGCCGTGGCCGTCTTCCTTGTCGCCCTTCATCGTCTCGAGCGAGCCCAGCACGCCGAGTTCGGCTTCGACGGTCACGCCGATCGAGTGCGCGAACTTGACGACTTCCTTCGACACTTCGACGTTGTATTCGTAGCTGGCGACGCTCTTGCCGTCGGCTTCGAGCGAACCGTCCATCATCACCGAGGAAAAGCCCGAGCGGATCGCGGCCATGCAGACCGCCGGCGACTGCCCGTGGTCCTGGTGCATGACGACCGGGATGTGCGGATAGGCTTCGACGGCGGCGTCGATCAGGTGGCGCAGGAAGGCTTCGCCCGCGTACTTGCGCGCGCCGGCCGAGGCCTGCATGATGACCGGGCTGTTGGCAGCGTCGGCGGCAGCCATGATGGCCTGCACCTGCTCCAGGTTGTTGACGTTAAATGCGGGCAAGCCGTAGCCGTTTTCGGCGGCGTGGTCCAGCAATTGACGCAGTGATACGAGTGCCATGGTTGTACTCCAAAACAATAAAGAAACTTGTCCGGGAATCCCGAATGCCGAGCGCGGCGCCCTCCGTCCTGGAGGACGCCGGGCAAATGCCGCTGTCGCGTCTCAGGCCACTCGTGGTTTCCGTTTAATCATATTCGGGGCCGCGGTCGCCGGCGCGCACGATCTTGAGCGCGTTGGTGCCGCCCGCCTCGCCCATCGGCGAACCCCAGGTGACGATGATCAGGTCGCCCTTGCGGATGAAACCTTCGTTGATCAACAGCTCTTCGGCCTTGCGCAGCACGGCATTGCTGCCGCCGCCCTGCGGCAGATTGAATGCTCGCACGTTCCGGTACAGCGACGCCTTGCGCTGCGTCGCCTGCAGCGGGGTCAGGGCGAAGATCGGGGTGTCGATGCTGTAGCGGCTCATCCACAGGGCGGTCGAACCCGACTCGGTCAGCGCCACGATCGCCTTCACGCTCAGGTGGTGGGCAGTGAACAGGGTGCCGTAGGCGATGGTCTGGTCGATGCGGGTGAACTGCTGGTTCAGGAAATCGACGTCGATCTTGTTGTATTCGGATTGCTCGGCTTCGACGCAGATCGCGGCCATCATCTCGACGGTCTCGATCGGGTACTTGCCCGATGCGGTCTCGGCCGAGGTCATGACGGCATCGGTGCCGTCCAGCACGGCGTTCGCCACGTCGGACACTTCGGCGCGGGTCGGCACGGCGTTGACGATCATCGACTCCATCATCTGGGTCGCGGTAATCGCCAGCTTGTTCGATGCGCGCGCCATGCGGATCATGCGCTTTTGCAGCGCCGGCACGGCGGCGTTGCCGACTTCGACCGCCAGGTCGCCGCGGGCGACCATGATGCCGTCCGAGGCGTCCAGGATCTCTTGCAGCACCGGAATCGCTTCGGCGCGCTCGATCTTGGCGATCATCATCGGCTTGTGGCCATACGGCTCGCCGGCGATATTGGCCAGCTGGCGCGCCATTTCCATATCGGTCGCGCTCTTCGGGAACGAGATGGCGAGGTAGTCGGCCTGGAAGCTCATCGCGGTCTTGATGTCTTCCATGTCCTTCGAGGTCAGCGCCGGCGCGGTCAGGCCGCCGCCCTGGCGATTGATGCCCTTGTTGTTCGACAGTTCGCCGCCCACCTTGGTGGTGGTAAAGATCTCGTGGCCGACGACGCGGTCGACGATCAGCACGATCAGGCCGTCGTTGAGCAGCAGGCGGTCGCCCGGCTTGACGTCGCGCGGCAGCGCCTTGTAATCCAGGCCGACGCGTTCCTGGTTGCCCAGCTCGCCGTTATCGCCCCACTTGGCATCCAGGATGAAGCGGTCGCCATTCTCCAGGAAGATCTTGCCTTCTTCAAACTTGCCGACGCGGATCTTGGGACCCTGCATATCGGCCATGATGGCCACTTCACGGCCGCATTCGGCGGCGGCGCGGCGCACCAAGGTCGCGCGATCGATATGGTCCTGCGCCTTCCCGTGCGAGAAGTTCAGGCGCACGACGTCGACGCCGGCGCGGATCATTTTGACGAGAATATCGAAGTCGGTCGAAGCAGGGCCGATGGTTGCGACGATCTTGGTGCCACGGTACATGGATTGTCCTTGTATAAAAACAAAGCGCAGCAAGGCTGCGCTGGGGTCTCGCTTTAAGCGCTGCGTTGCAGCAGGATGTCGACAGCGGGCAGCGTCTTGCCTTCCAAGAATTCCAGGAAAGCGCCGCCGCCGGTCGAAATGTAGCCGATCTGGTCGGCGATTTTATATTTTGCAATCGCGGCCAGGGTATCGCCGCCACCGGCGATCGAGAACCCCTGGGACTGGGCGATGGCCAGCGCCAGGGTCTTGGTGCCCTCGGCGAACTGGTCGAATTCGAATACACCGACCGGACCGTTCCAGACGATGGTGCCGGCCTTGGCGACCTGTTCGGCCAGCATGGCGGCGGTTTTCGGGCCGATGTCGAGGATCATGTCGTCGTCGCTCACGTCGGCGACATCCTTGACGGTCGCTGCCGCGGTCGGGGCGAATTCCTTCGCGCACACCACGTCGACAGGGATCGGCACCTGGGCGCCGCGCTGCGACATCTTCTCGATGATCGCCTTGGCTTCGTCGACCAGGTCGTTCTCGGCCAGCGACTTGCCGATGTTCAGGCCGACGGCCTTCATGAAGGTGTTCGCAATGCCGCCGCCGACGACCAGGTTATCGACCTTGTCGGCCAGGCTTTGCAGGATGGTCAGCTTGGACGAGACCTTCGAGCCAGCGACGATGGCCAGCAGCGGTCGCTGCGGCTGGCCCAGGGCTTTACCGAGGGCGTCGAGTTCGGCGGCGAGCAGCGGGCCGGCAGCCACGATCGGCGCGAACTTGGCGATGCCGTGGGTGGTCGCTTCGGCGCGGTGGGCGGTGCCGAAGGCATCGTTCACATACACGTCGCACAGCCTGGCCATCTTCTGCGCCAGCTCGTCGCTATTCTTCTTCTCGCCCTTGTTGACGCGGCAGTTCTCCAGCAGCACGACGGAACCCGGGGCGACGTCGACGCCGTCGACCCAATCCTGTTTCAACTCGACGGACTGACCCAGCAGCTCGGACAGGCGCTTGGCGACCGGCGCCAGGCTATCTTGAGGCTTGAACTCGCCCTCGGTCGGACGGCCCAGGTGGGACGTCACCATCACCGCCGCGCCAGCCTTGACCGCGGCCTGGATCGCCGGCACCGAGGCGCGGATGCGCGTGTCTTCGGTAATATTGCCAGCGTCATCTTGCGGGACGTTCAGGTCAGCGCGGATAAAGACGCGCTTGCCTTGCAGCGCTTGTTGGTCGATCAGGTCTTGCAGGCGGGTGAAACGGAGTGCGTCCATTTGGTCGGCGTGGCAATAGTGAAAAAACGTCATTGTACATTAGCCTGCGGCGCCAAAAACATGCAGTACACGCAGCGCCGTAAATACAAGCATGCCGAATAAAATCGTCAGCAGCATGTTCCGGCGCCACAGATAGAAGGCGAAGGCGGCAACGCCGGCCAGCAGCTTCGGGTTCGCCAGCGTGAACTGCACTTCACCCTGCGTATCGATCAAAAAGTCGGGCCCGATGATGGCCGCCAGCGCGCAGGCCGGGGCGTAGCGCAGCATTTCCTGGACCCGCGGCGGGATCGTCACGCGGTGGCCGATCATCCAGAACGCGCTGCGGGTGGCGGCGGTGGCCACGCACAGCACGCCGATCACGACCCAGATTTCCCAATCAGCCACGCGACACCTTCTTCTTTGCAATCGTTTCTTCGATCACCATCGCGGTGACCATCCCCACCAGCACCGCCAGCAGCAGGCCCAGCTTGTACGGCAGCTCGTAGGCCAGCACCGAAATCGCCCCCGACACCAGCACCCCGCACAGGGCCGCGTTATTGATCATCAGCGGCACCATGATGCAGAGGATGGCGAGCGTGCCGGCAAAACCCAGCCCCCATTCGGCCGGCACCGCACTACCCAGGAAAATGCCGACGAAGGAGCCGACCTGCCAGGCGATCCAGTTCGGGAACATCAATCCCTTCAAATAGGACAATTTTCCGACCGCTGGCGCCGCGGTAGGATAGCGCTGCAGGAAGAGCGCGACGGTCAGGTCGCCCGAGATATAACCGAGATAAAAGCGCTGCCGCCATGGCAGGTGGGCGAAATGCGGCGCCAGCAGCGCCGAAAAGATCACGAAGCGCAGGTTGACCACCAGGGCGGTGGCGAAGATGACCCAGATCGGGGCCTGGGCGGCGATCAGCGGCAGCGAGGCCAGCTGGGCCGAGCCGGCGAATACCAGCAGGGTCATGCCCAGCGCCTGCGGCACCGAGAGGCCGCTCTTGACCATGGCGATGCCGACCACCAGGCCCCAGGCGGCGATGCCGAACAGGGTCGGCAGGCCGGTCTTGAAACCGTCGCTCCAGGCCTCGCGGTTCGGGGCGTCGCCGATGGAAGCGGGATGCCGGCCCTGCCCGTCTTCCGCGCTCATGCGGCTGGCCGCAGCGCGCGCACGACCGCAGCACATGTGGCGTTCTTGCAACGGCAACCGGGGATGGCGGCGGTAATGGTGGGCGTGAAACGGTCGGGCAAAAAGCGCATGAGAGGATGTGGCACCAGTTGGATGCCCAATATAGCAGGCGCCGTTCGTGCTCTTTATGTTGAGTGCATTATTTTACGGTCATTTCGACAATAGAGCGAATCCGTTAAAATCCAGTCTTTGCCCAATTTGCCTGACGGAGAGAAACAGATGAACCAAAAGACGATGCCTGTGGTGGAGCTCACGGCCAAGGACCTGCCGGCCTACTGCCCCAACCCGGCCATGCCGCTGTGGTCCTCGCACCCGCGCGTCTTCCTCGATTTCGACCACCATGGCGAAGCCAAGTGCCCGTACTGCGGCACCGGCTACCGCCTGGCGCCGGGCACCGTCGTCAAGCACCACTGACACTTTTCGCTGTAGTGAACACGTCGTTCCCGCGAAGGCGGGAACCCAAGTTCTGCACGCGCTATCGATACGCCCGCAAGCTTGGGTTCCCGCCTTCGCGGGAACGACGTTTTAGGGCTGACAATGGTGGTGGATTCTCGACTGCACTGCCTTTATTTCATGCACTACCCTTCTCCGATCTGGCTGCCTGGCGGCCACCTGCAAACCATCTATCCCGCGACCTGCATCGCCAAGCCGCCGGTCGCCTACCGGCGCGAGCGCTGGCATAGCGCGGATGGCGACTTCGTCGACCTCGATTTCGTGGATGGCCAGCCAGGCCGGCCGCTGGTGGTGCTGTTCCATGGCCTGGAAGGCAGTTCGAACAGCCATTACGCGCGCGGCCTGATGGCGGCCCTCGGCGCGCGCGGCTGGTCGGGCGTGGTGCCGCATTTTCGCGGCTGCTCCGGCGAAGCCAACCTGGCGCCGCGCTTTTACCACTCGGGCGACGCCGGCGAGATCGACTGGATCCTGCGCGCCTTGCGCGCCCGGCACCAGGGAGTGCTGTATGCGGCCGGCGTCTCGCTGGGCGGCAATGCGCTGCTGCGCTGGCTGGGCGAATCGGGCCACGGCGCCGAATTCATCGATGCCGCCTGCGCCGTGTCGGCCCCGCTCGACCTGGCGCGCGGCGGCGAAGCGCTGTCGTCCGGCTTCAACCTGCTGTATACCCGCATGTTCCTGCAAACGCTCAAGCCGAAGTGCCTGGCCAAGCTGGAGCAATTCCCCGGCCTGTTCGACCGCGCCGCCCTGCTCGCCGCGCGCGACCTGTATGCCTTCGATAACGTGATCACCGCGCCGCTGCACGGCTACCGCGATACCGACGACTACTGGCACCGCGCCAGCGCGCGCCACGTGCTGCACGACATCACGGTGCCGACGCTGGTGCTCAATGCCCGCAACGATCCCTTCCTGCCCGGCATCCACCTGCCCACGTCGGCGTCCAGCGCGGTGACGCTCGAGTATCCCGAGCAGGGCGGGCACGTCGGCTTTGCCGCCGGCCGCTTCCCGGGCCGGATCGACTGGCTGCCGCAGCGCATCCTGGGGCATTTCGACGCTGTGGCCAACAGCCGCGCGCTTGAGCCGGCCGAACCATGCGATGCTGCGTGATATGGACGATATCGTAAAACAGGCCATGGCCAAGTGGCCGAACGTGCCCCACTGCTACGGCTGGCTGGCGCTCGACGCGCGCGGCGGCTGGCGCATGCGCGACGAGGCGGCCCAGCGCGCCGATGCGGCAGGCGACCGCCTGAACAATCCGGCGCTGGTGGGCTTCATCAACCGTAACTACCTGCACGACGAGCGCGGCAACTGGTATTTCCAGAACGGGCCGCAGCGGGTCTATGTGAACCTGGAGGCGACGCCGTTCATCGCGCGCACCGATCCGCAGCAGGGACTGGTGCTGCAGACCGGGCAGGCGCTGGCGGACGTCGAACAGGTCTACCTGAACGACGCCGGCGCGCTGGTGTTCGTGGCGGGAGACAGGGTGGCGCAGCTGGACGACCGCGACGTCGCGCAGGTGCTGAGCCTGCTGGAACTCGATGGCGCGGCGGCCTCGGACGACGCGGTGATGGCGTGGCTGGAACATGGCGCGGGCGCGCTGGTGCTGCCGTGGAATGGCAAGCGCCTTGCCGTCGAGCGGATCGGCGGCAGCGACCTATCAAGCAAGTTCGGATTCAACCGGACGCCGGCGCCGTAATCACCGTTCCTCGGCTTCTTCCTTCGCCTTCTTCTGGCGTTCTTCGAGTTCGCGCACGCGCGCATCGATCACGGCCTGGTCGTAGAACGACACATCGCTGGCCTTGCGCGCCAGTTCGAACTGGGCCATCGCCGCCGGCACGGCGCCGGCCAGCACGTACGACTCCGCCAGCGACATGTGCTGCAGCGCGAACTTGCCCTGCTTGGCATAGGTCCGGGCCAGCATGTCGTGCAGCTTGCCTTCCTCGCGATACTGCTGGGTCTGGTCGCGCAGGAAGCGCGCCGCCTCGTCGAAGCGCTCGGTCGCGATCAGCGCCTGCGCGTACTGGTGCGCGAGCGCGCGCGACAGCGGGAAGCGCTGGCGCGCCGCATCGGCCTCCTTGACCGCCTCTTCCAGCACGGCGGCCGGCTGGCCCGGCGCCATCTTGATCTCCAGCGACAGCCCGGCGAACATGGTCGCGCCATCGCCCACGCTCGTCGATGCCACCGACAGCACGCCTTCGCGCGGCTTCATCGTCTCGCGCGCCTTGTCGAGCCAGCGCTGCGCCCCTGCCAGGTCGTTCTGCTTGAGCGCCAGGTAGGACAGGCCATACTGGGCGCCGGCCTGCCACTGGCGGTGAGGCTGCTCCTTGAGCTGGGTCTCGAAGGCGGTGCGGGTGTCGCGCCGGCCTTGCTCGCTCGTGTCCTGCAGCACCCGGATGCGCGCGCGCACCAGGTGGAAGTCGAGGCTGTCAACGCGCTGCTTCTTGGGAATCTCGCGGATGCGCGCCTGCATGTCGGTAATCCGGTCCTGGGTCAGCGGGTGGCTGCTCAGGCTGGCCAAGCTGGGGGGCAGGTCGCCATACAGCCTGGACGCGGCCTGCAGGCGCCGGAAGAAGGCGACGATGCCGGTGGTGTCGTAACCGCCCGCCTCCATGATCTGGAAGCCGACCCGGTCGGCCTCGCGCTCGGCATCGCGGCTGAAGTTCAGCTGGCGCTGGACGGCCAGGCCCTGGCCGCCCATCAGCACACCCATCGCCGCATCCGAGCTGGCCCGGGCCGCCAGCGCCGCCAGGATCATCGAGGCCAGCGGCAGCAGCACATCCTGCTTTTGCTGGCCCAGCCTGCGCGCGATGTGGCGCTGGGTGACGTGGCCGATCTCGTGCGCCATGACGCCGGCCAGCTCCGATTCGGTCTGGGCCGCGATGATCAGGCCCGAGTGGGCGCCGATGAAACCGCCCGGCATCGCGAACGCGTTCAAGGCCGGATCGCGCACGGCAAAGAAGTGAAAGTCCGAATTGGTCTCGCCGCGCGCGCCGGGCACGGCGGCGACCAGGGCGTTGCCAAAATTGTTCAGGTATTCGGAGATCGGTTCGTCGTCGAGGTAATCGCGGTCGCGCCGGATGTCGCGCATGAACTCCTCGCCCACCTTGCGCTCGACGATCGGCGACAGGTCGCCGCGCGCGGTGTCGCCGAGCGTGGGCAGGCGGGTCGAATCGGGCCGCCTGAGCACGTCGGATTGCGCGGCAACGGGGAATGCGGTCGCCAGGCACAGGGCCATGACGGACAGGGAGGAGCGCCAGCGGCGCGCCGTTGCTGGACGGACGACGGATTTCACGGTGCTATCATACCTGCATCCGGGCATCAGCTGCTGCCCGGCGAACCATTTTGACACTCCTACGTATTAACCGAGTAATGACGAATCCTACCCCGACCGCAGACCATTTGACCCACTTCGACGCCACCGGCCAGGCCCATATGGTCGACGTCGGCGCAAAACAGGACACGCACCGCATTGCGGTGGCGGCCGGGACCATCCGCATGAAGCCGGAGACGCTGGCCTTGATTACCTCGGGCAGTGCCAAGAAGGGGGATGTGATCGGGATTGCGCGGATTGCGGCGATCATGGCGTCCAAGCGGACCAGCGACCTGGTGCCGTTGTGTCATCCGTTGCCCATCACGCGGGTGGCGGTCGACTTCGAGATCGACGAGGCGAACCATGGCGTGCATTGCCGGGCGCAGGTGGAGACCATTGGCAAGACCGGGGTCGAGATGGAAGCGCTCACTGCGGTGCAGGTGGGCTTGTTGACTGTTTACGATATGTGCAAGGCGGTCGATCGCGGGATGGTGATGACCAATGTGCGTGTCATGGAAAAACATGGCGGCAAAAGCGGCGACTGGACCGCCGATATCGACGCCTGAGCACCCGGCGGCCTGCGCAATACTATAGACATCGTCACCACTCGGCATATACTGTTGGGCAACGCATCGATTGTGTCTTTCCCCAATTCAACCTGCTTCTGCCCCGAGAGGATGTGTCATGACGAACGCATACCCGCAGTTCACCGCAGCGACGGTCCAGTTGAACGCCCTGCCTTACCAGGACACCTTTCTCAAGATCGCGAATGTTTACGCGGATTCGACCCGCGCCAGCATGGAGCAGCTCTGGATCAGCTCGTCCAGGATCATCATGGAAGAAACGATCAAGGCCTTCATCGCCGCCTCGCAGTCGTGCGCCGAAGCCCTGACCCGCAATGCCGTCGCGGTCCAGCAGCAGTCGTTCGGCCGGCTCATCAACGCCAACCAGAAGGCGGTCGAGCTCATGGGCCAGAGCTTTGCCGAGGCCATGTCGGCGGGATGGAAACCGGCGCGATAAGCACCACCCTCGTCACCTCACCTGAAAGGAGTCACCGATGGCACGCAGCGTTACCCCATTCCTGATGTTCGAAGGCGCAGCCGAGGAAGCGATGCGCTTCTACGTGCCGCTATTCGCCGGTTCCGATGTCAAGCATGTCGAACTGTACAAGAGCGGCGAAATGGGTCCCGAAGGCACCGTCAAGCGGGCCGCCTTTACCCTCGCCGGCCAGGACGTGATCTGCATCGACAGCCCGGCCAAGCACGGCTTCACCTTCACGCCGTCGATGTCGCTGTTTGTCGAGTGCGAGGATGAGGCCGAATTCGATAACGCCTTCGCCCAACTGTCCAGCGGCGGTGCGGTCATGATGGCGCCGGACAATTATGGATTCAGCCGCAAGTTCGGCTGGCTGAGCGATCGCTTCGGCGTCTCCTGGCAACTCAACCTGAGCTGAATGAATCATTGACTTCCTGATATTGGTCTTTAGTCGCAAGGAGTGACATTACGATACATTCCAAGGGGGACGCTGCTGCTATCATGCAGGCTTTTCTCTTCGGCAATATCCGCACGCCTGCTTGACCGATATGAACAGCGCCCAAGCCCATGAGCTGAAGCCACAGGAATTCGAGTTCGAGACGCTGAACATGCAGGTCGGCGTCCGCCTGCAATTGATCACCCATCGCCGGGTCAAGCCGGTGCCGCATTTTTCCAGCCTCATCGGCTACGTCAAGGACGAGTACCTGATCGTCAGGATTCCTCTCGAGGATGGCGTGCCGATCGGGCTGACCGAAGGCGAACGGGTCACCATCCGGGTATTCTCCGGCGTGAACGTGTGTTCGTTCGCCTGCTCGGTCGAGCGCGTTTTTACCCGTCCCCTGAACTACGTCCACCTGTCTTTCCCGACCTCGATCCAGGGCACCAGCCTGCGCGGCGCGATGCGGGTACGGGCCGACCTGCCGGTGCGGGTGGCCGGCGTCAAGCAGGGCGCGACGTCGATGGAGTGCCTGCTTGCGAACGTGTCGGTGACGGGCGCGCGCATCGATTCCTCGCAGCCCTTGCCGCCCGAGGAAGATATCGTGGACCTGCAATTCGCGCTGACGGTCCCGCCCGCCAACGAGGAAACGCAAGTCCGCACCCGGGCCAGCATCCGGAACCTGGCGGTCGGCAAGCCCGCCGAGGGCCGGGCCGAGATGTACAGCTATGGCGTGCAGTTCATCGACCTCGATCCGGTCCACTACACGCTGCTGCAGAACATGACCTATGAGGCCTTGCTGGCCGACCGCGGCAAGATCGTGTAGGCCTTAAGCCCAGCCTTTTGGCAGGGGCAATCCCTCTTCTACCGCCAGCCGCTCCATCGCCGCCTCCAGCACCACCCGCGCCCGGCCCGAGGCCAGCGCCAGCTCGGCGTGCAGCGCCGCGTCTTCCGGATTGCGTGAGGCGCAGTGCTGGCTATAGCGCTCGAAACTGCCCACCATCAGCAGCAACTCGGTCAGGTGACGTGGACATTCGCAGCTCAGGCGGTTGCCGGCGGCCGCGATATTGGCCAGGTCCTCGTCAGCGAAGCGCGGCGGCGCAATGGCGGCTGCGGGCGCTTGCTGCACGGGCGGGCGGTGGCCGGTCAGGGCCGACTGGCACAGCAGTGCCAACTCGTTCAGGTCGGCTGGTATGCGCGCCACCAGACACCCCTGTGCGCGCAGGGCGCGGATCGTGGCGCTCGAACAGAATCGGTACAGGACGACGACCGCGGCGACACCGGTTGCCTCTCGCGCGCTGGCGATGGCCGGCATGACCCGCTCGTCCAGCTCGGATTGCTCGATCACCAGCACTTCGGCGCCGGAGTCCCGAGGCAAATCCTCAGCCAGTGCGAGACCGGCGCAGTGGCCAGTCACGTCCAGGCCGAGGGCGCCATGCCCCATGGCGGCCACGCGCCGCGCCAGCATGGCGCCGACCAGCAGCACGCGTACCGGTGTCGTCTGGACTGCCCTGGCTTGACCGTCCAGACCCAGCATCGCCTGCAATTGGTCGCGGCTCAATCCGGCCAGCACGCCGATCGAATGCCCCTGGTCGACTAGTTGCTTGAGCAGCCCCAGGCGAGCGACCTGCTCGGCCGAATACAGACGCTGGCCGCGTTCGGAGCGCTCGGCATGCGACAGGCTGTAGCGGCGCTCCCATACACGCAATGTCTCGACCGGCAGGCCGGCCAGCCGCGCGGCGGCGCCGGTGCGGTACATGATCCGATCCTGCCCTGGTTTGAATGAGTCCGTCATGACGCGTCCTGAAGTAGAACAATGGAGTGAAAACGAATGGTGTCACATATTGAACAATCTTGCAGTCTTGACACTCAGCATTATCCAATTGAACCATAGTTGAACCTATTTTATCCAAATAACTCGTGTCACACATTAGACACGTGCGTCTGTGCGCGTTAAATTGGTTTCAGATCGGTTCACTGTGAACCATCACTTACCAACCTTCTGGAGTCGACAATGAAAAAGATCTTGTTCGCCGTGCCTCTCGCATTTGCCTTTGCTTCGGCACAGGCCGCCGACATCGTGGACACGGCCAAGTCGGCCGGCACCTTCAATACGCTGGTGACCGCAGTGCAGGCGGCCGGCCTGACCGATACCCTGAAAGGCCCGGGTCCTTTCACCGTCTTCGCCCCGACCGACGCTGCCTTCGCTAAGATTCCGAAAGCCAAACTCGACGCCCTGCTGAAAGACAAGGCGGCGCTGTCCAAAGTGCTGACCTATCATGTGGTGCCCGGCAAGGTCATGGCCGCCGACGTGAAGCCCGGCGACGTCAAGACTGTCGAAGGCAGCGCGTTCGCGGTGAAGGTCGCCGGCGGCAAGGTCATGGTCGACAAGGCGACCGTGACCAAGACCGATATCGCGGCCGACAATGGCGTGATCCACGTGATCGATACGGTCATCATGCCGAAATAAGCAAGGCCTCCTCGTTGTTCGGCGTTGCCAGGGCCTGGCGCGTGGCGGCAGAGCATGCATTAGGCTCATGCCCGATGACATCATGGTAAATTGCCGGCTTGCCCGCGGCACCCTGCCGCGGCACTGATCGACGAGGATGGAATGACATTTCGCTTGCTGACGATGGCGGCGGCCCTGCTGGCCGCCACCACTGCGACGGCCGCGCCGCGCGGCTTTACTGTGGAAGACCTGGTCAATATGGACCGGGTCGGGAGCCCGGCCGTATCGCCGGACGCCACGCGCGTGATCTATACCGTGCGCAGCACGGAGATGGACAAGAACCGCGGCAATACCCAATTGTGGATGGTCGACCTGCGCGCCGCCAAGCCGGTGCCGCAACGCTTGAGCCAGCATGCGTCCAGCAGCAGCGACCCGGAATGGTCGCCCTCTAGCGACGCCGTGTACTTCCTGTCGGCGCGCTCGGGCTCGTCGCAGGTGTGGCGCCAGCCGGTCGCCGGCGGCGAGCCGGTGCAGGTCACCAGCCTGCCGCTGGACGTCGACAACTTCCGCCTGGCCCCAAGTGGCGACCGCCTGGCCTTCAGCCTGGCCGTGTTCCGCGATTGCGCCGACCTGGCCTGCACCAAGTCGCGCCTGGATGCCAAGGAAAAGGACAAGGCCACCGGCAAGGTCTATGACCGCCTGTTCGTGCGCCACTGGGATACCTGGGGCGACCACCGCAACGCGGTGCTGTTCTCGGCGCCGCTGGGCGCGGACGGCAAGGCCGGCGGCGAACCGGTCAGCCTGTCCGGCTCGCTCGACGGCGACGTGCCCTCGAAGCCGTTCGGCGACCGCGAGGAATACCGCTTCAGCCCGGACGGCAAGACCATCGTCTTCTCGGCCCGCATCGCCGGCAAGACCGAAGCCTGGTCGACCAACTTCGACCTGTACAGCGTCCCCGCCGCGGGCGGCGCCGCGCCGCGCAACCTGACTGCCGATAACCTGGCATGGGATACCAAGGGAACCTTCTCGCCGGACGGCCGTACCCTCGCCTACCTGGCGATGGCGCGTCCCGGCTTCGAGGCCGACCGCTACCAGGTCATGCTGATGGACGTGGCCAGCGGCCAGAAGCGCAAGCTGGCGGCCGACTGGGACCGCTCGGCCGGCAACCTGGTATGGCGCGCGGACGGCAAGGCGCTGATCGTCGATGCCGAAGACATCGGCCAGCACCGCCTGTTCTCGATCGACGTCGCCAGCGGCAAGGTGACGCCCTTGACCGACAAGGGCGCGGTCGGCGCCTATGACCTGAAGCGCGACACCCTGGTCTATACCCAGGCGAACCTGCAGTCGGGTGCGCAGCTGTTCTCGATGAAGCTGGGCGCCAGGCCGAAGCAGCTGACCGACCTGAATACCGAGCGCCTGAAGGACGTGCGTTTCGGCGAATCCGAGCAGTTCTCGTTCGCCGGCGCCAACGGCGAGACCGTGTACGGCTATGTGATGAAGCCGTGGAATGCGCAGCCGGGCCAGAAATATCCGGTCGCCTTCATCGTCCACGGCGGCCCGCAGGGCAGCTTCGGCAATAGCTGGAGCTATCGCTGGAATCCGCAGGTGTATGCCGGCGCGGGTTTTGCAGCCGTGTTCATCGACTTCCACGGTTCGACCGGCTATGGCCAGAAGTTCACGGATTCGATCAGCAACGACTGGGGCGGCAAGCCGCTGGTCGACCTGCAGAAGGGCTATGACGCGGCGGTGCAGAAGTTCCCGTGGCTCGATCGTTCACGCGATTGCGCGCTCGGCGCGTCCTATGGCGGTTATATGATGAATTGGATCGCGGGTAACTGGTCGGATGAGTTCAAGTGCATCGTCAACCATGACGGCGTGTTCGATACGCGCGGCATGGCGTATTCGACCGAGGAGCAGTGGTTCACCGATTGGGAAAGCGGCGGCCCGTACTTCAAGGTGCCTGAGAACCATGAGCGCTTCAATCCGGTTCACCACGTGAACAAGTGGAAGACGCCGATGCTGGTGATCCAGGGCGACCTCGATTTCCGGATCCCGACGGCGCAGGCGCTGGGGACGTTCACCGCGCTGCAGCGCATGGGTGTGGAGAGCAAACTGCTAGTGTTCCCGGATGAGAACCACTGGGTGCTCAAGCCGGCGAACTCGGTGCAGTGGCATCACACCGTAATGGGGTGGCTGGATCAGTATCTGAAGGGGCAGCCTGCTGCGAAGTAAGTCTGGAATACAAAAAAGCCCGCTGTGAAGCGGGCTTTTTGTATCAGTCAGGTCGATTACTCAGCTGCTGGCGGGGTCACGCTGTTCTTTTCGAACGCGAGCTTGACAGCTTCGTTCTCGGTCGATGCAGCGATTGCCCAGGTGATCGCGCTGGTGCCCAGGGTCGGGGTGAAGGTGACGGTCGTGGTGCCGGTATCCGCGCCGATGTCCTTCAGGACGATTTCGATCACGCCTGCGTCTTCGACGGTCAGCGATGCCACTTCATTGGTCTCGGTGAATTCACGGAATGGATTTGGGTCTGCCGAGGTGTTGCAGGCGTCCAGGCTACCAGCTTCTTGACCGCACATTGCCACTGCGGTCTTGAACGGATCGACAGCCGACAGTGCATTCGCAGCCTTGGCTTTCGCGGTGTAATCGCTGTATGCCGGGATAGCGACGGCTGCCAGGATACCGATAATCGCGACGACGATCATCAGTTCGATCAGGGTGAAGCCGCCTTCGGCTTTTTTGGTTTGCATTTGCTTGAAGTTCATTTTTCTCTCCAGGGGTGGTATTTCAAAAAGTGTTTCTCGGTGTCTTGTGCTGCTCTGCTGCTACGCTTTCCTATATGCAAGCGGCGTGCCAGCCCGAAAACAGCAGAAAACGGTCGATTTTATTAACCTAGAGATAAGAAAACCCTGCGCCACGACAAAATTTGGCGGCTCAGGTGACAAAATTTGTCAGTGCCGTACGGCAATTTTTGTCAGGTGACGATTGTTGGCGACGAGAAATGGAACTCGAATAAAAAATGGGGAGCCGAAAGCTCCCCACCTTGTCAGTCGATCAAGAGATCGCCAGGATTACAGCATCGCCTTCAGCAGACGCGCCATTTCCGACGGGTTCTTGGTGACGGTAATGCCGCAGGCTTCCATGATTTCCAGCTTGGCTTGCGCGGTGTCGGCGCCGCCCGAGATCAGCGCACCGGCGTGGCCCATGCGCTTGCCTGGAGGCGCGGTGACGCCGGCGATGAAGCCAACGACCGGCTTCTTCATATTGTCCTTGATCCAATGCGCGGCATTGGCTTCGTCCGGACCGCCGATTTCGCCGATCATGATGACTGCGTCGGTGTCAGGATCGTCGTTGAACATGCGCATCACGTCGATGTGCTTCAGGCCGTTGATCGGGTCGCCGCCGATGCCGACTGCCGACGATTGGCCCAGGCCCAGTGCGGTCAGCTGGCCGACTGCTTCATAGGTCAGGGTGCCCGAACGCGACACGACGCCGATACGGCCCTTCTTGTGGATGTGGCCCGGCATGATGCCGATCTTGATTTCGTCAGGGGTGATCAGGCCTGGGCAGTTCGG
The DNA here is from genome assembly GCF_030770395.1 of Telluria beijingensis. Lineage (GTDB taxonomy): Bacteria > Pseudomonadota > Gammaproteobacteria > Burkholderiales > Burkholderiaceae_D > Telluria > Telluria beijingensis. The sequence continues at coordinate 189,718 of NZ_CP132480.1, read as the reverse complement.
ACCCAGCAGCAGGGTCTTGGAACCGGCTTTGGCCATGCGATCCTTGATTTCCATCATGTCACGGACAGGGATGCCTTCGGTGATGCAAATTGCCAGGTCCAGCTCGGCTTCGACGGCTTCCCAGATGGCAGCGGCTGCGCCTGCTGGTGGGACGTAGATGACCGACACGGTGGCGCCGGTTTCCGACTTGGCTTCCTTGACCGATGCGTAGATTGGAATGCCTTCGAAATCTTCACCGGCTTTCTTCGGGTTCACGCCTGCAACGAAGGCTTCCTTGCCGTTCGCGTAGTCGCGGCACATGCGGGTGTGGAATTGGCCGGTCTTGCCGGTGATGCCCTGGGTGATGACTTTGGTGTCTTTGTTGATCAGAATCGACATTTTTATTTCCTTAGCGAATTAGGCTTTACCAGCAGCGGCGGCAACGACCGATTTCGCTGCGTCTTCCATCGTGTCTGCGGCGATGATCGGCAGACCCGAGTCAGCCAGCATCTTCTTGCCCAGGTCTTCGTTGGTGCCCTTCATGCGCACGACCAGCGGCACTTGCAGCGACACGGCTTTCGATGCGGTGATCACGCCTTCGGCGATGACGTCGCACCGCATGATGCCGCCGAAGATGTTGACCAGGATGGCCTTCAGTTCCGGGTTCTTCAGCATGATCTTGAAGGCTTCGGTCACTTTCTCGGCCGTAGCGCCACCGCCGACGTCCAGGAAGTTGGCCGGCTCACCGCCGAACAGCTTGATGGTGTCCATGGTCGCCATGGCCAGGCCGGCGCCGTTCACCAGGCAGCCGATGTTGCCGTCGAGCGAGATGTAAGCCAGGTCGAACTTCGATGCTTCGACTTCGGCCGGATCTTCTTCGTCCAGGTCGCGGTAGGCGACGATTTCAGGGTGACGGAACAGCGCGTTGGCGTCGAAGTTGAATTTTGCGTCCAGGGCGATGATCTTGCCCGAGCCGGTAACGATCAGCGGGTTGATTTCGGCCAGCGATGCGTCGGTATCCCAGTAGGCTTTGTACAGGCCTTGCAGGTTGGCGCGTGCGTCGGCGATCGAACCTTCAGGCACGCCGATCTTGGCGGCGATGCTGTCGGCGTCGGCGTCGGTCAGGCCGACGGCCGGATCGATCACGACGTTGTGGATTTTTTCAGGGTTGCTGTGCGCGACTTCTTCGATGTCCATGCCGCCTTCCGACGAGGCCATCAGCACGACCTTCTGGGTCACGCGGTCGGTGACCAGCGAGACGTACAGTTCCTGCTTGATGTCGGCGCCTTCTTCGATCATCAGGCGACGCACTTTCTGGCCTTCAGGGCTGGTCTGGTGGGTGATCAGCTGCATGCCCATGATCTGGTCGGCGTATTCCTTGACTTGTTCGATCGACTTGGCGACCTTGACGCCGCCGCCCTTGCCACGGCCACCAGCGTGGATCTGCGCCTTGACGACCCAGACCGGACCGCCCAGCTCTTCAGCGGCCTTGACGGCGTCCTCCACCGACATGCACGGAATGCCGCGCGGAACGGTCACTCCGAATTTTCGGAGGATCTCTTTGCCCTGGTACTCATGGATCTTCATGCTGGCTTCCCTTCTTCTATTACTGAATTAGAAATACGGTTGAACTACAAAAAATAAAAACGACGAACGCTAACCCGAGACGGCCTTGATCGACCAGCGTGGGTAGTATTTGGCCACGGCAGGGCCGTCGCTGCGCAGGGCATGGCAACGGTCGAGCTCAAATGGACGGTCGGTTGACGAGCCGCCGCGCCCACCTGGGGCGTCGACATTGTCGTCAGCAAAGGCTTGCAAGGCTGCGGTCGGCAGCACCTGGGCCAATTCGGTCAAGTGGGTGCAGCCGAGCACGCCGGATAGGCGGTCTTTCAGGTGCAACCGGAAATGGTTCACGAGCGAGAGCCCGATCAACTTCTTGTAGGCAGGGCCGATGGTATCGCAGTAGCCCGGATACGGGACGGCATCGGACGCGGCTTCGGCGTCGACGATGTTGAGGTCGCGGTCGATGGTCACGCGCAGCTTGAGGTCGTGCACCGGCGTGCCGCCGGGCCGTTCGCCGGAAGCGAGCGCGATGGTACGCGTTTTGACATCGCGGATATTGGCATCCAGGTCCCACAAGCCATCGTCGCGCGCGAACGCTTCGACTGTGATGGCGCGCGTATGCCGGAGCGAGCGCGATACGGGAGGTGACAGAGGCATAAGTACCAGTGCCGTCGGGACGGCGGTTAGTGGTGCAGCCGGTGTGCTTCGTGCACGTTGACGCAGCTTCTGCGACAACAACCGCTCATGCGGCGCTGCTTAAACCCGCAAAGTTTAGCACAGCGTCCAGACCGGCGCATGGGAAAGAAAGGGTTGGTAAGGGAAGGTACCAGAAGATGAAGGGACTTGACTGGAATATGACGGCGCGTTTGACACATATATTATTCGCCTGTGTGCCAGCAGTCACCGCACATCATTCATCATGTGAATGAAAGATATGTATTTCAGTCACGATCAGGCAAAAAAAGCGCCAGCGTGCAGCGCCATCGCCCGTTGAGGAATATGCCTGGGCATATCGGGGATGACGCTCCACGCTGGCGCCTGGATCGCGGGTTTTGCGCAGTAACATGGGTTTCTTGGGGCATTCAAGCGATTTGAATGTCAGTCGAACGCGTGGACGGGGAACCCGTCCACCCTACCCTTCGTGAAACTCATCGTCCGCTGGGCTGCCCTGCATCGCGGTTCGCGCCGCGCGCTGGGAAAACCCCCGCTGCAGCAGGAAGCGCATCTGCTTGGCGCGCGCCGCGGCATCGGTGGCGACCGTGCCGAACTTGCGCTGCCAGACTTCGATGGCGCGCGCGGTTTCGCTGTCGGACAGCTCGGCCTTGATCTCGACCAGCGCATCGCCGGTCACGCCATGGCTTTGCAGCTCGGCCACCACACGGCTATTGCCGTAGCGGCTGGCCTTGCGGTTGATCAGCGATTCGGCAAAACGTTCTTGCGACAGCCAGTTATTCTTTTCAAGGAAATCCAGCAGCGCATCGACGTCTTCATCCTCTTGCGCATACTTGGCCAGCTTGCGCCGCAATTCAAACCGGCTGTGCTCGCGCTGCGACAGGTAGCGCAGCGCGCGCGCCTTGAGGCTCAGTACGGGTGCTGGCATGAGGACACCGTCGACAACGACATGGCGCGGACGACAAAGGCGCTACCCTGCCGCGCCGTCCGCACCAGGCGATTACTCACCAACCGCCTGCAGCTTCGGCTTGTCGTCGCCCGCGATCGGTGGCAGTTCGCGCACGCCCAGGGCGGCACGGACCTTGTTCTCGATCTCGCGCGCCAGGGCCGGACGATCCACCAGGAACTGACGGGCATTGTCCTTGCCTTGGCCGATGCGCTCACCGTTATAGCTGTACCACGAGCCCGCCTTTTCGACGATCTTGTTGTCGGCGCCCAGGTCCAGGATCTCGCCTTCGCGCGAGGTGCCTGCTCCGTACAGGATGTCGAAGTGGGCTTCCTTGAACGGTGGCGCGATCTTGTTCTTGACGACCTTGACCTTGGTTTCGTTACCGATCACTTCGTCGCCCGACTTGATCGAGCCGGTACGACGGATGTCCATGCGCACCGAGGCGTAGAACTTCAGTGCGTTACCGCCGGTGGTGGTCTCCGGGCTGCCAAACATGACGCCGATCTTCATACGGATCTGGTTGATGAAGATCACCAAGGTATTGGTGCGGTTGATCGAACCGGTCAGCTTGCGCAGCGCTTGCGACATCAGGCGCGCCTGCAGGCCCGGCAGCGAGTCGCCCATATCGCCTTCGATCTCGGCGCGCGGGGTCAGTGCCGCCACCGAGTCGATGACCACCAGGTCGACGCTGCCCGAACGCACCAGCGCGTCGGTGATTTCGAGCGCCTGTTCGCCGGTATCCGGCTGCGAAATCAGCAGGTCGCCCAGGTTGATGCCCAATTTTTGGGCATAGGTGACGTCGAGCGCGTGCTCGGCGTCGATGAAGGCGCAGGTGCCACCCAGTTTTTGCATCTGGGCGATGGTCTGCAGGGTGAGCGTGGTTTTACCCGACGATTCAGGGCCGTAGATCTCGACGATACGGCCGCGCGGCAGGCCGCCGACGCCCAGGGCGATGTCGAGGCCCAGCGAGCCGGTGGAAACAGTCTGCACTTCTTCGACCGGTGCGCTGGTGTCCATGCGCATCACCGAACCCTTGCCGAACTGCTTTTCGATCTGCGCCAGGGCGGCTGCCAGCGCCTTGCCTTTTTCAGAGGCGTTCAATGCGGATTTTTTGTCGTCCATGGTGTACTTTCAATCGTGGAGTAGGCAAGGTGTGGGCGCGCACGCGCACTTCAAGAGCCACTACTGTATAAAAATCCAGTGGTTTTTGCAAGCACTAATACGTGATCATCTTGTCAATAAATGGGTCAAGACTCGCATTGTTGCGACAAATCAAACACAATACGGGTCTGAGTTTGTACAACGCGAAAACCGAGGTGCCCCCATGCGAATTCTGCTCGCCGAAGATGATAGCGTACTTGCCGATGGCCTGACGCGATCCCTGCGCCAATCCGGCTACGCCATCGATTACGTCAAGAACGGCCAGGATGCCGATACCGCCCTCTCCACCCAGGAGTTCGACCTGCTCATCCTCGACCTCGGCCTGCCGAAGATGTCGGGGCTGGAAGTGCTGCGCCGCCTGCGCGCCCGCGCCTCGCTGCTGCCGGTGCTGATCCTCACCGCCGCCGATTCCGTCGAGCAGCGCGTGGAGGGCCTGGACCTCGGCGCCGACGACTACATGGCCAAGCCGTTCGCCCTGTCCGAGCTCGAGGCGCGGGTGCGCGCCCTCACCCGGCGCGGCGCCGGCGGCGGCCCGACCGTGGTGCGCCACGGTCCGCTGGTCTACGACCAGGTCGGCCGCAGCGCCTATATCAACGACCAGATGCTCGACCTGTCGGCGCGCGAGCTCGGCCTGCTCGAAGTGCTGCTGGCGCGCACCGGCCGCCTGGTGTCCAAGGAACAGCTGGTCGACCACCTGTGCGAATGGGGCGAGGAAGTGTCGAACAATGCGATCGAGGTCTATGTGCACCGGTTGCGCAAGAAGATCGAGGTCGGCGGCGTGCGCATCGCCACCGTGCGCGGCCTCGGCTACTGCCTCGAGAAATTCTCCGAAGCCAGCGCCGCCGCCGCCGCCGAACGCGCGGCCGCAGCGCCAACGGTCACCGCCGACAGGTGAACGGGCGCGACGCCGGCATCGCGGCCGAGCCGACCTACGTCCCGCCCAATCCCGAGCCGGACGAGAACATCCGGCACTCGCTGTTCGGCGAGATCCTCGACTGGATGCTGGCGCCGCTGCTGCTGCTGTGGCCGATGAGCATCGCCATCACCTACCTGGTGGCCAAGTCGATCGCCAACCAGCCCTTCGACGACGCGCTCGAAGACCGGGTCACGGTGCTGGGCCAGCAGGTGCGCAGCGTGGGCGGCAAGGCCGCCGGCCAGCTGCATGCGTCCGGCCGCGACATCCTGCGCGCCGACGACGTCGACAGCGTCTATTACCTGCTGGCCGGCCCCGGCGGCGAACTGCTGGACGGCGACCGCGACCTGCCGCGCCCCAGGAAGGACGCGTCCGACGAGCATGCGCGCAGCGGCGCGGTCGAGTTCCGCAACGACAGCATCCACGGCACCCCGATCCGGGTCGCCTATACCTACGTCAACCTCGACCCGCTGCACGAGCGGGCGCCGCAGCCGCCGCTCGAGCCACCGCTGGCCCTGGTGCAGGTCGCCGAAACGCTCGACAAGCGCGCGCACCTGGCGGGCGAGATCATCAAGGGCGTGATCCTGCCCCAGTTCATCATCCTGCCGGTGATCCTGGCCCTGGTGTGGTTCGCGCTGTCGCGCGGCCTGTCCCCGCTGGCCGAGCTGCAGCAGCGCATCCGCGCGCGGCCCCAGGACGACCTGTCGCCGATCGATCCGCGCCAGGTGCCGGAGGAGATCTCGCCGCTGGTCGGCTCCTTCAACGACATGCTCGAGCGCCTGGGCGAATCGGTGGCGATGCAGAAGCGCTTCATCGCCGATGCCGCGCACCAGATGAAGACCCCGCTGGCCGGCATGCGCATGCAGTCCGAACTGGCCCTGCGCCAGGTCGATGCGGCCGAAATCCACCGCTCGCTGGAGCAGCTGGCCAAGAGTTCGGAATCGGCCACGCGCCTGGTGAACCAGCTGCTGGCGCTGGCGCGCGCCGAGAATCAACCGCAGGCCGGCCTGGCCTTCGCCGAAATCGACCTGCCACTGCTCGCGCGCGAGACGGTGCAGGACTGGGTGCAGGCCTCGTTCGCGGGCGAGATCGACCTGGGCTTCGAGCCGCCCGCCGGCGACGAGGGCCCGGTCGTCATCGCCGGCCAGCCGCTGATGCTGCGCGAGCTGCTGTCGAACCTGATCGACAATGCGCTGCGCTACACCCCGGCCGGCGGCAGCGTCACGGTGCGCGTGCGCCGCGACGGCGAGCAAGCGCTGCTCGAGGTCGAGGACACCGGCCCCGGCATCGCCCCCAACGAGCGCGAGCGCGTATTCGAGCGCTTCTACCGCATCCTGGGCAGCAATACGCAAGGCAGCGGCCTGGGACTGGCGATCGTGCGCGAGATCGCGCAGCAGCATGGCGCCGAGATCGACATCTTCAACAATCCGCGCAGCCAGTCGAAACGCTTCCCGGGCAGCCTGTTCCGCCTGACATTCCCGCCGCCTGTCCATGAATCCCTCGATGCCGACTGACCCGACCCTTGAGAATGACGCGCGCCAGCGCGCCGCCGCCGCCCGCGCCCTGCACTGGGAGCGCAGCCGCAACATGACCCTGCTGCTGCTGGCGCTGTGGCTGGCGACCGGCTTTGGCACCGTGTTCTTCGCGCGCGAGCTGGCCCGCTTCGAAATCTTCGGCTGGCCGCTGTCGTTCTACATGGCGGCGCAGGGCGCGTCGCTGATATCGCTGGCGATCATCGGCTTCTACGCCTGGCGCATGCGCCAGCTCGATCGCGAAGCCAGGGCCGCCATCGGGGACGAGCCGCGATGAGCGCCAAGCCACCGTATTTCAGCAAGCTGGCGCGCTACTACCTGTGGTACACCGGCTGCTTCGCCCTGTTCCTGGTGGCGGTCGCCCTGCTCGAGCAGGAAGGCATGCCGCGCCTGTGGATCGGCCACCTGTTCATGTTCGCCACCATCGCGCTGTACGCGATCATCGGCGTCATCTGCCGCACCTCGAGCGTCACCGAATACTACGTCGCCGGGCGACGCGTGCCGGCCATGTTCAACGGCATGGCCACCGCCGCCGACTGGATCTCGGCGGCCAGCTTCATCAGCCTGGCCGGCGGCCTGTACCTGCAGGGCTTCGACGGCCTGGCCTTCATCATGGGCTGGACCGGCGGCTTCGTGCTGGTGGCGCTGCTGATCGCTCCCTACCTGCGCAAGTTTGCGCAATACACGGTGCCGGACTTCCTGGCGGCGCGCTACGGCGGCGGCGGCGGTGGACGCGGCGCCGCGGTGCGCGCGGTGGCAGTCGGCGCCACCATCCTGGTCTCGTTCACCTATGTGGTGGCGCAGATCTACGCGGTCGGGCTGATCGCCTCGCGCTTCACCGGCGTCGATTTCTCGGTCGGGATCTTCCTGGGCCTGGCGAGCATCCTGGTGTGCTCGTTCCTGGGCGGGATGCGGGCGATTACCTGGACCCAGGTGGCGCAGTACATCATCCTGCTGGTCGCCTTCTTGATTCCGACCATGTGGCTGTCGGCCAAGCATGCCGACAACCCGATCCCCGCGGTGGCCTACGGCTCGCTGCTGCCCAAGCTGACCGCGCGCGAGGCGGCGCTGGCGCAAGACCCGCGCGAGGAAGAAGTGCGCGCCGAGTTCCGCCGCCGCGCCGCCGAATATGCCGGGCGGGTGGCCCTGCTCCCCGAATCGTGGGAAACCGGCAAGCTCGACGCCCAGCGCCAGCTGGCGGCGGCGCGCGCGCGCAATGCCTCGCTGACCGAGGTGCGCCAGGCCGAGCGCGCGCTGGCCACGTATCCGAACTCGGTGGACGAGGCGCGTTCGCAATGGAGCGAGCGGCGCGACGCCAACCTGAAGCGCGCCCGGCCGCCCGAGCCGCATGCCGAACCCTTCCCCGGCGCGACCAAAGAGGAATCCGACCAGCGCCGCAATAACTTTTTGGCGGTGGTGTTCTGCCTGATGTTCGGCACCGCGGCCCTGCCCCACATCCTGATGCGGGCATATACCACGCCATCCGTGAACGACACCCGGGTCTCGGTGTTCTGGACCCTGTTCTTCATCCTGCTGGTGTACCTGACGATTCCGGCGCTGGCGGTGCTGGCCAAATACGACATCTATACCTCGCTGGTGGGCAGCGATTTCTCGTCCCTGCCCACCTGGATCTCGTACTGGGCCAATGTCGACAAGGCCAATCCGCTGGTGAGCGTGGCCGACATCAATGGCGACGGCATCGTGCAGCTGGCCGAATTCGCGATCGACGCCGACGTGCTGGTGCTGGCCACGCCCGAGATCGGCGGCCTGCCCTATGTGATCGCGGGCCTGGTCGCGGCCGGCGGCCTGGCGGCGGCGCTGTCGACCGCCGACGGCCTGCTGCTGGCGATCTCCAACGCGCTGTCGCACGACGTCTACTACAAGATGGTCAACCCGGGCGCCTCGACCCAGAAGCGGGTCACGATCTCGAAGCTGCTGCTGCTGGGGGTGGCCTTCATCGCGGCCTACGTGGCGTCGCAGAAGCCGGCCGATATTCTATCGCTGGTCGCCGCGGCGTTCTCCCTGGCTGGTTCCACGCTGTTCCCGGTGCTGGTGCTGGGCGTGTTCTGGAAGCGCGCCAACCACCAGGGCGCGATCGCCGGCATGCTCGCCGGCTTCGCGGTCTGCCTCTATTACATGCTGCGCGCCAGCCCGGCCCTGGGCGGCAGCCTGGATGACGCCTGGTTCGGCATCCTGCCGATGGCGGCCGGTGTGTTCGGAGTGCCGGCCGGGATGCTGGGCGTGGTCGTGGTGAGCCTGCTCACGGCGCCGCCCAGCCGCGGCAGCGAGGGCATGGTCGATTACATCCGGGCGCCGGAATAGGTTCAGACCTGGAAGTCCCAGTCCAGCGCACCGCGCTGGTGGCCCACCATCTCGGCCGACTCCACGAACCAGGTCGCAACCTGCTCCATACTCATGCCGCCATCCATCGCCGCCTGCCAGAAGGCCAGGCCGGCATCGTCAGCCGCGCGGTTGAACAGGGCCTGGTACAGCAGGGCGATGTCATGCGCGGCATCGCCGTTCATGGCACCGCCGGTCGCTGCATGCTCGCTAGAACCGATCATGTCGAGCACGATCGCGCCCCAGCTCACGCCGTCGTCGCGGCGGTCGACCCAGAACTCGATGCCGTAGACATCCGCCTGGCGCCCGAACACGGTCTGGTACATGCCGGCCAGCGTGTCCAGGCTGGCGTCGTTGGCGACGTCGATCGTGCCGTCGTCGAAGCGCAGTTGCTCGACGTTGATCACCAGCGCCGTCTCGTTCGGCGCGCCCTTGCGGCCGACCACCACGTGGCCGTGGTGGTAGTCGATCTGGTAGTCGTCGCGCGAGCCCGCGAAACTGGCTGCGTCGAGCGCCTGGCCGCCGTGCAGCACGGTGGACTTGGCGCCCGGCGCCTGCTGTGCGCTTGAGCGCCCCAGGACCGAGCCGGCATCGGGCGCGGCAAAGCTCAGCAGGTCGTTGCCGCCGCCGGCATACACCTGGTTCTCGCCACCGGCCACCACCGTGAAGTGCTGGCTGGCGGCGTCGCCGGCCAGGATGCTGCCGCTGCTGCCCGTGGACACCGTCGCCGCGCCGATCAGCGCCGCGAAATCGATGCCGACCAGGTCGATCGCGCTGCCGCTGGCCATGCCGCCGGTCTCGATCACCAGCGCCGTGCCCTGGCCGCCGCTTGCGCCGGCGCCGTCCAGTACCAGCGCGCCGCCGGCGCCGGTGTTGCTGACCGGCTTGACGGTGTGCACCAGCAGCGTGCTGTAGTCCAGGCCATTCAGGAACGACGTGCCGTTCTGGACCAGGTGGCCCTGGTCGTCCGGCGCATGGGTCGGCGTGGCTGCCTTGATCGCTGCGATCAGGAATTCCAGGCCCTTCTGCGCATTTGCAACGCCGCCGCTGCTCGACAGGCCGTAGCCCACCGGCAGCTGGGCCAGCAGCTGGACCTGGCCGCCGCCGGACGCCAGCGGAATATCCGCCAGGCTTGGCTGGCCATCGGTTTCGGTGCGGCCGCCAGTGACGATCGGCACCTCGACCGTGGTGCCGCGCACGCCGCCCGGCAAGGTCACCGGACGGGTCGTGACCGGCATGCCGTCGACCATCGTCGGCGGGTTCGGGTCCGGATTCGGGTCCGGATTCGGGTTTGGCGTCGGGTTCACGGGCGCCGCCTCGACCGTCAGCTGGAACGGTGCGCTGACCACCGACCCGTTGCCTGCGTCGTCGTACTGGACGACCCGCAGCGCATGCGCGCCAATGCCCAGGGTGATCGAGATGCTCCAATGGCCGTTCGTATCGGCGCGTTCTGAGCCGATTTCACGCTCGCCCTCGTACAGGCGCACCAGGGCGCCGGGCACGGCGCCGCTGCCTTCGATCACCTGGGTCGTGCTGCGGGTGATGCCATCGCCCACCGTGCCGGTGTCGCTGGCGGCAGCCAGCGTGGGCGCAGGCGGCGCGCCTGGCGCCAGCGTATCGAATGCCAGGGCCGGCATATTGCCGACGCTACCCTTGTTGCCGGCCAGGTCGAGATAGGAGTCGGCCTTGACCGAGATGCTGGCCATGCCGTTGTCCACGCCGTCAGTCGGCGTGAAGGTCACGGTGTAGCCCAGGCCACTGCCGCTGAGTGGTCCCAGCTTGCCGCCCTGGACCGCGATATCGTCCCAGGTGAAGCTGTCGCCCGGCGCTTCGCTGAAGCTGAAGGTGATGGTCGCCGTCTCGCCGCGCTTGAGCGTGTCCACGTTGCTGGACACCGTGACGGTGGGCGCTTGGGTATCGAGCTGGTAGTCCTTGGTGTACGCCTCGCCGGCGTTACCGATGACATTGACCACGCGCACCGAGATCGGGTGCGAGCCCTCGACCAGCGTGGTCCCGAACGACCAACTGGCGCCGTCGCTCTCCGCCCTGTTCCAGCTGTCGCCTCCGTCCAGCGACACCTCGACGTATTCGCCGGCCTCGAGTTCCGCGTCGAGGGTGCCGTTGAGGGTCTGGTCCGCGATGCGGGTGATACGGTCGGTTTCCGAGGCCCCGCTATCGCTTGACAGCTTGATGCTGTCGGCCATGGTGGACGGCGTGCCGGTGACGATCTCGATGTCCAGCGAATCGGATTCCGGTCCTTCATTGCCGCTGGCGTCGGTGACGATGGCCGTGATCGCGTGCTTGCCGGTGTCGAGCGCAGTCGCGGTGATGCGCCAGGCGCCGTCGACCGCCAGCGCCGAGCCGATCTCGACGCCGTCTGCATACAGCCGCACCGTGGCGCCGGATTCGGCGCTGCCGGTGAAGGTCGGCGTGGTGTCGCCGGTGATGTCGTCGACATCCGAGGTGCCGGTATCCGACGCTGCTTCGAGGTCGGGCGCCGAGGACGCGTCCGGCGCCTTCGTGTCGAACACCAGCTCCACGGGGGCGCCGGCGCCGCCGTTATTGCCGGCGGGGTCCACATAGCTGCCGGCGCCGACCCAGATGGTCGCCGTGGAGAGATCCTCGCCAGCGGTCGGGGTGAAGACGGCGGTGTACACCAGGCCATCCTTCTCCAGTTCGCCCAGCTTGCCGCCATGGACCCTGATGTCGGTATCGCCGAAGCTGACGCCCGGATCTTCGCTGAAGGTGAAGCTGATGGTCGCGGTCTCGCCGATCTTCAGGCTGTCGACGTTACTGGTAATGGCCAGGGTTGGCGGGGTGGTATCGATCGTGATCTGCTGGCCGGCGACAGCCTGGCTCTTGTTGCCGGCGGCATCGGTGGCGGTGGCGCTGATCGTGTGCGCACCGTCGTCCAGCGCGGCGGTGGGCGCGATCGACCACTGGCCGTTGACGGCGGTGCCGCTGCCGATCGGATTGCCCTCGGCATCGTAGAGGGTCACGGTGCTGCCCGATTCGGCGCTGCCGGTGAAGGTCGGCCGGGTGATGAACGTGATCCGGTCACCCATGGTACCGGAGTCGCTGCCGGGGGCCAGCACCGGCGCCGTCGGCGCCGCCGGCGCCAGGGTGTCGTAGGGGATCTGCGCCATCACGCCGACCTCGTTGCCGTTGCCGGCCAGGTCGAAGAATTTATTGCCTGCGACCGTGATGGTCGCCACGCCATCCTGGGTATTGGCGTCCGGCGTGAAGGTCGCGGTGCGCTCCGGGCCGGTGCCCGACAGCGCCGACAGCGTGCCGCCGCCGACCTTGAGGTCGCCCGCGCTGCCGTCCCACGAGAAGTTTCCGGGATCGTCGCTGAAGGTGAACGTGATGGTGGCGGTTTGGCCGGCCTTGAGCTGCTGGGCGCTGCTCTCGATCTTGACGGTCGGTGCTTCGGTATCGAGCGTGACCGTACGCTTGTCGACCAGGCCCTCGTTGCCGATCGCATTGATCACCCGCACCTGGTACTCGGTTGGCCCCTCGGTCAGGGTCACGCCGGCCAGCATCCAGGTATCGTCGCCGGCGCCGGCGCTGGCCGCGCGCCAGATCGCGCCATCCCACACCTCGACCTGCTCGCCCTGCGCCAGGGCTGCACTCAGCTTGCCGCTCAGCGTCTGCGCGGCGATCCTGGTGACGAGGTCGCCGTCGATTCCGCTGTCGCTCGCGAGGGTGAAGGTGGTATTCGTGATCGACGGCGCATCGGTGACGATGGTTACCTCGAGCAGCGGCGACGCGCCGCCCTGGTTGCCGGCCAGGTCGGACGCCTTGACAGTGAAATCGTAGGTCGCGCCGGCGAGTGCCTCGTCGACCGTGACGGTCCACTTGCCGTCGACTCCGGCCTGGCCGCTGCCGACCGCAGTCCCATCGGCGTACAGGGTAATGGTGGCGCCTTCCTCGGCGGTGCCGGTGAAGGTCGGCCTGGTGACGCCGGTAATATTGTCCTGGTCGTTGGCGCCGCTGTCCGATGCATCGGTCAGGTCCGGGGTAGACGGTGCGCCTGGCGCCGTGACGTCGAGTTCATAGCCATGGCTGAACGGCGCGCCCGGATTGCCGGCGGCGTCGAACACGCGCACCACCAGCGTGCCCTTGCCTGCCAGGGTCACTTCGGCGAGCGACCACTGCTCGCCGTTCGGGTCGACCGTGGCTGGGAAATAGGTAGTGCCATTGTTGAACGAGACACCGACCCATTCGCCCTGCGCCAGCGGCGCCGTCAGCTTGCCAATGACGGACTGGGCCGCGATGCTGGTGACGAAGTCGCCCTCGATGTTGGTGTCGTCCGAGAACGCCACGTCGGCGACCTGCGCCGCAGGTGCGGTGAAATCGATCGTGACCGAGGTGCCGCTCGAGACTTCGCTGACGTTGCCGGCGAAGTCGACCGCCTCGGCGGTGATGGTGTAGGTGCGGCCATCCAACTGGCTGGCAGTCACGGACCAGCTGCCGTTGGCCGTGGCGACGGCGCTGCCGATGAAATCGCCATCCGCGTACAGCCTGACCGTGGCGCCGCCTTCGACGCTCCCGGCCACGCCGTAAAAGGTCGGGGTGCGGACGTTGGTGATCGTGTCGGCCTTCGATCCGCTATTGCTGTCGGCGTGCAGCAGCGGCGCATCCGGTGCGTCCGGCGCCTGGCGGTCGACGGTCAGGTTCAGCGCCGGCGAAATGTCGCTCAGGTTGCCGGCGGCATCGCGACTGCGGGCCGTGATGGTATATGCGCCATGCCCCTGTGCGAGGTCGATCGACCAGCTGCCATCGGCCCCGACGGTCGTGCTGGCGCCGTCGATGGCGACGCCGTCGTTGTACAGCGTGATCAGGCTGCCTTTTTCGGCGCTGTTGGCTGCGCCGCGGATGGTCTGGGTGACGGCATTCGTGATGTCGTCGTCGTCGTGGGCGCCACTATCGCTCACGGGCGCCAGATCGGGCTGGAGCGGCGTGGCCGGCTTGACCGTATCGACAACCAGCTCGAACGGTTCGGAGGGCGCGCTGACATTCTGGGCGGCGTCGACGAGCACGACGGTGATCTGGTAGGTGGCGTCGGGCAGTGCGGTGTTGCTGGTCGCCGACCAGCTGCCATTGGCATTGGCGGTGGTCTGGCCGATCAGCATGGCGCCGGCGTACAGGCGCACCGTGGTGGCGCCCTCGACGCTGCCGGCGGCGCCGATAAATTGTGGGGTGTTGTCGCTGGTGATACCGTCGCCGGCCGCGCCGCTGTCGCTATCCGGATGCAGGACCGGGGCGGCCGGCTTGCCGGGCGCCAGCGTGTCGAAGGTGATCGATGGCGTGGCGCCGAAGCCTCCCAGATTGCCGGCCACGTCCGCGTAGGAATCGGCTTCCACCGTAATGCTGGCGGTGCCGTTGTTGGTGTTCTCGGTCGGCGTGAACGTGGCGCTGTAGGACTTGCCGTCCTGGCCAAGCGTCAGGTTGCCGAGCGTGCCGCCGGAGACAAGGACGTCGCCGCGCTCGAAGCCGGTCACCGCTTCACTGAATTTGAAGGTGACGGTCGTGGTCTCGCCGGCCTTCAGCGTGCTCTTGGCGCTGATGATTTCCAGCGTCGGCGCAGCCGTATCGATGACGATGGCCTTGCCGCCGCCGAGAGAATTGGGGCTGTTCAGGGCCGGCAGGACCAGCGAGGCATCGACCGTGCCGCCCTTCAGCTTGATGGTGGCGCCGGCAAGGCTGAGCGAGCCGGTGCTGAAGTAATTGAGGTCGGAACTGCTGTCGGTCGGCTGTACCGTGTATTTGAAGCTCAGGGTATCGGTGCCGCTGCCGCCGGTGTACACGGCGAGGCGGTCGGTTTGGCCGGTCTCGAGCAGCAGGGTGGGCGTGCCGCCGGCCACGACGACCTCCTGGTCGAAGGTGACGGTGACGGTGATTTCCTGGCCCGCCCGGTAGGCGTCGTCGATATTGGTGGACGAGACCGACGTGACGACCGGCGCCGGCGGCGGTGGAGGGCCTGCCGGCTTGATGTCCTTGATTTCAAAGTCGTCGAATACCAGGTATATCATTCTTCCGTTGTTCGACGTCGGATCGGCGAATACTTTCAGCTTGCTGATGCCGATCAGTCCGTCCAGAGGCACTGGAAGATAGGTCCCGTCCACGTCAGCGGAAGTCGTAATGGTTTTCGGGCTGCCGATGGGGTTACCGGATGCGTCATAGCCGACGAAAATCAGTTTCTGCTGTCCGCTATTACGGATTTCGAAGTTGGCCACATTGATCGATACAGGCGTGAATACTTGGCCAGTCTCGAAGGAGAACGTGATTTCGGTTTCGTCAATTTCCCCATCACTCGTGTCGGATGCGATGAAGGGATCCGACTCGTATGTCGATATATTGCTGCTCGTACCATCGATCTTCAATACGTAGGCGTCGCTGCCGCGGATCTTGTACAGGATATCGATTTCTGGATCGTAGTTCGGAGCACCGCTGCCCTTGCTGGAAAAATTCTCATATGTGTTGAAGTTCAGGATGATCGGTGCGAGCCAATCGCTGGCCAGCGTGCGATGGTACATCGCAGCCAGCGCCGGATCCACCACGGCCGGCGTATCGACGTCACCGCGCCTGACTTCCAGTTCCCAGTCGCCGCCAAGCACGGCGGCGCCGGTCAGGTTGCTCGACGCCGCCACGTCGGCGCCGGTGGCCGCCGCCAGGCTGCCGACCAGCGCCAGGCCCTCGTCGCCGGCGCCGACGTCGCAGCCATACAGCAGGATGTCGCCACCCTCCGCCATGCTGCGGCCGATCGCCTGCAGGTCGGCGGCATGCTGGGGCAAGTCGTCGGCGCTCAACATCAGCGAACCGAGGCTAATGCTGCCTTGCTGGCCGTGCGAAATCACGTGCAGGGCATCGATGCCGCTCCGTCCTTCCAGGGCTTCGGCGATCTGGCGCAGGCCATCGCGCGCGGCATCGAGAATGACGATTTCCTTGCCAGCACCGAAGCCACGGATCAGCGTGTCGATGTCGGCCACGTCGCTTTCGATGAAGACGATCTCGATACGTCCGCTGGCAATCGCCAGTTCCGGCACGGCCGCCGCCTGGCCATCGTCGACGCGCGCCGCGGCGCTGCTTGCGATGAACAATTCGCCGAGACCGGCTTGCTGGTGTTTGGACGTCATGCCTGTTTTCCTTGTTGTGCGTTCTGCGGTGCGATTACATTGGCGGCGCTGCCGGCGGTGTCAGTCCAGAAGGACATCTTGTCGAACCGGTCGAACAGATCGGGCGGGATGATGGTCTGGCGCGGCTTGTACTCCACCCGCGCGCGGACCTTGTGCAGCCCGGGGGCGCCGAGCTGCGCATCGAATTCCTCGGCATCGTAGTCGACGTTCTCGAAGTCGTGCTCGAAGCGCGGCTCGCCCAGGAAGTCATAAATCAGCGGCATGACCTTGCCCGGCGCCCGGCTCAGCAATTCGTAATCGACCAGCAGCAGCGACGACGCATGCTCGCCATAGAAGGCTTCACGCAAGGCGGCCCAGGGATGGCCGACGGTGCCGTCGTGCTGGCCCAGGCCTTCCAGCCGGCTGGTCACGGTGCCGCGCGCGCCGGCCGCGCCGAACAGGCGCGTGTGCTCGTACGGATTGGCGCGGTACAGGCGTTCGAAGCTGTCCATGATCCAGGCCACGCTGCGCACGCAGGCGATCACCTTCGCCTCCGGGAACAGGTCGCGCACCAGCGGCATGCGAGCGCACCAGGCGCGGCTGGTGTCGAACACCACCTCGCGGCCGACGTCCGCATAGTAGGAATCGAACAGGCCGCGCAGCAACTGGCGGCGCTTATCGCGACCGACCACCGCCCCGAACTCGCTGCCGGCGCTCACCTGCCCCAGCACGGCATTGCACAAGCCGCTGACCGGGCTGCTCATGCCGGCCTGGAAGCGCGGATTCTGCAGCAGGATGCCGGATAACAGGGTCGAACCGGACCGCGGGAGGCCCGAGATGAAATGGAATTTTTGCTGAGAAACAGCAGGCAGAGAAGTCATGAGAAACCAGCCGGCAGGACGACCGCGTGATCAGGTATCACTCGATGATGCTTCAGAAGTGGCCATGAAGCAACTAAATCCCCTGATGGATGTAGTATTCCCGACAAAGAATGCAAACCGGACAAGGCAATCGTGAAAATTGATGAGATTCTGTCCACGCACGAACTGCTACGCTGGGCAATGCCGACACTGGCCATATAACAACGATTTTTTACGGAAAACCCATGCCTGCATTTACCCGCACCGTGCGCGCCGCCGCGCTGGCCGCATTGGCCCTGTGCGCCGCGCCAGCCCCGGCCCAAGCGCCAGCCGCTGCGACCGCCCCGCCACCGATCTCCGCCTTCTACGCCAATGCCGCCTTCGGCGGCGCCAAGCTGTCGCCCGACGCCAGCCACCTGGCGGCGCGCTCCAGCGCCAAGGGCCAGCGCGACTTCCTGGTCGTGGTCGACCTGCGCAACAACAGCGGCAAGATCGTCGCCACCTATACCGATGCCGATGTCGGCGAATTCGAATGGGTCAACAACGAACGCCTGGTGTTCAACACCCGCGACAAGACCGTCGCCCAGGGCAACGCCCGCACCGCGCCCGGCCTGTACGCGGTCGACCGCGACGGCGGCCGCTTCGCGCAACTGGCCGAGCGCACCGGCGGCGGGATGGTGGCGGGCGGTTTCAAGGGCGCGCGCAAGCTGCTGCCCTGGAATACCTTCCTGACCGGCCAGAAAGGCGCCCAGGATTCAAACAATATCTATGTGATCCATCCGGTCAGCGACACCCGCGGCGAAACGCGCTACGTCGACCTGCTGCGCGTGGACACCGTGACCGGTTTCAGCCAGCCGGTGCCGCGCCCCGGCAATGCGCGCGGCTGGATGCTCGACCACAAGGGCGAGCCGCGGGTGGCCTCGACGATCGACCAGGGCAGCGTGACCCTGCACTACCGCGAACCTGCCAGCAGCGAGTGGCGCGTGCTGACCAGCTACAAGGCCTATGGCGACGGCAGCAGTGCCATCGAACCGGTCGGCTTCGGCCCTGACGGCACCTTCTATGTCGCGGCGCGCAACGGCAAGGACACCACCGCCCTGCATACCTTCGACATCGCGACCGGCAAGCTCAATCCCGAACCGCTGCTGGTCGCGCCGGGCTATGACTTCGCCGGCGGCCTGGTCACCAACCGCGCCGCGGTGCTCGGCATCGCCTTCACCACCGACGCTACCTCGAACGAATGGTTCGACCCGGGCATGAAGCAGGTCCAGGAAAAACTCGACAAGCTGCTGCCGGCCACCATCAACCTGGTGTCGGTCCCGGCCCAGGCCGATTCGCCGTGGGTGCTGGTGACCTCGTACTCGGATGTGTATCCGGCCAGCTTCGCGCTGTACAACAAGACCACTGGACTGCTGAACAAGGTCGGCGACTCGCGTCCCGGCATCGACCCGGCCCAGATGGGTCGCCAGCAATTCGTGCGCTACAAGGCGCGCGACGGCCTCGACATCCCGGCGCTGCTGACCCTGCCCCGCGGCAAGGGCAACAAGAACCTGCCGATGGTGATGCTGGTCCATGGCGGCCCGTACGTGCGCGGCGTTTCCTGGGGCTGGAACCCGGACGCCCAGTTCCTCGCCTCGCGCGGCTACGCCGTGCTGGAGCCGGATTTCCGCGGCAGCACCGGCTATGGCGCCCGGCACTTCAAGGCCGGCTGGAAGCAATGGGGCCTGTCGATGCAGGACGACCTGGCCGATGGCGTGCAATGGCTGGTCAAGCAGGGCACGGTCGATCCGCAGCGGGTCTGCATCGCCGGCGCCAGCTATGGCGGCTATGCCACCCTGATGGGCCTGGTCAACGATCCGGCGCTGTACAAGTGCGGCATCAACTGGGTCGGCGTGACCGACATCGGCCTGCTGTTCGACAATGGCTGGGGCTTCACCTCGGACCTGTCCGAGGAATACAAGGTGTACGGCATGCCTGAACTGATCGGCGACCCAGTGAAGGAAGCCGAGCGCTTCAAGGCCACCTCGCCGATCCAGCAGGCGGCGCGCATCACCCAGCCGCTGCTGCTGGCCTATGGCGGCGTCGATGTCCGGGTGCCGATCAACCACGGCACCGCCTTCCGCAGCGCCGTCATGCGCACGAATCAAAGCGTGGAGTGGGTCGAGTATCCGGACGAAGGCCACGGCTGGGGCCTGGAAAAGAATCGCATCGATTTCTATACGCGGGTCGAGAAATTCCTCGACAAGCATATCGGCAGCGGCGCCGCTCCTTGAACTCAGGCGGCGATGATGCCGCGCCGCTGCAATTCGGCCAGCAGCTTCGCCACCTCGTCGTCGACCGACGAGGTGGCGCTGTCGACCAGCACGTCGGGCGCCTCGGGTGCTTCATAGGGAGAGGAAATGCCGGTGAACTCCGGCAGCTGGCCGGCCCGCGCCTTGCGGTACAAGCCCTTCGGATCGCGCGCTTCGCACACCGCCAGCGGGCAGCGGCAATACACTTCGATGAAATCCGGCGCCGGCACCAGCGCCCGCGCACGCGCGCGGTCGGCGCGCAGCGGAGAAATGACCGACACCAGCACGAGCTGGCCCGCCTGATGGAACAGGCGCGCCACTTCGCCGATGCGGCGGATATTCTCGGAACGTTCAGGGAGGGAAAAACCAAGATCGGCGCACAGCCCGCCGCGCACCTTGTCGCCGTCGAGCACGAACACATTGCAGCCGCGTTCGAACAGGGCGCGCTCGGCGGCCTCGGCCAGGGTGGTCTTGCCGGCGCCGGACAGCCCCGTGATCCAGACCACGGCGCCGCCGTGGCCGGCCCGCGCGCGCCGCTCGTCGCCAAGGACGGGAGCGGACGGCGCGGGCAAGGTCATGCGCTTACAGGACGACGGTCTGCGCCTGGCCTTCTTCGCGGGCGCGGATCTCGCCGATACGGTAGACGGTCTCGCCGGCCGCTTCGAGCTGGGCGAAGGCGGCATCCGCGTTTTCTTTCGAGACGATCACGGTCATGCCGATGCCGCAGTTGAACACGCGGTGCATCTCGGCATCCGCCACGCCGCCATGCTGTTGCAGCCACTGGAACAGCGGCGGCATGGTCCACGACGACGCGTCCAGCACCGCGGTCAGGTTGTCCTGCAGCACGCGCGGGATGTTCTCGACCAGGCCGCCGCCGGTGATGTGCACCAGGCCTTTTACTTCCATCGACGCCATGAGCGCCAGCAGCGGCTTGACGTAGAGACGGGTCGGCGCCATCAGCACGTCGGCCAGCTTACGGCCGTGGAAATCGGCCTCGAGGTCGGGATTGGCGACGCTAATGATCTTGCGCACCAGCGAGTAGCCGTTGGAGTGGATGCCCGACGAGGCCAGGCCCAGCACCACGTCGCCCGGCACGATCTTGCTGCCGTCGATGATCTGCGATTTCTCGACCGCGCCGACGGCGAAGCCGGCCAGGTCGTATTCGCCGTCCGGGTACATGCCCGGCATTTCGGCGGTTTCGCCGCCCAGCAGGGCGCAGCCCGACTCTTCGCAGCCCTTGGCGATGCCCGAGACCACGGCGGTGGCGGTCGCCACGTCCAGCTTGCCGCAAGCAAAGTAATCGAGGAAGAACAGCGGCTCGGCGCCCTGCACCAGGATGTCGTTGACGCTCATGGCGACCAGGTCGATGCCGACCGTGTCGTGGCGGTTCAGTTCGAACGCCAGCTTGAGCTTGGTGCCCACGCCGTCGGTGCCGGATACCAGGACCGGTTCCTTGAACTTCTTGCTGATCTCAAACAGACCGCCGAAGCCGCCGATACCGCCCAGCACGCCTTCGCGCATGGTGCGCTTGGCAAGCGGCTTGATCGCTTCGACCAGGGCGTCGCCGGCATCGATATCGACACCCGCGTCGCGGTAGGAGAGAGAAACATTAGATGGTTGGCTCATGGTATTTGGCAGCGGAGGCGGTAAAATAGGAGGCGACCGGCGAAACTGGTCAATCCACTATTTTAGCAAAACGGTTCCCCTCACAAGCCGTTTAACGAAGATAACAACGAAACTTGACCTTATTGGCATGCCATTTTTTTCCACGCCAGGCATGAAACGGCCCACGCCATGAAACAGCTGGTGCTCGATTTAGGCGCCGAACCGGCCCAGAGCCTCGACACCTTCCAGGTGGGGGCGAATGCCGAACTGGCGCACCTGATGCACCTGTTCGCCGAGCGCAGCTCGCGCGAACACTTCGCCTATCTGTGGGGCGACACCGGCGCCGGCAAGACCCATCTGCTGCACGGCCTGGCGGCCAGCCCGGGTGCGCGCTATATCGCGGCCGACGCGCCGGCCGCCGATTTCGTCCATGCGCCCGCCACCACCCTGTACCTGCTGGACGATTGCGACCGCTTGACCCCGCAGCGCCAGATCGACGCCTTCGCCCTGTTCAACCAGATCCGCGAGCATGGCGCCTACATGGTCTGCACCGGCCCGGTGCCGCCGGCCGTGCTGCAGGTGCGCGAAGACCTGCGCACCCGCATGGGCTGGGGCCTGGTGTACCAGATCCACGGCCTGTCCGACGACCAGAAGATCGAGGCCCTGACGCACGCCGCCGAGGCGCGCGGTTTGACCTTGTCGGCCAGCGTGTTACCCTATTTGTTGTCTCATTTCAAACGCGACATGCGTTCCCTGTCGACCATGCTGGACGCCCTGGACCAGTATTCGCTCGAAACCCAGCGCCCGGTCACGCTGCCCCTGCTGCGCGACCTGCTGTTGCAAGAGAACCTGCCGCTCGAACCCAAAGAATGAAAAACCTTGCCCTGTTTGACCTCGACCACACCCTGCTGCCGCTCGATTCGGACCACGAATGGGGCGAATTTTTGGCGCGGGTCGGCGCGGTCGACGGCGATGCCTACCGCGCCCGCAACGACGCCTTCTTCGCCCAGTACAATGCCGGCGTGCTCGACCCGGTCGAATACCTCGAGTTCGCGCTCGGCACCCTGGCGAGCTTTCCGCGCCACGAACTCGATGCCCTCCATGCGCGCTATATGCGCGAAGTGATCGAACCGGCGATCCGGCCGCAAGCCCTGAAACTGGTGCGCGAGCACCAGCAGGCCGGCGACCTGGTGGCGATCATCACCGCCACCAACCACTACATCACGGCGCCGATCGCGGCTGCCTTCGGCGTCGAGCACCATATCGCGGCCATGCCGCAGGTCGACGCCGACGGCAAGCTGACCGGACGCCTGGCCGGCACCCCGACCTCGGGCCCGGGCAAGATCACGCACATGCATGCCTGGCTGGAACGTCTGGGGCAGCCGTTCGGCAGCTTCGGCAGCAGCCATTTCTACAGCGATTCGCACAACGACATTCCGCTGCTGTCCATCGTCTCCCATCCGGTCGCGACCAATCCGAGCGCCGCGCTCGCGACCCATGCGCGCGAGCAGGGCTGGCCAACCATCCAACTATTCAATGATTAAAAAATTCATCCGTAAAATCCTGGGTGTGAAAGACCAGCGCGACTCCACCGAACCGACCATCCTCGGCCCCGCCGAACACGGCATCGATCCGAAGAACGTCTCGTCCAACGCGATCCGCGTCACGCAAACCCTGCAGGAAGCCGGCTTCAAGGCCTTCGTCGTCGGCGGCGCCGTGCGCGACCTGCTGCTGGGCGTCAAGCCCAAGGACTTCGACATCGCCACCGACGCCACGCCCGAGCAGGTGAAAAAACTGTTCCGGCGCGCCTTCATCATCGGCCGCCGGTTCCAGATCGTGCACGTGATGTTCGGCCAGGACCTGCTCGAGGTAACGACCTTCCGCGGCAACGGCAGCGACAACGCGCCCAAGGACGAGCATGGCCGCGTGTTGCGCGACAACAGCTTCGGCCCGCAGCACGAAGACGCCGCGCGGCGCGACTTCACCATCAACGCGATGTACTACGATCCGGCCACGCAATCGGTGCTGGACTACCACGGCGGCATCGAGGACATCCGCGCCAAGACCCTGCGCATCATCGGCATGCCCGAGGCGCGCTACCGCGAAGACCCGGTGCGCATGCTGCGCGTGGTGCGCTTCGCGGCCAAGCTGGGCTTCACGATCGAGCCGACCACGCGCGCGCCGATCCCCGTCATGGCGCCGCTGATCGACAACGTGCCGGCCGCGCGCGTGTTCGACGAGATGCTCAAGCTGCTGCTGTCGGGCCACGCCCTCGCCTGCCTCAAGGAGCTGCGCTCGGCCGGCCTGCACCATGGCCTGCTGCCGCTGCTGGACGTGGTGCTGGAACAGCCGATCGGCATGAAGTTCGTGACCCTGGCGCTGGACTCCACCGACTCGCGCGTCAAGGCCGGCAAGGGCGTGTCGCCCGGCTTCCTGTTCGCCTCGCTGCTGTGGCACCAGGTGCTCGAAAAATGGACCGCCTACCGCGCCGCCGGCGAAGCGCCGATTCCCGCGCTGCACCTGGCGGCCGATGCCGTGCTCGAAACGCAAACCGAGAACCTGGCCCTGCAGCGCCGCATCGCCACCGACATGCGCGACATCTGGGCCATGCAGCCGCGCTTCGAGCGCCGCGCCGGCCGCGCGCCGTACAAGCTGCTGGAGCATCCGCGTTTCCGCGCTGGCTACGACTTCCTGCTGCTGCGCTGCGCTTCGGGCGAGCTGCCGGCCGAGGTGGGCGAATGGTGGACCGAGTTCTATGCGGCCGAAGGCGGCGACCGCGAACGCCTGGTGGCGGCGGCCAGCACGCGCGAGCGCGAAGGCGGCGCCAATGGCGGCGCGCCCAAGAAGCGCCGTCCGCGCCGTGGCCCGCGCAAGACCGGTGGTGAAGGCGGCGCAGCGGCGCCAGCGGCAGCGGGCGATTCGTCGGAATGAAGGCCTGGGTCGGGATCGGCGCCAACCTGGGCGACGCGCAGGCGAACGTGCTCGACGCGCTGGCGCGCCTGGCGCGGCTGGACGGCAGCACCCTGCTGCATACCTCGAGCCTGTACCGCACCGCCCCGATCGATTCGAGCGGCGACGATTACATCAACGCCGTGGCCTGCCTCGACACCACCCTGGCGCCGCACGACCTGTTGAAGGCGCTGCAGGACATCGAGCAGGCCCATGGCCGCGAGCGGCCCTACCATAACGCGCCGCGTACGCTCGACCTCGACCTGCTGCTGTATGAGGATGACATCATCGCCAGCCCGACCCTGACGGTGCCGCATCCGCGCATGCACGAACGCGCCTTCGTGCTGCAGCCGCTGCTCGAGATCGCCCCCGACATCGTCATTCCCGGCCACGGCCCGGCGCGCAACTTTGCGGCGCTGGTGGCGGGCCAGACCATCGCCAGGCTCGCCTGAGGACGCACACGCCATGAACCTGCCCGTCTGGGCCCAGACCACGGGCCTCCTGATCCTGTCGAACGTGTTCATGACCTTCGCCTGGTATGGCCACCTGAAGGGCCTGCAGCACCGCGCCTGGTATGTAGCGGCGCTGATCAGCTGGGGCATTGCGTTATTTGAGTACCTGCTGCAGGTGCCGGCCAACCGCATCGGCCATACGCAGTTTTCGCTGGCGCAGCTGAAGATCATGCAGGAGGCGATCACGCTGACCGTGTTCGTGCCGTTCGCGATGTTCTACATGAATGAGCCGTTCAAGCTCGATTATGTCTGGGCCGGTCTGTGCCTGGTGGGCGCCGTCTACTTCATTTTTCGTTCCTGAGCGCCGGGGCGAGACCGTCGCGTAGCATCTTCATGCAGCAAGAGCTTGCGCCCTCACGAGCGCAAGCTCTTGCTGCTCAGTCGCTTGCCCGGACCGCGGCAAGCGCTGGCATCAGCCGCGGCGGCGGCGCAGCATGGAGACGCCGAGCAAGCCCAGGCCAACCAGCGCCAACGAGCCCGGCTCGGGCACTTGGGCCACGCTATTGTCGGTGAAATCGGCCACGATGTAGAGCGTGGAGATCTGGTTCTCCGGGTTATACCAGATACTGTTTTCAAAGGTGCCTGGACCGGAGGCGAGCTGGTATCTCAGATTCGAGATACCGACATCACCGAGGTTGAACGAAAGATTCGCCAGGTCCGTCAACTGCAAGCCAAATAAGGTGTCACCGGTATTGTTGAAGATATTGAGGACGGCCAGGTTGAATTGTTCGGTGTCGTCTACATCAGTCGGGCGGCTGAAATCGATCGTCAAGTTATACAACGCGCTAAACAATGCCGGCGTGGTAAATGCCGAAGTCGACTTGTTTGACCACGCGAGCTCGGCCAGCACAACGCCACCCGCTGGAGCGGGGAAATCCCAGGTACGCCGTATCGCGGTCAGGGTCGAGCCAATGCCGGTCCAGCCACCCCATTCCATCTGGCTATCATTTCCATTGACAGTGTCATTGGTAGCGCATCCACCCAACGCACCACAACTCATATCGGAAAAGTTCCCGCTCGAAGAGCCGGTAACCATAGGGGCTGCACTGGCGGCGCCAGCGGCGAAAATCATCGGAACTGCCAGGATGACGGCGCTGATTGTGGAACGAAAATTCAACATTTTGCTTGTCCTTTCAGGATTAGGAATTTTTAAATCCAAGCTGCTGTTTGTGAATTATCAGAAGGCTTATTTTTGCATCTCCTTTTTTGTTATTCCCATGATTTGTCGTAAAGCCAGAATCATGCCAACAGCATAAGCCATTGATTCTTCAAGTCTTCCATTCAACGCACATATTGTTATGTAAAAAATACCGACTCTTACCATGGAGATACTCCATTTGGTGAATCGGCACGGCTCTCCTCTCGAACATCGGCCGGCGACATTCCTGCACGTTAGCGTGCGCCGCATTACACTACGCGGTCTGACGTTTTCGTTTTCCAAAGGATTTTTGTATGAGCTCTTACTTGCAGGGTAACGACATGGCCACCACCAGCGCGGCGACGGTGCCGACGCCGGTGCCGGCATTGCCGAAGGCCGTGACCGTTCCCGCACTGCTCGCCAAGCGCGCCGCCGGCGACAAGATCGCGATGCTGACCTGCTACGACGCCAGCTTCGCTTCGCTGATGGACCGCTGCGGCGTCGAGATCCTCCTGATCGGCGATTCGCTGGGCATGGTGTGCGCCGGCTACGACTCGACCCTGCCGGTGACGGTGGCCGACATGGTCTATCACACGGCCTCGGTCGCGCGCGGCAACAAGAATGCGCTGGTGCTGGCCGACATGCCCTTCGGCAGCTACGGCAACCCGCAGCAGGCCTACGACAGCGCGGTGCAACTGATGCGCGCCGGCGCCCACATGGTCAAGATCGAGGGCGGCGCCTGGCTGGCCGACACCGTGCGCCTGCTGGTCGAACGCGGCATCCCGGTGTGCGCGCACATCGGCCTGACCCCGCAGTTCGTGCACCAGCTGGGCGGCTTCAAGGTGCAGGGCAAGACCGGCGAAGGCGCCGAGCGCCTCAAGAACGACGCGCTGGCGCTGCAGGCGGCCGGCGCCGCCGTGGTGCTGCTCGAGGCGGTGCCGGCGGCGCTGGGCAAGGAAGTCACCGACTTGCTGGCGGTGCCGACCATCGGCATCGGCGCCGGTCCCGACTGCTCGGGCCAGGTGCTGGTGATGCACGACCTGCTGGGCGTGTTCCCGGGCCGCAAGGCGCGCTTCGTAAAGAACTTCATGGATGGCCAGACCAGCATCGACGCCGCCGTGATGGCCTATGTGGCGGCCGTGAAGGACGGCAGCTTCCCGGCGCCCGAGCACTGCTTCTAACGGAGCCGTCATGGGCCAGCAAGAGACTTTGCGTCTGTTCCTGGCACTGTGGCCGGATCCCGCCGTTCGCCAGCAGCTGCGCGCGGCGCGCGATGCCTGGCCCTGGCCGCGCGGGGCCACGCCGGTACATGCCGACAAGCTGCACCTGACCCTGCACTTCCTGGGCGACGTACCCGGCGAACGCCTGCCTGCATTACTGGATGGCTTTGCCGTGCCGTTTGCCCCGTTCCGGCTCGAACTCGGCCAACCAGTGTTGTGGCCGCATGGGATCGCGGTGCTCGAGCCGTTCGACGCGCCGCCGGAACTGCTGGCGCTGCATGCGCGCCTGGCGCAGGCGCTGGCCGATCTCGGCCTGCAGCCCGAGGCGCGCGCCTACCGGCCGCACGTCACGATGGCGCGCCGCGCCGGCAGCGTCGCCGTGCCGGAACCTGGTCCGGCGATCGCGTGGGACATCGCCGGCTATACGCTGGTCGAATCGCGCAACGGCCTCTACACCGTGCTGCGCGAGTACCCTACTTCCTGAGCACCCCTGCGCTGAGCGCGATCACGATCCCCGACAGCGACAGCGCACCGAGCGCCACCATCACGCTCGAGTGCATCGCGCCCCAGCCCAGCACCGGCGGCGCCAGCAGCAGGCCGCCATAGCCGAGCGTGGCCACCGCCGCCACGCCGGCGCCCGGATGCATGCCGGGAATGCGCGACGCCGCGCCGAACAGCAGCGGCACCACATTGGCCGCCCCCAGGCCGACCAGGGCGAAGCCCAGGCTCGAGACCACGAAATTCGTGCTCAGCACCGCCAGCGCCAGGCCGGCGAACATCGACAGGCCGCCGATCACCATCACCCGCACCGCGCCGAAGCGCAGGATGATGCGGTCGCCCGCGAAGCGGCAGGCCGCCATCGCGATCGAGAACGCCGAATAGCCCAGCGCGGCCGATGCCGGCGAGGCGCCGGTGCGCTCTTCCAGCAACAGCGCGCTCCAGTCGACCAGCGCGCCTTCGACCGCGAAGCACAGCAGCGCCAGCATGCCGAGGCCGAGGGCGGCGCCGCGCGGCAGCATGAAATGGCTGCCTGTCGCATGGGCCGCGAAGCCCATCACGCGCGGCGCGCTCAAGGCCAGCACCACGGCGGTCGCCACGCCCACCATCAGCGCGCCCTCGCCATGGCCCAGGCCCTGACCGACCAGCACGCCGCCCAGGCTGGCGCCGAACAGGCCGCCCAGGCTGAAGAAACCGTGGAACGACGACATGGTGGGCAGGCCGCGCGCGGTCTCGACCTCGCTGGCGTTGGCGTTCATCGCGACGTCGAGCGCGCCGTTGCTGACGCCGAACAGGAAGGCCGCCACGAACAGCAGGTCGAGGCGCGGCATGGCCATGATCACGGCCGTCATCAGGGCGAAGGCGAAGCCCGCGACCAGCACCATCCGGCGCGTGCCGAAGCGCCCGGTCAGCCCGCCCATCAGCGGCATCGCCATCAGCGCGCCGCCGGCGATGGTGAGCAGCACCAGGCTGAGCATGCCGGTATCGATGCCCATGCGCGCCTGCACGGTCGGCACGTGGGCCGCCCACAGGCCGATGCCGGCGCCGTTGAGCAGGAATACGGTCGAGATGGCCCAGCGGCCGGCTTCGATGCTGCGCGCGTCGATGGTGGAAACGTGGGTCATGCGGTGGCCTTGGTGGTGAGTTTGATGTCGAGCGCGGGATGACTCCGGCGCAGGGTCGTGACGGTGGCGGGCGGCGCGTCGGCCTCCAGCACCAGGTGGTCGATCTCGTCCAGCGCGCCGAACAGGAAGGGCGCGCGGTCGTCGAAACGTTCGTTGAGGGCGGCGACCGCGCGCCGCACGCTCACGGCCAGCATGGCCTGCTTGAGCGCCGCTTCCTCGGCGTCGATGGCCGCCAGGCCGCGCGCGGGGTCGACCGCGCACACCCCGACGATGGCCAGGTCGGGCCGCAGGCGCTGTACTTCGGCCAGCGTGGCGGCGCCGAACACCGCGCCTTCGTTCGGATGATAGGTCCCGCCCAGCAGCACGATGCGGGTGCGCTGGAAGCCGCCCAGCGCCAGCGCGATCTGCGGGCTGTTGGTGACGATGGTGGCGCAGCAGCCGTCCTCCAGCAGGCGCGCCAGCGCCAGGTGGGTCGAACCGGCGTCGATCAGCACCGTGTCGCCGGGACGGATGCAGTCGCGCAGCCCGTGCGCCAGCTGCGTCTTGCGCGGCAGGTCGCTGGCGGCGCGCTGGTCGAAACTGGCCGCCGGGCGCAGGCGGATCGCGCCGCCGTGCACGCGCCGCAGCAGGCCGGCGGCGTCGAGCTCGCGCAGGTCGCGCCGGATCGTGTCTTCGGACGTCGCCAGCCGCGCCGCCAGCTCGGCCGCCAGCACCCGCCCTTCGCGCTCGACCGCATCGACGATCAACTGGCGCCGTTCTTCAGGCAACTGCATTTACTTGCTCCAATTCATTGATTGCATCACTTTACACAAACACGCACACTCGCGCAATAACATGCAAGAACATGCAGAGATGCGCTTCGTCGCTTTGGGGCGGCAATTGGCGCCGTCATCCCGCAACCCGGCGCATGGCATGACGCAAGCGGTCCAAACTCGACGATACTTGGTGGATGAATCCAACCAAGACCGCTTCGCTCGCGCCCATGTGGCGCATCTATATCGGCGCCTGGACCGCCTACCTCGTGCTGGTGGGCCTCGTGGTGCAGGCCGACGAACTGGCGGCCGGGCAGTTCGACCCGACGCTGATCGCCTACGCCTTTTTGACCACCGGACCGTCGGGCATCCTGCTGGCGCTGGTCTGGCCCCTCACCGGCTGGATGGACCGGCGCGGCCTGTCCACCGGCGCACGCCTGGCGATCCACCTGGCGGCGGCCGTCGCCTTCGCCGCCTGCGCCCACCTGGTCATCGTGTTGCTGAACAAAGGGGACTCGCGTTCGCTGTCGTGGCACGCCTGGCCGCTGATGTACAGCCTGATGGGCTATGCCCTGCTGGCCGGCATCTTCCAGACCGTGCGCGCCAATGCCGCCGCCCAGCGCCAGGCGCTGGCCGCCCAGCAGGCGCAAACCCTGCTGGTCGCGGCCGAACTGGGCGCCCTGCGCAGCAAGCTTAATCCCCACTTCCTGTTCAACACCCTGCACTCGATCATCGCCCTCACCCAGCGCAATCCGGCCGCGGCCGAGACGGCGCTGTTCCAGTTCTCGGACATGCTGCGCTACGTGCTCGACACCGAGCGCGCCGAGGTCGACCGGGTCACGCTCGACGCCGAACTCGATTTCGTGCGCGACTACCTGGAGCTGGAAAGCCTGCGCCTGGGCCAGCGGCTGCGGGTCGAATGGGATCTCGACGCCGGCGTCGGCGACTGCCTGCTGCCCGCCCTGAGCGTCCAGCCGCTGGTCGAGAACAGCATCAAGCATGCCTTCAATCCGCACAGCCGGCCCGGCCTGCTGCGCATCGAGAGCCGCCACGACCGCCACAAGGGCGTGCTGCGCCTGACCGTGCGCGACGACGGCCCGGGCGCCGACCCGGCGCAGGTCACGGCCGCCCCCGGCCTGGGCCTGCGCACCATCGGCCGCCGCCTCGAACTCGACTATGCCGGCCGCGCTGCGCTGAGCGTCGATTCCCGCCCCGGCGCCGGCTTCGCCGTTTCCGTCACCATTCCCTGCACCTGAGACCATGACCAAGACCGTATTCTTTGCCGAAGACGAACCGCTGGCGCGCGACGTGCTGCGCGACGCCATCTATGCCCATCCCGGCCTGCGCCTGGTGGGCGAAGCCGCCGACGGCGCCAGCGCGCTCGAACGCATCGGATTGCTGCGGCCCGAGGTGGTGTTCATGGACATCCAGATGCCCGAGATGACCGGCCTCGAGGTGCTGCGCCGGCTCGACTACCTGCCACAGATCGTCTTCACCACCGCCTACGACCAGTACGCGGTGACCGCGTTCGAACTGCACGCGGTCGACTACCTGCTCAAGCCATTTACGCGGGCGCGGTTCGCCGCCAGCGTGGCGCGCCTGCTGGAAGGCGGTGTGCAAGAGCGCCCGGCGCTCGAGGACGCACTGGCGCGGGCGGGCGGTGGCGCCGCGCTGCTGGAGCGCATCCTGGTGCGCGACCGCGGCCGCATCTTCCCGCTGGCCGTGGGCGAGATCGAATACATGAAGGCCGATTCGAAGTACACGGTGATCGTGGCGCGCGGCCAGCACTTCCTGGTGCGGATCGGGATCTCGGAGCTGGAAAGCCAGCTCGACCCGCGCCGCTTCATCCGCGTGCACCGCTCGGCGCTGGTGAACCTCGATTTCGTCGAATCGATGCGCGCCGACGACCAGTCGCAGCTGCAGATCCTGATGCGCGACGGCGCCTGCATCGGCGCCAACCGCGAGGCCTCCAAGCTGCTGCGCGAGATGGCGATTTGAGCCGGATTTACTTGAAAGCAACATCAAGCGGCAAATCGATGCATTCTTGATCCTACCGCCGGGTTCTGCCTTTATAATCGCGAATTTTCCGCCCGATAATAATTCCTGGCCCTCGGAGCATCCATTCGCATGAATATCACCCTGATCTCTTTCGTCGTGCTCTACCTGCTGGGTACGCTTGCCTTGGGCATGTGGGCGGGCACGCGGATCAAGAACACCAGCGACTTCGCCGTCGCCGGCCGCAGCCTGCCGCTGATCATGGTGATCACCACCACCTTCGCCACCTGGTTCGGCGCCGAGACCGTGATGGGCATCCCGGCCAAGTTCGTGCAGGGTGGCCTGAACGCGGTGGTCGAGGATCCGTTCGGGGCCGGCATGTGCCTGATCCTGGTCGGCGTGTTCTTCGCCGCGCGGCTTTATAAACTGAATTTGCTGACGATCGGCGACTACTACCGCCAGCGCTACGGCAAGGGCATCGAGGTGTTCTGCTCGGTGGCCATCATCATGAGCTACCTGGGCTGGGTCGCGGCCCAGATCACGGCGCTGGGCCTGGTGTTCACGGTGCTGACCGCGGGCGCTATGTCGC
This sequence comes from Telluria beijingensis, assembly GCF_030770395.1. Taxonomy (GTDB): domain Bacteria; phylum Pseudomonadota; class Gammaproteobacteria; order Burkholderiales; family Burkholderiaceae_D; genus Telluria; species Telluria beijingensis. Next base: position 157,958 of record NZ_CP132480.1, on the reverse strand, counting down.
CGGCCACGGGCATGATCGTCGGCACCCTGACGGTGCTGATCTATGTGGTGGTGGGCGGCTTCCTGGCGGTCGCCGTGACCGACTTCATCCAGATGATCGTGCTGGTGGTGGGCATGAGCGTGATCGCCTGGTTCGCCGCCGATTTGGCCGGCGGCGCCGGCAACGTGCTGGCAATGGCGCAGCAGGCCGACCTGTGGCGCTTCCTGCCGGAGCCGAGCCTCAAGGACATCCTGTTCTTCATCGCCGCCGCGATCACCATGATGTTCGGCTCGATCCCGCAGCAGGACGTGTTCCAGCGCGTGATGTCGGCCAAGGACGCCCCGACCGCGCGTACCGGCGCCGTGATCGGCGGCGCCAGCTACATCGTGTTCGCCTTCGTGCCGATGTTCATCGTGGCCGCCGCCGTGGTCGTGATGGGCAATACCGCTTTGGACCTGGCCCAGAACGACTACCAGCGCCTGCTGCCGACCTTCGTGATGACGCAGATGCCGCTGTTCATGCAGATCCTGTTCTTTGGCGCCCTGCTGTCGGCGATCAAGAGCACCTCGTCGGCCACGCTGCTGGCGCCGTCGACCAGTTTTGTCGAGAACATCCTCAAGAACCTGCGGCCCGGCATGACCGACCGCGAGCAGCTGTTCGCGATGCGGATCTCGATCGTGGTGTTCGCGGCGCTGGTGCTGCTGTATGCGATCGCGATGGAAGGCACGTCGATCTATGAGCTGGTGTCGGGGGCGTACCAGGTGCCGCTGGTGGGGGCCTTCATTCCGCTGGTGATGGGCATCTACTGGAAGCGCGCCACCACCCAGGGTGCGATCTTCTCGATCGGCGCGGGACTGTTTACCTGGATCCTGTTCTTCGAGCAGATCACGTCGCTGGGCGAGCATTTCCCGGGGCAGTTGGCGGGCTTGATCGCGGCCTTTGTCGGCATGGTCGTCGGGTCGCTGGCGCCGCAGGTTTTCAAGAATCGTGGCGCGACGCAGGATGTGCTGGAGGCCAGGGCGTAGGCTGGTTGGTACTCGGGTTCCCGCCTGCGCGGTAAGTCGTTACCTCCAGTGGAGGTAACGACTTACATATGATTCGGGCCACGATCATCGACCGTGGCCCGCACCCTTCAAACGTCGTTCCCGCGAAGGCGGGAACCCAAGTTCGCATGCGTGCACGCACCCTCAAACATGCAACAACAAATGCTCCCGCTCCCACGGGCTGATCACCTGCATGAACTCCCGATGCTCGAGCTCCTTCACCGCCGTGTACACGTCGATGAACCTCTCCCCCAGCACATCGCGCAAGCGGTCTTCGCGCCGCAGCAGGGTGATCGCCTCCGACAAACCCTGCGGCAGCTCCACCGGCATATCGTAGGCATTCCCCTCCACCATCGCTGACGGTTCCAGCGCCTCGGTCATGCCGAGATAGCCGCAGGCCAGCGTGACCGCCAGCGCCAGGTAGGGATTGGCGTCGGCGCCGATCACGCGGTTCTCGATGCGGCGGTCTTGCGAGCCCGAGACCGGCACCCGGAAGCCCACCGTGCGGTTGTCGATCCCCCACTGCAGGTTGATCGGCGCCGCCGTCTCGCGCACGATGCGGCGGTACGAGTTGACGTAAGGCGCGACGATCGCCATCGCCGACGGCATATAGCGCTGCAGGCCGCCGATATACTGCTGGAACAGGGTCGACGGCGAGCCGTCGTCGTCGCTGAAGACGTTCTTGCCGCTCGCGGCATCGACCACGCTCTGGTGCACGTGCATCGCCGACCCCGGCTCGCCCGCCATCGGCTTGGCCATGAAGGTGGCATACATATCGTGCTTGAGCGCGGCCTCGCGCAGGGTGCGCTTGAAATAGAACACTTTATCGGCCAGGCCCAGCGGCTCGCCGTGCTGGAAGTTGATCTCCATCTGGCCGGCGCCGATCTCGTGGATCAGGGTGTCGACGTCGAGGTTCATCATCTCGCAGTAATCGTAGATGTCCTCGAACAGCGGATCGAATTCATTGACCGCGTCGATGCTGTACACCTGGCGGCTGGTCTCCGCGCGCCCGCTGCGGCCGATCGGGGCCGCCAGCGGCAGGTCGGGGTCGATATTCTTTGCAGTGAGATAGAACTCGAGCTCGGGCGCCACCACCGGCTTCCAGCCGCGCTGTTCATACAGCTTGAGCACGCGCCGCAGCACGCTGCGCGGCGCGAAATCGACCAGCCGGCCATCGGCGTAATAGCAGTCGTGGATCACTTGCGCGGTGGGGTCGACCGCCCACGGCACCATGGTGATGGTGGTCGGGTCGGCCTTGAGGATCATGTCGCGGTCGATGCTGGAGATGGCGCGCTCGTAGGCGGCATCGCGCTCGGGCGTGTTGCCGGTGACGGTCATGCCCAGCACGACTTCGGGCAGGCGCATGCCGCGGTCATCGGTGAATTTGACGCGCGGCAGGATCTTGCCGCGCGCTACCCCGGTCAGGTCGGGCACCAGGCATTCGATTTCGGTGACCCGTTTTGCGTCGAGCCACTCTTCCATGTCGGTATAGCTGAAGTTATCGCGTATCGCCATTTAGCTTAGTCTCACTGTCGTTGAACGAAGAGACGTTCAGGTACTGCTCAGGCGTTGTTCGCGGTAATCGCGGCAAGCCTGGCCGAATGCGCCGAACATCTTCATCGAATAGGGGTTGTGCTGGATGCGCCACTCGGGGTGCCACTGCACGGCGAGCGTGAAGCCGGACGCATTCGACACCGTGAACGCTTCGACCAGGCCGTCTTCGGCAAGAGCTTCGACCGTCAGGCCTGGCGCCAGTTCATTGACGCCCTGCCCGTGCAGCGAGTTGACGGGAATCTCGGGCACGCCGAGGATGCGGTCGAGCAGGCCGCCGGGGCATAGCGAGACGTTATGGGCGTCGCCATATTGCTCGTCCATGCCCAGCTCAGGATTCTCGCGGTGGTCGAACTTGCCGCTCACCGCCTGCACCGCCTGGTGCAGGCTGCCGCCCAGCGCCACGTTCATCTCCTGGAAGCCGCGGCAGATCGCGATGATCGGCACTCCGCGCCGCACCGCTTCGCGGATCAGCGGCAGGGTGGTCTGGTCGCGCGCAGGGTCCTGCGGCAGCGAAGGATCGAGCAATTCTTCGGAATAGTAACTGGGGTGCACATTCGACGCCGAACCGGTCAGCATGATGCCGTCGATGGTGCCGAACAGGGTTTCCAGGTCGAGGTTGGCGCCGAGCGAAGGAAGAATGAACGAAGCGCAGTCGGCGCCGAGGGTGACGGCGTCGACATACTTGTGCTGGGCCGCGTGGTATGGGTGTTCGCCGAAATCACGCGTGCAGGCGGGAACGATGACGATGGGGCGCATGGACTCTACCTTGTGTTGAGACGCGCGCGACCGTCAGGCAAACAAGGTGGTCGTGACGCGTGGGCTTTTATTCCAGACCTGGCATGGCGTGAAAGCCCACGCCGTTGCTGCCGGTCCGCTGACAAAAATGCGTTTCCATGTCAAAAGCTTAACGTCAATCGCCAAGCTCTGCCCACACGTTTCTGGCCGTTATTGAACGGCCAGCTTACTTCTTATACTCGTCATACTTGCGCATATCGCCGCGCACCAGCTCGGCCGGGTACTTGGCGCGGTTGAGCACCATTTTTTCCTCGACCGCCGCGAACAGGTCGACGTCGAGTTTATCCGCCAGCCGCACTAGGTAGACCAGCACGTCGGCCATCTCGTGGCGCACCTCGTTCAGCTTGGCGGCGCCGAGTTCTTCGACCCGCCCCGACGGCAGCCACTGGAAGTGTTCCAGCAACTCGGCCGCCTCGACGGAGAGGGCCGAGGCGAGGTTCTTGGGCGTATGGAACTGGTCCCAGTCGCGCTCGTCCACGAAGACGCGGACGAGGTCGCGCAGGCGCACAAGATCACTGTCCGCGGCGTTCGTCACGCACTTCCCCGTCTTCCAGGTAGCCATCGAGCACGCGCTCGAGCTTGGGCGCGATCTCGTCGAAGCTGCTGACCGTGATGCCCAGGTCGCGCAGCAGGCCGTCGTGCACGCCGTACACCCAGCTGTGGATGGTCAGCGGCTGGCCGCGTTCCCAGGCGTCGCGCACGATGGTGGTGTGGGCCGTGTTCATCACCTGTTCGGCCACGTTGAGTTCGACCAGGCGGTTGGTGGCGGCGCGGCCGGCCACGTTGCCCAGGTACTTGCCATGCTTTTCGCGCACGTCGCGCACGTGGCCGAGCCAGTTGTCGGCCAGGCCGACGCGGATGTCGGTCAGCGCCGCATGCACGCCCGAGCAGCCGTAGTGGCCGCAGATGATGATGTGCTTCACCTTGAGCACGTCGATCGCGAACTGCAGCACCGACAGGCAGTTCAGGTCGGAATGCACGACCACGTTGGCGATGTTCCGGTGCACGAACAGTTCGCCCGGCGCCATGCCCAGCAGCTCGTTGGCCGGCACCCGGCTGTCCGAGCAGCCGATCCACAGGTATTCGGGCGCCTGCTGGTCTTGCAGCGCCTTGAAGAAGTTCGGGTCCTCGGCCACCATCGAGGCGGCCCAGGTACGGTTCCGTTCAAACAGCTCCGCCGCGGTCAAACCCTTGGTCTTGTACTTGTCCATCGTGATTCCTTATATTGTCGTGTTGCCGTCGCGCGGGAGGTGTCCCGGCTGACGTTGCCTGGCCCATCTCGTGCGGGCGTTTCGGCGGGTGCTCCTCAAAATTACGTGAAGTGTAACAGCGTTGCAGGGCCGCGGCGCTGCCGGGCCAGGCGAAAAAAACCGCCGAGGGCGCGTGCCGGTCGGCGGTTGGGTAGTGCGGATGGGCTTATTCGAAGAAGTCCTTGACCTTGTCCATCCAGCCCTTGCTCTGCGGGCTGTGCTTGGAACCGCCTTCGGTGGTCAGGCGGTCGAATTCGCGCAACAGGTCTTTCTGCTTGTCGGTCAGCTTGACCGGGGTCTCGACCGCCACGTGGCAGAACAGGTCGCCGGTATAGCCCGAGCGCACGTTCTTGATGCCCTTGCCCTTCAGGCGGAAGGTCTTGCCGGTCTGCGTACCTTCAGGCACCGTGAACGACACCTTGCCGGTCAGCGTCGGCACTTCGATCTCGCCGCCCAGGGCAGCCTTGCTGAACGAGATCGGCATTTCGCAATGCAGGTCGTCGCCTTCGCGCTGGAACACCGCGTGCTGCTTGATGTGGATTTCCACGTACAGGTCGCCCGGCGGCCCGCCGTTGGTGCCTGGCTCGCCATTGCCCGACGAGCGGATGCGCATGCCGTTGTCGATACCGGCCGGGATTTTGACTTCCAGCGTCTTGTTGCGCTTGATGCGTCCGGCGCCGCCGCAGGCCGCGCACGGCTCGGGGATGATCTTGCCGCTGCCATGGCATTTCGGGCAGGTCTGCTGGATGCTGAAGAAGCCCTGCTGCATGCGCACCTGGCCGTGGCCGGCGCAGGTGGTGCAGGTCACCGGCTGGGTGCCCGGCTTGGCGCCGCTGCCGTGGCAAGTGTCGCACTTGTCCCAGCTCGGCACGCGGATGGTCGTGTCGAAGCCGTGGGCCGCCTGTTCCAGCGTGATTTCGAGGTTGTAGCGCAGGTCGGCGCCGCGGTAGACCTGGGGTCCGCCGCCGCGGCCGCCGCGGCCGCCGCCGAAGATGTCGCCGAAGATGTCGCCGAAGGCGTCGCCAAAGCCGCCCGCGCCGCCGCCGAAGCCGCCGCCCATGCCGCTGTTCGGATCCACGCCGGCGTGGCCGAAGCGGTCATACGCTTCGCGCTTCTCCGGGTTGGTCAGCATCTCGTAGGCCTCTTTGACCTCCTTGAACTTCTCTTCCGCTTCCTTGTTGTCCGGGTTGCGGTCAGGGTGGTACTTCATCGCAAGCTTGCGATAGGACTTCTTGATCTCGTCTTCCGACGCACCCTTTGCGACCCCGAGGATCTCGTAAAAATCACGCTTCGCCATGGTCGGCACCTAATTTGTCTGCATCTGATGTGTTGAAACCAAAAAAACCGAGCCGATGACCAGTAAAGGTGTCGGCTCGGCCTGTGCGCGGGAAAGTAGTCAATCCCGCGCCAAAGACGCTTACTTGGCGTCCTTCACTTCCTTGAAGTCGGCGTCGACCACGTCGTCGTCCTGCTTGGCCGACTGTTCGCCGCCAGCCGCGCCGGCAGCGCCCGGGCCACCTGCCGCGCCTGCCTGCTGCGCCTGCATATCGGCATACATCTTCTCGCCCAGCGACTGCGCCGAGCTCGACAGGGCCGCGGTCTTGGCGTCGATGTCGGCCTTGTCGCCGCTCTTGATCGCGCCTTCCAGGTCGGCGATCGCCGCTTCGATCTTCTCTTTCTCGCCCGCGTCCAGCTTGTCGCCGTATTCGGCCAGCGACTTGCGGGTCGAGTGGACCAGCGCGTCGCCCTGGTTGCGGGCTTCAGCCATTTCCTTGACCTTCTTGTCTTCTTCGGCGTTCAGCTCGGCGTCCTTCACCATCTTCTGGATTTCTTCTTCCGACAGGCCCGAGTTGGCCTTGATGGTGATCTTGTTTTCCTTGCCGGTGGCCTTGTCCTTCGCGCCGACGTGCAGGATGCCGTTGGCGTCGATGTCGAAGGTCACTTCGATCTGCGGGGTGCCGCGTGCTGCCGGCGGGATGCCTTCGAGGTTGAATTCGCCCAGGCTCTTGTTGCCTTGCGCGATTTCACGCTCGCCCTGGTAGACCTTGATGGTCACGGCCGGCTGGTTGTCGTCGGCGGTCGAGAACACCTGCGAGAACTTGGTCGGGATCGTGGTGTTCTTGTGGATCATCTTGGTCATCACGCCGCCCAGGGTCTCGATGCCCAGCGACAGCGGGGTCACGTCCAGCAGCAGCAGGTCCTTGCGCTCGCCCGACAGGACCGAGCCCTGGATCGCGGCGCCGACGGCGACGGCTTCGTCAGGGTTCACGTCCTTGCGCGCATCCTTGCCGAAGAACTCCTTCACTTTCTCTTGCACCTTCGGCATGCGGGTCATGCCGCCGACCAGGATGATGTCGTCGATGTCCGAGACCTTGACGCCGGCATCCTTGATCGCGATGCGGCATGGCTCGATGGTCTTGGCGATCAGTTCCTCGACCAGCGATTCCAGCTTGGCGCGGGTGATCTTGAGGTTCAGGTGGACCGGCGCGCCATTGGCCATGGCGATGTACGGCTCGTTGATCTCGGTCTGCTGCGACGACGACAGTTCGATCTTGGCGCGCTCGGCCGAAGCCTTGATGCGCTGCAGGGCGATCGGATCCTTCGACAGGTCGAGGCCGTTGATCTTCTTGAATTCGTCGATGATGTAGTCGATCACGCGCTGGTCGAAGTCTTCGCCGCCCAGGAAGGTGTCGCCGTTGGTCGACAGCACTTCGAACTGCTTCTCGCCGTCGACGTCAGCGATCTCGATGATCGAGACGTCGAAGGTGCCGCCGCCCAGGTCATACACGGCGATCTTGCGGTCGCCCTTGTCGGTCTTGTCCAGGCCGAAGGCCAGCGCGGCCGCGGTCGGCTCGTTGATGATGCGCTTGACGTCCAGGCCCGCAATGCGGCCGGCGTCCTTGGTCGCCTGGCGCTGCGAGTCGTTGAAGTAGGCCGGCACGGTGATGACGGCTTCGGTGACTTCTTCGCCCAGGTAGTCCTCGGCGGTCTTCTTCATCTTGCGCAGGACTTCAGCCGAGATCTGCTGCGCAGCGAGCTTCTTGTCGCGCACGCCGACCCAGGCGTCGCCGTTGTCGGCCTTGACGATCTGGTAGGGCATCAGCGAGATGTCTTTTTGCACTTCCTTCTCGTCGAACTTGCGGCCGATGAGGCGCTTGACGGCGAACAGGGTGTTCTTCGGGTTGGTGACGGCCTGGCGCTTGGCAGGTGCGCCGACGAGGATCTCGCCGTCTTCCTGGTAGGCGATGATCGACGGCGTGGTACGCGCGCCTTCGGCGTTCTCGATCACCTTCGGGGTACCGTTTTCCATGATGGCGACGCAGGAGTTGGTGGTGCCCAGGTCGATACCGATGATTTTGCCCATGATGTGTTCCTTTAGTATTTGTGGATTTCTGATGGATTCAATATTGGGAAGGAGCAGCGTGCTTTCAAGTGGCTCAGTTGACAGCGTCAGTTAGAACACACACAGATGCCGCTGCCGCTCCTTATTTCGGCGCCGCGGCGGTCACGATGGCCGGACGCAGCAGGCGGTCGGCGATCATGTAGCCCTTTTGCAGCACGGTGACCACGGTATTGGCTTCCTGCTCCGACGGCACGACGGCCACGGCCTGGTGCTTGTTCGGGTCCAGCTTGTCGCCCGGCTGCGGCATGACTTCGACCAGGCGGTTCTTCTCGAAAGCAGCGGTGAGCTGCTTGAGCGTCATTTCGACGCCTTCCTTGATCGACTCGACCGTCGGGGCTTCGACCTTGACGGCCATTTCCAGGCTGTCGCGCACCGGCACCATGGCCTCGGCGAAGCTTTCGATGGCGAATTTGTGGGCCTTGCTCACGTCTTCCTGGGCGCGGCGGCGGATGTTATCGGCCTCGGCCTTGGCGCGCATGAAGGCGTCATGCATTTCGGCCAGCTTGGCTTCGGTGGCGCTCAGTTGTTCTTCGAGGCCTGGCTCGGCGGATGGCGCGGCAGGCGCTTCGGCTTGGGCGTTCGCACCCTCAGTGGCGTCAGCGACAGGCGCTTCGCCAGGTTGCTGGTCGAGCACCTCTTTGTTTTCTTGGTCTTGCATCGGAAAAACTCCTAGAATCAAGGACTTGGCTGAGTTGAAAACGTATCCTGATCGATACACAGCGCCCCAGATGGGGCGATCTCCTACAATTTCAAGGGGAATTGCAGGGATGTCATCTGAAAATGGGATAAATACGCCACCCAGCACCAACAACCTGGCATTTTAGCAGGTTGTCAATAAGCAAGCGCTGGTGGCGCCCATGGAATCGATGCCGGCCTGGCGCCGGCAGGCGGGCTCAAGCGCCCAGGCGGGCCGCGTTCTGCGCGCCGCGCTCGGCGTCGAGGCGGCGCGCTTCGCGCTGGGCCGGGGTCTGGATCGTGGGCCAGCCGATCAGGTGCTGCTCGGCGATTTCGGCCATGCCGCGGATCCACGCAGGCGAGGCATTCAGGCAGGGGATGTAATGGAAGTCCTTGCCGCCGTTGGACTCGAAGTCGTGCCGCACTTCCATCGAGATTTCTTCCAGCGTCTCCAGGCAGTCGCTGGTGAAGCCCGGACAGATGACGTCGATGCGCTCGACCCCGTCGCGCGCCAGTTGCTGCACGGTCGGCGCGGTGTATGGCTGCAACCACTCGGCCTTGCCGAAGCGCGACTGGAAAGTGACCAGGTACTCGTCCGGCCCGAGGCCGAGCGCTTGCGCCAGCAGGCGCCCGGTCTTCTGGCATTCGCAGAAATACGGGTCGCCCAGTTCCAGGGTGCGCTTGGGCGTGCCGTGGAAGCTCATCACCAGCTTCTGGCCGCGGCCGTGGGCGTCCCAGTAGGCCTGCACATTGTCGCGCAGCGCGTGGATATAGCCTTCGTGGTCGTGGTAGTGCTTCACCAGGCGCAGCTCGGGCACGTTGCGCACGCGGGCGTAGTGCTGGAATACCGAGTCCCAGATCGAGGCGGTGGTGGTGCCGGAATATTGCGGGTAGGCGGGCAGCACGACGATGCGGTCGCACCCGTCGGCCTTCAACTGGTCGAGCACGTCGGGCAGCGCCGGCGAGCCGTAGCGCATGGCCATCGCCACCTTGACGTCTTCGTGGCCGCGTTCGGCCAGCATGGCCTGCAGTCTGGCCGCCTGCTGGGCGGTATGGATGCGCAGGGGCGAACCCTCGCGGGTCCAGATGGTGCGGTACTTGGCGGCCGACTGGCCGGAGCGAAACGGCAGGATGAACAGGTTCAGGATGAACCACCAGATGCGGCTGGGGATCTCGACCACGCGCGGATCGGACAGGAACTGCTTCAGGTAGCGGCGCACGCTCGAACGGGTCGGCTCGTCCGGGGTGCCGAGGTTGACCAGGACGATCGCGCTGTGCGGTACGGCGCCGTGGAGATGAGGCGGTTCTTTACGAAATGGCATAGACAGTGGAAGAAAATATAAGCTGTCTATTATAAGTGGGGGCTGTCGGCAAATCGGATGGCGCCTTCCTTTGCCGGAGCGGCGCCACCGCCTTCCGTGGCGCTGCCGCCACGGAAACTGTTTTATCTGCCGGGAATCAGGTGTTCACGTGGCGGCGCACGTCGATATTGCCGCGGGTGGCGTTCGAATAAGGGCAGACGATGTGGGCTTTCTCGACCAGTTCTTCCAGCTGCGCCTTGTCCATGCCGGGGGCCGAGATGGTGAGGTCGACTTCGATGCCGAAGCCGGTCGGGATCTGGCCGATGCCGACGTCGCCGGTGATGGTCAGGTCTTGCGGCAGCGTGACCTTGGCCTGGCCGGCGACGAATTTCAGGGCGCCGAGGAAGCAGGCCGAGTAGCCGGCCGCGAACAGCTGCTCCGGATTGGTGCCCGGGCCGCCACCACCGCCCAGTTCTTTTGGCGTGCTCAGTTTCAGGTCAAGGACGCCATCGGAACTTTTGGACGAGCCTTCACGGCCGCCTTGCGAAGTGGCTTGGGCGCGGTACAGGACTTTTTCGATGCTCATGCGATTTCCTTCCATGGTTGAGGTTGGTGGACGATGCTGCGGCGTGAGGGCTGCAGGTCGAACATCACTCTGCCACAGAATGAAGAAAGCGACATGACGACTAATTGGATAGGTGCGGATCGGGAACTACGCTGGTGCCCGCGCCCTGATAACGTCGTTCCCGCGAAGGCGGGAACCCAAGTCCTTCGAGCAGCCGGCTGCATCAAACCGTGATGGTACGCATCCAACTTGGGTTCCCGCCTTCGCGGGAACGACGTGCTGAGGCTGCGGGCTACTTCAGCGTCGTCACGAAGCCAGCAACTCCCGCGCATGCTTGCGCGTAGTCTCGGTAATCTCGATCCCGCCCAGCATGCGCGCCACCTCTTCGACCCGCGCGCGGCTATCGAGCACGTCGATGCGCGATACCGTGCGGCCCTCGCCGGTCGTGCCCTTGGCCACCTGGAAGTGCTGGTTGGCCTGGCTCGCGACCTGCGGCAGGTGGGTCACGCACAGCACTTGCCGCTGCTGGCCCAGGCGTTTCAACAGGCGCCCCACCACCTCGGCCACGCCGCCGCCGATGCCGGTGTCGACTTCGTCGAAGATCAGGGTCGGCACCGTGGTCGCGTTGGACGTGATGACCGAGATCGCCAGCGAGATGCGCGCCAGTTCGCCGCCCGACGCCACCTTGGCCAACGGCCGCGGCGCCACACCGGCGTGGCCGGCGACCAGGAACTCGACCTGTTCCAGGCCATGCGCGCCCGGCTCGCCGCTATTGAGACCGATGGCAAAACTGCCGCCGCTCATGCTCAGTTCCTGCATCGCCGCCGTCACCTGCGTGCCGAGCTCAAGAGCGGCCTTGGTGCGGCGCTTCGACAGCCGCCCGGCCACGTCCATATACACACCCTTGGCTTTTTCTTCCTGCTTGCGCAAGCCCTCGATATCGGTGGCATCGGCCAGCTGGCGCAGCTTGATGCCGAGCGCCGCGTGCTCTTGTGGCAGTTCTTCAGGCGTGACGCGGTACTTGCGGGCAGCGCTGTGCAGCGCGTCCATGCGGACATCGACTTCGCGCAGGCGGTCGGGGTCGAGTTCGACCTTGTCGATGTAGTTGTTCAGCTCGGACACTGCCTCCTGCAGCTGGATGCGGGCCGGCTCCATGCAGTCGAGCACCGCCTGCAATTGGGCGTCGACGTCGACCAGCTTGCCCAGCTTGGCATTGAGCGAAGACAGCTGCGACAGGATCGGATGCTCCGATTCCGAGATCGCCGCCAGCGCTTCCTGCGCGCCTTCGAGCAGGCTGGCGGCGTGGGAAAGGCGGCTGTGTTCATTGCTGATCTCGACCCACTCGCCGGCCTTCGGCGCCAGCTTGTCGAGCTCGCTCACCTGCCACTCGAGGCGCTCGCGTTCGATCAGCACGTTCTTGGCATTGGTCTCGTACTCTTCGCGCTGGCGCACCAGCGCGCGCCAGGCGCGCCAGGCTTGCGACACCTCTTGCGCCTCGATCCGCGCCTGCGGATCGCGCACCGCGATCTGGTTGTCGAGCAGCGCGCGCTGGGCGTCCGGCTTAAGCAGCGACTGGTGGGCATGCTGGCCGTGGATGTCGACCAGCAGCTCGCCCAGTTCGCGCAACTGGGCCGCGGTAGCAGCCACGCCATTGATATAGGCCTTGGAGCGGCCGGCGTTGTCGATCACGCGCCGCAGCAGCGCCCCGCCCTCCTCCACGGCGAATTCATGCTGCACCAGCCAGGCACTGGCCGCCTCGGTCGGCGAAAAATCGGCCGTGATATCGGCCTTGGCCGCGCCTTCGCGCACCATGCTGGCGTCGCCGCGCCCGCCCAGCGCCAGTTGCAGCGCATCGATCAGGATCGACTTGCCGGCGCCGGTCTCGCCGGTGAACACCGAAAAGCCGTTCGAGAACTCCAGTTCGATGGCGTCGACGATGACGAAGTCGCGGATGGTCAGTGTGCGCAGCATGAAAAATCGGGTCTCCGGTGATTGGCGATTCTGTGGCGGACGAGTCGGACGATGAAGCCGGCGTGTTACTTGAGCCGGCCGTCGTTGGTGGGGTATTCGTTCCAGTGCAGCTTCTGGCGCAGCGTGTGGTAGTAGCTCCAGTCGAGCGGATGCAGGAAGGTGATCGTGTGCGGCGAGCGCGAGATGACGATCTGGTCGCCCAGTTGCAGGCTGGTGAAGGTCTGCATGTCGAAGTTCACGCTGATGTCGCGCCCGCTGACCAGCTCGACCACGATCTCGCTGGTATCGGGCACCACGATCGGCCGGTTCGACAGCGCATGCGGCGCGATCGGCACCAGCACCGTGCCACCCAGGCTCGGATGCAGCAACGGCCCGCCGGCCGACAGCGCATACGCCGTGGAGCCGGTGGGCGTGGACACGATCAGGCCGTCCGAGCGCTGGTTGTACATGAACTGGCCGTCGACGGTCAGCTTGAGTTCGACCATGCCGGCGCCGGTGCCGCGCGCCACCACCACGTCGTTGACGGCCACGCTGCAGAAGATCTGCTCGCCGTCGCGCATCACGCGCGCCTCGAGCAGGGTGCGTTCTTCGGCGCGCGAGCGGCCCTGCAGGATCTCACCCAGTGCCGGCAGCATGTCGTCGAGCGGGATGTCGGTGATGAAGCCGAGCCGGCCCAGGTTGATGCCGACCAGGGCGATGTCGTATTCGGCCAACTGGCGCGCGATGCCCAGCATGGTGCCGTCGCCGCCGACCACGATGCCGATCCTGGCCTGCGCGCCGATCTCGGCCACGGTCATCGAATCGATATGATCGAGCTGCAGATTGGCCGCGGTATCGGCTTCGAAGACTACGCGGTAGCCCGCCGCTTGCAGGAAATCGCGGATGCGGCCGACCGGCTCTTCGACACCTGCCGTATTGTGCCGCACCACGAGCGCGATGATCTGTTGCGGTTGGGGCGAAGCGGGCATGACGGTCTCTGCGGTATAGGGTTGAACGACACGCTGGAGATTAACCGATAATCCCTGCGGCTGCCATACGGCGCTCGGCCATTACTGTATAGATGAACAGTATAGCGGGCGCCGCCCCTGACCTGCAAGTTCAGGTCATCAGTACCTGGCTGAACACCGTCAATACGGCCGAGGCGATGCTGATCGTGTGGGCGAAAATCAGCAGGAGCCAGCGCACGATGGTCACGGTCCAGCCGCCGCCATAGACGCGGCGCATCGCCACTGGCAGGTAAAACGTCAGCCAGACCAGCAGCATGAAGACAACGAAGCTCCAGCTGGCGGGCACAAGGATCATCGCCGACAGCAGCATGAAGGCGAAGGCATTGGTATGCAGGGCGAACAGGAAGTGTTCGCCGTAGCGACGCCCCGACCCCAGGTACAGCAGCTTCAGGTAGAACGCGAACAGCGGCATCATGGCGAAGATCGCGTAGGGCGTGTAGCTGAAGAACACCAGCTTGAATGCCGCCCTCTGTTCTTGCGGCGACATGGCGGAGAAGCGCGCCACTTTTTCCTGCAACACCGGATGCATCGTGCTGGTGCGCTCCTTTACCTTGCCGACTGTTCTTTCGAACTGATCGGCATGTTCGGGCAGCGCTGGGCCGAACAGGGTGTCCTTGGCGCGGCCGTCGGCCACCGCAGCCGCCAGCTCGGGCGTCGGATCGCCCAGTTGGATCAACATCTCCGTTCCACTGAGCTTGAAGATGGCGAAGAAGATGATGCTGAATGTGAGATAGACGCGCAGCGGCTCCAGGTAGCGTACGCGCCGCCCCTCGATGTATTCGCGGGTCAGCACCCCCGGGCGGGCGATCAGCAGGGCCAGTGTCTTCCACAGCTTGCCTTCCAGCGCCACGTAATGGGCGATGAACTCGTGCAGGAATTCGCGCGCGCTCGGCACATGCAGGTGGGTGGCCTGCCCGCATTGCTGGCAGTAGTTGCCCTGCGTGGTCGCGCCACAGTTCTTGCAGGCGATGTCGGTGTGGTGGCTCAGGGTGTCGGTGCTCACGGCGCGCCTTCGGTCAATACATTCAGCCTCCCATCTTAGCCATGTAATTGCAAAAAAGCATCTTCAAATTACGCGATTCAATTGCGCGACCCGTTCACTGGCAGACCGTTAGGATGATGATGACGAAAATGCAAAGGAGAGCACCATGGTCACCGAATCCAAGGACCGGTTCGTCAATACCAAGGAACCGATGAGCAACGATGGCGTCAAACGCCAGCCGCATGAACGCGACGAGACGCCCGATGGGCAAGACCAGGAGCCGCGCGGCGTCATGAAGCAGGCGGCCAAGGACCTCGAGCAGGGCCTGGTTGACACCGACTCGCGCAACACGCCCGGCATCTCGGAGGCGGTCGATCCCGCCCCCGGCGCCAGCGGCCAGGCCAAGCCGCAGCCCGACCGGCATCGCGACATGCGCGACCACGACGCCGAGCCTGCACCCGAAGACAACGACGACAAGGAAAGGAAGTAAACAGATGACGATCAAACGCGATGGCAGCGCCGTCTGGAGCGGCGGTATCAAGGACGGCAAAGGCCAGGTCTCGACCGGCAGCGGCGCTCTCAAGGACCAGCCTTACGGCTTCAATACCCGCTTCGAGGACGCACCGGGCACCAATCCCGAAGAGCTGATCGGCGCAGCCCACGCCGGCTGCTTCACGATGGCGCTGTCGGGCCAACTGGGCAAGGCCAACCTCACCGCCGACGAGCTGCGCACCAAGGCGACCGTGTCGATGGAAAAAGTCGATGACGGCTTCTCGATCACGGCGGTGCACCTGGAGCTGGTGGCGAAGATCCCCGGCGCCAGCCAGGAAGCCTTCGACAAGGCAGCCAACACGGCCAAGGAAAACTGCCCGGTCTCGAAACTGCTGAACGCGAAGATCACGCTCGACGCCAGGCTCGAGAACTGATCCGGCGTGCCGCGGGCCGTCCTGCCTTCGGCGGCTCCGGCAAGGAAGCCGTCGAACGCATAAAATGGCGGTTCTTCGAAACACATAGGGCAAGCCAAAATGCGCATCCTGCATACCATGTTGAGGGTCGGCGACCTGCAACGCTCCATCGACTTCTACACCAAGGTGCTGGGCATGAAACTGCTGCGCACCAGCGACAACCCGGAGTACAAGTACAGCCTGGCCTTCCTCGGCTACGGCAGCAACCCCGACCACGCCGAGCTCGAGCTGACCTATAACTGGGGCACCGACAGCTACGACATGGGCAGCGCCTACGGCCACATCGCGATCTCGGCCGAAGACATCTACGCTACCTGCGACCAGGTGCGCGCGGCCGGCGGCAACATCACCCGCGAACCGGGTCCGGTCAAGGGCGGCACCACCGTGATCGCCTTCATCACCGATCCCGATGGCTACAAGGTCGAACTGATCGAACGTGCCGACCATGCTGGCGGCGGTGGGCTGAGCAACTAGACCCCAAGCAGAAACTTTTGCTCGCTGCTACAATCCCCTCGCCTATCCAACAGGCAATCACACTGTAATTACGTCTTCGGGGCGGGGTGCAATTCCCCACCGGCGGTATGACCTTCACAGGTCGAGCCCGCGAGCGCCTGTTCAGGTTGTCACTGAACAGGGTCAGCAGACCTGGTGAGAAGCCAGGGCCGACGGTATAGTCCGGATGAAAGAAGATGTGCGCTGTCATGCGCCTGGTCACCTGCATACTGCGGTTGAACAGGTGCGCGGTCTCGCTTTGCCCTGATGCGTTTTTCGCCAACCCATGCGAGGAGCGTTTCACATGTTAGTCCCTACCTACACCCTTCACAGCAACGACCTGGAAGGCCGTATCGCCGCCGCCCTGGCCGCCATGCGCGCCGGCATTCCCGTCATCCTGCTCGACGACTTCGACCGCGAAAACGAGGCCGACCTGATCGTCGCCGCCGAAAAACTGAGTGTTGAAACCATGGCCCTGATGATCCGCGAATGCAGCGGCATCGTCTGCCTGTGCCTGTCCGACGACAAGGTGCGCGCGCTCGAGCTGCCGCCGATGGCGCCCGAGAACGGCAGCCGCTACGGCACCCCATTCACGGTCTCGATCGAAGCCCGCCATGGCGTGACCACCGGTGTCTCGGCCGCCGACCGTGTCTCGACGATCCAGGCCGCGATCGCGCGCAATGCCCAGCCGGACGACCTGGTGCGGCCCGGCCACGTATTCCCGCTGCGCGCCACGCCGGGCGGCGTGCTGTCCCGCGCCGGCCATACCGAAGGCTCGGTCGACCTGGCCAAGCTGGCCGGCCTGCAACCGGCCGCCGTGCTGTGCGAGCTGATGAACCCGGACGGCACCATGATGCGCGGCGAGCAGATCGAGCAGTTCGCCGAGGAGCGTGCTTTCCCGATCCTGACCATCGCTGAACTGATCCAGTGGCGGCGGGCGCGGGCGCTGTAAGCAGAACAGGGCTGCTGGCAAACTTGGGCTCCCACCTTCGTGGGAGCGACGGTTGCCAGCGGTGGTGGTACTGCCGACGTTAAAAAGCCCCTTGGCCAAGCGGCTGGCCAAGGGGCTTTTTTCACGTCCTGCGCATGACGGCGCAGGCTTGACAGATCACTCTCCCAGCAGACTATTCACCGGCACCAGATCCGCCTCGCGCAGCGAACCGGCCGCCGCCTTCAGGCGCAGGCCATTGATGATCACGTCATAGCGCGCACGCGACAGGTCGGTGCGGGTCTGGTACAGCTGGCGCTGGGCGTTCAGCACGTCGATATTGATGCGCACGCCGACCTGGTAACCCAGCTTGTTCGATTCCAGCGCCGACTGGCTCGATACTTCCGCCGCTTCCAGCGCCTTGACCTGGGCCAGGCCGCTGTTCACGCCCAGGAACGATTGGCGCGCCTGCAGGGCCGCGTTGCGGCGGGTCGATTCGAGGTCGTTGCGGGCCTTGTCTTCCAGCGCGATCGATTCACGCACCCGGCTGGTCACGGCGAAGCCGCTGAAGATCGGCACGCTCCACTGCACGCCGATCGCGTTGTTCTTCGTATCGCCCGAGCTGCCGGTGCGGCCGTTGACGTCGCGCCGGGTCGAGCTGGCGACCAGGTCGACGGTCGGCAGGTGGCCGGCGCGGTTGCGCGAGATGTCGCGCATCGCGATTTCCACCTGCAGCTGGCCGACGGTCACGCCATAGTTCTGGTTCTCGGCCGACGACACCCAAGGATCGACCGAAGCCGGCTGCGGCACCGCCAGGGTCACGCCCGGCTTGAGCGAGGCCAGGTTGCCCGGCGCCGTGCCGATGATCGTCTGCAGCGTGTTGCGCTTGTTGTCCAGGTCGTTGACGGCGGCGAATTCCTGCGCCAGCACCAGGTCGTACGCGGCCTGTGCCTCGTGGGTATCGGTGATCGTCTGGGTGCCCACCTCGAAGTTGCGCTTGGCCGATGCCAGCTGTTCGGTGGTCGCTTCTTTCTGCGCGCGGGTCGATTCCAGCTTGTCCTGCGCCGCCAGCACGTCGAAATAGGCGGTGGCCACGCGCGTGATCAGGTCTTGCTGGGCCTGGGCGAACTGCGCTTCGGAGATCGCCTGCTGCAGCTTGCTCTGCTGGTAGGTCTGCCAGCGATCCCAGCGATACAGCGGCTGCTGCAGCGACAGCGTGTATTCGTTGGTGCGCAGGTTGGAGCCGCTGCCGTCGATGATGCCCGGCTGGCCGTTCGGCAAGGTGCCGACCTGACCGATATTCCACGGATCGAATTCGTTGTCGTTCTTGCTGATCCCCCCGCTGAGGCCCACGGTCGGCAGCAAGCCAGCACGCCCCTGGGTGATCCGCTCGCGGCCGGCGGCCAGCGAGGCACGCGCACTCGCATACGTCGCATCGTTGGCCAGCGCCTGCTGGTAAACCTGGATCAGGTCGGCAGCACCGGCGTTGAGCGAGAAGCCAGCGCTGGCCAGCAGCACGGCAAGTAGGGGTTTCTGCATTGCTATCTCCACAGGAGTCATCAAGTTGAGGATCAGGTCAATATTTCGGCATCGACGGATCGACCTGTACGGCCCAGGCGTGTACCCCGCCCGTTAAATTCGTTACGTTACCGAACCCATTTCGTTCGAGGAAGGCGGCCACCTGCATGCTGCGCGCGCCGTGGTGGCAGATGCACACCACCTCCCTGTCGTCGTCGATCTCGCTCACGCGGACCGGAATCAAATGCATCGGGATCTGGGTCGAGCCTGCGATCTTGCAGGTCTCGAATTCCCAGTCCTCGCGCACGTCGAGCAGCAGCGGCTGCTCGCGCGCCGGGTCGGCCAGCCAGGCGGCCAACTCGGGAGCGGTCATCTGTCGCATCGATCGCCCTCAGAAGGTGAAGCGCGACGGCGCTTCGGCGCCGGTCAGCGGCTTGGCCACGGTCTCGAACACCTTCACCGAACCGTGCGCCGTTTCCGAGGTACGGGTGATCAGCTGGCAGCTCATCGCCGGCGCCTCGCCCAGGATGGCGATCATGCGGCCGCCCACCTTCAGCTGCTTGACCAGCGCTTCCGGCAGCACCGGCAGGCCGCCCGTCACCACGATCACGTCGTATTCGGTACCGGCCGCCCAGCCATGGGCGCCATTGCCTTCTTCCACGTTGACATTGGTCACACCGGCGCGCGCCAGGTTTTCCTTGGCCAGGGTCACGCTCTCGGGCTGGATCTCGACGCTGGTCACGTGGTGCGCCGTGTGCGCCAGCAGCGCCGTCATGTAGCCGGAACCGGTGCCGACCTCGAGCACGTGCTCATGCTTCTTGACCGCGATCTCTTGCACCATGCGCGCTTCGACCTTCGGGTTCAGCATCGCTTCGCCGCCCGGCAGCGGGATCTCGACGTCCGCGAAGGCCAGGTTCTCGTAGGCCTTCGGCACGAATTGTTCGCGCTTGACCACGTGCAGCAGGGCGAGCACGTCCTCGTCCAATACGTTCCAAGGACGGATTTGCTGTTCGATCATATTGAAGCGGGCTTGTTCGATATTCATTTCAGTTCTCGGTGGAAAAATAAATAATCCGATATTCTAATCGTTCAAGGCTCTCTGGACGCACATCTTAACGACGCACGGCCGAGCCAGCGGAAAATTGCGACAGTCTGCAGTTTGAGGGGGATGAACGCCAGAAATTCGCCCCTGGCGCGATGGGCAGGCTGATGGGCGTGCTTACCTGGTCGCGGGAACCAGGCCGTGCAGGGTAATGTCGAGGAAGGCGGCGAGGAAGGCTTCGGGCTGCAGGTCGCAGCGCTCGCAGGGGCCGACGGTATGCTTCCAGGTCGAGAGCATCAACAGCGGCGCGATCAGCACCTGGGCGGTCTGCGGCACGTCGATCGCGCGGAATTCGCCGCGTCGGATGCCGCGCTCGAGCATGTTCGAGATCATGCGCATGCGGCGCGTCATGACTTCTTCCTGATAAAAACGCGCCAGCTCGGGGAAATTATCGGCCTCGGCGAGGATCAGCTTGCTGATGCCGGAGGCCTTGGTCGAACCGATGCGGGTCCACCACGACAGGATCACCTGGCGCAGCAACTCGGCGCTGTGGCCATCGAATTCGGCCACGGACGCCTCGGCGTCGTCGATCATCGGCAGGATGGTCTGGCGCACCACGGCCTTGAACAGGTCTTCCTTGTTGGCGTAGTACAGGTAGAGCGTCCCCTTGGACACCCCGGCGCGGCGGGCCACGTCCTCGAGCCGGGTAGCGGCAAAGCCGCGCTCGACAAACAGCTCGATGGCGGAAGCCAATAGTTCCATGGGACGCGCCTCCTTGCGACGTTCCCAGCGCGGCTTGCTGTCGAGTTGGCAGTCCATATTCCCGCCCAGAAATTATCCAAGGAACAATCAATATAGACCGCGCTTGTCAGCCCAGTCAAGCAACCGTTGTATAACCGAAACTATATTACGTGAAATATCGTACTGACCGTAGATTCATCTGTCATGACACCGCCGATGCGGGCTGGATAGGCGCTAGACCAGGGTATACTTGCGCACTTCGACCACGCCGTTCCCGCTTTCCATGTCCGCCCCTTTCCCGTGCCGGCCCCAGTGCGGCGCCTGCTGCACCGCGCCGTCCATCACCAGTCCGATTCCCGGCATGCCCGACGGTAAACCGGCCGGGGTGCGTTGCGTGCAGTTGGGAGAGGATGAGCGTTGCCGCATTTTCGGGCAGCCGGAACGGCCGGCATTTTGCGGCGGCCTGCAACCGTCGCACGAGATGTGCGGCGACGATCGCCCGCAGGCGATTCGCTGGCTGGCCGAACTGGAGCGGGCGACGGCGCCCGGCTCCGTGCCGCATTGATCAGATAGCCGACTTGCCGCGCGCCTGCTGCACTCGCTGGAACAGGCCGCCCAGGGTCAACCCGTCGTGCCAGACGTCATCAAGCCGCAAACCATAGCGTTCGCGCAGCGCGCGCGCCAGCGGCTCGATGTCCGAGGCATCGGGCATCCAGCGCGCCGGCCGGGCGGCGCGCACGACGCCCAGCACCTGGTCGTCGGGACGCAGGTGCAGCTTGTCGCTGTCGCCGAACGAGAAGGCGGCGCCGAACACGGACAGGAATTCGCGGATGTCTTTACGGGAAGCGGATGGGAAGGAACTGCGCCAGACCCGGCCCTGGAAGGGTCGGTAGCGTAATGCATTGGGCAACTGCCAGTCATGGAATGCCAGCCAGGACAGCCCGGCAAGGACGATGACCAATATTAGACTCATTGGGTGAGTGCAGGATTACTCATGGTTTTAGTGTAGCACGCGATTTCACATTCGATGCAAGCGCTTTTTTCATTCGCGTGCGCGTCCATACGCGGTCCGGGCCGGGCCGGCACAGGTGCAAAAATCCTCGTACGGTTCAGTTAGCCCAACGATGCCAGCCCGGCTCATGGTAAGCTTCGACCCCGAACCGGTATGCCCGCGCTGGCTGCTTTTAGAACACTTCCACACCAAAACAATTCATGGATATTGCGCTCGCCATCAAGGCGATCATCATGGGCCTGGTCGAAGGCTTTACCGAATTTCTTCCGATTTCTTCCACTGGTCACCTGATTCTTGCGGGCGAATTGCTCAACTTCACAGGCGTAAGAGAGACGGTATTCAAGATCGTGATCCAGCTGGGCGCCGTGCTGGCCGTTGTGTGGGAATACCGCGAACGAGTCACGCGCCTGTTTTCGGGGTTGGGCTCGGATCCGGTCCAGCAGCGCTTCGCGCGCAATGTCGTGGTGGCTTTCATGCCGGCCGCCATCATGGGCGTGCTGTTCAGCGCCACCATCACCGAACTCCTGTTCCATCCGGTGCCGGTGGCGATCGCCCTGGTCGTGGGCGGCGTCATCATCCTGTGGGTCGAACACCGCCAGCGCCAGCGCACCACCCCGCCGCGGGTCGAGACGGTCGACCAGATGACGGCGCTCGACGCCCTCAAGGTCGGCTTCGCCCAATCGTTCGCCCTCATTCCCGGCACCAGCCGCTCGGGCTCGACCATCATCGGCGGCATGTTGTTCGGCCTGTCGCGCAAGGCGGCCACCGAGTTCTCGTTCTTCCTTGCCATGCCGACCATGCTCGGCGCTACGGTATATTCTGTGGTCAAGGAACGCGACGCACTGTCGATGGCCGATCTGCCGATGTTCGGGCTCGGCTTCGTCTCGGCCTTCGTCGCCGCCTTCCTGTGCGTGCGCTGGCTGCTGCGCTACATCAGCACGCACGACTTCACGATCTTCGCCTGGTACCGTATCGTATTCGGTATCCTGGTGCTGGTGACCGCTCACTTTGGCTTGGTCAACTGGTCGGAGTAAACTACCAGCCTTACCCTCGTCCAAAACACTGAAATAGACAGTATGAATCCCGATATCGGCGCCGACCTCGGCGCGCGCGCTCTCCATGTGCTGGAGACGGTCTTCGGCTATCCCGCCTTCCGCGGCCAGCAGGGAGAGATCGTCGAGCACGTGGCCGGCGGCGGCGATGCACTGGTCCTGATGCCCACCGGCGGCGGCAAGTCGCTGTGCTACCAGATTCCCGCCCTGCTGCGCGACGGCGTCGGTGTCGTCATCTCGCCGCTCATCGCGCTGATGCAGGACCAGGTCGACGCGCTCGAAGAAGTCGGGGTCAGGGCCGCGTTTCTCAACTCGACGCAGACCTTCGAAGAAACCCTGCGCATCGAACGCCTGGTGCGCAGCGGCGAGATCGACCTCGTGTACGTGGCGCCCGAGCGCCTGATGACGCCGCGCTGCCTCGAGCTGTTCGAGGCGTCGCGCATCTCGCTGTTCGCCATCGACGAGGCGCACTGCGTCTCGCAATGGGGGCATGATTTCCGCCCCGAGTACATCCGCCTGTCGATCCTGCACGAGCGCTTCCCCAACGTGCCGCGCATCGCGCTCACCGCGACCGCCGACCAGCAGACCCGGGCCGAGATCGCGCACCGCCTGCAGCTGGAAGACGCGCGCCAGTTCGTCTCGTCCTTCGACCGTCCCAATATCCGCTACTCGATCGTCGAGAAGACCACCGGCCGCAAGCAGCTGATCGATTTCATCACCAGCGAGCACCCGCAGGATTCCGGCATCGTCTACTGCCTGTCGCGCAAGAAGGTCGAGGAGACGGCAGACTTTTTGAACGAGCACGGCATCCGCGCCATGGCCTACCACGCCGGCATGGAGCATGCGGTGCGTGCGTCCAACCAGGCCCGGTTCCTGCGCGAAGAGAATATCGTGATGGTCGCCACCATCGCCTTCGGCATGGGCATCGACAAACCCGACGTGCGTTTCGTCTGCCACCTCGACCTGCCCAAGAGCATCGAGGGCTATTACCAGGAGACGGGCCGCGCCGGCCGCGACGGCCAGCCGGCCAGCGCCTGGATGGCCTACGGCCTGCAGGACGTGGTCCTGCAGCGCCGCATGATCGACGAATCCGAGGCCGACGAAACCTTCAAGCGCGTGCTGTCGATGAAGCTCGACGCCATGCTCGGACTGTGCGAAACGCTCAGCTGCCGACGCATGCGCCTGCTCGATTACTTCGGCGAGCGCTCCGGCCCCTGCGGCAATTGCGATACCTGCCTGGTGCCGCCGGTCAGCTTCGACGGCACGGTGCCGGTGCAGAAGCTGCTGTCCACGATCTACCGGGTCGACCAGCGCTTCGCCGGCGGCCACGTGATCGACGTGCTGCGCGGCGCCCAGACGGAGCGCATCAGCCAGTGGCACCACGACAAGCTCACCGTCTATGGCGTCGGCGCCGACCGCTCCGAACAGGAATGGCGCGCAATATTGCGCCAGGCAATCGCCCTGGGCCTGGTGACGGTCGACCACGACGCCTTCAGCTCCCTCAAGCTGACCGACCTGGCGCGGCCCGTGCTCAAGGGCGAGCAGAAGGTGCAGCTGCGCCAGTACCAGAAGCCGGTCAAGGCCAAGCGCCCGTCCACCTCGCGCTCGAGCTACGAAGAAACCGAGTTGTCGCGCGACGAACAGGCGATCTTCGACCGCCTGCGCTCGTGGCGCATGGGCACCGCGCGCGAGCACGGCGTGCCGGCCTATGTCGTGTTCCAGGACGCCACGCTGCGCGAGATCGCCAAGGTCAAGCCGGGCTCGATCGAGCAGTTGCGCGGGGTCTCCGGCGTGGGCGAGAAGAAGCTGGTGTCGTATGGCGACGAGATCGTCGCCATCATCAACGAGATGGCGTAGCTTACTGGCCTACCTTATTCGCGGAACAGGTGCGTGAAACTGCGGCTGACGGGCAGCACCTCGTCGCTGCCGCGCAGCAGCACCTGCATGCGTTCGGCGTCGACCCGCTCGGCGGCCCGGATCGCATTCACGTTGACCAGGGTGCCGCGATGGATCTGCCAGAAGCGCCCCGCATCGAGCCCGCCCACCAGGTCCTTGAGCGGAATGCGCACCAGCGCCTCCGAATCGGCCAGCACCACCCGCGTGTACTTGGTATCGGCCTGGAAGAACAATACCTCCTCGACGTCGATCAGGCGGATCTGTTTGCCGACGCTGGCTTTCAGCCACTTCAGTTTTTCATGCTTCGGCCCGGGCGACGCCTCCTTGACCTGCTTGACGACCTCGCTGACGTCGTCCGGCCGGGCGTCGAGTTTTTCGCGCAGGCGCGTCAGGGCCTTGTCCAGGCGGCCCGGCTGGATCGGCTTGAGCAGGTAGTCGACCGCGCCAGCGTCGAAGGCATCGACCGCGTACTGGTCATACGCCGTGACGAACACCACGTGCGAACGGCGGCCGATGCGCTCGGCCACTTCCAGGCCCGACATGCCGGGCATGCGGATGTCGAGGAAGACCACCTGCGGCTCGTGTTCGAGCCAGGCGTCCCAGGCATCGATGCCGTTCTCGGGCGCGGCCACCACCTGCGCTTCTGGCCAGGCCGTGGCCAGCATGCCGAGCAGGCGCTCGCGCATCAGGGGTTCGTCTTCGGCGACCAGCACTGTCACGCTCATTGCGGCTCCTTGCAGGGGATGGCGATTTCGGCCAGCAGGCCGGGTTCGGCTTCGGACAGCAGCAGGCAGGCGCCGTCGCCGTAGGCCAGGCGCAGGCGGTGGCGCACGTTTTCCAGGCCGGTGCCGGCGCCCGGGGTATCGCTCATGCCGACGCCGCTGTCGCG
Source organism: Telluria beijingensis (assembly GCF_030770395.1). Lineage (GTDB taxonomy): Bacteria > Pseudomonadota > Gammaproteobacteria > Burkholderiales > Burkholderiaceae_D > Telluria > Telluria beijingensis. Next base: position 132,898 of record NZ_CP132480.1, on the reverse strand, counting down.
TACCTGGATGCGGAGCGTACCGTTATCGTCGTGGGCCGTGACCGCGATCTCGCCGCCATGCATCGACGGCTCGATGCCGTGCTTGATCGCGTTCTCGGCCAGGGTGAGCACCAGCATGCTGGGTACCTGGGTGTTGGCGAGCGACTCCGGCACGTCGACCGTGTAGCGCAGCCTTTCCCCCATCCGGATCTGCATCACGCGCAGGTAGGAGTCGACCAGGCCGAATTCGGTGGCCAGCGCCACCTGCTCGCAGCGCATATCGCTCATGCTGCCGCGCAGGAAGTCGATCAGATGGGATGTCAGTTCTGCGGCACGCGGCGCACCCTGCTCGGCCAATTGCTGCACCGCTCCCAGGGTATTGAACAGGAAGTGCGGCTCGATCTGGGCGCGCAGCAGGCGCAGCTGGGTTTCGCTCAGCTCGCGCGCCAGGCGTTCCTGCTCGGCGTCGCGCCTGAGCTGCTCGGCCTGGATCTGGTAGTGACGATTGCGCAGCACGGCAACCACGATGACCGGTATCGCCACCAGCGCGGTCACGAACAGTGTCACGGTGACGACGACCTTGGGCAGCTTGTCGAGCAGGACCGACCACGAATGCCCCCTCTCGAACATGGCGGTCAAGGCGCCGAACAGTCCGCCCAGCAGGCCGAGTCCGATGATGGTGACCACGGCCTTGCCCTTGGCGCGCACGATTTTGCCGTAGTTGAACCAGACACCGGCCAGCGCCAGGGCCACGGTGGCGCCGATCACATTGGCGGCGACGACCGTCTGCCACCACGGCGTGGCCGGCAGGTAGGCAAGATTGACCAGGAAGCCCAGCACCGTCAGCACGACGCACAGCTTGAGCAGCGCCAGCAGGGCTGCCGAGGTGCTGACGCTACTGGAGAACTGGTACAGGTCTTCGCGCTCGGCGGGCGACAGTTCCGCCAGCTTGCGGGCGAAAAAACGGCGGCAACCGGCCGGCACCTGCCCCACCAGCGTGGGGTCGCGGAGCACCGCGAGCTGCTCCGCTTCTACTTCACGATTCCATTGTGCGATGCGCTTCCACATGCTGTTCTCCTCTGTGCTCGTTAATGTATATCAACAAGTCCAGTCTAGGGATTCCCGACAGGCCGGGACAGCGGGTGGCGACGAACGACGAAGAAACGGGAGCGAACGACGATTCGCCCCCGCGTGACGCTTATTTGCGGGTAAACACCAGGTCCCAGACCCCGTGACCGAGCTTGATGCCGCGATTCTCGAACTTGGTCAGCGGACGGTAGGCAGGCTGCGGGGCATAGCCCTGGGCGGTGTTGGCCAGTTCCGGCTCGGCGCTCAAGACCTCGAGCATCTGCACCGCGTAATCTTCCCAGTCGGTCGCCAGGTGCAGGTAGCCGCCCGGCGCGATCTTCTGGCACAGCAGCTTCACAAACGCCGGCTGGATCAGGCGGCGCTTGTTGTGGCGCGCCTTGTGCCAGGGGTCGGGGAAGAATACGTGCACGCCGTGCAGCGTGCCGTCGGGGATCATGTGGTTCAGCACTTCGAACACATCGTGCTGCACCAGGCGCAGGTTGGCGATGTCCTGCTCGCCGATCTGCTTGAGCAGGCTGCCCACGCCCGGCGTGTGCACCTCGACGCCCAGGAAATCCTTCTCGGGCATCAGCCTGGCGATATGGGCCGTGGTGTCGCCCATGCCGAAGCCGATCTCCAGGATCACCGGCGCGGTGCGGCCGAAGGCCTGGGCGAGGTCGAGCGGCTCCTTCCGGTACTCGACCAGGAACTTGGGACCCTGCTCCTCGAAGGCCCGCGCCTGCGCGGTCGACAGCCGTCCTGCGCGCGTGACGAAACTGCGGATGCGGTGTTCGGTGGGGTCGTACAGCATGGACCGTGCAGGACCGCTGGTGGGCTTTTCAGAAGACATGGGAAGTAGGGAGTATGCGGAAAAAAACGGCTGTCATTATAGCGCAGCCCTCCCCCGCTCCCGGTCGTGCGTGGCGGCAAGGCGGAATCGCGCATAATCGGTGTCTTCCCCCTGCAACGCCGGAGCCCCTTGCCATGCACTCGACCAGACATCCGATCGCCATCGAAGACAGTGTCGCCACCCTGAACCTGACCTCCTTCCACTACGGCGCGCCAGGCAGCGGCAAGAAGGTCTACATCCAGGCCGCGATCCATGCCGACGAAGTGCCGGCGATGCTGGTGGCGCACCTGCTGCGCGGGCAGCTGGACAAGCTCGATGCCGAGGGCCGGATCACGGGAGAAATCATCCTGGTGCCGGCCGCCAATCCGCTCGGCCTGTCGCAGGTGCTGCATGGCGCGCCATTCGGCCGCTACGACCTGTCCACCGGCCTGAACTTCAACCGCTCCTACCGCCACGTCGCGGCCGCGCTCAAGACGGCGCTCGAAGGCCGTCTGGGCGCGGATGCCGCGGCCAATGTCGCGCTGATCCGCGAATACGCGCGCAGCGAGGTGGCGGCCTGGGAGCCGGCGGACAATGCCGCCACGCTCAAGAAACTCCTGCTGGCGATGGCGATCGACGCCGACATCGTGCTCGACCTGCATTGCGATAACGAGGCGGTGCTGCACATGTACACCGGCACGCCGCTGGTCGATGCGATCCAGCCGCTGGCCGACCTGATGGGCGCGCGCGTGCTGCTGGTGGCGAAGGAATCGGGCGGGGAGGCGTTCGATGAAGCCTGCAGCCGGGTGTGGTGGGACCTGGCCGATCACTTCCCGAATGCCGCGATCCCGCCCGCCTGCGCCGCCGTCACCGTCGAACTGCGCGGCGAGAACGATGTGGACTACGACCATGCGCAGCGGGATGCCGAGGCCATCCTGGCGTACCTGGCGCACCAGGGTGTGCTCGACATCCCTGTGAACATCCTGCCCGCAGCGCAGTGCGGCCCGACGCCGCTGGATGCGGTCGAACCGCTGGCGGCGCCGCATGCGGGGGTGCTGGTGTTCCGCAAGAAGCTGGGCGATCAGGTCGCGGCGGGCGAACCCATCGCCGACATCGTCAATCCGGTCAGCGGCCAGGTCACGCCGGTGGCGGCCAGTCGTCCGGGGCTGCTGTTTGCCAGCACGGCGCATCGGCACCTGCTGCGTGGGATGCATGTCTGCAAGGTGGCGGGAGTGGACTCGTTCAGGTCCGGTAATTTGCTGTCGAGCTGAATGCTATCCAGCTGCAACCGGCACATGCCTCGCCTGCCGAAAGAGTAATCCGGCAGCGACGGTAAGGATGGCAGATGTCGGCAGCAACCACGCGTAGCCGATGCGCAGCTCCATCAGTGTCGCGCTGCTCACCGCGCACCAGGCCAGAGGGATCAGCCAGGCGACCGGATGCGCGCGGCATGCCAGCAGCACGCCCAGGGTCGCGACGGCCGTCGGATCGGGCGCGATCCCGAATACCTCGGCCTGGCTCCATCCACGATCGCCGCCCAATGCCAACAGGGGATAGCCGATGACCGCCAGGCCGGCGAGGCCGAGCGCCACCTGCTTCTGCACGCGGGCCGGCGCGGCGCCCTGCGACCGCAGCGCCATGAAGCACAGCAGCAGCGCCTGCACGCCGAACGCGAGCGCGAACCAGGGGCCGGCGGTATTGATGTCGGCATAGCGCTGCAGGTGATACGCCCACGCGACCCAGGCCCAGGCCACGGCCAGCACCAGCAGCGCGCTGCGGCGCGTGCGGGGGCTGGGACGAGCGATGCAGGCGATCACGGCCAGGCCGGTTGCCAGCGCCAGCAGGTGCGCGGGCCAGATTGCCTCGTTGTACAGCGCGATGAGCCGGTAGTAGCTGCGCTGCGAGAACATCAGGAAGTCCGACAGCGTATAGGTCCACCACTCGCTCATGCCAGCCTTTCGGCATCCTGGGCGATGCGCTTGCGCAGGGCTTCGTCGGGCATTCGGCCGGTGCCGGCCAACAGGTTTTCGCGCACGTGCGCCACGCTGGAGGTAGCGGGAATCGCGCAGGTGACGGCCGGATGCGAGACGATGAACTTCAGCAGCGCCTGGGCCCAGGTGGTGCAGCCGATGTCCGCGGCCCAGCCGGGCAGCGGCTTGCCGGCCAGCGCCTGCGTCAGGTCGCCCTGGCGGAACGGCCGGTTGACGATCACGCCGATGCGGCGCTCGCGCGCCAGCGGCAGGATGCGTTGTTCGACCTCGCGATCGAGGGCGTTGTACGAGATCTGGACGAAGTCGATCGGCTGCGACGCCATGATCTTCTCGATCTCTCCGTGGCGCCGGCCCTCGGACGTCGTGATGCCGACGTAGCGCAGCCGCCCTTCCTTTTTCATCGCCTGCAGGGTCTTGAGATGCTCTTCCCACGACAGCAGATTATGCACCTGCAGCAGGTCGAAGCGCGGCACACGCCACAGCTTGCGTGAGGCCTCGATCTGCTGCACGCCACGGGCGCCGCCGCTGATCCAGACCTTGTCGGCCGAGAACAGAGCGGGCGGCTTGATGGTTTGCACGGCTTCGCCGATCACGTCCTGGGCCGAACCGTACATCGGGGAAGAGTCGATCAATCTGCCGCCACCCTGGAAGAACTGGCGCATTACGTCCGCGCATTCGGCCCGGGCCTGCGGATCGCGGCCGACGTTGAAGGTGATCCAGCTGCCCAGGCCGATGAGGGGGACTTGTTCGCCGGACGAAGGAATCGGGCGGGTGAGCAGCGGCGCCGCGGCGGGCGCGGCATGCAGCGATGGCAGGGCCAGGCTGCCGGATGCGGCAAGCATCGTTTGCAGCAGGCGTCGGCGTGAAGGTGAGTCCAGTGGCATCCTTGTTCCTCGCATGGCTGAGTGCAGGAATCGACAGGATACTGCGTACAAAGATGAGATGGCGCTGCTGTCAGCGCTGTTCCGGCCAGGACGACGGCTTATTGCCCAGTTGGCGACGCAAGCGCCGATTGTCGATCCAGAGCGCGGTCAACGCGATAGTCATCAGGACAGCAAATGCGCTTTCGCCGAGATAATGCCAGAAAGCCCACGTTGCACCTGCCACGGCAAGGCCGGTCAACAGCAGCAGTGAGCCGCCCTTGAGGGATGCCCTGGATACCATATAGTGAGCTTTGGCGGATACGGCAGATTGTATGGAGCGGGTGAAGGGAATCGAACCCTCGTATGAAGCTTGGGAAGCTGCCGTTCTACCATTGAACTACACCCGCGTTGCCAACATTCTACGCGCGTTTGGGAAGGTTTGACAAATTCCCAATCAACCCCAATGCGCACGGCCAATCGGCCATGCGCGCGTGCCAGAATCACTCCGGCTGTTCGACCGCATACCCCTTCGCCGCCAACGCCGCGATCACGCCTTTCGGATCGAAGATCTCGTCGACCCGCAGCATGGCGAACGTCGATGCATTCGCTTCGAGCGCCTTCTCGGCCGAGGCGATCCACATCGCCTGCGCACGCACCTTCATGTTCTTGAATTCAGGCTCCGCATCGAACGCGGCACTGTTCATCAAGGAACCGAAGCACGCCTCTTCACGCGTGGTGAAGTCCAGCTTGCGCATCGCATCCAGGTCGCCCTTGGCCCATGCATCGGCGCGCTCGCTGGCGGCCTCGATATCCTGCTCCAGCGTCGCCATCGTCTGCGCCAGGCAGGCGGCGTCGCCCAGGGTCGACTTCTTGAAGTTCTTCAGCACCGTGCGCGCATTGTCCATCGGGATCTGGAAGGTGGACGAGGTCTCCTTCAGCTTCGCCTTCTTCACCAGGGCCAGTACCTGATTGCGCACCGCGTAGCTGTCGACCAGGCCGGACTGCTTGCGCGCGGCATCCGACAGTACCTCCGCCGCGAAGATCGGACGCTCGCGCTCCACGTCATCGTTGTCCTGCAAATACCTGGCCTTGAATGTGGTCCAGCGCGCATAGTCTTCGGCAGGCATCACGTCGCGCAGGGTTGCGCCATCCGGATTCTTGCGCATGCCGATGAGGCTTGGCAGCAGTGTAATCGACTTGAAGAAGCCAGGCTTCGCCGAGGCAGTGGGCGCCGACAAGTATTCCTGCGAATTCCGGATGACGCGCTCGACTTCATGTGAGCGCCATTGCATGTCCTTCGGCACCGGGCCGTACATGCCGAACACCCACAGCACATGCTCGCCCTTCGACACCTTCCACAAACCAGGGCCGGGACGCTGGGCCACGACGTGGATCTGTTCCGGCGCCGGTTCGGCTGCGCCGACATCGACGACCGTCTGCGCCGGCTCGGGCACATCGGCGGTTTGCGCCCATGCGGGGGCGGCCAATATGCATAGGGAGAAAGCTGATACTGCGAGTCTGCTCATGACGGCATCCGGTAGTGGGAATCGCCAGATCTTACGCCAATGACGTCGTCCATGAACCTGCTGTAACACGCCTGTTTCAATTACATGAGCCAGGCATATCGTGCATATATCAGCTAGCGGACGGCGGCTCCGGCACGTCAAGCCGGTCGAGCAGTTCCTGCGCCAGTTTCAAGCCCTTGACCATCACCGAGAACGCCTCATGCTTCGCCGATTCGTCCGGCACGCGCAGCACATACGACGGGTGATAGATCGTCACCACCCAGCTGTCGCCATGCCGCACCGGATGCCCCAGCTTGTCCTTCAGGGTCACGCTTCCGGTCTGCAGCACCGATTTCAATGCGGTCGCTCCCATCGCCACGATCACCTTCGGCTTGCGCGTGGCGATCTCCTTCTCGAGCCAGTAATGGCAAGCCTCGATCTCCTTCTGCGCCGGCGTCTTGTGCAGGCGCCGCTTGCCGCGCGGCTCCCATTTAAAATGCTTGACGGCGTTGGTGATGTAGACGCCCTTGCGATCGACGCCGGCCTGCTCGAACACGCGGTCGAGCAGCTTGCCGGCCGGGCCGACGAAGGGCTGGCCGGCCAGGTCTTCCTGGTCGCCCGGCTGCTCGCCGACGATCATGATCTTCGCACTCTTCGGTCCTTCGCCGCCCACCGCCTGGGTCGCGTGTTCCCACAAGTCACAGCGCCGGCACTCGTCCAGCTTCGACGGCTGCTGGCGCTCGGGCTGGGCCTGCTCGGCTTCGATCGGGATCGTGCGGCCGCTGCGCCGCCCCACCGCTTCCACCTGGCCGATGCGGCGGGCGCCCAGGCCGGCCTGGCTCACCAGGGACGGCACCAGCGCGCCCTCCGGCAGGTTCTTCCAGAAGCGCGAAGGAATATGGCTGTTCATGACCTGCGTGTTCAAACGCGCCGGATTGAAGATGCTGCGGTAATAGGTCAGCCACAACGCCTCGCCCGCGTCAATCAGGTCGGCCGCGCTCGACATCAGGGGGCCAGTCTGGTGCAGGGTGGCGCCGTCCCACAGCACGCTGGCGTCGGGCGTGGCGATCATCCAGCTCACCTTGCCCATGCGCGCGACAAAATGTTCGGCCACCTGCGGCAGCACGTCGTGGGCCGGCTCGAACCAGGCGACGAAATGGGGCGCTCCGGCCTCGATCGGCCGTTCGCGGAATCGGATGTAGGCGTGCATATCGTGTACCTCGCGCCGCACCGCCTTGACCATCGAATTTAGCCGCTGGCCGTCCGCATCGGCGGGCGACTGCACGTCGTGCTCGCCCTGCTGCCAGCGCCAGATCACGCGGTACAGGAAGGCCCAGCGGTCGTGGTCGCGGTAGCAGGCGGCGGTCTGCAGCATCTCCATCAGCGAGCGAGGGATATGCGGTCGTGGCGTCGTGCCGTTGATCGGCTCCTGCTCGTCCGCTTGGGTCGCGGCCGACAGGAGGTCGCCCCCATTATGCGCAGCGGCGATCGATGCCGGCGCACCCGAGAACAGGTCTTCCCCCGGCGCGCCCCAGGTCACGGATGCGGGCGCGACGCGGGCGCCCAGCAGTTCGCGCGCTACTGCGCGCCATTCGGTGAAGTCCCTGACCAGCAGCGGCCGGCCCGCGCGCACAGCCGCCACCGCGCCGGCGGCAAGTTCGGCGGGGCTGGCGCCCGGTTTCATGCCGCCTGCAATTCGGGCCACAGGTTCATCTGCTGCGGCGCATCGGCCATGTGCTTGCGCAGCAGGTCGGAACTGGTCGCGCCCTGCGCCGGCTTGTAGTCGGCGGTGACGACGAAGGGCGCCAGTTTCTTCAGGCTGCAGCGCAGGCGCGATAAATCTTCCCAGCGAATGCGGCGCAGGCGGCGCAGCTCGACCAGGCGCTTGGCGTTGCGCAGGCCGATGCCCGGAATGCGCGGGATCAGCGACGCGTCGACCCGGTTCAGGTCCATCGGGAAGTGCTCGCGGTTGGCCAGCGCCCAGGCCAGCTTGGGGTCGACGTCCAGCGCCAGGTTGCCCGTCTGCGGCATCAGTTCGCCGGCCGTGAAGCCATAGCCGCGCAACAGAAAGTCGGCCTGGTACAGGCGATGTTCGCGCAACAGCGGCGGCGGCGCCAGCGGCACGCTGCCGGGACTCTGCGGGATCGGACTGAAGGCCGAGTAGTAGACGCGCTTGAGCTTATAGCTGCCGTACAGCGTCTCGGCCGTGTTCAGAATGGTGTGGTCGTCGCTGGCGTCGGCGCCGACGATCATCTGCGTGCTCTGGCCGGCCGGCGCAAAATTGGGCGCCTTCGGTTCCTCGGCTTTTTCGTCGAGCTTGCGCCGGATCGAGCCCATCGCCAGCTTGATCGTGTGGACGCTTTTCTCGGGCGCGAGGCGGGTCACGCTGTCGTGGGTCGGCAGCTCGATGTTCACCGACAGGCGGTCGGCCCAGCGCCCGGCTTCCTGGATCAGCAATGGATCGGCGTCGGGAATGGTCTTGAGGTGGATGTAGCCGCGGAACTGGTGCACCTCGCGCAGCTGGCGCGCCACGGCGACCAGCTGCTCCATCGTGTAGTCGGCCGACTGGATGATGCCCGAGCTGAGGAACAGCCCATCGATGTAATTGCGAAGATAGAAATCCTGGGTCAGCTTGACCACTTCGTCGACCGCGAAGCGCGCCCGCGGCACGTTTGAGGTGCGGCGGTTGATGCAGTACTGGCAGTCGTAGATGCAGAAATTGGTGAGCAGGATCTTGAGCAGCGAGACGCAGCGGCCGTCCGGCGTATAGCTGTGGCAGATACCCATGCCGGTAGTGGCGCCCAGGCCGTCCTTGCCCTCGGAGCCGCGCTTGGGCGCACCGCTGCTGGCGCAGGATGCGTCGTACTTGGCCGCGTCGGCCAGGATTTCGAGCTTGTCGTTAAGTTCCATCGCGCGCGCGTGACTGTATGGGCATACAGTATAACGCGGCGTGCATACGCGCACGGTGCGCTGGCGCAGCCGTGCGCACCGACCGACGGTTCAAATGCGGGACGTCAAGCAGAAACCAGACGCTCTGCCTGGGACAACTGTTGCGGCTCCATCCGGCCGGCGATCCTGGCCAGGTAGGCCGTGGCCGGCGCCACGCCGGCGGCGCCGGCCCGGTGCAGCCAGGCATAGGCCTCGACCAGGTCGCGCTGGGCGCCCTGTCCCGCCGCATACATCACGCCCAGGTTGAACTGGGCCCGCGCATGGCCCTGGCGCGCGGCGCACAGGTACCAGAAATGCGCCGCCTCGTAGTCGCGCTCCACGCCCTTGCCGCAGTCGTAGCGCAGCCCCAGTTCGAACTGCGCCAGCGCGTGCCGCTGGTCGGCGGCCTTGTGGAACCAGTCGGTCGCTTCGAACGGGTTGCCCGTGTCGAGGCGGTCGAGCAGCGCGCCGACCATGTACTGGGCCGGCGCGTAATCCTGGCTTGCCGCGCGCCGATACCATGCCAGCGCCTCGTTACTGTCCTGCGCGACGCCATTGCCACTTTCATGGCGCAGGCCGAGGTCGAACTGGGCCCGCAGGTGGCCCTGCTCGGCCGCCTTCCGATACCAATGGGCGGCCAGGGCCGCGTCCTGTTCGACGCCGTTGCCGGCATCGATGAGCTGTCCCAGGTGGTACTGGGCCGCCGGCAGGCCCTGCTCGGCTGCCTTGCGATACCAGTCGGCCGCCTGCGCGGCATCGAGCGCCACGCCCTGGCCGTGCTCATGGCGCATGCCGAGGCTGTTCTGGGCGCCGGCATGGCCCTGTTCAGCGGCGCGCCGGTACCAGGCCAGCGCCAGCGCCTCGTCGCGCGGCACGCCGTGGCCGGTGTCGTAAATTAAAGCGAGATTGAACTGCGAGCTGGCATGTCCCTGCTCGCCGGCGCGGCCGTACCACAGGATCGCCTGCCGGCTGTCCTGCTCGACGTCCTGGCCCTTGTCGTAGCGCAGGCCGAGGTTGAACTGGGCCGGCGCATGGCCCTGCTTCGCCGCCTTGCGCATCCACGCCACCGCCTCGCGCGCGTCGCGCGCCACGCCCTGGCCGGCCTCGTAGCGCAGTCCCAGGTTGTACTGCGAGCGCAGATAACCCTGTTCCGCCGCGCGCCGGTACCAGCGCATGGCCGCTTCCTGGTCCTGGGGCACGCCCTTGCCGGTCTCGAACATCATGCCCAGGTTGTGCTGGGCGCCCGGTTCTCCCTGCTCGGCCGCCTGGCTGAACCAGTACAGCGCCTGGCCCACGTCGCCGGGCACGCCATGGCCTTTCGCGTACAGCCAGCCCAGGTTGTACTGGGCCGGCGCATAGCCCTGTTCGGCCGCGCGTCCGTACCAGTGGGCCGCCTGGGCATAGTCCTGTGCGACGCCTTGCCCCTTCTGCAGCATCACGCCGAGGTTGTACTGGGCCTGAGCCAGGCCGCCGGCGGCCGCCATCCGGTACCAGACCAGGGCCAGCTCGTCGTTCTTCGGCACGCCCTGTCCGTTGACGTACATGAAGCCGAGGCTGTGCTGCGCCTGGAGCACACCGCGTTCGGCCAGCCCTTTCACACGAAGAAACTCGGCGCTGTAGGTCGGTGCGGCGCCCTGCATGATCGGTCAGGCCTGTACCGCGCGCAGACTGCCGCCGCCTGTCTGGGTGCGCAGCGCAGCCATGAAATCCTGTAGCGAGATCGGGCGGTAGAACAGGTAGCCCTGCATCGTCAGGCAGCCATTGGCGCGCAGGTAGCGCGCCTGCTCCTCGATCTCGACGCCTTCGGCGATCAGGTTCAGCCCCAGGCCGCGCGCGATCGAGATGATCGCCAGGATCACTGGATAGTGGCCGTCTTCCTGGTGGATCTCTTTCACGAACGACTGGTCGATCTTGACGGTGTGGATCGGGAAGCGGTGCAGGTACGACAGCGACGAATAACCGGTGCCGAAGTCGTCGATCGCGATCGACACGCCCAGCTGGCACAGCTTGTTGAGCTGCTCGATCGCGTACTGCGGATTGCGGATGCAGATGTTCTCGGTGATCTCCACCTCGATCTGCTGCGGCGAGATGCCGTAGCGCGCCAGCGCGCCGCGCATCTTCTCGAAGAAGTCGCCGCGGTCGAGGTATTGCGGCGACAGATTCAGCGACAGGCGGATCTCGCTGCCGCCGATCGCATTCCACTGCAGCATGTCGCGGCACAGCGCGCCGATCATCCAGTCCGAGATCGGCAGCATCAGGCCATTCTCTTCGGCGAAGGGCAGGAACTCGCCGGCCGACAGGCGCCCGCGCGTCGGATGGTTCCAGCGCATCAGCGCCTCGGCGCCCGTGATGCGGCCGGTCATGGCGTCGATCTGCGGCTGGTAGAACATCTCCAGCTCGTCGTGTTCCAGGGCGCGGCGCAGCGCCTGTTCCAGCGCGATCTTCTGGTGCGACACCTCGAGCATCGAGTCGTGGTAGAAGCTGTGGCCGTTCTTGCCAAGCGCCTTCACCTGGTACATCGCGATGTCGGCGTGGCGCAGCAGCTCGTCGATCGATTCGCCATCCTTCGGATAGATCGCAATGCCGATCGAGGCCGAGATGTGCACTTCATGGCCATCGAGGTCGAACGGTTCCTGCAGCACTTCGAGGAATTTATCGGCCACCATGCGTGCGTCGTCGCGGTCGCGCAGCTCGGGCAGCACGATGGTGAATTCGTCGCCGCCCTGGCGCGCCAGGGTGTCGCCCTTGCGCAGGCATTCCTTCAGGCGGTTGGCGGCCTGCTGCAGCAGCTCGTCGCCCTTCACGTGGCCGAGCGTGTCGTTCACCAGCTTGAAGCGATCGAGGTCGATGAACATCACCGCGAGCTCGGTCTGCTTGCGCTTGGCCTGGATCACGGCCAGGCCGAGACGGTCCTTGAACAGGATGCGGTTCGGCAGGTCGGTCAGGATGTCGTGGTAGGCCTGGTAGGAGATGACCTCTTCGGCGCGCTTGCGGTCGGTGATGTCGCGCGCCACGCCATAGGTGCCGAAGAACTCGAGCGTCTTCACTTCCTGGTCCGGCACGTGCATGCCGATCGCGTTGAGCGAGATCGTCATCAGGGTGGTGTTGAAAGTGCGGTCATGGCCGTTGCCGCCCCGGCACTTGAGGCGCAGTTCGACGTTGCGCGAAGCGCGCTCGTCGACCCGGCGCTCGTTGAACACGTAGCGCGCGCGTTCCAGGTCTTCCTCGTGCACCAGGATCGAGTAGTGCTGGCCGATCAGCTCTTCGCGGGTGTAGCCCAGCAGCTGGTAGGCGCGGTCGTTCACGAACGTGAAGCGGCCTTCGTGGTTCAGCGTATAGATGATGTCCGGCGACGAGTCGACCAGGTAGCGGTACATCTTCTCGGAATTCTCGAGCTGGTTCGCGATGCGCGCGTTGTCCAGCATCAGGCGGCGCCGCTGCAGCGCATTGCTCACGGTGGAGAGCAGCTCCTCGCGGCTGTAGGGCTTGCGCAGGTAGCTGTAGGCGCCACGCTTGAGCGCGCCGATGGCGGCATCGATCCCGACTTCGCCGCTCATCACGATCACGTCGGCGTCGATGCCCTTGGCGTTGATGAAGTCCATGATCTCGTGGCCGCCGATATCGGGCAGGCGCAGGTCGAGCAGGACCAGGTCGAAGTGCTGGCGCGACAGGTGGGCCAGGGCATCGGTGCCCGACGGCGCCGTGACCAGGCGGTAGCCGCGTCCCTGCAGCAGTTCGTACAGCGAGGACAGCAGGCGCGGCTCGTCGTCGACCAGCAGCAGGTTCGGCTGGCTGTCGGTCTCGAGGGTCAGGGAATAAGGAGCGGGTTCGCCGGGAAACATGGTGGACATCAAGCGGAACCGAGCGCGCGCGCCGGGAGCGCGGGGGCCGCGCCGGCGCCGGACCACGCCGGCAACAGGATTTCAAAGGAGGTGCCGGAGCCGCTGCTACGGCAGGCGATGTGGCCGCCCAGCTTCTTGACCAGGCCATGGACGATCGACAGGCCCAGGCCGCGGTTGCCGTTCGCGCCGGCGTCATGGCCGTCCTTGCCGCTCGCGACCGGAGAGAACAGGTTGGCCAGCACTTCGCGCGACAGGCCAGGGCCGTTGTCGCCGACGACGAGTTCCAGGTAGACCTGGCGCTCGCGGTTCACGTGGCCGCGGTTGACGATCTCGATCCGGCCATTCGGACGGCTGCCCAGGGCCTCGACCGCATTCTTGACCAGGTTGACCAGGATCTGCTTGAGCAGGTCGGGATCGCCCTCGATCGCGCCGTCGCCCTCCATGCGCGAGACGACCTGGGTCGTGGCCGGCACGAAACCGCTGCTGCGGAACAGGCGCAGCACGTCGTCCACCACCTTGGCCGCATCGAGCGGACGCGGGCCGGGTTCCAGCGCGCCGGACGTGCGCGGGTCGGCCAGGCTGCCGATCAGCTGGCCGACGCGGTCGATCTCTTCGTTCAGGATCGACAGCTCGCCGCCCACCGGTTCCTGGCGCGCCAGCTTGCCGTCCAAAACGCTCAGGTAGTTCTTGATGATCGCCAGCGGATTGTTCACTTCGTGGATCACACGGCGCGAGGCGTCGCGGAATTCTTCGGCCACGTTGGCCAGCTGGCGCCGCGCGTGGCCGCGCTCGAGCAGCAGGTTTTCCAGGGCGCCCGCGGCCTGGGCGCCGAAGGCCTGCATGAAGCGCTCGCGGCGCTGGCAATGCGGCAGCTGCCAGCCCGGCACGCCGCCCACCAGCACGCCCAGGCAACGGGCGCCGGCGACCAGCGGCACCACCACCAGGCTGTCGGTGCCCAGCATGCGCAGCAGCTGTTCCTCGGCCAGGCCCAGCTGGTCGCGTTGCTGGACGAAGGCCGGCCGGCGTTCGAGCGCGCTGCGCGCGACCGGGCCGCCTTTCGACAGCGACACCGTGAATTCGGCGATGCGCTGCACGCCGAAGGTCGGCGCACCGGCCAGCGCCTGGCCGGTCGGGTTCTCGAGCAGCACCACGGCGCTTTCGAAATCGAACAGGATGCGGGCGGTGCGCGTCATCGCGTCCAGCAGGCCCGACTCGCCCTGCTGGCGCGCCAGGCTCTGGCCGACTTCGGACACCAGCACCATATTGCGCACTTCCTCGTTCAGGCGCTGCTGGACCGGATCGGTCGGCAACGCCGGCGGCGCGTAGGCCGGCGGGCTCGGGATGTCGTCGGCCCCGGCCAGGTCGATGCCCAGGTGGGCGGCGGCCTGCTCGACCTGGCGTGCGGCCTTCTGGACCAGCTGGGCCGCATGCGCGGCGTCGATGCCGCACAGCGCGCAGGCCTCGACTACCAGCGTGGCGTCGTCCGCATGGCTCGACAGCACGTGCGCCAGGCGCACGATGCGGATCAGGGGATGGCTCGACTCGAGCCGCGCGCTCGGCTCGTGGTGGTACAGCACCGCGTCGGCCAGGAAGGAATCGAGCTGCCAGCGCTCGACCAGCCAGGCGCCGGCCTCGGTGTGGGTGATCTGCAGGGTGCGCTGCTCGACCGCGCACAGGTCGTCGTCGTCGCGCGCGGTGAAATTGAAGCCGTATTCCTTGGGCGCGGCGGCCAGCAGCGCCAGCCGGCCGACGTTGTGCAGCAGGCCCGCGAGATAGGCTTCTTCGGGATGCGCATAGTCGAGCGCGCGCGCCGCCTCGCGCGCCAGCACCGCCGCGCTGAGCGAATTCTTCCAGAACGCGCGCAGGTCGGTACTGCCCGAATGGGGGAAGCTATTGAAAGTCTGGAACACCGAATCGCTGATGACCAGGGTCTTGATCATGTCGGTGCCGAGCGCCACCAGCGACTGTTCGAGGTTGGCGCTGCGCGAGTGGCGGTGGTAGGCGGAGCTGTTGGCGACCGCCAGCAGCTTGCCGGTCATGCCGGCATCCTTCGAGATCAGGGCGGCCAGCTCCGGCATGCCGAGGTCGTCGGCCTGCAGGTGCTCGATCAGCTTGACCAGGATCTGCGGCATCGCCGGCAGTCGGGCAATCAGGAGGCGATTGCGGATGTCCTGGTCGGATTGGTGCATGTTGTCAAACACGGCCCGCCACTTGTCGAAGGTTCTGGTTGGTGGCGCTGCCGCTCGTGAGGGCATGCCACAACATCTAGCACTTCAGTCAATGGAACAGGCGAGACTTTTGCCCTCTGCTCCGGATGTAAAAAACGTATCGTAGCATATATACATTTCTGATCAGGAACAATAGTTACACGAGTAAAGCTTGCCGAGGCACCACTCTAGAGTTACGTCGCAAGAAAAATGACATATGCTTGTTGCATCGATACGACTGTTTCTTGATAAATCATAATTTTTTGGATACAAAAAAGCCCGGCAGAGCCGGGCTAGGTGATCACGGCACCTGTTCGCCGCGCGCCCGCAGCTTTCTGCGGTGACGCCGCGCCGTATCCCAGAACGCGAGCGACAGCAGCACGAAGAACATCTGGCCGATCGCCAGCGCCAGCACCGAATGCGACAGGATCGGCGCCACCACGCCGGCCACCACCGCCCCCAGCAGGGTCGAGACGAAGGACTGGCACGAGGCGACAGTGCCGCGGATGTGCGGGAACAGGTCGAGCGCCAGCAGGGTGGCGCCGGGCGCGATCAGCGAGCTGCCGAAGGTGAAGAAGAACATCGGCGCCACCGTCCACGGCAGCGCCGGCGGCAGGAAGGCGTGGTAGCCGACGTTGAAGGTCACCGCGGCCAGCATGAAGAAGTAGCCGATGCGGATCTGGCGCGCGAAATCCAGCCGGCCGGCCAGGCGGTTGGCCATCAGCGAGCCGAGGAAGATGCCGCTCACGGTCGGCACGAACAGCCAGGCGAACTGCGACGGTCCCAGGCCCAGGCTCTCGGGCAGCATGACCGGGGCCGCCGCGACGTACAGGAACAGGCCGCCGAAGTTCAGGGCGGTGACGCCGGCCTTCATGTGGAACAGGAAGGAGCTGAAGATGGCGGCGTAGCTCTGGGCCAGGAAGCGCGGGTTGAACGGCTGGCGCTGGGTGCTCGGAATGGTCTCGGGCAGGTGCTTCCAGCAGAACCAGGCGAGCAGCACGGTGTAGATGCACAGCGCCAGGAAGATGGCGCGCCAGTCGAACCACAGCACGATCCAGCCGCCCACCACCGGCGCGATGGCCGGCGCGATCGAGAAGATCATCGTCACCATCGACAGCAGGCGCGCCGCCGCGGTGTCGGAATACAGGTCGCGGATGATGGCGCGTCCCACCACCACGCCCGCCCCCGCCGACACGCCCTGCAGGATGCGGAACACCCACAGGTAGTGCACCGACGATGCCGCGGCGCAGCCGAAGGTGGCGACCGCGAACACTACCAGCGCCACCAGGATCACGTTGCGCCGTCCGAAGGCGTCCGACAGCGCGCCATGCCACAGCACCATGCCGGCGAAGGCCAGCATATAGGCGGTCAGCGTCTGCTGCACTTCCAGCGGGGTGGCCGCCAGCTCGGCCTGGATCTGCGGGAAGGCCGGCAGGTAGGCGTCGATCGAGAACGGCCCCAGCATCGACAGGGCCGCCAGCAGGGTCGCCAGGCCGCCGGCCGACAGCATCGCGATCTTGTGCGGGGTGGGAAGCGGAACCGGGGTGACGGGGTCCTTCGGAAGATCGGGCGGGTCGGTTGGCGGCAGCATCGTCAGTCCTGTTTCGGCTTTGCTTCTTCGCGGCGGTTGAAACCGGCCACCATGTCGAAGCGGAACAGGCGGCATTCGAGCGCGCCGTTGAAGAACGGCGTCTTGCGCGATTCCTTCAGGCGCAGCATCTTGGGCAGGCCCAGGTCGGCCGTGAACAGGTAGGCGGTCCAGCCGGCGAAGCGCTGCTTGAGCGTGGTGCTGAAGGCCGAGTAGAAGCCCAACGCCATCTCGTCCTGCGGCACGGTGCTGTCGCCGCGCACGCCGATCCGTTCGCCATACGGCGGGTTGGTCAGCAGGATGCCCGTCTCGGTCGTCGGCGCGACCACGTGCTGGGCCTCGATCTGCTTGAGCGGCACCTCGAACAGGATGCCGGCCACCTTCAGGTTATGGCGCGTCATGGCGACCATGTCGCCCGAGATGTCCGAGCCGAAGATGGTCGGTTCGCTCGGCAGCGGGTTCGGCTTGATGGCGGCCTTCATCGCGGCCCAGGCCTGGCGATCGTGGTCGGCGAACTGCTCGAAGGCGAAGCGGCGGCGCGCGCCGGGCGGGATGCCCTGCACCATCTGGGCTGCCTCGACCAGGATCGTGCCCGAGCCGCACATCGGGTCGAACAGCGGCACGCCCGGCTTCCAGCCCGACACCCGCAGCAGGCCGGCGGCCAGGTTCTCGCGCAGCGGCGCGTCGCCCGTCTCTTCGCGCCAGCCGCGCTTGAACAGCGCCTCGCCCGAGGTGTCCAGGTAGATGATGAAGTTGCGCTGGTCGAGGAAGCCGACGATGCGCATATCGGGCTCGCGCGTGTCGACCGACGGGCGCTTGTTGTACTGGTCGCGGAAGCGGTCGCAGATCGCATCCTTGATCTTGAGCGTGGTGAATTCGAGGCTCTTGAGCGGCGACTTGACGGCGGTGACGTCGACCCGGATCGTGTGGTCGGGGCCGAACCAGTCTTCCCAGGGCTGCTCGAGCACCAGGTCGTAGATGTCGTTTTCGTTGCTGTAGCTGCGCTGGCCCATGCGCATCAGCACACGCGACGCGATGCGCGAATGCAGGTTGACCAGCCAGGCATCCTGCATCGAGCCCGAGCAGTGCACGCCGCCCGGCACCTGGTTGTGCACCCTGAAGGTAGTGCTCAGCTGGGCGATCTCGCCCAGTTCTTCGGCCAATGCCGCTTCCATGCCGCGCGGGCATGGGCAAAAATAGGAAGCCATGAGGGGTACCCTTTGTCCGTTGATGAAACTGTGTTGAATAACGCGTCAGCCGTGGTGCGGGATGACCGTCGAATATTTACTGCCAACTGCTTTAAGACGTCGTCCCCGCGCAGGCGGGGACCCAAGTCTTATGTTCAGCCACAAGCACATGCCTTCGTGACCATGCAAGCAAACTTGGGTCCCCGCCTTCGCGGGGACGACGGTTCAAGCGTTAGGGTGCTGCCAACTAAAACGGCTTGACTGTTGCCAGGATCACGATCACCAAAAGCAGGATCACCGGCACTTCATTGAACCAGCGGAACCAGGTATGGCTGCGCGTATTCACCCCACGCTCGAATTTCTTCAGGATCGATCCGCAGGCATGATGGTAGCCGATCGCCAGCACCACGAGCAGCAGCTTCGCATGCAAC
This sequence comes from Telluria beijingensis, assembly GCF_030770395.1. Classification (GTDB taxonomy): domain Bacteria; phylum Pseudomonadota; class Gammaproteobacteria; order Burkholderiales; family Burkholderiaceae_D; genus Telluria; species Telluria beijingensis. The sequence continues at coordinate 114,480 of NZ_CP132480.1, read as the reverse complement.
CAGCCATGCTTCATGCCGATCATCATCGCCAGCCACAGGCCGAGCAGCAGCGCCGGCACCATCAGGATCGTGGTGAAGCGGTACAGCCGGCGCGCCATGCCCTGCAGTCGCTCGAGTGCCGCCGGATTGGTTTCCTGGGCCAGGTTGACGAAGATGCGCGGCAGGTAGAACAGGCCGGCGAACCACGAGGCGATGAAGACGATGTGCAGGGCCTTGATCCAGAGGTACATGCGTTTCCCTTATTCTCAGTTGCGAACTTCGCCGTGCCCGAACACGACGTACTTGAGCGAGGTGAGTCCTTCCAGGCCCACCGGGCCGCGCGCATGCAGCTTGTCGTTCGAGATGCCGATCTCGGCGCCCAGGCCGTACTCGAAGCCATCCGCGAAGCGGGTCGAGGCGTTCACCATCACCGAGGCCGAGTCTACTTCGCGCAGGAAGCGCATGGCGCGCGTGTAGTCTTCGGTGACGATCGATTCGGTGTGCTTCGACGAGTAGGCGGTGATGTGGTCGATGGCCTCATCCATATCGGCCACTACCTTCACCGCCAGGATCGGGGCCAGGTATTCGGTCGACCAGTCTTCGTCCACCGCGTTGGCCAGGTGCGGGTAGCCGGCCAGGATCGCATGCGACTCGGGATCGGCACGCAGCTCGACCTCTTTCGCCGCATACATCTCGGCCAGGCGCGGCAGCACGCCTGGGGCGATCCCGCGCGCCACCAGCAACGTCTCCATCGTGTTGCAGGTGCCGTAGCGGTGGCACTTGGCGTTGAACGCGATCGCCAGCGCCTTCTCGATGTCGGCCTTGTCGTCGATGTACACGTGGCAGATGCCATCCAGGTGCTTGATCATCGGCACCGTGCTCTCTTGCATCAGGCGCGCGATCAGGCCCTTGCCGCCGCGCGGGACGATCACGTCCACGTATTCCGGCATGGTGATCATGGCGCCGACGGCGGCGCGGTCGGTGGTGTCGACCACCTGCACGGCGTTTTGCGGCAGGCCGGCGCCGGCCAGCCCTTCGGCCACCAGCAGCGCCAGCGCGCGGTTGCAGTGGATCGCTTCCGAGCCGCCGCGCAGGATGGCGGCATTGCCGCTCTTGATGCACAGGCCAGCGGCGTCGACCGTCACGTTCGGACGCGCTTCGTAGATGATGCCGATCACGCCCAGCGGCACCCGCATCTGGCCCACCTGGATGCCGCTCGGGCGCACCTTCATGTTCGAGATCTCGCCGACCGGGTCTGGCAAGGTGGCGATCTGGCGCAGGCCGGCGACCATGGTGGCGATCGCGGCATCCGACAAGGCCAGGCGGTCCATCAGGGCCGGGGCCAGGCCGGCGGCCTGCGCGGCATCCAGGTCTTTTTGATTGGCCGCGCGCAATGCGTCGGCATCGCGTTCGATGGCGGCGGCGATCAGTTCGAGCGCGCGGTTGCGGGTCGCGGTGTCGGCGCGCGCCATCGCGCGCGAGGCGGCCCTGGCCTGGCGGCCCAGTTGGTGCATGTGTGCGGTGATGTCCATCGTGATTCCCGTTGCGTTACATTGTGTTTGGTCGGAACGGGTTTGCATGTGTGCGTTGAACGCGTCGGCGGCGAAGCCGCCAACCCTACGTAGGGTTGGCGGGTCTCCCGCCGACGCGTTCAACCGGCGCCGACCGGCCGCGCCATGATTACCGCGCCACCTTCAACGCCAGCTGCAGCATCGCATCCCACGCATCGCCCGCGAACTGCTTCGAGCGCAAGCCCTTGACCATGCGGTCGACCTGCGCGGCCTCCTGCAGCGCCGCTTCGAGCGTGCCCAGCGACACGCGGCGCAGCGCCGGTTCCATCATCCGCTCGCGCGGTCCCCAGATCCGGTATTCCTTCAGCAGCGCGCCCAGCGGGCGCCCCTGCGCCATCCCGGTCTTCAATTTTAGCAGCGTGCGGATTTCTTCGGACACCGCCCACAGCACCAGCGGCAGCGCCTCGCCCTCGCCTTTCAAGCCTTCGAGCATGCGCGCCAGGCGCGCCGGGTCGCCGCCCAGCATCGCCTCGGACAGCTTGAACACGTCGTAGCGCGCCACGTTCAGCACCGCATCGTGCACCTGCTCGAAACCGAGCTTGCCCGGCTCGTACAACAGGCCGAGCTTCTGGATTTCCTGGTGCGCCGCCAGCAGGTTGCCCTCGACCCGGTCGGCGATGAAGTCCAGGCTCTGGCGCTCGGCGCTCTGGCCCTGGCTCGACAGGCGCTGTCCGATCCAGCCCGGCAGGTGCGCGCGCTCGACGTTCGGGATGTCGATGTAGACGGCCGCCTGCTGTAGCGCCGTCACCCACGACGACTTGGCGGTCTGCCAATCCAGCTTCGGCAAGGTGATCAGGGTCAGGTTGTCGGGGCTCAGGTCTTTCGCATAGCTCTGCAGCGCGGCGCTGCCGTCCTTGCCCGGCTTGCCGGTCGGGATGCGCAGCTCGATCAGTTTCTTGTCGCCGAACAGCGACAAGGCCTGGTTGGCGGCCAGCAGCTCGCCCCACTTGAAGCTGCGCTCGACCGTGAGCACGTCACGCTCGGTATAGCCTTGCGCGCGCGCCGTCTTGCGGATCCGGTCGGCCGCTTCCAGCGCGAGCAGGTGCTCGTCGCTGGTGATCACGTACAAGGGGGCCAGCCCCTTGGACAGGTGGCCGTCGAGCGCCTCGAGCCGCAACTGCATCGTTGTCAGGCGCCTGCCGGCTTGATCGCCACCAGGCGGCGCAGGATCTGCTGCACCAGGTCGGACTGCATGTCGCGGTACAGCAGCGCTTCTTCGGATTCCTTGGCCAGCACCTGCCCTTCGTCGAAGGCGATATTGCGGCGCAGGGTGATCTCGGTCGGCGCCAGCAGCTGGCGGTTGTTGGCGTCGCGCACCTGGAACACCAGGGTGTAGCTGAGCGAATACTCGCGCACCCGGCCCAGGCTGTTGAGCGACAGGATCGCCTTGCCGCGCGATTCGCTGATCACGTCGAACAGGGCCTCGGCCTTGGAAGCATCGGTCTCGATGCGCACGTTGTCGCCCGCGCGCAGGTTGCGCTTGAGCTCCGTGCCCAGCGGCGAGGCTTCGCTGAACGACAGCCAGATGCTGTGGAACGGCAGGTTGTACTGGCCGTCGCTGCCGCGCAGCTTGAAGCCGCAGCCAGCCAATACTCCGGCCATCAACATCGCAGCCAACGCACGCACCAGGGTCTTGTTCGACATGGTCATCATTACACCACGATGTTGACGAGTTTGCCCGGCACCACGATCACCTTCTTCGGCGTGCCTTCGATGAACTTCTGCACCGCTTCCGATGCCAGCGCGGCGGCTTCGATGGCGGCCTTGTCGGCCTCCTTCGGCACCTTGACCGAGCCGCGCAGCTTGCCGTTCACCTGGATCATCATCTCGATCTCGGACTGTTCCAGCGCGGCCGGGTCGACCTGCGGCCAGGCGGCGTTCAGGATGTCGCCATGGGCGGTGGCGAAGCCCAGCTCCTGCCACAGCGCGTGGGTGATGTGCGGCGCGACCGGGTTCAGCAGGCGCAGGAAGATCGAGAAGCCTTCGGCGACGATCGCGTTCGAGGGGGCCGAATCGTCCAGTTTGGCCGACTCCAGCGTGTTGAGCATCTTCATGCAGGCCGAGACCACGGTGTTGTACTGGATGCGCTTCAGGTCGTAGTCGGCCTGCTGCAGCACCTTGTGCACTTCGCGGCGCAGCGTTTTCTGGTCGTCGTTCAGCGTACCCTGCGCTTCGCCGTTGAAGCTCGCTGCAATGCGCTCGCGCTGCGCGTAGCCGAAGGCCCACACGCGGCGCAGGAAGCGGCTGGCGCCTTCGACGCCGCTGTTCGACCACTCCAGGGTCTGTTCCGGCGGCGAGGCGAACATCGTGAACAGGCGCGCGGTGTCGGCGCCGTACTGTTCGATCTGCGCTTGCGGGTCGATGCCGTTGTTCTTCGACTTCGACATCTTCTCGGTGCCGCCGATTTCGACCGGTTGTCCATCAGCCGTCAGTACCGCGCTCTGTGGGCGGCCCTTGTCGTCGAACGTCAGCTCGACGTCGGCCGGATTGAACCAGGTCTTCTTGCCAGCCGCGTCTTCGCGATAATAGGTCTCGTTGAGCACCATGCCTTGCGTGAGCAGGTTGACGAACGGCTCGTCGAACTTCACCAGGCCGAAGTCGCGCATCACCTTGGTCCAGAAGCGCGCGTACAGCAGGTGCATGACGGCGTGCTCGATGCCGCCGATGTACTGGTCCATCGGCATCCAGTAATCGTTGCGGGCGTCGACCATCGCCTCGTTCGAGCCCGGCGAGGTATAGCGCATGTAGTACCACGACGAATCGATGAAGGTGTCCATCGTGTCGGTCTCGCGGCGCGCCGGCTTGCCGCATTTCGGGCAGTCGCACTTGAGGAAGGCTTCGTCCTTGGTCAAAGGGTTGCCGGTGCCGTCCGGGACCAGGTGCTCGGGCAGCACGACCGGCAGGTCGGCTTCGGGAACCGGCACGACGCCGCACTCGCCGCAGTGGATCATCGGGATCGGGGTGCCCCAGTAGCGCTGGCGCGAGATGCCCCAGTCGCGCAGGCGGAAGGTGGTCTTCTTCTCGCCAAGGCCCTGTTCTGCCAGTTCGCCGGCGACCGCGTTCACGGCCGAGGTGTAATCGAGGCCGTCGTACTTGCCCGAGTTGACGGTGCGGCCCGCTTCCTTGTCGCCATACCACTCCTGCCAGGCCTCCAACGAGAATTCCTGGCCTTCGACGGCCACCACCTGCTTGATCGGGAGGTTGTATTTTTTCGCGAAGCCGAAGTCGCGCTCGTCGTGCGCCGGCACGCCCATCACGGCGCCGTCGCCGTAGGTGATCAGGACATAGTTGCCGACCCAGACCGGAATTTGTTCTTGCGTGACCGGATGAGTGACGAACAGGCCGGTCGGCATGCCCTTCTTCTCCATCGTCGCCATGTCGGCCTCGATCACGGAACCCAGCTTGCACTCGGCGATGAATTCCTGCAGCGCGGGGTTGTCGCGGGCCGCGTGCTGGGCCAGCGCGTGTTCCGGCGCCACGGCGCAGAAGGTCACGCCCATGATGGTGTCGGCGCGGGTGGTGAACACATACAGCTTGCCCTCGCCGATCGCCGCGCCGTTGTCGTCCTTGACGTCATGCGGGAAGGCGAAGCGCACGCCGGTCGACTTGCCGATCCAGTTGGCCTGCATGGTGCGCACGCGCTCCGGCCAGCCCGGCAGCTTGTTGTCGACGTGGTCGAGCAGCTCGTCGGCATAGTCGGTGATGCGCACGTAGTACATCGGGATCTCGCGCTTCTCGATCGGCGCGCCCGAACGCCAGCCGCGGCCATCGACCACCTGCTCGTTGGCCAGCACGGTCTGGTCGATCGGGTCCCAGTTCACGGTGCCGGTCTTCTGGTAGATGATGCCCTTCTCGAGCATCTTGAGGAACATCCACTGGTTCCACTTGTAGTAGTCCGGCTTGCAGGCGGTCATTTCGCGCGACCAGTCGATCGCCAGGCCCATCGATTCCATCTGGCCACGCATGTGGGCGATGTTCGAATACGTCCATTCGGCCGGCGGCACGTTGTTGGCCATCGCCGCGTTCTCGGCCGGCATGCCGAAGGCGTCCCAGCCCATCGGCATCAGCACGTTGTAGCCGTTCATCCGCAGGTAGCGGTACATCACGTCGTTGATCGTATAGTTGCGCACGTGGCCCATGTGCAGCTTGCCCGATGGATAAGGCAGCATCGAGCAGGCGTAATATTTGCCTTTCGGGAAACGCGGGTCGTTTTCGACGGCTTTATAGGCGTCGATCGACTTCCAGTAGGCCTGGGCGGCCTGTTCTACTTCGGCTGGACTATATTTTTCTTGCATGATTTCTGCAGACGTAATGTGGGATGTGGAACCGGTCATTATAACCCGTTCATTTTGCACTGCGACATTGCGCCGCGCGGGAGGAGAAAATGTGAAAAAGGCAGCGTCTCGGTGAACGCTGCCTTCAAGGATTCAACGCAGGATCAGCTCCAGCGCCGGCTTTTCGCCGTAATCCTCGTAGCGTTCGTTGATGCCGCCAACGCAGAAGGTCAGTTCTTCGAGCAGGTCCGGCGCCGCCGCCTTCAGCCTGTCGGCGTCCAGGATGACGATCTGCAGCACCTCGTTCGGCTCGAGCCTGAATTTGGTCATGTTCTCGTCGTCGCGCAGATAGCTCATGCAGTCGACCCAGGCGTCGATGCTGTCCGCATACGTCGCCGGGAAGCCGAAGGCCTCCCTGCTCTGCTGGTGGAACGACGCTTCGTCCGCGATGGCGGCGCCGTTCAGTTCTGCCACCGCCATGTCTACCCCTTCAGGCCCAGCACGTCCTGCATGTCGAACAGGCCGTTGGCCTTGTCCGCCAGGAAGCGCGCGGCGCGCAGCGAGCCGTGGGCGTAGGTGACGCGGCTGCTCGACTTGTGGCTGACCTCGATCCGCTCGCCGGTGCCGAGGAACATCACGGTATGGTCGCCCACCACGTCGCCGCCGCGCACGGTGGCGAAGCCGATGGTCGACGGATCGCGCTCGCCGGTCACGCCTTCGCGGCCATAGATGGCGCAGTCCTTCAGGTCGCGGCCCAGGGCGTCGGCGATCACTTCGCCCATCTTGAGCGCGGTGCCGGACGGCGCATCGACCTTGTGGCGGTGGTGCGCTTCGACGATCTCGATGTCGTAGCCTTCCGAGAAGCTCCTGGCGGCCATCTCGAGCAGCTTGAGGGTGACGTTCACGCCCACGCTCATGTTCGGTGCGAACACCACGCCGACCTTGTCGGCGGCGGCGCGGATCGCGGCCTTGCCGGCATCGTCGAAGCCGGTGGTGCCGATCACCATCTGCTTGCCGTTGGCGGCGCAGTATTCGAGGTGCTTCAGCGTGCCCTCGGGGCGGGTGAAGTCGATCAGGATGTCGGCATTGTGCAGGCCGTGCTTGATGGAGTCTTCGATCACGACCCCGGTCAGGATGCCGGCGAAGGCGCCCGCGTCCTGGCCGATGGAGGGCGAGCCCGGCACGTCGAGGGCGCCGGCCAGGCGCATGTCGGGGGCGTCCTGGATGGCTTCGATCAGCATGCGGCCCATGCGGCCGCTGGCGCCGGCGACGGCAATGTTCAACATGGTCATTACGGGGTTCCTGGACGGCGTTCGGTGTTGCCGGCATTGATCTGGACGGCCGGTGCATCGGCCGGTTTCGGCGGCAGCACTTCGGCTTTCTTCCTGGCCGGACCGGCGATGCGGTCGATGTAGTCGCGCTCGCTCGGCAGGTTGCCGCCTTCGAAGCGCTCGACCACGTCGTCCTTGAAGAACACGGTCACGCGGCTGGTGGTCAGCTCGCCATTGCCGCGCGCCAGGTAGAACGGGTAATCCCAGCGGTCGGCGTGGAAGGCGTCCATCAGCAGCGGCGAACCGAGCAGGAAGCGTACCTGGTCGCGGGTCTGGCCGGCCTTGAGCTGGTCGAGCATTTCTTGCGAGACGAAGTTGCCTTGCTGGATGTCCGGACGGTAGGGCGAGAAGATCCACAGGAACTTCTGCAAGCGGGTCGCCTGGACGGTCTGGGCGCCGGCATTGGCGATGGCGGCCGACTTTTCCGCATCGGCCGCAGTGGCGGCCGCATCCGTCGCCACCGGCGGCGCCGGGCTGCGCCAGGAAGCGCAGCCGGACAGCAGCAGCGTCGCGGCGAGGCCCGCCGCAAGCACTGCCTTGGCGTTGGATCGATGGTGTACGGCTGGTTTGACGGGCATAGATAACCTCAAATCGTTCGAGCGGGAGCTTACAAAACGCTATATCATAAAGCACTCCGCCAATATTCGAGTAACAAACATGAGTAACAATCCGACCGACCTGAAGGCCAGCGGCCTGAAGGCAACCCTGCCGCGCCTGAAAATCCTGGAAATTTTCCAGAACAGCTCCGTACGGCACCTGACGGCCGAAGATGTCTACAAAATCCTGTTGGCTGACAATATGGACGTGGGCCTCGCGACTGTCTACCGCGTATTGACCCAGTTCGAGCAGGCTGGCTTGCTCAACCGCAACCATTTCGAGACCGGCAAGGCCATTTATGAGCTCAACGCTGGTTCCCACCATGACCACCTGGTGTGCGTCACCTGCGGTCGCGTCGAAGAGTTCTACGACGACGAGATCGAAAAGCGCCAGCAGATGATTGCCGAGAAGCACGGCTTCACGATCGTCGAGCACGCGCTGGCGATCTATGGCAGCTGCCCGCAGTGCCGGGGCATCGCCAAGCCGGAATAGTCCGCGCTTTTCGCCAACTTCCCGCTATATAAAAAGGGCGCATGGGATATTCCCATGCGCCCTTTTTCACATCCGGGGTGCGGAATCAGGAATGGCTGAGCGCATTCGACAGCAGCTTGGCCGTGATGTCGACGATCGGGATCACCCGTTCATAGGCCATCCGGGTCGGCCCGATCACGCCCAGGGTGCCGACGATGCGGCCATCGACCGCGTACGGCGCCGTCACGATGCTCATCTCGTCCATCGGCACCAGCTTCGATTCGCCACCGATGAAGATCTGCACCCCGCCAGCCTTGCTCGACACGTCCAGCAATTGCATCAGGCCCGTCTTTTGCTCGAACATCTCGAACATCTGGCGCAGCGATGTCATATTGGATGACAGGTCGGCCACCGACAGCAGGTTGCGCTCGCCCGAGATGACCATGTCATCGCCCTCGGCCATCGCCTCGCTGCCGGCCTCGACCGCCGCCTGCATCAGGCGCCCCATATCGTCGCGCAACTGCTGCAGCTCGCCGCTGAGGCGCTTGCGCACCGCGTCGAACGACAGCCCGGCGAAGTTCTGGTTCAGGTAATTCGCCGACTGGGTCAGTTGGGCCGGCGAATAATCCTGGTCGAGCAGCAGCAGGCGGTTCTGCACGTCGCCGCGCGGATCGACGATCACCAGCAGGATGCGTTTTTCGCCCAGGCGCAGGAATTCGATCTGCTGGAAGACCGATTCGCGGCGCGGGCTCTGCACCACCCCGGCGAACTGCGACAGCGAGGACAGCATCTGCGCCGCGTTGGCGATAAGCTTTTGTGGTTGCGGGTTGGACAATGGCTGGGGCAAGCGCATGCGCTCGGCATCGACCGCCTTGTCATCGATCGGCCCCACCGTCAGCAGGGTATCGACGAACACGCGGTAGCCGCGCGGGGTCGGGACACGGCCGGCCGAGGTATGCGGACTGGCGACGAAGCCCATGTCCTCGAGGTCGGCCATGACGTTCCGGATGGTGGCGGGCGACAGCTCCAGGCCCGACAGCTTGGACAACGCGCGCGAACCTACCGGCTGGCCGTCGGCGATATAGCGTTCGACAAGCGCTTTGAGCAGGGTTTGGGCACGGTGGTCGAGTTGCATGATTCCAGGAAACGTTCGATAGTGCTCGTATTATAGGCAGGTTGGGGCGTGGCACGGCAGCACAAGGCTTGCTGTGACGCATGTTCAGTGTCGTTGTTCGCGCACGCCGTCGAGATCGAGCCAGTCGAGCAAGGCGTCGAGACTGGCCACTTCGACGTCGGGCGCCACGTCATGGGCCAGGTCGTTGACCTTGCCGGTGCGGTTCATCCAGGCCGCGCGCAGGCCGGCGCGCTGGGCGCCCTGCACGTCCAGCAACAGGTCGTCGCCCACGTACAGCGTGTCGGCCGGCGCCACATCGAGTGCCGCGCAACCGGCGAGGAAGATGCCGGGATCGGGCTTGGCGCGCCCAAAAGCATGCGCCGCCACCGAGGCCTGGAAGTGGTGGGCCAGGCCGATGGTCTGCAGGTCGGCCACGCCATTCGTGACCGAGCCGACCAGGACGTGTCGCCGCAGGCGCTCGAGGCCCGGCACCACGTCGTCGTAGGGCGTCACGGCATTGCGGGCGGCAAAGAACTCGGTCATGGCCAATTCGACCTTGCCGGGATCCTCGCCCACCTGCTCGAAGGCGGCGACCAGGCCGGCATGGCGCAGCGCGCCCAGGTCGATCCCGAACTCCGGCCGGGCGGCCAGCAGTTCCAGCCGCGCCTGGCGAAGGCTGTCGATCGTGAAGCGTTCGACCACCCGCGGCGCATGCAAACCAAGCCAGGCATACAACAGTTTTTCGGCTTCCAGGATCACGGGGGCGATCGGCCACAGGGTATCGTCGAGGTCGAACAGGACGGCTTTCGGCCAGGCTTGGCGGCGGGTCATCGGTTTCCAGACAGGGGAACAAGGTGCGTCCCCAGCATAGCGAGGCCCCAGTCCAAATGCAATGTGCACCTTTGAATGTTGCTCATGTTAAATCTTGCTTACACCATGATACAAATGCAAATGCGGCCGAAATGGTCCAGCTGCCTAACAAATGAACTAAAATGTTGAGCGATTTTTCTATTCCAACCGCGCAGCTGCGCTTCCCCTGGATTTTGTGGAGATGTTATGAAGAGTTCCTACCTGCGTGCCGGCGCGGCGCTGGCATGCGCGGTCGCATTGACTGCCTGCGGCGGCGACGATGGCCAGCTGATGCTGGGCGGCCAGTTCACCGGCGTGACCAAGGCCGGCCTGGTGCTGACCAATAATGGCGGTAACGACAAGGCCATCACCCCGCCGGCCAATGGTTCCGGCGCCGGCGAGTGGTATTTCGACAACCTGATCGGCACCGACGACCGCTACAACGTCGAAGTCAAGTCCAGGCCGTCGAACGTCAAGGACTGCAAGATCGAGAACCCGAGCGGCCGCGCCGGCTACCACGTGTACACCGTCTACGTCACCTGCGAACTGAACCGCCACGGCCTGTCGGGCAGCATCGGCAACCTGAAGGGTGAGCTGGAGCTGGTCAACGGTTCGGACAGGGTGAAGGTCGCCGCTGGCGCGACGACGTTCAAGATGGCCGACGTCCCTGAAGATTCGCCGTATGGCGTGACGATCCTGACCCAGCCAGCAGGCCAGACCTGCACCGTCAGCAATGGCAACGGCGTCATCGGCCCGGCGCCCGTCACCAACGTCGCGATTACCTGCACCCCTTAATTTTTGGAGCCTCACGCATGAAGTCTTCCCTGATCCGTCCTGCGCTCGCGCTGGCCCTGGCCGCGGGCCTGGCCGGCTGCGGCGGCAGCGATAAAGCCGAATTTGTCGTCAAGGGCACCGTCGCCGGCATCTTCTATCCGGGCGCAGTCCTGCAGACCAATGGCCAGGAAGTCGCTCTTCCGGTGCCGACCACGCCTGGCGCCGCGGTCAGCTTCGCCTTCCCGAACAAGCTCGAGTATGGTGACGAGTACAACGTCACCTTCAAGTCGAAACCGCAATTCCAGGACACGTGTACCGACGTGCCCAATACGGTACCGAATGGCCGCGATACGGCTGGCCGGCTGGCTGAGATCAACATCACCTTCGTCTGCTATGTCAACGCTTTCGCACTGAAAGGCAAGGTCAATGGCCTGACTGCGGATGGCCTGGTGCTGGCCAACGGCAGTACGGGTGGCAGCGGCACGGTCACCAAGCCAGCGGACGGCGTGACCACGCCGATCGACTTCCTGCTGCCGAACGTTACTTATGGGACGACCTACGGCGTCGTGGTGATCGCCCAGCCGACGGGCCAGGTCTGCACCGTGGTCAACGGTACCGGCACCATGCCGAACGCCGAAGTGACCAATATCGTCGTCAATTGCGTTCCAGCCTGATGATATACAAAATTCTTATGTCGAGTATTTGAAAGAGAAATTGGACTTATATGCTGTCGCGCAGCATAATAACTCCTGTCTCCTCCAACTCTCCTCAGAAAAGAATTGGATTTCAGCCCGCTCTCCTGAGCGGGCTTTTTTTTTGCCCGCATCGCCTACGTCAGTTGATGGGCTGGATCAGCGGGCCGCGCTGACCTTCACCACGGCGATCTTGTCCATGCCGACCGACACCTGCGACTGGTAAGCCTCCACCGAGCGCGCATTGGCGGCGACCGCGTAGCTGCTAAAGCCGGCGAGAATGGCGGCGGCGATGAAGATGGCTTCCATGTGCTTGAGGACGTTCATTTTTTGCTCCTGGTTGGTCGGTTGGGATGCCGTTTCGGCTGTCCATGCAAGCACTATAGATAGTGCCTGCCCGACCTTCCACTGGGATGCGATGGACTGCAAAAAACGGCTACCGAGGCGGCGAAAATACGTGATAACCCGTATGTTGCGGCGCAACAGGATGCATTCGGATGGCGTCCAGGCGTAAAAAAGCGCCGGCGGGCGGCGCTGATGAAAGGAGCGAGGTGAACGCGTGTACGGCGGAGCCGTACACCCTAGGCTCAGGACACGGGCAGGTTGGCCAGCGCGACGTACTGCTCCAGGCTGACCGCTTCCGGACGCACGCCCGGGTCGATCCCCGCCTCGAGCAGCTGGGCCTCGGTGAACATGCCGGCCACGCAGTTGCGGATCACCTTGCGCCGCTGCGAGAAGGCCTTGGCCACCACCGCTTCCAGGCGCTTGCCGTCGCACGGCAGCTGGCGCCGGGTCGGCACCATGCGCACGATCGCCGAATCGACTTGCGGCGGCGGGTCGAAGGCGGTCGGCGGCACGATGAACAGCAGCGCCATATCGTAGCGCCATTGCAACATCACCGACAGGCGGCTATATGCCTTGGTGCCCGGCTCGGCCACCATGCGCTCGACCACTTCCTTCTGCAGCATGAAATGCTGGTCCTCGACCAGGTGGGCGAATTCGGCCAGGTGGAACAGCAGCGGGCTGGAGATGTTGTACGGCAGGTTGCCGACGATGCGCAGTTTCTGCCCTTCCGGTACCGGGATCGACCCGAAGTCGAATTTCAGCGCATCGCCCGAATGCACCGTGAGGCGCTCGCGCGGATAGGCTTTTTCGAGGCGCGCCACCAGGTCGCGGTCCAGTTCGACCACATGCATATGGTCGAGCGACTTGAGCAGCAGCGCCGTCATCGCCGCCAGGCCCGGACCGATCTCGACCATCGCCTCGCCACGGCGCGGTCCGATGGCGTCGATGATATTGTTCAAAACGTGGTCGTCGGTCAGGAAGTTCTGGCCGAAGCGCTTGCGGGCGACGTGTTTCATGCTTGCTTTCTTGATTATTCGGGAGTGGCGGCGGCGCGCCGCGCGGCCACCATGTGCATGGCGGCGCGGATCGCCTCTTCCATGCTGCCGCAGTCGGCCAGGCCCAGGCCCCGGGCGGCCAGGTCGAGCGCGGTGCCGTGGTCGACCGAGGTGCGGATCAGGGGCAGGCCCAGGGTGACATTGATGCCGCGCCCGAAGGTCGCATGCTTCAGCACCGGCAAGCCCTGGTCGTGGTACATCGCCAGCACACAGTCGGCATCCTGCAGGTATTTGGGCTGGAACAGCGTATCGGCCGGATACGGGCCGCGCGCGTCGATGCCGCGGCTGCGCGCATCGTCCAGCACCGGCGCGATGACGTCGATCTCTTCGCGGCCCAGGTAGCCGTTCTCGCCGGCGTGGGGATTCAGGCCGGTGACAAGGATCGCCGGCGCCGCGATGCCGAATTTGTCGCGCAGGTCGGCATGCAGGATGTCCAGCACCTGGGTGAGGTTCTCGCGCGTGAGCGCGGCCGGGACGTCCTTCAACGGCAGGTGGGTGGTTGCCAGGGCGACCCGCAGGTAGGGCTGGTCGCCCGCCGGCGCGCCGGCCAGCATCATGACCACCCGCGGCGTGCCGGTCTTCTCGGCCAGGTATTCGGTGTGGCCCGAGAAAACGACGCCGGCGTCGTTGATCGTGCTTTTCTGCAGCGGCGCGGTGACGATGGCGTCGAACCAGCCGCGCCCGCACCCTTCGATAGCGAGATCGAGCGTGGCCAGCACCGCCAGGCCATTGTCGGCATCGAGCTGGCCCGGCACCACGTGGGCGGCCAGCGGCACGTCGACCACCGCCAGGCGTTCGACGCCGAAATGCGGCAAGCCGCCGTTGCGCAGCGCCTGGATCGACAACGCGGACAGGCGGATGGCCGGGTCGATCAGGCTGGCGGTGAGCGCCAGGAAGGCGGCGTCGCCGACCAGCACGCAGTTGGCCTGCTCGCGCAGGGCCCAGGCGGCGCGGATCGCGATCTCGGGACCGATGCCGGCCGGTTCGCCGACCGTGATCGCGAGTACCGGCCTTTGGTGCGCCAACGGGCGCTGAAGCGCCTGTGGCGCAACCATGGTGTTACTGCTCCTCGCGGAACTCGACGTAGGCGCGGTCGCGCACCTGGCGCATCCAGTCTTCCATCGCTTCCTGCATCTTGCGGTCGCGCAGGACCTGGCGCGCCACATTGCGTTCCTTCTGCTGAGTGACGTCTTCGCTCTTGCGGCCGATGACCTGGATCAGGTGGAAGCCGAACGGCGACTGGATGACATCGGACACCTGGCCCGGCTGCAGCGCATTCATCGCGGTTTCGAATTCCGGGACGGTGTCGCCCGGGTACAGCCAGCCCAGGTCGCCGCCCTTGGAGGCGGAACCGTCTTGCGAGTGCAGGCGCGCCAGGTCTTCGAAGGTGCCGGCGTTATTGTCCATCTTCTCCTTGAGCTCGAGCAGCTTGCGCTTGACCTCGCCCTCGGTCATGGTCGGGGTGACCTTGATCAGGATGTGGCGCGCGTGGGTCTGCTCGACCACCGATTTTTCGGTCTCGCCGCCCAGCGGACGCTTGCCCGCCAGCTTGAGGATGTGGAAGCCGACATTGGTCTTGAGGATCGGGGTCACCTGGCCCGCTTCGAGCTTGCGCAGCTCGCCCGAGAACATCGGCGGCAGGCGGTCGGCGTCGCGCCAGCCGATCTCGCCGCCCTTGAGCGCGTCGGGGGCGTCGGAATAGGTCGAGGCCATGCGCGCGAAGTCGGCGCCGGTGCGCAGCTGGCGCATCACTTCCTCGGCGCGCGCGGCGCGCGCGGCGATCTGCTCGGGCGAGGCGTTCTCTGGCACCCGCACCAGGATCTGCGAGATGTCGACCTCGATACGGTCGGCTTCCGCGGCCTTGGCGGCGGCCATATAGGTGTCGATCTCGGCCTCGGAGACCTGGATCTTGCTGTCGACCTCGTGCTCGCGCAGGCGCTGCAACATGATCTCGTTGCGGATGTCTTCGCGGAACTGCGCGAATGGCATGCCCTCTTTTTCCATCTGGTTGCGCATGTCCTGCACCGACATCTTCTGATTTTCGGCGATGCGGCCGATGGTGGCGTCCAGGGTGCGGTCGTCGACCCTGACGCCCATCTCTTTCGCCAGCTGCAGCTGGGCGCGTTCGACGATCATCGACTCGAGCACCTGGCGCTCCATGGTGGCCGGGTCGGGCATCTGGGCGTTACGCGCCTTCATGTTCTGGGTGACCTGCACCATGCGGCCCGCCACTTCGTTGCGGGTGATGACTTCGTCGTTGACGACGACCTGGATCGAATCGATCACCTTGGCATTGGCCGAGGCGGGCGGCAGGAAGCCGCCGCCGGTAGAGGCCGGGGTGTCCTGGGCCAGCGCCTGGCCTGCGGTTAGCGCGCACAGCAGTGCTGCCGCCATCTGGAGGGACTGCAAACGGGTAGTACGCATCATCTGGAAAGCACTCATTTCAGGATTGTTCACATCATGGACGGCAGATTATGGACGGCTAGTCTGAACGCTGGCTTATGGCCGTCCGATTCCGGTATTCAGTCGCGTATAGCCCGGGATGCTCTTGTTGAACGACTCGAGCGGGTTGCCCAGGCCCAGGCGCGACAAGCCATTGAGCTCGAGCTGGAAGAAGATCGGTGTCGAGGCCTCGCGCGCCGCGGTCACGAAGCGCTGCGCCCCCATCCGGAACACCCAGCAGTCGGCCTTGTATTCGAGACCGACCAGGCTTTCGATCAGCTTGCCGCCGCCAGCCGGTAGATTGGCTGGCTGCCCCACGCCATACGAGCGCAGCGCGTAGCTGACCCGGCCCACGCCATACCAGCGGCGGCCGATCGGCCACTGCGCCGACAGGTCGATGTTGCGGAAGCTGTCACGCTGATAACGGTATTCGGCGTTCAACACCTTCATCTGCCCCGGACGCCACTGTACACCCACATTCGAGCTGTACAAACTACTTCCGCTGGCATCGTATTGTACGCCGCTATCGAAGGTCCAGGACTCGGAAATGGTGCCGGAGGCCGCGAGCAGCATGTCGGAACGGCTCTGGTGTGGCGGTTCGTTGCGGTAGAGGCCCACGCGCGGCTGCTTGAGGTACTGGCGCTGGCCGAAGGCCAGCCGCAGGCGCTCGGCGCCGTCTTCCTGGATGAAGCGCGATACCAGGGCCGCCGTCACCTGGTTGGCGTCGGACACCCGGTCCAGGCCGACGTAGCGATTTTCGGAGAACAGCTGGGCGTAGTTGAAACCGGAGCGGCCGCTGTCGAACAGCGGCACGTCGTCCTGGTTTTCGTACGGGGTGTAGACGTAGAACAGGCGCGGCTCGAGGGTCTGGGTGGTGCCGCCGCCGAACAGCGAGGCCTTGCGCTCGAACACCAGCCCGCTGTCGATCGAGAAGGTCGGGATCGTGCGCGAGATATTGGTGGGCATGTCGACCCGGCTCGGGTGTTTCTCGAGATCGTACTGGGCCGCGTTGTACATCAGCTTGGGCGTGACGAACCAGCCCGGACGCACGATCGGATAGCTGACCTGGCCCTGGATCACGGCGCGGCTGCCGCCGACGTCGTCGGGATGGTCGAAGCGGGTCGCCTCGGCGTCGATCGACCAGTCGAAACCGGCCACGTCGTAGCGCGCGGCGCGGAAGTTAATCTGCGGCAGGCGGTCGTAGGGGCGCGGCACCCTCAGGTTCGGGTCGGTATCGGCGGCCGGGTCTTGCAGCACCTGGTAGTTCTGGGCGCGCGCGGAGAGGGTCCAGAACTGGCCATACAGGTCGGTGCGCACTTCGCGCAGCAGCTGGCGCTCGGCGCTGGCCGAGACGTTGCGCGAGAAGTCGGACGGGTATTCGTCATCCGAGGCGCCGTGCAGGTTCCAGCCGTACGACCAGTTCGGCCTGATGGCCTGGCTGTGCAGCGAGTCGACGCGCCAGCGCGTGGTATCCGTCTTGCGGTCGCCCGGCAGGACCTCGACGTGGGTCTCGCCCTGGTAGGTGCTGCCCAGGTAGCGGCCGGTGGCGCCCATCTGGAAGCCGCGGTCGAACATCATGCGCGGGTAGAGCGTCAGGTCGCGGTTGGGGGCGATGTTGACGTAGTACGGCACCATGATCTCGGCCTTGCCCTGCGAGCCGAAGCCCACGGTGGGCGGCAGCCAGCCGGAGCGGCGCTGGCCGGACAGCGAGAACGACATCGCCGGGGTGCCGATGATGGGCACGTCCTTGAAATAGATGATGGTCTTGCCGGCGGTGCCGACGTCGCGGCCGCTGTCCAGGCGCAGGGTGCTCGACTTGAGGTACCAGTCGGGATCCGGGCCCTCGCAGGTGCTGTAGGTGCCGTTGCGCACCACCGCCTGCTGCTCGCCCAAAAAGTCGATGCGGTCGGCCTCGCCCTGGCCATTGCTGTCGGCCAGGAAGTAGGTGGGCTTGAGCAGGTAGCCCTTGCCGGTTTCCAGGTTCAGCTGCAGCTCGTCGCCCTTGTAGCGGTCGCCGAAGCGCCACATGTTCACGTTGCCGGTGGCCGTTACTTCGTCTTCGACCCGCAGGTAGCAGGCGGTATCGGCGGTGATGCCGCTCTGGCCGCGCGTGATCTCGACGTTGCGGTTCAGGTCGAGCCGGCGGTCGGGGCGGCCGCCGATCTCCTCGGCCTGGATGGTGACGGGAAGCTCGTTTTCAGCTTGTGGCGCAGCGGGAACACCCTGGGCGAATGCCGGCGCCGCGGTGGCGGAAACCAGTGCATAGAGCGCGAGCACCTGACGCGGTGGGAAAGGTTGGCGTGACGACCAGCTCATGGAAAATCGCAGCTCATGGAAATTCGGACATGCACCATAAAGGGCGGTTTTTTTAGAATGAATCCCTTATTATATGGGAATTAGCTCAACCAACCGGATTCGTCAGGCCGCTTCATGTCATCCTTGTATCAAAATTCTTCCACTTCCATCAACACCGATGCGCGCCTGGCGCTACTGAACGAATGGCTGGCGTCGACCGGCCTGGTGGACGTCGGCACCGGCCGTCCTGCATCGGCCGATGCGAGCTTCCGCCGCTACTTCCGCTACGACGTCGTGCCGGCCATGCAAGATAAACTCGGCGCCACCCTGGTGGCGATGGATGCGCCGCCGGAGCGCGAGAACGTGCCGGCGTTCATCCACGTGCAGGGCCTGCTGTTCGATGCCGGCGTGACCGTGCCGGCGATCGCCGCGCGCAATGTCGAACAGGGCTTCCTGCTGCTGGGCGACCTGGGTAACACGACCTATCTCGCGCGCCTCGATAGCGACAACGCCGCCTTCATGTATTCGGACGCGGTCGACGCCCTGCTCAAGTTCCAGATGGCCAGCCAGCCGGGCGTCCTGCCCGAGTTCGACCGCGCCTTCGTGCTGCGCGAGCTGAACATCTTCCCGGAGTGGTACCTGAACCGGCACCTGGGCGTGACGCTCGACGACAAGCAGCAGGCCACGCTCGATAAAGTGTTCGAGGCGATCGTCGCCAATGTGCTGGCGCAGCAGCAGGTGTTCATGCACCGCGATTTCCATTCGCGTAACCTGATGTTCCTCGACCAGGGCAACCCGGGCGTGCTCGATTTCCAGGACGCCGTGTATGGGCCCGTGACCTACGACCTGGCGTCGCTGCTGCGCGACGCCTACATCCAGTGGGACGAAGAGATCGTGCTGGACTGGGTGGTGCGCTACTGGCAGAGCGCCAAGCAGGCCGGCCTGCCAGTGAACCCGGACATCGACGCCTTCTACCGCGACTTCGAATTCATGGCCCTGCAGCGCCACCTGAAGATCCTCGGCATCTTCTGCCGCCTGAACTACCGCGACGGCAAAGGCCACTACATGGGCGACCTGCCGACGGTGCTCGACTACGTGCGCAAGACGGCCAACCGCTACACCGAACTCAAGCCGCTGCTGCGCCTGCTCGACGCCCTCGACAACAAGGCGCCGCAAGTCGGCTACACCTTCTGAGGCGCGCATGAAAGCGATGATTTTCGCCGCCGGCCGCGGCGAGCGCATGCGGCCACTGACCGACCACTGCCCCAAGCCGCTGCTGAAAGTGCGCGGGCGGCCACTGATTACCTGGCATGTGCTGAACCTGGTGCGCGCCGGGATCACGGACATCGTCATCAACCACTCCCACCTCGGGCACATGATCGAGGACGAGCTGGGCGACGGCAGCCGTTATGGCGCGCGCATCGTGTACTCGCACGAGCCGACTCCGCTCGAGACGGCGGGAGGCATCGCCAATGCACTGCACCTGCTGGGCGACGAGCCGTTCCTGGCGGTGTCGGGCGACATCTATGCGCCCTACTTCGATTTCTCGGCGGCGTTGGATGCGCTGAAAGATGAAGATGCAGTGGGCATTCCCTACCCGGTGGATAAACGCGACATCGCCTGGCTGTGGCTGACGCCGAACCCGTGGCACAACCCCGAGGGCGACTTCGCGCTCGACATGTATACGCTCAAGAACGACGGACCCACGAAGTGGAACTTCGCCGGCATCGGCGTGTATCGCGCCGAGATGTTCGACGGGATCCAGGCCGGCGAATTCCTCAAGTTCGGGCCGCTGATGCGCAAGTTCATCGAGCAGGGCCGCGTCGGCGGCGAGATCTACCAGGGCCAGTGGGTCAATGTCGGCACCGTGGGCCAGCTGGAAGAACTGAACGCGCCGCTGCGGGCGGCCAAGACGGCTTCATGATGCCTTATGCCGGGCGGCGCGCGCGCCTGCTGGCGCGGATGCAGCCGGGCGCGGTGGCCGTGCTGGGCACCGCGCCGGAAGTGCTGCGCAATGGCGACAGCGACTATCCCTACCGCCACGACAGCCATTTCTATTACCTGAGCGGGTACACCGAGCCGGAGAGCTTTCTGGTGCTGGTGGCGGCGCGGGGCGAGCAGGCGGCGCGTTCCATCCTGTTCTGCCGCGAGAAGAACGTCGAGCGCGAGATATGGGAAGGCTTCCGCTTCGGTCCCGACGCGGCGCGCCAGGCTTTTGGCTTCGACGAGGCGTGGCCGATCGGCGAACTCGATGCGCGCATGGCCGACATCCTGGCCGATGCGCCGGCGCTGTACTACCCGCTGGGCGTTAACGCGGCGCGCGACGCCCAGGTGGCCGGCTGGCTGAAGGCCGTGCGCGCGCGGGCCCGCACGGGTGTGGCCGCACCGCAGACGACCCATCACCTGCTGGGCATGCTGGACGAGATGCGGCTGCTGAAGGACGACTACGAGATCGCGCTGATGGCGCGCGCCGGCCTGATCTCGGGCCAGGCGCATGCGCGCGCGATGCGCGCCACCCGGCCCGGCATGTTCGAGTACGAGATCGAGGCCGAGCTGCTGCACGAGTTTCGCCGCAACGGCGCCCAGTTCCCGGCCTATCCCTCGATCGTGGCCGCCGGCGCGAATGCCTGCGTGCTGCACTACAGCGCCAATAACCGGCAGGTACTCGACGGCGAACTGGTGCTGGTCGACGCCGGCTGCGAGTTCGATGGCTATGCGGCCGACATCACGCGCACCTGGCCGGCCAACGGGCGCTTCACCGATCCGCAGCGCACCTTGTACGAATTGGTGCTGCGCGCGCAGGCCGCGGCGATTGCCGCCGTCGAACCGGGCCGGCCGTACAGCGCGATCCACGATGCGGCGGTGCGGGTGCTGACCGAAGGCATGTTCGATCTCGGCCTGCTGGACAGGGACAAGGTCGGCTCGCCCGACGATGCGATCGCAGCGCGCGCCTATGCGCAGTTCTACATGCACGGCACCGGCCACTGGCTGGGCATGGACGTGCACGATGTCGGCGCCTACCGTGACCTGACCCTGCCCGACAAACCCTCGCGCGCCCTGCTGCCGGGGATGGCGCTGACGGTGGAGCCGGGCATCTATGTACGTCCCGGCGAGGGCGTGCCGGAGCGGTTCTGGGACATCGGCATCCGGATCGAGGACGACGTGGTCGTGACCGACGCCGGCTGCCGCGTGCTGACCGGGGACGCGCCAAAGGACGTGGCGGAAATCGAAGCCTTGATGCAGGAATCACGATGACGGGACATGAACACGAGCAGGAACTCGACTTCGACGTAGCGATTTGCGGCGCCGGCCCGGTGGGCCTGGCGCTGGCCAGTTTCCTGGTGCGGCGCGGCGTGCCGGGCGGGCGCATTGCCCTAATCGACGGCAAGTCGCTGGGCCAGGCGATCTCGGACCCGCGCTCGATCGCGCTATCCTGGGGCAGCGTGCAGTTGCTGGACGAAGTCGGCGCCTGGCCGCTGCCGGCCACCGCGATCCACCAGATCCACGTCTCGCGCCGCGGCCAACTGGGCCGCAGCCTGATGGACCGCCGCGACCACGACGTCGAGGCCCTGGGCTACGTGACGCGCTACGGCGCCGTGGTCGACGCCCTGGCGCGGCGCTGCGAAGCCGCCGGCATCGCCGTGCTGCGCCCCGCGCGCGTGCAAACCCTGGACGAACAGCCCGACGGCGCGCACCTGACGCTGGACGACGGCCGCACGATACGCGCCCAGGTGGCGATCCAGGCCGAGGGCGGCGTCTTCGGCCAGCAGGACAACCGCGCGCGCAGCCGCGACTACGAACAAACCGCCGTGATCGCGCGCGTGACGACCGACGCACCGATTGCACACCGCGCCTTCGAACGCTTCACCGACGAGGGCCCGCTGGCCCTGCTGCCCGAAGATGCCCCCGACGGCCACCAGTACGCCCTGGTCTGGTGCGTCCACCCCAGCCGAGCAGGCGGCATCCTGACCCTCGACGACGCCACCTTCCTGAATCAGTTGGCCGACGCCTTCGGCACCCGCTTGGGCAATTTCACGAAAGTATCCCCGCGCGTTTCCTTCCCCTTGGGCCTGAACGCCGAAGCGCGCGCCACCGCCCGCACGGTCGCGATCGGCAACGCCGCGCAGACCCTGCACCCGGTCGCCGGCCAGGGCCTGAACCTGGGCCTGCGCGACGCCGCCGTCCTGGCCCGCCACCTGGCGCGCGGCGCCACGCCGGCCGCGGTCGCCCGCTTCCTGGAAGACCGCGCCGAAGACCGCAAACTCACGATCACGTTGACCGACACGATGGCCCGCGCCTTCACCGGCACCGGCCCCCTGCAATCGCTGCTCGGCCTCGGCCTGGCCACCCTCGACCTGACCAAACCCGCCCGCACCCTCCTCGCCGACCTGATGATGTTCGGCCGCCGCTAACCTCACCCGATTAGGGTCAGTCGAATTCTCTAAAAACTTTGGCGGAAAATGGCTGATTGGACTCTGACCGTAATGCCGTTAAGTTAGCGTAAAAGCCGTCGTCACCTCCACTGGAGGTAACGACGTGGTGGCTACTCTTAACTTAACGGCATTAGACTCTGACCGCAATTAACGGACTGAGCCTTGACTATTCATAGGGATGATATTCGATACCATTCTGAATCGAGCCGATGACCTGCGCCCTGTTCTCGTCGCTTTCACTGAAGTAGACGAGCAATTGATCCACACCCAAACCATTGCTCAGGGCATTCATCCAAAAGTCAAAACCAGCTTGATCTGGTTCGCGATGCAGAACGTTCTTGTAGAAGGTAGTCAGGATTACATCGTTTGCCAAATTCCCGCTAATCATGTCGTTAAATTCTGGCGAATCGATAAACCCGGCAGCAACCATATCGAGTGTCACGCCGTGATCCATTACATCAATCCAGAAACCCAGCCCATCGCGGTCAGGCGCGCGATCGAACGCGGCGCGATACAATCGATATGCCTGGCCGGCGATACCCGAAATATCCAGCGCCAGCGCGACGTCGGCGAATTGAAGTCGCTCGACGTCCTTGAGATGGACGCTCGTACCGCCTGTGTTGACGTACAATTCGGGGTATTCGGTCAGGTTCTGATAAAGATAGTTATTTGTTGTTAGATTCACACTACCACGAGTTTCTTCGAAGATGACGGTATCGATACCGTTACCTCCATCGAATGAAAGATAGTACAAGTGTTTCGCAATAAACGTATCATTTCCGTCATACCCAAGCAGGTGGCTCCACTCTTTACTGACAAGTACATCGTCGCCGGCAAAGGCAATCGGAAACAGCTGATAGTCCGTACCGGACAGCATGAGTGCCGATACACTCGAAGCATCCAGTGACAAGTCCTTCACTGTATATCGCACTGTCCCATCCGAATCTGTGCGAACAAAGGAGTTCAGGGTCCCGCCAACCATATTCCCGGAATAGGTAAAAGTACCAAAATAGTCTAGTCGATTGAGTTCCGTTGAATCAGGTTCGGACGATATGACGGTGATCTGTGTCGGCGATTTGACGATTTGATGGATCCTGCCAACTGCATACGCGCTCTCCATCGAATTTGCGTAGGGATTCGATGTATGAGAGATAAAGGTAGCCATTGGTGCGATGACCTTATATAAGTCTGATGGACGTCAGAACACCCGACGTTTATTGCTCAGATTATATTCTATCTGGCTTACCTTTCTATTTTAAGGGCCATTGACGGCCTATTCGACAGCCTTGACCATCGATTCGATGACTTTCTTGGCGTCGCCGAAGACCATCATCGTGTTGGGCTGGTAGAACAGGTCGTTGTCGAGGCCGGCGTAGCCGGAGGCCATCGAGCGTTTGTTGACGATGATGCTTTTCGCGCGGTAGGCCTCCAGGATCGGCATGCCGGCAATTGGCGACCTGGGATCTTTCGCAGCGGGGTTCACCACGTCGTTGGCGCCAAGGATCAGGACGACGTCCGTTTGGCCGAAATCGCCATTGATGTCTTCCATTTCGGCCACCTGGTCATAGGGGACTTCGGCTTCGGCCAGCAAGACGTTCATGTGGCCGGGCATGCGGCCGGCTACCGGGTGGATTGCGTAGCGCACTGTCACGCCGTGTTCGGTGAGCTTGTCGACCAGCTCCTTGACCGTGTGCTGGGCGCGGGCGACTGCCAGGCCGTAGCCGGGGACGATGATGACCGATTCGGCGTTTTGCAGGATGAAGGCGGCATCCTCGGCCGAGCCGGACTTGACCGGGCGCTGCTCTTTCGCGCCGCCGTCGTCCGCGGAGGCCTCGCCGCCGAAGCCGCCCAGGATCACGTTGAAGAACGAGCGGTTCATCGCCTTGCACATGATGTACGACAGGATCGCGCCGCTCGAGCCGACCAGTGAGCCGGCGATGATCAGCATCGAGTTGTTCAGCGAGAAGCCGATGCCGGCCGCCGCCCAGCCGGAGTAGGAGTTCAGCATCGAGACCACCACCGGCATGTCGGCGCCGCCGATCGGGATGATGATCAGCACGCCCAGCACGAAGGCCAGCGCCGCCATCGCGATGAATGGCGTCCACGCAGGGGCCACGCCATCGGCGAAGCAGAACATCAGGCCCAGCACGACGATCGCGATCGCCAGCGCCAGGTTCAGGATGTGCTGGCCGGCGAAGCGTACGGGGGCGCCCTGGAACAGGCGGAACCTGTACTTGCCCGACAGCTTGCCGAAGGCGATCACGGAGCCCGAAAAAGTCACCGCGCCCACGAAGGTGCCGATGAACAGCTCCAGCCGGTTCCCGAACGGCAGCGGTGTCTCGCGCGTGGCGATATTGAAGGCCCACGGCTCGGACACGGCCGCGATCGCGATGCACACGGCCGCCAGGCCGATCAGCGAGTGCATGGCCGCCACCAGTTCGGGCATCTTGGTCATCTCGACCTTTTTCGCGGCATAGGCGCCGATCGCGCCGCCGACCGCCACGCCCAGCAGCACCAGGCCGAAGCCCGAACCGCCGCCCTGCCCCAGCGTCGCCTGCAGCTTGAGCATCAGCGCCACCGTGGTCACCACCGCGATCGCCATCCCGGCCATGCCGAAGGCATTACCGATGCGCGCGGTCGATGGCGACGACAGGCCCTTGAGCGCCTGGATGAAGCATACCGAGGCGACCAGGTAGAACAGGGTGACGAGGTTCATGCTGATGGCGTTCATGCCTGCCCCTCCTTCTCTTTCGACGCCGCCTTCGGTTCCTTCTTCTTGAACATCTCCAGCATGCGCTGGGTGACCAGGAAGCCGCCGAACACGTTCACCGCCGCCAGCGCCACCGCGACCGTGCCGGCCAGGCGCCCGGCCAGGCCCTCGGTCAGGCCGGCGGCCAGCATGGCGCCGACGATCACGATCGCGGAAATCGCATTGGTCACCGCCATCAGGGGCGTGTGCAGCGCGGGAGTGACGGTCCAGACCACGTGGTAGCCGACGTAGATCGCCAGCACGAAGATGATCAGGTTGATGATGGTGTGGCTGATGTCCATGCCTAGTCTCCTGTCGGGTTCCAACCTGGTCAAGCTTGTTTGCGCAGCACTTCCCCGCCCGCGCACACCAGGGTCGCGGTCACGATCTCGTCCTCGCGGTCGATGAAGAAGCGGTCGTCCTTGTCGAACACCAGCTTGAGGAAATCGAGCACATTGCGCGCATACAGGGCCGACGCATCGGCCGCGACCAGCGCCGCCAGATTCGGCTCGCCGATGATGTGCACCCCATGCTTGACCACCGTCTTGCCAAGCTCCGTCAGCGGGCAGTTGCCGCCCTGGGCGATCGCCATGTCGACGATCACGGAGCCCGGCTTCATCGCGCGCACCGTCTCTTCGCCGATCAGCACTGGCGCCTTGCGGCCCGGGATCAGGGCGGTAGTGACGACGATGTCGGCCAGTTTCGCGCGCTCGTGCACCAGTTCGGCCTGGCGCCGCATCCAGTCGGCCGGCATCGGGCGCGCATAGCCGCCGCTGCCCTGGGCGATCTCGCGCTCTTCGTCGGTGAGATACGGCACGTCGATGAACTTCGCGCCGAGCGACTCCACCTGCTCCTTGACCGGCGGGCGCACGTCGGACGCCTCGATCACGGCGCCCAGGCGCTTGGCGGTGGCGATCGCCTGCAGGCCCGCCACGCCCACACCCATGATCAGGACGCGCGCCGCCTTGACCGTGCCGGCCGCCGTCATCAGCATCGGCATGAAGCGCCCGTAGGTATTGGCGGCCAGGAGGATGGCCTTGTAGCCGGCGATGTTCGCCTGCGACGACAGCACGTCGAGCGACTGCGCGCGCGTGATGCGCGGCGCCGCTTCGAGCGCGAAGGCGGTGAGGCCGCTCGCGGCCAGCGCGGCGAGATTGTCGGCGTCGAAGGGGTCGAGCATCCCGACCAGCACCGCGTCGCGCCGCATCAGGCCGCGCTCGGTGGCGTCGGGACTGCGCACCTTGAGGACCATGTCGCAATCAAAAGCGGCGGCGGCATCGACGATGCTGGCGCCGGCCGCTTCATAAGCGCCATCGGGCGCCGCCGCGTGCAGGCCGGCGCCGGCCTGCACCAGCACCTGGTGCCTGGCGGCCAGCTTCTTGACGGTTTCGGGAGTTGCTGCAACGCGGGTCTCGCCCGGCCTGGTCTCGGCCGGTATGCCTATCCTCATAACACCTCCGTACGTTGGAATACTCGAGTGCACAACCTGTCTTTACGGCAATTTCCCTAATAGTCGCCTGCTTTTAATGAATTTGCAATCCTCCTGACGAAACGCATGCTGCAAAGACGATTTGCCAGCATTTTTGCGACAGATCAAGTCCAATTAACGACAGGCAAGCACCGAAGGCGGGGCAAGGCTGAGCAGAGCAGCCCCGGCCCGAGGTAGAATACCGGCTCATTTTCAAGGACAGGCATGAGCGACATCTTCAAACCATCGGTTACCGTGGCTGCGATCATCGAGCACGAGGGCCGTTTCCTGCTGATCGAGGAAGAGACGAGCGAGGGCGTCAAGCTGAACCAGCCCGCCGGCCATCTCGACCCGCACGAATCGCTGGAGCAGGCGGTCGTGCGCGAAGCGCTCGAGGAAACCGCCCACGAGTTCATCCCGCACACGCTGGTGGGCATGTACATGTCGCGCTACCACTCGAAGTCGCGCAATGCCGACGTCACCTACCTGCGCTTCACCTTCGCCGGCAGCGTCGGCCGCAAGTTCGACCAGCCGCTCGATGAAGGCATCCTGCGCACCCTGTGGATGACGCGCGACGAGATCGCCGCCACCGTCGACCAGCACCGCAGCCCGATCGTGCTCAAGTGCGTGGACGACTACCTGGCCGGCCAGCGCACTCCCCTGTCCCTGCTGCACACCCACCCCTCGGTCTTCGAGGGCGGGATCTAATTCATTACGGACGTACCATGAGCAAGAAAAAAGTCGTGATCGGGATGTCGGGCGGAGTCGACTCCTCGGTCGCGGCGTGGATGCTGAAGGAACAAGGCTATGACGTCGTCGGCCTGTTCATGAAGAACTGGGAAGACGACGACGACTCCGAATACTGCTCGACGCGCCAGGACTGGATCGACGCGGCCAGCGTGGCCGACGTGGTCGGCGTCGACATCGAGGCGGTCAACTTCGCCTCCGAATACAAGGACCGCGTGTTCGCCGAGTTCCTGCGCGAATACCAGGCCGGCCGCACGCCGAATCCCGACGTGCTGTGCAACGCCGAGATCAAGTTCAAGGCCTTCCTCGACCATGCGATGAAGCTGGGCGCCGACCTGATCGCGACCGGCCACTATGCGCGCGTGCGCCAGAACACGGGCAACGGCAAGTTCGAGCTGCTGAAGGCCTTCGACGCCACCAAGGACCAGAGCTACTTTTTGCACCGCCTGAACCAGGCGCAGCTCTCGAAGTCGCTGTTCCCGCTGGGCGAGATCCCCAAGACCGAAGTACGCAAGATCGCCGAGAAGCTGAAATTGCCGAACGCCGCCAAGAAGGACTCGACCGGCATCTGCTTCATCGGCGAGCGCCCGTTCCGCGACTTCCTGAACCGCTACCTGTCCTATAAACCGGGCCCGATCCTGCTCGACGACGGCAGCAAGGTCGGCGAGCACGTCGGCCTGTCGTTCTACACGCTGGGCCAGCGCAAGGGCATCGGCATCGGCGGCCTCAAGTCGCGCAAGAACGCGGACGGCACCAGCGAGCCGTGGTTCGTGGCGCGCAAGGACATCGAGGCCAATACGCTGTCCATCGTGCAGGGCCACGACCATCCCTGGCTGCTGTCGAAGCGCCTGGAAGCCGGCCAGGCCAGCTGGATCGCGGGCGAAGCGCCAGATTCGCGCGCATTGTCGGCCAAGACCCGCTACCGCCAGGCCGACGTGGCCTGCACCGTGCAGGCCGAAGGAGACAAGCGGTTCGCCCTCGATTTCACGGACCCGCAATGGGCCGTCACCCCGGGCCAGTCGGCCGTGCTGTACGACGGCGACGTCTGCCTGGGCGGCGGCATCATCGACGCCCGCTCGGGCGTCGTCTAGGCGTCCAGCCTCAGCAAGCGCGCGCGGCCAGCCATTCGGCCAGCGCGTTCGGCGCCAGCGGGCGCGCGTGCAGGTAACCCTGCACCTCGTCGCAGCCCGCCGCGCGCAAGAATTCTTCCACTTCCACCGTCTCCACGCCTTCGGCCACCACCTTGTGGCCCAGGTCGTGCGACAGCTTGATCATCGTCCCCACCAGCGCGCGCCGGCGCTCGTCCTGGTCCAGGTTGCGCATGAAGCTCTGGTCGATCTTGACCACGTTGGCGGGCAGGCTTTGCAGGTAGGCCAGGCTGCTGTAGCCGGTGCCGAAATCGTCGATCGCCAGTTGCACCCCGACCCGTGCCAGCCGCTCCAGCGTTGCCTGCGCCCCCCGCGGGTTGCGCATCAGCGCGCTCTCGGTCAGCTCGATCGCCAGACTGGATGGCGGCAGGCCGTTGCGTTGCAGGAGCGTGAGCACGCGGTCGCAGAAATCCGGCTCTTCCAGGTTCACCGCCGACACATTGACCGCCACCTGCAGCGCGATGCCGTCGCGGCGCCAGGCCGCCATCTGGCGCATGGCGGCGCCCAGCACCCATTCGGTGGTGGCGCGCGCCAGCGAGGTGGTCTCGATCACCGGGATGAACTCTCCCGGCGAGATCGCCCCCAGTTCCGGGTGGCTCCAGCGCAGCAGCGCCTCGACGCTGGCGCAGGCGCCGTCGTGCAAGGAGACCTTGGGCTGGTATACCAGGTGCAGCTGGTCGCGGCTCTCGAGCGCGGCGCCGAAGGCGTTCACCAGCCAGAAACGGCGCTGCAGGATGGCGTCGTGCTCGGACGAGAACACGCGCACGCAGCGCTCCGCGGCCAGGGCGTCGTGGGCCGCGCCATGCATATTGCGCAGCAGGTCCAGGCCCTCGGTCTGGCCGACCGTGAACGGCGCGATGCCGACCGTGGTGGTGGTGATGAAGCGCGCCCTGCCATGGCTGGCATGCGCATCGAGCCAGGATTGCAGCTGGGTGCAAAAGGTTTCAAGGGTGACGCCGCGCGGCGCGAAGAAGGCGAACTGGGTGCTGCCGACGTGATAGATCTTGCCGGCGCCGGCCAGGCGCAGCTGCGGCACCGCGTCGCGCACCATCTCGTCGAGATAGCCGGCGCCCATCACGCGCTGGGCGTCGCTCAGCTCTTGTGGGCTGGCCATGCTGACCAGGGCCGCCAGGCGCATGTCGCCGGGGGCTTCGGCCAGTTCCATGTCGTTGAAGTCGACGATGAACTGGTTGCGGTTGGGCAGGCCGCTGACCGGATCGATGCGCCCCAGCGCATGCTGCAGCTCGATCTGCGCCATCACCATCGTCGCCAGGTCCTTCAGGGCCTGGCTTTCGTCGTCCGTCACCTGGCGCGGTTCGAGTCCGAGCACGCACATCGCCCCCAGGCAGTAGCCTTCGCTGGTGGTGAGCGGCGCGCCGGCATAGAAGCGGATTCCGTCCTGGGCCAGGCCGCTGTCGCGAAAATAGGTATCTTCAAGCAGGTCGGGCACCACCAGGATGTCGTTGGTGTCGGCCACCATCGCGCACGGCGCGAGCTGGCGCGGGATGGCGTCGTGGTTGATCCCGACCTTCGACTTGAACCATTGGCGGTCGCTGTCGGTCAGCGATACCGCGGCGATCGGCAGCTGGAACAGCTGGGCCGCCATGCGCGTGATGCGATCGAACGCTTCGCTGGGCGGCGTGTCCAGCAGTTCCAGGCGGCGCAAGGCGTCAAGGCGCGCGGCTTCATGAGATGGTGAAGCGAGTAGCGCGGGATCGATCGGAAAATTCATGGCGTGCCTGCTCAGATATGGCGCTAACGCGCAAGAAAAATGACGGAATTGACGAAACTGAATCCAGTATTGCGAAAATAATTCCACACGTCAACAAATATCACCAAATCTATCGTCATATTCGTCATTTTCTGTTGCTTGCTGTAAAATCCCTGGATCGCAGCAGTAAGTACAACGCCCATGACCACAGCTCACCACGACGACCCGATCCTCACCACACGCGAAGCGGCGCATCTGCTTGGGGTGGCGGTGAGCACTGCCCAGGCCTGGATGGAAAGCGACGCGCTGCCGACCTGGAAAACACCTGGCGGACATCGTCGGGTTCGCCGCAGCGCGGTGATGCGGCTATTGCAGCAACATGCCGCAGCGCTGTCGACGACAGGGACTATTGCGCTGGCGGGCGAATTCCTGCCCACCGCCGATCCCGCCTATCCGGTACCGATCGACGAAGCGCGGCGCCTGGCGGCGCTGGCCGCGTCGAAGCTGATGGATACCCCGCAAGAAGAAGTGTTCGACCGCGTGACCTGGCTGGCCAGCCATGTGACCGAATGCCCGATGGCTCTGCTCACGCTGCTTTCAGGCCAGCGCCAGTGGTTCAAGTCGCGGATCGGGGTCGAGGCGCGCGAGACGCCGCGCGAACTGGCGTTCTGCAGCCATGCGATCATGCAGGACGGGCCATTCGTGGTCGAGGATGCGCACGCCGATCCGCGCTTCGCCGGCAACCCGCTGGTGACGGGCGCGCCGCACATCCGCTTCTATGCCGGCTATCCGGTGCTGGCGGCGAACGGGCTGGCGCTCGGCTCGCTGTGCGTGCTCGACAGCGAGCCGCGCCGCCTGCGCGAACGCGAGCTGCGCGCCCTGCGCGAGCTGGCCGCCATCGCCTCGGACGAAGTCGGGCGTCGCGCCTAGGGTTCGCCGGCCGGCCTGGCCGCCTGCTGCTTCTTGACGAAGGCCAGCACCGTATTGCGGATCGTCCGCAGCACGGTCTCGGCCTTGAACGGCTTGACGATGAAGCCGTGCACGCCGCGCGCCGCCGCCGACTGCACGGCCTGGGCGTCGAGCGTTCCCGAGACCAGGAACACCAGGGTCTTGGGCAGGTTGGCGCGCAGCTGCTCGACCACCTC
This sequence comes from Telluria beijingensis, assembly GCF_030770395.1. Classification (GTDB taxonomy): domain Bacteria; phylum Pseudomonadota; class Gammaproteobacteria; order Burkholderiales; family Burkholderiaceae_D; genus Telluria; species Telluria beijingensis. The sequence continues at coordinate 83,290 of NZ_CP132480.1, read as the reverse complement.
GCTGCCGTCCTCGACCTGCTCGCGCGCGATGCAGATCACGTGCGGGCGGTGCTTCAGCGCCAGGGCGTAGCCCAGCGCGCCGGTATGGGTCGCGCCTACCACCTCGTAGCTGCCGTCGGCCAGCACCGTGCCCAGCATCGAGCGCGAGACCGCGTTTCCATCGACGATGACCGCTTTCAGCATCGCGTCGTTTTCCCTTCAATGAGCGTCATAGGCCAGCATATTCCAGGTCACGCCGAGGCGCACGTCGAGCTTAAGCGAGACCAGGCAGCGCGAGATCTCGAGTATCTCACGCTCGGCGCGCAGCCTCTCGCCGAGCGGCGTCTTGAGGATGCCCGCGCCGGCCATCACTGCGTCCAGGTCGCCGTAGGCGTTGAGCAGGCGCGCTGCGGTCTTCATGCCCACCTTCGACACGCCCGGCACGCCGTCGGTCGGGTCGCCCATCAGCGCCAGCAGGTCGTGCAGCCGCTCGGGCGCGACGCCGAAGCGCTGGCGCACCCAGGCATCGTCATGCCATTCGTTCTTGAAGTGATCCCATACCAGCGCGCCATGCGCGATCAGCGGATGCAAGTCCTTGTCGGTGGTGGCGACGATGGCTTCGCCGCGCCCTTCCGACAGCCAGCGCATGACGCCGGTGGCGATCACGTCGTCGGCCTCGACGTCCGGGATCGACACCACGCACAGACCGGCCGCGCGCAGGCGCTCGTGGAATTCGGGCAGCGCCGTGCGCAGCTCGCGCGGCATCGCCGCCCGGCCCTCGCGGTAGCGCGGATACAGCGCATGGCGCCAGTTTTCTCCGCCGTGGTCGAAGGCGGCCAGCACATGGGTCGGCGCATGCGTCTCGAGCACGTTGCGAAACGACGAGAAGGCGTGGCGCAGCGCGATGCTGGCCTTCAGGTCCGAGTCCGGTTCGGGACTGGCCTCGTACACCCGGCGCACGATGTTCAGGCCGTCGATGGCGAGCAGCTTGGCCATGCCTGTTCCGTTACGCCTTCCCTATCTCGTACTTGCCGCCGCGCTCGAGCGCGCGCTGGTAGGCCGGCCGCGCATGGATGCGCTTCAGGAAATCGCTCAGGTTCGGATACTTCGCATCCAGCCCGCCGCGCGAAGCGGCCGCCTCCAGCGGGAAGCTCAATTGGATATCGGCCGCCGTGAATTCCTCGCCCGTGAACCAGGGGTGCCTGGCCAGTTCGCCTTCCAGGTAGCCCAGGTGCAGCGCGATCTGCGGCAGCACGAAGCTGCCCTTGACCTTCTGCGCGATGCCGCGCGCGATCGGCTTGACGAAGAACGGCATCGGGCTGTTCTCGACCTTGTCGAACACCAGCTTGAGCAGCAGCGGCGGCATCGCCGACCCTTCGGCGTAATGCAGGAAGTGGGTATAGCGCAGGCGCGCCGGGGTGCCGGCCGCGGGCCGCAGGCGGCCGTCGCCATGGCGCTCGACCAGGTACTCGACGATGGCGCCGGATTCGGCCACCACCAGCTCGCCGTCCGTGATGACGGGCGACTTGCCCAGCGGGTGCACGGCCTTCAGCTCGGGCGGGGCCAGCATGGTCTTCGGGTCGCGCTGGTAGCGCTTGATCTCGTATTCCAGGCCCAGCTCTTCCAGCAGCCACAGGATGCGCTGCGAGCGCGAGTTGTTCAGGTGGTGGACGACGATCATGGGCGAATCCATAGGTAACGGTGGCCGCCAGCTTAGCACTGTTGCGCATGCGCCAACAAGCCCGCGCCGCAGCGCGGGCCGTGGCGCAGGATCAGCGCTGGTGCAGCTTGATCACGCGGTGCTTGCCGGGCGGGTCGGGCTGCCTGGGTGCGCAGCCGCTGCCGCAGCTGCCGCCGCCGCAACCGCCGCCGCCGGACTTGTCAAGCCAGCGGGCGATGAAGGAACGCTTGCCGCCGCGGGTCAGGTGCAGCACGATGCGCGCGCGCAGGCCGGCCGACATGTACTTCGCGCCCAGGTACAGCGCCGAGACGGCCACGATGACGACGACAAGCAGTTCTTGCATGGTTACGCTCCGGTGATGGCGAGGGTGACGCGATAGACGATGAAGGCCGCCACGTACGCCAGGCCGAACATGTAGCCGGCCATGATCCAGGCGTACTTGCGGCTGCCGGTTTCACGGGCCACAGTGGCCAGCGTCGGCAGGCAGTGCGGCGCGTAGACATACCAGGCCAGCAGCGCCAGGCCGGTCGCCATCGACCACGATTCGGCGATCATCGGCGCCAGCAGGTCGCCGACTTCGTCGCCGCCCGACAGCGCGTACACGGTGCCCAGCGCGCCGACCGCCACTTCGCGTGCGGCCATGCCCGGCACCAGCGCGATCGCGATCTGCCAGTTGAAGCCGATCGGGGCCAGGATCACTTCCAGCGCACGGCCGATCATGCCGGCCACGCTGTAGTAGATCGGCGGCTGGGTGGCGCCTTCGGGCGCGCCCGGGAAGCTCGACAGCAGCCAGAGCAGGACCATCATGGTCAGGATCAGGGTGCCGACCCGCATCAGGAAGATCTTGGCGCGCTCCCACAGGCCCGAAAACAATGCGCCTGGCTGCGGCCAGTGGTAGGCCGGCAGTTCGAGCATCAGCGCCTGCTGCTTGAATTCGCTGCGGCGCTTCATGAACCAGGCCACCGCCATCGCCGACAGGATGCCGGCCATGTACAGGATGAACAGCACCACGCCCTGCAGGTTGAGGAAGCCGGCCACGGTCTGGTCGGGGATGAAGGCCGCGATCAGGAGCGCGTACACCGGCAGGCGCGCCGAGCAGGTCATCAACGGCGCGATCATGATCGTCACCAGGCGGTCGCGCGGATTCTGGATCGTGCGCGCGGCCATCACGCCGGGAATGGCGCAGGCGAACGACGACAGCAGCGGCAGGAAGGCGCGGCCCGACAGGCCGACGCTGCCCATGATGCGGTCCAGCAGGAAGGCCGCGCGCGGCAGGTAGCCGACGTCTTCCAGCAGCAGGATGAAGAAGAACAGGATCAGGATCTGCGGCAGGAACACCAGCACGCTGCCGACGCCGGCGATGATGCCGTCCACGATCAGGCTGTGCAGAAGGCCTTCGCCCAGCAGGTCGCCGACGAATTCGCCCAGTGCGCCGACGCCGGCCTCGATCAGGTCCATCGGCGTGCCGGCCCAGCTGAACACGGCCTGGAAGATCAGGAACATCAGCGCGGCCAGGATGATCGGGCCCGCGACCGGATGCAGCACCACATTGTCGACCTTCTCGGTCAGGTTGCCGGTGTCTTTCGTGGTCGAGACGGCGGCGGCCAGGATGCGGCGCACCTCGCGCTGGGTCTCTTCGACCGATACCGCGTCGATCGCCGACAGCGGATTGATCTTGACCGACGCGTCGAACGGCATGCGGTCGAGCTCCGCCAGCAGGGCTTTCTCGCCACCCGACTGGATGGCGACGGTTTCGACCACCGGCATGCCCAGTTCCTGCGACAGCTTCGCGGTGTCGATCTCGATGCCGCGCTTGCGGGCCACGTCGACCATGTTCAGGGTCAGCACCATCGGCAGGCCGAGGCGCTTGAGCTCGAGCACCAGGCGCAGGTTCAGGCGCAGGTTGGTGGCGTTGACCACGCACAGGATGGCATCCGGCGCCTGTTCGCCGGCGCGCAGGCCGGCCACCACGTCACGCGTGATGCCTTCGTCCGGGGTCTGGGCGTTCAGGCTGTAGGCGCCCGGCAGGTCGAGCACGCGGAACGACCGGCCGGCGGGCGACTTGAAGCTGCCCTCCTTGCGTTCGATGGTGACGCCGGCATAGTTGGCGACCTTCTGGCGCGAGCCAGTGAGGCGGTTGAACAGCGCGGTCTTGCCGCAGTTGGGATTGCCGAGCAGTGCGACCAGCGGGGTACGGCCAGCGACTTGTTGTTCCATGACTCCCATGCGCTCAGTCCACCTTGATCGAGACGAGGGCCGCTTCGAAGCGGCGCAGCGCGAAGGTCGATTCGCCGACCTTGACCGCCAGCGGTCCTTTCATGACGCGTTTGAGCACGCGGATGCGCTCGCCCGGCACGAAGCCCAGTTCCATCAGGCGGCGCTGGACGTCGATGCCGCCCTGCGCATGCGGCGCCAGCTGGACTACGGTGGCACTCTGGCCCGCTTTCAGCGAGTCGAGTGTGGACAGGGCGGGGGCTAGGGTCATGGCAGCTTCCAGTTGGTTGTTGCGCTTATGAGACAGCGACAGGAATGATGCCGACATCATAAACCTAAATGCGAACTATTTCTATTTGCAGCTTGTCATTGCCTGGACGAAAAGCACGAAAATAGTGCAGTCAATACGCAGAATTCGCTTGCTTTCACGGCCGGGTTTACAGAAAATAACAACGTAAATGAGAATGATTCGTATTTTGTAGCTTAAACAGCAAGGGTAGTTCGATGATCGTCTGTGTCTGCAACAACATCTCCGACCGTGAAATCCGCCAGGCGGCCGACCTGGGCATCTCTTCCATGGCAGAACTGCGCAAGGAGCTCGGCGTGGGCACCATGTGCGGCAAATGCGTCAGCTATGCGCGCGAAGTCCTGCACGAACACATCGACAGCAAGACCACGATCACCGAAGTGCGCCGCGTGCCGCAAGCGGCCTGAATTCAAGCGATGTCTCTCCTGCCCCGCCGTCTCGCGGGGCTTTTTTTTGCCGCCGCTCCCCGCTTAAAAACTCGTTAATCGCGGCCCGCTATACTGGCCGGCCGACGACTTCCCACTCGCGCCCATGAACATCCTGCTCGTCGAAGACGACGCCATGCTCGCCGCCGCCATCCGCGAACGCGCGCGGCAGGAGGGCCTGGCCATCGACCATGCTGGCGACGCCGACGGCGCGCGCCTGCTGCTCATCGACCATGTCTACTCGGTGATCCTGCTCGACCTCGGCCTGCCCGGCGAGTCGGGCCTGGCCCTGCTGCGCAGCCTGCGCGCGGCCTATAACGCGACGCCGGTGATCATCCTCACCGCCCGCGCCCGGATGTCCGAGCGCATCGCCGGCCTGGACGCCGGCGCCGACGACTACCTGGTGAAACCGTTCGAATTCAACGAGCTGTGGGCGCGCATGCGCGCCGTCACCCGCCGCAGCGAAGGCAAGACCGTGCCGCTCCTTGCCTGCCGCAACGTGGTGCTGGACGTGGCGCGCCAGGCCGTGCGCTGCGACGGCCAGCCGGTCACGCTCAGCGCCTATGAATACCGCACCCTGCTCGCCTTCATGGAACGCCCCGGCCACATCATCGCGCGCAGCCACCTGGAGTCGCTGATCTACGGCGCGCACGGCGACGTCGAGAGCAATACGGTCGCCGTGTTCATCCACCAGTTGCGGCGCAAGCTCGGCGAGGACATCGTCGAGACCGTGCACGGCCAGGGCTACCGCCTGGGATCGGCCCGGCATGAACTCGATCCGCGCCCGCGTGCGCCGGGTGTTCGGCCTGGCGCTGGCGTTCTGCTGGATCTGCGGCGTCGGCGTGGTGGTGGTGTACACCGCCAGCAATGAGCACAGCCTGTGGGACGGCAAGCTGCAATCCTTCGGCACCCGCCTGCTGCTGTCGCTGCCGGCCGAGGAGATCAACGACGGCCCGTTCGGCCCCAGCCTCGAACTGCCGCCCGAGATGCAGCGCGATCCCGAGAATTTCGCGATCCAGGTCTGGAGCAACGACCGGCGGCTGGTGATCCGTTCGCCGGCCGCGCCCGCGACGCCGTTCCAGCCGAGCTTTCGCAACGGTTTCGCCACCCTGGAGGCCGGCGGCCAGGCCTGGCGCGTGTACACCATCTCGGACCGCCACAGCCTGGTCTCGGTGCAGGTCGCCAACCTGCAGAGCGTGATCGACCGCGAGATGGTGGGCGAGACGCTGGCCGCGCTGGCCATGATGACGGCGGTGCTGGTGCTGGTGGCGCTGTTGCTGCTGCATGCGCTGGACCGCTCGCTGCGGCCGCTGTCGGTGATCGAGCGCGCGCTGTTGCGGCGCGAAGCCTTCGACCTGACGCCGCTGCCGGTGGCGGCGCTGCCGGTCGAGCTGCAACCGCTGGTGACGTCGTTCAACCACCTGCTGCTGCAGCTCGACAAGGCGGTGGCCAACGAGCGGCGCTTTTTGGGCGATGCCGCCCACGAGCTGCGCACCCCGCTGTCGGTGCTGCAGGCCCACGTCGAGGTCGCCCTGCATGCGCGCCACGACGACGAACGCCGGCAGGCGCTGGCGATGCTGCAGCAGGGCGTGCGGCGCAGCGCGCGCATGGCCGAGCAGTTGCTGGACATGGCGCGGCTCGATGCGATGTCGTGCTCGATGTGCATGGCGCCGCTCGACCTGGCGCAGCTGGTCGAGCACGTGCTGCACGAATACGCCTACCACGCGCAGAGCCTGGGCTGCCGGCTCGACGCCGACACGGCGCCGGCGCCGGTCCACGGCAACCTGGACGAACTGGCGACCCTGCTGCGCAACCTGCTGGACAATGCGGTGCGCTTCGCGCGCGACGGCGGCCGGGTGCTGGTGGCCTGCGGCGTGGGGCCCGAGGGACCGTGGCTGAGCGTGGCCGACGACGGTCCCGGCGTGCCGGAGGCCGAGCGCGACGCCATCTTCCAGCGCTTCTACCGGCTGCCCGGCAACCAGGGCCGCGGCAGCGGCATCGGCCTGTCGCTGGTGGCGGCCATCGCGCGCCTGCACGGCGCGCGCATCGGCACCGGCGGCGGCCTGGCGGGCAAGGGCTTCGCGGTGCGCGTCGCCTTTCCCGCCATCAGAACGCGTACAGATAGCCCAGCTTGATGCTGCTCTCCGTGGAGCGCTCCACCAGCGGGCTGTCCTTGATCTCGCTGCCCAGCGACCTGGCGCTGACGTCGATGAAGACGTGGTGGCGGCGCTGGATCGCATAGCCGAAGCGCACGCCGGCCTCGATCGCCTGCGACGCGTCGCCGCTGTAGGCGCGCCGGTCCGGGCGTACTTCATTGGCGCGCACGCCATAGTAATAGGCGACGAAATCCTTGTCGTACCACTCGGCCGAGATGCGCGGCGTGACGGTGAGCGCGCCGCTACGGAACTCGCGGTTCAGCTCCAGCTTCAGGCGCCTGCCCTCAGCATCGCCAGTGGCGGCGGTGAATTCGCCCGCCACGCTCACGGCGCCGCTGCGCCAGGTCGCGGCGCCGCCCAGCCACAGGCCGCCCTTGCGCTCTTCCATGCCGGCCAGGTAGGGCGAATCCTTGGCTTCGTAGCCGTCGTTGGCATAGCGCGCGCGCAGGCGGAACTGCAGCGGGCCATAAGAGGGCAGCTTGTAGTCGATGCGCGCGCCGAACACGCTCAAGTGCTTGCCTTCATACAGCACCAGCGGCAGCGGATCGACTTCGTCGTCGAAGTCGCGCAAGGGGCTTTTATCCAAGCCGACGCCCAGGCCCAGTCCCCACTGGGAGGTTTTGGGCGAAGCTTCGGCGGCGACCTGCTCGGGCGCCACGACCTGGGCAGATGCGGACGCAGCGCAGGCCAATGCGGCAGACGTGGCCAGGATGCGGGCGGATTGAAGTGCTTGTTTCATCGATTTCCTCTATTGGTCAAGAAGGGGGTTGGTCAGGACATCCCGGGGCCGCCGGCGCAGGCCGGCCACGGTCACGAATACCGCCGGCACCACGAGCAGGCTGAGAAGGGTGGAAGACAGCAGGCCGCCGATCACGGCGATCGCCATCGGCTGGCGAAAACTGGCGTCGGCGCCCAGGCCGAGGGCGATCGGCAGCATCCCGGCGATCATGGCCAGGCTGGTCATCAGGATCGGCCGCGCACGCTGGCGGCAGGCGGCCAGCGCCGCCTGTTCGGCGGAGAGACCGTGTTCGCGCATGCCGAGCACCGCGTACTCGACCAGCAGGATCGAGTTCTTGGCGACGATCCCCATCAGCATCACGAGCCCGATCATGGACGGCACATCGAGCTCGCTGCCGGTGGCGAGCAGCGTCGCGAAGGCGCCGCACAGGGATAGCGGCAAGGCCGACAGGATGGTGAAGGGCTGGAGAAAATCGCCGAACAGCAGCACCAGCACGCAGTACATGCAGATCACGCCGGTAATGAGCGCGCCGCCGAAGCCGGCCATCAGCTCGCCCGCGATCTCGGCGTCGCCGCCCCCGAGCAGCTGCACGCCGGCCGGCAGCGCCTGCGCCGCCGGCAAGGTCATGACCGCTGCCTGCGCCTGGCCCAGCGACACCGATCCCAGGTCGGCGCGTAGCGTCACGTGGCGCTGGCGGTCGTAGCGGTCGATCCTGGCCGGTCCGTTCTCGAGCGCCAGTTGGGCCACGCTGGCCAGCGGCACCAGGCCGCCATCGGCCGGCACCCGCAGCTTGCCGATGGCATCCAGGTCGGCGCCCAGCGCGAGCGGCATCTGCACCCGCACCGGCACCTGGCGCGCATCGAGGTTCAGCTTGGGCAGGCGCGCGCGGGTGTCGCCGGCGGTGGCAATCCTGATGGTCTCGTTGATGGCGAGCGTATTCACGCCGCGCTCGGCGGCGCGCGCGGCGATCGGCCGCACCACCAGTTCCGGACGCTCCACGTCGGCGCTGGAGCGCACGTTCGACAGACCCGGCACGTCGCGCAACTGGCGTTCCAGTTCCGCGGCTGTCGCCTGCAGCGCGGGCACGTCGGCGCTGGCCAGGATCAGTTCGATCTGCTCGCCCATGGCGCCGCCCACGCCGTAGCGGGCGCCGGGCACGTCCTGCAATGCGCGCCGCACCGCGGCCTCGATCGCCTGCTGCGACGGCCGTTCGCCGCGTGCGGCCAGGCCCAGGGTCAAGGTCGCACTGCCCACGCCGCCGCCGACCGGCGCATCGAGGTCGCTGCCGGCGCCGCCGATGCTGGCGAATACCGAGCGTACGCCGTCGATGCCGGCCAGCGCCAGGCGCGCGCGCTCGGCGGCCAGCCGGGTGTCCGCCAGGGTGCTGCCGGGAGCCAGCTCGACCTCGATATTGATTTGACCGCGGTCGGCGGCCGGCATCAGGCCGGTGTCGATGAAGGGAATCAGGGCCAGCGAGCCGGCGAACAGCAGCACGGCCGCGGTGAGCGTGGCGCCGCGGCGCGCCAGGCACCAGCGCACCGCGTGCAGGTAGTGGCGCATCGGGCGGCCTTCGGCGGCGTCGTGCTGCACGCTGCCGTGGCCCATGAAGCGCGCGGCCATGATCGGCGTCAGCAGGCGCGCCACCAGCAGCGACGCCAGCACCGCGAACACCGTGGTCCAGCCGAACTGGCGGAAGAACAGGCCCGGCACGCCGCTCATCATCGCGGTCGGGATGAATACCACGACCAGGGTCGCGGTGGTGGCGATGACGGCCAGCGCGATCTCCTCGACCGCGTCGCGGGTGGCGCGCAGGGCCGATTTGCCCATCTGGCGGTGGCGCGCGATGTTCTCGACTTCGACGATCGCATCGTCGACCAAAATGCCCACCACCACCGCCATCGCCAGCAGGGTCAGGGTGTTGAGCGTATAGCCCAGCCAGTCCATCAGCAGGAAGGTCGGCAGGATCGACAGCGGCAGGGCAGCGGCCGCGACCAGGGTAGCGCGCCAGTCGCGCAGGAACCACCACACCACCAGCACCGCCAGCAGCGCGCCTTCAACCAACATCTGCATCGAGCCGCGGTATTGCTCCATCGTGTAGTCGACGCTGCCGGCGACCAGGTCGAAGCGCATGCCGTCCCGCATTCCGTCCGTTTCCAGCGCGCGCAAGGCCTGCCGCACGCCCTCGGCCATGCGCACCTCGTCGGCGCCGCGGGCGCGGTAGACGGCGAAGCCGGTCACCGCGCGGCCGTCGAGCAGGGCGGCGGAGCGCGGCTCGGCCACGCCGTCGGTGACACGGGCGACCTGGTCCAGGCGCACGCGCCTTCCCTCTCCCAGCGGGATGGCCAGCGCCGCCAGTTCCCGTGCCTGGCGCACGGTGGCGACCGTGCGCACCGCCTGTTCGCCCGCGCCCAGGCGGCCCATGCCGCCCGAGGCTTCGCCGGACGCCAGCGCCAGGGCGCGCGACAGGTCGGTAACGGTCACGCCCAGCGCTGCCATCGCGGCCGGATCGGCCTCGATGCGCACTTCGCGCTCGACGCCGCCCAGGCGCACCACGCGCGCCACGCCGGGCACGGCCAGCAGCGCGCGGGTGACGCTGTCGTCGACATACCAGGACAGCGCCTCGCCATCGATGCGGCTCGAAGCCAGCGCATAGGTGACAGTCGGGTCGCTGCTGGAACTGGCCGCGCTCACCGAGGGCGGCTCGAGATCCGGCGGCAGGTCGGCGCGCACCCGGTCGACCGCATCCCTGGTCTCGATCAGCGCTTCCGGCACCGGCTTCTCGAGCACGAACTCGGCGCGGATATGCACCAGGCCGTCGCCGATCGTGGTGACGACGTGCTTCAGGCCGGCCAGGCTGGCCAGCGAATCCTCGACCTTGCGCGCGACCTCGGTTTCCAGCTGGGCCGGCGCGGCGCCCGGCTGCGCCAGCAGGATGTTGATCTCGGGCCGCTCGATATCCGGCATGTTCTGGATCGGCAGCCGCTGGAAGCTCATCGATCCGGCGAGCGACAGCAGCACGAACAGGAGCACGGCCGGGATCGGGCGCTGCAGGGACCAGGTGGCAAAATTCATGCGCGCGGCCCTCCGCTGGCGGCGGCCGGCGCCACGTGTATCCGGTCGCCGTCCTTCAGGAAGGCGGCGCCCTGCCCGACCACACCCACGCCCGGCGGCAGCGGAGAGACGATCTCGCTGCGTTCTCCCTGGCGCCGGCCGACCGTGACCTGCAGTGCGCGCGCCACGCCGGCGTCGGCGTCGGCCACGAAAATCCAGCTGCGGCCGTCGCGCAGCACCACGCTGTGCGCGCCGACCGTCATGGCTTCGCTGCTGCCCAGCGCGATGCGGCCGCTGGCATACATGCCGGCCCTGGCAGCGCTGCGCGGGTTGACATCGGCATAGACGGTCGCCAGGCGCGTTTGCGGATCGAGGCGCGGCGCCGCCTGGCGCACGACGGCCGGCGCGAGGCCACCGTCCGGCAGCGCGAGTTCGATGTGCTGGCCGGCGCGCATCTGGCGCAGCTGCAGCGGCGTCAGTTCGGCGCGCCATTCGAGGCGGTGCCGGCGGATGATGCGAAACAGTTCGTCACCGGCGTTGGCGACGGCGCCCGGCGTGGCGCTGCGCGCACTGACCACGCCGTCGTCGGCGGCGCGCACGTCGGCATAAGCCAGCAGCAGGCGCTTGGCGCGCAACTGGGCCCGGGCCAGCGCCACCTGCGCTGCGGTGGTGTCGGCCTCGGTCTCGGCCTGCTGCACGTCCTGGCGGCTGACGGCGCCGCTGGCGGCCAGCTTGCGCATGCGCTCGCGTACTGCCCCTGCCTGGCGCGCATTGGCCTGCGCCTGCACCAGCGCCGCCTCCAGCTGGGCCGCTTCGGCGCGCGGCAGCGCCGCATCGAAACGCGCCAGCAGCGCGCCGCGGCGCACCGTGTCGCCGACCTCGACACTGACCTCGGCCAGCGGCAGGCCGCTGGTGCGGGCGCCGATCACCAGTTCCTGCCAGGGCTCGATCGCGCCGTGGGCCTCGATGCTGTGTTCCCAGCGCAGCCGTTGCGGCGGCTCGAGCGTGACCGTCAGGGCCGGCCGGCTGGCGGGCTGCCGGCTTTCCTGTGCCGGCCGCGTGACGAACGCCAGCAGGCCGGCGAAGATCGCGAACGACGCGCCGGCGCCGACGATAAGCGTGCGGCGAGAAAAATGGCTGAGGCGGGACGGCAACGGTGACATGGACACTTCGGCGGCGGATTACGCCGGCCGGGATCGGCGGGCGTACCGTGGCGGACCACGGCGAAGCGAACAATGCCAAGCTGCGATTAATGGTGTTTTAAGGCATGAAAATGCGCTGGAAATAATATCCGGCAATATGAAATGAAGGGTGGGATGAGAAGCACTTCATTTCATTTTCGCGGTAGCGAGAAGCGTTTTCAATAATGATTGAGAACGGTTTTCATTACACCGCATTTTGTGGCTAAATCCGTGATTTAATGCGCTTTTTTCGCTAAATTTCTCTCTTTTGAGGGCATATTTTGCCGGCTTGTTTGATATCATTGAGCCCATTCAAAATCACTACGGGGCACTCCAATGAAAGGCGATCAAAACGTCATCCGTCTGCTGAACGCACAGCTGACCAATGAACTCACCGCAATCAATCAGTATTTCCTTCATGCGCGCATGTACCGCCACTGGGGCCTGGAAAAACTGGGCAAGAAAGAGTACGAAGAATCGATCGGCGAAATGAAGCACGCCGACAAGCTGATCGACCGCATCCTGATGCTGGACGCACTGCCGAACCTGCAAGCGCTGCACAAGCTGCTGATCGGCGAGTCGACCCAGGAAATGCTGGAATGCGACCTGAAGCTGGAACGCGCTGCGCAAGTGACCGTCAAGGAAGGCATCGCCGCCTGCGAAGCGGCCGCCGACTACGTGTCGCGCGACCTGTTCCTGATGATCCTGGAAGACACCGAAGAGCACATCGAGTGGCTGGAAACCCAGCTCGACCTGATCGTCAAGGTCGGCATCCAGAACTACCTGCAGAGCCAGATCGCTTCGTAATGCCCACCGGCCGGCACTCGCCGGCCTTCACGCGCTGGCATTCAACGCCAGCGCGTCATCCACTTGTCGTAGAACCCCATATCCCTTGGCACCGCGCCGGGAATCGCGCAGATCGCGCCGGCGAATTCGTTCGCGCGCGCCAGGCTCGTCTCGAGCGGCCAGCCGCGCACCCGTCCCAGCAAAAAGATCGCGGCGAAGGCGTCGCCCGCCCCCACCGTGTCGATCACGAAGGGCGGGGCCGGAATATCGCGCTGGGTCAGCACCTGGCCATCGCTGCCGAAGTACACAGAGCCGCGGTGGCCCAGGGTGACAATCAATGCGTCGAGCGAGAACATCTTCAACAGCGCCTGGCAGGAGGCATGCACCTCGTCGGCGGACAGCGGCGGGTCGTCGGGCTTGATCTGGAAGTACCAGCCGAACAGGACCTGCAATTCTTCTTCGTTGACCTTGACGATGTTCGCCGCCTGCAGCGAGCGGGTGACGCCGCGCTCGTCGTACTGGCCGTCGCGCAGGTTCAGGTCGAGGAAGCGCGCAGCGCTGCCGGCGCATTCATCCAGCAGCCCCTTCAGGGCGCCGCGCGACACCTCGTTACGCTGGGCCAGCATGCCGAAATAGACGATGCCGGCGTCGACGCCTTGCGCGCTCGCCACGGCCGCCGCGCGGTCGATGAAATCGTAGGCCTGGTTCGGCAGGATCGTGAAGCGGTGGCCGCGCGGGCCGCGCTCGACCAGCACGCGGCCGGTTTCTTCCAGCGGATCGCTCTGCAGCCCGGCCTCGCTCATCGCGAAGCGCTCGAACTCGGCGCGCACCAGCTGGCCGCTCTTGTCGTCGCCGATGCGGGTGATCGCCAGGACCGGCGCCATGAAGGCGGCCAGGTGGCGCGCCACGTTGAACGGCGCACCGCCGACCACCTGCTCGGCGTTGAAATCATCGACCAATGCTTCGCCGAACACCACCGCGGTGGCCATGCCCTGCGCCCCGCTCATGCGAGGAAGGGGACGGTGTCCTTGAACGACTGGCGTTCGGACAGTTTGTCGAACAGGCGCGCCAGGTTCGGGTAGTCGCCGCGCCAATCGATGTCGGGGAAGCGGAAGGCGATCCAGCCCAGCGCGCAGCCGACGGCGACGTCGGCCAGCGAATAGTGGTTGCCGGCGCAGAAGCTTGCCTCGCCCAGGCGCTCGGACATCACGCGCAGGCCGGCGTGCACCTTGCCCCACTGGCGGGCGATCCATTCGGGGCTTTGCTGGGCCTCGGGGCGCAGGGTGGTTTCCAGGCGCACCAGCACGGCGGCGTCGAGCACGCCGTCGGCCAGCGCTTCCCAGACCTTGACTTCAGCGCGGTCGCGCCCGTTCGGCGGCAGCAGCTTGCAGACCGGCGTGAGGGTGTCGAGGTATTCGGCGATCACGCGCGAATCGACCAGTGCGCTGCCATCTTCCATCACCAGGCATGGAACCTTGCCCAAGGGATTGGTCTGCTGGATGGTGGTGTCGGCGGCCCAGACATTCTCCTGGATAAACGAATAGTCGAGCTTTTTCTCCGCCATCACGACACGGACCTTGCGGACGTAGGGGCTGGTGACCGAACCGATGAGTTTCATGGAAGCACAGAGTTGGGAATCGAAACCCAGTATAGCATCGGGCCCTGCCGTAAAACCTGCGCTGTCGCCGCCCCAACACATCCAGAAACCGCGGCATGCGCAAGGGTTCGCCGCCCGTCCAGTGGTAAAATCCGCGTTTTTGACCGCCACTGCTGCCATGACCTCTACCGCCCTGTCCCCTACCTTGTCGGCCCTGTCCCCGCTCGACGGCCGCTACGTCTCGAAAACCGACAAGCTGCGCCCGATCCTGTCGGAAACGGGTTTCATGCACCACCGCGTGAAGGTCGAGATCGCGTGGCTGCAGGCGCTGTCGCAGGCCGGCTTCGCCGAAATCAAGCCGTTCTCGGCCGAAGCAAACGCTCACCTCGACCGCATGGCGGCCGAGTTCGGCGAGAAGGATGCCGCGCGCATCAAGGAAATCGAGGCGGTCACCAACCACGACGTCAAGGCGGTCGAATACTGGCTCAAGGAACAAGTGAAGGACGTGCCCGAACTGGTCGCGGCCAGCGAATTCATCCACTTCGCCTGCACCTCGGAAGACATCAACAACACCTCGCACGGCATGATGCTGAAAAGCGCGCGCGACGGCGTGCTGCTGCCGGCCCTGCAGGCGATCATCGCCAAGCTGACCGAGATCGCCCACGCCAATGCGGCGCTGCCGATGCTGTCGCGCACCCACGGGCAGACCGCCAGCCCGACCACGCTCGGCAAGGAATTCGCGAACGTGGTCGCGCGCCTGCAGCGCGCCGCCAAGCGCATCGCCGACGTCGAAATCCTGGGCAAGATGAATGGCGCGGTCGGCAACTACAATGCCCACCTGTCGGCGTATCCATCGTTCGACTGGCCGGCCTTCTCGAAAGAAGTCATCGAGCAGCGCCTGGGCCTGACCTTCAATCCGTACACGATCCAGATCGAGCCGCACGACTACATGGCCGAGATGTTCGACGCCATCGCGCGCACCAACACCATCCTGCTCGACCTGAACCGCGACATCTGGACCTATGTCTCGCTGGGCTACTTCAAGCAGAAGCTCAAGGCCGGCGAGATCGGTTCGTCGACCATGCCGCACAAGGTCAACCCGATCGACTTCGAGAACTCCGAGGGCAACCTGGGCCTGGCCAATTCGGTGCTGCGCCACATGGCCGACAAGCTGCCGGTGTCGCGCATGCAGCGCGACCTGACCGATTCGACGGTGCTGCGCAATATCGGCGTCGGCTTCGGCTACGCGCTGCTGGCCTATGACAGCTGCCTGCGCGGCCTGAACAAGCTCGAAGTGAACGCCGCCCGCCTCGAGCAGGACCTGGACGCCAACTGGGAAGTGCTGGCCGAGCCGGTGCAGACCGTGATGCGTCGCTACGGCATCGAAAATCCGTACGAGCAGCTGAAGGAACTCACCCGCGGCAAGGGCATCACCCGCGAAGCGCTGCGCGAGTTCATCGGGACGCTGGCCGTGCCGCAGGAAGCCAAGGACCTGATGCTGGCGATGACGCCGGCGAATTACACGGGGTTGGCGGCGAAGCTGGCGGCAGAGATCTAAGCGTTATCCTCAGCACGTCGTTCCCGCGCAGGCGGGAACCCAAGTCCTTCGCGTGGCCATTGAAATCGAGCGCTGGTAGCTGCGCATGAGCCTTGGGTTCCCGCCTTCGCGGGAACGACGTTTACGGGCAGACAAAGAACAGTTATCCGGCTGCCCTTAATAATCCCACCGCACCTTGACGCCCACCCGGCGCTCGAATTCCGCCCAATACGTGCTGGAGCCAAATTCCGCATGTCCGCCGTTCAGGTTCTCTCCATACACCGACAAGGCCAGCCCCGGCCGCACACGCCAGCCGAAGCGCGCGTCGAGCGCCGTGTACGACGCCACGCGTGACGCCGGCATCTCGCCGACCCGGCGCAGCGTGACGTCGATCTCGCGCGCATCGTCGAGATTGAAGTTCGACCGCAATTGCGCCGTATGCGAAGGATCGCGCCGCGCCACCCGCAAGCCCGCCACATCGTTGCTGCCCGGCTTGAGGCGCAGGCGCTGGTGCAGCGCCGTCCAGCCGGCCGACAGGCGCCAGCGCGGCATGGCTTGCCAGCTGCCCCAGGCTTCGATGCCGCTGCCGCTGCCCTCCATCAGGCTGGCGAACACCAGGTAGCTGCGGGTGGGATCCAGTTCCTGCGTGCGCAGGTGGTCGTAGTCGTGGTGGAACAGGGTAACCGAATACGACAGCGTCGCCGCCGGCTGGCCGCGATAGCCCAGCTCGATCACGCGCGCCACTTCGCTCTGCACCTCGGGGCCGCCACGCAGGATGTACGGCGGCTGGCCCGGCACCCAGGCATCGACGTCCAGCCGCGACGGCGCGCGCACCGTGCGCGAGGCCGAGGCCCACAATGCGTGCTGGGGCGACAGGCGCCACGACAGGCGCGCGCTCGGCAGGAATTCCGTGCCCGTGTAGTGGTTGTACTCGGCGCGCGCGCCGAGCGTCAGGCGCCAGTCGTCGCGCAGCGTGATCTCGTCCTGCACGAACAGGCTGCCCCAGCGCTGCGTGGTGTGGGCCGGCAGGAAGGCCACATACCGGCTGTTGCCGACCCGGTCGCGCGAATGGCGGTAGTTGGCGCCCCACACGATGTCATGCGCATCCGCGCTGGGCAGGGTGTGCTGGAACTGCAGGTCGGTCGTCGTCAGTCGCTCGGTGAACAGTGGCGGCGCCTCGCGCACCGTGTGGTCGAGGTAGGCCTGCACCGCGACATTGCCGCCATCGTCCAGCGCGCGCTGCCAGCGCGCCGTCAGGTTGGCGCCATCGGATCGAACGCGACCGAGATCGGCCGGACCGCCCGGGACGGCGATTTCGCCCGGTTGCGGCTGGTCGAGCCGGCCCTGGTGGACATTGCCGATCACCGTGAACGCGTCGCCACCCCGTTCCCATTCGGCGCGCGCACCGAGCATCGCGCGGCGATAGCGGTCGTCGATGCGCCCGCCGCCGACCCGGTCGCTGTCGTCGCGGCGCGCATATTTGCCGTAGGCGCGCCAGGCCACGCCGCCCTCGCTCGTGCCACCCTGGCGGAAAGCCGCGCCGGCCGCGCCATCGTTGGCGCCATGCGCAGCCAGCATGCCGCCCTGGGTTGCGCGCGCCGAGCGCGTCGTGATGTTGATGACGCCGTTCACCGCGTTCAGGCCCCACAACACGCCGCCCGGACCGCTGACCACCTCGATGCGCTCGATATCCTGCAGCAGCACGTCCTGCGCATCCCAGAACACGCCCGAGAACAGCGGGGTGTACACCGAGCGGCCGTCGACCAGCACCAGCAGCTTGTTGGAAAGCACGCTGGCGCCGCTGTTCAGGCCGCGCGCGCTGATCGAATAACCGTAGCCATTGATACGCGCCACGTGGAGATTCGGCGCCAGGCGCAGCGCCTCGGGCAGCGAGTCGGCGCCGGAGCGGCGGATGTCGTCGGCCGTGATGACGAACACGGCCGCCGGCGCATCCTGCAGGCGTTCGGGACGCTTGGACACCGAGGTCACCTGGATATTGGCCAGCTCCTCGATCGACAGGTCGGCCAGGTCGTCCTGCCCACCGGCGACGGCAATGACAGGCCACGCCACGCAGGCCAACACAAAGTTACGGCAGCAATAAGTAATAAACGCGCTCATGTCCCGATTTTACATTCGGCTGAGCCAAAGGTGCAGTTTTTACAAGTACGTGCTAGTGTTTGATGCAAAAAAACGCAGTCGAGCACGGTGACCGCTTTTTTGCTATAGTTGGTTAGTTCTAACTCGTACTAGTTACCTGAAGATAAATATGCGCCGCTATACGCTGCCTGCCATCGTGCTGCACTGGCTGATCGCCATCGCGATCATCGGCACGTTTACGCTCGGACTGGTGATGACCGACATCCAGGGCATCACCATGGCCAAGCTGCGCTACACCAACTGGCACAAATGGGCCGGCGTGACGGTACTCGCGCTGGCCGCGTTGCGCCTGCTGTGGCGCCTGTTCATCCATCCACCGCAGTACGCCGACGCCATGCCGGCCTGGCAGCGCGGCGCCGCCCACGGCCTGCACATCCTGCTGTATGTGCTGATGTTCGCGGTGCCGCTGTCGGGGTATTTCTTCAGCCTGGCCGCCGGCTTCCCGGTCGTGTATTTCGGCGAGATCCCGCTGCCGGTGCTGATCGGCCCCGATCCCGAACTGCGTGCCGTGCTGCGCGGCGTGCACTACTGGCTCAATATGCTGCTGGCCGGCCTGGTGGCGCTGCACGTGCTGGCCGCATTCAAGCACCTGCTGGTCGACCGCGACGGCGTGATGCAGCGCATGCTCCCCATTCCTACCCCCAAGGAGAAACAATGAAAGCACTCAAGGCCGCCCTGCTCGCGACCGCGATCGGCGCCAGCGCCCTCGCCATCGCCGTCCCCCTCAAGACCGACAACGCCAGGAGCAGCGTGTCGGCCGTGTTCAAGCAGATGAACGTGCCGGTCGAGGCGCCGTTCCGCACCTTCAGCGCCAGCATCGACTACGACGCGGCCAAGCCGGCGGCATCGAAGGCCAGCGTCGAGATCACCACCGCCAGCTTCGACATCGGCGACCCGATGTACAACAAGGAAGTCGCCAAGAAGGAATGGTTCAATTCCGCGCAATTCCCGAAGGCCAGCTTCGTGTCCACCGCCATCGCGCCGGCCGGCGCCGGCAAGCTGAACGTGTCGGGCAAGCTGACCATGAAGGGCCGCACGGCGGACGTCACCTTCCCGCTGACGGTCAAGGCCGAAGGCGGCAAGCAAGTATTCGAGGGCCAGCTGCCGATCAAGCGGCTGGCCTTCAACATCGGCGAAGGCGAGTGGAAAGACACCAGCATGGTCGCCGATGAAGTCGTCATCAAGTTCCGCGTCACCGCAGCACCGTAATCTTCACCACCACCAGACCTTACCAAGGACTATCGCCCCATGAAAATCAAGCACCTGATCGCGGCCGCCGCCGCCCTCGCCGCCAGCACCGCCTTCGCCGCGCCGGTCACCTATGACATCGAGCCGAACCACACCTACCCGAGCTTCGAGGCCGACCACATGGGCCTGTCGGTATGGCGCGGCAAGTTCAACAAATCGAGCGGCAGCGTGACCCTGGACCGCGAAGCCAAGACCGGCTCGCTGGACATCACCGTCGACATCAACAGCATCGACTTCGGCCACGACAAGATGAACGAGCACGCCAAGAAGCCGGACATCTTCGACGCCGCCAAGTACCCGACCGCGACCTTCAAGTCGAAGTCGATCAAGTACACCGGCGACGTGCCGACCTCGGTCGACGGCGAGCTGACCCTGCACGGCGTGACCAAGCCGCTGACCCTGCAGATCAACAAGTTCAAGTGCATCATGCACCCGATGCTCAAGAAGGAAGCCTGCGGCGCCGACGTGGTCGGCACCTTCAAGCGCGACGACTTCGGCATCAGCTTCGGCCTGCCGAACTTCTCGCCGGAAGTGAAGCTGGCGATCCAGGTCGAAGCCGTCAAGCGCTGATCGACGAGTCGACGCCAGCAGTAAACAACGTCGTCCCCGCGAAGGCGTGGACCCAAGTTTTCCAGCGTAGTGCCTACGTTTTTAATGCAGTAGGCGAGCGAAGGACTTGGGTCCCCGCCTGCGCGGGGAGTCGTTACTGCCAGTGGCAGTAACGACGTGTTTTTGGCGCGTACGATCAGTGCTCAGCGGCTCTGATCAGCGGCCGTCGCGATCGAAATCACCCGGGATCGCGCGCTCGACGCGGTGCCAGCCGGCGCGGGTCGCGCCCTTGGCCTGCTCCCACTTCAGGCGCGAATTGCCCTTCGAGCGTTCCCACTCGCCGGCCAGGTGGCTTTCGTTGGCGTCGTAGCCGCCATCGTACTTGCCATAGCTGTTGTAGCCCAGCGCATAGGCCGGCGCATAATCGTCATAGGTATAGCCCGGCGAATAATACGGCTGGGTCTGGTACTGGGTGCGCCAGTATTCGTTTTCCTCGTGCGGATTGACCATGTGGCCGACGCCCTTGCCGGCCGCGCCGCCCGCCAGGCCGCCGATCGCCGCGCCCGCCGCCACGCCCAATGGGCCGGCCGCCGCGCCGATGATCGCGCCCGCCGTCGCGCCGCCGCCGGCGCCCACGCCCTGGGCCAGGTGGTGGTCGCGCAAGTCGTCGCCGACCTTCGGATTGACCACTTCGCCCGCGCCACGGCCAGCCGCGCCGCCGGCCAGGCCGCCGACCACGGCGCCCGCCGCCATCCCGATCGGGCCGCCCACGGCGCCCACCGCCGCACCGGCCGCAGCGCCGGTGCCGGCACCCACGCCCTTGGCCAGGTGGTGTTCAGCCAGGTCGTCGCCGGCCTTCGGATTGACCACTTCGCCCACGCCCTTGCCGGCGACGCCGCCCGCCACGCCGCCAACCACGGCGCCGGTGACGGTGCCGATCGGGCCGGCCACGGTACCGACCGTGGCGCCCAGCGCCGCGCCGCCCGCGATGCCGAGGCCGGCGCCGATCACGTGCGAGCCGCCCTGCTTGGTCCAGGATTCCTGGATATGGGCCGCATCTTCGTCGGAGCGGGTGTGCACGCCCATCACGATGCCGCCGTTCTTGATGCCTTCTTCATAGTGCTTCGCGCGCTCTTCGGGGATGCCGGCGCCGATCAGGGCGCCGATCAGGCCACCGGTGATGCCGCCCGCGCCGGCGCCGGCCAGGGCCGCGGCCAGCGGACCCGCGACCACCACGCCCAGGCCCGGCAGCACCAGGGTCGTGCCCACGGCGGCGATGCCGGCCAGGACCGCGCCGATGGTACCGCCGATGCCGGCGCCGATGCCGGCGCCTTCGGCCGCCTTGCTGCCCAGTTCGGTATCTTTATCCGCGAAGTGGGTCGTGCGGGTGGCGTCGGACATCATCAGGTTGACGTCGTCACGGCCATAGCCGCGGTCGGATACGGTGCCATAGGCGCGTTCGGCGCTGGCGCGGTCAGGGAACAGGCCGGTGACCATGCGCTGGTTCTGGTACTGGCGATTGCTGTCGTAGCTGCTCATGACGAATCCTTTCAAGTAGTTGGGGTGGCCAGGCGCGCTAGCGCGTCACTGCCCTGAACATCCACCATAAGCCGATGGGCTGTACGGCTCTGTTCGATGACGCACGGTCCGGGCAGCCCCGGACAATCAACAGGCCGGTGCATGAACAGCGATGCAAAAACGCTATCTAACGTGAGTTGCCGCACCGACCTGATGGGAACGCATCTCTAGACTTTTTCCCATGGTCACGGCAATTGTTGGGCCTGGGGTATGTCTTTTCACTTGAGGAGGAAGCAACCATGTTATTCATCATCTGGATCGTCGTCGGCGGTATCCTGGGCTGGCTTGCCAGCATGGTCATGAAGACCGACGCAGAGCAAGGCATCATTCTGAACGTCGTCGTCGGTATCGTTGGCGCCTTCCTGGGCGGCTGGCTGCTGTCGCCGCTGTTCGGCACCGGCACCATCAACTCGGACGACTTCAGCGTCGCTTCGCTCCTGGTCTCGTTCCTGGGCGCGGTCATCCTGCTGGCCATCGTGAATCTGCTGCGCCGCGGTCGCGTTCGTTAATGAGTACGACACGCCACCTGTAAAAACCAACGCCGCAAGCGTTGGTTTTTTTTCCTCTGCGGTTTTATTGATGAGCCCAAAAATGTTCTGGACAGTGTTGATCACGATCGCCGCGACGCTGGTGCTGGGCGTTCTCGCGTTAAACTTCATGCCGAGCGAGAAACAGATCGAGCGGCAACTGACACGGCAGTACGACACCCACGATCCGCAATTCCGCCGCTCGATGGGTGTGCTGCTGGGTCCCCCTATTCTTGAAGGAAACAAGGTCGAGGCCTTGATCAATGGCGACCAGATCTTCCCCGCCATGCTGGCCGCGATTCGCCAGGCGGAAAAGTCGATCAACCTGGAAACCTATATTTACTGGTCGGAATCGATCGGCAAGGAATTCTCCGAAGCGCTGTCGGAGCGCGCCCGCGCGGGCGTGAAAGTGCACGTCATGCTCGACTTCATGGGCAGCATGAAGATGGACAATGCGCTGGTGGACGATATGAAGAAGGCCGGCGTGCGCGTGCAGCGCTACCACAAGCCGGTCTGGTGGAAGCTGGCGCGGATGAACAACCGCACCCACCGCAAGCTCCTGGTCATTGACGGCAAGATCGGCTTCACGGGCGGGGTCGGCATTGCCGACCAGTGGCGCGGCAATGCCGAAGACGAGAATCACTGGCGCGACAGCCACTTCAGGGTCGAAGGCCCGGTGGTCGGCCAGATCCAGGCGGTATTCAACGACAACTGGACCAAGGCCACCGGCGCCGTGCTGGACGGCCCCGACTATTTCCCGGCGCTGGAGCCGAAAGGCACGATGCCGGCCCAGATGTTCTCGAGCTCGCCGACCGGCGGCAGCGAGAGCATGCACCTGATGTACTTGATGTCGATCACGGCCGCGCGCGAGACGATCGACCTGTCGGCAGCCTACTTCGTGCCGGACGACCTGACCATCCGCACCCTGATCGCGGCGGCGAAACGCGGCGTGCGCGTGCGCCTGATCACGCCGGGCCCGATCATCGACTCCGACCTGGTCAAGGCCGCTTCGCGCGACCGCTGGCCCGAGCTGCTCGACGCCGGCGTGCAGATCTCGGAATACAAGCCGACCATGTACCACGTCAAGACGCTGATCGTCGACAAGCTGCTGGTGTCGGTCGGCTCGACCAACTTCGACAACCGCTCGTTCAGCATCAACGACGAAGCCAACCTGAACGTGCTGGACGAAGAATTTGCCATGCAGATGAGCGAGATCTACGAACAGGACTGGGCGCGCGCCACGCCGGTGACCGAGCACAAGTTTGCCAAGCGGCCGTGGTGGCAGCGTTTCAGCACCTGGGCGGTGTCGCTGATCGACAAGCAGTTGTAGTCAATACAGAAGAAAACACGGCGAACCGGTGGAATAAGGGTTTTTGATTGCGCGCGCCAAATAGCGGTTGACGATCCAGCATGGGATTACCATACTCATGGACGCTCCAGAATCCGAGTATCCCTTCCCAACGAGATCACACGCGCATGAAAAAAACCCTTCTCTCGCTCGCCATCCTGAGCAGCTTCGCCGCCCACGCGGACGAAGGCATGTGGATGCCGCAACAGCTGCCACAAGTAGCCAAGCAACTGAAAGCCGCCGGCCTCGAGCTGGACCCTGCCAACCTGACCCGCCTGACCGAATTCCCGATGGGCGCGATCGTCAGCCTGGGCGGCTGCTCGGCCTCCTTCGTGTCGCCGCAAGGCCTGGTGGTCACCAACCACCACTGCGTCTACAACAGCATCGCCGTCAACTCGACCCCGGAACGCGACCTGCTCAAGAACGGCTTCCTGGCCAAGACCATGGCCGAGGAACTGCCGGCCTCGCCAGGCAGCCGCATCTATGTCACCGACGAAGTAACCAACGTCAGCAACCAGGTGATCACGCCGGCCGTGGCCAAGTTGACCGGCAAGGCCCGCATCGACGCCATCGAGAAGAACCAGAAGAACCTGGTGGCGGCCTGCGAGAAGGATGCCGGCTACCGCTGCACCGTGGCCAGCTACTACGGCGGCCTGGAGTTCTACCGCCTGAAGCAGCTCGAGATCCGCGACGTGCGCCTGGTGCACGCGCCGGCCGAAGGCATCGGCAAGTTCGGCGGCGACACCGACAACTGGATGTGGCCGCGCCACACCGGCGACTACGGCTTCTACCGCGCCTACGTAAGCAAGGACGGCAAGTCGGCCGAGTTCTCGAAGGATAACGTGCCGTACAAGCCGAAGCACACCATCAAGATCGCCAAGGACCACGCCAAGGAAGGCGATTTCGTGATGGTGCTGGGCTACCCTGGCCGCACCAACCGCCACCGCCTGCCGTCCGAAGTGGCGTTCACCTTCGACTGGAACTACCCGGCCTTCGTGCAGGCGTCGGGCGAGACCCTGGCCATCATCGACCGCGAAACGAAGAACGACCCTGCCGCGCGCCTGAAATACGCCGGCCAGATCGCGGGCGTGAACAACTACTACAAGAACCGCAAGGGCATGCTGGTCTCGTACCAGGCCAGCGACTTCTTGCAGCGCAAGACCGCCGAGCACGATGCACTGAAGGCCTGGGTGAATGCCGACGCATCGCGCAAGGCGCAGTACGGCGCCGACATCGAGACGGCCGAGAAGCTGATCGCCGAACGCGATGCGGGCACGAAAAAAGGCTTCTTCCTGACCTACTCGCAGCCGAAGTTCCTGACCTCGGCGCGCACCCTGCTGCGCCTGGCCCACGAGCGCACCAAGCCGGACGCCGCACGCAAGACCGGCTACCAGGAACGCGACCTGCCGCGCCTGACGTCGGTCATCGAAGGCCAGGACCGCACCTACGACGAAAAAGTCGACAAGGCGCTGGTGCTGAACTTCCTGAAGCAGTACAACGCGCAGCCGGCCGCCGAGCATGACGCCTCGTTCGACGCCGCGCTCGGCATCAAGCCGGGAATGAGCGAAGCCGAACTGCAATCGGCGCTGGACCGCATCTATGCCGGTTCCAAGCTGGCCAGCAAGGAAGAGCGCACCGCGTGGCTGAAGAAGTCGCCGGCCGAGTTCAAGGCGTCGAACGACAGCTTCATCAAGGCCGCGGTCGCGATGTACGACGCCGACATCAAGGATGAAGCAAAAGGCGAAGAGTCGGCCGGCAAGATCCAGCAAGCCTATGGCAACACCATGAAGGCCAAGATCGCCTACATGAACAGCAAGGGCCAGGCCGTCTACCCGGACGCCAACTCCACGCTGCGCGTCACCTTCGGCAAGATCGCCGGCCGTGACGTGGGCGCCGACGGCACCACTGGCTGGACTGCCTTCACCACGGTCAGCGGCGTGACCGCCAAGCACACCGGCGAAGGCGAGTTCGATGCGCCGGACAACCAGCTGGCAGCGATCCAGGCGAAGAACTTCGGCAAGTATGTGGATCCGACGCTCAAGACCCTGCCGGTGAACTTCCTAGCGACGCTGGACATCACCGGCGGCAACTCGGGTTCGGCCGCGCTGAACGCGAAAGGTGAGCTGATCGGCCTGGCCTTCGACGGCACCCTGGACTCGATCATCTCGGACTGGGACTTCAACAACAAGATGACCCGTTCGATCCAGGTCGACACCCGCTACATGCTGTGGAATATGAAGGAAGTCGACAAGGCCGACAACCTGCTGAAAGAGATGAACGCGCTGTAATCGTTCGCTCGTCCTTCGAAGGCCGCGCCACCGCGAGGGGCGCGGCCTTTTTCATGGGGTTTTGTGCGCCCCATCCCGTCGTTTCGCCCGTCTGTCGCGTGCGGCGCGACGTCCCACGGGCCGCTCGCTACACTGGATTCCAACAAGATTCGGGAGAGCGACATGAAGAACACCCTGATGTGCTGCCTGGCCGCGCTGGGCATGCTGTGCGCAGGCGCCGCGGCGCAGGACAACGCTGCGGCAAGGCAGCTGGCGGGCGCGCGCGCCGCCGTCGAGGACCTGCAACGCATCGTGGCGCCGCACGGCGTGCAGGATTCATACAAGACCCGCATCGGCGGCATCGATCAATGGATCAATGTGCGCGGCCAGGACCGCGCCAATCCGATGATCCTGTTCGTGCACGGCGGCCCGGCTTCGCCGATCACGCCGACCATGTGGCAGTTCCAGCGCCCGATCGAGGAATTCTTCACAGTCGCCAACTACGACCAGCGCGGCGCCGGCAAGACCTATGGCGAGACCGATCCCGCCATCGTCGGCGAGACGATCCGCATCGAACGCTATGTCGACGATTTGATCGAGGTGTCCGAGCACCTGCGCGGCCGCTACGGCCAGCAGAAGCTGGTCTTGATGGCGCATAGCTGGGGCACCGTGATCTCGATGGCGGCCTCGCTCAAGCGCCCCGACCTGTTCCATGCCTACGTCGGCATCGGCCAGGTGATCAGCGTGCGCGAGAACGAACGCATCAGCTTCGAGTATGCGCTGGAGCAGGCGCGCATCCACGACGACAAGGATGCGTTGAAGGAGCTGCAGGCGATCGCCCCCTATCCCGGCAAACAGCCGATCACGCGCGAGCGCATCGTGGCGGCGCGCAAATGGCCTCAGCACTACGGAGGGCTCTCTGCCTACCGCAGCGAATCGACGTATTTCTTCAAGGGCCCGCTGCTCTCGCCCGACTATCAGCTGGACCAGGTGAAGGCGATCGACGCCGGCAGCCTGCTCACGCTGGGCCGGCTGCTGCCGGAGTTCGTCGAGGTCGATTATTCAAGCGTGACCGAATTCCCGATCCCGGTCGTGATGTTCCTGGGCCGGCACGACTACACGACGCCGACCGCGCCCACCGAAGCCTGGCTTGCGCAGGTAAAGGCGCCGTCGAAACGGGCGGTGTGGTTCGAGCGTTCGGCCCATATGGCGCCGTGGGAAGAGCCGGGCAAGACCCTGGTCAGCCTGCTGGACTACGTGCGGCCGCTGGTGAAGTAGCCGCCATCATCGCCGCCAGCTCGGCCACGATCTGCTGGCCCAGCTGGTAGATGTGGAAACCATCGACGAAACCGTGATGGGCCTGCACCGAGAATGGCAGCACGAGTTTGCCGTCCGGGCCATCCCTGAAACGCCCCCAGGCCAGCGACGGAATATCGGAGCGGCCCAGGCGCGTGGTCGGATGCTGGATCGACGTGAACTCGAGCCAGGGAATGCAGGTGACGAATACCTGGTCCTTGGCGTCGCGCGGCGACAGGCCGGCGTAGTGCTGGTTCAGCCCTGCCATGCCCATGGCCGCGATGCCCGCCGCACGGCCGCGCGCGACGAATTCGCGCAAGTCGTCGGTCCAGTCGAAGGTGGCGAAATTAAGGTCGTCGTTCTGGTTCTTGACGGTGAACGACGGGATCAGGCGCTCGATGCGGATCACCTGTTCGTCATGGACGCGATAACGGAAATTCTCGATCTTCAAGACCGAGCGCAGCACCGCGCACAGCAGCACATGGAACGGCGCCAGGTCCTGCTCCTTGCACCAGTGACGAAAATCGGGCAGCTCGAGCGGGAAGCACAGGTTGACCGACGGGCTGTCCATGCCGTCGAACAGCGCGAAGCGGTCGCGCCGCTGTTCGAACTTGTCCATCTTATCTTGCCTTGTTCAGGCGGCTGTTGCGCATGCCGTAGGCGAAATAGGCCACCACCGCCACGCCCATCCAGATGAAGAACACGCGGAAGGTCGCGGGCGACAGGTCCTTCATGATGTACAGGCAGGCCAGCACCGACAGGCCCGGAATCACATAGGGACCGAACGGCACGCGGAAGCCCGGTGGCGCGTCCGCGCCCTGGCGCTTGCGGATCACCGGCACCGCGATCGAGACCACCATGAAGGCGGTCAGCGTGCCCATGCTCACCATGTCCCACAAGAAGGTGGAATCGACGCTGCCGGCCACCAGGCCCACCACGACGCACACGATCATGGTGTTCTTGACCGGCGCCTGGGTGCGCGCGCTGACTTTCTGGAATACCTGTGGAATCAAACCGTCGCGGCTGATCGCGTACAGGATGCGGGTCTGGCCATAGATCGTCACCAGGGTCACCGAGAACACCGACACCACCGCGCCGGCCGACAGCACCAGCGCCGGCCAGGCCTGGCCGGTCACGTTCTGCAGGATCACCGCCAGGCCGGCCTGCTGGCCTTCGAACATATGGGCAGGCTGGGCGCCCATGGCGGCCACCGCGACCAGCATGTAGAACACGGTCACGATGACGAGCGCGGCGAGGATACCGATCGGCACGTTGCGGCGCGGGTCCTTCACTTCCTCGCCGGCGGTGGCGATGGTATCCAGGCCGATGAAGGAGAAGAACACGGTGCCGGCGGCGGCGGTCACGCCGGCCATGCCGGCATAGCCCGAGGCCTCGTTCATATTGAAGAAAGGCTGGAAGTTGTCGGCGTTGAAGCCGGTGAAGGCAATGGCGGCGAAGAACACGAGGATCGCCAGCTTGATGATCACCATGATGGCGTTGGTGGTGGCCGACTCCCTGGCGCCGCGCACCAGCAGGAAGCCGCACATGATCACCAGCAGGATCGGCGGCAGGTTGATATTCCCCGGATGGAAGGTCACGGCATGGTGGTCCGAGACGAACATCGGCGAGCGCAGTTGCTCCGGTATCTGCCAGTCGAAGGCGTTGAGCAGGAAGTTGTTCAGGTAGTCGGACCAGCCGATCGAGGTCGCGCTGGCCGCCAGCCCGTATTCGAGCAGCAGGCAGGCGGCGACGATGAAGGCCGCGAACTCGCCCACGGTGGCATAGGCGAAGGAATACGAGGAACCCGAGGCCGGCACGCGGCCCGCCAGTTCGGCGTAGCACAAGGCCGTCAGGCCGGCGGTCAGCGCGGCCAGCAGGAAGGACAGCACGACCGCGGGGCCGGCCTTCGGCACCGCTTCGACCATCGTGAAGAAGATGCCGGTGCCGATCGTGGCGCCGACGCCGATCATGGTCAGCGGGAACAGGCCGAGCGAGCGATGCAGGCCCGGTACGGCGCCGGCGACGCCGACACTGGCGGTTTCCTCATGATGGGGTGCTGCCGATTTGGTACGTAACAGCTTCTGGCCCAGGGTCTGGTTCACGGCATGTCCTTCAATGCGCAATTGCGATCGCGGCTCGGCAGCCGCAGCTCGACAGTCTCAAAAACGAAGTTGCGATTATAGGTGAGTACGACTCGCCGCAGAAAATAGTTTAAATAAGGTGCATTCTGTCCACATCTTTGCTAGAATCCTTCCGTCGACTTACCGTTGCCCGCGAACGTAGACCATCAGGCGGGCGTTTTTTTAGCTCTAAAACATGCTTTTTAATTGCATCTATTAAGGACTCCCATGATCTCTGCCGCTTCCCGCCCCTATATCGACGCCTCGGTTCCCGTCCTGCGCGAGCACGGCCCGGCCATCACGACCACCTTCTACGCCAATATGTTCAAGGCCCACCCGGAGCTGACCAATCTGTTCAATATGGGTAACCAGGCCAGCGGCGTGCAGCAGCAGTCGCTCGCCTCGGCGCTGTTCGCCTACGCGGCCAATATCGACAATGCGGCCGCCCTCGGCCCGGTGGTGAACCGCATCGTGCACAAGCACGTGTCGGTGGGCCTGACCGCAGCCCACTATCCGATCGTCGGCTTCCACCTGCTGGGCGCCATCAAGTCGACCCTGGGCGACGCCGCCGTCGAGCCGCTGATGAAGGCCTGGGAAGAAGCCTATGGCTCGCTGGCCAAGGTGTTCATCGACGCCGAAACCCAGATGTACCTGGATGCCGGCATCGAAGCGGGCTACCTGCGCCCGATGCGCGTCACCGAAGTGACCCAGGAAAGCGAGAACGTGCTGTCGATCCGCTTCGTGCCGCAGGATGGCGAACCGCTGCCGCCGTTCAAGGCCGGCCAGTACGTGAGCGTGGAAGCGATCTTCGACGATGGGCAGAGCATGCCTCTGCGCCAGCTGCGCCAGTACAGCCTGTCGGATGCCCAGGGTCTCGACTCGATGCGCATCTCGGTCAAGCGCGAAGAAGGCAACCAGAACATCCCGGCCGGCGCCGTGTCGAACTGGCTGCACCGCAATGTGGAAGTGGGCGACATCCTGCAGGTGAGCTACCCGTTCGGCGACTTCCTGCCGGATACCGAGTCCGACGAGCCGGTGGTGCTGCTGTCGGCTGGCGTGGGCATCACCCCGATGATCGGCGCGCTGAACCGCATCGCCCTGGTCAACCCGCAGCGCCGCGTGATCTTCGCGCACGCCGCGCGCAACGCCGGGCATCACCCGCACCAGCTTGATATCGCCGCCGCCAAGGCGCGCATGCCGCACTTGCAGGTGGTGACCTTCCATGAAGAAGGCGACGCGCCCGGCACCCTGCCCGGCTTCATGGACCTGGCGCGCCTGCCGAAGTGGCCGCGCACCGAGACCAATGTCTATATGTGCGGTCCGCTGCCATTCATGCAGGCGCAGTGGAATGCGCTGCTCGAAGACGGCACCCCGAACAGCCGCATCCACCGCGAAGTGTTCGGTCCGGACCTGCTGGACAATCTCCTTTAATCGAGGAGGTGCACCCGGTCGCCAGTGATGCTGCGCTGGGCCGGGTGGCCGTAGACGCGGATGCCGCCCGAGCCCGAGGTGCGGGCGAACAGCGAGTCCTTGACGGTGGCGCGGATGCCGCCCGAACCGCTGGCGCCGAGGTCGGCGTCGTTCGTCTTCAGTTCGGCCAGGTCGACATTGGCCGAACCGCTCACGCGGGCGCTCAGCGAGCGCACCGCGCCGCTGGCGTCGAGCGAGCTCGATCCGCTCAGCTCCATCCGTGCATGATCCCCCTTCACTTCACCCAGGCGCATGCGGCTCGATCCCGACAGGGTCGCGTCGATGCCGTCGATCCGCAGGCGGCTCGCATCCAGCAGGCCGGAACCGCTGGAGCGCGCGTTCAGGTTGCCCACCTTGCCGCTCAGGCGCACTTCGGACGAACCGCTCTTGCGCACATCGAGCGGCGCGCCATTCAGATCGCTCACCTCGACCCGGGTGGCGCCGGAGGCGTTGACTTCCGACAGGCGCGGCGTCGTGTACACGATGCGCACCGGGGTCTTGCTGCGCAGGCTCTTCTCGGAGTAGATGCGCAGGGTGTCGCCACGGGTCTCGGTGACGATCAGCGGCAGCAGGTTGCTGTCCGCCTCCACCACCAGCGACGGCGCCGGGCCGACGCGCACCTCGACCGGCAGCGAGCCGCTCACGCTGATGGCCGGCAGGGCGGCGATGGCGCGCTGGTCGCGCGCGGCGCTGCCGTTGCCTTCCTTCGCGTCGCTGCTCCACGCGGTGTGGACGCGGGTCTCGCCGTCATTGGGTGCGACGATGATGGCGCAGCCAGTCAGGGCAGCAAGGGAAGCGAGGGCAATGAGGGTACGCATGGCAGTCCAATCAGGTTGTTGTTCGAGTGATGCCACTCTAGCAAGTACCCTCTTGCGCCACCATCTGCATGCGACAAACTGCAAAAAGGGCGGATTGGACTGCGGATGGACGTCGCGGATGGATCAGCGCTGGCCCAGGCGGGTCGCGCCGAACAGGGCCTTGTGCTCGCGCGGCTGCGAGCGCCAGTATTGCGGCGGCGCGACCACCTGGTCGCCCAGTTCGGCCGCCGCATGCCATGGCCAGCGCGGGTCGTACAGCATGGCGCGCGCCAGGCCGATGACGTCGGCCTGGCCCTGCTGCAGGATCTCCTCGGCCTGGCGCGCCTCGGTGATCAGGCCCACGCCGATCGTCGGCAGGCCGGTGTCGGCCTTGATGCGCGCCGCGAAGTCGACCTGGTAGCCCGGCCCCAGCGGAATCTGTTGGAGGGGCGAGACGCCGCCGGTCGAGACGTGGATGAAGTCGCAGCCCAGGGCCTTGAGTTCGTGGGCGAAGCGAACGCTCTGCTCCAGGTCCCATCCGCCCTCGACCCAGTCGGTGGCCGAGATGCGCATCCCGACCGTCATCCCCGGCACGGCCGCGCGCACGGCGGCGAATACCTCGAGCGGGAAGCGCATGCGGTTTTCCAGGGAACCGCCGTAGGCGTCGTCGCGGCGGTTGGCCAGCGGCGACAGGAACTGGTGCAGCAGGTAGCCGTGGGCGCCGTGCAGCTCGATCGCGTCCAGGCCCAGCGCATCGGCGCGGCGGGCGGCGGCCACGAACGCCTCCTTCACGCGCGTGAGACCGGCGGCGTCCAGCGCCAGCGGCACGGTCTCGCCTTCGGCATGCGGCACGGCGGATGGGGCCTCGGTCTGCCAGCCGCGTGGCTGGCCGGGCGGGATATTGGCCCCGCCCTCCCATGGCACTTCGCTCGAGGCCTTGCGGCCGGCATGGGCCAGCTGGACGGCGAGCTTGATCGGGGAATGACGGCGGATGGCCGCGACCACCGGTTCCAGCGCTTTCATGTGGGCGTCGGACCACAGGCCCAGGTCGTCGGGCGAGATGCGACCTTCGGGAACGACGGCGGTGGCTTCGAGGATCAGGAGCGCGGCGCCGGACAGGGCCAGGCTCCCGAGGTGGATCATGTGCCAGTCGGTCGGCAGGCCGTCGACGGCGGAGTACTGGCACATCGGCGCGATGGCGATGCGGTTGGACAGCGCGAGGGAGCCCAGGGAATACGGGGTGAACAGCATGCTCATGGTGGCTCCTATGGTGATTACATGATACGCACCACCATGATACCGGCTCGCAAACCTACGCGTACGTCGGGGTTCGGAAACACGACCAGTTCCTCCTCGTGTTGCACTGTATAGACGGTCTCGCCATCCGAGGCGATCACTTCGCCCTGCTTCATCGGCGTGAAGTTCCAGGTCTCTCGGCCGACCTGCATGCTGAACGCATCGGACAGCTTCATGATCGACTGCGCCGTCGAGAACACGTGCGGCCTGGTGGTCGCCGCCTGCGCCGGCTGGCCGCGCAACAAGCGGTCCAGCGCCTTCGACGCATCGGCAAACTGCGACAGGTCGTTCTGCCCCAGCGTGCCGACCCGCCCCAGCTCGACCGTCGTTCCGGCCGCGCCCAGGTGCTCGGACGTGAAATAACTGTAGGTGCCGGCCGATGCCGGATTCATGATGATGGCCTGGATGCCGGCCTCGCCCATCCAGTCGATCAGGCGTTCGCGCGCGCAGTCCTCGATCAGCTCGGGCACGATCGCGAACATCGGATAGTGCGACGGCCGGATGGCCGTGTGCAGGTCCAGGTGCCAGCGCTGCGGCCCGCTGCCCTCGAAGAAGGCGCGAGTGACGTCGATCAGCACGTCGGCGCGCGCCGCCTCGAAAGTCCCGGCCAGCGAACCACGCTCCTTGCGGAACATCCGGTTCAGGTCCGCATCGACAAAGCGTTTGCCGAGGCGGATCGCGTCGATATTCCCGACGCACAGCATCAGGTCCACCGCCAGTTCGTCCGGCGTGCGCGACAGGGCCTCGACCAGCCAGGCCACCATCTCGATCGGCCCGGTCTCGTCGCCGTGCACGCCGACCGACACCAGCACGCTGGGCCGGTCGGCGTCAGGCGTGGCCGCCTTCACGGTCAGCACGCCGGACGCCGGCTGTGCGACCGTAAAGCCGGCGTCCTGGAAACGCTGCGCGACCGAGGCGAAATCCGCCTCGGCCAACGCGCGCACTGCTTCGGGCAATGCGCTCACGACTCAGGCCGCCAGGCGTTCTGGATTCAGGCCTTCGGAAAGGGCCCACACGTCCAGCATCGCCTGTTCCAGGTCGGCCGGCTGCGCGAAGCCGGTCAGGCCGCGCGCAGCCATCACCTCGTCGACCGCCGCTTCCATATTGCCCTGGTTGCTGCCGGCACGCTCGATCACCTGCAGCAGCAGGCGTTGCTGGGCGCGGCGCAGCGACTGCAGCGCGTAGTTGCGCAGCTGTTCCTGCGACTTGCTCTGCGCCGGCAACTTGAGGCCCAGTTCCAGCGTATCGATGCCGACTTTCTGGCGCAGCACGGTGCCGACCTGCAGGAACTGCAGCAGGGTCATGCCGTCCGGACGCTGCACCGAGACCGCCGCGAACAGGAAGGAAGCCTGCGACTCGATGATCTCGACCGCCTTCCAGGCCGCGGCGAACGGCACCGGCAGGCCGGTGTGGCCATCGGCTTCCGAACGGATCTGCGGCGCCTGGCTCTGGTCCGCTTCCGCGAACAGGGTCGACAGCTCCTTCAGTCCTTCCGAATTGGCCGGCAGCGACAGCACGCCTTCGACCGTGGCGCGCAGCATGGCGCGGCTGCGGTTGTCGACCGACACCGACACATCGCGCGGCACCACCAGCGCGTCATGGTCGAGCGCCTCGAACACCGGCGCCAGGTGCAGGGCCGCCCAGGCACGGGCCCAGGCCTTCACGACCTCGGTCTCGTCGATGCGGTGCTCGAGTGCCAGGTCGCGCAGCATCAACGGGCCGCAGCGGTTGACCGCCTCGTTGGCCAGCACGGTGGCCAGGATGGTGTTGGCCAGCGGGTGATCCAGCGGATCGCGGGTCGCCACCAGTTGCGCCGGGAAGTAAGGGCGCAGCAGCGAGTCGGCCCAGGTTTCCGAGGTCAGGTCCAGCGCCGCCAGGGTGCGCTTGAAGCGGTTCTTGACGTTGGCGATGACCACCGCCAGCTCTGGCGCCGTCAAGCCCAGGCCCAGCGATTTGCGGCGCTGCAGCTCGGTATCGAGCGGCAGCTGTTCCAGCTCGCGCGAGACCGCGCCTTCGGCTTCCAGGTTGCCGATCAGGGCCATGTAGCCGTCGACCACCGCGCTATTGGCCTGCGCCTGCACTTCGCGGGTCAGCAGGTGGGTCTGCAGCGTATTGTCGCGCAGGACCAGGCGCTCGATCTCGCCCGTCATCTCGTTCAGGATGCGGTTACGGTCACTTTCCGGCAGCTTGCCGGCGTTGACTTCGGTGTCGAGCCAGATCTTGACGTTGACTTCGTGGTCCGAGCAATCCACGCCGGCCGAGTTGTCGATCGCATCGGTGAAGATGCGGCCGCCGGCCAGCGCGAATTCGATGCGGCCGGCCTGGGTCGCGCCCAGGTTGCCGCCCTCGGCCACCACTTTGCAGCGCAGCTCGTTGCCGTTGACGCGAATCTGGTCGTTGGCGCGGTCCTTCACTTGCGCATGGGTCTCGGTCGAGGCCTTGATATAGGTGCCGATGCCACCGTTGTAGAACAGGTCGACCGGCGCCTTGACGATGCGGTGCATCAGTTCCTGCGGTGGCAGCGAGGTTTCCTCAATGCCCAGCACTTCGCGGATCTGCGGCGACAGCTCGATCGAGCGGGCGTTACGCGGATACACGCCGCCGCCCGCCGAGATCAGGCTCTTGTCATAGTCTTCCCACGACGAACGCGGCAGCGCGAACATGCGCTCGCGCTCCTTGAACGAGACTTCGACGTCCGGGGTCGGGTCCAGGAAGATGTGGCGATGGTCGAACGCCGCCACCAGCTTCAGCTGGCGCGACAGCAGCACGCCGTTGCCGAACACGTCGCCCGACATATCGCCCACGCCGGTCACGGTGATCGGGTTGTTGGCCAGGTCGTGGCCCAGCTCATAGAAGTGGCGCTTGACGGCTTCGAACGCGCCCTTGGCGGTGATGCCCATCTTCTTGTGGTCGTAGCCGTTCGAGCCGCCCGAGGCGAAGGCGTCGCCCAGCCAGAAGCCGCGCTCGACGGCGATGCTGTTGGCGATGTCGGAGAAGGTCGCGGTGCCCTTGTCGGCCGCCACCACCAGGTAAGGATCGTCGCCGTCATGGCGCGCGGTGGCTTGCGGCGGAACGATCTCGCCCTGCACGCGGTTGTCGGTCACTTCCAGCAGGCTGGCGATGAACAGGCGGTAGCATGCCTCTCCCTCGGCCGCCACCACTTCGCGCGCGGCGCCGGTCGGCATCTGCTTGCAGACGAAGCCGCCCTTCGAGCCGGCCGGCACGATGACGGCGTTCTTGACCATCTGCGCCTTCACCAGGCCCAGCACCTCGGTGCGGTAGTCTTCCATGCGGTCCGACCAGCGCAGGCCGCCGCGGGCGACCGGGCCGCCGCGCAGGTGCACGCCTTCGAAGCGGCGCGAGAACACATAGATCTCGCGGAATGGACGCGGCTCGGGCGCCAGCGCCAGGTTGCTGGTGTCGACCTTGAAGATGATCTTCTCGCCGGCGTTCTGGAAGTAGTTGGTGCGCACGGTGGCCAGCGCCAGGTCGACCAGCGCGCCCATGATCTCTTCGGTGTCGGCGTGGTTCACGCTCGGCAGGCCGGTCTTGAGGGTGTACAGCCTGCTGCTGCCTTCGTTGCGCTCATCATCGCTCAGGGCCGGGTCGAAGCGCTGGATGAAACCGGCCACGAATTCCTTGACCAGCGCGGGCTGGGTGCGCAGGGTCTCGGCCATGTAGCGCACCGAGAACTTGGAGCCGAGCTGGCGCCAGTAGCTGATGTAGGCGCGCACCAGCTGCACTTCGCGCAGCGCCAGGCCGCCTTCGATGGTCAGGCCGTTCATGCGGCCGTCTTCGGCCTCGTCGTTGAACAGGGCGGTGAACAGTTCCTCGGCCACGTTGGCAATGCCCGGCTTGGCCAGCTTGGCCGCGCTCTCGGCATCGACCGTCAGCGCGCTCACGTAGCGGCGCACGCCATCCAGGCCGGTGTGACGGTAGGTCTGCTCGCGGTCGACCGCGATGCCGGCGTTCTGCAGCGCCGGCAGGATGCGCGACAACGACGGCACGGTCTCGCTCGAGTACAGGCGGATCGAGGGGCCTGCGGCGTCATCCTGCTCGATACGGGCGGTCACGCGGTCCGGACGGCACTTGGTCAGCAGCGCATGCACGTCGCGGAACGCGGTCTCGGGCGCGGTGGCAGCCACGAAGTTGACCGGCAGGGTCGGCACGATCTTGCGCATCAGGCTGCGCTGGCGGCTCTCGTCGACCGAGTTGATCAACTCGGCGAAGCGGTCGTGCCAGCCATCGAGCACGCCCAGCAGCGGACGCTGGATATCGGTTTCCAGGTCGAGCGGGTAGCGCGCGGCATGGGCGATCAGGTAGACGCGCGCCAGCGGACCATCGGCCACCAGGGTCTGGACGTCGACGTCGCGCGCGCCCGAGCTGTCCTTCAGGGCCGCGGCCAGGCTCGAGGTGACGGCATTGCTGAAGCGTTCGCGCGGCAGGTAGACCAGCACGTTCAGGTGGCGCTTGTACACGTCGCGGCGGGCGAAGACTTTCGCGCGCGGCTGCTTGTACAGCGAGACCACCGAGCTGCACACTTCGGCCAGCCATTCCGGCTCGGCTTCCAGCGCTTCGGTGCGCGGCAGCGACTCGAGGATCTCGATGAATTTCTCGGCGCGGAAGCCTTCCTGGCGCACGCCGGCGATCGACAGCACGCGCGCCACGCGGCCGCGCGCGAACGGCAGGCGCGCCAGCGGGGTCGAGGTGGCGGCGCGGGTGAACAGGCCGATGAAGCAGTGCTCGCCCAGGATCTTGCCTTGCGCATCCAGGTCGCGCACGCCGATGAAGTCCAGCGGCTGGTCGCGGTGCAGGGTGCCGGCGACGTCGGCCTTGACGATCGACAGGTTCTCGGCGCGCAGCGACAGGGTCTCGAAGTCGCCCGGGATGCTGGCCAGGCTGGTGCCGTAGACCGGATGGTCGGTGTCCTTCAGCACGCCGATGCGGCTCGGAATGTCGCGTTCCAGTTCGCGCGCGCCCGGCTTGACGGCGTAATAGGCGTAGCCGAACGGCTCATAGCCTTCGTTCTTGGCCCACTCGAGGAAGGCCGCGACTTCCTGGCCTTCGGCGCTGCCGCTGGCGGCAGCGGCGGCGGCGACGGCCGTCATGCGGTCGCCCATGGCGACGGCATCGCGCTGCACGGTGGCGGCGTCGTTGGCGACCATGCGCAGGCGCGCGGTCAGCTTGTCCAGTTCTTCGAATTGCAGCTCGTCGTTCAGCAGGCACAGGACGATCGATTCCAGCGGGCTGCCGGCTTCGCCGACGGCGATGAAGGCGCCATTGGCATCGCGGCGCACCGGCAGCACGGCGTTCATCACGCCGGCGGCGGTGATGCGCTCCTTGCGCAGGGCCATGACGAAGGAGTCGACCAGGTAGGGACGGTCGTCGTTCAGAATCAAGAGTGCGGTGGCGGTGCCGCCGCGGCCGTCCAGGTAGCGCATGGTGGCGATCTGGGCGCCGGGACCGGTGCGCTGCGCCAGTTGCGAGAATCCTTCGACCAGCACCGGCGCCAGGCTTTGCGGCGCGGTGCCGGCCAGGTCTTCGTCGTCGAGCGATCCGAGCCAGGCGGCGGTCAGGGCGTTGATCGGCGCACCGTTGCCGGACTGGTTGGCGCTGACGTCGCTATTCACCAGTGCGAGCGTCTGGTTGCGCAGATCGTTGGGCATGTCTTTCATCTTGCTTCTCCAAAGTTGTGTGCCTGGTGCGCCGTCGGCTCGTGGCCCGGCGCGGCCCTGCTTATATGGACAGGGATCTTCCCGTCCGAATACTACATCGTTACCAATCGTAGAGCCCCGGCAAGCCGAGGATGCGGGTGAGTTCTTCCAGCGCGGCCGCGCATTCCAGCGCCAGCTGCGGGTCGGCCAGGTCCTTCGGCTCGACGCGGTCGCGGTAGTGTCGTTCCACCCAGGCCACCAGCTGGGCATACAGCGCCTCGGTCATGATCACGCCCTGGTGCATGGCGGCCGCTTCTTCATCGGTCAGCACCACGCGCAGGCGCAGGCAGGCCGGTCCGCCGCCATTGCGCATGCTCTGGCGCAGGTCGAATTCGACCAGTTCGTCGATCGGGCCGCCGCTGGCGACCAGCCCGGCCAGGTAGTTCGATACCGCCGCGTTCTCGCGGCATTCGTGCGGCACCACCAGCGCCATGCGGCCATCCGGCTTGGACAGCAGCTGGCTGTTGAACAGGTAGCTGGCCACGGCGTCGGCCACCGGCACCTGGCTGCTGGCCACGCGCACCGACTGCAGCTCGGTGTCGACGCCGGCCAGCGCACGCCGGAGCAGATCCAGCGTGCCGGCTTCGTCGGCGAAGGCCTGCTCGTGGTGGAACAGCACATTGCCGTTGCCGACCGAGATCACGTCGTTATGGAACACGCCCTGGTCGATCACGTCCGGATTCTGGGCGGCGAACACGGTGCGCGCCGGGTCCAGGCCGTGCAGGCGGGCGATCGCCTGCGACGCTTCCAGCGTCTGGCGCGCCGGGTATTTTTTCGGGGCGGGCGCCGAGGGGTCGAACTCGACCCGGCCATAGACGAAGAACTCGACCCCGGCCGCGCCATGGCTGGCGGCGAAGCGGGTGTGGTTGGCGGCGCCCTCGTCGGCGAAGGCCGGGACCGACGGCAAAGTGTCGTGCACCACGAAGCGGTTGCTGTCGGCGAAGATCGCGCGCAGGGTGCGGGTGGCCTGCAGGTGTTCTTCGGAACGGTGCAGCTTGTTGTTCAGGTTGGCGGCGGTGAAGTGCACGCGGCCGTCGAGCGAGTCGCTAGAGGGACTGACGGTGCCGGCATTCGCGGTCCACATCGGCGCGGCCGACCAGGCGCAGGCCAGGATCACCGGCGCGTCGCGGTAGGCGCGGCCCAGGACGTCGGCGTCGGTGCCCGAGAAACCCAGGCTGCGCAGCAGGCGGAAGTTCGGCCGGCCCTGCGGCGGCATCACCGCCTGGGCGAAGCCGCGCGCGGCCAGTTCGCGCATCTTGGCCAGACCCTGCAGCGCGGCCTGGCGCGGGTTCGAGGCCGAACGCACATTGTTGAACGAGGCGACGTTGCCGAACGAGAGGCCGGCATAGTTGTGCGACGGGCCGACCAGGCCATCGAAATTGAATTCGCGGGCGTCACGCATCGTCACGCTCCCTTGGCCGGGAAGGACAGGCCGGGCGACAGCTTGGCCGGCAGTTCCAGTGCGGAGGTCTCGATCGAGGCCACCGGATAGGCGCAGTAGTCGGCCGCGTAATACGCGCTCGGGCGATGGTTGCCCGATTTGCCGACGCCGCCGAACGGCGCCGAGCTGGCCGCGCCCGTGGTCGGGCGGTTCCAGTTGACGATGCCGGCGTGGGCACGTACCGAGAAGCGCTTCCACAGCTCTTCGCTAGGCGACAGCAGCGCCGACGCCAGGCCGAACTCGGTCGCATTGGCCACGCGCAGGGCGTCGTCGAAGCTCGCGACGCGGATCACCTGCAGCAGCGGGCCGAACCATTCTTCATCCGGGATACCTTGCGCATCGGTGGTGTCGACGATGCCGGCGGTGACGAATCCGGCGTTGGTGTCGAGCTGGCGCATCTGCAGCAGGATCTTGCCGCCTTTCGTTACCATATCGGCCTGCGCCTGCACCAGGCGGGCCGCGACGGCGCTCGAGACCACTGGGCCCATGAACGGCTGCGGCTCGGCGTTCGATGGGCCGACCTGCAGCTGTGCGGCCACTTCGACCAAGCGCTCGAGGAAGGCCTGACCCGCCTCGTTATCCTGGATGACCAGGCGGCGCGCGCAGGTGCAGCGCTGGCCGGCCGAGATGAAGGCCGACATCACGGTATGGTGGACGGCGGCGTCGATGTCTTCCACGCCCCAGACGACGAGCGGGTTGTTGCCGCCCATTTCCAGCGCCAGCATCTTGCCCGGCTGGCCGCCGAACTGCTTGTGCAGCGCCGCGCCGGTCTGGCTGCTGCCGGTGAACAGCACGCCATCGATCAACGGTTCCTGTCCCAGCGCGATGCCGGTCTCGCGGCCGCCGTTGACGAGGTTCAGCACGCCCTTCGGCAGGCCGGCCTTGGCCCACAGTTCGACGGTTTTCACGGCGGTACGCGGCGCGTATTCGCTCGGCTTGAACACGACTGTATTCCCCGCGATCAGGGCCGGCACAATGTGGCCATTCGGCAGGTGGCCGGGGAAGTTGTACGGGCCATACACGGCGAACACGCCGTGCGGACGGTGGCGCAGTACGGCATTGCCGTCGGCGACCTTGCTGGCCGTCTCGCCGGTGCGCGCGCCGTACGACTGGACCGAGATATCGATCTTGTTGGCCATGGTCGCCACTTCGGTGCGCGCTTCCCACAGCGGTTTGCCGACTTCCTCGGCGATGGTCGCCGCCAGTTCCTCGGCGTTGGTCTTCAGCAGGTCACGGAAGCGCGTGGCGATGGCGATGCGCTCATCCAGCGCAGTCAATGCCCAGGCTTCGAAACTGTCGCGCGCGGCTTGCGCGGCGCGCGCCACGTCGTCGCCCGTCGATTCGTTGCTGGTCCAGGTCTGGCGGCCGGTCGAGGGATCGACGGTGGCCAGTTCGCGGCCGCTGCCGGCGAGCCACTCGCCATTGATGTAGTTCGATAGATTAGCCATGGCTGTTCTTCCTGGTATTGAGTGTCAGGGTCCGCACATTGTCGCCAGCGCTGCAGCGCAGTTGCGCCAGCTCGTCGGGGCTCAGGGCCACGCTGGTGGCGCCGGGGACGGCGCGGGTCAGGATCATCCGGAAATCGTCGAGGCGGGTATTCGACACCAGCATGTGCTCGGTGTCCGGCGCAGCGTCGTGGTCTTCGACCGGCAGCCCTTCGGCCGCCACCGCCAGCACGCTGTCGCGCACCGCGCGCAGCTCGGACACGCGGCCCTGCAGCACCGGGCCGGCATCGAAGATATCGACGTAGCCCTCGTAGTACATGCCTTCCTGCTCCAGCAGGCGGCGCGCCGGCTGGGTCGAGGTGTGCACCTTGCCGATCACGTCGATCGCCGACTGCGGCAGGTAGTCGACGTACAGCGGCTGGCGCGGCATCAGCTCGGCGATGAAGGATTTCTTGCCGAGCGCGGTCAGGCCGTCGACGTGGTTGAAGTCCATCTTGAAGAAGTGGCGGCCCAGGCCTTCGTAGAACGGCGAGTCGCCGGCCTCGTCCTGGTAGCCGCGCATCTCGGCGATGATCTTCTCGGTGAACAGGTGCTGGAACTGGGCGATGAACAGGAAACGGCTCTTGGACAGCCACTTGCCGTTGAAGCCGGCCCGGAACTGCGGCAGCAGGAACAGCGAGCACAGTTCGGTCGAACCGGTGAGGTCGTTCGACAGGTACAGCGTCTCCATCCGGGTGAACACGTTCAGCTCGCGGCTGCAGTGCACCAGGGTGCCGATGCGGTAGTTGTAGAACGGCTCGTTGAGACCGACCGCGCCCTTGATCGCGCACACGCCGGCGATGCTGCCGTCTTCGGTGCGCTCCAGCACGAACATGTAGTCGCGCTTCTCGGGCGCGATGGTCTCGGCGAACGAGGCCTCGGACGTCGCCAGGCGCTGGCCCAGCATCTCGGGATCGGGTTTCAGCGTCGTCATGCCGCTGCCGGCCTGGCGCGCCATCTCGATCAGCGCATCGAGGTCGGAAGAATTGGCGGAACGGATCACGAGCATGCGGGTTCTCCCTGGATGCGCACGCATGCGACCTCGTCGCCCGGCGCCACGCCCAGCGCCTGCTGGACGTCGCGCGGCAGCGCGATGCTGGAGGCATGCTCGAGCGGCGCCGAGCGCACGATCACGGCGCGGAAACCGTTGTCGATGGTGGCGACGGCGTAGTCGACCGGCGCGACGTCGGGCGCCGCGTCAGGCGCGGCGCCCACGCGCACCCGGTGCGAGGCGCAGAACGAGCGCAGCGCGTTCTTGTGCGCCTGCAGGATCGGGCCGCCGTCGAAGATGTCGATGTATTCGTCGGCCTCGAAGCCTTCCTGCGCCAGCAGGTCGAAGGCCATCTGGCCGCCCGGGTGAATCTGGCCCAGCGCGGCCTGGGCGTCGCCCGGCAGCAATGGCACGTAGACCGGATAGTGCGGCATCAGCTCGACGATCAGGGTGCGGTTGCGGGCGCCCTCGATCAGGCGCTCGGCCTCGAGGAAGTCCATCTTGAAGAACTTGCGGCCCAGCGCATTCCAGAACGGCGACTGGCCGTCTGGATCGAGGCGCCCGGCCAGCGGCACGAAGAAGCGGTCGCCGAAGCGGTGCGGCGCCAGCATCGCGTACAGCAGGCGCGCGCGCGACAGCAGCGCGGCCTCGGCGCCAGCGCTGTCGCGATGGCGCACGAAGAAGCCGGACAGCTGCGAGTAGGCGGTCAGCTCCGAGCACAGGGTCAGCGCGTGCACGCTGTGGCTGATGTTCAGGTCGCGCGAGACCTGCTGGATCACGTCGTTGCGGAAGGCGAAATACGTGCCGTTCGAGCCAGCCGAGGCGTGGATGATGGCAGTGCCGAGCACTTCGCGCGAGCGCAGGTCTTCCAGCACGAACAGGTAGGATTCCTCGCTCGGGATATCGACCTGGGCCGCGAACGAGGCGATCGAGCGCTCGACCGCCGCATGGACGCCTTCGCGCGTGCGCGGCAGCGTGTGCACGCCCGGCATCGAGATGGCGGCCATCGCCTCGAGCGCGCCGATATCCGCGCGATCTACCGGACGGACAACATACATGTGTACTCCCTGGTGAAACGATGTGGAGACAATGCGGGCGGCCGGCCTCACCTTTTCAGGCGGGCCGGCCGCGACCGGACAATAGGACTCAGACGCCCTTGAATTCCGCCACCGCCGCCCGCATCAGGCGGTCGGCCTCGACGANGCGGCCGCCCACACCTTTGCCGGGGGCCCGCCCGCGACCGGACAATAGGACTCAGACGCCCTTGAATTCCGCCACCGCCGCCCGCATCAGGCGGTCGGCCTCGACGATCTGCTCGTCCGACACCACCAGCGCCGGCGCCAGGCGCACGACGTCCGGGCCGGCGATCAGCAGCATCAGGCCCAGCTTCTCGCACAGCTTGGTGTAGTCCTTCGAACGGCCCTTGAAACCTTCGGCCATCGGCAGGCCGATGAGCAAGCCCATGCCGCGCGGCTGGCCGAACACGTCCGGATGGTCGGCCGCCAGTTGCTGCAGATTGGCCATGACCTTGGCGCCCGCTTCCTTGACGCGGCCCAGGAAGGCCGGCTGGTTGATCAGCTCGAGCACCTTGAGGCCGACGCTCGAGGCCAGCGGGTTGCCGCCATAGGTGGTGCCGTGGGTGCCGACCGCCAGGTACTGGGCGATCTCGGTGGTGGTCAGCATGGCGCCGATCGGATAGCCGTTGCCCAGCGCCTTGGCCGAGGTCAGCACGTCCGGCACCACGCCCATCTGCTCGTAGGCGAACAGGGTGCCGGTGCGGCCCATGCCCGACTGCACTTCGTCGAACACCAGCAGCGCGCCGGTCTGGTCGCAGATCTCGCGCAGCGCCTTCAGGTAGTCCGGGTTGCCCGGGATGACGCCGCCCTCGCCCTGGATCGGCTCGACGATCACGGCGGCCACGTCGTCGGTGATGGCGGCGCGCGCCGCTTCGATGTCGTTGTACGGGATGTGGCTCAGGTCTTGCGGCAGCGGTTCGAAGCCTTCGGTGTACTTCGGCTGGCCGCCGACCGAGACGGTGAACAGGGTGCGGCCGTGGAACGACGACAGGCAGGACACGATGCGCGACTTGTGCGGGCCGAATTTGCCGTGCGCGTATTTACGAGCCAGCTTGAGGGCCGCTTCATTGGCTTCGGCGCCCGAGTTGCAGAAGAAGGCGCGCTCGGCGAAGGTGGCGTCGATCAGGGCCGAGGCCAGGCGCAGCACCGGTTCGTTGGTGTAGCCGTTACCGATGTGCCACAGGGTGTTCAGCTGTTTGGTGAGCGCTTCGTTGACTTCCGGATTGGCGTGGCCGAGCGCCGTGACGGCGATGCCCGAGGTGAAGTCGAGGTAATGCTTGCCTTCCTGGTCCCACAGGTCGAGGCCCGACGCGCGCACCGGCACCATCGCGGCCGGGGCGTAGGTGGGGACCAGGACCTCGTCGAAGGTCTGCCGGGTCACCGGCAGCGTGGCGATACCCGAATCAAGCTTTGCGTTCATGGCTTCTTTTCCTCATCCAATCTGTGTGGGTGGCGCGGGTGGAATCACCGCATGATCGGGCCATTATAGAAACGCTTCCTGACAACTTCTTTTAGAAGTGCGACAGGCATTTTCATTTTTGGACGACCGGGCAAGGCTAGCCTTGCCCGGTCGTCCCCGCAAAGGCGGGGACCCAAGTTTGCTCGCACCGTGGCTGCGTTTGAAGACTGTGGCAAGTGAAGGACTTGGGTTCCCGCCTGCGCGGGAACGACGTAGTCCGGCAACGGGCCGGGAGGGTGAGTGCCTACTGCGCCAGCTTGCGCTGGCGCTCCTCGCGCGGCGTATTCCCGAACAACGCCCCAAATGCCGTCGAGAAATGCGAGCCCGACGAAAACCCGCACATCAGCCCGACCTGCACGATCGAGTGGTTGGAATCGAGCAGCAGTTGGCGCGCGCGGCGCAGGCGCAGCTCGAGGTAGTAGCGCGACGGAAGGCTGCCCAGGTA
This sequence comes from Telluria beijingensis, assembly GCF_030770395.1. Taxonomy (GTDB): domain Bacteria; phylum Pseudomonadota; class Gammaproteobacteria; order Burkholderiales; family Burkholderiaceae_D; genus Telluria; species Telluria beijingensis. Next base: position 38,374 of record NZ_CP132480.1, on the reverse strand, counting down.
CTGCTTGAACAGCCGCTCCAGCTGGCGCCGCGAGACGCCGGCCAGTTGCGCGATCTCGTCGGTGGAGAGCGGCTCTTCGATATTCGTCTCCATCAGCGCCACCGCCTCGGACAGCTTGGGCTGCAATACGCCGAAGCGGGCCTGCAGCGCCACCCGCTGGCGCTCGTCCGGGCCGCGCACGCGGTCGATGCACAGGGTTTCCTTGACTTGCGCCTGGACCGTGGCGCCGAACAACAGCTCGACCAGGATCAGGGCGAAGTCGATGCTGGCCGCGCCGCCGCAGCAGGTAAGGCGGTTGGCGTCGAACTCGTACAGGTTGGGAGTGAGCACGGCCTGCTCGGCCTGGGCATTCACGTCCGGATACAGGGCCCAGGGCAGCGCGGTGCGCGCGCCGTGCAGCACGCCGGCGTCGGCCAGCCACAGCACGCCTGCCCCCACCCCGCCCCAGTAGGGCGCGGCGCGGCAGCGGTCGATCAGCGCGCGCAGGTTGGCCGGCCGCAGGGCGGCCTCGGACTCGTCGGCCACCAGCAGCACCAGGTGCCAGTGGCGTCCGGGGTCGCCCATGAATTTGTCGGGACCGCGCACGTCGACGTGCAGGCGCTCCGGCCCCAGCACCTTGGCCGCCAGGCGCAGCGGCTGGACCAGCCCGGACCAGGTCAGCGCATCGGGCTCGCCGGCATTGACCAGCAGCACGCGCAGCGGCCGCTCCTGCGCCAGCAGGGACAGGTCAGGCGGCATCGCGGTGCACGATGGATGCCATGGCTGGAAGATAGGGACAGGACGACATGGTCGACTATCATACCGGAGAACAACAGGCACGTTTTGGACCGCCCTACCCTCTTGTGAGATATTGCGTGGCGGGCAACGGAAGGCGCGACGGACGGCTATAATCCCGGCCCATGGGGGAACGATATCTAAAAAGCGTGCGGCTGCTGGCCGAGTGCATGCAGGGCTTCGAGCGCGTCTCGGGCGATGCGGTGCGCCAGCACGGATTGACGCATGCACAGTTCGACATCATCGCCACGCTCGGCAATACCAGCGGCATGAGCTACAAGGAACTGGGCGAACGCACCCTGATCACCAAGGGCACCCTGACCGGCGTCATCGAACGGCTGGAACAGAAAGGCCTGGTGCTGCGCGAGCGCAGCTGCGACGACAAGCGCTCGTTCTTCGTGCGCCTGACGCCTGCCGGTGAGGGGGTGTTCTGCGATGTGTTCCCGAAAGTGATTGCACGTGGAAAAGAATTGTTCACCGCTTATAGCGACGCCGACTATGCGGCGCTCGAGCACGCGCTCGGCCTGCTGCGCACCCGCATCCGCGGCAACGGCGTCGACCCTGGCGATGCCCCCACGCCATTACCATCCCATCTGAAGGAATCGCCTTGAAAACCTCTCTCATCGACGGCAAGAAGCCGGCCCATTTCGACAAGCACATCATTGGCAATATCCTGCTGGACGTCGCCCCGCTGGACGAGGTGAAGCAGGAGCCGATGCTGATCGGCGTGCGCAACGAAGCCGGCGAGATCTACCGCCTCATCGGCGCGACCAAGCTCAACAGCTACATGAATGCGGTCGAGGAATTGCTCGACTTGGGCCTGCTGGATGAGCTGGAAAACCTGGAAGAACAGAAGGAAGGCTGCGACGCCATCTTCAGCGAAGAATAACGGCGCCTGGTTGCCCCTGGCATTGGCTGCGATGGCGGCTAATGCCTTGGAGCAATTTTTGCAAATTGGCCGCGGTGTTGGGAGTATAATTTTTCCATGGACCAAGTCTCTGCCCTCGACAGCATCGCCGCCGAAGCCGGCCGCGGCGAACTTGCCTTCCCGACCAGCGTCAACGCCTCGCTGACCCTGCAGCGCGCGCTGGGGGAGCCCGACTGCCATATCGACGCCGCTGCCCGCCTGGTGCAGGCCGAGCCGCTGCTGGCGGCGCGCACGGTGGCGATCGCCAACTCGGTGGCCTATAACCGCAGCGGCCACGAGGTCACCAATGTGCGCGCGGCGGTCCAGCGCGTGGGATTCCGCACCCTGGGGGCGCTGGCCGCCTCGGTCATCGTGCGCCAGCTGGCCAGCGAGATCCGCGACCCCGGCCTGCGCCACAAGGCCGATCAGTTGTGGGCCCACTCGGCCCACGTGGCGGCGCTGGCGCAGGTGATCGCGCGCCGCGTCTCCTTCGTCGATCCCGAGACAGCGCTATTCGCCGGCATCGTGCACGAAGTCGGCGGCTTCTATTTGCTGTCGCGAGCCGAAGCCCTGCCCGGCCTGCTGGACGATAATCTCGATGCCTGGCTCGACCACGGCGAAGCGGCCATCGGCCGCGGCGTGCTGCACAAGCTGGGCGTACCGGGCCCGGTGATGAACGCGATCGAGGCGCTGTGGGACGGCATGCGCGCGCTGCCGCCGGAAACCCTGGGCGACACCCTGCTGCTGGCCAACGACCTGGCGCCGCTGCCCTCCCCGCTGTTCGTGCCGCCCGGCGCGACCACCCATGCGGCGGCGGCCACCATCGACTTCGTGTTCGGAAACGGCACGCTTCAGGGCGTGCTGGAAGAGTCGGGGGAAGAAGTGAAGAGCCTGACTTCGGCGCTGCTGTAGGCGGCGCGCCCAAAAAAACGCCCGCTCGGTGAAGAGCGGGCCAAGTCCAAAACTAGGGATGTCCTGAAAGAGACAGGTCCATCTTAAGCGTCAGTCGATGCGTGCTCCGTACGTTCACGCACACTGGCGCACGTGTTTTTCGATTCGTCCGCATCGCGGCGTCGCCAGCCCAGCCGTGCATTTCCCATTCCCGCTTTCTGCTAAGGTCGTCCGGGCCAGGAGCGCGCCAACCGCGTGCGCGCACCGGCGTACTTACGCTTCGGAGGGAATCCCATGAACATCGACCTGAACGACCAGGTGGTGCTGGTGACCGGCGGCGATTCCGGCATCGGCCGCGCCATCAGCATCGCCTTCGCCGCGGCCGGCGCGAAGGTGGTCGTCAACTACAACCGCAGCGCCGACAAGGCCGCCGACGTCGTACGGCGGATCGAACAGGCCGGCGGCCAGGCCCGCGCCGTCCAGTGCGACGTGTCGAGCGAAGACGACGTCGAGCGCCTGTTCAGTGAAACCGACCAGGCCTTCGGCGGCCTCGACATCCTGGTCGCCAATGCGGGCATGCAGAAGGATGCGCACATCGCCGACATGTCGCTGGCCGACTGGAAGGCCGTGCTCGACGTGAACCTGACCGGCCAGTTCCTGTGCGCCCGCGCCGCGGTCAAGCGCTTCCGCCAGCAGGGCAACCGCGGCCGCATGCGCGCCAATGGCGTCATCCTGTGCATGAGTTCAGTCCACGAAACCATCCCCTGGGCCGGCCACGTCAACTATGCCGCCTCCAAGGGCGGCATGGGCATGTTCATGCGTTCGCTGGCGCAGGAGGTGGCGGGCGAGCGCATCCGCGTCAACGGCATCGCGCCCGGCGCCATCCGCACCCCGATCAACGAAGACGCCACCGAGGGCGACGCCGGTAACAAGCTGCTCGAGCTGATCCCCTACGGCCGCATCGGCGAGGTCGCCGACGTCGCCAACCTGGCGCTGTTCATGGCCTCCGACCTGGCCGACTACATGACCGGCTCCACGGTCTATGTCGACGGCGGCATGTCGCTCTATCCGGGATTCGAAGACAATGGCTGAACCGACCGCCACCACACCGCCGCGTCCGATCGCCGACCACGGCGCCATCGGCAATATGGCCACCATGGCGCTGGTCGCGCTCGACGGCGCGATCGACTTCCTGTGCTGGCCCGACTTCGATAGCCCCAGCATCTTCGCCGCCCTGCTCGACCCCGACAAGGGCGGCCACTTCACCGTCGCCCCGGAGATCGCGGACGCGCGCGTGGTCCAGACCTACCTGCCCGACACGAATGTCTTGCTGACCCAATGGCTGGGCGACGAGGCCAGCGTCCACGTGACCGACCTGATGTCCGGCCCCGAGGAGCTCGGCCACGGTCCGGCGCGCCTGCTGCGCCGGATCCACGTCACCAGTGGCGAGGCGCGCATCCGGGTCGACTGCCAGCCCCGCTTCGACTATGCCCGGCAGCGGCCCGAGGCCGAGGTCGGGCAGGACCAGGTGGTGTTCTCGGCCCCCGGCGCCCCGCGCCTGCGCCTGTCCGCGCCGGTCACCTTCGTGGCGGCCGATGGCGGCGCCACGGCCTGCATCGTGCTGCGCGAGGGCGACGTACTCGACTTCGTGCTCGACGAGGATGGCGACGCGGCGCTCGACGCCAGCGGCCGCAACGCCCTGCTGAAGGAAGTCATCCACCACTGGCAGGCATGGAGCCGGCGCTCGACCTACCGCGGCCGCTGGCGCGAGGCGGTGATGCGGTCGGCCCTGGTGCTCAAGCTGATGACCTCGTGCCGCCATGGCGCGATCGTCGCGGCCGCGACCTTCGGCCTGCCCGAGGTGCTGGGCGGTTCGCGCAACTGGGACTATCGCGCCACCTGGATCCGCGACGCCTCGTTCACCGTGTATGCGCTGATGCGGCTCGGCTATATCGACGAAGCCAAGGCATTCACGCGCTGGACCGCCGAATTGCCCCGGCATGACCCGGTCGATGGCCATCTGCGCATCATGTATGCGCTCGACGGCGGCCAGATCGGCGAAGAGATCGAGCTCGATCACCTGGCCGGCTATGCCGCCTCGAAGCCGGTACGGATCGGCAATGCCGCCGCCAGCCAGCTGCAGCTCGACATCTTCGGCGCCCTGCTCGATTCGATTTATCTCAGCAATAAGTATGGCGAAGCGATTTCTCACGCCGACTGGGTGGGCGTGTGCCAGGTCGTCAATTTCGTGTGCGACAACTGGCAGCGTCCGGACGCCGGCATCTGGGAAGGGCGCGAGCCGGAGCGCGAGCACCTGCACTCCCAGCTCATGTGCTGGGTGGCGGTCGACCGCGCGCTGCGCCTGGCCGGCAAGCGCTCGCTGCGCGCGCCGTTCGACCGCTGGATCGCCGCGCGCAACGAGATGTCGCGGTATATCTGGGAGACGTTCTGGAACGACGAGCTCGGGCATTTTGTGCGCAGCAAGGGTTCGCGCAACGTGGACGGGGCGATGCTGATGATGCCGCTGGTGCGCTTCATTGGCTCCACCGATCCGCAGTGGCTGGCGACACTGGACGCCATCGGCGAACAGCTCAGCCACGACGCGCTGGTGCAGCGCTATGACCGCGACGATGGACTCGAAGGCGAGGAAGGCGCGTTCGCGGCCTGTTCCTTCTGGTACGTGGAATGCCTGGCGCGCGCCGGGCGTATCGACCATGCGCGCAATAATATGGAAAAGCTGATCGCCTACGGCAACCACGTCGACCTGTACGCGGAAGAGTTCACCAACAAGGCCGAGCTGCTCGGCAACTTCCCGCAAGCCTTCACCCACCTGGCCCTGATCAGTGCCGCGACCTATCTCGATGCCGCGCTCGACGGCAAGCTCGAGCATCCCTGGCAGCTGTAGACAAAAAAAACCCGCTCCGTTGCCGGAGCGGGTGAAGTCCAAAACTAGGGATGTCCTGAAAGAGACGAGTTCATCTTACTGGCGGCATGGCCCACGCTCGGTGCGTTGATTCACATTCGTGATGATTTTTTTAACATTGTTGGCCACGCGATTATTTCGCTGAGCGAAATAAATATGTTCCAATAGAGTGATTTCTCTCGCAGGAGTTTGGTCCCACACTGGCTGCATGGATCGCGAATGACGCGGCCCGCTAACCAGGAAAAGACCATGAAAATCCATCACCACCCACTGTCCGGCCATTCCCACCGCGTTGTCCTGTTCGCGTCGCTGCTCGGCGTTCCCCATGAGCTGGTCGAAGTCGACCTCATGGCCGGCGCCCACAAGAGACCGGAATTCCTCGCCCTGAACCCGTTCGGCCAGGTGCCGGTGCTGGAAGACGATGGCGTGGCCGTCTCCGATTCGAACGCGATCCTGGTCTACCTGGCGCGCAAGGCCGGCCGCGAAGACTGGCTGCCGACGGACGCGGCGGGACTTGCTGCCGTGCAGCGCTGGCTGTCCGTGGCCGCCGGCGAAGTGGCCTACGGTCCGGCGGCGGCGCGCCTGATCACGGTGTTCGGCGCCAAGTACAACGCCGACGAAGTCATCACCCGCGCCCACGCCCTTCTGGCCCGTCTCGAAACCCACCTGGCAGGCCGCGACTGGCTGGCCGCCGACCGTCCGACCATCGCCGACGTCGCGCTGTACAGCTACCTGGCGCGCGCGCCGGAAGGCAATGTCGACCTGTCCGGCTATCCGGCCGTCGGCCGCTTCCTGCGCCGCATCGAGGCCTTGCCGGGCTTCGTGCCTTTCGTCCAGACCGCGGTCGGCCTGGCCGCCGCGGCATAACGACGGCCCACGCCGGCATTCAACCGAGGAGACGATGATGGTCGAACCACTGGACAAGCTGCCTACCTGGCACGAAGGCGAACAATTCATCCAGGCGAAGCTGGGCGTCGCCGAACGCATGGAGATCCTCGGCCGCCGGGTAGTGCGCGATTTCATGCCCGACCAGCATCGCGACTTCTACGCCCAGCTGCCCTTCATCGTACTGGGCAGCGTCGATACCGCCGGCGATCCATGGGCAACCTTCATCGAAGGCCGGCCGGGCTTCATGGCGTCGCCCACGCGCACCACGCTCGACCTGGCCGCCCGCCCGCACCCGCTCGACCCGGCCGCCGCCGGCATGCATGACAGCGCGCCGGTCGGCCTGCTGGGCATCGAGATGCACACCCGGCGCCGCAACCGCATGAACGGCTTTCTATCGCACACGGATGGCGGCATGCGGGTCGACGTCGACCAGAGCTTCGGCAACTGCCCGCGCTATATCCAGCTGCGCGAGTTCGGCTTCGGGCGCGATCCGGTCGCCCCGTTCGGCGGCGAGGCCGAACACCTGGCCGCGCTCGATCCGGCAGCGCGCGCAATGATCGCGGGCGCCGATGCCTTCTTCGTCGCGTCCTACGCCGACCGTGCGGAACGGCGCCAGGTCGACGTCTCGCACCGCGGCGGACGGGCGGGCTTCGTGCGCGTCGCCGACGACGGCCTGCTGACGATCCCCGACTTCGACGGCAACCTGTTCTTCAACACGCTCGGCAATATCGTCCTGAACGGCAAGGCCGGCCTGCTGTTCGTCGATTTCGCCAGCGGCGACATGCTGCAGATGAGCGGCGATGCCGAAGTCGTGTTCGACTCGCCCGAGATCGCCGCCTACCAGGGCGCCGAACGGCTGTGGACCTTCAGGCCGCGCCGCATCGTGCGCCGCAGCGCCGGCCTGGCGCTGCGCTGGACCTTCCAGGAAGGCGGCTGGTCCGACAGCTCGCTGATGACGGGCGACTGGCGCCAGGCCGCCGAGCGCCTGCGCGCGGCCGAATTCGCGGCCCGCTGGCGCGGCCTCAAGGTGGCCCGCATCGTCCAGGAAAGCGACACCATCCGCTCGTTCTACCTGGAGTCCAACGATGACGCCGGCCTGCTGCCCCACCTGGCCGGCCAGCACCTGCCGATCCGGGTCACGCTGCCGGGCGCCGATAAACCGCTGATCCGCACCTATACGCTGTCGCACGCGCCGTCCGACGGCGGCTACCGGATCAGCGTCAAGCGCGAAGGCGCCGTATCGCGCTACCTGCACGAGCAACTGCGCGAAGGCGACCTGCTCGAGACCCGCGCCCCGGCCGGCGATTTCACCATCGACATGGGCGTGAGCCGCCCGGTGGTGCTGCTGGCCGGCGGGGTCGGCATCACGCCGATGCTGGCGATGCTGCGCCACATCGTCTATGAAGGCCTGCGCAAGCAGAAGATCCGTCCCACCACCATCTTCTATGCGGCCCGCACCAAGGGCGAGCGCGCCTTCGACCGCGAACTGGCCGAGCTGGTCGCCGCCGCCAGGGGCGCCGTCAGGCTGGTGCGCGTGCTGAGCGAGCCGGGCGACGCCGGCGAAGGTCCGGACTACGAGGCCGCCGGCCGGGTCGACATGGCGCTGCTCGGCCGTTACCTGGCTTTCGGCGACTACGAATTCTTCCTGTGCGGCCCGCCACCGTTCACGCAGGCGATCTACGACGGCCTGCGCGACATGAACATCGCCGACAAGCGCATCCACGCCGAAGCCTTCGGCCCGGCCTCCCTGGTGCGCGCGCCCGACTGCGCCACCGCGGCGGCAGCCCCGGTGCGGCAGCCGCCGGCGACGGACACGGTGCCGGTCATGTTCATGAACTCATTGAAGGAGGCGCGCTGGACGCCGGGCGGCGGGACCCTGCTCGAACTGGCCGAGGCGCGCGGCCTGGAGCCTGAGTTCAGCTGCCGCGAGGGCACGTGCGGCACCTGCCGCACCAAGGTGCTCAAGGGGACGGTCACCTACATCAAGGAGCCGGGCGCGAGCGTGGCGGAAGACGAGGCGCTGATCTGCTGCGCGGTGCCGGCGGCGCAGTCCGAGGGCGATGGCGGCCTGCAACTGGCCCTGTGAGGGTCAGTTGCAGCCAGTGCGGACAAAAAAAACCCGCTTCGTTGCGGAAGCGGGTGAAGTCCAAAACTAGGGATGTCCTGAAAGAGACAGGTCCACTATAGGGGCGCCGCGACGGCGACTCCGTGCGCTGCCACACACAATACTGTTAAATTATTCGCACAATTAGTTCACATCAAACAAAAAAGCCGCCGCGGCAGTGCCGGGGCGGCTTTTTTCATGCAACACGGGTGATTTACACCACCGCGCCGTCGGTCTCGTCCTTCTCCTTGATCGGCTTGATCAGGTCTTCGCGCTTGACGCCCAGCCACATGGCCACCGCCGCCGCCACGAACACCGACGAATACACGCCGAACAGGATGCCGATCGCCAGCGCGATCGCGAAGTAGTGCAGCGCATAGCCGCCGAAGAACAGCATCGACATCACCATCATCAGGGTCGAGCCGTGGGTGATGATGGTGCGCGAGATGGTGCTGGTGATCGCGTGGTCGATCACCTCCGAAGTCGTCATCTTGCGCTGCTTGCGGAACATCTCGCGGATCCGGTCGAAGATGACGACCGACTCATTGACCGAGTAGCCCAGCACCGCCAGCGTTGCCGCCAGCACGGTCAGCGAGAATTCCCACTGGAAGAAGGCGAAGAAGCCCAGGATGATCACCACGTCGTGCAGGTTGGCGACCACGGCGGCGACGGCGAACTTCCATTCGAAGCGGATCGCCAGGTAGATCATGATGCCGACGATGACCATGATCAGCGCGTTCAGGCCGTTCTGGGCCAATTCGTCGCCGACCGACGGGCCGACGAATTCCACGCGCTGGAGGCTGATCAGTTCTTCACCGGTCGCCTTGGCGCAGCTGGTGTGGTTGATCACCTCGCCCTTGTCGGTCGTGACCTGGCTCTGCTTCGGCGCGCCGCCATCGGCCGCGCAGATGGCGTTGAATACGCGCGCCGAGGTGCCGGCCGCTTCAGTGCCTTCCAGGATCGGCAGGCGCAGCATGATGTCCTGGGCGGTGCCGAAACTGGCCACCTCGGGGTGCGAATAGCCCATGCCGCGCAGCGTGGTGCGGATCTTTTCCTGGTCGGCCGCATGCGGGTAGCGCAGCTCCATCACGGTGCCACCGGTGAATTCGACCGAGAAGTTCAGGCCTTTGCTGAACAGGAAGAACACCGCCAGCACGAAGGTGAGCACCGAGATCGCATTGAGGATCAGGGCGTGGCGCATGAACGGGATGTCCCGTTTGATCTTGAAAAATTCCATGTCAGTCTCGAGTCCTTACTTCTTGGTAGGCGACATGCCCGGCTGCCAGACCGTGCCGATCGAAATCTTGGTCAGCTTCTTCTTGCGGCCGTACCACAGGTTGGCGAAACCGCGGGCCACGACCACGGCCGAGAACATCGAGGTCAGGATGCCCAGGCAGTGCACCACGGCGAAGCCGCGCACCGGACCGGAACCGAAGATCAGCAGCGCCAGGCCGACGATCAGGGTGGTCACGTTGGAGTCGACGATGGTATCCCAGGCGTGCTTGGAACCGGCCGCGATCGCCGCTTGCGGCGGCGCGCCGCCGCGCAGCTCTTCGCGGATACGCTCGTTGACCAGCACGTTGGAGTCGATCGCGACGCCCAGCGCCAGCGCAATTGCGGCGATGCCCGGCAGGGTCAGCGTAATCTGCAGGATCGACAGCAGGGCCAGCAGGAACAGCACGTTGGCCGCCAGCGCCAGCGCCGAGAACACGCCGAACAGGTGGTAGTAGATGATCATGAAGACCGCGATCGCCACGAAGCCCCAGATGGTCGAGTGCAGGCCGCGGTCGATGTTCTCGGCGCCCAGCTGCGGGCCGATCACGCGTTCTTCGACGAACTCCATCGGCGCCGACAGCGCGCCCGAGCGCAGCAGCAGGGCCAGCTCGTTGGCGTCCTGCGACGTACCCATATTGGTGATCTGGAAGGTCGAACCCAGCTCGCTCTGGATGGTCGGGGCCGACAGCACGTTGTAGACGCCCTTCTCTTTGAGCAGGATCGCCATGCGCTTGCCGACGTTGTCGCGGGTGGCCTGGCGGATGCGGCGGCCGCCGTCGCCGTTCAGGTCGAGCGAGACGGCAGGCTGCTGGTTCTGGTCGAAGCTGGCGGTGGCGCTCGAGATGTACTCGCCGGTCAGGATGATGTCGCGCGACAGCACGACCGGCGCGCCGCGGCCTTCGGTGAACAGTTCGGAATTGAGCGGAATCGCGGCCGACAGTTCGGTGCCCGGGGTCACGCTCTGGTCGACCATGCGCAGCTCGAGGGTCGCGGTGCGGCCGATGATGTCCTTGGCGCGCGCCACGTCCTGCACGCCCGGCAGCTGGACCACGATGCGGTCGGCGCCCTGCTGCTGGATGATCGGCTCGGTGGTGCCCAGCTCGTTGATACGCTTGGACAGGGTCACGATGTTCTGCTTGACGCCGTCTTCGATGGAACGCTTGATCGCGTCCGGCTTGAGGCTGACGACCAGTTTCTGGTCGGCGCCATCGGCGGCGTCGGCGAAGTTGATCTCGTTCGACTGCGCGCTCAGCACGGTGCGGGCGGCGGTGCGGGTGGCGGCGTCGCGGAAGCGCACTTCGATGGTGTCGCCCACGCGCTCGATGCCGGCATGGCGCACGTTCTTGTCGCGCAGGTTGCTGCGCACGCTTGCTTGCAGCGCCTTCACTTTATTGTCGATCACCGCCTTGGTGTCGACCTGCAGCAGGAAGTGCACGCCGCCACGCAAGTCGAGGCCCAGGCTCATCGGACCGGCGCCGATTTTTTCCATCCAGGCCGGGGTGTTCTTCACCAGGTTGACGGTGACGATGTAATCGGGGTTAGCTGGGTCTTTGTTCAGCTCTCTTTCGAGGGCCAGCTTGGCCTTGAACTGCTCTTCGGTGCCGGCGAAACGGGCGCGCACCGAGGTGCTGTGGCCCGTGCCTTCGAGGCTGATGCCGGTGGACGGAATGCCGACACGCTTGAGCGCATCCTCGACCAGGGTGGTGGAGGCGCTGGTGATGTTCAGGGTCGAACGGCCCGATGTCACCTGCAACGCCGGCGTTTCGCCGAAGTAGTTAGGCGCCGTGTACAACGCGCCGAGCAGCAGCGCGATGACGATCATTAGGTATTTCCAGACGGGATAGCGATTCATAGTGTTCCGGCGTTCAGGTTGGGCAGTGCGGCCCGCGGGCCGCACGGGCTTGCTCTTACAGGGCTTTCAGGGTGCCCTTCGGCAGCAGGGTGGTCACTGCATTCTTTTGCACGGTGATTTCGGTGCCAGTCGCGATTTCCAGGGAAACGTAGGCGTCGGTCACTTTCGAGACACGGCCCACGATGCCGCCGGCGGTCACGACTTCGTCGCCCTTGGTCAGCGCATCCATCATCGCTTTCAGCTCGCGCTGGCGTTTCTGCTGAGGACGGATCATGAGGAAATACATGACCACGAACATCAGGATCAGCGGCAGGAAAGTCGTCAGGCTGCCCATGATGCCTGGGTCAGCGGCGGCGGTTTGCGCATAAGCGTTGGAAATGAACACAAGAACTCCGATGGTGAAGTTAAAAAAATAAGCGGTGTATTCTAGCATCGGCTAGTCACCGAAAACCAAATCTGGCAATAGGTAATCTTGCTTTTCAGTATTGCAAGAGCCAGTTAGAAATTTTGTACTGGTCGCCAGCGTCAATACGATGGCGCCCCGCTTAGCGAGTAAGCAAGTGCTTACACGCCGCGTGCGCGCCCGGCATTGAATTCGATGCGGAAGTCGTTGAAACGGTCGGCATCAATGGCGTCGCGCATTTCCTGCATCAGCTTCAGGTAGTAGTGCAGATTGTGGATCGTGTTCAGGCGCGCGCCCAGGATCTCGTTCGAGCGGTGCAGGTGGTGCAGGTAAGCGCGCGAGAAATTCTTGCAGCAATAGCAATCGCAGCTCTCGTCGAGCGGCGCCTGGTCTTCCTTGTAGCGCGCATTCTTGATCTTGACGTCGCCGAAACGGGTGAACAGCCAGCCATTGCGCGCATTCCGGGTCGGCATCACGCAGTCGAACATATCGACGCCGTTCGCCACGCCGTCGACCAGGTCTTCCGGCGTGCCGACGCCCATCAGGTAATGCGGCTTGTTCTCGGGCAGGCGCGGGCCGACGTGGGCCAGGATGCGCTTCATGTCTTCCTTCGGCTCGCCGACCGACAGGCCGCCGATCGCCAGGCCCGGGAAATCGATGTCTTCCAGCCCGGCCAGGGATTCATCGCGCAGGTGCTCGTACATGCCGCCCTGGACGATGCCGAACAGCGCGTTCGGGTTCTCGCCGCCGGTGAATTCATTCATCGAGCGCTGGGCCCAGCGCAGCGACATGCGCATCGATTTCGCCGCTTCCTCCGCGGTGGCCGGGCGGCCGTCGATTTCATACGGCGTGCATTCGTCGAACTGCATCACGATGTCCGAGTTCAGCGCGCGCTGGATCTGCATCGAGATCTCGGGCGACAGGAACTGGCGCGAGCCGTCGATCGGCGAGGCGAACTTGACGCCCTCTTCCGTGATCTTGCGCATGGCGCCCAGCGAGAATACCTGGAAGCCGCCGGAGTCGGTCAGGATCGGCTTGTCCCAGCCCATGAACTGGTGCAGGCCGCCGAACTTGTTCATCACGTCCACGCCGGGGCGCAGCCACAGGTGGAAGGTATTGCCCAGGATGATTTGCGAGCCGACTTCCTTCAGTTCGACCGGGTCCATCGCCTTGACCGATCCATAGGTGCCGACCGGCATGAAGATCGGGGTTTCGATGGTGCCGTGGTTCAGCTTCAGGCGGCCGCGGCGGGCGTGCGACAGGCCGCTGGTGTCTTTCTTGAGCAGGGTAAATTCGAGCATCGTTTTTCTATCAACGTGAGGTGGTCGTCAACAGCATGGCGTCGCCATAGCTGAAGAAGCGGTATTCATTGGCGATCGCATGGGCGTAGGCCTGGCGGATCGGTTCGAAGCCGGCGAAGGCCGACACCAGCATCAGCAGGGTCGACTTGGGCAGGTGGAAATTGGTCACCAGCCGCGTGACGGTCTTGAAGGTGTAGCCGGGCGTGATGAACAGCGCGGTATCGGCGCTGCCGGCTTGCAGTTCGCCGCTTTGCGAGGCCGATTCCAGCGCGCGCAGGCTCGTGGTGCCGACGGCGACCACGTCGCGGCCGGCAGCTTTTGCCGCGCGCACCGCGTCCACCGTCTCTTGCGAGATCGTGTACCACTCGGTGTGCATCTTGTGCTCGCTCAAGTCTTCGACCCGCACTGGCTGGAAGGTGCCGGCGCCCACGTGCAGGGTGACGTAGGCGAACTTGACGCCTTTTTGCGCCAACTTGTCGAGCAAAGGCTGGTCGAAGTGAAGACCGGCCGTCGGCGCGGCGACGGCGCCCGGCTCTTTCGAGTACACGGTCTGGTAGCGCTGTTCGTCGAATTCGTCGGCGGTGTGCTCGATGTAAGGCGGCAGCGGCAGGCGGCCATGGGCTTCGATCAGCTCGAACACATCGCCCTGGAAATGCAAGGTGAAGAATTCGCCGGCGCGCTCGCCGGTCGTCACGTCGAAGGCGTCGGCCAGGCGGATGCGGTTGCCGGGCTTGGGCGACTTGGAGGCGCGCACTTGCGCCAGCACGGTGCGGTTGTCGAGCACGCGCTCGACCAGCACCTCGACCTGGCCGCCGGTTTCCTTGACGCCGAAGAAGCGCGCCTTGAGCACGCGGGTATTGTTCATCACCAGCAGGTCGCCCGGCTGGAGCTGGTCGACGATGTCGGCGAAATGACGGTTGGTGATCTGGTCGCCGTCGAGCTGCAGCAGGCGCGAGGCGCTGCGATCGGGCAGCGGCAGCTGCGCAATGCGTTCGGGAGGCAACTCGAAGTCGAAATCGGAAAGCGAGTACATGATTTTCAATTGGTGGGCAAATGAGCGCTGCCAGCTTTACAATACGGGCTTCAGCGCAGTAGGCGAACCTTCTATTTTACGCCAGCAAGCGCCATTTTGCCGCGATATGCCCGCCTCCAAGACCACAAATCCACCGAAAACCCTCGAAAGCAAGCTCGCCCGCCTTGGATTGCGCAGCGACATGGACCTGGTATTGCACCTGCCGATGCGCTATGAAGACGAGACGCAAATCGTCTCGATCCGCGAAGCCTGCATGCGCGGCGGCCATGTTTCGCAGGTCGAAGGGGTGGTCACCAAGAACGAAATCTCGTTCAAGCCACGGCGCCAGCTATTGGTGACGATCGCCGACGAATTGGGAGATTTGCTGCTGCGCTTCATGAATTTCTATGGCAGCCAGGTCAAGCAGATGGCCGAAGGCGTGCGGATTCGCGCCCGCGGTGAACTCAAGCACGGCTTCTTCGGCGCCGAGATGGTGCACCCTGCATATAAAGTCGTCAACGAAGGCGCGCCATTGCCCGCCTCGCTCACGCCGGTGTACCCGGCCGGCGAAGGGCTGTCGCAGACGGTGCTGCGGCGCGCGATCGCCGATGCGATGAAGCGGATCGATTGGAGCGATACCGTCCCTGCCGGCATCCGCGCGAAGATGGGGCTGATCGACTTCGAGCCGGCAGTGAAGCTGCTGCACTATCCGCCGGCCGACGTCGACGAGCATGCGCTGGGCGAAAAATCGCATCCGGCCTGGGAGCGCATGAAGTTCGACGAGCTGCTGGCGCAGCAGCTGTCGCTGAAACGGGCGCAACGCGCGCGGCGCGAAAAAGGCGCGCCGCACCTGCGCGCGGTAGGCGCCCTGTCGGCCGCCTTCCTGGCTGCGCTGCCGTTCAAGCTCACCGGCGCCCAGGCGCGCGTGGTCGAGGAAATCCGCGCCGACCTGCGCGAAGGCTATCCGATGCAGCGCCTGCTGCAGGGCGACGTCGGCAGCGGCAAGACCGTGGTGTCGGCGCTGGCCGCGGCGCAGGCGATCGACAGCGGCTACCAGGCGGCGCTGATGGCGCCGACCGAGATCCTGGCCGAACAGCACTTCCGCAAGATCGCGGCCTGGATGGAGCCGCTCGGCGTGAAGGTCGCCTGGCTCACGGGCAGCCTCAAGAAAAAAGAAAAGGCCGCGTCGAACGAGTTGATCGAATCCGGTGAAGCGCACCTGGTGATCGGCACCCATGCGCTGATCCAGGACACCGTGCAGTTCGCGAAACTGGGCCTGGTGATCGTCGACGAACAGCACCGCTTCGGCGTCGGCCAGCGCCTCACCCTGCGCAACAAGGGCAGCGACGGCCTGGTGCCGCACCAGCTGATGATGTCGGCCACGCCCATCCCGCGCACGCTGGCGATGACGTATTACGCCGACCTCGAAGTGTCGGTGATCGACGAGCTGCCGCCGGGCCGCAGCCCGATCGTCACGCGCGCCATCGACCAGATGCGGCGCGACGAAGTGATCGAGCGAGTGTACGCGGCGGCGCTCGAGGGGCGGCAGGTGTACTGGGTGTGCCCATTGATCGAAGAGTCCGAAGCGCTGCAGCTGCAGACCGCGACCGAGACCTACGAGACCCTGGCCGAGTCGCTGCCCGAGCTGCAGGTGGGGCTGGTGCATGGCCGCATGAAGCCTACCGAGAAGCAGGAAGTGATGGATGCCTTCACGGCCGGCGAGGTGCACGTGCTGGTGGCGACCACCGTGATCGAGGTTGGGGTCGATGTGCCGAATGCCTCCCTAATGGTGATCGAGCACGCGGAGCGCTTCGGCCTGTCGCAGCTGCACCAGTTGCGCGGGCGGGTCGGGCGGGGTTCGGCGGCCTCGGTATGCCTGCTGCTGTACCAGTCGCCGCTGGGCCAGGTGGCCAAGCAGCGACTGATGACGATGCGCGAGACCACCGACGGCTTCGAGATCGCGCGGCGCGACCTGGAGATTCGCGGGCCGGGTGAGTTCCTGGGTGCGCGCCAGTCGGGGCAGGCGATGCTGCGCTTCGCCGACCTGGAGCTCGACCAATGGCTGGTGGACCGGGCGCGCGATGTGGCGCAGTATCTGCTCGAGGGCGAGAAGCCCGAGAAGATGGCGGTAGTGGATGCGCACCTGGCGCGCTGGCTGGGTGGGCGGGAAGAGTTCCTGAAGGTCTGATGGAGAATCAATGATACCGGAACACGCGCTGGATATCGATGGGTTGACTGCCCTGGCCCAGGCTTCAAGCCAGGTAACGGACGACTGCAGCTGCGAGATCGCGAGCTATCTTGGGTGGACGCGCACGCCGGTATCGTTCCCGCAGGCGCAGATGCGTCCGGCCGGCACGCTGGCCGGCGATCCTTACGACGAGCCGACCTTCGCCGAATATCATCCGCATGGGACCAATTACTGGTCGACGGATGCGCCGATCGCCATCCACTATTTTCCGTACAACCGCTGCGCGGTACAGCAGTGCACGGTATGCCTGCGCTACTGCCTCACCTACGTCGAGGCGGGTGGCTATTACGTCGAGCCGCGCATCCGCGCGCTCGATGTGCGGCATATCGTGGATGCGCCTGTAGCTGACTGAGCGTTTTCCCTTGACTTACGCCACGCCTACGAACGTCAACCGGTTTCCGAACGGGTCCTTCACGCTCAACTCACGCGACTCCCACGGCGTGTCCTCGATCCCTGGCCGCGCATAGCCATACTGTTTGGCGGACAGCTCCGCATGCAGCCCATCGATGTCATCGACCTCGATCCGCAGCGCCGCACCGGGACAGCAGTCGCCATGATGCTCGCTCAGGTGCAGGATGCAATCGCCGCGCGACACCTGCAGGTAAAGCGGCATGCCGGGCCCGAACCGATGGTCCCAGTCGACCGTGAAGCCGAGATAATCAACATAGAACTCGCGCGCCTTGGTCTCGTCGAAGATGCGCAGGATCGGGGTGACGTTACCGAGCTTCATGGAATCCTCCTAGGTACGGTCGGCCGCGTAGCGCAGCCCGATCTGGCGCCGGATCTCGTCCATCACGCCGGTCAGCGCCAGCGTTTCGCCGAGCGTCATCGACGGGCTTTCCAGCAAGCCTTGCTGCCAGCAGCGCTGGGCCTCGATCGCCTCGTGCACATAGCCGTTGCCGAGGTACGGCGTGTCAATGGTGCGCTCGCTGCCGTCCTCCAGCTTGACGGTAATCGAGGTCGCGCGGTGGAACATGGTGTTCATCCTTACCTGGCCACGCTCGCCCGACACGGTCAGCTCGGCCGGCGTGCGCGCCAGCAGCGAACAGCTGCAGACCGACATGGCGCCGCCTTCGTGCTTGAGCGTGAAGCCGGTCTGCACATCGACGCCGGTCGGCCCCATCTGGGCTTGTGCCCGCACTTCGAGCACGGGGCCCAGCAGGCCGGCCGCGACCGACAGCGGATAGATGCCCAGGTCGAGCAGCGCGCCGCCGCCCAGCTCAGGGTTGAACACGCGGTGCTCGGGCCCGAAGTTGGCCGCGAAGCCGAAGTCGGCGACGATTTGCCGCGGCGTACCGATCTCGCCCGAGGCGATGATGCGTTTCACTTCCAGGTAGGCCGGCAGGTAGCGCGTCCACATCGCTTCCATCAGGAACAGGCGTTTCGAGCGCGCCAGGGTCACTACCTGCTCGGCTTCGCGCAGGTTCATCGTGAACGGCTTCTCGCACAGCACGCCCTTCCCTGCGCGCAGCGCCATCAGGGCGTTACTGGCGTGTTCCGGATGTGGCGTCCCGATGTAGATCAGATCGATGCCCTCGGCCTGGGCCAGCAGCTCGCACGAGCCGTAACTGGCAAGGGCGCCGAATTCCTCGGCGAAGGCCGCGGCCTTGTCCGCGCTGCGCGAACCCACGGCGGCCAGCACGGCGCCCGGCACGTCCTTGAGCGCATTGGCGAAGGCTCGCGAAATCTTGCCCGTGCCGAGGATCCCCCAGCGTACCGTTTCAGCCATCGGCTTCTCCATTTCAAGCCGTCCGTTTGGGACGGAACACAGTCGTATCGAGATAAAAATCAGGGTCTTGCCCAGGCCACCAGCCCGGAATGCCCAGCACCTGCAGAGGCGTGAAGCCGCCCGGCGTCAATGCCTCGCGCGCCAGGCTCGCCGCCACCTCGCGGTCGAGCCATGCGCGGCGCGCGTCCCGTTCAAGCGCAAAATAGTCGTCGCTGGCGAACATCACCCGCGTATGCGCGGTGATCGCCTTGCGCGGCGCCACCAGCTTTTCCATCAGCGCGTGGCCGAACAGCCAGACCTCGACATCCTTGCCGAACAGGCCACGCTGATCGTACAGGGCGGCGAGCCAGCGGTGCGCACGCAAGTCCTCGACCAACGCCCGCCCTTCTGCGTTGTCACGCACTACCAGCAGCGCCGCGTTCTCGTCGAAAATGGTGGCGGCGTCGCGCGCCGGTCCGCGCGACTTGCCGACGCCGGCCTGCGCGATCTGCGCCGCCTGCAGCGCATTCAGCGCGCGCTTGATGAGGGGGAAAGTCTGCCACACCAGGGCATTGAAGAAGTCGTGCAGGTTGTCGCGGGTCGGCACCTGGCCGGTGGCGCCGATGAATTCTTCATAGGCCGTCCCTTCGGGCAGCGCGGACTGAGGCACGAACGACAGCGGCATGCCGGCGCCGTTGCGCAGGTCGAGTTCGCGCGCCGCCAGGTTGAAGGCGTCGATGAAGCTTTCCACAGGCGGCGCGGCGCGTTCAAACGCCGGGCGCACCGTGTCGTACCACGGCTGCGCCCAGTCGATCGGCGGCAGCATCGGCAGGCTTACACCATCTTCCAGTTGATGCTCTCGCCCGCGTTCAGCGGCACCAGTTGGTGTTCGCCCATCGGCACCGATTCCGGCAGCGTCCACGATTCGCGCTTGAGGGTAATCGTGCCCTCGTTGCGCGGCAGGTTGTAGAAAGCCGGGCCGTTGAAGCTGGCGAAGGCTTCCAGTTTATCCAGCGCGCCGGCCTGGGCGAAGGCTTCGGTATACATCTCCATCGCGTGCAGCGCGGTATAGCAACCGGCGCAGCCGCAGGCGGCGTACTTGGTGTGCACCGCGTGCGGGGCCGAGTCGGTGCCCAGGAAGAAGCGCTCGTCGCCGCTGGTGGCGGCGGTGACCAGCGCCAGGCGGTGTTCCTCGCGCTTGAGCACCGGCAGGCAGTAGAAGTGCGGGCGGATGCCGCCGCGGAAGATCTCGTTGCGGTTGTACAGCAGGTGGTGGGCGGTGATGGTGGCCGCGATCGGGCCCTCGGCCTCGGCCACGTACTGGGCCGCGTCCTTGGTGGTGATGTGCTCGAACACCACGTTCAGGGCCGGCATGTCTTTACGCAGCGGGCGCATCACGCGTTCGATGAACACGGCTTCGCGGTCGAACAGGTCGATCTCGTTGTCGGTGACTTCGCCGTGCACCAGCAGCGGCATGCCGACTTCCTGCATCACTTCGAGCACCTTGTAGCAGTTCTTGAGGTCGGTAACGCCGGCATCCGAGTTGGTGGTGGCGCCGGCCGGGTACAGCTTGACCGCGTGGATGAAACCGGTGTCCTGGGCGCGGCGGATCTCGTCCGGGTTGGTGTTATTGGTCAGGTACAGCGTCATCAGCGGCTCGAACGACATCCCCTCCGGCAGCGCGGCCAGGATGCGGGCGCGGTATTCCAGCGCCATGGCGGCCGTGGTGACCGGCGGCTTCAGGTTCGGCATCACGATCGCGCGGCCGAACTGGCGCGCGCTGTGCGGCAATACGCTGGCCATCGCCGCGCCGTCGCGCAGGTGCAGGTGCCAGTCGTCTGGACGGGTGATGGTAATGGTGTCTGGGGTCTCGATGGTGGACATGGCGGCTCTCGGAAAACGAATGGCGTATTTTACCTGCGCGGGCGCGCGCAGGGTGCGTTCGACGGCCCGCGACAGGGTGTCGGATTGCCGTAACGGCAAGGGTGTAAGCGTGCTTGACAGCACTAACTGTGCCTAGGATACTGCGGAACTTGCCATAATCTTCAGTATCAACCGGCCTTCGGTCCTCGAAAACCGGTCATAGCCCGAACAACCTCCGAGCGACAGCGCGATCCGCCGCCGCCGGCCCTGCACAGGTCCACACGACAGGAAGCTTTATGAATAATCGAAACCGCCTGACCACTTTCATCATGATCGCCCTGGTGATCGGCATCGTGGTCGGCTACCTGGTCAACGCCAATACGGACACGGCCGGCGCGACGAGCTTCTCCGAGACGATGTCGCTAATTACCACCATGTTCCTCCGCCTGATCAAGATGATCATCGCGCCCCTGGTGTTCGCGACCCTGGTGGTCGGCATCGCCAAGATGGGCGACGCCAAGGAAGTCGGCCGCATCGGCGTCAAGGCACTGGGCTGGTTCATGATCGCCTCGGTCATCTCGCTGTCGCTGGGCCTGGTGCTGGTGAACATCTTCCGTCCGGGCGACGCGCTGTTCGCCGCCGGCATGATGCCGCCGGTCGATGCGCAGTCGGGCATCACCACCGGCAGCCTGACGATGAAGGACTTCATCACCCACCTGATCCCGACCTCGATCGCCGACGGCATGGCCAAGAACGAGATCCTGCAGATCGTGGTGTTCTCGCTGTTCTTCGGCACCGCGGCAGCTGCCGTCGGCGCGCGCGCCACGCCGATGATCGACGCCATCGACGGCGTTGCCCACGTGATGCTCAAGCTGACCGGCTACGTGATGAACTTCGCCCCGATCGCCGTGTTTGCGGCAGTGGCCGGCATCATCGCCAAGAGCGGCCTGGGCGTGCTGTCGACCTACGGTATCTTCATGGCCCAGTTCTACTTCGGCATCGCGCTGCTGTGGGTGGTCCTGATCGGCATCGGCATGGCCGTGATCGGCCCGCGCATCCTGCGTTTGATCTCCGAGCTGCGCGGCCCGACCGTGCTGGCCTTCTCGACCGCCTCGTCCGAAGCCGCCTTCCCGAAAACCCTGGAAAGCCTGGAGCGCTTCGGCGTCAAGAACCGCCTGGCCTCGTTCGTGCTGCCGATCGGCTATTCGTTCAACCTCGATGGCTCGATGATGTACTGCACCTTCGCCGCCGTCTTCATTGCCCAGGCCTACGGCATCGACCTGTCGGTCGGCACCCAGATCACCATGATGCTGGTGCTGATGCTGACCTCGAAAGGCATGGCCGGCGTGCCGCGCGCCTCGCTGGTCGTGATCGCCGCCACCCTGAACCAGTTCGACATCCCGGAAGCCGGCCTGCTGCTGCTGCTGGCGATCGACCACTTCCTGGACATGGCCCGCTCGGCCACCAACGTGATCGGCAACGGCATCGCCACCGCCGTCGTCGCCAAGTGGGAGGGGGATTTAGGAGAACCCAACAAGGAACCGGCCGTCTCACCGTTGAAGTGACGGTAGCGGACGGCGCCCCGTAGCACCCGAGGCCTTCCAGCGATGGAGGGCCTTTGTTTTTCCAACATCGATAATGACAACAAGGAGCGAGAGATGAAACAACTGGTTGCCGCCGGCATGCTGCTGGCCTTGAGTAACGCCCATGCCGCCCCACAGACGGTCGACTGCGGCCGCCTGCTGGACGTCCAGAAAGGTACCTGGCGCGAGCGCGTCAGCATCGTGATCGAGAATGGCAGCATCGTGTCGGTCGGTCCCATGACGCAAGCTGCCGGCAATATCGACCTGTCGCGCCACAGCTGCCTGCCTGGCCTGATCGACATGCACGTGCACCTGACCAGCGAGACGCAACCGGTGGTCGATTCCTACCGCGACCGCCTGACCGCCAACCCGGCCGACATGGCGTTCCGCTCCGTCAAATATGCCGAGCGCACCCTGATGGCCGGCTTCACCACGGTGCGCGACCTGGGCGCTTCGGACAACCTGAACATCTCGCTCAAGCGCGCCATCGCCGCCGGCGAAGTGCCGGGCCCGCGCATGTTCACCGCCGGTAAATCGCTAGCCACCACCGGCGGCCACGCCGACCCGACCAACAACCTGTCGCACTTCCTGTCCGAGAAGATCGGCACGCCCGGTCCGGTCGAAGGCGTGTTGAACAGCCCGGAGGAAGCGCGCCAGGCGGTGCGCACCCGCTACAAGGATGGCGCCGACCTGATCAAGGTCACCGCTACCGGCGGCGTGCTGAGCCAGGCCGCCAGCGGCCAGAACTCGCAGTACACCGAGGACGAACTGCGCGCCGTGGTCAGCACCGCCAAGGACTACGGTTTCCGCGTCGCGGCCCACGCCCACGGCGCCGAAGGCATGAAGCGCGCGCTGCGCGTCGGCGTCGACTCGATCGAGCACGGCACCCTGATGGACGACGAAGTCATCGCCCTGTTCAAGAAGGGCGGCGGCTGGTACGTGCCGACCATCTCGGCCGGCCGCTACGTGGCGGACAAGGCCAAGGATCCGAATTATTATTCCGCCCTGGTGCGCCCTAAGGCGGCCGCGATCGGCCCGCAGTTGCAGGCCACCTTCGGCCGCGCGTACAAGGCCGGCGTGAAGATCGCGTTCGGCACCGATGCCGGCGTGTTCCCGCACGGCGAGAACGCCAAGGAGTTCGGCTATATGGTCGAAGCGGGCATGACGCCGGCCGATGCGATCCGCTCGGCCACCGTCAACGCGGCCATCCTGCTCGACCAGCCGAAGCGCCTGGGCGCCGTCGCGCCGGGCTTCGCGGCCGACATCATCGCGGTCGAGGGCGACCCGTTGCAGGACGTGAAAGTGCTCGAGCAGGTCAAGTTTGTGATGAAGGACGGCGTGGTCTACAAGAAGCCTTGAATGGCACGCCGCGTTTTTTGAGTGTCAAGGAGAAGTAATATGTTGTTCCCATCGACCGCACGCACGCGCGCCGCGCTGTTCGGCTTTTTGTTCATGTTCGCCGCCGCCGCGGTACAGGCCCAGACCGCAGCCAAGCTGCCGAACGTGACCATCCTCGCCACCGGCGGCACCATTGCCGGCACCGGCGCCACCAGCACCACCACGGTCGGCTACACCGCCGCCACTGTCGGCGTGCAGTCGCTGATCCAGGCGGTGCCCGAGATCGCCAAGGTGGCGAATGTCACCGGCGAGCAGGTGTTCCAGATCGCCAGCGAAAACATCAGCGACGCGCAATGGCTGCAACTGGCCAAGCGCGTCAACGTGCTGCTGGCGCAGCCGGACGTGGACGGCATCGTGATCACCCACGGCACCGACACGCTGGAAGAAACCGCCTACTTCCTGAACCTGGTAGTCAAGAGCAGGAAGCCGGTGGTGGTGGTCGGCTCGATGCGGCCGTCGACCGCGCTGTCGGCCGACGGTCCGATCAACCTGTACAACGCGGTGCGCCTGGCCGGCACGCTTGATGCGGCGGGCCGCGGCGTGCTGGTGGCGATGAACGACCAGGTCCATGCGGCGCGCGACGTCACCAAGGCCAATACCACGACCGCGGACACCTTCCGCACGTCGGAGCTGGGCGTGATCGGCTACATCCAGGGCGGCAAGCCGTTCTTCTATCGCGAGGTGTCGCGCAAGCATACGGTGGATACCGAATTCGATATTTCGAAGCTCGATGCATTGCCGCAGGTAGATGTGGCGTATGCGTATGCGAACGTCGGTGACGTGGCGGTCAATGCGCTGGTCGCGGCTGGCGCGAAGGGGCTAGTGCATGCGGGCGTCGGTAACGGCAGCCTGCCGGCGAAGACGAAGCCGGCGTTGATCAAGGCGCGCAAGGATGGTGTCGTGATCGTGCGTGCAAGCCGCGTCGGCCAGGGCATCGTGGCGCGCAATGGCGAGGCCAATGACGATGAGCTGGACTTCGTCGTGGCGGACACCCTGAGCCCGCAGAAGGCGCGGATTTTGCTGATGCTGGCGTTGACGAAGACGACCAGCAGCAAGGACATTCAACGCATGTTCTATACGTATTAACTGACGTTGGTTGGACGCGTGGACGGCATAGCCGTCCACCCTACCGGCGGCGACGCCACATCTTCATCGGGCCGCGCCAGCTGCCTTTCCCACATCTGGGCATACAGGCCTTGCGCCGCCAGCAGCGAACCATGCGTGCCGCGCTCGACGATTTTGCCGTGGTCGAGCACGATGATCTGCTGCGCATCCGCGATTGTCGACAGGCGGTGCGCGATCACCAGGGTCGTGCGGTTCTGCGCGATACCCTTCAACTGCGCCTGGATCGCCTGCTCCGAGCGCGAATCCAGCGCCGATGTCGCCTCGTCGAAGATCAGGAGCGCCGGATCCTTCAATATGGCGCGCGCGATCGCCACCCGCTGCTTCTCGCCGCCCGACAGTTTCAGTCCCCGCTCGCCCACCATGCTCTGGTAGCCATCGGGCAGGCTCTCGATGAACTCGTGGATCGAGGCCGCGCGCGCGGCCGCTACGATGTCGTCGCGGCTGGCGCCAGGCCGACCATAGGCGATGTTGTATTCGATGGTGTCGTTGAACAGCACCGTATCCTGCGGCACGATGCCGATCGCGCTGCGTAGCGATTGCTGGGTGATGTCACGCAGGTCCTGTCCGTCGATGCGGATCGCGCCGCCATTCACGTCATAGAAGCGGAACAGCAGCCGCGACAGGGTCGACTTGCCCGAGCCGCTATGGCCCACCACCGCGGTCGTGGTTCCGGCGGGGATCGTGAAGTCGACGTCGAACAGGATTTGCCGCTTGGCCTCGTAGCTGAACTCGACGTGCGAAAACGTCACCTCGGCGCCCTTCGTCACCAGCGGCCGGGCCTTGGCGTCGTCGGCCACTTCGCGATTCTGGTCCAGGAGGCCGAACAGGCGTTCCATGTCGGCCAGGCTCTGCTTGATCTCGCGGTAGATCACGCCCAGGAAGTTGAGCGGAATGTAGAGCTGGACCATGAAGGTATTGACCAGCACCAGGTCGCCCAGGCTCATGGTGCCGGCGATCACGCCCTCGGTCGCGCGCCACAGGATCAGGGTGACGGCGGTGGCGATGATCAGGGACTGGCCGGTATTCAGGAAGGACAGCGAGGTCTGCGAACGCACGGCGGCGTTCTCGTAGCTCTGCAGGCCCTGGTCGTAGCGCCGAGCCTCGTAGTCTTCGTTGCCGAAGTACTTGACCGTCTCGTAGTTGAGCAGCGAATCGATGGCCTTGGTCGACGCCTTCGATTCCAGGTCGTTCATCGTGCGCCGGAAATGCGTGCGCCACTCGGTGACCACCACCGTGAAGGTGATGTAGGAGGCCAGTGCCACCGCGGTGATGATACTGAACCAGATGTCGTAGTTGAGCACCAGGTAGACCAGCACCAGCGTGATCTCGACCAGGGTCGGCAGGATGTTGAACAGCGAATAAGAGATCAGCGACGTCACGCCGCGCGTGCCGCGCTCGATGTCGCGCGTCATGCCGCCGGTCTGGCGGTTCAGGTGGAAGCGCAGCGACAGCGCGTGCAGGTGGCGGAACACCTTCAATGCGATGGTGCGCACCGCGCGCTGGGTGACGCGCGCGAACAGGAATTCGCGCAGCTCGGTGAACACGGTGGTTGACAGCCGCAGCAGGCCATAGGCCACCAGCACGCCGACCGGCAGCACCAGCAACGCATGCGGATGCGCAGGGTCGATCGCGAGGCCGTCGATGAGCTCCTTGAGCACCAGCGGCACGCCGACGTTGGCCATCTTGGCGCCGACCAGGGCGCCCATCGCGGCCAGCACCCGCCACTTGTAGACCCACAGGTAGGGGAACAGCGTTTTCAGGGTGGCCCAGTCGTTGCGGGGCACGCCTGTGGCGTCGGGAGGGAGTGGAGCGGAATTACGGCGCATGACGAGGCTTCTGGATTTATGGTTCAATTCGGGACGATTGTAGCTTTTACCGAGAGTTCACGATGACCACGCCCGAAAACGCCGTAACCTCCCCCACCGCCGTCCGACTCCCTGCGGGAAAAATGCCTGAGCTGCGCGTCATGCCCGCCCCGTCCGACGCCAATGTGTACGGCGACGTGTTCGGCGGCTGGATCATGGCCCAGGTCGACCTGGCCGGCTCGCTGCCGGCCACCCGCCGCGCCAATGGCCGCGTGGCGACCATCGCCGTCAACTCCTTCCTGTTCAAGAATCCGGTGTTCGTGGGGGATTTGTTGTCGTTTTATGCCGACATCACCAAGGTGGGCAACACCTCGGTGACCGTGTTCGTCGAGGTGTATGCAGAACGTAACCGCCTGGCGGCGGAAGTGGTCAAGGTGACCGAGGCGACGCTGACCTATGTCGCCACCGGGCCGGATCGCAAGCCGCGCCAGCTGCCGCCGCTCGAATCGCTGGTGGCGCACCGTTAAAGTTTGGTTCACCACGAGCCCAAAGACCGTCGTTCCCGCGCAGGCGGGAACCCAAGTTTGCATGCCTTATCGCTACGCTAAAAACTTAGGTTCCCGCCAAGGCGCCCGGCGAGGGCGGGAACGACGTGGTAATGCCGATTTAATCGATCAGTTTCGCGCCCTGGCCAATCAGGCGGTCTTCTTCTCGTCCCTCAGCTCGCGCCGCAGGATCTTGCCGACGTTCGTCTTCGGCAGCGTCTCGCGGAACTCGATGAACTTCGGCCGTTTATACCCGGTCAGCTGCTCCTTGCAGAATTCCTTGAGCTGCTCGGTCGTCAGGCTGGCATCCTTCTTCACCACATACAGCTTCACCGCCTCGCCCGAGTTCTGGTCGGGCACGCCCACGCACGCCACTTCGAGCACGCCCGGGTGCGCGGCCACCACGCCTTCGACCTCGTTCGGGTACACATTGAAGCCCGATACCAGGATCATGTCCTTCTTGCGGTCGACGATGCGGGTATAGCCCTGCGCATCCATGATGCCGATGTCGCCGGTCTTGAAGAAGCCATCGGCCGTCATGACCTTGGCCGTCTCGTCGTCGCGCTGCCAGTAGCCGGCCATCACCTGCGGGCCGCGCACGGCGATCTCGCCGGCCGTGCCGAACGGAACTTCGTTGCCCGCTTCGTCCAGGATGCGCAGCTCGGTCGAAGGCAGCGGCAGGCCGATGGTGCCGGTGAAGTCGGTGATGTCGCAGCGGTTAGCGGTCACCACCGGCGAAGTCTCCGACAAGCCATAGCCTTCGACGATCGGAATGCCGGTGGTCTTGAGCCACTTGTCGGCCACCGCCTTCTGCACCGCCATGCCGCCGCCCGGGCACACCATCAGGCCCGAGAAATCGAGCTTGGCGAAATCGTCGTTGTTGAGCAGGCCGTTATACAGCGTGTTCACGGCCGGGAAGATGTTGATGCGGTAGCCACCCAGTTCCTTGATGAAGCCCTTGATGTCGCGCGGGTTCGGGATCAACAGGTTCATGCCGCCGATCCGCAGGCCGAGCAGCGCGCAGACCGTCAGTGCATAGATGTGGTACAGCGGCAGCGCGCAGGCGAACTGCGGCTGCTCGCCGGCCTTCATGCGCGACAAGGTCGGCGCGAACCAGGCTTCGTTCTGCAGCACGTTGGCGATCACGTGGCGGTGCAGCAGCACCGCGCCCTTCGACACGCCGGTGGTGCCGCCGGTGTACTGCAGGAAAGCGATGTCGTCGTGGCCGATGGTCACCGGCTTGAGGGTCTCGCGCGCGCCTTCGCTCAAGACCTTGTTGAAGGCGATCGCGCCGGGCAGCGAATAGGCCGGCACCATCTTCTTGACCTTGCGTACCACCAGGTTGACGACCGTGCCTTTGAGGCCGCCCAGCAGGTCGCCCATGGTGGCCAGCACAATATGTTTTACCCCCGTTTGAGCCACCACCTGCTCAAGAGTGTGAGCAAAATTCTCGAGCACCACGATCGCTTCGGCGCCGGAGTCGCTCAACTGGTGCTGCAGCTCGCGCGGGGTGTACAACGGATTGACATTGACCACCACATAGCCGGCGCGCAGCACGGCGGCCAGCGCCACCGGGTACTGCAGCACATTGGGCAGCATGATGGCCACGCGCGCGCCCGGCTTCAGGCCGCGGGCCTGCAACCAGGCCGCCATGCGCTGCGACATCGCATCGAGCTCGGAGAACGTGATGGACTTGCCCATGCAGGCATAGGCCTTGCGGTCGGCGTACTTGCGAAACGCTTCCTCGAGCAAATGCGTCAGCGAGCGGTACTGGGTCGGGTCGATGTCCGCCGCCACGCCGTTCTCGTACGACGAGAGCCAAAATTTGTCCATCTGTCTTGCCTTCCTTGTTGGTTCCAATAAAACGCGAAAGCCGCCCCACGGGGCGGCTTTCGCCGGGTGAGTCCCGTGGTGGTGCCTACGCTACCGTCTCCGGCTGCTTTTGCTCGTCCCGCAATGCGCGCCTGAGGATCTTGCCGACGTTCGTCTTCGGCAGCTCGTCGCGGAACTCGATGTGCTTCGGCCGTTTATAACCGGTGAACTGCTGCTTGCAGTAGTCCATCAGCTGCTCTTTCGTGAGCGCTGGGTCTTTCTTTACCACGAATACCTTGACCGCCTCGCCCGAATGCTCGTCCGGCACGCCGACCACGGCGCATTCGAGCACGCCGGCATGGCCGGCGATCACGCCTTCGAGCTCGTTCGGGTACACATTGAAGCCCGAGACCAGGATCATGTCCTTCTTGCGGTCGACGATCTTGACGAAGCCGCCGGCGTCCATGATGCCGACGTCGCCCGAGCGGAAGAAACCGTCGGCGGTCATCACCTTGGCGGTTTCGTCGGGACGGTTCCAGTAGCCGGCCATGACTTGCGGGCCGCGGATCGCGATCTCGCCGATCTCGCCCGGCGCCAGGTGGCGGCCCTCGTCGTCGACGATCGCGATGTCGGTGGACGGCACCGGCAGGCCGATGGTGCCGGTGAATTCCTTGCCGTCGGCGCGGTTGCAGGTGGCCACCGGCGAGGTCTCGGACAGGCCATAGCCTTCGATGATGGCGACGCCGGTCAGCGCGCGCCATTTGTCGGCCACCGGCTTCTGCACCGCCATGCCGCCGCCATTGCACATGCGCAGCGACGAGAAATCGAGCTTGGCGAATTCGGGGTTGTTGGCCAGCGCGTTGTACAGCGTGTTCACCGCCGGCAGCATATTGAAGCGGTACTTGCCCAGCTCCTTGACGAAGGCCGGGATGTCGCGCGGGTTCACGATCAATACATTCAGCGCGCCCATGCGCATGCCCCACATCGCGCACGCGGTCAGCGCGAAGATGTGATACAGCGGCAGCGCGCACACGATCGTCATCTGCTCGCCGGCCGCCTCCTTCAGGCTCGGCTGGGCCCAGGCTTCGGTCTGCAGCACATTGGCCATCACGTTGCGGTGGGTGAGCGTGGCGCCTTTCGAGACGCCCGTGGTGCCGCCGGTGTACTGCAGGAAGGCGACGTCGTCGGCCTTGAGCTCGGCCGGCTTGAACGGCATGCGCTCGCCCTGGGCCAGCGCGTCCTTGAAGGTGACCATGTTCGGCAGCGAGAACTCGGGCACCATCTTCTTGACGTTGCGGACCACGAAGTTGACCAGCATGCCTTTCACGCCGCCCAGCATCTCGCCCATGCTGGCCACCACCACGTGGCGCAGCGGGGTCTTGTCCATCACCTTCTGCACGGTGTGGGCAAAGTTTTCCAGCACAATGATCGCTTCGCTGCCCGAATCGGTCAGCTGGTGTTCGAGTTCGCGCGGGGTGTACAGAGGATTGACGTTGGCGACGGTGTAGCCGGCGCGCAGCACGGCGGCCAGCGCGATCGGATACTGCAGCACGTTCGGCATCATGATCGCCACCCGGGCGCCGGGCGCCAGGCCGCGGCTCTGCAGCCACGCAGCCAGCTTCTTCGAATATGCGTCAAGCTCGCCGTAGGTGATGAACTTGTCCATGCACACGAAGGCCTTGCGGTCCGCATATTTACGGAAGGACTCTTCGAGCAAATGCACCAAGGAGCGGTATTGATCCGGATCAATCTCCGCAGGCACGCCTGGGGGATACGACTGCAGCCAAATTTTGTCCATCGGTCACCTCTGTCTCAGTATCGCTGTCGCGATTTATTATGATCGGCGGCCGGGGGTGATTGCCGGCGCATGCGTGCGTTAGCCCTTTGCCATCGCTGATTGTGATGCTATCGGGCAGCGCCCCTGCACGCAAGCGGTTTTACCGAGATTGGAACCGGTCCTCTACGGCGAGGCGCCGATGGTGCGCTGCACCACCAGCGGCGCAGGCACGACGGTCGCGCCCAGCCGCTTCAAGGCCTGGTGACGCGCTTCCTTGTCGAGCCTGGCCAGGCGGTTGGCCGCCTTGTAGAAGTTGTTCCAGGTCTTCTCGCGGCGCAGCAAAGCGCGAAATGCCGGCACGAAATCGTTATAGGTCGCGACCGATGCCAGGTGAGCATTCGACAGCGGCTCGGCGAAGAAACGGTCGTAGCCCGCATAACCGCCCCAGTTCGCCTTGAGCACCTGGTAGTCGTCCTGCAGCGCCAGGAACAGGCGCGCCTTGGTGGCGCGCTTGACGCCGTCGGGCTCCATGCTCTTGTAGGTACGTTCGAGTTCGCCGCGATAGCGCAGCAGCAGGGCCAGGAAGTCGCTCTTGCGGCTCTTGTAGCGCTCGTACGCTTCGCTCATCTGGGGGTTGCCGAAGCGTTCCAGCCAGGCTTCCACGCCGGCCTGCTCCACCGCGCTGGCGAAGGATTCGTTGAACTGCGAATCGCCCGCCACGTACACGACCTGGTGCGCCAGTTCATGGAAGATCAGGCGCGCCAGTTCGGCGTCCGGATAATTGATGAAGGTCGACATCAGCGGATCGCTGAACCAGCCCAGGGTCGAATAGGCGCTCACGCCGCCGACTTCGACATCGTGGCCCTGCGCGCGTAGTTGCTTCGCATACGTCTGGGCCTGGTCCTTGCTGTAGTAGCCGCGGTAATTCACGCAGCCGGCCACCGGGAAGCACCACTGGATCGGCTTCAGCGACAACTCGGGCGTGGCGACCACGTTCCACAGCACATATTGGCGGCCGAGACTGGTGTAATTGGTATAGCTGCCGTTATCGGGCAGCTTCATTTCCTGGATGGCGAAGCGGCGGATCTGGCGCGCCGATTCGAGGCGGTGGCGCAGCTTGACGTCGGTATTGCTATCGGCGATCCAGTCGTCGATCGGTCGCGCGTTGGTCAGCAATTGCAGCTGGCCTTGCGCGGCCTGGGTGTAGTAAGAGAGGGATGAGCAGCTTGACAACATGAGGGCCGCGGCTGCGGCGGCCATGACTGGCTTGAAGGCCCGGGAAAATCTAGATGGATTCATCTCGCGTCAAAGGTGCAGCTCTTTCGACCTGCACCAGGGTGTCGTAGAAAGTGGGCGCCCGCCCCATATCGGTCAAACGCTGGCTGGTGACTTCGTTGGCGTTCTTGCCGTCGCTGGCGAGTTTCTTCCACCAGACGGACAAGCCCACCACCAATCCAGCACGCGCCTTGTCGGTCACGCGTGCGCGGGCGATGAACGAACCGCGGTCGTTAAAAATGCGCGCCATCTCTCCGTGGGCGATGCCGCGTGCGGCAGCGTCGTTCGGGTGGATGTCGAGGTGCGGTTCGCCCTCAGTTGCGCGCAGGCTCTTTACATTGACAAACGTTGAGTTAAGGAAGTTCCGCGCCGGCGGAGAAATCATCGCCAGCGGGTACTTTGCTGCCAGTTCGGGATTCGATGCGACCGATTCATACGGCGGAATATAGGTCGGCACCGGATCGAGGCCATCGGCCAGCATGCTCTCTGAAAAGAACTCGCACTTGCCGGACGGGGTCGTGAAGCCGCCCGCGGCGAACGGCGCGCGTGGCATGTTCAACTTGTTCCAGCCGCTGCGCTTGAGCGATTCCCAGTCGAAGTGGACCGCGCGCGCATCGCTCTTGTTGAAGGCCTGGGCCGCGATCTCGTCGTCGCTCTCCTGGAAGCACGGATCCTGGAAACCCATGCGCGCCGCCAGCAGGCGGAAGAATTCGGTATTCGGCTTCGATTCGCCGACCGGCGCGATCGCGGCGTTGTTCGCCATCATGTACAGGTGGCCATAGGCCAGGTGCGCATCGACGTGCTCGAGCTGGGTGGTGGCCGGCAGCAGGATGTCGGCATAGTCAGCGCTATCGGTATGGAAATGTTCAAGCACCACGGTGAACAGGTCTTCGCGCTCGAAGCCCTGCTGCACCTTGCGCGAATCGGGCGCGATCGCCAGCGGGTTGGCGTTATAGACGATGACGGCTTCGATCTTCGGGCCGAAGTCGGGCGACGCCTCCTTGAGCAGGTCGTCGCCGATGGTGGTCATATTGATCGTGCGCGGGGTGCGGCCGGCCAACAGGTCCGGACGCTGCAGCGCCGGGCGGTTGGTCGGGAACGAGGCCGAGGTCGACAGCTGGATGCCGCCGGCCGGCAGGCGCCAGGCGCCCACCAGCGCTGGCAGGCAGGTGATGTTGCGCACCGCCATGCCGCCGCCGCGCACGCGCTGGATGCCGTAGTTGACGCGGATCGCGGCCGCTTCGCCGTTCTTCGCGGTCTGGCCGTACAGGCGGGCCAGGTTGACCACTTCGTCGACCGTGATGCCGCAGGTTTCGGCGGTGCGTTCAGGCGTCCATTCGAGGGCGCGCGCCTTCAATGGTTCGAAGCCGAGGGTGTAGTGCTCGATATAGTCGTGGTCGAGCAGGTCTTCCTTGATCAGGACATGCATCATGCCCAGCGCCAGCGCGGCATCGGTGCCAGGCAGCAGGGCGATGTGCTGGTGACACTTCTCGGCCGTCAGGGAGCGATACGGGTCGATCGCGATCAGGGTCGCGCCGCGACGCTTGGCCTCCTGCGCGCGCATCCAGAAATGCAGGTTGGAGGCAATCGGGTTGCCGCCCCAGATCAAGATCAGCTTCGCGTCCTGGAACTCCTCGAGGTCGGTGCCGATCGAACTGCCGATGGTGTAGCGATAACCCGCGGCGCCGGCGGTGGCGCAGATGGTGCGATCGAGCAGCGAGGCGCCCAGTTGATTGAAAAAGCGCAGCGACATCGATTCGCCCTGCACCAGGCCCATGGTGCCGCAGTAGCTATAGGGCAGGATGGCTTCCGGGTCGCGCGCACTGATTTCCTTGAGACGTCCTGCGATGGTGTCGAGGGCTTCGTCCCAGCTGATGCGCTCGAATTTTCCCTCTCCCTTGCGGCCCACGCGGCGCATCGGATACAGAACCCGGTCCGGGTGATAGGTGCGGTCGATATAGCGCGACACCTTGGTGCACAACACCCCGGCCGTGGTCGGGTGCTCCGGGTCGCCCTTTACTTCGGTCGCGACGCCGTCTTCGACTTTGACGAGGATGGCGCAGGTATCGGGACAATCGTGGGGGCAGGTGGCGCGGACGAGGGTTGTGGTCATCTTGTTATTCGGGTGAAAAAACTGCGTGAATCCAATACTTTATACGATTCCACCGGGCTTCGTCCCCTCCTCTTTCAACACTGTTTGAGGCGAGCTACAATAGTTAAAACGATGCCATGCAAGCGTGGCAAGACATTCGCCAACAGCGAGGAGAACACGATGAAACTGGTGGAACCTATCCTGGCTTCACAAGCCGAAATCCAGGCGATCCGGCGCGACCTGCACGCGCATCCAGAGCTGTGCTACGAAGAACACCGCACCGCGGAAATCGTCGCCGAGCGCCTGACGGCATGGGGCATTCCGGTCGTCCGCGGCCTGGGCGTGACCGGCGTGGTCGGCATCGTCAAGAACGGCACGTCCGATCGCGCGATCGGCCTGCGCGCCGACATGGACGCGCTGCCCATGCAAGAACTGAATGGCTTCGAGCATGCCTCGACCCATGCCGGCAAGATGCACGCCTGCGGCCATGACGGCCACACCGCGATGCTGCTCGGCGCCGCCCACTACCTGGCGCAGCACCGCAATTTCGATGGCACCGTCTATTTGATCTTCCAACCGGCCGAAGAAGGCGGTGGCGGCGCCAGGCGCATGATCGAGGACGGCCTGTTCGAGCGCTTCCCGATGGATGCCGTGTATGGCATGCACAATTGGCCAGGCATCCCGGAAGGGCATTTCGGCGTGGTATCCGGCCCGATGATGGCGTCCAGTAACGAGTTCCGCGTGACCGTGCGCGGCAAGGGCGCCCACGCGGCGCAGCCGCACCGCGGCATCGATCCGGTGATGGTGGCGGTGCAGATCGCGCAAGCCTGGCAGACCATCGTCTCGCGCGAGAAAAATCCGCTGCACACCGCCGTGCTGTCGATCACCCAGATCCATGCGGGGAGTGCCACCAACATCATCCCTGACGAAGCCGAACTGGTCGGCACCGTGCGCACCTTCAGCACTGAAGTGCTCGACCTGATCGAGCGCCGCATGCAGGAGATGGCCAATGGGATCGCCACCGGCTTTGGCGCCAGCATCGATTTCGGCTTCAAGCGTAATTACCCGCCGTTGGTGAACCATCCGGAACAGACGGCGTTCGCGATCGAGGCGATGCGCGCGGTGGCCGGGCCGGCGCAGGTCAACGCCAATGTCGAACCGACCATGGGCGCCGAGGACTTCGCCTTCATGCTGCATGCAAAACCGGGCTGCTATGTTTTCATCGGCAATGGCGAAGGCGAACATCGCGCCGGCGGCCACGGGCTCGGCCCTTGCCAGCTGCACAATGCCAGCTATGATTTCAACGACAACCTGCTGCCGATCGGCGCCAGCTACTGGGTGCGGTTGGCAGAGATGAGCTTGCCTGTCGCCTGAACGGAATAAAAGCCGGGCATGGCGTGCCCGGCTTTTTTTTGAGGCGGCTTAGAACAGGCCGAGGAACTTCTTGCGGGCCGTGTTCTTGCGGGCCGGATCGACCAGGTCGGTGACGTCGTACTCGTTGAACTTGTCCAGCAGTTCGGCAAAGCCGCGGCGGCGCGCCAGGTTCAGTTCTTCCTTGAACAGCGGCACCACGCAATGGAAGTAGACGTC
Organism: Telluria beijingensis; assembly: GCF_030770395.1. Lineage (GTDB taxonomy): Bacteria > Pseudomonadota > Gammaproteobacteria > Burkholderiales > Burkholderiaceae_D > Telluria > Telluria beijingensis. The sequence continues at coordinate 3,223 of NZ_CP132480.1, read as the reverse complement.
CTTGCCGTCGACCGTGAGCGAGTGGAAGGGTTCCGGCGCCGACACGGGCGGCAGGACGACGACGCCGCAGAAGCCCACACCCTCCGTATACGGCTTGGCCGGGTTGCCGTTGGGCAGCGAGTGGCCCAGGCCGATCCAGGTGCGCTGCTTGTTCGGATAGTGCGCCAGGTGGCGCAGCAGGGCGATCGGCCAGTACCAGCGCGCGTCCTGCATCGACGCTTCGTCCAGCTTCCAGTCCGCCGGCAGGGCAATCATCAGCTCGGCATAGGCCGGCGCGCCTTCCGGGACGTTCATCGGTTGCCGGCTCATGCCCGAGGTCACCAGGCGCACGTGGGGGAAGGCCTCGGTCGGGCCGATCACGTGGATGTCGACCTGGCTCTCGCCCGTTTCGGTTTCGTGGAAGTACAGGGCAGGCTTGCCCAGGTGGGCGGCGATGTGTTCGGCCACCGGATCGTGGGGCAGCACCGCGGGTTCGGGCTGGCGCGCCATCGGTGCGGCGAGCGGATACAGGGGGGCGATGCTGGGTTCTGTTGGTTCGACCATTATTATTGATGTGGTTCGGTTACGGCGGGCGTCTATGATACCTTCGTCACATGGTTGCGTGGCCGCCAGCACGCTATTGTTCTCGCTTGTACAATAACGCATCAGATAGAAATACGCTCTCCTTCCCAAGGATACCCATGATCACTACTAAGAAAAAAATTGGCGCGCTGGCTGCTGTCTGCGCCGCGCTGTTCGCTCCGCTCGCGTTGGCCCAGTCCACCGTGGGCAATGGCTATATCGACTCGGCGTCGTTCGAGTTCGGCACCAATCCGCAGCAGCGCATGTACCGCATCGCGGTCCAGTCCGACTGGGAAAAGCGCTGGTTCGCCGGCAGCGGTCGCCACCTGTCGGGTTATTGGGAAGGCAACCTGGCCCTGTGGCGCCTGAATTCCTATGAAAATGTCCGCGGCCAGAACAAGAACCTGATGGCCATCGGCTTCACCCCGGTATTCCGCTACCAGAATGACAGCAAGCTCGGCCTGTATGGCGAGATCGGTATCGGCGTCAACCTGTTCTCCACCCTGTACAAGAACGAGGATAAAGAACTGTCGACCGCCTTCCAGTTCGGCGACCACATCGGCATCGGCTATACCACCCCGAAATGGGATTTCGGCCTGCGCTACCAGCACTATTCGAACGCCAGCATCAAGAGCCCGAACGCGGGCGCCAACTGGTTCATCGCCAAGGCGGCTTACCGCTTCTGATGTCTTGCAATGCGACACGCGCATGGTCGGGCTTTCCCGGTCCATGGCGCGCGTAAATTGCAATACATGACACAATCGGGACTCGCGCGGTTGCTGCCGCCAGCTGTTTCCATGAGGCCCGATTGACTCCTTCGCCCACCCTCAAGCGTTATCTTCCCTGGCTCGTCGCCACTGCCCTGTTCATGGAGCAGTTGGACGCGACCATCGTCAATACCGCCATTCCCAGCATTGCCGCCAGCCTTGGCGTCACTCCGCTGAGCCTGAAATCGGTCGTCACCAGCTATATCCTCGGCCTGGCGGTCGGCATTCCCCTGAGCGGCTGGATGGCCGACCGCTTCGGCACCCGGCGCGTGTTCTTTACCGCGATCGCCATCTTCACCTTCGCCTCCGTGCTGTGCGGGCTGTCAGTGAGCGCCCACATGATGACCGGCGCGCGCCTGCTGCAGGGCCTGGGCGGAGCCATGATGATCCCGATCGGCCGCCTGGCGATCGTGCGCACCTTCCCCAAGAACGAGTTGCTGGGGGCAATGAACTTCGTCATCATCCCGGCCCTGATCGGGCCGCTGCTGGGCCCGACCGTAGGCGGCCTGATCGTGCACTGGACGTCGTGGCGCGTCATCTTCTTCGTCAATATCCCGGTGGGATTGGCTGCGCTGTATTTTGTCTGGCGCCATATGCCTGACTACCGCGCGGAACAGCGGCGCCCGCTCGACGTGCCCGGCCTGATCCTGTTCAGCAGTGGCACGGCCCTGCTGTCCTGGGTGCTGGAAGTGTTTGGCGAGCACACGCTCGACGGCCTGACGGCCGGCCTGCTCTTCCTGCTGGCGCTGGGCCTGCTGGGGGCGTATGCCTGGCATGCCTGCCGCACCAAGTTTCCCTTGCTGCGCCTGACCCTGCTCAAGGTGCGCACCTTCCGCATCGCGGTGCTGGGCGGCTTCATCACGCGCCTCGGCGTCGGCGGCCTGCCCTTCCTGCTGCCGCTGCTGTACCAGTTGGGCCTGGGCTTGCCGGCATGGCAGTCGGGCTTGCTGATGATGCCGGCGGCGCTGGCGGCGATGGGCATGAAGCTGTTCGCGCCCCGCTTGCTGTCGCGCTTCGGCTATCGCCAGGTGCTCTTGATCAATACGATGATGATCGGCGTAACCATCGCCTTGTTCACGCTGGTCGATGCGGGCACGCCGCTGGCGGTGATCGTGGGTATCAGCCTGATGCAGGGCTTCTTCAACTCGCTGCAATTCTCGAGTATGAATACGCTGGCCTATGCCGACATCGAGCCGGCGGACACCAGCATGGCCAGCACCATGTCCAGTTCGTTCCAGCAATTGTCGATGAGCTTTGGTCTGGCAGCCGGGTCGATCGTCACCGCCTGGTTCCTGGGCGGTGTGTCGCAGACCAACCAGGGCCAGGTGACGCAGGCGCTGCACCACGGCTTCGCGGTGCTGGCGGTGCTGACAGTCTTCTCGTCGGCGGTGTTCTGGCGCCTGCGCCGCAACGATGGCGACAGCATCAGCCGCGGCGAGAGCGTGGCCAAGACGGCGGAACCGGTGACCGTGACGGCGCAGTGATTCAGGCTGGCGTCGTCAGGCGGCCGAGGACTTTTTCACGGTTGTTCAGCACGAAGCTGATGAAGGTCGGTTCCTTGACCGCCAGGCGGACGAGGACGGGAAGCAGCGGGTAGCAGAACGTGGCGACCTTGCGCACGCATTCGTCGTCGCGCAATGCGGCCTGGGCGGCCTGGCCGGTGCTGCCCTGTAGTAGCGGGATCAGGTCGGCGCGGCGCTTGTCGATGACGGCCGTGATGGGGCCGGTCAGTTTGTCGCTCAGGGTGGCTGATTCGTTTGCCTGGTCCATGGGATGCTCCTGCTGTTGAAGGTGAGAGCATGTTGCCGTGAGGTAGGCGCGTCGGCGCTGATGTGGGACAAGCGATGGGGGCTGGAAAGCAAAAAACCCCACCATGATCACATGGTGGGGTTTTT